>NZ_JAIELN010000002.1 GCF_019753045.1 Hyphomicrobium sp.
CAACTCCTCGCGCACCAGAAACCGGTGGTCGTTGTTGCACAGGAGGATCGGCCGCTCGAAACCCTGAGGTCCCGGCAGCCGCCCGAGCGCCGCGCCGAGGAACGACGAGCTTTGACCGTTGAAGAACCGGATGAACTGCTTCGGATACATCGCCCGCGACAGCGGCCATAACCGCGTCCCCGACCCGCCCGACAGAATGACTGGGTAAATATTGCTCATCGAGAAACGGTATCCCCCAATATCAAAGGTCAACGTCTATGTAGCGCACAAACGGCCTTCAGGGACATTCGCGCAAATTAATAGGAAATCCACGCGACGAACGAACGCCAATCGGACGAAACGTGTACGGCCCAAATGCGACAGCCGTGCAGAAGCGCCCGTGCAAAACTTGAACCAATCAGCCTAGCGGACGCGTCAGGCGTTCGCGCAGCGACCTGAGGGATTCCGCCGACGTGGATGATTTGCTGCCCTGATGCGAAGCTGTGGCAGGGGCCGAGCCCGAGGGGTTACCCGAAGGCAGGGCCGGCGGCACCTCGCGGCGGGGCAGCGGCATGCTCGGCCGTGGAACGGCGGACGTGGTCCCGTAAGGCGTCGGCGCCAACGGCATTTTATGCCCCGGAGCGCTGGCATCGTGAGCGGCGTCATGAGCGTCCGGCGCCGCGCCCGCATGCGCGTTGCCGTGAAAGCCGAGAGCATCCGCCATCATTGCGAGATGCTGCGATCCATCGTTGTTTGCCGGTATGCCCGAGGCGCGCCACCGCTCGACGATTTGATCGAGGAAGCCATCGTCGCCGAGAGACTTCTGCCACCGCTCCGAGAAGTTCGCAGTCGATGACTTCGGCAGGCAGCGCTTCGGCAGTTCGTCGAACTTGATCCGTACCGGCAACGCCATGCCGTCGCCGAACGCGATCGCTTCGCGCTGCCCGAGGGACGGCAGGAATTCCAAAAGCCCGGCACCGGTGTCGGCGACCGCCGAGGAGACGATCTCCTGGTCGCGGTCGTTCGACATGCGAAGAGCAAAGACCGTGTTGCACTGGGAAAGAATGGTCGGATCGATTTCCGCCGGGCGCTGCGTGACGATGCAAAGCGAGGCGCCGTATTTCCGGCCTTCCTTGGCGATCTTGGCGATCGCGCGCTTGCAAGGCTCGAAGCCGAGCGTCGAGTTCACGGGAACGTAGCGATGCGCTTCTTCGCAGACGAGCGTCACCGGCACCTGGCCCTCGCTCCATAGCGCGAAGTCGAACGTCATGCGGCACAGAACCGAAACGACGACGTTGACGACTTCCGACGGGATGCCGGTCAGCTCGAGGATCGTGATCGGCTTGTGGTTGACGGGAACCCGGAAAATTCGGCCGAGCACCTGGGTCATGCCGTCATAAACGGTGAGCGATCCGAACATGAACGCGTAGCGACCGTCTTGCGAGATCGTCTCGATCCGGTGCTTGAGAATCCGGTACGGCGCAAGGTCTTTTCTGTTTTCGAGTTTGCCGAGCCGTTCGTCGATCAGCAGCAGCAAGTCGGAAATGCGATAGGGAACGGGCGTGTCGACCGTGTAGCGGCTCGCGTCCGAGTAGCCGCGGCGGAGCTTCGCAGGCTCACCCGCGCGGCCGCTATTGTAGCGCGCCTTGGCAATCGGGATCACTTCCTGAAGGATCTCGATCTCGGCTTTGCGGTCGCTGTCGCCGACGAGAACTTCTTGCAGTTCCTCGAACGTCAGCAGCCAGTAAGGCAGCTGCATGTTCCGCGGCGAGATCACCTCGGCCCATTCGCTGAATGCCGTCGCATATTCGTTGTGAGGATCGAGCAGCACGATGTGCGCGTTCGGGTTCTTTTCGACGATCGATCTGAGGATCAGCGCCGTCGTGCACGATTTGCCGGTTCCCGTAGTGCCGAGTATCGCGAAATGCTTGCCGAGCAGTTCGTCGACGCGCACCATCGCGGGGATCGTGCTGTCCTGGCGGATCGTGCCGACACGCACCATTGCTCCGCTATCGCCGCAGAACGTTGCTTCGAGCTCTGTCCGCAATGCGAGGCGAACCCGGTCGCCGAGCGCCGGATAGCCGGTGACGCCACGGTTGAATTTCGGCGTCTTGCTTTCGCCGGCGGTCGTCAATTCGCCGACGAGACCGAGTTCTGCGATCCAGACCTCGCTGTCGCCATCGCGTTGCGACGGGACAGGAACGCTCAACGCCGAAACAATGGCGAGCACGGTCGTGCGGCTGGTTTCGATCGCGAGCAGGGTTCCCATTTCGGGCCGGCCATCCGGCGAACGGGCGCGCAGGTCGCCGGCGCCGTCGAGCAAGACGATCGCCTTCGATCCAGTGACCGAAACGATACGCCCGATCGAGGTATCGGAGCCGCCATTCATCTGACTTGAGGTACTTGTGCCAGCCATAGTGATCCGGATCTCGGTCCTGTTAAGCGCCGTTGGCAATCATTTGCGTAGAGTCGACCGCGCTCACATTGTCCCGCGTCGGAAGGCTGATGATGACCTCCGTGCCGGTACCTTTATTCGAACGGAGTTCAAGTGAACCCCCGTGCAGCTCGACAAGCGCTTTGGCGATCGGCAAGCCGAGACCGGCGCCCTCCCTCCAGCGCGAGCGGCCTGCGTCGACCTGCCCGAACGGCGTCATGGCGATAGCGATTTCTTCGTCCGTCATGCCGACGCCGCTGTCGCGGATGGCGATGATGACGCCGCCGCTGCTGGTCCGCAGCGCGCTGACGTCCACCGTGCCGTCTGCCGGCGTGAACTTGAGAGCGTTGGCAATGATGTTCGTGAAGATCTGACGCAACTTCTCGGCGTCGCCGCGGATGGGGCGCAAATCGGGTGCAATGCCGAAGCGCAAATCCACATGCGCTTCGCTTGCCATCGTCCGGAACGACGTGATGCAGCCGGCGAGAATTTCGCCGACATTCACCTCGCGCGCATCGAGCGAATATTTCCCGCTCTGAATTTTGGAGATATCGAGAATATCGTTGATGACCGAGAGGAGGTGCCCCGCGGCATCCTGAATGAGCGTCGCGTATTCGACGATCTCTTTGTCCGGCAAGCGGCGCTGCTGATGCTGCGTCAGAAGCTTCGAAAAGCCGATGACGGTATTGAGCGGCGTTCTGAGCTCATGGCTCATGTTTGCGATGAATTCGGATTTTACTTTGCCGGCAAGCTCCGCTTCGATGCGCGCGGATTGCTCGGCGACGCGCGCGCGATGACGCAGAACGGCATCGCTCAACAGCGACGCATACTCGTTCATCAGGGAGTTGGATTTGGCCGTTCCAACTGATCCAAACATCATATTGCAGCCTAACGCAGTGCTGAAAGCAGTTTCAATCTAGGGGCGAGTAGCTAACTCAAGGTTAATTCAAAGCCCCACCGCTTTCGGGCTGCGGCTGCAACTCGAATGACTTCAGAAAACTGACAATTCCGCGCATCTCCCCCGCAGGGGCGCGAGTCCCGGAAGAGTTGTCGCACGGGTAGCGCGATCTACTGGATCTATTGCAAGCGCAACAGAACCTCTTACCGCATGATGAATTTGAAGGGCTGGGTGAACGCCAGCGGCTTTACACTCACTTCCGGCGGGATCGGCGGGAAGGGTGCTGCGCGGTCGATAGCCGCCGTCGCGGCGTCGTCGAGAAGCTTCGAGCCAGAGCTTGTCGCAATTTCCTTGGAGAGCAGGGCCCCATCGACGCCGATCGTGAATCTCATAATGACGGTGCCGGCAACGGTCGTACGGGGATTTACCTTGGCACGCTGCACATGGTCGTTGATCTTGCCGAGATAGAGACCGAACTCCCGGGCGTTGCCGCCCGACTTCGCTTCGCCCGAGCTCTGCTCGGTCACGATCGCGACCTGCTCGGGCTGCGACTTCGTCTCGACAACCTGCGGCTCCGGCGGCTTAGTCTCCGGCGGCGGCGGTTCCTCGGTCTTTACGACGTCCGCCTCGACATCGCTGGCGTCGGACGTGATGACGTCGCGAAGCTCGTCCGGTTTGACTTCTTCCGGAGGCTTGGACTGCTGCTCCTGGACAGGAACGATCTCGGTCGTCTCGATGGTCTCCATCGCATCGCCGAGCTTCGATATGCCCTCCGTCGCGATGCCTTGCTGGACGAGCACGATGTCCGTGCCTTTGCCGAGGTCGAGGGCCTCCATGTCGGAATTTTGCAAATCAGGCAGCATCGCATAGCCGATCGTGCCGTGGATCAGCACGGACAGAAGAATGGCGGTCGCTCGCAACACGTTCATTCCGGCGGCTCTGGGCATTAGTTCTTTACGGCTTCTCCGGATGGCGAAGGCTGGGAGAGAAGGGACACACGCGCGTAACCAGACTCACCGACGCGCCCCAAAAGTTCCATCACATCGCCATAGGCAATTTTTCGATCCGCGCGCACGTACACGACGCCGTCGCCCTCGCTCGACTTGATCTGCATGAGGCGTGACACGAGCGTATCGCGCGTCACTTCCTCATCGCGGATGTAGAGCTTCCCGTCGGGGGCAAGCGAAACGACCATCGGCTTTTTCTGCGCGCCGAGTTTCGACGCCGATGTCTTCGGCAGATCGAGCGGCACGCCCTGAACCATCAGGGGCGCAGCGACCATGAAGATGATCAACAGCACGAGCATCACGTCGACGAACGGCGTAACGTTGATCTCGGCTAGAGGCTTGTAGCTGTCGCCGTCTTCGCCCGACGAGCTGCCAACGGACATTCCCATCAGTTCACACCCTCAACGCCGCGGCGGGAAAGCGTACGCGCCAAACCGACGATGGCGGGCGCAACCCGTTCCGACGCACGGCCGAGTGCGACCGTGATCTGGTTGTAGAAAATAACGGCCGGGATAGCAGCTGCGAGGCCGACGGCCGTTGCGAACAACGCTTCCGCGATGCCGGGCGCGACAACGGCCAAGCTCGTATCTTTCTGCTGAGCGATTGCCGTGAACGAATTCATGATGCCCCAGACGGTGCCGAACAATCCGATGAACGGCGCGGCCGATCCGAGCGTCGCAAGAAACGGCAAGCCCTGTTCGATGCTCTTCAGCTTACGTTTGACGGCGGCGCGCATGGCGACTTCGAGACGGTCGCGCACTTCGCCGGCTGAAGCCGCGTCCGCGCCCTCGGCCCACTCCGTGCGGGCAGCGTCGCCTACGGCACCGACCAGGCTGTTTGCACGGCCCGAAGGAAGGGTACCGGATTTGCCGTTGGCTTCGAGAACGCGGATCTCGCGATTGACCAACCACACGCGAATGAACTTCTCGAACGCCATCGCCCAGCAAACCACAGAGGCCAGCAACAGCCCGATGATGATGGACTTCACGACGATATCGGCATGTTGGAAGAGGCCGAGGATCGATAAATCTCTTCCGATAATTTCTTCAGTCATCAGGCAGTCACCGGGTTACTTGGAAAGTTGGACGTTTGTGAGGGTCGAGGTCTTAAGGTTTTCGAGGCATCCCGAAACGGGCCCGGCTTCGGCCTTGCAATCCATGACGTCGTTGATCAGCAATGAGCCGATCTTATCGCACTGAATTCCATCGATCTCGAAGAGCTTCACGGATTTCTTTTTGGGCCGGAGCGGCGCCAGATCGATCGAAAAACGCCGCCCGATGACGCCATCGGTTTGAAACAGCACGAGGTCGATCTTGAACGACTGATAGGTCGTCTCGCTCGGGTTATTGACGACCATATAGGCGCGGCAACCCTTCTCGGAACTCTCGAGTTTGTTCAACTCGACGTGGGTCGCGGGCGCTGTCGAAGCCGGAGTAGCAGCCGGATCGGCAACAGCGTGTGTCGCCGCTGCACCGACCGACAGAACGAGCGCATATGCAAGGCAGTGACGCTTGAAAGCTCTGATCACGCGATGACCTTCTCTTAGCGAAAGAATGTCGGATTTCCGGAAACGCGTGTAGCGATTTTGCTGTTCGGTTACCAGTGTGAAATTCGTAAGTATTCGCTGATTGAGGCCCCCATGACGCTCTGATTTAGAACCATTTTCAGGTCGCGCTATGGCGAACGGCAAAAATGGTTTTTGCGATTGCATTGCGTCGAGAATTCTTCCCGAGGTGTATGGGAAAGAATTCCCGTGCGTGCCATGAACGCGGTTTGTCCGACGAAACGTTCGCCACGACGCCGAGCAACAGCCGACTATCGATACGCAAGAAAAGAAAACCACAGCGGGAGGTTGTTTCGTGCGTGGCGAGCGCCGGCCGGATCGTCAGGCGGCGCGAGGCATCGACGGCATGCGCGCGGCTCGGCGGATCTCATCGAAAATCGCGGCGAAGCTCATGACGCCGACGGATTGCTCCTCGGCGACGTCCGTCAGCACAGCGCCGACGACTTTCTTCTGGTTGGCCTCGAGCAACGTCAGCGCTTTTTTAGCGAGCGATCTCGGAGTCCGGTGCCAGGCGGTCAGAAATACGATTTCGTCGGCGAGCTCCGCGAGTACGCGAGCGTCCGAGATCGGCAGCAAAGGCGGCGCGGACAATACGATGATGGGAAACCGCGACTTGAGACCGGCGATCGACCGCGAAAATTCCAGTGACCGAATGGCTGTCGCCACCGCGAGGGGGATCGGCGTGGGGCCGGACGCCGGCAGGAAATGCAAGCCGGTGAGATTATCGCGCAAGATCACGTCCTCGATCGGCGCGCGCGCAGCGATCTGATCGAGAAGCCCGCTGGAATTCCGTGGCGTCAGTTCGCGCGTCAGGCTCTTACCTCGAAAATCGCAGTCGACCAGCAGGGTCTCTTGCGCGGAGACCGCGAAGTAATGAGCGATATTCGACGCGAAACTCTCCGAGCCTTCGTCGGGCAAGGCGGACGCAACCAAGATCACGCGTGACGCTTCATCTGTTTTACGCTGTCCAAGCTCACGGCAGACCTTTCGCACGGCCTCCGCGTAGACGCATTGAGGTTCGGCGACGATCATCCGCGCGCCCCGCACATTCGCTTTCGGATCGGAATGCGCAGTCATCGCCGGAATGGAGATCATGTGCGGGCAGGCGAGGGTTTTCTCGACCTTTCGCGTCTGACGTAGGGCTTCCCGCTCAAGCCAGAGCGCGAGCAGAAGCGCCATCAACAATGTCGATCCGGCGGTGATCGCAACGATGCGAACACGCCTCGGTCCTGCCGGGCGGTTCGGTGCACCGGCAGCCGCCACAATGCGCGGTCCGGCGAGCGGACTGCTCAGCCCATACTTGCCGATGAGGGTTGCAAACATGCGCTCGGAAGCGGTTAGTTCGCCCGACTTGGCGGGAACTGCAGGATCCGCGGCGACCGGCGACCGCTGTTGCGCAAGGTATTGGGTTGCGATCGCATTCGCGATACGAGCGGACTTCTCCGCATTTCTCGTCGTGACCTGCACGGTGACGAGGAACGTGCTGCGGACGCGGCTGATGCTCAGCCTGTCGATTATCGCCTCGCGCAGAGCTTCGCCCGGCGCCGGACGCGTCACCAATCCGGTGAGGTACGATAAGAGCGAACGTCTGTTGAGTTCAGGATCGTTCGACAGTTGAAGCTCGGTGATAACGGCGTCGATGATCCGGGCCGACCGCATGAAGTCCATTTGCTTCTCGATCTCCCGGCGCTCGGCTTCGGAAGCGAGCGTATCGGCCGGGGCAGGAATATTGGCGGCCTTGCTTGCAGGTCTCTGCTGCGGGTCCGTCTGAATGAGAGCCGAAGCTGTATACCGGTCGGGAATGACGGCCACGACGGCCATGGCGAAGAGCGCGGTAAGGACCGGCAAAACCACGACGGCCTTGGCGCGCTTGACGATGGCCGATCGGGCGCCGGGGAAGCCGAGTCCCATGCCGCGCCGTGCTGGTGATGCCGTTTCCTGGCTCATCGTCCCGTAGTGCCCGTGAAGTCCGGGCGCTGTGAATATTCGCCCGCGTGCCCGGCAATGCCGAATCACTCGCTATTGTCAGGATCAATTATGAACAGGGCTTTATTGGTTAAGTTATTACCGCCGGCCGCTGCATCTGCACCGAAATCGCACTAGCGCAGCGAGAGTTTCGCGCCGCCTTCGTGGACATCGTAGGCGCACCGCGCGCTGCGGCCGCCGGCCGACGACGTCAGAATGAGATGTGGATCGCGGTAGCGCTGGCTCCACAGCGGGTTCTGCGTATCCCAAATCGCGACGTCGATATCGGGATTGCCGATCACGGCCTCGATTTGTGAAGGGGCCGCCCATTGAGCCGGCGCCTCGTCGCGAGTCCCCGTGGCGCGCTTTGGAGCATTTCGGCGGCAGACCTCGATGGCGCGCTCGCGATAGGCTTCGACAACCGCTTCGCTCATGGCGGCCCGATAGGCGCGGTCCTGAAACCAGACCTTCGCGCCCGCAAGCACCACCAAACCAAGCAAGATTGTACGCATGACGTTTGCCTAAGGCCCGAAGGCGCGCCAATCGATTGGCCGGCCCATGATATCCGGCCCGCATTCTGGGCCCGTCTTGGTGAAAAAAGCGTTTCGCTTCGGCCGGTTGCGGTGCAGCGCAGCGGCGTAGCGGGCTTGTCAGACCCCGCTCGGTGGGGCACAAGCGGTGCCTGCGATCAACGTCCGATCTCCCGGAGAACCCTCACCTCATGTCGAAAAAGAAGATCCTGATTACCTGGCCTCTGCCTGAAGCCGCCATGGCCCGCGCCCGAGAGACTTATGATGTTATCGCGCACGGCGACAACCCGAAGATCACCGTCGACGAGATGCTCGAGACGGCGAAGTCGGTGGACGCCATTCTGTTGACTCTCAACGAGAAGTGCCCGGCGCCGGTGATCGAAAAGATCCCCGAGAACATCAAGTGCATCTCGACGTTCTCGATCGGCTTCGATCACATCGATCTCGAAGCTTGCAAGAAGCGTGGCATTAAGGTCGGCAACGCGCCGCACGGCGTCACAGTGGCGACGGCGGAAATCGCCATGCTTCTTCTACTTGGCGCCGCCCGTCGCGCCGGAGAAGGCGAGAAGATGATCCGCACGCGCTCCTGGCCCGGCTGGCAGCCGCTGCAACTTGTCGGTCAGCGCCTCGACAACAAGAAGCTCGGCATTTACGGCTTCGGCAAGATCGGCCAGGCCCTCGCGCAGCGTGCGCGCGGCTTTGACATGGAAATCCACTACTACGACATCTATCGCGCCAAGCCCGAGGTAGAGGCGAAGTACAACGCCACCTATCACGACAGCCTCGACAGTCTCTTGAAGGTCTCGCAGTTCTTCTCGATCAACGCGCCTTCGACGCCGGAGACGCGCTACTTCTTCAACAAGGACGTGATCGAGAAGCTGCCGCAAGGCGCCATCGTCGTGAACACGGCGCGCGGCGACCTCGTCAAGGACGAGGACATGATCGCGGCGCTGAAGTCGGGACGCCTGGCTTACGCTGGCCTCGATGTCTTCGCCGGCGAGCCGAAGATCAACGAAGGCTATTACGATCTTCCGAACACGTTCCTGTTCCCGCATCTGGGATCGGCGGCGATCGAAGCGCGCAATCAGATGGGCTTCGAAGCGCTCGACAACATCGATGCCTTCTTCGCCGGCAAGGACATGCCCTTCAAGCTGGCGTAAGATCGTTTCATCGCGACATTCAAAATGGCCGGGCTCGCCCCGGCCATTTTTTTTGTGCGTTGTCATCCTCTGCTTTGCGTCGACGGCGACAGCGCAGCAATCGGCTTTACCGCTTTCGGGGTTGACATCTGCTCCATCATGTAACATATGAAGTTACATGAAACGAGATAGCAAGCTCTCGGGCATTCTTCATGTCCTCCTCCACATGGCGGAGGCAAAAGCGCCGGTTACATCCGAAGAAATGGCGAAGGCTATGCAGACGAACCCCGTAGTCGTCCGCAGGATCATGGCTGGGCTGCGCGAGGCAGGTTTCGTCCGCTCCGGGAAAGGTCATGGCGGCGGCTGGACCATCGCCCGCGAGCTTTCCGCGATCACGCTGCGCGATATCTACGTCGCGGTGGGGTCGCCGGAGCTTTTCGCGATGGGCAATCGAACGGAATCACCCGGATGCATCGTGGAGCAGGCCGTGAATGCAGCGCTGGATGGCGCTTTCCGTGATGCTGAAACGCTTCTTCTTGACCGGTTCGCCGAGGTAACGCTGGCCGATCTCAGCGCCGACTTTCATGCTCGCATGCTCGCGAGCGGTAAAACAATCGATTTGGGTACGATCCATGCAGCATGACGCTATCATCATCGGCGGTAGTTTTGCCGGACTGTCTGCAGCCATTCAAATAGCGCGAGGGCGCCGATCGGTTTGCGTTATCGACGCCGGCAGGCCCCGTAATCGTTTCTCCGATGCAGCACACGGCGTCTTCGGTCAGGACGGAAATAATCCGCTCACGATGATTGCTGCGGCTCGTGCTCAGGTGCAGCGCTATCCAACTGTGCGAACGCTCTTCGACGAAGCGAGCGGTGCGCGCGCCGTCGCTGGCGGTTTCGAGGTGACGCTCAAGGGTGGCGCAACACTGACGGCAACGAAGCTATTGCTCGCGTTCGGTCTTTCAGACACGCTGCCGGAGTTGCCCGGCTTGGCCGAGCGTTGGGGTAAGAGCGTGCTCCATTGCCCTTATTGTCATGGTTTCGAATATGCGGGGCGCCGCCTCGGAGTTCTCCGGACCATGCCGATGTCATCGCATCAGGCACTTTTCATTGCCGAATGGGGCCCCACGACCTTCTACCTCAACGGCGGTGAATCTCTTGACGAGCAAACCCTGGCGAAGCTCGCGCAGCGCGGCGTAGCAATCGAGCCAGCGCGGATTGTCGGTCTGGAAGGCGAGAATTACGCATTGTCGTCTTTGCATCTTGAAGATGGACGAAGCGCGGCGATCGACGCCCTCTACCTCGCGCCGCGGTCACGATTGAACAGCCCGATTGCCGAGCAGCTCGGCTGCGCTGTGGACGAGACGCCTCTCGGATCCATCATACGTACGGACGCCGAAAAGCAGACCACCGTGCCGGGCGTCTACGCCGCGGGAGATATCGCGCGCATGCCGCACAACGCGAACTGGGCGGTCGCCGATGGCATTACCGCGGGCGTCTTCTTGCATCAATCGTTGGTTTTCGCGCCGCTGGCCGCTTGAACGCGTCTTCCGTTATGGCTTCGGGCCCCGTTCTTTCATCAGCCACGCCGCGACGCGCAGCAGCCGTGCATCTTCACCGCGTGCACCGACAAGCTGCACGCCGAGGGGAAGACCATCGATTTCGAGCAGCGGCAGCGAGATGCAGGGCATCTCGAGGTAGGTCCAAAGCCCGTTGAACATCGGACTGCCGGTGCCGCCGAGCCCGACTGGTGCAACGCCCGCCGCGGCAGGCGTGAGGATTGCGTCGTAGGTATCGAGGATCGGTCGCAGCGCCCCGTAAAGAACATTCTGCTTCTTCCGCGCGGCGTCATAGTCCGCCTGTGAAAACGTCCGCCCCTCTGCAATGATTTCCTTGAGCTTCGCCGACACGCGATCCGGATTGGCATCGGCGATTGGGCCGTAATTCCGCGCGATGTCGGAAAACTGCACGATCTGCTGGAGACGCAGGATCTCGTCGAACTCCGGCGGCAACGGCATTTCAGCAATTCCAAAGCGCGAAGCGAACCCTTCGAACGCCGCGCGCATCGCCTCGTCGCCTTGCGGCCACGCAGGCGTTTTCACGAATGCCAGACGCGGAGCCTGCAACTCGGATGATTTTAGAGCTGCCAAAAGCGAAGGCTTCGCCCCCGCCGTCATGTCGCCGTCGGCAGCATCGAAGTCGCTCATGCAATCGAACAAGAGCGCGATGTCTTCGACCGATCGCGCGTAGCCGCCGATTGTGTCGAGCGGAGGCGATTGCGCCAGAACGCCAGTGCGGGACGTATATCCGAACGTCGGCTTGAAGCCGATGACGCCGCAATAGGATGCGGGCCGGATGACGGAACCCGCTGTCTGCGTGCCAAGTGCAAGAGGCGCTTGCCCGTCCGCGACGGCCGCCGCCGATCCCGACGAAGAGCCGCCCGGTGTACGCTCCGGATCATGCGGATTACGCGTTTTGCCAGGACCGAAGAATGCTAGCTCCGTCGTCACCGTTTTGCCGAGCACGATCGCGCCCGCGGCTTTGAGCTGCGAAACGACGAATGCGTCATCTGATGGTTGCCGCCCCGCGAAGACTTCCGACCCGAGTTCCGTCGGATAGTCCTTGGTGTCGATGATATCCTTCACGCCGACAGGAATTCCCGCGAGCGGCGGCATAGCTTCTCCGCGCGCGCGCCGCGCGTCGCTGGCGCGAGCAGCTTCGAGCGCCTTGCCCGCGTCGAAGTGCGCCCAGGCGCCAACATCTTTGTCGCGTTCGGCGATCCGTGCGATGTATGTGCCCACAAGATCCGCCGACGTAATATCTCGCGCGATCAGCAGGTCCCGCGCTTCGGAAGCCGTAAGGCGTTCGAGATTCGTGCTGAAATTCGGCTTACTCACTGGGTCGCCCTTCCGTCTCGGTCGATTGTGCGGCCTTCGCGGCGTGGCAAGGCTGCGGGTGTGTCAATATCGCGGCCTTTACGGGAAAGAAGCATTTTTTCTCAGCTGCGGCGCTGCCGAGACAAAAAGCGCCGCGGATCGGCCCAAATCGGCGTCCCAAACAATTGTATCCGGAGCGGTTCAGTACTAGGACACCCCCGGAGCTGAATAAAAAGATCCTTGAGGACTATTATAATGACGAGAGAAAATCGCCGTCCTGGCCGCCACTTTTTGCAGATCCCGGGGCCGACGCCCGTGCCGGAGCGCATTTTGGCGGCAATGTCGCGTCAGATTCTCGATCATCGCGGCCTTGAGTTCGGCCAGCTCGGCAGACGCGTTCTGAGCGGCATCAAAGGCATATTCAAGACCCAGAGCCACGTCATTATCTATCCGGCGTCGGGATCCGGCGCTTGGGAAGCGAGCCTCACCAACACGCTGTCGCCGGGCGACAAGGTGCTGATGTGCGAGACGGGCCAGTTCGCCGTGCTGTGGGAAGCCATGGCGCGCCGCCTCGGTCTCGAGACCGAAGTCATCCCGACCGACTGGCGCATCGCCGCCGACGCCAATCTCATCGAGAAGCGGCTCAAGGCCGACACCGGCCACAAGATCAAGGCCGTTTGCGTCGTCCATAACGAGACGTCGACGGGCTGCCTCTCGCGGCTCGATGAAGTTCGCAAGGCGCTGGATGCCGCGAAGCATCCGGCACTGCTCATGGTCGACGCGATCTCGTCGCTCGGTGCGGCCGATCTCCGTCACGACGAGTGGGGCATCGACGTCACCGTCGCCGGTTCGCAGAAAGGCATGATGCTGCCGCCGGGATTGTCGTTCACGGCGATCAGCGCCAAGGCGCTCGAAGCGTCGAAGACAGCTCAACTCAAGAAGTCGTATTTCGCATGGGACGAGATGCTGGCGTTGAACGCGACGGGCTACTTCCCCTACACCCCGGCGACCGGCCTGCTTTACGGTCTCGCCGAGGCGATCGACATGATCAACGAGGAAGGCCTCGAGAACGTCTTCGCGCGTCATCAGCGTCTGTCGGAAGCGACGCGGCGCGCGGTTCAGGCATGGGGCTTCGAGATCCAATGCCGCGATCCGAAGTACTATTCGCCCGCCGTGACGACGGTCGTCATGCCGGAAGGCCACAACGCCGATGCCTATCGCAAGCTCGTGCTCGACAACTTCAACATGTCGCTCGGAACCGGGTTGAACAAGATCGCGGGCAAGGCTTTCCGCATCGGCCATCTCGGTGACACCAACGAGCTGACGGTTCTCGGCGCGCTGACCGGCGTCGAGATGGGCTTTGAGCTTGCGGGCGTTCCGCATAAGAAGGGCGGCGTTACCGCTGCGATGAGCTACATCGCCGAAACGGCAAACGCTGTGAAGGCGGCCGCTGCCTAAGCGGGCCTGATCAAACAAGATCGGCCAATTCAAACAAGATCGGACGGTGCCGCCGAGTTCTGAGCGGCACCGCCCCCAACGATCCGCAGCACCGTATCGAGTGTATCCGCTTCAGCCGCGGGCTTATCCCAGCGGATGCGGTGAATGCGCGGAAACCGCATCGCGACGCCCGATTTATGCCGCGTCGACTCTTGCACCGCGTCGAACGCGACCTCGAACACAAGTTCCGGCTCGACGGCGCGAACCGGGCCGAACGTCTCGGTCGTATGCCCTCTGATCCACTTGTCGAGCTCCAACAGCTCTTCGTCCGTAAATCCCGAATAGGCTTTGCCGACGGGCACGAGCTGCCGTTCGCCGTTCTCGTCCGTGCGCCAGACCCCGAATGTGTAATCGGAATAGTAGGACGAGCGCTTGCCGGAGCCGCGCTGCGCGTACATCAGCACGCAGTCGAGCGTTAGCGCGGCGCGTTTCCACTTGAACCATTCGCCTTTGACCCGGCCGGCCTGATAGGGGCTCGCGCGTCGCTTCAGCATAAGTCCTTCGATGCCTTCAGCCCGCGCCGACGACCACAGCACGCCGAGTTCGTCGAACGATTTGAATGGAACGAGCTCCGAGACATCCGTCAGCCGCGGATGATGCTTCGCATACCAGGCTTCGAGGCGAAGGCGCCGCTCGCTGAACGAAAGCCCGCGAAGATCTTCCTCCCCATCGAACAGAAGATCGTAGAGACGCACGTGCGGAGGATACGACGACATCATCTTCGCCGTGACCGACTTGCGATTGAGACGCTGCTGCAAGTCATTGAACGGCGCGATTTTATCGTCGCGCATGATCAGCAACTCGCCATCCACCACGCAGTCGTGTCCTTGGAACGCCGATCGGATTTCCGGAAAGGCCCCGGAAATATCGTCCCCCTGCCGCGAGAACATGCGGACATCGCCGCCGCGCGCTGCGACCTGGACGCGGATACCGTCCCATTTCCATTCGGCGGAGAAGTCTTCCGGAGAAAGGCGCGGCCAGTCTTCCTCCTCGATCGGATGCGCGAGCATGACGGGGCGAAAAACCGGCTTCGCGCCGGGATCGGGACGCTCCGCCTTGCCATCGAGCCACTGGAAGAGTTCGAGATACGGCGGCTCGAGCGCATGCCATACCTCCTCAATCTCGGAAACGTCGCGGGCGTAGCTTTCGGCGAGCGCGGTACGCGCAAGACGAGCCGAAACGCCGACGCGTGGCGCACCGCCGATGAGTTTCAGAAGAGCCCATCGCCCGGTCGCATCGAGCTGATCGAGAAGACGGCCGAGACGCTCGGTGCGCTCTGCCGTCGTGCCGTCCGCCATCGCGTCGATCACCGCGCCGAGCGAGAGTTCAGGCGGCTCTCCGGAATTGTGCCCCAGATCACCCCACCCCCGACCCCTCCCCGTCGAGGGGAGGAGAGAAGCGCGTTCCCTCTCCCCGTCCTTCACGGGGAGAGGGTTAGGGTGAGGGGCGGCAACATTCGACGGCGCTTCGGTCTGCCCCTCACCCCTAACCCCTCCCCCTTGCGGGGAGGGGTTAGGGGTGGGGGTAAGATCGAGGGCGAGCTGCTTCGGCTTTTCCTTTTCGCCATCACCCCATGTGTGTTGTTCCCCTCCCACTGGCGGGGCAGGGGGAAGAACAGATCGATCATCAGGCCAGAGCAGAGCCACCGTTTCCGCCGTGTCGCCGACGTAATCGCGCGACAGCCGGTAAAGCGTCGGATCGATGAAGCGGGTAACGAGATCGCTCAACATCCGCCTGAGCGGCAAGCGGATCGGCACGCCATCCGTCAAAGCGGAGAGCGCCCAGCCACGGTCGGGATCGGGCGCTGTCCGGAAATAGTGCCCGAGCAGCGCGACCTTGCGATTGCGGCTCTGCGTGTAGACGAGGCAGTCGAGGAGACGGGCGAACGCGCGCATCGCTATTCGGCCTCCTCGCCATATCCGACGAGCGCGAGCGCGCGAGCCTTCCGGCCGAGTGTGCCGAGGTAATGGACGAGCGCATCCTCGCGGCCATGCGTCACCCAGATCTCTTCGGCTTCCGTTTCGATGACCGTCTGAATGAGCTCCGGCCAGTCGACGTGATCGGAGACGACGAGCGGCAACTCGACGCCAAGCTGACGGGCACGGCCGCGTACGCGCATCCAACCGCTCGCGAAAGCGTTGACCGGATCGCCGAACCGCCGCGACCATCGATCACCGAGCGCGGAAGGAGGACACATGACGATGCCGCCGCGCATCGACTTCGGATCGGTGCCCGCAACCGGCAGCAGCTCGCCGAGATCCACGCCGAGCTTCTGATAAAGCTCCGTCAGCGCGACCACCGCGCCATGCAGGTAGATTGGCTTGTCATAGCCGGCATCGCGAACGACGCGGATCATCCGCTGGCACTTGCCGAGATTGTAGGCGCCGATGAGGTGTGTCCGGTCCGGTTCTGCGCGGAGAGAGGAAAGTAGCTTCTCGGCTTCGTGCTGCGCCTTCTCGTGGCGGAAAACCGGGAGTGCAAACGTCGCTTCGGTCACGAACACATCGCACGTGACGAGTTCGAAGGGAGCGCATGTCGGATCGCTCGCACGCTTGTAGTCGCCGGAAACGACGGCGCGCCGCCCGGCCCATTCGATGACGACTTGCGCCGACCCAAGAATATGCCCGGCCGGCACCAGCCGCACCTTGACGCCGTTGATGTCGATGGTTTCCCCGATGGCGAGCGGCTGGAATGCGCCGGCACAATCCTCGCCGTAGCGCACCTTCATGATTTCGATGGTTTCGGACGTTGCGAGCACCGCGCGGTGGCCCGCGCGCGCATGGTCGCTGTGCCCATGCGTAATAACAGCGCGATCGACCGCCCGGCCCGGATCGATATAAAAATCGCCGGGCTCGCAATAGATGCCGGACCCGACAGGGTACAGCCAGCTGTCGACGGGAGGTGCGAGCGAGATCATGAACCATTAAACGCACGTAACTGCGAAGCAGCCACGTACAGAATGACGTTCACGCGATGATATCGGGAAGCAGCTTATCCTCGATCTGCGTGATCCGGTCCTTCAGAACAAGCTTCTTCTTTTTCAGCCGCTTGATCAGAAGTTGGTCAGCCGAAGCGTCACCTTCAAGAGCGGCGATTTCGCAGTCGAGCTTCCGGTGCTCGCCCCGCAAAGTTACCAGCTCTTCTCTGAGCTCGCGTTCGTCGCGCCGCTCCATAACGATTCCCTGCCCACTGCCCAGTCCAATCGCAGCCTTTTGGGTGATTGCCCTCAATATGGCAACAGGGCAAAAGCGCGATCCAGGCCGATCTTTCTAATCCTATGAATTTATTTCACGATTCTCTAAGGCCAGTTTTTGGCTCCGCAACAAATGTCAAACATCGCAGCTTAGCCGCGAGAGACGTTGGACAACGCCAAAAACGTGTGGCACGATTTCAACGTCTGCAATCTCTTTAGGAGGCAACTGATGACGATTACGGCTCATCTGGCTGAACTCGCGGAGAAGCATCGGGCTCTCGAACAAAAAATCCACCAAGCGGCTGCGAGCCCCGGATCTGACGACATCGAAATCCGTAGATTGAAACAAGAGAAACTGAAGCTCAAGGACGAGATGGAGCGGATAAGACGAGATACGCGCCACTAGCGCGACTCGCCCGCAAAATTTCCTCTTTCCCAGGCCCTGTCACCGGAGCGGACATCAGTCTCCGGGCGGGGCTTTTATATTTTTAGCCGATTTTAAGTCACCCAACGCCCGTCATCGTCGAACGGCGAGCCTGTGAGGCGTTCGAAAGAGACAGCAGAAGTCGAGCTGCTTGACGCGTGGTTCCATCGCCTGTATTTAACCGATTGGTTATTTAACCTAATGGATAAATATATGGCTCCAGACAGACTGAGTGAAACCTTCGCAGCGCTCGCCGATCCCACGCGGCGGGCGATCCTGGCGCGGCTGGCTCTTGGCGAAACGTCTGTCACCGACCTCGCCGAACCGTTCGAGATGAGCCTTCCGGCCGTCTCGAAGCATCTCAAGGTTCTGGAGCGGGCGGGGCTCATCGCGCGCGGGCGCGAGGCGCAATGGCGGCCCTGCCGGTTGGAACCGGGGCCGCTGAAGGAAGTCGACAACTGGGTCGAGCACTACCGGAAGTTCTGGGAGCAGAGCTTCGATCGGCTGGACGAGTATCTACGTGTGTTGCAGGCGAAGGAGAAAAAAGGTGGTCGCAAAAAACCGAAGTGATGCGAGCGAAGCCGACCGGGAAATTGTCGCCACGCGCGTCTTCGACGCCCCGCGCGAACTCGTGTTCGAGGCATTCAAGGATCCTCATCACATAAGCAATTGGTGGGGCCCGAACGGTTTCACGACGACGACATACAAGATGGACGTTCGTCCTGGCGGCGAATGGCTGTTCACGATGCACGGGCCCGACGGCACGGATTATCCGAAACGCGTGCGTTACACCGAAGTGAAAGTGCCGGAACTTCTCACCTACGATCACGACGCTGGCGCGGACAGGCCCGACTTCGAGCCGTTCAAAGTCTGGATCACGTTCGAAACGGAAAAGCGCAAAACGCGCGTCACGCTGCGCCTGCTCGTAGCAACGCGTGAACGCCGCGACGAGATGGCGAAGTTCGGTGCCGTCGAGGGTGCACACCAGACGCTCGCCCGCCTCGATGTCCATTTGGCTCGAAGGGAAGGAAACGCCGTGAGTAAAAGTACCGAAAATCGGAAAGTGGAGCCGTTTGTCATTTCGCGCATCTTCGATGCGCCGCGCGACCTCGTCTACAAAGTCTTCACCGAGCCGGAGCATATGAAGCATTGGTGGGGGCCGAAGGGCTTCAAGGTCATCGCCGCAAAGATGGACCTGCGTCCGGGCGGCATGTTCCACTACGGCATGCACGCGCCCGATGGCTCCGCGATGTGGGGACGCTTCGTCTATCGCGAAATCTCAGCGCCCGAGCGCATTGTCTTGATAAACTCATTCTCGGATGCGGAGGGTGGTCTCACGCGCCACCCGATGAGCCCGGGTTGGCCTTTGGAATTGTTGTCGCTCTTCACATTCGAAGAACTCGACGATGGCCGCACGAAGCTCACAGTTTCCTGGACTCCGTACAACGCGAGCGACGAAGAGAGCGAAACCTTCGATAAGGGTCGCCCGAGCATGACGCAGGGCTGGTCCGGCACGCTCGAGCAGCTGGAAGCTTATTTGGCGCACATTCAGAAGCGCTGACTGTGAGCCCCGATCATCCTCGGCTTCGTGCCGAGGATGATCGGTTTCAAGCGATTTACTGTTGTGGCGCTTCCCGGCGCGAAAACGATACGGCGTAAGCCTGCGAGCGCATCGGGAAGATCGTATCGTTCGCCGGCCCTTCGATGCCATCGACGACGTTGGTCGGATCGAAGATGGCCTCATCGCATGTCTTCGCATCTTCGAAATCGGTGATCGAGATCGTGCCGAGATTGACGGACTTGCGCTTGTCTTCCGGCCAGAAGGCAGTCGGATCGTCAAGCGGATCGCCGTCCTCGCCGAGGATCGCCGTCAGAGTGTATTGCACCGGCCCCTTGGCGAGACGGTCCTTGAGTTCAGGCCGGTAGAAGTCGGGGTCCTTCTTCTTTGCCTCGTCATCCGAGATGCCGACCTCGCCGCCGACCGGCAGCGCCTTGTACTTGAAGATCTGCTTCTTGCCGTCCGCGTTCGTGAACGTGAACGCGTGAATGCCCCAGTAGTTGACGGTTCCGTAGCTCGCCGGCACCGGTCGCGCGTTGAGCCACTCGCCCTGCCGCGTCGAGTTCGGGTTGTCCTTGAAGTACGCGCCGATCTTGTCCTTGTCCTTCGTCGCGACGGTCGTCAGCAGCTTCAAGAATTGATCCGGATCTTTCGCGACGAAGACGGGCGCCGAGATCATCAGCAGATCCGTGTTGTTGCCTTTGCCGAGATCGAAATGCATCGCGATCCCGCGCACGTTGTCTTTCTGGCCATTGGGTGCATCCGGGTCTCCGCCGCCCATAGAGAACCGCCCAATGACGCCGACCGGCGTCTTCGAATTGAAATGCGGCGCTTTGGTGAGGCTCGGAGCCTCTGCCGACGGCACGAAGTTGCCCTTGACGCAGATGCCGTGCGTGTGCGCGGCGCGCACGCCCGGATGTTTGCCGAAAACGGCATTGAGCGCATTCACGAGACTTTCCGCGTCGGCCTCGGCATAGGCACGAGCCATCGGGACACAGATAACCGCCGCGGCGGCCAGGGCGGCAACGAGCCGGTTGGAAACCATCGAGAGACACTCCATTGCAAGATTTGTAGTCCGCACGTGCGTACGTCGAAGGACGCTATTGTGTTACAAGTATTATGAATTTTAGAAGTCGGAATCGGCCGAACGAAAGACAGATGAGCGGACGGACGCTCACGGCTCTAAGGCATAGGTCGTATATGGACGATCTGACAATATCTGAATTGAACCAGGGTGACCGGCGGCTAAAGCATAACGGTCAGGTTGCAGCCGAGTGGGCTTTGCTTGACGGTTTCCCACGAAGAAAAACCGCCGAGGGCTTGCCCCGGCGGTGAGCTGACTTTCGTTGTCTGTGCGGAAGATTACGCGACGACGATGATATCGACGACTTCCAGCGTATCCGGATCGACAATCGCGACGTGATCCTCATCGATCATGAAATACCGATACTCGCGATATTCCGGGACGATCGTCACAATGTCCGCAGGCACCGCATAAATGTGAACCGTACGCGGTATCACGACGCCGACATTCACGGCGACGCCGATGTTCCGCGCGGGCGACACGCGATGGGATGCGAAAGCAGACCTGACGCGCGTTTTCTGTTCGGGGCTGACGCTCGTGATCGAGCCCTTCGGGCCCGCTTTGCCTTCTGCACCCTCACTCGCGCCGGTGGAAGACCTGTCGTTCTTTGACTTCTCGGCGGCGCCGTACTTGTCGCCGCGCTCGTTGCGGTCTTCACGGTCTGCCCGGTCGCTCGCCTTGCCCTTCGCGTTGCGATCCTCATCCTTTGCCTGCCGGTCCTTGCCCTGCAGTTCGCGATCGGATGCATGCTGACGATCGGATTTAGCGCGGTCGCGAGATCCCTCTTCAGAGGCGGAATTCCTTTTCGCGGATCCCGGCTCGAGATCCCGCGAACCGCGGTCTTCCTTCATTTGGCCGCCGAATTCCTTCGACGATCCGCCGCTTTCCTTCATCGAGCCGCCCGGCATCGACGATCCGCCGGAACGCTCCATCGCCGCGCCGCCGCCGGCACCACCGCCAGGCGATGACGGACCTGCGCCGTTGTTCGGATCTGCCAACGCGAACGTTGAACCTGCAATAAGTGCTAAGGCAGTGATCGAATACTTCAGCATTATTATGTCTCTCCTACGTTGATGACAGGTCGCGACTGCCCCGCGATTGGGTGATCAACGTGTTGAGAGGCGTGCCGTTCCGGCTCATTCGGTCGCGATGTGGGGAGACATAGCCGGCAAGAAATGTCGCCAGCTGGCAAGCCATTGCGTGGAACGAAATTATTGCGACGCCAATACTGCGCCGCACAAGGAATATGCGTGAAAAAAGGGCATCAATTATTGGAGCGTTGCTTCGAACTGTTCTTGTACGAGGCGGTCACTCATCATACGATTCTTGTATTCGAGGTTTTTCAACATGGTGACTGCAATGACGGACACTGCAACCGCCACTCGTGAATCGGAAACAGCGACCCGCGACCTCACCAAAGCGGAAGTAGACCGCTTTCTTTTCGGAAAGCACATCACGTCCTGTCCGGTCTGCGGCCGCTTCCGCTCCAATTGCGACGTCGACATCCATATGCTGACCTGCGAGCGCAAGTCGTCTTCAAGCACCGCGCCCGTCAATGTGCTGATGATCGTCTGCCAGAACTGCGGAGCGATACAATTCCACGACCGCTCGGTCATCGCCCATTGGCTCGATTGCCAGCACAAGGTCTGGGTGAAGTAGAGGTAGGAAGCCGGCCTCGCGATCCGCGCCGGCCTGCGGGCGGCTAGGCGCTATTCCATGGACAAAACGAAGTTCCGCACCGCGGGATAGATTTCAGTCTCCCACCGCTTGCCGTTGAACGTGCCGTAGTGCCCGACGTTGGCCTGCAGGTGGTGCCGCTTCAGATGCGGGCGAAGCGATTGACAGAGGTCATGCGCCGCCGCCGTTTGCCCGAGCGCGCAAATATCGTCCCGCCCGCCTTCGACCGTCAGCAACGCCGTCTTGTGGATCTTGGCGGGATCGACCTTCCGGCCGTGGTAGGTGAAATTCCCCGTGGCCAGATCGGCCCGCTGAAAAATCCGGTCGATCGTCTCGAGGTAGAATTCCTCGGTAAGATCGAGCACGGCGAAATATTCGTCGTAAAATGTCTTGATCTTCTCGGCTTCGGCAAGCTCGCCGTTCACGAGATGCTCGTAAAGCTTCTGATGCTGCGTGCGGTGACGGTCCATGTTCATCGCCAGAAAGCTGAACAGCTGAACGAACCCGGGATAGACCCGTCGACCGGCGCCCTTGTAGCGGCTCGGAACGCGCGCCGTAACGTGCGCCTTGAACCAGGTAATCGATTTCTCCATCGCCAGCTTGTTGACGGCGGTCGGGCTTTCGCGCGTGTCGATGGGGCCTGCCATCAGCGTCATCGAGCGCGGCGTGGCCGGATGCTTGTCTTCCGACATGATCGAGACGGCGACGAGTGCCTGCACGCATGGCTGACAAACGGCGAGGAGATGCGCGCCCGGACCGATCTCTTCGACGAAGCGGATGAGGTAGTCCACATACTCGTCGACACCGAACCGGCCGGCTTCGAGAGGCACGTCACGGGCATTGGCCCAGTCGGTAATGTAGACATCGTGATCGCGGAGCAGCGTCGCGCAGGTCTTGGCGAGCAGCGTCGCGAAATGCCCCGAAAGCGGTGCGACGACGAGGACTTTGGGCTGCGCGGCGTCGACGTCTTTCCGGAAATGCAAAAGGTTACCGAAGGGCAGGCTGAGCGCCACCTCCTCGACGACCGGAACGTCGCGGTTGCCGACGCGCACAGTTGAAATGCCGAAGTCGGGGCGCGAGTGGGTCAGTTGGAACCGAGAAATCATCTCGAATCCGGCCGTGAAATGCAGCTTCAGAGTATCGAAGGTCGGCGAAAGCCGGTGCTCCATCGCAGCCTTCGAATGCCGGGCGGCCTCCCGGAAAGGCGCCCAGAGGTCATCCTGAAACTGGTAGGCTTGGTAAAGCATCGCGTGAAAAGTCCCCCTCGCGCCGGTGTGAAAAACCGATGCGACTGAAAAACTTAGTGCATATTTCGCTGCGCTGCGAGAGGATTGTGGCCGCAGGTTAACAGCGTAAAGGAGTGAGTTCGTCGATGTCGAATGCAACGCTGACGATCTCGTCGAAGAATTACTCGTCCTGGTCGCTGCGCGGCTGGTTGCTTTGCCGCATGGCAGGGCTCGACTTCGATGAAGAGACGGTCGCGACGGACGATGTCGAGGCCCGGCAGGAGCTGTTGCTGCTCTCGCCGTCGGTTCGCAGCGTGCCACGGCTGACAAACGGCAACGTGACTGTATGGGACACCCTCGCCATCGCGGAATACATGGCGGAGATCGCGCCGAATGCGGGGCTGCTTCCCGCCGATCAGGCAGCGCGCGCCCATTGCCGCGCTGTGTCGGGCGAAATGCACTCCGGCTTCTATAACCTCCGTTCCGCGCTGCCGATGAACCTCAAGGCGCGCCACGCCTCCTTCAAGATTTTTTCGGGCGCGCGCCCGGATGTCGAGCGCATCAAAACCATTTGGACGGAGTGCCTGGAGAAGTACGGCGGCCCTTATCTCTTCGGGCCGAAGCCGACTGTCGCCGACGCGATGTACGCGCCGGTCTGCACCCGCTTTCGCACGTACGCGGTGCCGCTCGACCCAGCCCTGTCGGCCTATTGCGAAACCATCTTCCACTGGTCGCTGATGCAGGAGTGGACGCAAGGCGCCCTCATCGAACCGGACGAGATCGTCGAACTCGAAGTCGAGTTCTGAATCCTCTCATCTAATTGCCGACGATATTCCCCCTTATTAACACCTGCCTTTCGCGCTTGGGTTGAATAACCCCGAGGGAGGCGCATAGTTACGCGTAGTCTTCGCTGCGTGGGGGCGGTCGCACCGGCCGGATGCGCAGAAGTTGGGTTGACGGGGGAATATCGAAACATGTCGTCTCGTGCGGCGCGCGTGAACGCGCTTGTCTGAAGTCAGCATTCGCCGGGATCTCACCTATCGCCGCGATCTCGACGGCCTTAGGGGTATCGCAGTAGCAGCCGTCGTGGCCTATCACCTCGGCTTTCCGTTCACATCGGGCGGCTTCGTCGGCGTCGACGTTTTCTTCGTGCTATCCGGATTTCTGATCACGTCCATTATTGCTTCCGAACTGGAAGCGGGCACGTTCAGCATTGCGGGCTTCTACGATCGGCGCATCCGCAGGATCGTCCCGGCGCTCGTTTTCGTTTGCGCCGCGACGACCATCTTGGCGCTCGCGTTTCTCCTGCCAGAAGAATTGAAGCAGTTCGCGTCGAGCCTGGTCGCGACGGCGTTATCCGTCAGCAATGTCTGGTGTCTTTTACATTCGGGCTATTTCGATCAGGCAGCCGAAACGCAGCCCCTGTTCCACACCTGGAGCCTCGGCGTCGAAGAGCAGTTCTATATTATCTTCCCGCTTCTTTTGATGGCCGCCTTTAAACGGTGGAGAGGCCGGATCCGCACCGTCATCTGGCTGTTGTTTGCGGGCTCGTTGCTCTTGAGCGTGGTTCGTCTCGCCGACCATCCTCAAAGCACGTTCTTCCTGCTCCCCACACGTGCCTGGGAACTGCTGGCAGGAAGCATCGTCGCACTCGGGTTCATCCCAAAGCCCACATCCCGGCTGCTGCGCGATGCAGCCGCTGCGCTGGGGTTGCTCGCCATCGCGATTGCCGTTGTCGGCTACACGTCGAAAACACCATTTCCGGGATTGGCCGCGCTCCTTCCATGCATCGGAGCCGCCGTCGTTATTTGGGCAGGGCAGGGAGAGAACACGCCCGCGCGGTTGCTGAGGGCGAGGCCGCTCGTCGCGCTCGGGCTGATTTCCTACAGCCTCTATCTCTGGCATTGGCCGCTGATCGTGTTCGCAAACCTGCTGAACGTCGAGGCGCTCACCGAACTTCAGAAATTCGCCGTCGTAGGAACGTCGATCCTCTTGTCGGCGCTCACGTGGCGCTTCATCGAGCAGCCGTTCAGGCGGCGAGGTGCGGGCGGCATCACGCGGCCAGCCATACTTTGGAGCGGTAGCATTGGCCTGGGAAGCCTCGTTGCCGTCGCGCTCATTCTCATTTCATTGCAAGGCATCCCAACTCGCTTTTCGCAGCAGGTTCTCGATCTCGCCGCCGCGGAAAGCGACTCCAGTCCGTGGCGCACCAAATGCCATGCCGGGGTACTGGCGAAAGGCAATTACGACGACACATGCATTTTTGGCGAGGACGTTCCGCCGAAAACCATTGTCTATGCCGATAGCCACGGCGTCGAGTTCAGTGTCGTGCTCGGATCGCTCGCGAAATCGAGGAACGAAAGCGTTCGCCAAGTCACGGCCTCCGGATGTCCGCCCGTGGCTGATCTGCTGCCCAACGGCGAAGCGTGCGCGCGCTACAATAGGGACATGATCGCGAAGCTCGTCACGATCCCACCGGCGACGATCATCATCGCCGCGAATTCCCACGCGTGGACGAATGAGAGCCCTGAACAATATTGGAAGGGGCTGCGAAACTCACTTGGCGCATTGAGCGGTGCCGGACACCGGCTGATCCTGTTGGGTCCAATTCCGCATCTTCCCAACCACATGCCGGCCCCGGCGACTGTCGCCCGATGGACCAGCCGAGGCAACGATCCGGCAGACTTCAGATTCTCGCCGGACGAACGCTTCTCTGTCCTCGACGCGAACTTGCGAAGAATCGCCTCGGAGGTAAACGCAACCTATGTTCCGGTCGCGCCCGCACTTTGTAGCGACGGGCGCTGCAGCGCTTACCTCGAGGAAGCCGTGCTCTATTTCGACGACAACCATTTGTCCGTCAGGGGAGCCAACGTCTTGGCGAAGAAATTGCTCGCGCCGCTCCTCTGGCCAGAAAATCGATTGGCTGGCGCTCAATCAGAGCCGTGAAGCCGCGAAAGCCTCACGCCTCTTTCGCCAGCTCGCGCAGTTTGAATTTCTGGATCTTGCCGGTCGACGTCTTCGGGACTTCAGCGAAGACGATATGACGGGGAACCTTGTAACGCGCGAGACCCGCTCTGCACCATTCGAGAATCTCATCGACCGTCGCCGTCGCTCCCGGTCGAAGTTCGACGAAGGCGCAGGGCGTCTCGCCCCACTTTTCGTCAGGCTTCGCGACGACCGCACAGAATGCGACGGCGGGATGCTTGTAGAGCACTTCCTCGACCTCGATCGACGAGATGTTTTCGCCGCCCGAGATGATGATGTCCTTCGAGCGATCCTTGAGCTGAATGTAGCCGTCGGGATGCATGACGCCGAGGTCGCCCGAATGGAACCATCCGCCCGCGAACGCTTCGTCCGTGGCTTTCGGATTCTTGAGGTAGCCTTTCATCACGATGTTGCCGCGGAACATGACCTCGCCCAGCGTCTCGCCGTCCGCCGGAACTTTCTTCATCGTCTCGGCGTCGAGCACCGTCAGGTCTTCGAGCGCGACGTAGCGAATGCCCTGGCGGATGCGCTTGGCGCCACGTTCGAGCGGCGGCAGGGCGTCCCAAGACTCGTCCCATTCGTTGATCGTCGCCGGACCGTAAGTCTCCGTCAGCCCGTAAAGATGCGTCAGCTGGAAACCGGCCTCCGCCATTGCGGCCATGACCGACGCGGGCGGTGGCGCAGCGGCATGGTTGAACGCAACGACTTGTCCGATTTTCTGCTTCTCGTCGTCCGTTGCGTTGAGAAGCGTCGACATGACGATCGGCGCACCCGACAGGTGCGAAACGTTATGCCTGACGATGGAATCGTACATCGCCTTGGCGCGCACCCACCGGAGACAAACGTGCGTGCCTTGGAGCATCGTCACCGTCCAGGGGAAGCACCAGCCGTTGCAGTGGAACATCGGCAGCGTCCAGAGGTACACGGGAAAGCGCGTCATGCCGGTTGAAATGGTGTTCGCGTAGCACATCAGCGCCGCGCCGCGGTGATGATAGACAACGCCCTTCGGGTTGCCCGTCGTGCCGGATGTGTAATTGAGCGAGATCGCTTCCCACTCGTCGCGTGGCCACCGCCATTCGAAATTCGGATCGCCCTTGGCGACGAACGCTTCGTAATCCTCGGTCGATAGCGCTTCGCCCGTCTGCGGAAATTCCGGATCGTTGTAGTCGATGACGATCGGCTTCACGGTTGCGAGCTCGAGAGCCGCCTTTACGACAGACGAGAACTCACGGTCGGTAATCAGCACCTTCGTTCCGGCATGATCGAGCTGGAACGCGATGATCGCCGGGTCGAGCCGCGTGTTGATCGTGTGAAGAACGGCGCCCGTCATTGGTACGCCGTAGTGGGCTTCCAGCATCGGCGGCGTATTCGCCAACATCACGGATACGGTATCGCCGGTTCCGATGGAGCGCGTGGCGAGAGCCGATGCGAGCTGACGGCAGCGGGCGTAGAATTCCGCGTACGTCACACGCGCGTTGCCGTGAATGATGGCCGTGTGGTTCGGAGCGGCAAGCGCCGAACGGGAAAGGAATGACAGGGGCGTCAGCGGTTGAAAGTTTGCCGCGTTCTTATCGAGATGCTGCTCAAATGGGTTCGTCACGATTAGTGCCCCGGGTTCCTGCCTAGTTTCAAGCTCTCGTCTGGCGAAAGCATTTTTATGCGGCGACGCTAGCGAAACCAGATACAGCCGACAATGCCGGATTTGAGACCGCGACGATCTCCGCCGGTCAAGTTTGGAGCAGGCCGCCTCGACGGCCCGGGCCGAAATATCTGGATCCGCGGCCCGCCAGCGAGAGATCGAGCGGGAAGGCGGCCGCCCTCGATCCAATTCATGTCTCAGAAATTTAAGTTGATGTATAAAGCGTCATGCTTTAAGGTTTTTGCATGAGATTTCGCGGAAGGGTCAGCGCTTGATTACTGCCGCGCAAATGCGCGCTGCGCGTGCGCTCCTCGGTATCGATCAGCAGACGCTGGCGCATCGCGCCGGTGTTTCATTGCCTACGATCCAGCGCATGGAAGCAAGCGAAGGCAACGTTCGCGGCGTCGTCGATACGCTGACGAAGGTCGTTGCCGCTTTCGACGCGGCCGGCATCGAGCTGATCGGCGAGAATATGCCGAGCGTGGGTCAAGGACGCGGCGTGCGCTTCAGGGAACGCATTCCGCTCAGGACTTCAGCACCGGCCTTGGCGCAAGGGCGTAGGAAGAAGAGCCTGTTCACGCGCTCATAACGCTTTGACCACTGCGACGACGACCGCCGACGATTTGGCCGACGATCTCGCCGCTCCATAATGGGAACGGAGAATGGATACGTTGGCAAGACGCGAAGCGACTCGGTCCCGTCCGAGTCTTGCTGAACTGTTTACGCCAAAGCTCGTTACGGTTCTGCGAGAGGGCTATCGCTTAAGGGATTTGCGCGCCGATACGATCTCCGGCTTGACGGTCGCGATCGTGGCGCTTCCGCTGTCGATGGCAATTGCCATCGGCTCCGGTCTATCGCCGGAAAAGGGTCTGTTTACCGCAATCGTTGGCGGCTTCCTAATTTCGGCACTCGGAGGCAGCCGATACCAGATCGGCGGCCCGGCGGGAGCCTTTATCGTTCTGATCGCGACGATCGTCGAGCAACGAGGCTACGACGGCTTGGTTCTCGCGACGATGATGGCCGGCTTGATAATGATGGTTGCAGGGTCCCTGCGCCTCGGGACCTACATCAAATACATCCCATTCCCGGTGACGGTCGGATTCACTGCCGGCATAGCCGTGATTATCTTTGCAAGCCAGATCAAAGACCTGCTCGGCCTCGACATGGCGCATGAACCGGCGCAGCTTTTCCCGAAGCTTGCCGCGATCGCTTCGAACCTCGGAACATTCAAGCCAGCAACGATCACGATCTCTCTGCTCTCGATAGCGATTATCGTTGGGCTTCGCCGCATCAAGCCCAAATGGCCGGGAATGCTCATCGCAGTCGGCGTCACCACGACCGTCGCCTGGGCTTTGGGTTTGGACGTGACGACGATCGGCTCACGGTTCGGCGAAGTGCCGCGGATGCTGCCCGCGCCGCATTTGCCGGCCTTCGATCTAGCCAAGTTGCAGGCCGCATTGCCCGACGCGATATCGATCGCATTGCTTGGCTCCATCGAGAGCCTGCTTTCTGCCGTCGTCGCCGACGGTATGACCGGACGCAGGCATCGTTCGAACTGTGAGTTGGTGGCTCAAGGTGTCGCCAACGTCGCCGCTGTCACATTCGGCGGTATGTGCGTGACGGGTACGATCGCTCGGACAGCGACAAACGTCCGGGCAGGCGCGCATGGACCCGTCTCGGGTATCCTGCATGCGCTGTTCATCCTGCTCTTCATGCTGGTGGCGGCGCCACTCGCCGCATACATCCCGCTTGCGAGCCTCGGCGGTGTTCTCGCCGTGGTCGCCTGGAACATGGCCGAGAAGGAAGAATTCGCAACGCTTCTGAGATCGTCCTGGGGCGATGCGGCCGTTCTGCTGGCAACGTTCCTGCTGACGATCTTCGTCGACCTGACAACGGCGATCTCGGTCGGCGTTACGCTCGGGGCATTCCTCTTTCTGCATCGGATGGCAGAAGCGGTTGAAGTCGAGACCGGGCGAACCTTCGTCGCCGGCGACGTGGCGGATACGTCGGAATCGGAACAGCCTTCAGGTCAGCCCGCAGGTGCCGACAGTGACGTCATGGTCTACAGGATTTCAGGCGCATTCTTCTTCGGCGCGACAGCATCAGTCAGCGCGGTTCTCGACCGGATCGGTGCTCATCCGAAGGCGTTCATTCTCGACTTTGCGGACGTGCCGATCGTTGATAGCACCGCCGCCCGCACCCTCGAGACTTTCGCTAACAAGCTCAATCGGGGCGGCACAAAACTATACTTCACGTCCGCGACCAGGAGCGTTCGCCGGACGCTCCTAGCGGCGGGTTTGAGAAAGCCACTCGTGCAATATGCGGCTCGAATCGAGGACGCCGTCGCGATGAGTCGCGGAGAAAGACCGGACCGTCGCAACGTCGAGAATTACTCTTCGTCCTGATCCTTGTCCTTGGGCGTCATGCCCTTGAGCTTCGCGAGAACACGCGCCTGCTCTTGCTCGGGCGTTTCTTCGGCAGCCTCTTCTGGGCCCTTCGGCGCCAGGATCTCGGCGCGTGCGGTGGTTTCCGACGTCGGGAGCAGCGTTCCGGCCCTCTCCTCGTCGCCCGCCTCCTTGCGGTCGCCGCCCGCGCGGCGGGCCGCCTTCTTCACCTCGGCATCGAGGTCGACCTGCGAGCAGAGGCCGAGCGTCACCGGGTCCTGGGGCGTCAGCTGGGCAGAGTTCCAATGCGTCCTGTCACGGATCTGAGCGATCGTCGGCTTGGTCGTGCCGACAAGGCGCATGATTTGGCTGTCCTTGAGTTCCGGATGGTTGCGAAGAATCCACAGAACCGCGTTCGGCCGGTCGTGACGGCGAGAGACGGGCGTGTAGCGCGGACCTTTGCGCGTCTGCGGAAGCGGCGGCAGCTGCACCTTGCTTTCCGCGAGCTGCAGTTTGTATTTCCCGTCCTTCTCGGCCCGCGCGATCTCTTCGCGCGTCAGCTGCCCGTTTGTGACGGGGTCCATGCCTTTGATGCCCTGAGCCACCTCGCCATCGGCAATACCCTTGACCTCGAGCGGATGGAGACCACAGAACTCAGCGATCTGGTCAAATGAGAGCGCCGTGTTTTCCACCAGCCAAACGGCGGTGGCTTTCGGCATAAGGGGGCGGCGGTCGCTCATGGGTGTCCTCTTTCGGTCTTTCGCCGGGGGTCAGCGAAAGCGAGTAAAACGGTAAATAAAGGGAATAGCCCTGTATAACGCTTCAGGAGGCGGTCACGCAAGGCTCAAAGCCACGGCAACTGCAACAAGGCCGCAGCCAGATCGGCAGCGCCGCGGTTGCGGCCTGTGTTTATGACGGGTTAATGTCCCCGAAAAAAGCCCGTTCGTGGATCGGGCCATAACGTGCAGGGACGCTTGATGCTCGCAACCGCCGGCCGGACCAAATATTTCGAGGACTTAGAAGTCGGGCAGGAAGCCTCGATGTCGAGGATCGTGGGCGAGGCGGATATCGTCGCCTACGCAGCCCTGTCGGGTGACTACAACCCCGTACATCTCGACGCCGAGTACGCCGCCAAGACGATCTTCAAGGAGCGTATCGCCCACGGCATTCTTTCCGCTGGCTACATCTCGGCCATCTTCGGAATGAAACTTCCGGGTCCCGGCGCAATTTACGTCTCTCAGTCGCTGTTCTTCAAAGGCCCGGTCAAGATCGACGATCGCGTCGAAACCCTCGTCAGGCTCGTCGAGCTGATACCCGACAAGAAGCGGGCACGGTTCGAGTGCCTCTGCACTGTCGCCGGCAAACCCGTCTTGACGGGCGAAGCGGTGTTGATGGTTCCCCCCCGCCCGCGATAATCGAAGATACGTTCGCAGATCTCGGAGACCGGCGAAGCCGCGCCAGACATGCACGTCATTCATGGTCACAAGCATGTTTTGCCGGAGTTTCGGGGCTCCGCCATCGCCATCGGAAATTTCGATGGCGTTCATCGCGGACATCGCGCGCTGATCACCGAGGCCCAGACGCAAGCGCGGAAAGCCAAGGCGCCATCATCGGTGATGATCTTCGAACCGCATCCACGCGAGTTCTTTCAGCCGAACGAGGCGCACTTCCGTCTGACCCCGTTGAAACGGAAGCTCGTCCTCCTCGAGATGCTTGGCGTCGACATTGCCGTCGTTGAGCCATTCAACGCCGAGCTCGCAGCGCTGACCGCCGAACATTTCATCGAGCGTGTGCTCGTCGCGGGGCTTGGCGTCGCCCACGTCGTCATCGGCTACGATTTCTATTTCGGCCATAATCGCGGCGGCAACCCCGAGCTGATGGTTCGCGCCGGAGAAGAACTTGGTTTTGGAGTGACCGTCATGCCCCCGATAGCGGAAGCAGGCGAACCGTTTTCATCATCCGCGGTAAGGCTCTATCTCGCCCAGGGCGATGTGAAGGGTGCAGCCCACGTGCTCGGCTCCCACTGGCGCGTCGCGGGCCGGGTGGTCGGCGGCGCCAAACGCGGAACGGACATGGGCTATCCGACCGCCAACCTGCCGATGCCGAAGGGCACGACACTCGGCCACGGCATATACGCGGTCCGGGCGTATTTCGACGGCGTGCCCCACGATGCGGCGGCCTATCTTGGTACGCGCCCGACATTCGATGACGGCATGCCCGTCCTCGAAGTTTACTTGTTCGAATTCAGCGGCGACCTTTACGGCCGCGAAATGGAGGTCGAATTCATCGACTTCATTCGCGGCGACCGCAAATTCCGCTCGGTCGAGGAACTCGTTGCGCAGATGGACGAAGATATCGCCAAGGTGCAGGCGGTCTTGGCGAAGGCCTGATATCCGTCATCCACGGATGGGCCGCGGGCCGGAACCGAATATTCAGCCGCCGGCGCAACTTACGCCGGGATACCCGTACGAAAAAGGCCGGTAACCCACCGCCTTTGCTAAGCCGCAGCGCAGTTGCTAGAACCCGCGCTGATTTCCTTTGGAATTGAAAGTTTACCCGATGTCGAAAGACGCAAAGGCCGCCGGCAAGGCAGGCGCTGCAACCCAAGCTCCGGCGGCCGAGGGCGGCCGCGACTGGAGCAAGACGCTGTTCCTGCCCGCGACCGAATTCCCGATGCGCGCCGGTTTGCCCGAATTGGAGCCGAAGCTCCTGAAGCGCTGGGACGAGATCGGCCTCTATGAAAAGCTCCGATCGCAGTCAAAGGGCCGCGTGAAGTTCACGCTGCACGATGGGCCGCCCTACGCCAACGGCAACATCCACATCGGCCACGCGCTCAACAAGATCCTGAAGGACCTGGTCGTCAAATCCCAGCAGATGCTCGGCCACGATTCCAACTACGTGCCGGGCTGGGATTGTCACGGCCTTCCGATCGAATGGAAAATCGAGGAGCAGTATCGCGCCAAGGGCAAGGAGAAGCCGAACTTCTCCGATCCCGTCGCGATCAATGCCTTCCGCGATGAATGCCGTAAGTTTGCCGCTCACTGGCTGAACATTCAGCGTGATGAGTTCAAGCGCCTCGGCGTCATCGGCGACTGGGAGCGTCCCTATTCGACGATGGACTACCGCGCCGAAAGCATCATCGCCCGCGAACTGATGAAGTTCGCTGCGTCCGGCCAGCTCTATCGCGGTTCGAAGCCCGTGATGTGGAGCGTCGTCGAAAAGACCGCGCTCGCCGAAGCCGAGGTCGAATACCAGGACTATCAGTCCGATATGATCTGGGTGAAGTTCCCCGCGAAGCCGCGGCCCGTTAGCGAAGAGCCCGCTGAAAAGGACATCCCGCCGGAGATCCATCCCGAGCAGACGCCTGAAGACCTCGACGGTGCTTCCGTCGTCATCTGGACGACGACTCCCTGGACGATCCCGGGGAACCGCGCGATCAGCTTCTCGTCGCGCATCGAGTATGGCCTCTACGAGGTCACGGAAGCGCCCGAAAACAATTGGGCGAAGAAGGGCGATCGCTACATCCTCGCCGACAAGCTCGCAGCCGACGTTATGAAGGCGGCGAAGGTCGAAGCCTATGAGAGACGTGAAGCAGTCTCCAATTTCGAGCTTAGCCATCTCGTCTGCGAGCATCCGCTGCGCGATCTCGGATACACATTCGACGTGCCGCTGCTCGACGGCGATCACGTGACCGACGATACAGGTACGGGCTTCGTCCACACTGCGCCCGGCCACGGCGCCGACGACTACGTCATCTGGATCAAGAACCAGAAAGCGCTGCGCAATCGCGACATCGACACGACCGTGCCGTTCACCGTCGACGCCGACGGCGTCATGACGAAGGCAGCGCCCGGCTTCGAAGGCAAGCGCGTGCTGAAGGAGAACGGCGACAAAGGCGACGCCAACGACGCCGTCATCAAAGCGCTGGCGGAAGCCGGCAACATCATCGCGCGCGGCCGCCTGAAGCATCAGTATCCGCACTCGTGGCGTTCGAAGAAGCCGGTCATCTTCCGGAACACGCCGCAGTGGTTCATCGCGATGGATAAACCGCTCGCGTCGGGCGGCCGGCTCTCCGAAGAAGAGTCGCCCGACGCAATCAAGAGAGGCCATAATTCGCCGACACTCCGCCAGATCGCGCTCGATGAAATCAAGCGCGTCGCGTGGGTGCCGGAAGCGGGCGAGAACCGAATCAACGGCATGATCGAGAACCGGCCCGATTGGGTCGTATCGCGGCAGCGCGCCTGGGGCGTGCCGATCACCGTCTTCCGCAATATCGAAACCGATCAGGTCATCCCCGGCCCAGACTTTGAAAAGTCCGATGAGCTGATCGCGCGCATCCAAAAGGCGTTTGCCGAAAAGGGAGCCGACGTCTGGTTCGAGGAGGGCGCGAAGGAACGCTTCCTCAAAGGCTTTGTCCCTGCCAAAGACCTGAAGAAGTGGGAGCAGGTCAAAGACGTGCTCGACGTCTGGTTCGATTCAGGTTCGACGCACGCCTTCACGCTGGAAGACCCGACGGCCTTCCCGGGCTTCAAAGGCCTGAAGCGCAAACGCGACGGCGGCCAGGACCGGGTCATGTACCTCGAAGGTTCCGATCAGCATCGCGGCTGGTTCCACTCGTCGCTTCTCGAGAGCTGCGGCACGCGCGGAGAAGCGCCCTACGACATCGTCGTGACTCACGGCTTCGTCCTCGACGAGAAGGGACAGAAGATGTCGAAGTCGCTCGGCAACGTCGTTGCGCCGCAAGACGTGATGGCGAAGTCCGGCGCTGACATACTGCGGCTCTGGGTTGCGGCTTCCGATTATTCCGATGATCTCCGCATCGGCGGTGAAATCCTGAAGACGTTCTCCGAGACGTACCGCAAGCTGAGGAACACGCTGCGGTGGATGCTCGGCGCGCTCGCGCATTTCGATGGCGACACTCAATCCCCGAAGAGCATGCCCGAGCTCGAGCGCCTGATGCTGCACCGTCTTGCCGAACTCGATCACGAGATCCGCAAAGCCTACGAGCATTACGACTATCGCAAGATCGTCGGTCTGCTGTCGCAGTTCATGAACACCGAGCTGTCGGCGTTCTATTTCGATGTTCGCAAGGACACGCTCTACTGTGAGCCGCCCTCGAGCCCCAAGCGCAAGTCGGCGCTGACCGTCATCGACATAATGTGTGACGCCCTGATCAAATGGCTCGCGCCGATCCTCTCGTTTACCAGCGAGGAAGCGTGGTTGCAGTATCGGCCGGAGGGCACTGCAAGCGTGCACCTGCTGCCCTTCCCGAAGATCCCGCGCGAATGGCGCGACGATAATCTCGCGGCGAAGTGGGATCGGGTGCGCGAAGTCAGAAGCGTCGTAACGGGCGCACTCGAAATCGCACGCGCGGAAAAGAAAATCGGCTCGTCTCTCGAAGCGGCGCCTGAAGTCTACGTCACCGATCCCGATCTGATGTCGGGTCTCGACGGTGTCGACATGGCGGAAGTCTGCATCACGTCGGATATCGCGATCTCCGACAAACCAGCGCCGGAAGGCGCGTTCACGCTTCCGAACGAGCCGGGCGTCGGGGTCGTCGTTAAACTCGCGGAAGGTAAGAAGTGCGCGCGGTCGTGGCGCATCACCAAGGACGTCGGCTCGGATCCCGACTATCCCGAGCTGTCGGCTCGCGATGCGGCGGCAATGCGTGAAATAGATTCCGGAGCGACGGCATGAGCGAGTTGGCTGAAACGCGACGCCTCATCTGGAGCAGATGGGCAGCGCTCGCGCTCACCATCGCGCTCGCGACGATCGCCGTCGACCAGGCGCACAAGTTCTGGATGCTGGATGTCTACGGCATCGAGGCGAAGGGCCGCGTCGTGGTCACGCCCTTTCTCGATTTGGTCTTCGTGAAGAACATCGGCGTCAGCTATTCGCTGTTCAATCAGGAAAGCCGCGAGGGCCAATATCTATTGGTCGCCTTCGCGATCGTGGCGAGCGCCGGTCTCTGGTTGTGGCTCAACTGGTCGCAGGGAAGCCGGCTCATGGCGATCAGCCTGGGCCTGATCATCGGCGGCGCCATCGGCAACGCGATTGACCGGCTACGGATTGGGGGCGTCGCCGATTTCTTCTCGCTCCACGCTTACGGCTTCCATTGGTACGTCTTCAACATTGCCGATGTGGCCATCGTTGCTGGCGTCATTGGCCTGTTGTATGAGTCTTTGAGGGGCGAGTCGCATTAGCGCCGTAAAGTCGGCTTATCCGGGCTCGGGGGCGTGTCGGTTAATGGCACGAGCAAATAAGCATGTCGTTGAAATTGGGTCGAAAAATCGGTCTCTGCGTCACGGTCTCGCTGTTCTTGGCAGGCTGCGGCGGTATTGATGGCGTTCAGCTGAACGGCAAAGTTTTCGACGCCATGGGCTTGAACGGCGACAGCGGACCCAAGGGCGATCCCAAGATGGCGGCCCGGCAGCCGCTGGTGGTTCCCCCCGGCCTCGAGGCCCTACCGCCGCCGGGCAGCGGCAAGGTGGATCAGCCTTCGCTCGCCGAAATTCAAGATCCCGACAAAAAGCTGAAGGTCTCGCAAGCTGATCTCGAGAGACAGCAGGCTGAGTACTGCAGGAAGAACTACGAAGAACCGAAGGCCCGAGGTGATGACTCAGCCGATGCGGCTTCGGGCCCGCTCGGCTCTTGCAAGCCGTCGATCTTCAATGCCGTCAAGAAATGGACGACCGGCTCGACCAATGCCGACGACTCCGACGACGATTCCCAAACTCAGTGAATTCGGCTCAACGGCCCCATAACGAAATCTTTTCTGTCGCACAAAAGTGCTGATTGCGCCGCATGTTAACGGCCGCAGATGAACGCCTTGTCATTTGACTTTCATTCCCTAACTGCCGCTCACTGGCGGTACATTTCGCACGCGGGCGTCCTATTCCATTTTAGCTAAAGTAAATCCCCGGCTACTGGGTTCGGTTTAGGATGAAAAACGTCACGCTGCGCTTTATCGTTTACGGTTCGAAGGATCGCCATAATGCGTCTTGCGACGTGCTTCCGGTCTAGCCTCTTAACCTCATTGGCAGTGCTCATGCTCGCAGTGAATCCACAAGCTCACGCCGCCGACGGCGCCACCCGCGCCGCCGAGTTCAAACTGTCGAACGGCATGGATGTCGTCGTCATTCCCGACCACCGGTCGCCCGTCGTGACCCACATGGTCTGGTACAGGGTCGGCGCGGCCGACGAGGTGCGCGGAACCTCCGGCATCGCGCACTTCCTCGAACACCTGATGTTCAAGTCGACCGACAAGATTCCCGTCGGCGAGTTCTCCAAGATCGTCGGCCGGCTCGGTGGCCAGGACAACGCTTTCACCGGCAACGATGCGACGGCGTACTTTCAGCGCGTCGCCAAGGACCGCCTCGGCAAGATGATGGAGATGGAAGCCGACCGCATGGTCAACCTTCGTCTCGACGAGAAGGAAGTTCTGACCGAGCGCGACGTCATTCTCGAGGAACGCCGTTCGCGCATCGAGAACAACCCTTCGTCTATCCTCGATGAGCAGATGAATGCGGCGCTCTATCTGAACCATCCGTACGGCAAGCCGGTCATCGGCTGGTACCACGAGATGGCAAAGCTCTCGCGCCAGAACGCGCTCGATTTCTACAAGCACTACTACGCGCCGAATAACGCCATTCTCGTCGTTTCAGGCGATGTGACCGTCGATGAGGTCAAGAAGCTCGCCGACGAAACGTACGGCAAGATTCCTTCGAACCCGACCGTTACCACCACTCGCAACCGCCCGACCGACCCGCCGCAGCTCGTGCCGCGCCGGTTAACGCTGAAGGATCCCCGCGCCGGCAACTATTCGTTCCAGCGCTACTATCAGGCGCCGAGCTACGTCACGGCCAAGCCCGGTGAAGCCGAAGCGCTCGATATCCTGATGAAGATCGCGGGTTCTGGATCGACGAGCCGCATCTACAAGAAGCTCGTCGTTGAACAGAAGCTCGCTTCGAGTGCCGGCGGCGACTACTCGGGCTACGGCCTCGATGGCGGAACGATCTCGCTCTACGCGGTCGCAGCCGACGGCGTGCCGCTCGAGAAGGTCGAGGCTGCCTCCGACGAGGTTCTGGCCGACATCGTGAAGAACGGTGTGACGGAACAGGAATTGACGCGCGCCAAGAACAGCTATCTGGCCGACTACGTCTACGACAGCGACAACCAGGCGACGCTGGCGCGCCGTTACGGTTGGAATCTCGCCGTCGGCCGGACCGTAGCGGACGTCGAGGCTTGGCCCGCCAATATCTCGAAAGTGACGGCGGAGGACGTCAAGAAAGCCGCCGCCAAGTATCTCGACCTCAACGATTCCGTGACAGGTTATCTCGTTCCCGATCAGTCGGGCGTCGCGCAAGTTGAAGATCTTTCTGCCCCATCACCGTCCGGCGAATTGAGGTGACATTGATGATAGGTTCTTATCGTGCGGCCGCCGAGCTTGTTCGCAAGGCAGTCCGCCCCAACATAGCCTTGGCTATTCCTGCTCTGGCATTGTTGTTTACCGCATCCGTCAGTCACCCAGCAGCCGCAATGAACATACAGCAGATAAAATCCCCCGGCGGAATTGAAGCTTGGCTCGTCGAAGAGCACAGCGTTCCACTGATTTCGATGCGGTATGCCTTCGACGGCGGCAACAGCCAGGACCCGCCAGGGAAGCCCGGCCTCGCCAACTTCCTCACCGCGATGATGGATGAGGGCGCTGGCGACATCAAATCCCAGGAATATCAGGAGCGCATGGAAGATATCGCCATGCGTATGAGCTACGACGACAGCAAGGACTCGCTTTACGGGTCGTTCGAGACACTATCGGCGAACCGCGACAAGGCTGTCGAGCTGCTGAAACTTTCGGTCCAGAAGCCGCGCTTCGACACCGACGCTATTGAGCGCATCCGCCAGCAGCTGACGGCCAATCTGATCTACGCCGACAAGGACCCCGAGAAGGTCGCGATGCGCGAATGGTACGCGCAGGCCTTTGCCGGACATCCCTACGCGCGCCCTTCGAACGGCACGGTAGACTCCGTCGCGAAAATCACGCGTGACGATCTCCTCGATTATCACAAGCGGACGTTCGCGCGCGACAACCTGAAGATCGTCGCCGTGGGCGACATTACGGCCGCCGAACTCGGCAAGCTCATTGACGATGTCTTCGGGCCCCTGCCGGCGAAAGCCGATCTCTTCCCCGTCGCACAGACGGAACCGGCGAAGGGCGGAAGCCAGAAGATCGTCGAGATGGGCGTGCCGCAGTCGGTCGCCGTGTTCGGGCTCGGCGCCATGCCGCGCAAGGACCCGGACTTCATCACGGCATTCGTCGTCAACCACATCCTCGGCGGCGGCGGCTTCTCCGCCAAGCTGATGGAAGAGGTGCGCGAGAAACGCGGACTTGCCTATTCCGTGTACACCTACGTCCAGCCCTACCAGCAGACATCCATTCTCGTCGGCAGCGTCGCGACGAAGAACGCGTCGATGGGTGAGAGCCTCGCCATCATCCGCAACGAGTTGAAGAAGATGGCGGAGAATGGTCCGAGCAAGGAGGATCTCCAGGCGGCCAAGGATTATCTCACCGGCTCGTACGCGTTGCGCTTCGACACGAACTCGAAGATCGCCTCTCAGCTCTTAGGGCTGATGCAGGAAGGCTTCGGCCCGGACTACGTCGAAAACCGCAACAAGCTCATCAACGCGGTGACTGTCGAGGATGCCAAGCGGGTCGCCGCGAGGCTGCTGAAGCCGGACGATCTCGTCGTCACGATCGTCGGCAAGCCGACCGGCATGAAATCGGCGTCGCCCGCAGCGTTGCAACCGGTCCTGGCCGCACCCGATCGCGGCTAGGGTCGCTTCGCCGCCCGGCAAGCTCTTTGTCAGCTTCTTTCTGCGCTCTTGGCCGCACATCTGAAATCGGCTAGGCCGGACGGGATTTGAACAAGGAGCGTTGAGCGGCGATGCAAGACGGGCACCGGCACGACGGACGTACGTTTCAGCAGAGCATCGCAGGATGCCTCGAAGGCGTGATAGGCGAATACGGCCTCGCGCCTTCTGAGCATTCGGCATGGCTCGATCGCATCGGCCCCCAAGTCGAAGCCCTGAAGGATGATTATCGGACCGGCAAGCTCCCGCTTCTTCGGATCGCCGACGACGATCAGGACATCGCCGACGCCGAGGCGGCATACGCACGGCTGAGCCAGGGCGCGAAAACGATCGTGTTCTTCGGGACCGGCGGATCGAGCCTCGGCGGCGAACTGTTCGCTCAATTCGCGGGATGGAATATCGCCGGCGTCGCTTTGCCCGGACAGCGTACGAGGCCCCGCACCCGCTTTTACGCCAACCTCGACGGCGGCACGCTGCAAAGCGTCCTCCAGTCGCTCGATCTCCCATCCACGCGTTTCATCGTGACGTCGAAGTCCGGCGGCACTGCGGAGACATTGGCGCAGGCCATCGCGGCGCTGACGGCCGTCAAAGAGGTAGGTCTCGAAGCCGAGATTCCGAAACTCTTCCTCGGCATCACCGAGCCCGACAAGCCCGGCAAAGCGAACGGCCTCAGAACGCTGTTCTCGAAATTCGGCATTCCGATGCTGGAGCATCACACCGGCATCGGCGGCCGCTTCTCGTGCCTGACCAACGTCGGCCTGATGCCAGCCATCGCGCGTGGCCTCGATCCCCGCGCCATCCGTGCGGGAGCGAAGGGCGTCGTCGATGCGCTGCTCGCGTCCAGCAAGCCGCAGGACTTTGCGCCCGCCGTCGGAGCCGCGACCGCAGTAGCGCTTTCGAAAGAGAAGGGCGTCTCGACGCTCGTCATGATGCCCTACAACGACAGGCTCGGACGCCTCGCCGCTTGGTTCGTACAACTTTGGGCGGAAAGCCTGGGCAAGGGCGGGGAAGGCACGACGCCGCTCGGCGCGCTCGGTCCGCTCGATCAGCACAGCCAGCTGCAGCTCTTCATGGACGGCCCGCGCGACCATTATCTGACGGTCGTTCGCGTCGCGAGCCAGGGCGTTGGCCCGCGCATCGATCCTGATCTCGCGCGCATCGCTGGCGCCGATATGCTCGGCGGCCACACCGTCGGCGATATCGTCGCCGCCCAATCGCACGCCGTTCCTGAGGCGCTGGCCCGCGCCGGGCGTCCGGTGCGAACAATCGACATTGCAAAACTCGACGAAAAAACCATCGGCGCGCTGGCGATGCACTTTATGATCGAAACGATTCTCGCGGGTCGCCTGCTGGGCGTCGATCCCTTCGATCAGCCGGCAGTCGAGCTTGCGAAAATCTTGACGAAGGAGCGCCTCGCGAAAGGCGCTTGAGCAAGCGCTTTCGATAGGGGACGGACGGGGTGGCGATCCGGCAGCTTTCGCCAGAGACGGTCAACCGCATCGCAGCGGGCGAAGTCGTCGAGCGCCCGGCGAGCGTCGTCAAGGAACTCGTCGAGAACGCGATCGACGCGGGCGCGACGCAGATCGAGATCGTCATCTCGGGCGGCGGCCTTTCGCTCATCCGCGTGACGGACGACGGCTCCGGCATGACGCCGGAAGATCTCGTCCTCGCCGTCGAGCGTCACGCAACCTCGAAGCTCGATGAAGAAGATCTCTTCGACATTCGCTGCCTCGGCTTTCGCGGCGAAGCCCTGCCGTCCATCGGCTCGATCGCCCGCCTCGAAATCCGATCGCGGCCTGCGGATGCAAACCAGGGCGCGGCCGTCACCGTCACACGCGGATCGAAAGCACCGGTCGGCCCGGCCGCCGTCAATCGCGGTACGGTCGTCGAAGTGCGCGATCTCTTTTCCGCGACGCCCGCCCGCCTCAAATTTTTGAAGTCCGAACGCGCCGAAGCCATGGCGGTGACGGACGTCGTGCGACGCCTCGCGATGGCCCATCCCGATATCGGCTTTACGCTGCAGACGGGCGAAAAGAAGCCAGCGGTCTTCGCGCGCGGCGATCGATCCTCCGCCGCTTGGCTGGAGCGGATCGGCGCCATCATGGGGCGCGAGTTCATGGATGACGCGCTCGAAGTATCGGGTGCGGGAAACGGCGCGTCCGCGCCGATGCGCGTGTTCGGCTTCGCCGGTCTGCCGACGCTTCACCGGCAGGACAGCACGCAGCAGTTCCTCTTTGTCAATGGCCGCCCGGTGAAGGACAAGCTGCTGATCGGCGCCGTCCGCGCCGCATACGGCGATCTCATCCCGCGCGGCCGCTCGCCGCTTCTCGCGCTGTTTCTCGATGTCGCGCCATCCGACGTCGACGTGAACGTGCATCCCGCCAAGGCGGAGGTTCGGTTTCGCGACGCCGGGCGCGTGCGAGCGCTGATGGTGCGGGCGCTTTCCGATGCTCTTGCGACAGCCGGTCATAGAGCGTCCGCGCAAGGCGGTGTGCTGACGGTTGAAAGCTTTGCAGCAGGTATCTTGCCGAGCGCGGCAATGTCTCCGCCGCCTTCATCGAATACAAACGGCCAATGGGTGCCGCCGCGAGCCTCGCCAGTCGTCTCCGGAAGCTTTGCTGCAGGAACGCAGACACCGTTTGCCGTGTTCGACGCACCGAGCGCGGATGCGCGGACGTTCACCGAGCCGGTGGCCGAGCAGACCATCGACAAGCCGCTCGGTGCAGTCAGAGCGCAGGTCCACGAAAACTATATCGTTGCCCAGACGCGCGACGGGCTGGTCATCGTCGATCAGCACGCTGCGCACGAACGCCTCGTCTACGAGAAGCTTAAGGCGGCGCTCGCCGATGGAGGCGTCGCGCGGCAAGGGCTTCTGATTCCGGCCATCGTCGAACTCGATGATGACGATGCGGTCACCCTCGTCGCGCGCAGCGACGAGCTGACGGAGCTTGGCCTCGTGATCGAAAGCTTTGGGGAAGGTGCAGTCGCGGTTCGTGAAGTTCCTGCACTTCTCGGCGAAACGGACGTCGAGGGCCTCGTCAAGGATCTCGCAGCGGAGCTTCGCAGCGACGGGACGGCGCGGGCGCTGAAAGACCGCCTCGACAGCGTGGCGTCACGCATGGCTTGCCACGGTAGTGTCCGTTCGGGACGCAGGCTGACGGTCGAAGAGATGAACGCGCTGCTGCGCCAGATGGAGGCGACGCCCTATTCAGGCCAGTGCAACCACGGCCGCCCGACATACGTGGCGCTGAAGCTTACCGACATCGAGCGCCTGTTCGGGCGGAGATAAACGAAGCGGCGCTTGCGGCCGGCTGCGCGGAGCGCAGTCGCAAGCGGCAAACCAAACGGCGCTGGCGACGCGCGGAACCCGTGTCGCCAGCGCCGAACAATCAGTCGGATTCGTCGCCGCTCTCGGCATTGAGCTGGCTGTAGAGCGCGACGCCGATAGAGTTCAGAAGCTCAAGCTGCGTCTCGAGGAAGTCGATGTGGCTCTCCTCGTCCTTCAGGAGTTCGTCGAACAGCATCATCGACACGTAATCGCCAAGGTTGAAGCAGATCTCTCGCGACGTCTTATAGTAGTCGCGGGCGATGTTCTCGCCCTTGAGATCGCATTCGAGAACTTCCTTGATGTTCTCGCCGATCATCAGCGGCGCGACGTACTGCAGGTTCGGATGGCCTTCGAGGAAGATGATGCGATCGATGAGCCGATCGGCATGGTGCATTTCCTCGATGGATTCCTTGCGCTCTTTCTTGGCGAGCTTTTTGTAGCCCCAGTTATCGAGAAGCCGGAAGTGCAACCAATATTGGTTTACGGCACCCAGCTCGAGTTTCAGCGCCTCGTTTAACCGGGTGATGACTTCGTCGTTGCCCTTCATGTGCCGCTCCAAAAATCTGCCTGATGCTCCCGGCCTCGAAGTCCGGAAGCATTCTAAAGTAGACAAGTAGCGGATTAGAACGGGCTTAACTAGAGGATTTCCGCCAAGTTGGACGGAAGAAATAGATAAAGTTTTTCAGAGCCCTACGCGATGGCGCGTTGTGGCTTCCGGCCCCGCCGCGCAATTTCTGCATTAATGCGTTGCTGCCGCTGCATCCGCCGTTCTTCGATGCGGATGAGTTTGGCGCGTGCTTCGGCAAGAACGAACGGGCAAACGCGCGTTGTCTTCTCTAAGCGGTCCATGGCCTCATAAATGACCGCGACCGTTACAGGCGCACACGTGCAGCAGTTCATCTTTTTGTTGAGGTGCCGGAATACGACGCCCGGCGTCGGCAAGAGGCCGGGGCCCGCCCTCATGATTTCGGAGACGGCGATATCAATATCGCGGTCAGATATTACGGCGCACGAGCAGACTATCAATTTCGGCTCCAATCAAACGGGGTTCAAGGCCCCGGCATCGGACACCCGGTAGGGATATCGAGCGTTAGTTGGTCAAAAAAGTATACTTTCGTCAAGCACCCTTTTTTACCTATTGGACATAGTACGCCGAGCGAGAGGAATCAAAGTAATCTGAGTAAATTCGCGGTGTGGAGGTAGACTTTACCTGCGGCGGGGCGTCGCCGCCACGTGGTCCGGGCAGTGATTTCCGGGGTGAAGCCGGCAGTACTCGTGGTTTCCAGATTGGTCCGACTTAGGATTAAGCCGTTGCCAGAGCCTGCCTTGAGCTCAGCGAGCCTTCGGACCCCGGCAGATCAAACGGGCGGCGTCATCGCCATCGGCGTCCTGTTCTTCATCTTTGGCTTCGTGACGTGGCTCAACGGGCCGTTGATCACCTTCGTCAAGCTCGCGTTCAATCTCGATGATGTGAACGCCTTCCTCGTGCCGATGGCGTTCTATCTCTCGTATTTCTTCCTTGCGCTCCCCGCGTCGGCGATTTTGCGTCGAACGGGCATGAAGCAAGGCATGGCGATCGGCCTCTTCGTCATGGCGGCGGGATCCATCCTGTTCGGTGAGTTCACGACGATGCGCCAGTATTCCGGCACGCTTGCCGGGCTCTTCGTCATCGGAGCGGGACTGTCGCTTCTTCAGACGGCGTCCAACCCGTACGTCTGCATCTTGGGCCCGCACGAGACGGCCGCGCGCCGCGTCGCCCTCATGGGCATCTGCCATAAGTTCGCGGGCGTAATCGCGCCCATCTTTTTCGCGGCATTGGTGCTGAAGGGCGTCGATAGCTTCGAGGCTGACGTGGCGAGCGCGCCGACCGCTGAGGCTCGCGAAGCAATGCTCGATGCTTTCGCTGCCCGCGTGCACGCGCCCTACATGCTGATGGCGGCACTGCTCGCATTGCTGGGCTTGTGGATTGCTCGCTCGAAGCTGCCCGACCTCAAAGCCGCTCCCGCCGACGCGGATGGCCCGAGAAGTGGTCCCGATGCTTCGAGCATATTCGCGTTTCCGCACCTCTGGCTCGGCGTGCTCTGCCTCTTCCTCTACGTCGGCGTCGAGGTGATGGCCGCGGACGCGATCGGTCTCTATGGAGCGGGTTTCGGCCTGCCGCTCGACGCAACGCGACTGTTCACATCGTACACGCTCTTCGCGATGCTCGTCGGATACGTTGCTGGACTGCTCGTCATTCCACGCATCTTCTCCCAGCAAACATACCTCGCAATCTCGGCGGCGCTCGGCATCGTGCTGACGATCGGCGCATACCTCACGACGGGATACGCCTCGGTCGCATTCATCGCCGCTCTCGGCTTCGCCAATGCAATGATGTGGCCTGCGATCTTTCCGCTCGCGATACGGGGGCTCGGTTCTCATACCGAGACGGGCTCGGCGCTCCTGATCATGGCCATCTGCGGCGGCGCGCTGATGCCGTACGCCTTCGGGCTATTGAAGGAGCACGTCGATTTCCAGCTCGCGTACGCGCTGCTCGCCATGCCGAGTTACCTCTACATTTTTTATTTTGGCGCAAAGGGATGGCGCGCTGAATAATTTTACCCGGGTATATTGACCGCGAATTTTATCCGGGTAATATTGTCTCCAACTGATGCTGGAGCAAGAAAATGGACAATAACTTCACCGCGTTCGATGGCCGCCGTCGCTTTGTCTCGGGTTCGCGTGCCGAGGTGATCGCGGCAATTCGAACGCGCTCCGCCAAACAGCCGGACATGTCGCTGCTGATCTTCGATGACAGCACCGGCAACCAGATTGATTTCGATTTGCGGGAATCGGCGGATATCCCCGTCGCGCGTCTTCAGAAGTCTCCATCGTCATCGACGGGCGCAGAAGAGGCGCGCAGCCCTGGACGGCCGAAACTCGGAGTGGTGCCTCGCGAAGTGACGCTGTTGCCTCGCCATTGGGAGTGGTTGGCCGCGCAGCCGGGCGGCGCGTCGGTAACGCTACGCAAACTTGTCGACGACGCGCGCCGCAAGAATGCCGATGCGGAAATCATTCGCACGGCCAGGGAGCGGGCTTATCGCTTTATGTCGGCGATGGCAGGAAACCTCGCGGGCTTCGAAGAAGCGACGCGCGCGCTCTTCGCCGGTGACCGCCAGCAGTTCGAAAAACTCACCGCGAAATGGTCGGCCGATGTTCGCGATTACACGCACAGTCTGGCCGACGGCGCTTTCGGGCCCGAAGCGGAAAATGCGGTTCGGTAAGCTGGCGGCTTAGCTCGGCTCGCCGAACCTCAGGATCGTGATCTCGGTATCACCGTAGGTGCGGGCATCGAGCACCGTGAAACCATCGCAGAACGTCAGCGGCACGCCCGCGCGTTCTTCGAGCACTGCAATCGCGCCGGGCTTCAGCCAGTTGCCCTGCGCGAGCGCATCGAGCGCCTTTTCGCCTAAGCCTTTGCCGTATGGCGGATCGAGAAACGCGAGATCGTACGGTTCCATATTGCCGGCTGGACCAAGGTCCGTCGCATCGCGGCGGAAGATGCGCGTCTCGCCAGTCAGCCCCAGATTTTCGACGTTCGTGCGAATAAGCGCACGTGCGTCCGGCGCTTCCTCGACGAAGAGACAGTAGGCAGCGCCACGCGAGACGGCTTCGATGCCGAGCGCGCCCGTACCGGCGAAGAGATCGATGACGCGCGCGCCGTTGAGCGAGAAATTCTCGATTCCATGCGCGAGAATATTGAACAGGCTCTCCCGCACGCGATCCGACGTCGGGCGAATTTTCATGTCCTCGGGCGCTTGCAGAGCGCGGCCGCGGAACCGTCCGGCAACGACTCTCATCAATCGTCCGCCTCGCTCGCAGCCTTGCCGCGTGCATGCCGCGCCTTCCGCTCCGCCTGACTCTCTGAAAATCCGAGCGCTTCGGAAGCCTTCGGTCCTAGCTGCTGAACGAGGATGCGCCGCCGCACGGCCTCGACCGCACCGGGGGCGAGATCGAGAAGCTGGAATGGTCCGAAGGACACGCGAATGAGGCGATTGACCGTGAGTCCCAGGTGCGAGAGCACCTTTCTCACCTCACGATTTTTGCCTTCGCGGATCGAGATCGAAAGCCAGGTGTTCGCGCCCTGCACGCTATCGACCGAGGCCTCGATAGGCCCGTAAGCGACGCCCTCGACAGTGACGCCGTCCTTGAGCTTGGCAAGGTCGGCCGGCGAAACGCGGCCCTTTGCGCGCACGCGATACCGGCGCACCCAGCCGTTCGCGGGAAGCTCCAGATGGCGGGCAAGCGCGCCGTCGTTGGTCAGCAGCAGCAGCCCTTCGGTATTGAAATCGAGCCGTCCGACGGAGATGACGCGCGGCATCTCGGGCGGCATCTTATCGAAAACCGTCGGCCGGCCTTCCGGATCGGAATGCGTAGTGACGATGCCTTTCGGCTTATGATAACGCCAGAGCTGCGGCGGTTCGGCGGTTGGCAGCGGCTTGCCGTCGACGAACACCTTGTCGGCCGGCCCGACTTCCACGGCCGGGGTTCTGAGCAGCTTGCCGTTGACGCTGACGCGGCCATCGGCGATCCAGCGTTCGGCCTCGCGGCGCGAGCAGAGCCCGGCGCGGGCCATGGCTTTGGCGATGCGCATCGGCGCATCCCGCTTCTCAGGCGCGGGAGCGGCAGGTTCGGCGACTTTGGATTTTGGTGGTTTGGCCATCGGTAACACTGGGCTTTCGGGAGCGAAGCGAGCTTATGACATCGAAGGACGCCGTAAGCCATATGTCCCATGCGCTAGAAGAGGCGAAAGCGGCGGCCGGGCGCGGCGAGGTGCCGGTCGGTGCCGTCATAGTCTCTGCCGAGGGCAGGGTTCTGGCGTCGGCAGGAAACCGGACGCGAGAGCTTTGCGATCCGACGGCCCACGCCGAAATTCTGGCGATTCGGGCGGCTTGCACCGAACTGGCGGACGAGCGCCTCGTCGGCTGCAGTCTCTATGTCACGCTCGAACCATGCCCGATGTGCGCGGCTGCGATCTCCTTTGCGCGCCTCAAGCGCCTTTACTATGCCGCGAGCGATCCGAAGGGTGGCGGCATCGAGCAAGGCGCCCGCGTCTTCAGCCAGCCGACCTGTCATCACGCCCCCGAAATATATCCGGGCATCGGCGAAGCCGAGGCGAGCTTCCTGCTGAAAGACTTCTTCGAACAGCGCCGCTCGTAGCGCTCGGCGGCCGGCTCCCCGCAAGGGAATCGAGCGCCAGCAAAAAAACTGTCGCCGAGCGCAAAATAAAAGCTACTCAGCCTCGCGGCGTTTGCGGGGACGCGGAAGCAGCCTGCGCTTCGGCCGCTTAGCGATCGCGATGACCTTCTGGTCCTGATCAGCACTTTCGAGAATGGGTAAAGTCTCGACCGATAGAACGCGCGAGAGCTGCTGCTTCAGCCGCTCTTTCGCAGGTTGCGCGGCCGCGAGAATGTCGTCGCATTTCAGGAAGTCGAGAACTTGAAATTGGCTCGTTCCGGCGCGGATGAAAATATCCGGCTGCTTGGCTCTGAGCTTTTCCTTGACGATCGTGTGCTCGAACAGAAATGCGCTCGAAAAGAGCGCCGCGAGCGCCGTCGGAGCAGCGCGCTTGGCATCCGCGACGGGCGAGCCGGAGACGTCGATGGCAACGACGATATCGGTTTCTGGCAGTAGCAGATCGAACGGCAACGGGTTCGTCAAGCCGCCGTCGATCAGTGCACGCCCTTCGACAACGACGGGCTGAAAGAGGACAGGCAGCGCCATGCTCGCGGCGACCGCACTCCGGAGCGGCCCCTCGGTGAACACTTTCGGTTCCTGATCGTAGAAATCGGACGCGACGACCTTCAGCGGAATTTCGCAATCGGCGAAGGTATCCTTCACCTCTTTCGGGAGAATGAGGTCGAGAACGTTGAACGGGTCGAGAATGGCGTTCCGCGCGCCAAAGACGCTGAGCAGCCGTTGAAAGGGCTGCTCTGTTTTCGTGAAGAGATCGCGGATCAGACCGAAGCGCTGCGAAAGGATGAACCGCGTGTGGTCGCGCAACTCGAGGCCCGACATTCCTGATGCATAAGCTGCGCCGTAAACCGCGCCGATCGAGGTTCCTGCAATGACGTCGGGCTTGATGCCAAGTTCGTCGAAAGCCTCGATCATGGCGACATGGGCGAGACCGCGCGCCCCGCCGCCGCCAAGTGCGAGCCCGATCGTCGGCCGCTTGGCCGGACGGGACCCATTCAACGGCGATGCTTTGGGCGTCTCGACGGTCATGCGTTGCCGGTATCCCGTTGTTCGCTAGAGCATAAGGATGCTCACGTCTCGTTTCGCTGCAACGCGCGCCAGCCGATGTCCTTGCGGTAGAAGCCGCCTGGCCAATCGATCTTCGCAATCGCCGCGTAGGCGGCGTCGCGCGCCTCCGCGATCGTCTTGCCGCGGCCGGTGACGTTTAGCACGCGACCGCCGTCCGCAATAAGACGCGCGCCGTCGCGGCGCGTGCCGGCGTGGAAGATCTCCACGTTCGGGGTCGCCTGTGCGAGTTCCAGGCCCTTGATCTCCGTGCCTTTTTGAGGTGTGCCGGGATATCCGTTGGCGGCCATCACGACCGTCAACGCCGCGTCGTCGCTCCAGCGGAGATCGAAGTTTGAAAGCACGCCGTCGGTCGTCGCGATGAGGGCCGCAAGCAGATCCGATTTGAGCCGCATCATCAAAACCTGCGTTTCGGGATCGCCGAAGCGGACGTTGTATTCGATGAGCTTTGGACCGGACGACGTGATCATCAGTCCGGCGAACAGCACGCCCTTGAACGGCGTGCCGCGCGCGGCCATTTCCTTGATCGTCGGCTCGATGATTTCCCGCATCACGCGGTCGCTCATCTCCGGCGTGATGATAGGCGCTGGCGAATATGCGCCCATGCCGCCGGTGTTCGGTCCCGTATCGCCGTCGCCGACGCGCTTGTGATCCTGAGCCGACACGAGCGGCAATGCATGGACACCGTCGCACAATGCAAAGAAGCTCGCTTCTTCGCCTTCGAGGAATTCCTCGATGACGACTTCGGCTCCAGCCGAGCCGAACGCGCCGGAGAGGCACGCATCGACGGCGGCCTCCGCTTCTTCGCGCGTCGTGGCGATGATGACGCCTTTGCCTGCCGCTAGGCCGTCCGCCTTCACGACGATAGGAAGGCTCTGCGCGGCGAGATACGTCTTTGCCGCCTGAGGGTCCATGAAACGGCCATAGGCGGCTGTCGGAATGCCGGCGGTCCGGCAAAGGTCTTTGGTGAAGCCCTTCGAACCTTCGAGGCGAGCGGCGCTCTTCGTCGGCCCGAAATAACGAATGCCAGCCGCACCGAGGGCATCTCCGAGACCGGCGACGAGCGGCGCCTCGGGGCCGATAACGACGAGCTGGATGCGCTCATCGCGGCAGAATTGAATGATGCTGTCTTGGTTGGTCGGATCGATGGGGATACATTGCGCCACGTCCGCGATGCCGGCGTTGCCGGGAGCGCAGAAGAGTTTTGTCAAAAGGGGGCTCGCGCTGAGCGCCCAGGCGAGAGCATGCTCGCGGCCGCCCGAGCCGAGGAGTAAGACGTTCATCAGGTCGCCTGTTGCATTCCGTGTCTTGGTGTAGCATCCGGGTGTAGCATCGAACGTGAAACAAGCAAGACCGCGAAACAGAACAGTAAGCTATTGAATTCAATTCCCAACACCAGCGAAGCCCGCCCCGGCGCCAATGCCCCGGAGTTTTCGGTGTCCGAACTTTCGGGCGCGATTAAGCGCGCCCTCGAGGACGGCTTCGGCTATGTCCGCCTCAAGGGCGAGATCTCGGGTTATCGCGGGCCCCATGCGTCGGGACACTGCTACTTTGCCCTCAAGGACGACAAGGCGAAGATAGAGGCCGTGATCTGGAAAGGATCGTTCGGCCGGCTCCGCTTCAAGCCCGAAGAGGGCATGGAAGTCATCGCCCAGGGAAAGATTACGACGTTCCCCGGCTCGTCGAAGTATCAAATCGTCATCGAGGCTTTGGAGCCCGCGGGCGCCGGCGCGCTGATGGCGCTGCTCGAAGAGCGCAAGCGCAAATTCGCGGCCGAAGGCCTGTTTGACGAAGCCCGCAAGAAGCCGCGTCCTTTCTTGCCGAAAGTTGTCGGCATCGTCACGTCACCGACCGGCGCCGTCATTCGCGATATGCTGCACGGCTTCAACGAGCGCTATCCGGCATGTGTTCTTGTTTGGCCGGTGCGCGTGCAAGGCGAGGGAAGCGCGGCTGAAGTGGCCGCGGCGATCCGCGGATTCAATGCGCTCGAAACCGGCGGCAGAATTCCGCGACCGGACGTTCTGATCGTCGCGCGCGGCGGCGGCAGTCTCGAAGACCTCTGGAGTTTCAACGAAGAGATCGTTGTCAGAGCGGCTGCCGAGAGCCTCATTCCGCTGATTTCAGCCGTCGGTCATGAGACGGATTGGACGCTCATCGATCTCGTCGCGGACGCCCGCGCGCCGACGCCGACCAAAGCCGCCGAATGGGCCGTGCCGAAGTATTCCGAGCTGATCGACGGGCTTGAAAAGCTCATGCTCCGCAAGCGCACGGCGGTCCGCCGCTCGCTGGAGGGCGCGAAAACGCACTTGAAGGCATCGTCGCGCGGCCTGCCGAAGCTGCAGGATCTCGTCGCGCTGCCGCGCCAGCGCTTCGACGAGGCCGATCGCCGCCTTTCGCGTGCACTTCTCGCCAACACGCGCGCACATGCAACACGGCTGGCGCGCGTCAGCGGACGTTTGTCCCCGAGCCCGATACTCCAGAAACATTCCCGCTGCGCCGAGCGCCTTCAGACACTCGAACGCCGCGCCGGCCGCGCACTTCTTAACCGCGTGGCGGTCAGTCGCAGGGTTCTTGATGGTAAAGCGGCGCTGCTCAACTCGTTGGGCTATCACAGCATCCTGTCTCGCGGCTTTGCGCTCGTCAGGAACGAAGCCGGGCAAACCATCCGGCAGGCGGCCGCGGTCGTCGCCGGGTCGATGCTAAACATTGAATTGTCCGACGGGCAGATTGCAGCGAGAGCCGAAGGCCCGCTAAAATCCGAACCTCCTAAAGCCGATCAGGGAGCGGGTAAAACGCCGCGCCGAAAGCCGGGCGGACGCGGCGGACAAGGCTCACTTTTTTGATACGCTTAGGCTAAATTGGAAATTGGCGCGCCGCCGGAAATGCGGCATTCATATCATCTGATGTCAGATGATGCCCGGCATTAAAAGAACAGCACGGCTTGGAAGCTGATGAATCGAATTGAGAAATTTTTTGGCCTGCGTAACGAGGCAAAGATTCGCTACCTGGATGGCGAGTTCGAAGTGATGTCTCCGGGAGATTTTGTGCGCTGTGCAGTAACGGCCCAGCCCATCGCGCTTCCCGATCTTCGTTATTGGAGCGTCGACGCACAGGAGGCATATGCCTCGGCGGAAATCTCCGCGCAGCGTTACCTTGAGCTTAACGCCATCGAACGATCGAACACGCCCTCTCGTTGAGCGCGGCGGCTCGCGTTAGCGAGCGATTGCATCACGGATCAGCCGGCGCATCACGTCGAGATCTCCGCCCTCGAGAGACGTTCTGATCAAGACCGTTTCCGCACGCTCTTTGAGTGCCCCGCGAGCGCCTGATGCTCCTGAAAGCCGCGCGATATCTTTTTCCGTCGTGACCAAGGCAGCACCGCCGTGTTCGGCTGCTTCGATCAGCTCGCGCGCCTCCACCTCGCTGAACATGTGGTGATCGGCGAATGCCCTTCGCGCAACGATGTCAGCTCCGAGTGACGAGAGCGTCGCGAAAAATCTATCCGGATTGGCAATGCCTGCAAACGCAAACACGCGCCGGCCGCGAAACTTTGCATTGTCGTCTTCGGCGCGCGTCTCAGCGGAAATGATCGGCGCACGCGACAATGCTTTGAGCTGGTTGGCGACGGAACGGCCCCCTGCTGCATCGCCTCCAGTAAGCACGATCAGGTTTGCAAGCGCCGTTTGAACATCGAGCGGTGCGCGCAAGGGTCCCGCAGGAATGACGAGCCCGTTGCCGACGCCGCGCTTCGCATCGACGAGTGCAATAGCAAGATCCTTCGCGAGCGCCGGATTTTGCAAGCCGTCATCCATGATGATGACGGCGCGCTTCGATGCCATGCCCTCGATCGCTTCAGCGCCTTTGCGGCGATCGCGCGAGACGACCGTCGGCGCAGCGCGGGCCAGAAGCAGCGGCTCGTCCCCTACCTCGCGCGCCGTATGGAGATCGGCAATGACGCGCACCGGACCCTCAAGACTTCCACCGTAACCGCGCGAGAGAAACCATGGCTCGCGATCTTCCTCCGCGACGAGCTTGGCAAGGAACAAAGCAAGCGGAGTCTTGCCCGAGCCGCCGGCCGTGAAGTTTCCAACGCAGATAACGGGAAGGGCTGAGCGATAGGGATTTGCGTTTTGAATGCGGCGGCTTGCGATCCGGCCGACGAGGGTACCGATTGGAGAGAGAAGCGCCGTCTGCCATCCGCTGCCCGGCCCGTACCACCAGCTCGGTTCAGAGATGGGCACGCATCACGCTCGCTGTTTTTCAAGCAATGGCTGGATGGCGCCGAGCGTCTTGGCGAGGGCGCCGCCCATCGACTGAAGCGCCACGTCTGCTCCCTGCCGCATGCGCTTGGCAGCGGCCTGATCGGCAAGCAGCAGCGTGACCTGCCGCGCGATGTCGTCGGACGATCTGACTTCGACGGCGCCGCCCTCGCGGAAGAGCGCCGCATACGCATCGCGGAAATTGTGCGTGAACGGACCAGTTAAAACACACGAGCCGAGACGAACGGCTTCGATTGGGTTTTGACCGCCATGCTCGACCAGCGACCCGCCGACGAGCGAAACCGGCGACATCGAATAGAACGTTCCGAGTTCGCCAATCGTGTCAGCGACGTAGATCTCGGTATCGGTCTCGGGTGTGGAGGAGCGCGAGCGCAGCTGCGTTCTGAGCCCGAGCCCGCCGAGCGACGCGGCAAGCCCGCCGCCGCGTTCGGGATGACGCGGGACGATGATCGTCAGTAGACCTTCGATTTGGCGTCTCATCAGCGAATGCGCCGCGGCGATCACCGTGTCTTCGCCGGGATGGGTGCTGGCCGCGAGGAACAGCGGACGCTGGCCGACGGCATTCTTCAGCGACGCCAGCAGATCCGCGTTGACCGGAGGCGGCGGTGAATCGATTTTCAAGTTACCGGCCGTGATGACGTTCGGAGCGCCGAGACGCTTCATGGCCCGCGTTATCTGCGAATTCTGCGACAGCACGGCCGCGAAGCGTGAAAATAGCGGCCGGCCGACCGCCGCATATTTGCGCCAGCGGCTGATGCTGCGTGGCGACATCCGCGCATTGACGAGCACGAGAGGAATTCCCCGCTCCGCTGTTCCGAGAATGAGATTCGGCCAGATGTCGGATTCCGTAAAGATCGATATCGACGGCTTCCAGTGATCGAGAAAGCGGGACACATAATGCGGAACGTCGAGAGGCACGTACTGATGCAATGCGCGTGGCGGCAAGCGATGCGCCGCAATCTCCGCTGATGTTTTCGTGCCCGTCGTCAGCAGAATGTGAATGTGCGGATTGGCGTCAAGCAGGCTGTCGATGAGCGGAAGAATGGCGTTCGTCTCGCCAACGCTTGCTGCATGAACCCACACCACCTGTCCCTCGGGACGTGGCCGCCCCGCAAAGCCCAATCGTTCGCCGCGGCGGTTCGGATCTTCTTTCCCCTGCTGTCCGCGCATGTTGAGAAACAGGGGCACCGCTGGCCGCAGCGCCGCCGTTCCGGCGCGATAGGTCTTGAGCAAGAGGCCAGGCGACGGCGCCGAGGCAGCCGCCAGCACATCGAGCGGTGTCGCTCGTTTGATATCGGCACCTGCAAGTTCGTACGCTCTGAGCGTCGCGGTGTTGAGCGCGGTTTCGAGCTCGACGCGTTTTGATTCCAGGAGCTCATCGTCCGCCGTGCTCGGAACATGAATTGGCTCGCCCACGACGGCGGCAAGTTTCGAGTACGGCAGATTGATTGTCAGCCTGCTCCAGGTATCGAACGACGCGAACCGTTTGGTTGCGAGCGCGACGGGTACGATAGGCCGCCCCGACATGCGCGCGATCATGACGATGCCCGCACCTGCCACACGCGCCGGTCCCGGCGGGACGTCGGCCGTCATCACGAGCGACGAGCCTTCGGACAGCGCCTGCAGCGATGCGCGGAGAGCCGCCGCGCCGCCGCGATCCTTCTTTCGCCAGCCGGCGCCGGCGCCGCGAATGAGTTGAACGTCGATGGCTTGTAATGTTTCGCTGATGATCTCGGCGTCGCCGTGCCGCGCGACCATGGCGGAGATCCTGACGTTTTCAGGACGAAGCGTCGCGATCATCATGAACTGGCCGTGCCAGCACGCCACGATGCAGGGGTGGGCATCGCTAAGCCGGTCCATCAGGTCCGGCGGCTCGTGAATAACCTGAGACGAATTGGCCACGTGGCGGATAAGGCGCGCCAGCGTCAATCCGCCAAGTCGCACAATCCTCTTCTTAAATTCTGCCATGCGGCAATGGCTGCCTTATCGTTGTAACGCGAGAAAGTGCAGGACGAAGCTTGATTGTGTTTAGCCCCTTGCGGGTCGTTGCTATAGCTAATAACTAGCAAGTTCAATCACGATGGACCGCGGCTTCTTGTGAACAACGAGTAGGATTAAAGCTGGCGCTATCCGCAAGGCTGCCCGCGAATCGGGAGCATCGAGACAACTCCTGATGGCAAGCCCTCTCAAAGAAGCAAAGCGTGGATTGCGCCGTACCAGCGGCGCACTTTTGCACAGTGCAGTGCATTCTCCCCCATCCTGGCTCGGGACGCGATTCGCATCGGCCCTTTGTTACGCCGAAATGCTGCTGATCGATTATGGCCTCGTACGGACCGTTTACAATAATCGCCATCGCGTGGGCAGGGATGCGTGGCGCTCAGCGCAGCCTGCGCCCCATCACATTGCCTGGGCCGGCAGGCGCGGCATAAAGACGGTTATCAATCTGCGCGGCGAGCAGTCCTATGGCACGCGTTGGCTCGAGCAGCAGGCGTGCGCTCGCCATGGGCTCACGCTTGTCGATCTGACATTGAGATCGCGCGCCGCGCCCTCGCGCGCCGAGTTTCAGGCAATGAAGGATGTGCTGGCAAAAGCCGAATATCCCATCCTCGTTCACTGCAAATCGGGCGCCGACCGCGCCGGTTTGATGAGCGTGATGATCAGTCATCTGCACGACGGGATGCCGATACGCGAGGCGTTGAAGCAGCTGTCCTTGCGCTACGGCCATGTCCGGAGCGCCGATACCGGAGTCCTGGACGCGGTCTTCCACCGCTATCTCGCTGACGAGGCCCGCACCGGCATCGCATTCTGGGATTGGGTCGAAACGGTCTACGATTCCCGCGAACTGAACTCGACGTTCAAGGCGCGCGGTTGGGCGAACCGGCTCGTCAACAACATCCTTAACCGCGAATAGCCGAAGCCCGCCCCGCCCGGCCGTCTGTCGACTATTCAATCGGCTTCTTCAATTAACGATCATCGTCTGAGGCCCGTGCGCAGAACGGTTTAGCCGAGCATAAGCGCCGTTGCGGTCGATCAACTCGAAATGTTTTCCGCGCTCAACGATGCGGCCGCCGTCCATCACGCAAATCATGTCGGCGTTCTGGATCGTCGAAAGCCGGTGCGCGATGACGAGCGTCGTGCGCGTGCGCGTGAACTTTGCAAGCGCCTCCTGGACGAGTTGTTCGCTTTCATTGTCGAGCGCGCTCGTCGCCTCGTCGAGCAGCAGGATCGGTGCGTCCTTCAGGATTGCCCGCGCAAGCGCGACGCGCTGGCGCTGCCCGCCCGAGAGGCGGCTGCCGCGATCTCCGATCATCGTTTGATAGCCGTGAGGCAGCGCCATGATGAAGTCGTGCGCCGCCGCCGCTTTCGCAGCCTCGATGATGTCTTCTGAACTCGCCCCAAGGCGCCCAAGCGCGATGTTCGCTTCGATTGTGTCGTCGAACAGTGTGATGTCCTGGCTGACGATCGCGATCTGATCGCGCAGAGATGAGAGCGTGACATCCCGAACATCCTGGCCATCGATCAGGATCTGGCCTTCGGTAACATCGAAAAGCCTGGGCACAAGATTGATGATCGTCGACTTGCCCGCGCCCGAACGGCCGACGAGGGCGACGGTCGATCCGCCTGGAACGTCGAGTGTGACGTCGTGCACGGCGCGTTCTTCCGACGCCGCGTCGTAAGCGAACCCGACCTCGCGGAAAGAGATCTGGCCTTTCGAAACGCTGAGACGCTTCGCGTCCGGCTTGTCGCCGATCGTCGGCATCTCGTCGATTAAGCCATAGAAACTTTCAGCGGCAGCAAGGCCCTCTTGAAGCCGGCCGGCGAGGTTTCCGAGCGCGCGAATGGGCTGGGCCGCCATGAGCAACGCGGTGATGAACCCCATGAAATCGCCGACGGTCGAGATGCCGTTGGAAATGCGCAAGTAGGCAAATCCGACGACGCCCGCGATCGCAATGCCGCCAAGCGCTTCGAGGATCGGATCCATCCGCGCCCGCGTCCGCACCGACTTCATCTTCAGCGAGTAGATCTGCTCGAAGCTGTTGTCGAGGCGGTCGGCCGCGTAATTCTCGAGCTGAAACGACTTGATCAAGCGCGCGCCCGCAAGCTTTTCCGCGAGGAGCGAGGTCATATCGCCGAGGCCGCTTTGCGTTTGCTTGGCGACACGGCGCAGCCGTTGACTGATTGCGGCGACAGGTAAAGCCGCAAGCGGATAGACGCTCAAGACTACGAGCGTCATCGCCCAGTCGAGGTAAAGCATCGCGATAACGAGCGCGATGACCGAGAAGGTGTCGCGGAAAATCGAGTTCAGCGCCGCCATCATCGCGCCTTGCACGAAGCCGATGTCGTTCGTCAGCCGCGACATCAGCCGGCCGGGCGTCTCCCGCGACAGCCGGGCGAAATCGGCGCTGATGAGATGCCGGAACGCGAGCTTCTGCATGTCCGACGTGAGGCGCAGAATGAAGCGGTTCGTCGCGACGGCCTGCAGAAAAAGCAGTGTCGCGCGCGCAATCGTAATGCCGACGATCGCCGTCAGCACGAACGGCAGCGCGCCTTGCTGATTGCCCATCAGCATGTCGAATGATTTCTTGATGACGGCCGGATAGCCGCCGGTCACCGCGGCAAGGCACGCCGTAAGAAAAAGTGTCCAGCCGAGTTCCCATCGACGCGGCCAAACCCAGTCGACGACGAAACGGCGAAGGAGCGCGCGCGAAGCTGCATCGAGCCGAAGCCGCGGCCTCGGCTTCTTTTCGGGTTTGAGAAGATTAGCCGTCACGTGGCGGATGTTGCCGGCTGAGCAGACTTCACGCCATTCGGCTCGAGCAGCTTGTGCAGATGCACGATGAAATATCGCATCATCGCGTTGTCAACCGAGCGCTGAGCGGCGTTCTTCCAGGCCGAATAAGCCGACTGATAGTCCGGATAGATGCCGACGATATCAAGCCCCTCGAGATCGCGAAATTCGTGGCCCTCGAGCGTTTCGAGTTCGCCACCGAAAACGAGATGCAGCAGCTGCGGTTTTGAATCGGATAAAGATGGGGTCTGGGACATGGACGACTGTTCGTCTCCTGAACAAATGCTCCGGGCGATTTTTTAAAAAACCGCGTGTGTGACGGCCGTCAACGGCGCAAAGCGTCCTCTGGCCAGTCATGAATGGCATAACTTCCGCGTAAGCATTTGTTTACGCTATTTCTTAAGCTCATCGGAAGAGAATTCTGCCAAGATCTTATACAAAGCCACGGAAAGCGGCTCGGAAGTTCGACAGTGAGACGGAACAGCGCGGCACGGGACCTCTCGGGCCGCGTTCTCGTATGTGCTACCCGCCTTAACTGAGACCGGCGAACCACGACAGCGCCATATCCGCAACAAGGCCTACGAAGACGGCGAGGCCGACGTCCCGGTTTGACTTGAATCGCCAGAGACAGTTGGCGGAATTGTGAATATCGAGCGTTGCGACCTGCCACGACATCTGCAGGAACACCAGGACGACGGCCAGGAAATAGACGAGGTGAGCGCCCGCAAGCGCGCCAGCCACGAGCCACAGAATGCCGGCGAGGCCGTACATCGCGCCGACGAACGAAACGGTGTCTTCGCCGAAATGCAGCGCCGTCGAGCCAAGCCCCAGAAGCGCATCGTCCTCTTTGTCCTGATGCGCGTAGATCGTGTCGTATCCGACCGTCCAGAACACACAGCCCGCGTAAAGGGCGAGCGCCGGTAGGCCGATTGATCCCTTGATTGCGGCCCAGCCGACGAGGGCGCCCCAGTTGAAAGCAAGGCCCAGCACCAGCTGCGGATACGATGTGAAGCGCTTCGCGAAAGGGTAGGCCGCAACGATGAAAAGCGAGGCGATAGCCAGCCAGATCGTAAAGCTGTTGAAGTTCAAGAGGACGACCAGCCCCGCGAGCGCCGTCGCTACGACGAAGCCAAGCGCGGCTTCCGGCGAAACCTGCCCCGATGGCAGAGGACGATTGACTGTCCGCTCGACGCGGCCGTCGATGTCGCGGTCGACCCAGTCGTTATAGGCGCAACCGCAGGCGCGCATCGCGAGAGCGCCTATGGCGAAGAGCACGAGATAGCCGATATCCGGAAGGTGATCGCCGGAGTTGACCTGGGCGAGCGTTTGCGACCACCAGCAGGGAAACAGCAACAGCCAAGTGCCGATCGGCCGGTCCAATCGCCCGAGCCGAAGGTACGGCTGCCACGAAGCCGGCGCCCATCGATCGACCCAGTTCGACGGCAGTGCATCCGCAACACGCAATGTCGGCTTGGGCGAAATCTCGGCACCCGTCGTCAAATGATGTTTCTCCGGCAACTTTCGCCAAGACCTATCCGGCCCGTCGTCGCGGCGCAATACGGCGAGACATAATACCGGGTCATGGCTGCGACATACGTTTGACTGCAAGCGAGGCTTCGATAAGACCGCATCATGGCTATCCGCGACCTGACTTCAGAGCGACTATTTGTCGACGTCGATCTTGCCGCCGCCAAGCTCTTGGAGCTTGAGCCGCCGCAGGCACACTACCTGACCGGCGTCCTGCGCCTGCGGCCGGGAGCAAAGCTGTTGGTATTCAACGGCCGCGACGGCGAGTGGGTTGCGACACTTGCCGAGACGCACAAGCGGCGCGTCACCCTCCAAGTCGAGGAGCAGACGCGTCCCCAGGAAAGTGGCCCCGACATCGACTATTTGTTCGCGCCGCTCAAACGGTCGCGGCTCGATTACATGGTGCAGAAAGCGACCGAAATGGGCGCCGCGCGCCTTAAGCCTGTCATCACTGAAAGAACGGTCGCGGAAAGAGTTAACAGCGAGCGGATGCGCGCCAACGTGATCGAGGCGGCGGAGCAGTGCGGGATTTTGCAAGTACCGGCCGTCGAGCCGCCCGCAAAACTCGATGACGTTCTTGACGATTGGGACGATGCGCGACGCCTGATCTACTGCGACGAGCACGAGCAACTGTCTGACCCGATCAGGACTTTGGAGAAGCTCCCAGCCGGGCCCCTGGCCGTCCTTATCGGACCCGAGGGTGGCTTTTCCCCGCGCGAGCGCGAGCGCCTCGTCGGCAAGCCGTATGTCGTGCCGCTGTCGCTCGGCCCGCGAATCATGCGCGCTGATACCGCAGCCGTCGCCGCGCTTGCGATCGTCAATGCCGTACTTGGAGATTGGCGCCGCCGCTAACCCCATTGTCGGGGGCGCTTGCCGTTCAGGCCGGTCCTCGCCATAAGGCTGAAGCCGCGGGGTGCACCCGCGTCGGTTTGGCAAGGCTGGGTCGCTCGGGAATGTCCACGCGAGAACAAGGCGCTGCGAGCGCGACGATCGAGACACGAGACGATCTCGTGCGCTGGATTGCGGCTGGCGAGAAGCCGAAAGCCGATTGGCGTATCGGCACCGAGCACGAAAAGTTCGTCTTTCGCACCGTGACGTTGGATCCCGTGCCGTACGGCGGCTCCGACGGCATTCGCGCCCTGATGGAAGAGCTGATCCGCCGCTACGGCTGGGTCGCCATCAAGGAAGGCGAAAACGTCATTGCTCTGAAGCGCCCGGAGGGCGAGAAGGGCGGCACGATCAGCCTCGAACCGGGCGGCCAGTTCGAGCTTTCAGGCGCACCGGTCGAAACGCTGCATGAAACGGCAGCCGAAACCGACGAACATCTGCGCGAAGTCATCGACGTCGGCGAAGATCTCGCCATCGGTTTTCTCGGCGTCGGATTTTCGCCGAAGTGGCGGCTCGACCAAATCCCGCAGATGCCGAAGAAGCGCTATCAGGTGATGACGCGCTATATGCCGACCGTCGGCAGCCGCGGTCTCGACATGATGTACCGGACCGCGACGATCCAGGTGAACCTCGATTTTTCGAGCGAAGCCGACATGGTGAAAAAGCTGCGCGTATCGCTCGCGCTGCAGCCGATAGCGACCGCGCTGTTCGCGTCGTCGCCGTTCGCCGAGGGTCGCCCCAACGGCTTCCAGTCGATGCGGAGCGAAGCCTGGCTCGACACCGACAAGCGCCGGACCGGTATGCTCCCATTCGCGTTCGAAGATGGCATGGGCTACGAGCGCTACGTCGATTACGCGCTCGATGTGCCGATGTATTTCGTCTACCGCGACGGCAATTACATTGATGTCGCCGGCTCGTCGTTTCGCGATTTTCTGGCAGGCCGCCTCAAGGGGCTGGAAGGCGAGCTGCCGACAGCCGATGACTGGTCGGACCACCTCACCACGCTCTTCCCCGAAGTCCGCCTCAAACGTTTTCTGGAAATGCGCGGCGCCGATGCCGGGCGCTGGGGAACGATCACGGCGCTCTCGGCTTTCTGGACCGGTATTCTTTACGACGGGGCCGCGCTGGATCAGGCTTGGACGCTGGTCCGCGACTGGACCAACGAAGAGCGGGAAAATCTGCGGGCGGCCGTTCCGAAAACGGCACTCGCGACGCCTTTCCGGACGACGACGGCGGCCAACATCGCTCGCCAGGCGTTGCGCATTTCGCGACACGGTCTCAAGAACCGCGCCCGCATCAACGCCAAAAACCAGGACGAGACTGTATTTCTGGCCCCGCTCGAGAAGATCGCAGGCAACAGCCAGACCGTGGCGGACGAATTGTTGCAGCGTTACTCGGGGGAGTGGCGGGGCAACGTCGATCGGATCTTCGAGGAGTTTGCTTTCTGATGGCGCCCATTGCCCTGCGAGCCTCCGGCCTCCAGTTCAAGCCCCGGTTCAGGCCATGTTCATGGTCGCGCGAGTAGCTTCCGCCGCTTGCCTAGGCTCAGCCGCCCAGCACGGCCCGGGGATGAGGAGGCGGTAGGTGTTTCAGGCTGCATCAGTGTCGATAAAATCGTTTGGAATGGCCGCACTGGCTGTTCTGGCGGTGTTGGCTGTTGCCGCCGGAGACGCGAGCGCCGACCCCTGTGCCGATTCCTGCCGGTCTCAGCACAATTCCTGCCGGATGGCCGCAAAACTCCTTTATTCCGCACATTGCGACGCTCAGTTGCAGAGCTGCATCACCCAATGCTTCTCGGGTGCGCGTTCCCGGGACCGCGACAACCGCAGTCCGCGCGACATCCCCCGAGGCATGAGCGAGCCGCGGGGAGTAGGCGGCGGCATGGGCGAGCCCCGCGATATGCGCGGGCCCCCGACCCGCGAGTTTCACGATCCGCGTGATCAGGGCGGCGGTCAGCGCTGGCCCGGAGACCGCCGCTGAAGAGTGCGCTTTCTTCACAGGCGCAACGACTGCGCCCATATTGCCGGTCACCGGCGCACGTGCGAGGATGATTAACGCCCGTGGCTACGCGCCGAGGTTGCCCGGCGTGATCGAATTTGGGCCGCCGCGTCTCTTGCTGACGTAAGCTGACGGCCCAAGAGCGAAACAGCCGACATGACTATTGGCTTGGAGACTGAAGACGATGCCGCATATCGAGCTGCCTGAGCCCGATGTTGGCGTCCTGCGGCGGCTACCCATTCTGATCGAAGGCCTGAAAAGCCGTGTCGGTCAGGATCTTCTGATCGTCGACGAAGATGGACGCCGGGCCTACGAGACGGATGCGTTCACGGCTTACCGCCGCGTACCCATGCTGGTCGTCCTGCCGCGCACGACCGAAGAAGTCTCGAAGATCTTGAAGTATTGCCACGAGAACGACGTCAAAGTCATTCCCCGCGGCGCAGGCACATCCCTGTGCGGCGGGTCGTTGCCGACAGAGGATGCAATCGTCCTCTGCATCTCGAAGATGAACCGCGTCATCGAGATCGATTATGCCAACCGCTTGGCGCGTCTCGAAGCCGGAATAACGAATCTCCAGATCACGGCGGAGGTCGCGGCGGGCGGCTTTTTCTATGCGCCCGATCCTTCATCGCAACTTGCGTGTACGCTCGCGGGCAATCTCGCGATGAATTCCGGCGGCGCGCACTGTCTGAAGTACGGAGTGACGACGCACAATGTCTTGGGCGTCAAAATGGTGCTGATCGACGGCACCGTCGTCGAGATCGGCGGCTCGGCGCTGGAACGCAACGGCTACGACCTCTTGAGCTTGGTCATCGGTTCCGAGGGCCAGCTCGGCGTCATCACTGAAGCAACAGTGAAGCTCGTTCCGTCGCCGGAAGGCGCGCGGCCGATGATGATTGGATTTCGCTCGCCGGAAGCAGCGGGCAGTTGCGTCTCCGCGATCATAGCGGCCGGTATTATCCCTGTAGCGATCGAATACATGGACCACGCGGCCATTGAAGTCTGCGAGGCATTCGCCGGCGCAGGCTATCCGCTCGACGCGGAAGCATTGCTGATCGTCGAGGTCGAAGGCTCGGAGGCAGAAATCGGCATCCTGCTCGGACGCATTGCCGAAATCGCCGCTCGCTTCGATCCGAAAACGGTGCAGATCAGTTCGGACGCCGATCAGAGCGCGCGGATTTGGGCAGGCCGCAAGGCGGCGTTCGGCGCGATCGGGCGCATCTCCGATTACCTCTGCATGGACGGCACGATCCCACTCGCACAGTTGCCTCACGCGTTGACTCGGATCAGCCAGATCTGCGCCGAGTACGGTCTCAAGGTCGCCAACATCTTCCACGCCGGCGACGGCAACCTGCATCCGCTCATCCTCTATGATGCCAATAGTCCCGAGGAGGCGGAACGCGCCGAGCTTGCAGGCGAAGCTATTCTGAAGCTGTGCGTCGAGCTTGGCGGCTGTCTCACCGGCGAGCACGGTGTCGGCATCGAAAAACGCGAGCTGATGACGACGCAGTTCACGCCAACGGATCTGGCCGTCCAGATGCGGATAAAAACCGTTTTCGATCCCACGTGGCGGTTGAACCCGGCGAAGGTATTTCCGCTCGCCATTACCAACGTCATGCGCGCTGGCGACGCCGCCAGCACACCGGAGGCTGCCTAGCAGATGGTGCGATCGTGACTGAGCTTTTTCGCCCCGCCGCCGAGTGGGAATTGCAGTCCATGATTGCGAGGTTTGCGCGCGAAAAGCGTGGCATCGAGGTCGTGGGGCATGGCGCCCTTCGCAACACCGGCCGGGTCGCGACCGCGGACGTCGTGTTGACGACCTCCGGCCTCAAGGGCGTGACGCTCTATGAGCCGACCGAACTCGTTATGTCTGCGAGGTCCGGCACGCCGATTTATGAAATCGAGTCGATCCTCGCGGCGCGCGGTCAGATGCTCAGCTTCGAGCCTGTCGATCTCGGACCGGCAACAGGCGCGCCGGGCGGCGCGCTCTCCATTGGTGGCGTCTTCGCGACGAATTTTTCGGGCTCCCGGCGCATTTCGGCAGGAAGCGCCCGCGATAACCTTCTCGGTGTCCGCGCCGTCAATGGCCGCGGCGAGCTTTTCAAATCCGGCGGCCGCGTGATGAAAAATGTCGCCGGGCTCGACGTCGCCCGCGGATTGACCGGCAGCTGGGGAACGCTTGCCGTGATGACCGAAGTGACATTCAAAGTCGCGCCGCTCCCGCAGACCATGCAGACGCTGGCCTTCGTCGGCCTGCCCGACGACTTGGCGATCGAAGCGCTCAATATCGCGATGGCGACGCCGCTCGAAATTTCGGGTGCGGTCCATCTCCCGAAGAATTGCGTCGACAGGCTCAAAGTGCCGAAGCTCAAGGGCGTCGGACAATCGCTGACGCTTCTGCGTCTCGAGACGTTTGCGACGTCGATCGACGAGCGCAGGGAGAAGCTCAAGGTCGCGCTCAAGGTCTACGGCAAGCCGATCGAGCTCGATGCGGAAGACACCTTCAGTCTCTGGAGCGAATTCCGCACGCTTTCGATGATGCCGTTCTCGACCGAGACGAGCCTGTGGCGGATTTCCACCCTTCCGACGAAGGCGCCTGAAATCGTCGCCGCGATCCAAAAGTTCATGGATGTGGTCGCGTTTTACGATTGGTCGGGAGCGCTCATCTGGCTGGAAGTTCCGGCCGCAGCCGATGCCGGGGCTGCCGACGTGCGCCGTGCCGTTGCCGTTCGCGGCGGCCACGCCACGTTGATCCGTGCAGAGCCGGAAATCCGCAACACCGTCGAAGTCTTCGAACCCTTGAAGCCCGAGATCGAAAGATTGACACGCGGGATCAAGTCGGCCTTCGATCCGAGCGGCCTGCTCAATCGCGGGCGCATGTACGCCAATTTCTAGACACGTCAGCTCGACATAAGGCGCAATGCAAACCAATTTTTCGAAATCGCAGCTCGACGATCCGGAGGTCAAGGAAGCCGAGCGCATCCTTCGACGCTGCGTACACTGCGGGTTCTGCACCGCGACGTGCCCGACATATGTCGTGCTGGGCGATGAGCGCGATAGTCCGCGCGGCCGCATCTACGCAATAAAGGACATGCTCGAGAAAGGGCTCGATGCGAAGCCGGAAGTTTCGGTTCACATCGACCGTTGCCTATCGTGCTTCTCGTGCATGACGACCTGCCCCTCCGGCGTCGACTATATGCATCTCGTCGAGATCGCGCGGAAGCACATCGAAAAAACGGGAAGCCGAAGTCTGAAGGATCGGCTCATCCGGCGCGCCTTGACGGAGATCGTGCCGCATCCGCGCCGCTTCCGGTGGGCGATGAAGGCAGCACCGCTCGGCCGGCGGATGGCTGGCGCATTCAAGGCGCTCAATCTTCCCGAGCTTGCCGCGATGGTGGATCTGGCGCCGGCCGAAGCGCCGCGCGCTGGCCGCTTCCGCGGACCCGGCCGGGCGTCTCCGACGGGCGTTCGAACCGGCCGGGTCATCATGCTCGCGGGCTGTGCCCAGCAAGTGCTGAGGCCCGAGATCAACGACGCGACGATCCGGCTTTTCGCGCGCGGCGGCATCGACGTGATCGTGTCGGCCGGAGCCGCCTGCTGCGGAGCCTTGAGCCAGCACATCGGCCGCGAGGAAGAAGCAATCAAGGCCGCCAAGATCAACGTCGATGCCTGGAGCAAGGAAATCGCCAAAGGCGGCGTCGACGCCATCATCATCAATACGTCCGGCTGCGGCACGACGGTGAAAGACTACGGCCATCTCCTGAAACACGAAACCGAGTACGCCAAGCGCGCGAAGGACATCGCGGCGATGGCGAAGGATGTCAGTGAGTTCCTCGATCAGTACGACATTGGCGCGCCGAAACGCTGGTCCAGCCTCAAGGTCGCGTATCATTCGGCGTGCTCGCTGCAGCATGGCCAGCGCGTCACGAGCCAGCCGAAGTCGTTGCTGAAGAAAGCCGGATTCACCGTCATAGACGTGCCGGAACCCCATCTCTGCTGCGGCTCGGCCGGCGTCTATAATATTCTTCAGCCCGAAATCTCGGGCGCGTTGCGCGATCGCAAGGCCGCAAACATCAAATCATTGCGCCCGGACATCGTGGCGGCGGGCAACATTGGTTGCATCAATCAGCTCCAGCGGGCGCTTGATGTGCCGGTCGTCCATACGGTCGAGTTGCTCGATTGGGCGCATGGTGGTCCAATTCCACCGGGACTAGAAAATCTCTCTCAGTATTCGACCAACGTGCCGCAACCCAAAAACAGCGTTGAGGACTACATAGGCGCATGACAGTCCAATCCGGCGTCAAACAATCCCGAACTTTGCTCGCCGATGAGCTTCGCGCCCGCCTTCGCGGCAAGGCGAAGCCGGTCGGTTCGCTTGGGCGGCTCGAGGATCTCGCAGTCCAAATCGGCTTGATCGCTGGCTCGACGAACCCCGACCTCGGCCTCGCGAAAATTCTGGTCTTTGCGGGCGATCACGGCATCACCGCGGAAGGCGTGACCGCCTATCCATCCGTTGTGACGCGCGAGATCGCCAAATTCGTTTTGGCGGGCACCGCGGGCGTCAACGTATTGGCGCGCGCCGCAGGTGTCGGCGTCGAACTCGTCGATGCCGGAATGCTCGAGCCCTTGCCGCCGCACGATCTCCTTCTCGACCGCCGCATAGCGAACGGCACGAAGAACGCCCGGCGCGAGCCCGCGATGTCGGTCGAGGAATGCGCAGCCGCGCTGGAAGCCGGCCGCGCCATCGATGCACACCTGGGCGCTGAAAGCGTCGGTATCGTCGGCTACGGCGAAATCGGCATCGGCAACACGAGCGCCGCCGCGTTGGTCGCCCACGCGTTGACCGGTCTCGGTCTCAAATCGCTCGTCGGTCCGGGAGCGGGTGCTCCGGCACTCGGTCTCGATCATAAATATCAGGTGCTCAGCGACACGATTGACCGCGCCGCGATTGCGCCGTCGACCTCGGAGAAGCGCACGTTCGAAGTGCTTCGCCAGTTCGGCGGGTTCGAGATCGTAATGATGGCAGGCGCGATGACGGCGGCCGCGGCCGCCGGACGCGTTATCGTCGTCGATGGCTTCATTTCAACCGCCGGAGCCATCGCTGCGGAAGCCCTGGTTCCGGGAACGATCGATAATTGCGTTTTCGCACATTGCTCGGCTGAGCCCGGACATGCAGCATTGCTGAAGCATCTGAGCGTCAAGCCGCTGCTCGAATTGGAAATGCGTTTGGGCGAAGGCACCGGTGCCGCGCTCGCAATACCGATCATTCGCGCCGCCGAACTCATGCTCCGCGAAATGGCGGACCTGCCGGGCGAACATCCCGCATGATCTCGCTTGAACGGATGCGCTTCTTCGTTGCGTTGCAATTCCTGACGCGCATTCCCCTCAAGCATATCGATCCCTTGCCGGGCGATTGGCTTGTGCGGGCAGCAAAATATTTGCCGCTGGTCGGCGGCCTGGTCGGCGTCTTCACAGGCGGCGTCATTCTGCTGACGTCGTTCGTTTTCCCGCAGCCGCTACCGGTCATACTGGGCTTAGCGTTCGCCATTCTGCTGACCGGTGGGCTGCACGAGGATGGATTGGCCGACACAGCCGACGCATTCGGCGGCGGATACACCCGCGAACGCTGCCTCGAAATAATGAAAGATAGCCGCATCGGCACATACGGCGTGCTCGCCCTGATCGTCACCCTGGCGCTCAAGGCGACGGCGCTTGCAGAGGTCGATCCCCATTCCGCAGCGAAGGTCGTAATCGCCGGGTTTGCGGGCGCGCGGGCGGCGGCGGTGCTGGCGCTGGCGAGCCTTTCCTATGCGGGCGGCGAAGCGGCGAAGGTCAGCCGAACCACATCGGAAATGACCGGAAGCGAGATCGCGGTGACGGTCGTGACCGCTCTGATATTCGGATTTCTTTGTTTGAGCCCGGTCGTCTTCTTGGCGTCAGCCCTGTTCGCAGGCGTAGCGGCGACCATTGTCGCATTGATTGCCCACCAGAAAATCGGGGGCTACACGGGCGACGTCCTGGGCGCGATCGAACAGATTTACGAAACGGCATTCTTTATAATCGCCGTGGCCATAATCGCCGGTCCAGGGTAATATTCCCGAAAACAAGAAGCTCGCCGCAGAGTGTATTGCGTATGGCGACGATGGAAACAGGGGGCGGCGCGATATTGCGCGCCGGGGGTGGCTGGTCGCGGGTGCTCAACTCGCGCGGCGGCCGTTTCATTGCCGAAGTCTTTGATGGCGCCGACGAAGCGCTCGCGGCATTTGAAGCCGTCGAGACCGGCCTTGTATCCAACGGTTTTCAAACGCTCGATTGGCTGACGGTCCTCTACGAAGAATTGGCGCCCGCGCGGAAAGCGATGCCGCGTCTCGTCGTCGTGACCGAACAAGCGAGCGGCGACGTCGCGCTCGTTCTCCCGCTCGTTGTTGCGAAAGAAAGGATGCTGCGCGTCGCGAGCTTCGCTGACCTCGGCGTTTCCGATTACGGCGGCCCCATTTTGGGACCGGTACGCCTCACGGATCGAAGAGCCATCCGCCGCGTCTGGCGTTCGGTCCGGAGTTCCATGCACGATATCGACCTTATCCGCTTTGAACGCATGCCCGCCGAAATTGGCGGCCGCCCCAATCCGTTCCTCACGCGTTTAGGCCGCTCGCCGGCATTGAGCATCGGAAGCGTGCTGATGGTGCCGGATACCGTGGAAACTTACCTCGGCGGCATCGGCAAGAAATACCGGAAGGAAGTCGAGCGTTGTCATCGGCTTTGGCAGAAGGAACCCGCGCCGCGCTTTTATCGGGCGACGACCGCGGACGAAATTGCCCATGTCTATCTGGCGCTCGAAGAACAGCGGGCGCGCCGGCACGCGGCACTCCACGGCAAAAACATCCTCGATGAACCGGCCTATGGCTCCTTTTACGAGCGCTTGGCGATCGACGGCTCCGATGCGGGCTTGACGGCGCTCTTCGCGCTCGAAGCAAACGGCGAGATCGTCGCCACCCTTTTCGGCACCGTCCATGACGGTACCTTCACGCGTCTCGCCATTTCGACGGGCGGAGAAGAGTGGAGCCACCTCTCGCCGGGCCGGCTCGTCGTGATTGAAGCGATGAAATATTTCGCCGCCCGGGGCGTGCGCCGCTTCGATATGGGCATCGGCGAGCATCCGCTCGCGCATGGCTTCGGTGCACGGCAGGTGCCGCTCTACGATCTGGTCGTGCCGACGGACGGGATTGCCCTCCCGACGGCCCTCCTGCACGTCCTCAAGGGACACTTCCAAGGCAAACGGGCGCGCCGGGACCCGGCCGATATAGTCCAAGTGGCTGAGCTGCGTTGATTTTAGGGATTTTAGGGCGACTTTCCTGATGCCGGTCCATCCGATATAAGGCGGGCTCGCACGCCGGGCGCTGTAAGGTGTCACGGCAACTTTTCTATTTGCGGTCTGGTCCCCAACATCCTCATGTCCAAAGTGAATACAAGCACGCGCCCCGAGGCGCGCCTCGCCAAAGGCTTCCGCGATATCGAGGCGGCGGAGCTCCGGGGCCTCAACGACATGACGGGTAAGATCCGTGAGGTCTACGAGCGCTACGGCTTCGAGGCGCTCGAGACGCCCGCGATCGAGTACACCGACGCGCTCGGCAAATTCCTCCCCGACCAGGACCGCCCCAACGCCGGGGTCTTCTCGTTCCAGGACGAGGACGAGCAGTGGATGAGCCTGCGCTACGATCTGACCGCGCCGCTCGCCCGCTACGTCGCGCAGAATTTCCAATTCCTGCCGAAGCCGTTCCGCCGTTACGCGTTTGGCAACGTCTATCGCAACGAGAAGCCGGGTCCAGGCCGCTTCCGCCAGTTCATGCAGTTCGACGCCGATACGGTCGGAGCTGAAGGTGTGGCAGCCGACGCCGAGATGTGCATGCTCGCCGCCGATACGCTCGAAGCCCTCGGCGTGAAGCGCGGCGACTACGTGATCAAGGTCTCAAGCCGCAAGCTGCTCGACGGCCTGTTGAGTGCCGCCGGTCTCGACGGCGAAGAAAATGCCGGCCGCCGTCTGACCGTTTTGCGTGCCGTCGACAAGCTCGATCGGCTTGGTATCGAGGGCGTTTCCCAGCTGCTTGGAAAAGGCCGCAAGGATGAAAGCGGCGACTTCACCAAAGGGGCCGATCTGACACCAGCGCAGACGATGGAAGTCATTGGCTTCCTCGAACGGCCCATCGCCTCGAACGCCGATAACCCTGCGTTCAAGTCCGGAGTCGACGATCTCTTGAAACTGAAAGAGATCTGCGCGGCCGCCGGATATGAGGAAAATCGCATCCGTCTCGATCAGACGGTCGTGCGGGGCCTCGAATACTACACCGGCCCCGTCTTGGAAGCCGAGCTGACGTTCGAGGTCAAAGACGATGACGGCAAGCCCGTGCGCTTCGGTTCCGTCGGTGGCGGCGGCCGTTACGACGATCTCGTCGCGCGCTTCACGGGCGAAAAAGTTCCGGCAACCGGCTTCTCCATCGGCGTCTCGCGCCTGCAGGCGGCGCTGTCTCTGATCGGCGACAAGAAAGCAAAAGCTCTCGGCCCCGTCGTCGTCCTCGTGATGGACAAGGCTGAAATCGCGACCTACCAGAAAATGACGCAAGCGCTCCGCAATGCCGGCATCCGCGCCGAGATGTACCTCGGCTCGTCCGGCATGAAGGCGCAGATGAAATACGCTGACAAGCGCAACAGTCCGTGCGTCATCATCCAAGGCTCCGACGAGCGCGCCAAAGGCGAGGTGACGATCAAGGACCTGATCGAAGGCGCCAAGGCCGCCGCCGCGATCAAGGACAATAAAGAGTGGAAGGAGGCGCGCCCGGCGCAGTTCTCCGTCTCCGAGGCAAACCTCATCCAGGAAGTTCACAAGCTCATCAAGCGGCATGAGGCTTAGATCATGACCGTGGAGACGACGCGGAATCTCGAGGCGCTGGCAGCGCAAGCGCAGACGTTGATGTCGGTTTTCACCAAAGCCGGCTACGAGGCCGTTGCGCCCTCCATCATTCAGCCGGCTGACGTGTTCCTCGACGTCATCGGCGAAAGCCTGCGCGCGCGGACCTATGTCTTCACCGACCAGGATGGCGCCGAGCTGTGCCTCCGGCCGGATATCACGGTGCCGACGTGCCGCCTCCACTTGGAACGCCACGCCGATCCGGCGACGACGGCGCGCTATTGCTACAACGGCCCTGCGTTCCGCTTTCAGCCGCAAGGCGCGACGGCCTCGCACCCGCGCGAATTTCGCCAGGCCGGCATCGAGCGTTTTGGCGACAAGTCGCGCGAAGCAGCCGAAGCGGAAACCGTCGCCGTCGTCGTCAAGGCAATTGAAAAAGTTGGTCTCAAGGACTGGACGCTGAAGCTCGGCGACCTCGGATTGTTCTCGAGCGTTCTCGACGCGGCCGACGTCTCTCCGAATTGGAAAAAGCGGCTCGACGATGCGTTTCTGAAGCCGCTCTCGTTTCGCAATGCCCTGAAAGACTTCGCGTCCGCCGCGCGCGTCGCGTCTCCCGGCGTTCCGGAAGAATTGCTTTCTGCCGTGCGGCGCGACGAATGGGAAAAGAGCGAAGCCGCAGTCGCCGTCTATCTCGAAGAAAATGCGATCGAGCTGCTCGGCACGCGCTCGCTCGCAGACATCACGGAACACCTCATGGTGATAGCTGAGGATCGCCAGGAAAAGCCTCTCGACGCGAGCGCGATCGAGTTGATCGAACGCTATGTCGGCGTCACTGGACCGGCGACGACGGCCGGCGAAAAGATCGCCGCTCTCCTCAAAGGCGCGAAGAACGGGGCGGGCGCCGCGTTGGAAACGTACGACCGGCGTCTGGCCCTCCTTGCCAACGCGGGCATCGATCTCAATCGCGTAACGTTTTCGGCCGAATTCGGCCGGACGCTCGCCTATTACTCGGGGCTCGTGTTCGAGGTGAATTCAGCGTCGCTCGAGGAAAAAAGTCCAATCGCCAACGGTGGCCGGTACGACGGGCTGATGCGCGCCGCCGGAGCGCAAGTCGAAATTCCAGCCGTCGGCGCGGCCATCCATTCCGAGCGTCTGCTCGCAGCGACCGTCAAGGGGGCGCAATGAGCAAGCTCACACTCGCGATACCCTCGAAGGGCCGCTTGATGGAGCAGACGACTGACATGTTTGCGCGCGCCGGTTTGGTCGTGCGCAAAGTCGGTCATGTGCGGGGCTATCGCGGCGAGATCGACGGCCTTCCGGATATCGACGTCGCATACGTTTCGTCGGGCGAGATCGCAGCCGCCCTCAAGGCCGGAAGCGTGCACCTGGGCATCACGGGCGAAGACCTGATCCGCGAGAACATTTCTGACGCCGCGACGCGCATACGTTTCTTGCAGGCGCTCGGCTTCGGCTTCGCCGACGTGATCGTGGCGGTGCCGGCGTGTTGGGTCGACGTCGCGACGGTGCACGACCTCGAGGACATTGCGCTGCCGTTCCGCCGCCTGCATGGCCGGTGGCCGCGCGTCGCCACGAAATACGTGAACCTGACGCGGCGCTTCTTCGGCTCCAAAGGCTTCGGCGACTATCGCATCATCGAGAGCGCGGGCGCGACCGAAGGCGCACCGGCGGCAGGCATGGCCGAGCTGATCGTCGACATAACGACGACTGGCGAAACGCTGCGCGCCAACGGCCTTAAGATACTCGACGACGGGATCATTCTGAAATCGCAGGCGAACCTGTGCGCCTCGAACGCCGCCGCTTGGACACCGGAATTCGAGAAGATCTGCGCCGAGCTCGCGGCGAAACTATCTGCATCCGTTCCGGTGAAAGCTACGTCGCGCGTTTAGTTACACGCTATCGGCGAGATGGCATTTCAGGATGCCGTAATCGTAGCGTCCGCCAAGCGCCGAAAAAGCGGGGCCGAGCTTACCCGTCTCGCGCGTTTGGCATCGCTCGAACGCCTCTTCAATCTCGTCGTAGTCCGCAGCATCGAGCTTCAACGCGTCCTCGGCCGTAATCAGTCCGGCTTCGATCGCCTCCGCCAAGTGGCCGTAGACGGTCGAAATCTCGAGGCTTCTCTCGGCGGCGATTGCCTCCGCATCGAGGCCGCGTAAGTGCGCCGCGAGCGTCGCGTTCACGGTCGCGGACAGCCGGTTGTTCAGAGCCGGATGCTTCTTGAATTGCCCGATGACGTCGAGGAAAGCCACGCCATAGCGCGCGATCTTGCTGGCGCCGAGGCCGAGAATATCGTGCAGCGCGCTTTCCGTCGTCGGTTGCTTTTCAGCAAGCTCGATTAACGTCTTGTCCTGAGCGACGACGTAAGGAGGAAGCTTCGCCGATGCAGCGAGCTTCTGCCGGAGCGCCCGAAGCGCGTCGAACAGCGGCTGGTTTTCGCGCGCCACCCGCGACGCCGCAGACGACGTAGCGCGCTTCGAGCCCTTCGAAACTTGCCGCGTCACGCGCAAAAGGAAACGCTCTTCGCCGCGGAGCAGCGGCCGCGCCCGTTCCGTCAAAACGAGCGAGCCCATGCCCTCGTCATCGATGCTCAAATAGCCTTGCGCAGTGAGCTGACGGAAAAGCCCCTTCCACGTCGTCTGCGGAACATCTTTGCCGATGCCGTAGACGGTGAGCCTGTCATGACCGTTGCGGATGATCCGTTCGTCGACGGCGCCGCCCAGAACGTCGGCAAGATACGTGACGCCGAACCGCTGACCCGTGCGATAAACGGCCGAAAGTGCTTTCTGCGCGAGGACCGAGCCGTCTTCCGTATGGGGCGGGTTGAGGCAGTTGTCGCAGTTGCCGCATGGCTCGGGCCGCGTCTCGCCGAAATAGGCAAGCAAGGCCTGCCGTCGGCAACCCGGCATTTCCGCGAGCCCGATCAGCGCATCGAGCTTTTGGCGCTGAACCTTCTTGAATGCATCCGAGCCTTCGGATTGCGAAATCCATTGCCGGAGCTGCACGATGTCCTGAAACCCGTACGCCATCCAGGCGTCGGCGGCCTCCCCATCGCGTCCCGCGCGGCCCGTCTCCTGATAGTACGACTCGATGGACTTCGGCAAATTGAGGTGCGCGACGAACCGAACGTCCGGCTTATCGATGCCCATGCCGAAGGCAATCGTCGCAACGATGATGAGGCCGTCTTCCGAGAGGAACTTCGACTGTGCGCCGGTGCGAATGTGGGGATCGAGCCCGGCGTGATAGGCGAGCGCCTTCCGCCCCTTCGAAGATAGCCAAGCGGCCGTTTCTTCGACCGATTTGCGCGAGAGACAATAGACGATCCCCGCGTCCGTTGGATGTTCGGTTTCGATGAACTGCCAAAGCTTCTCTTTCGCGCTCAAGCTGCCGAGTTCCGCAATGGTGTAGCGGATGTTCGGCCGGTCGAAGCTCGCAATGAAGCAAGCCGCATTTTCAAGCGACAGCTCTGAAATGATATCCTGGCGCGTGCGTTCGTCCGCCGTTGCCGTCAGCGCGACGCGCGGCACGTTCGGGAACCGCTTCGCGAGAACCTTGAGCTGGCGATACTCGGGCCGGAAGTCATGTCCCCATTGCGAGACGCAGTGCGCCTCGTCGATCGCGAATATCGCGATATCGCTGCGCTCGAAGAGATTGAGGGTACGCTCCTGGACAAGGCGCTCCGGCGCGACGTACAGCAGATCGAGCGCGCCGGCCGCGAATTGACGCTCGATCTTGTCCTGCGTCGCCCGATCCTGCGTCGAGTTGAGAAAGGCCGCTTTGACGCCGAGGTCCAGCAGCGCATCGACCTGATCCTGCATCAATGCGATGAGCGGCGAGACGACGATGCCGGTGCCGCGGCGAATGAGAGCCGGGATCTGATAGCAAAGCGATTTACCCCCGCCCGTCGGCATCAACGCCAGGCAGTCGCGGCCGGAAAGCAGCGTCGCGATAATGTCGCTCTGAAGCGACCGGAAGCCCTTGTATCCAAACACCTCTTCGAGCGTCGCGCGCGCCTTCGCCATGTCGTTATCTGCAACTGGCGAAAAGGGCAGGGAAAGCGGCTCGGCAGTGGCCGGCATCGGGAAAACCTGTGCTCAGAACGTCGATGCCGGGACGCTAGCCTGATTCGACCGTGGCTTTTGCAGCTTCGGCTGCTGCAACACGAAAAACCCGTTGATTCAATTGGGAGGTTTCAAACAACTGAACGTTGCGACTTTTTAATCCCACGTTCAGAATGAGTTCATCTTTGTCGCGGTAGTGTGGTCCTCAAGCTGGTGATGACACTTCCCCCCGTGCAACACCAGAACTGCTGAGCCCGGCCAAGCCCCAAGACATCCCCCCGTCTTCCCCTTGGCCGGGCCAGCCCTAAGAAGAAATCCGGTCAAAAATCGTTCGAAATCCGCGGCGCGCTTTTACGCCGCCCGTCGCCGTTAAACGGCGATGTTGCCCGCCAGCTGCACGCGATTGTTGGCGCCCTGCCGATCGATGAGATCCGGCCCCGTCATCTTGCCGAAGTCCATTTCACGGATCGCGCCTTCCTGGGCGTTGGAAATCAGATTGTTCGCGATAAGGCATTTCCCGGCGTCGCCAGCGCCGGTGACCGATATGCCGACCCGCGCATGGCGAATGACGTTCCCGGTTGCCGCGACGTCTCGCATGAATGATCCCCAGCCGATCTGGATGCCGACGGTTGGAGCATTTTCGATGGTATTGCCGGAGACCACCGCATCGGCCTCGACGCCGATGCCTTCGCCGCGCTTGTCTTCCGGTTCCTGTTCGCGTCGAAAGAGGTTGCGAATGAGGTTGCCTTGAATGACGGCAAGGCGGCCGCCCTCGTTGAAATTCGTCACCGATATTCCTGTGGCAGCAGTATCGACGACGTTGTTGGAAATGACGGCGCCCTGGAACCCGAATTCGGCGTAGAGAGCAACCTCGCCGAGTCGCTCGCAACTGTTGGCGATGATTTGGATATTCGAGGCGGAATTGCCTCGGACGGCCGTGTACGCGCAATCCGAAATGCGGTTGCCGCTGACAAGCACGCTGCCGGCGCGAAACACGTTGATGCCGTTCCCGTATTCGCCAGTGCCGCCGGAAGCGCCGCGAATTTTCGAGATGCGATTGCCGGAAACGATAGAGCCGTCTTCACCGGCGGCGGACCGCCAGACGAGAATGCCGTTATTCCCGCAGTCCGAGATCGTGTTGCCCTTGATGTCGAGCCCCAAGGCGTCGAGGCTCTTCAACCCGGCGTCGAGGGCGCCCGTTATTGTGACGTCGTTGATATGTCCGCCGCACGCGATGAGCGAAAGCCCGTTGCCGACACTGTTGCGGATCTCGAGTTCGCTCAGGCGGAGGTCCTTCGAATGCGAGATCGTGATGGCGCCATCCGCGCGCGTCCTGTCGAACGTCTTATAGGCGCAGTCGAAGACGATGCCTTTGATAGCGAGACCGTCCGCGCTGTCTGCCGTTACGAAGGCGTCGCCGCCGCCATAGGCGAGGATCGTCGTCCGGGCGCTGCCGATGAGCCGCGTTCCCATGCGAAGTTTGAGATCGCTGACGATGAAGGTCCCGGACGGCAGGATTACCGGCGTATCCGTGTTGGCCGCAGCGTCGATGACAGCCTGTAACGCGGCCGTCTGATCCTGGACGTCATTGGGCACGAGCCGAGGCGCAGGAGCGCTCGCGGCGGCAGGCGCGGTGCCGGGAGACGCAACTGAGCGCTTGTCTGCGGCATGAGCGACCGTCGCCGCCGCACCCAATCCAAGGCCGGCTCCCAAGACGGAACGACGATCGAAGGTCATAGGCGGCTCCCCCGTTCGCTGCTTTGCATCTCGCAAAGCAGTGAAATCAGCGAGCCGCGAGAGTCGTTAAACCAGGGTTAACGAAGTCTCGGCTGCGGCCGTATTCAACGCGATTTTGAGGATCTCGAGCGCAGCCGCCGACACGGCCGTCATGTCGAGCGAAGGCTCGGAAAGATCAGAAGGGATATGCACAAATCCCACGCGGCAATCGCCTCGCGCTTCCGCCGCCGCCAGTGAGTGATAGAGGACCGCATTGCAGAGATAGCCGCCGGCGTCGTTCGAAATGGAGGAGGGATAGCCCTTCGCGTTCAGTGCCGCAGCGATCGACGGAGCGGCGATCGACGATCGGCGGACTGCAGGACCATCCTCCGCCAATTGCGCCGCGGCGGGATGCGCTCCGGCTGCATCGGAAGCCGCCCGGCAGACATTCGCCGCTTCAGTTTCGAGCCGAATGGTTTTGGCTCCGGCGGCGACCCCGAAGTGCAACGCCAGCAAAGGCCGGTGACGCTCATGCAGGTTGGCGATGAGCCGGGGCGCTCTGTTCCACTCCGTCGGAAGGACTGCGACAGTGAAGCAAAATTCTGGAAGAGCGCGGCGCGCCATCCTGGCAAGCTTCCGGGCGAGTTCGCCCGAAGCGTTGATAGGAACACCCGGAAAAGGACCAAACCCGGTCAGCAGTACGGTCGGACGTGAATCCATTCGTCTCGGCATCGGCCCAATTATAGGCGGCCGATGCCATTGACCCAACGGGGAAGAGAGCGACCGCGCGTTATGTGCCGGCGTGGCGTTGACGCAGCTGTTCGCGCTTGTCGATGACGAGACGGCCTTCCTCGGCCTTGTGGAAATATTGGCTATTGATGAGCCAGCCCTTCAATGGCCGCAGCGGCGGAATGCACGTCAGCAGGATGATTGGGAAGCTGGTCAGCAAGTGCATCCAGAATGGGGGCCCATAGGCGACCTCGAACCAGCAGGCAAATGCCGCGCTCGGGATGCACGCGAAGCAGATCACGAAAAACGCAGGACCATCCGCCGGATCGGCGAATGAGAAACTTAGTCCGCAGGCTGGGCATTCCTTCTTGAGCGTCAGAAAGCCGTCGAAGATCTTACCCTTGCCGCATCGGGGGCAGAGACCGCGTATCCCCGTCGTCAGCGGAGATAGTTTCGGCCACTTGTGTTCCCCGCACATGATGTTTTCCTTTCATTACTGATGTCTGGGTATTGTATGGCAACTTGGCCTGCGGGAAAAGCATTGTATGCGCCCTGCGCCATAATGGCGATTTTTGCGACATTACGCAGCGCTAACAGAGGCTTAGAGTAAGATGCGCCGTTGAACTGAACGGGGCGGTAGAATATCCCTATCCCTGCATGGCCATACATGTTATGTAATGTATGGATCATCGAAGGAGAACCGTCCAGCTATGTCATCTTGGGAGCCCTGGTTGGCGGAGGGCGGACAGCTCAAATACCGCGGTATCATCGAAGCCATCGAAATCGACCTGAAGTCAGGGCGTATTCAGCCGGGTGACCGGCTGCCGCCGCAGCGAATGATTGCGGAAATCCTTGGTGTCGATCTGACGACCGTCACGCGCGCTTTCAACGAGGCGCGGCGCCGGGGCCTCGTCGAGGCAAATGCCGGACGTGGCACCTTCATTCGACGGCGCCTAGACGACGGCCGTATGCTGGGTGCCCCCTCAACGCCGGCTGTCGACCTCAGCATGAATATCCCGCCGCAGCCGGCGGCCGCTAACCTCAAACGCCTCATTCCCGAAACCATCGCCAATCTCCTCTCTGAGGAGGGCGGGATGCTGAACCTTCATTATCAAGAGAGCACGGGCAGCGAGTCGGACCGCGCCGCAGCCGCGGTGTGGCTGAGACAGCGTATTCCCGACCTGAAGCCGTCGTCGATCGTTCTGACCAACGGCGCTCAAAATGCGCAGTTCGCCATCTGCGAATGTCTCGCGTCGCCGGGGGATTCCATTGCTGCGGGTTTTGTGAGCTATCCCGGCCTGAAAGCCATCGCGCAGCAACGCGGGTTCGCGCTGAAGCCATTGGAGATGGACGAAAAGGGCATCGATCCGCAGTCGTTCGAAGCATGCTGCGCGACTTCGCCGCCAAAACTGCTCTACGTCATACCCGCGATAGATAATCCGACGACGGCGACGCTATCGGAAGAGCGGCGGCACGAAATCGTCGCGATCGCACGCAGGCACAACGTAATGATCATCGAAGATGATCCCTATTCGTCGCTGCAAAGCGAACCGTTGACGCCAATAGCGGCTTTGGCGCCGGACATCACTTGGCACATCGCGACGTTATCGAAATGTGCAAGCCCTGCTTTGCGCATTGCCTATGTGGTCGCGCCAGGGGCGGCTGAGGCGACGCGGCTCGCAGCTGTCATCAGGGCTGTCAATCTCATGGTGCCGCCGTTGAATGCAGCGCTTGCATCGCGTTGGATCGCGACCGGCATCCTGGACGATGTCGCCCTCGCAATCCGAGAAGAAAACATCGCCCGTCAGAAGCTCGCAAAGACTGCGCTCGGCGGCGCGCACATCGCGGCGGATAAATGTGCCTCACACATCTGGATGCGCATGCCTCCTCAATGGCGAGCCACCGATTTTGTCGAACATGCAGGCCGCCTGAGGATATCGGTTGTTCCGGGAGCAGCCTTCGCCATCGGCCCGAAGGAGCCCGAAGCTCTGCGGCTGTCGCTCGGCGTCGCTCCCGATCGCGACGCGCTTCTTCATGCTTTGAAGCAGCTTGCAGGCCTCCTGGCCCAGCCCCCGGGTGCGGCAAAGGCAATCGTTTAGCGACGGCAACGCGAGGTCGTCGCCGCCGCTTTAATAGTCATAAAAAACGCTTCTAACGGACACCGGATCGGGTGCGCCGGTTACCGGCTGCCTTTGCCCGGCAATGTGTCACGGGCGGCAGGCCGCAGACGTTCAAACAGCCCGTTGCAAACGGTTTGAAGCCAGATATCCTCCCGGCTATATCGCACCCGATCAAGGAACTGATTGCAATGCACGCAGCGTCCAATTTTTCGCGGCTATCTCTCAAAATAGCGCTGGCAGGAATGATGCTGGTCTCGGCGCTTTTCGTCGAGGCTCGAGCCCAGAAGACAGAGACGGCCACTGTCACAATCTTTGCGGCGGCCAGCCTCAAGAACGCCTTGGACGGCGCGGCCGCGGCATATGAAAAGAGCACGGGCAATAAGGCCATAATCTCCTACGCCGCATCGTCTGCGCTTGCGAAACAGATCGAGCAGGGCGCGCCGGCCGACGTCTTCATTTCGGCCGACCTCGACTGGATGGACTACGTTCAAAAGGCGAAGCTCATCAAGGATGAGACGCGCAGCAATCTCCTGGGTAACCGCCTCGTCCTGATCGCGCCGCAGTCGAGCACGGTCTCCCTCAAGATCGGCAAGGATTTCCCGCTCGCCGAGGCGCTCGGCGGCAATCACCTCGCTATGGCGAACGTGAAGTCTGTTCCGGCCGGCAAATATGGCTCGGCCGCTCTCGAAAAGCTCGGCGTATGGAGCGCGGTCGAATCGAAAGTCGCCCAGGCCGACAACGTACGCGCAGCGTTGGCTCTCGTGGCGCAGGGCGAGGCGCCGCTCGGCATTGTTTACGAGACGGATGCTACCGCCGAACCCAAAGTTAAGATTGTCGACATCTTCCCCGAAGACACGCATCCCCCGATCATCTATCCGATGGCCGTTGTCGGCGCGACCAAGAACGGCGATGCGGCCAAGGCTTTCGTTGATTATCTGAAGTCTCCCGAAGCGCAGGCCTTCTTCACCAAGCAAGGGTTCACGATCGTCAAGTAGCGGCGTCGAACCACGGAATGCGCAGAAATCGAAAGGCGGCCCAGTGTTCGGATTTTCTCCCGATGCGTGGATGGCGATCGAGCTCAGTCTACGCGTCGCCACCGTCGGAACGCTGGTCGGCCTTCCGATCGCGCTTGTCGCCGCCTATGCGCTGGCGCGCTGGCGCTTTCCTGGGAAGATCATTCTTGACGGCATCCTCCACCTGCCGCTCGTCTTGCCGCCCGTCGTGACGGGCTACTTTTTATTGCTGACGTTCGGCCGGCAAGGTTTGCTCGGAAAGGAACTTTACGACCTCTTCGGCATCACGTTCTCGTTCCGGTGGACCGGCGCAGCGCTTGCTTGCGGCGTCATGGGTTTTCCCTTGATGCTGCGAGCGATACGGCTTTCATTCGAAGCGATTGACAGGCGGTTCGAGACGGCCGCCGGTACGCTCGGCGCCAACCCATACTGGACCTTCCTTGTCGTGACGTTGCCGCTTGCTCTTCCAGGCGTTCTGGTTGGCGCAATTCTGTGTTTTGCAAAAGCGTTGGGCGAGTTCGGCGCGACGATCACGTTCGTCTCGAACATCCCCGGCGAAACGCAGACGATCCCCTCGGCAATCTACACCTTTACTCAAGTTCCCGGCGGCGAGTCGGAAGCACTTCGGCTATCGTGCGTTTCGATCGCCATCGCCATGGTGGCGCTCATCCTGTCGGAAGTGTTGAACCGCCGCATTCAAAGGCGCATTGCCGTATTCGAATGAAGGAAAAGCAATCACTGCTGAGCGTCCGGGCTTTGCAAAGGCGGCCGGATTTCACCCTCGATGTTGACTTCGAAAGCAACAGCGCGCTGACGGCGCTCTTCGGCCCCTCCGGCTCGGGTAAGACGAGCATTCTCAATCTGATTGCCGGTGTCCATCGGCCAGCCCGTGGGCGCATCGTCGTCGCGGGCAACGTGTTGACGGATACGGAGGCAGGGATCTTCATCCCGATGCACCAGCGCCGCGTCGGCGTGGTCTTTCAGGACGCGCAACTCTTTCCGCATTTGACGGTCCAGCAGAACATCAAGTTCGGGCAATGGTTCACCCGAATGCACGATCAAGGCCTTCCGCTTGAAGTGATCGTCGAAGTTCTCGGCATCGGATCGCTGATGAAGCGACGGCCCGCAACCCTCTCCGGCGGCGAAAGACATCGCGTTGCGCTAGCGCGGGCCCTGTTATCCTCGCCGCGCATCCTGCTGATGGACGAACCGCTGGCCGCACTCGACGATGCGCGGCGCAGCGAGATCATGAGCCTGATCGAACGGATCCGTGACGAGTTCAGAGTGCCGATCGTTTACGTCACCCACAACGTCGAAGAAGTGCGCCGCCTCGCATTGCGCGTTGTGCGGATCAACGCCGGGCGCGTCGTCTCCACCGGAACTGCCGCCGAGGTGCTGGGCTCATGATCCGCAATTCGCGCCAAATCATGCGCGTGCGGATTGAGGCGGTTTCTTACCTGGTTTGGGATCGCTCTTGCTGGGCCGCGCGAGATGCTTCTCGATCGACGCCAGCGGCTTGGCGAAAACGGTGAGTGCCTGAGCCTCCATGTGGCGATACTGTCGAACGAGGTCGGCGCCGAACGGCGTCAGCTTCGCAGCGCCGCCGCCACGGCCGCCATGCTGGCGTTCGATCAGCGGGTCGGCGAACATCGCGCTGAATTCATCCATCAAATACCAGGCACGTTTGTAGGACATGCCCATGGCCTTTGCGGCCTGAGCGATGGATCCATGCTCTCCGATCAATTCGAGAAGTTGGATGCGCCCGTGACCGATGTAGCGATCGCCTTCAAAGTCGATGCGGATCTTGATAGCAGTCATTCGTTCCCGCTCCGCTTTTTCAAAAACCAATTCTGGCGGTCCCTTGCGCCGGGTGCTCTTTCAGGGATGTTTCCGCCTGTCTACCGCCCGGCATTCGTAAAACCTTCGGTTAAAACCAATCGCAACCGGTGACCAATCTGCTGTTCCCCTTTACCAATTGAGACCGGAAACGCGATCGGCTAGACCCTGTGCTGATCAAACTCTGTGCATCTGGTCCGGCGTGCCGCTTGCTCCGGCGCCATTTGAACGAACCGATCATGCTTCCCTAGCGTGTCGCCCATTCCTGAACTAACATCAACAATGTATCCGTGACGGGGCGCGAGGGGTGCATCTCCAAGCCTTCGCCGTGGCGTGGCAATCGGAGGAGTAAGCACACATGATGCCCAGTCGGAAGACACTTGTTACGGCCGGAGCGCTTCTTTTTATGGGCAGCTTCGCCGTCTCGGGCGATCCGCTCAAATCTGTCGGCGAAGGCGAAGGACAGCTCGATATCGTAGCTTGGCCCGGCTACATCGAGCGGGGAGAGTCCGACAAGAATTACGACTGGGTGACGGGTTTCGAAAAAGAAACCGGCTGCAAGGTCAACGTCAAGACAGCAGCGACCTCCGATGAGATGGTCACGCTGATGAACCAGGGCGGCTTCGACCTCGTCACCGCATCGGGTGACGCCTCGCTGCGGCTGGTCGCGGGCAAGAAGGTTCAGCCGATAAACATTCAGCTGATCCCGAGCTGGCAGAAGATCGATCCGCGGCTGCAGGAGGCGCCTTGGCATACCGTCGACGGCGTCCATTACGGCGTTCCCTATCAGTGGGGCCCGAACGTGCTCGCCTATAACACGAACGTCTTCAAGGAAGCCCCGAAGAGCTGGGCGGTGGTGTTCGAGGAACAGAACCTTCCCGACGGCAAGAGCAACAAAGGCCGTGTGCAGGCTTATGACGGCCCGATCTACATCGCCGACGCCGCGCTCTACCTCAGCAAGAAGAGGCCGGAGCTCGGCATCAAGAACCCTTACGAGCTGAATAAGGAACAGTATGACGCCGCAATCGCGCTGCTACAGGCGCAACGCGCGCTGATCGGCCGCTATTGGCACGATGCGACCGTGCAGGTCGATGACTTCAAGAACGAGGGTGTCGTCGCGTCGTCTTCGTGGCCCTATCAGGTGAACCTGCTGCAGGCCGACAAGAAGCCCATCGCCTCGACGATTCCTGAAGAAGGCGCGACCGGCTGGGCCGATACGACGATGATGCACGTCGACGCCAAGCATCCGAATTGCGCGTACAAGTGGCTCGAGCACTCCTTGAACCCCAAGCTCCAGGGCGATCTGGCCTCGTGGTTTGGTTCGGTACCGACGGTTCCGTCCGCCTGCAAGGGCAACGAACTGTTGACAGCTACGGGCTGCGAGACGAACGGTTTCGGAAACTTCGATAAGATCTGGTTCTGGCGCACGCCGACGGCTAAGTGCGAGAAGGAAAGCTCTTGCGTGCCCTATTCGCAATGGGCGAAAGACTACATAGCCATTCTCGGCAAGTAATCGACACTCCCTGCGGTCGGCCGGCCAGCCAGTCGGCCGCAGGCATCCGATGAGTTTCATGTCTCCAGCAGTTCGCTTTCAGAATGTATCGCGTCGCTTCGGCTCAGTGCGCGCCGTTGACAACGTGTCTCTCGACATTGAGCCGGGAGAATTCTTCGCCCTTCTCGGTCCATCGGGCTCCGGAAAGACGACGTGCCTCCGCCTCATCGCCGGCTTCGAGCAGCCGGACGAGGGCCACATCGAAATATTCGGCGAGACCGCCGACGGCGTGCCGCCCTACCGGCGCAACGTCAACACCGTATTTCAGGACTACGCTCTGTTCCCGCACATGACGGTCGGCGAAAACGTCGCCTACGGTCTGATGATCAAGGGCGTCGGCAAAGCCGAGCGCGAAGCGAAAGCGAAAAGCGCGCTCGCGATGGTTAAGCTCGCGGGCTACGAAAGCCGCCGCACGGCGCAGCTGTCGGGCGGACAGCGCCAGCGCGTTGCGCTTGCCCGCGCCCTGGTGAACGGGCCGAAAGTGCTTTTGCTCGACGAGCCGCTCGGCGCGCTTGATCTGAAGCTCCGCGAGCAGATGCAGGAAGAATTAAAATCGCTGCAGACGAGTCTCGGCATCACGTTCGTGTTTGTCACGCATGATCAGGGTGAGGCGCTTTCGATGGCCAACAGGGTCGCGATCTTCAACGAAGGCAAGATCGTCCAGGTGGGCACGCCATCCGACGTCTACGAACGCCCGACCTCGCGCTTCGTCGCCGATTTCGTCGGCTCGTCGAACGTGCTGCCACCGGAATTTGCAGCCGCGCACGGCGGCCACGCCGCGTGGACCAGCCTGCGGCCCGAGAAAATCCAGATCGCGTCCCAAAATGCCTTGGTGCCCGCCGCCTGCGCGCACGCCAAAGGAATAGTTACCGCGATCAGCTATCAAGGCGCGGTTACGCGCATCACGGTCGCGACGGAAAAACTGGCGCTCATCGCGTCGACGCCAGCGGGAACGGATGTGCGCAAGGGCGACAGCGTCTCTCTGATCTGGCCGAAGTCCGCGATGGTGGCGATGGGAGAGGGCGCGTGACCACGGCGGTAGCAGAAAGGCAGAGAGGGATCGGCGGCGCGATCTCGGACCTGTTCTTCGCGCGCCCGCAGCTTGTGACGTTCCTGTTGCTGACGCCGCCGCTGCTCTGGATCGGTGTCGTCTACATCGGCTCGCTGTTCGCGCTTTTGCTCCAGAGCTTCTATTCGCTCGACGATTTCTCCGGCCTCGTCGTTCACGAGTTCACGCTCTCGACCTACGCACAGCTTTTCGAAGCGTCCAACGCTCAGATCATCCTGCGCACCGTCACCATGGCGGCGCTGGTGACGGTCGCGAGCGCGATCATCGCTTTCCCGATCGCGTACTATGCGGCGCGATATGCGCGAGGCTGGACCAAAGCTCTCTTCTATCTCGCAGTCATGATGCCGCTCTGGTCGAGCTACTTGGTCAAGGTCTATGCCTGGAAGCTGATCCTCGCCAAGGAGGGGATCATAACCTGGTTCGCGAACGAACTGCATCTCAGGTGGCTGCTCGACGGCATTCTCGCGTTGCCCGTCGTGGGCGGCCCTTCGCTTTCGTTCAGCTACCTCGGCACGTTTCTCGTCTTCGTTTATATCTGGCTGCCCTACATGATTTTGCCGACGCAAGCAGCGCTCGAGCGCGTCCCGGCAAACTTCATTGAGGCGTCCGCCGACCTCGGCGCCGATCCCCGCCAGACGTTCCGGACAGTGATCTTTCCGCTGGCGCTTCCCGGGATCGTCGCCGGATCGATCTTCACGTTTTCCCTGACGCTCGGCGACTACATCATCCCGCAGATCGTCGGCAATTCACGTCTGATGATCGGGCAGGCCGTCTACACGCTTCAGGGAACCGCCGGAAACATCCCGCTTGCCGCGGCTTTCACCGTCGTGCCGATGCTGATCATGGCCGTCTATCTCTGGATGGCGAAACGTATGGGGGCGTTCGATGTCCTCTAAGGCAAACCGTACGACGCCGCTCGGCTTGCGGATCTCGGCGATTGCCGGACTGCTATTTCTTCATCTGCCGCTGGCATTGATCTTCCTCTACGCCTTCACGACCGAGGAAAAGAGCTTCGAATTTCCGCCGCCCGGCCTCACCACCAAATGGTTCGGAGTCGCCTGGACGTCGCGGCCGGATATTTGGCCGCCGCTCTACCTATCGCTGCAGGTCGCGGCGATCGCGACGGTGCTCGCCCTTATTTTCGGGACGCTTGCCGCGGCCGCCCTCTCGCGGGCCCGCTTCTTCGGCCGCGAGACGATCTCGCTTCTCTTCGTGCTGCCGATAGCGCTGCCCGGCATCATCACCGGTATCGCGCTTCGCTCCGCCTTCGACATCATGAGCATACCGTTCTCGGTCTGGACGATCATTCTCGGCCACGCAACGTTCTGCATCGTCGTCGTCTACAACAATGCGGTCGCGCGATTTCGCAGGCTGAACGGCAATCTCGTCGAGGCCTCGATGGACCTTGGCGCCAACTCGTTCCAGACCTTCCGCCACGTCATCCTTCCGCAGATCGGGACGGCGTTGCTCGCTGGCGGCATGCTCGCGTTTGCGCTCTCATTCGACGAAGTGATCGTCACCACGTTCACCGCCGGTCAGCAAACGACTCTGCCGATCTGGATGCTTTCCGAACTCATCCGGCCACGTCAAAGGCCGGTGACGAACGTCGTCGCCGTATTCGTGTTCATCGTAACGCTGTTGCCGATCCTCGCAGCCTATTATCTGACGCGAGAAGGCGAACACACCGGCGGCTCTTCAAAGTAACGGACTTTAATGCTGGAGGATAAGATGCTCGACACCAACATGCTGATCGGCTCTGACTTCGTTGCCGGGACAGACGCACCGGAGCCAGTCGTCAACCCGAAGACGGAAGACGTCATCACCAATCTGCCGGACGCGTCCGCAGCCCAGGTCGATGCGGCCGTCAATGCTGCGGACAAGGCCTTCAAGGCTTGGTCGCAAACGACGGTCGGCGAACGGTCGACGCTGCTCTTGAAGCTCGCCGACGCAATCGAACGTGACGCTGAAAGCTTCGCCACGCTCGAGGCCTTGAATACCGGCAAGCCCCGCATTCGCGTTCTGCAGGATGAAATGCCGGCGATCGTCGATTGCTTCCGCTTCTTTGCAGGCGCCGTTCGCAACATGCACGGCCCCGTCGCCGGCGAATACATGGCCGGTCATACGTCGATGATCCGTCGCGATCCGGTCGGCGTCGTCGGCTCCATCGCACCGTGGAACTATCCATTGATGATGGCGGCCTGGAAGCTTGCTCCGGCTCTAGCCGGCGGCAACACGATCGTGCTGAAGCCGTCCGAGCAGACGCCTCTGACGCTTCTGAAGCTCGGCAAGATCATCGCTGATATCTTCCCTGAAGGCGTGGTCAACATCGTCGTCGGCAAAGGTTCGACAACGGGTTCTGCGCTGATCAACCATCCGAAGGTCTCGATGGTTTCGCTCACGGGAAGCATCGGAACCGGCCAGAAGGTCCTGCAGGCAGCAGCCACGAACATCAAGCGCACGCATCTTGAACTCGGCGGCAAAGCGCCTGTCATCGTCTTCGACGACGCCGACATCGCATCCGTCGTCGAGGGCGTGAAGATATTCGGTTTCTACAACGCGGGCCAGGACTGCACCGCGGCGTGTCGCATCTATGCCGGCAAAAAAGTCTACGACAACCTCGTCGCCGATCTTTCGAGCGCGGTGAAGGAACTCAAGTACAACCAGGCCAACGACGACGAGAACGACCTCGGACCGTTGATCTCGTCCGCTCATAAGGAGCGCGTGAAGTCGTTCGTCGACCGGGCAAGCCTACAAAACCATATCGCTATGACGGCGGGCGGTAAGCCCGCAGCAGGAAAGGGCTTCTTCTTCGAGCCGACGGTCGTCGCGGGCGCCACGCAGAACGATGAGATCGTCCGCAAGGAAGTGTTCGGCCCCGTCGTCTCGATCACGCCGTTCGACGATGCCGACGAAGCGATCGCCTGGGCCAACGACAGCGATTACGGGCTGGCGTCCTCGGTTTGGACGTCGGACATCGCCCGGGGCATGAAGGTCGCGTCGCGGCTGCAGTACGGCTGCACGTGGGTTAACACCCATTTCATGCTTGTCAGCGAGATGCCGCACGGCGGCTTGAAGATGTCGGGCTACGGCAAGGATCTCTCGATGTATGCGCTCGAGGATTACACCGTACCGCGTCACGTGATGGTGAAGCTCTAGTCGCAGTTCCACGGAGCATCACCGAAGCGCGCGGCTCGCCTGTCAACTGACACGGCGGCGAGGTCAAGTTCGCTTTGCCACAGCCCCGTAGTGTTTGAAAAAATAGAGAAGCGGTCGAAAGGTCGCCTCTCAATGAAGCGCACGGGAGTCAAGGCAGCAGGCATGACGGGTACCGATGAGGCGACACACGAAGAGCTGTTGCAGCGATTGCAGATCCTGGCCGAGCGCGCGGTAAGGCGCTACGGCCTTCCGGGCGACTGCGCGGTCAAGCTCATAAACGTCTCCGAGAATGCAACGTATCGCGTCGATAGCAGCACGGGGCAAAGGTGGGCGCTTCGCATCCATCGCGAAAATTATCATTCGCGCACTGCAATAGCTTCAGAGCTCATGTGGCTTTCGGCTCTCCGCGAAAATGGCGGCGTTGCCACGCCGACGGCGCTGAGGGGCCTCGACGGCGAATACATCCAGACCGTTGCGGCTAGCGGGCTTCCGAACCCGCGCAACGTCGTGCTGTTCCAATGGGAGAATGGCGCGGAGCCGTCGAGTACCGACATCGCCGGCTTCGAGATGCTCGGCGAAACGGCGGCCCGCATGCACGCCCATGTTCGCAAGTGGCAGCGGCCGGTCTGGTTCGAACGCTTCACTTGGGATTTTGAGACCAGCCTCGGCAGTCGTCCCCATTGGGGCTACTGGAAAGACGGGATGGGCATGACGCCGGAGGCGACGGCGGCCATCACCGAAGCCGTCGCGCTGATCGGACGCCGTCTCGAGAACTTTGGTAAATCGCCCGATCGCTTCAATCTTGTGCACGGCGATATGCGGCTCGCCAATCTGCTGATGGACGGGTCGACCGTGAAGGTCATCGATTTCGACGACTGCGGATTTTCCTGGCTCCTTTACGATTGCGCGACCACCGTCTCGTTCTTCGAGCACACGCCGGAGGTGCCGGACCTGCTCAATGCGTGGGTTCGCGGTTATCGCCGCATCGGCACTTTGAGCGAGGCCGAAGAAAGCGAAATTGCGACGTTCGTCATGCTGCGGAGACTTCTCCTCGTGGCGTGGATCGGATCGCATTCGGAAACCGAACTCGCGAAATCGATGGGCGTGGAATACACGCAGGGATCGATCGCGCTTTGCGAGAAGTACCTCTCACAGTACGGCACCGCCGCGGGGAAAGACGTTGCTGCACCGCCGAAGAAAGGTCTCCTGAAACGGCTTTTCGGCTGAATGTTGCACCGCAATTGTGCAGTTGTTTTTGGCGAGTGCCGAATATTTCACCGCGCATGACGGTTGACCCGTGGGCCGCTTCTGCTAGCCTTTTTTCTCTGGAATATTGGCATCTGCTCACCAGGAAACGATGGTACTCGGCATTAGCGACTTCGGAGCGAGCGGCGCTGGTAGCTCTATCAGTCGGGGGACCGACCCTTCTGTTCTAGCCTCCGCCGCCACCGGAATAGTGAAGTTCATCGAGCGCCAGCGCGGCGATGTCGATCGCATTTTCGGCAGCGTCGGCATCTCGCCTGAAATGGCTGGCTCTCCGACTCTGCAGTTGAGCCTCAGCTCCTACTGCCGCCTGTTCGAGGAAAGCGCACGAATAACCCGAAACGATAATTTCGGTTTGTGGTTCGGCAATGCATTCGATCCCCGAGACCTCGGTCTTTGGGGGTATGCCTCGCTCTCCGCTCCCTCGCTCGGCGTCGCTCTCGAAACGCTCGTTGAACTCTTTCCGCTGCACCAGCAATCGTCTTCGATGGCCCTGAGGACGGCGCCCGATGGCCTGGCGAGACTCGAATATCGCATCGACGCGCCGCAAATCGTCGAACGCCGCCAAGACGCGGAACTGTCGCTCGGCATGTTCCTCAATCTCATTCGCGAAGCGATGGGCCAGAGCTGGGCCCCTGAGGAAGTTCATTTTGAGCATCCAAAGCCAGAAGCCTGGCGCGAGCATGAGCGTGCATTCGCGGCACCGGCCTTCTTCTCGCAGCCGACAAACGCGATCGTGTTCCGGCCGCAAATCCTGAAGCAGGTGATGCCGGCTGCTGATCCGCGGCTCATGTGCGCAATGAAACTCTGTCTCGATCGGCTCTCCGAGCGTCGCGATGTGCGCTTCAGCATTACAGATCGTGTTCGCAGCGCCGTCCGCGCAAGACTGCCTGAAGGCTTTCCGCAAATCGAATGCGTGGCCGCTGAGCTGCGGCTTCCACTCAGCGCCATTCAGCGCGAGCTTCATTACGACGGACTGAGCTACAGCACCCTCGTCGAAAGCACGCGCCGCGACTTGGCGCTGTCCTATGTGCGCCAGCGCCAGTTGTCGTTCTCTGAAATAGCCTTCCTCGTTGGCTATTCCGAACTCTCCGCCTTCAGCCGCGCTGTCCGGCGATGGACCGGCCTTTCTCCGCGCGCACTGCGCGCGGAGGTACTCGACAACCAAAGCTGATCAGAATTTGACCGCTAAGTGATGCGTTAGGCCTGCGCCAGCGCATCCGTGCTTTCGGGCAGGATCTGACCCCCGTCGACGATGATCGTCTGTCCGGTAACGTAGGCGGCTTCCTTGGTCGCGAAAAACAGCGCCGCGTAACCGATGTCCTCGACCTTGCCGAGCTTCTGAAGCGGGATGCAAGCCGCAGCGGACTTCTCATACTCAGGTCCGAGAGCCGCAAGACCTTCTGTAGCGATATTGCCCGGCAGAACCGCGTTGACGGTAATGCCGTACTTCGCGAACTCCATGCAGGCCGTACGCATGAAGCCGAGCTGTCCTGCCTTCGTCGCGCCGTAGTGAGACCAGCCCGGGAAGGCTGTGATCGGGCCGGTAATCGACGAGGTGATGACGATGCGTCCCTGATCCGATTTCTTCAGATACGGCAGGCAGGCTTTGACCGACAGGAACGTTCCCTTGAGGTTCGTATCGGAAACGAAATCCCAATCTTCGGGCGACAATTCCTCGATCTTGGTCTGAGGAAAAATGCCGGCGTTGGCGCACAGGATGTCGATGCCGCCGTAAGCCGTGGCAGTCGCCTCGGCGAGAACCTGCAAGTCGCCCATGCTGGTGACGTCGGCGGAGAAGCCCATTGCGGTTCCACCGTCCCGGCGCAGCTCTTCAGCTGTAGCCTCTGCCTCTTTGAGATGCCGCGAGACGACGACGACCTTTGCGCCGCTCTTTGCGAAGACGCGCGCGATCCCCTTGCCGATCCCCTTGCTTGCACCGGTGACGATGACAGACCGGCCTGCGATAGACGTGAACATGGATATAACCTCCTTAGGGGCCGTGTTGTTGGTCTTGTTGAGATCGAGAGATTGAGAGCTTGTTCTAGGACGCCGCGTTCCGCTTCCGAGTGAGAAAGAGCATTGCGGCGTAGCCCCCAAAGAGGAGGACTGCGGCGGCCGCCGTCGAAATCGTACCAAGCACGGGTACGCCCGGCGTGTAGCCCGCCACCATCTTTGCGTAGAGATACTTGGGCAAAGTGTTGTCCGCGCCCGTTGTGTAGAGCGACAGCGGGAAGTTGCCCCACGACAGCAGGAAGGCGAACAGACTTCCCGAAAAGATCCCCGGCATGAGAACAGGTAGCGTCACCTCGCGGAAAGTCTGCCATCGCGATGCGCCGAGATCCGTCGCCGCTTCCTCGAGAGACGGATCGAAGGAATAGACCTGAATGGCCATGACGAGCGTTACGACCGGCGCAATCCAGACCAGGTGTGCGAGGACAGCCGTCTTCCAGGATAGCGTCAGGCCCAAGGCGTTGAACCAAAGCAGCAGGGCGAGCCCAAGCACCGACTGTGGGAAGAAGATCGGGAGCAGAATGAACTTTTGGTAGAGCTTGCGGCCCTTCCAATCGTAGCGGGCGAAGGCCAGCGCACCGAAAAAGCCGAGCACGACTGCGATGACGGTGACCGTCGCCGCGATCGATAGAGAGGTGAGCGCCAGCGCACGGACTTCGAGCGAGTTGAAGACCTTCGACCACCAATCGAACCCGAAGGACGAAATCGGGAAGGTGAAGTAGCGGCTCGACGTCATCGACGCGAGGAAGATCGTCGCGCTGGGAATGAACACGAAGAGCAGCACCGCAGCGGTCCAGACGCCGATGAGGATGTGGCGAATGCTGTTATTGTTCTCAGACATTACGTCACCGCTTTCCAAGTATTTGATCGAGATCGAAGCGCCTGAGCACGATGAGGACGAGCACGCTGACGACCAGCATCAGCAGCACCGCCAGCGCCGCCCCGAGAGGCCAGTTCTGCGCATACGTGAAGGCAATTTCGATGTCGTGTGTGATGGGGATGATACGCTGTCCGCCGAGAACCTTGGCCTCGGCAATGGCGCCGACAGCGAGCACGAACGTCAGCAGCGAGCCGATCATCAAACCAGGTGTCGACAGCGGCAGTTCAACTTCGCGGAAAACCTGCCAACGGGTTGCGCCCAGGTCTCTCGCCGCTTCACGCATCTGGTTCGGTACCATCGCGATTCCGAGCGTCATCGGAAACAGCATGAACGGCAGATAGACGTAGACCATGCCGAACAAGACGGCGGCCGGCGTGAAAAGAAAATCTCCCATCTCCACGCCAAAGAGCGTTCTCAAGGTTCCCGGAAGGACGCCGCCCTTGATGAAGAACAGCACCCAGCCGTAGAGGCGGATATTTTCCGAAACCACCAGCGGGATGGTGAAGAGCAGTGTCAAAACTGTCGACCAGCGGCCGAAGACGCGAACGAGACCGTACGCGACCGGATAGCAGATGAGCGCGAGAAGTACGACGGTAGCCGACGCCAGCCCCAGCGACCAAAACAACGAGACGTAGGTGTTGTCGCTGAAGATCGTTTCGTAATTTTCGAGAGTAGGCTCGTGCCAAAGTCCGAAGGTTCGGGCCGGCATGAAGCTGAAGCCCACGACCGCGAGCAGAGGCGCAACGAACCCGAGCGCCAGCAATACCATAATCGGTAGCGCCGCACGCCTTCCTGGTTGGGCGAGAACGGAGGTCTTTTCGATCATTCGTCGGCCACCAGAATTGAATTTTCCGGATCCCAACCAATCAGAACTTCGTCGTCGAGCTTGCCCTTGAAGGGCTGCTGGCGAAGCTTTTCGACGAGGAATACTTTTTCGCCGACACGGACCTGGTATTGGATGCGCGAGCCGAGTGCGTATTCGTTATAGAGAACGCCTTTGAGGCTGTTCTGCGCGTCGCTCGGAGAGTTGAGGAAGCGAAGGAACTCTGGCCGGACGACCAAGCACTGCGCTTTGCTCTCGATTGCAGCCGGCGGAACTTTGAAGCTCGCGCCGAGCGTTTGCGAACGCACCGAGCCTGCGCCGTTGCTCTCGACGGGTATCACGTTGACGTCGCCCATGAACTCGGAGACGAAGCGCGAGCGGGGCGTCGAGTAGATTTCGTTGGGCGAGCCCACCTGAATGAGCTTGCCGCGCCGCATGACGCCGATCCGGTCGCTCATCACCATTGCCTCTTCGAGGCTGTGGGTGATGTAGACGAATGTCTTGCCCGTTTCGCGGTGAATGTCCTTCAGCTCTTTCTCGAGCGTCTTGCGGAGCTTGTAGTCGATTGCCGAAAGCGGTTCGTCGAAAAACAGGATCTGCGGATCGAATGCGAGTGCGCGGGCAAGGGCGACGCGCTGGCGCTCACCGCCCGAACACAACGTGACGTTCTTCGAATAGTAGTCGGCGGGAAGATGCAGTTGCTGCATCAGCTCGCGTGCCCGCTTCGCGCGGGTCGCCGGATCGACGTTTCGGATCTTGAGGGCGAACTCGATGTTCTGTCCGACCGTCCGATGCGGAAAGAGCGCGAGCGACTGAAACACCATGCATGTCGGCCGTTCGTTGGCCGGAGTATCGTTGATGCGCTTGTCGCGCAGCAGAATGTCCCCCGATGTCGGCCGCTCCATTCCGGCGAGCATGCGGATCAAGGTCGTCTTGCCGCTACCGGAAGGTCCGACGATCGTGAAGAATTCGCCTTCGCCGATGGAAAGGTTGATATCGTCGACGGCTGCTAGATTGCCGAACGCCTTACGTACGTTCTTCAATCGCAGGATAGGTTCGGAAGTTCCGGTCACGTAGGAGTTCCAACTTCTTTGAAAGCTAATGAGAAACGCGTCTGGCCTTCCGCCTATCTAACAGGGCGGCGGAAGGCCGAAGCGTTACATGCCGTTTACTGAGGTCATGACGCAAACGTCATGCAGCTCAGGATTTCTTCGCCGCGTTCCAGATATCGAGCAGCTTGTCGTAGTCGGGAACGATATCGTACTCGACCGAACGCGCCATCTCTTCTTCGAGGCTGTCCCACTGAATGGCCTCGAGCTGATCTTTGGTGAAGAGCTTGAAGCATTCGGGGTTGCCCATCTGAGCGACCGGATTGAACGTGCCTTCGGCAAACGCCACCGTGTGCGCGACTTCGGGAGCCTGCACGTATTCCAGGAACTGCTCGGCGAGCGGAGAGCCGTGCGGGTTGTTGACGACCGAGGTGATTTCGATCCAGGCGATGCCGCCCTTGCCGCCGGCAAGCGGACCCTTGTTGGGCGTGACGCCGCGCAAATTCAAGTGACCGTCCGCGCGGGCGGGAGAAGCCGAGTACGTGCCGCCCGTGAGATGGCAATCGATTTCGCCGGAAATCATGGCCTGGTTCATGGTGGCGATGTCGCCGACGACCTTCTTGTTCTTCAGAATGCGCTTTGCGGTTTCCTCGAACTTGGCGACTTGTTCGGGTGTATGCGGCTGATAGGGATCGAAGCCGGCGATGCAGCAGATGCCGAACACGTTCCAGTCGTCGGATTCCAGAATGCCGAAGCGGCCGGCGAGCTTCGGGTCATTGAAGAGATCCCAGCCCTGGTCTTCTGCAGTTTTGCGGCTGATCTTGTCGGTGTTGACGACGAACGAGTAGGGCCCGAACCGCTGCGCCATGCCGAGCAGATCTTTGCCGGAGTCGTCCATCGCCCATTTATAGGGCGGCTTGAACTGCGGCATCATCTTCGCGAAGTATGGCTCGAACTTGGCGCGATCGAGCGGCTTGATCAGCTTCTCGGGCAGCATGATTTTGCGTGCCCAGGGATTGTTGACGTTGATGAGATCCCAAACGTTGATCTCGCCAGCGCGCAGACGGTTGATCATCGTCGGATCGTTGGTCAGGCTTTCGGCCTTGACCGTCGCGCTCTTGCTCGAACGGAACGGGTCGAGCACCTGAGCCGAGTTGTAACCTTCCCAACAGAGAATATTCAGTTCCTTGTCACGGGCCGCGTGGGCGGCGCCTGCGAAGGGGCCTACTTGAGTGGCCGCCAGCGTCGCCGCCGCGGACGCCGAAGTTTTCAAGAAGTCGCGCCGTGAGAGTTTGCTATCGAACATGCCTGTCACTCCTGGTGAGCGGATGATGTTTTTTTTGCCCGTAACAATCAGGGCGAAACGGAAGCGATCGACGGGGCTCGTCCACGGAAGAGGACGAGTAAGGAAGAGCGATGCAGCCAGTTGTCCACGGTAACGGAAGATCCCCCCTCTGTGATGGCATCACTGTATGCTGCGGTCGCCAAGTCGATTTGACCCTCCCCTATGGAAACTTGACCTTCTGGACGTCGTCAAGCCGGTTTAGGCCAGCTTCATCAGGGCGTTGAGTTCAGCACTCGACATGACGTGTCCATAGATCATGTTCATGATCTCGAGTTCCTTGTGGTGAAGTTCGTCGGACCCGGCGGCGCAGCAATCTTCGATCACGACGACGGCAAAGCTCTCGTCGGCGAGGCTCCGGACAGTCGACGAGACGCATTGGTCCGTGAAAATCCCGCAGCAGACGACGGTTTTTATGCCGAGGTTGGTTAGGATCAGCCGCAGGTTGGTGCCCGTCAGTGCACTGTCTGTTGTCTTGGTAACGACGATCTCGTCCCCAATGGGCTGAAGCTCCGGGACAATCTGGGACGGCAACTCGTCTTTAGGTAAAAGAAGGTTGTTCCAGCCCGGCATCTTCTGCGACAGCGAGCGGTCCCGGCCCTCCTTGGTATGGCAGGCGATGCGCGCGAACAGGCATTCGATGCCGTTCCGCCGAAACCTCTCGAGAAGGTCCTTCGTTCTCGGCAGAACGACTTCATGCATGCGCTTGTGAAAGGGCGTCCAAGCGTCATACCGCCTCTGATCCTCCGGCGAAAGCGACGCACGGTCCGGCCGGGAGAGGTAGGTGTTCTGGACGTCGATGATGAGGAGGGCGGTGTGGGACTTGGAGAGATCCGGGTCGTCTGGCTCCGGAGCGCCGTCGTAATAGATGGATCGATAACCCGTCTTCCAGCTCATGCCCGTCCTTTCAGAAGCGTTTTTTGTAAAGTGAGCGGCGCTCATATACGTCCGCCGCCTCCTCGATGAAGGCCGCGACGCCCTCGGCGCCGTATGTTTCGCGAAGTTCTCGCGCAGCCGCGAGCAATTCGTCCTTGGAGCTGGCCCGGCCCGGACGCAGCAGCTCGTAGATCCGCATGATCACGTCTTGCGGAACGTCCACCAGCTCGGCGCCGCGCTCGAAATTCGCAGCCAGCGTTGGCCGCCCCGCCGCTGTCGAGATTTCAGCCTGCTGGCGAAGCGCGCGGTCCGTGATGCGAAGGTCTTCGAGCGATACGCGGTCGGACAGCACGCCATCGAGCGTAATGTCATCGAGCTTCTTGCCGGCTTTCGTCTCGACCACGTCGGGCCGGTTCTCGGCGAGCGGATAATCGGCGACGGTGAGAGGCTTCCCGGTCATGCGGCAGCTCCGAGGAACATCACATCGATCTCTTCTGGTTCAGCGCCCTCGGACGTCATCTCCGTCTCGATCGCGTAGATGAGCGAGACTCTAGCATGGTAACGTGAGCCCATGGCCTCGCCGCGTGTCGGCACGATAACGGGCTCGGGCATTTCGCCAAGCGCATAAGCAGCCGCATTGAGCCCCATTCGCTTGTAATGTTCGACCTTGGTGATCGGCGAGTTCGAGAAGAGTTCGAGATTGTTGTGCGGAAGCCGGTCCTTCTGATGAATGACGGCGGTGCCTTTTGCCTGAATGCCGATCCCGATGCCGGAGCCGGCGAGCCGCGCCGCGCTGAGCCCGAGGAACGAGGTATCTGCCGTATGCCGCATCCGGACGACGCGGGCCGTGCAGCCGCCTTCCGTTATGCCGCCAATCAGCACCCGCAAAATCGCGGAGAGGGGATGCCCGGCGACGGTTTGAAAGAGCTTCAGGCCAAAGGCGGGGCTGATGCCGATGACGACTTCCTTCGGATTGTGGGTCGCGGCGGCGGGCCCCGTCGGCCGGTAGGCGACCCGGTTGACTTCTCCGGGCCTGAAGGCCGCTTCTACTCTCAGCACCTCCTGGCGCGTCAGCACATCGCGAATGGCGACGATTTCGTCGCGACGCTCCTCGGTGAGACGGTAGCCTGTGCCAGGCCCCTGATAATCGTTGGGATTGTTTACGGCGCTGACGATGCGCCCGTCGCGAACGACCGCCGACGTCTGCAGATAATCGCCGGAAACGCGGAGTCTTACGAGCTTCAGCAGGTTTTCCGCCTCTTCGGTGAAGCCGCGCGCCGCAAGCGCCTTTATGACGTCGATGACCGTGATCGACCGATCGTAGATTGCTTCGCTGATTAGCGCCACGTCGCGGCCCGAAAACGTCCGCGTTTCATCCGAGCCGGATGCGGCAACGACCGAGAGCTTCATGTCGGCGGTCGGTTTCGCGAGCCTGAGTTCTTCCAGCACCGCGCTGATCGCATCGACGGCCCGCGACCTGAGCTCCATGACGCGCGTCTCGCCGACCGGCGTAAGCCCGCCGTCTGCCTCGAAGTCGCGCTGCAGAACCAGATAATCCTCGAGTTCCTCACCATTGAGCAGAGAGGCGTTGAACGAATTGTCGTACTTTAGAATTGAGCCGAATCCGGAACAGATGAGATCGGACCCTGCGATGAGATATGGCAGGATCTTCGCGCCGACGCGGATTTCCGATTCGGTCGCGCGAGCGTCGTTGCCGGACGCGCATTCGAGATCGAGCCAGACGGCGATCAGGTTCTCGGCCATCAATTCGCGCATGCCGCCAGGAACGGTGCACGTGACGGGCGCTCCGTCGATGCCGCCGTTCTGCGTGCCCTGCACGCCCATCGCGCGCTGCAGGCAAAGGCACCGCGCTTCGAGATAGAGCAGTGATTTGCGGTCGTGAAAGCCCATCAGCAACTCGGAGCCCGCGCCCGAGGTGCACCGCATCTTGATGCCCCGCGAAGCGTAGGCGGCCGCGAGAAATGCTTTCGACCAAGGCGTATCGTCGCCGTCGATGAAGCTCTTTTCGGTGCCGTAGACCGACACGGTCTCGGCGTAGGAGGTGAAGCCCGCCATGCCGATCTTGAGTTCTTCAGCTTCTTCGCTGGAGCACTGAAAGAGCGCGCCCCACCGTCCGACGGCAGCCCCGACGGCGCAGGCAACGGCGTTCGACCAGGAGTTGCGTGCAACCCGCATAGTCGTCTCGATTTCGTCGAAGCCGAGCGCCACCGCAGTTGCGGCATCAGCCGCCATCTGCAGAGGGTCGTCTTTCGCGTTCGTGACGTGCGCTTGATTGCCGGGCGTCTGCCGTGCCCGCATCTTGCTGTAGGCGAAAGCGATCTCGAGCGATGAAAGGTGGCTGACGACATCGGCGAGCTTGGCCGGCGTCATGCCGTGAGCGAGCCGAACCAGCGTCTTTCGCGGCACGTTCATGTCGACGAGCATGCGAGCCACTTCCAGAGACGGCATCGCCATCGCTTCCGGCGCGATTTCGGGATCGAGATGATACCGGGCTATGAACACATCGATCATATCGAAGTCGCGGACGGCTATGCCATCCATGGACTCGACGACACCGTCGCCGAGCGACAGTCCCGGTTTGGGATCGAACGGACTTTTGAACGCCGAAAAACCGCTTGCAGCATCTTCTGCGGCGAACTTGTCGAGCCGAAGCGGGCGCTCGTCCCAATCGGAAAATCGCTTCCAGCGATTCGGCCGTGCCTGCGTTTCATCAGTCATGCTTGTTTTCTCGACGATGGAGAGCCCGATTGCAATCGGAACTGACGTTACTCTGAGCGCGGCCACGGGATTTGACCAGAGCGGCCCCGAAGTTGACGGGGTTCGCGGCCAGGGGCTGATGACAAACTGAACAGACCCCTCTTCCAAGGGTCAAGCTGTTGCCGGCGGCGTACCCTATATTAGTCGAAACCGATGCGGATACGCAGCCCATTTGTCAGGGAGCTTGCCCAAGGGGCCCTATGGAAGCTACGCGAAAAATTCTCGACCTCAACGCCTTCGACATGAACGCAGCCGACAAGCTGCCTCCCGCGGTCACGAGCCTCGTCAAACGCCGGAAGCAGACATTCGGGCCGACTTCGATGCTGTTTTACGAACGGCCGTTGAACCTCGTCCGGGCCGAGGGCGTCTGGCTCCACGATGCCGATGGCACGCGCTATCTCGACGCTTACAACAACGTGCCGTCAGTCGGGCACTGTCATCCCCGCGTCGTCGAAGCCATATCGCGGCAGCTCGGCACGCTGAACACCCACACGCGTTACCTCTATGACAATATCTACACGTATGCCGAACGCCTTCTGGCCACGATGCCCGAGCCGGTCTCGAATATCGTATTTACGTGCACAGGCAGCGAAAGCGGCGATCTCGCGCTGCGCATCGCCCGCGCGGTGACAGGCGGCAAGGGCTTCATCGTGACCGAGAACGCCTATCACGGTAACACCACGGCCGTGACGGAAATATCGCCATCGTCCGCGAGCGCCGAGCCGCGGCCGCCGTACGTGTTCCTCGTGCCCGCGCCGGACACGTATCGCCACGGCAGCGAAGCCATTGGACCCAAATTCGCCGAGGACATACGCAAAGCCATCGCAGCCATGGAGAAAGCGGGCATTCGTCTCGCCGGGTTCATCGCCGACAGCATCTTTTCGAGCGACGGTGTCTACCCGGGCGAGCCGGGATTTCTGGCCGAAGCGGTCGCGGCAGTCCGCGACGCGGGCGGCGTCTACATCGCCGATGAGGTTCAGCCAGGCTTCGGCCGCACCGGCGAGAAAATGTGGGGTTTCGCCCGCCACGGCGTGGTGCCCGACATGGTCGTAATGGGAAAACCGATGGGCAACGGCTTCCCGATGGGCGGCGTCGCTGTCAAACCCGCTATGCTCGAGTCATTCGGCTCGAGGTCCGGGTACTTCAACACATTCGGCGGCAATCCGGTCGCGGCGGCCGCGGGACTGGCAGTATTGGACGTCCTGAACGAAGAAGGCCTGCAGGAAAACGCCCTTGATACCGGCGCCTATCTGCGCACAGAGCTTCGTATTGCCGGCGGAAACGGCGAACGCGTCGGGGACGTGCGCGGCTCCGGCCTCTATATAGGCGTCGAACTCGTGAAGGATAAGGCGTCAGCCGAGCCCGATCGCGCCCTCGCTGAGAGAATCGTCAACGGCATGCGCGAGCGCAATATCCTGATCGGGATAGCAGGCGGTCACGGCAACGTCTTGAAGATCCGTCCGCCGCTCTGCTTTACTCGGGAGCATGCAGATATCTTCATCGATGGCTTCAGAAGCACATTGGCAAAGGTACTCTGAAACCCGATCGATCACGGATCTAGGATGCAATCGAAACTTTTCATCGATGGAAAGTGGTGTGACGCGCTGGGCGCTCGCACGCTCGACGTCGTCAACCCGGCCAACGAACGAACCTTCCACCGCTGCGCCGCCGGATCAGCAGCGGACATCGACGCGGCAGTAGCAGCTGCAAAAGCCGCAATGGCCGGCCCATGGTCGCGCACGACCGGCCGGGACCGCGCCGCATTACTTCGCGCGATTGGCGCGGCGATCGAGGAGCAGAAGCAAGCGCTCGCCGAGATCGAGGTGAGAGACAACGGCAAGCCCCTGCCTGAAGCACTATGGGACATCGGCGACGCCGCCTATTGCTTCAATCTCTACGCAACGTACGCTGAGGAATTGGACGCGCGCCAAGGCGAAATCATCGGCGTTCCGGACGCGCGTTTTCAGTCGCGCGTCAAATACATGCCCGCAGGCGTGGCTGGGCTCATCGTGCCGTGGAATTATCCCCTGTTGATGGCGGCGTGGAAGGTCGCGCCGGCAATCGCGGCAGGATGTGCGGTCGTGCTGAAGCCGTCCGAGTATACGCCGCTGACGGCGCTCGAACTCGCGCGCATCGCAGCAGAAGTCGGGCTGCCGAATGGCGTCTTGAACGTCGTCACGGGCTATGGTGCGGACGCCGGCGCGCGCCTCGCCTCCCATCCCGACGTCCGCAAGTTGGCCTTCACGGGCTCCGTCCAGACGGGCATCGCGGTCGCATCCGCTGCGGCGCGCGACGTCAAAAGCATCAGCCTGGAGCTTGGAGGAAAATCGCCGATCATCATCTTCGACGATGCCGATATCGAGCAGGCCGTCGAATGGGTGATGTTTGGAATCTTCTGGAACCAGGGACAAGTCTGCAGCGCCACATCTCGGATGATCGTCGAGAAGGGCATCGCGCCGAAGCTCATCGACCGGCTCTCAGTGGAAGCCAAGAAAATCACGATCGGCGACGGCATGGCGCCGGGCACGCTGTTGGGACCGCTCGTCAGCAAAACCCAATATGACAAGGTGCTCGGATATATCGATGCTGGAAAGAGCGAGGCAACGCTCGTCACCGGCGGCGGGCGGCCCTCGCATCTCAACGAAGGCTACTTCCTGGAGCCGACGATCTTCGCGGATGTGCCACCCTCAGCGCGAATTTGGCGCGAGGAGATTTTCGGTCCCGTCCTCGCCGTCACGACGTTCGATACGGAAGACCAAGCCCTGACCTTGGCCAATGATAGCGAGTTCGGCTTGGCAGCAGCCGTCATGTCGGGCGACTTGAAGAGGGCGGAACGCGTCGCCGACGCTTTCGAAGCCGGCGTCGTCTGGATCAATTGCTCGCAACCGAATTTTCTCGAGCCACCTTGGGGCGGCGTGAAAAAAAGCGGCGTCGGTCGCGAGCTTGGAACGTGGGGACTGAACAACTTCCTCGAGCCGAAGCAGATCACCGCCTACACGACCCGTGAGCCGTGGGGCTGGTACCTGAAGGGCGGCGGCTGACGAACCAAGTCACGCCTTGAGACGGTATCCCGTCCTGAAGATCCACCAGGCGACAGCCATGCAGGCAGCAAGGAACAACGACGTCATCAGAAGGCTTACGCCGACATTCACGTCGGAGATTTCAAAGAAGCTCCAGCGAAAGCCGCTGATCAAATAGACGACGGGATTGAAGAGCGTCACGGTTTGCCAGAAAGGGGGCAGCATCTTTACCGAATAAAAGGTGCCGCCGAGAAACGTCAGCGGCGTGATGACGAGCAGCGGAATGATCTGAAGCTTCTCGAATCCGTCGGCCCAGATCCCGATGATGAAACCGAGCATGCTGAAGGTTATCGCGGTAAGCAGTAGGAATAGGATCATCCAGAAGGGATGCGCGATGCGCAACGGCACGAAGAGGCTTGCCGTGATCAACACGAGCAGCCCGAGGATGACCGATTTCGTCGCCGCAGCGCCGACATATCCGAGAACGATCTCGAAGGCCGAAACCGGTGCGGAAAGATGCTCGTATATGGTCCCGGTGAAGCGCGGGAAGTAGATGCCGAACGAGGCGTTGAGAGTGCTCTGCGTCAGAAGCAGCATCATCACGAGACCGGGAACGATGAACGCTCCGTAGTCGATTCCATCCACCTGCGAAATGCGCGAGCCGATCGCCGAGCCGAAGACGATAAAATAAAGACACGTCGAGAGCACAGGCGAGACGATGCTCTGCATGAGCGTGCGTCCCCAGCGGGACATCTCGAAACCGTATATTGCGCGGACAGCCTCGATATTCATCGCTTTTCCCTCACGAGATCGACGAAAATGTCTTCGAGCGAACTCTGCATCGTCGACAGATCTTTGAATGTCACGCCTGTCGCTCGCATATCGTTTAGGAGCGCGGTGATGCCCGTCCGCTCGGCTCGCGTGTCGTAGGTGTAGGTCAGTTCGTTACAGTCGGCGCCGAGGTGCAAATCGTAGGCGCCGAGCCCTGCCGGTATTTCCGTCAGCGGTGCGGACAGCTGCAGGACGAGCTGCTTCTTGCCGAGCTTACGCATCAGCTCGTTCTTTTCTTCGACGAGAATGATCTCGCCCTTGGCGATGACGCCGACGCGGTCGGCCATCTCCTCGGCTTCTTCGATGTAATGCGTCGTCAGGATGATTGTCACGCCTTCGGCGCGAAGATCTCTCACGATCTGCCACATCTCGCGCCGAAGCTCGACATCGACGCCCGCGGTCGGCTCATCGAGAAACAAAATGCGTGGTTCGTGCGCCAACGCTTTCGCGATCAGCAGCCGGCGCTTCATGCCGCCCGAAAGCGTCATGATCCGGCTGTCTTTCTTGTCCCAAAGCGAAAGTGAACGTAGCACCTTCTCGACGTAGGCATGGTCGCGCGGCTTGCCGAACAGTCCGCGGCTGAAGTTGACCGTCGCCCACGGAGTTTCGAACATATCTGTCGCGAGTTCTTGCGGCACGAGACCGATCATCGCGCGCACGGCGCGATAATCGGCCACGATACTCATGCCGTCGACGGTGATTTCCCCCGCCGTGGGATTGACGATCCCGCAGATGCAGCCGATCAGCGTTGTCTTGCCTGCGCCGTTAGGCCCGAGAAGAGCAAAAATCTCTCCTCGGTTGACTTCGAGATTGATGTCTTTGAGGGCCGTGAATCCCGAAGCGTACGTCTTGGAAAGATGTTCGACACGGATGACTGCTGGCATCAATTGTCTCTGTGCGATGGCGTGCCTCGACCCGGCACGCATCGCAGCGTCTGCTATCGTTGTCAACGGGCTCCGCCGGAAGCCGTCAGTCTATCGCCGGTAATCCAGCCGGACGCGTCGGATGCGAGAAATACGACGACCTTCGCGATGTCATCCGGTTGGCCGACGCGTCCCAGTGGCGTTTGCTGAACCGCGTGCGTCTCGAAGTCGGTTCCGAGAACTCCCATTGTATGAACGCCCTCGGTTTCGACGAGACCCGGAGCAATTGTATTCACGCGAATTTTCTTCGGCCCAAGCTCTGCCGCGAGCACCCGAGTCACGGCATCGACGGCACCCTTGGTCGCCGAGTAGAGCACGGTGTTCGGAAACGCAGCGAGGCTGACGACAGAACTGACATTGATGATGCTGCCCCCTTCAGGTCCGAAATGCTTTGCGGCTTCCCGTGCGGCCAGGATCGTGCCGAGAACGTTTATGTTGAACTGGCGATGGAACTCGCTGTCGGTCACGGCTTCGAGCGGCTGAAACGCATAGACGCCGGCGTTGTTGACGAGAATGTCGATCGAGCCGAAGGCCTTTTTGGTTTCGGCAAAAATGGCTTCGACGTCCTGTGCTTTTGCGACGTCGCCCTTGACGGCAATCGCCTTGCCACCTTTGCTCTTGATATCCGCGACGACTTTTTCAGCCCCTTCCTTGCTCGACGCATAGTTCACCGCGACGGCTGCGCCTGCTGCCGCGAGGGCTCGTGAGATTTCGGCTCCAATGCCTTTTGAGGCGCCGGTCACGATTGCAACTTTTCCTTTGAGATCAGACATTCTTTCTCTCCATATTTGGACTTCGGGGGGAAGCGCCAAGTTTCGGTCGTGTTATTCCGCGGCTGTTGGTGCCAAGTGGCTATGTGATCCGGCCGTCGTTGCGACTGGCGCGATGATTTCGCCAGTATGCTTGAGAGGTTTGTTGCCGCTGAGTTTTCGCAAGATCACGTAGAAGACCGGCGTCAGGAAAATGCCGAATAGCGTGACGCCGATCATTCCCGAGAAAACGGCGATGCCCATGGCTTGCCGCATCTCGGCGCCGGCGCCGATCGACGTGACGAGGGGAACGACACCCATGATGAACGCCATCGACGTCATCAGGATCGGCCGGAGACGCAACCGGCTCGCTTCGATTGCCGCCTGCACCGGATTACGGCCCGCGAGTTCAAGCTCGCGCGCAAACTCGACGATCAGAATGGCATTCTTTGCAGACAACCCGACAAGAACGATCAAACCGATCTGTGTGAAGACGTTGTTGTCGCCATGCGAGAGATACACGCCCGTAATGGCGGCGAGCAGGCCCATCGGCACGATCATGATGATCGAGAGCGGGAGAACGAGACTTTCGTACTGCGCTGCGAGCACGAGGAACACGAGGAAGATCGACAGCGGGAATACCCAAACGCCGGAATTGCCCGCAAGGATCTCCTGGTACGTTAACTCGGTCCATTCGAAGCCTATGCCCTTCGGCAAGACTTGCGCTGCTATGCGTTCAACCGCTGCCTTTGCTTGTCCGGACGAGTATCCGGGCGCTGCGCCGCCGTTGACGTCGGCGGTCAGGAAGCCGTTGTAGCGCATGGCGCGCTCGGGCCCCGAGACCTGCTTCACGTTGAGCAGCGCCGAAAGCTGGATCATGGCGCCGGTGTTGGACCGAACCTTCAACTGTCCGATATCCTCGGGACGCGCACGATACTTCGCATCGGCCTGAACGCGGACAGAGTACGTCCGGCCGAATTTATTGAAGTCGTTGACGTAGAGCGAACCGAGATAGATTTGCATCGTCGCGAAAACGTCGGTCACCGCGACACCGAGCTGACGTGCCTTCGTCCGGTCGATCGCAGCGAAAAGCTGCGGCACGTTCACCTGATATGAGGTGAAAACACCGGCAAGCTCGGGCGCCTTGCTGAGTGCGCCCGTGAATGAGTTCATTGCATCGCTCAAGGCGTCATAGCCAAGACCGGCCCGATCCTCGACCTGCAGTTTGAAGCCGCCGATCGTGCCGAGACCCTGGACGGGCGGCGGTGGAAACATCACGATGAATGCGTCCTTGATGCCCGCGAATTGCCGATTGAGGTTCATCGCGATCGCTGGACCGCTGAGATCCGGCGAGCGACGGTCTTCAAACGACTTCAAACCGGCGAAGACGATTCCGGAATTGGAGCTGTTGGTGAAACCGTTGATCGACAAGCCCGGAAACTGCACGGCGTTCTCGACACCAGGCGTCTTGAGCATGATGTCGCCCATTTGCCGAATGACCTCTTCGGTGCGGTCGAGCGTGGCGCCGTCCGGAAGCTGCGCAAAACCGACAAGATATTGCTTGTCTTGGCCGGGCACGAAGCCGCCGGGAACAGCCTTGAACATCGCGCCGGCCGCTCCGATCAGAACCAGATAAATGAGAAACGCCGCTGCCTTGTGCGATAGGATGCGTTTGACGCCGCCGCTGTAGGCGTTCGAACCCCTGGTGAACGCGCGGTTGAAGCCGCGGAAGAACCAGCCGAACGCAAAGTCCATACCCCGCGTCAGCCAATCCTTCGGCGCGTCATGACCTTTCAACAGAACTGCGGCGAGCGCGGGTGACAGCGTCAGCGAGTTGATCGCCGATATCACGGTCGAAATCGCGATCGTCAGCGCGAACTGCTTGTAGAACTGGCCCGTCAGTCCGGTGATGAGCGCGAGGGGAACGAAGACCGCGACCAGAACGAGCGCGATGGCGATGATCGGACCGGAAACTTCGCGCATGGCTTGAATCGTTGCCTCGCGCGGATGCAAGCCGTTCTCGATGTTGCGCTCGACGTTTTCGACGACGACGATCGCGTCGTCGACCACGATGCCGATCGCGAGCACGAGTCCGAACAGCGTCAGCGCGTTGATTGAGAATCCGAAGACATGCATCACCGCGAACGTGCCGATGATCGAAACGGGAACCGCAATCAGCGGAATGATCGACGCGCGCCACGTTTGCAGGAAGACAATAACGACGAGCACGACCAGCGCCACGGCTTCGAGAAGCGTGTGAATGACCGCCTCGATCGAAGCACGCACGAACTGCGTCGGGTCGTAGACGATGCTGTAATCGACGCCTTCGGGCATGTACTGCTTGAGTTCTGCCATCGTCGCGCGGACGTTGTCTGAGATCTCAATCGCGTTCGACCCGGGAGCCTGGAAGATCGGGATCGCGACGGCCTGCTTGTTGTTGAGCAGCGAACGCAGCGAATAGTCGGCCGCGCCGAGTTCGATGCGCGCGACATCGCGCAAGCGCGTGACCTGATTGTTCGCGCCGGCCTTGACGACGATGTCGCCGAATTCTTCTTCGCTCGCGAGGCGGCCTTGCGCGTTGACCGACAGCTGGAAATCGAGATTCGGAAGTGAGGGAGATGATCCGACAACGCCGACGGCGGCCTGCACGTTTTCAGCGCGAACTGCGTTGACGATGTCGTTTGCCGAAAGTCCGAGTTCCGCCGCCTTTGCCGGATCGACCCAGACTCGCATCGAATAGTCGCCTGATCCGAAGATCTGCACGTCGCCGACACCGTTGATGCGCGCAAGCCGGTCCTTGACGTTGATCACCGCGTAATTGCGCAGGTACGTCATGTCATAGCGGTCGTTCGGCGATAGCAAGTGCACGACCATCGTCAGGTCGGGCGAACTTTTGACCGTCGTGATGCCGAGCGCGCGCACATCTTCGGGCAAACGCGGCTCGGCCTGAGAGACGCGATTTTGAACGAGCTGCTGGGCCTTGTCCGGATCGGTGCCGAGCCGGAACGTGACGGTGAGCGTCATCAAACCATCGGTCGTCGCCTGGCTGCTCATGTAGAGCATGCCTTCGACGCCGTTGATCTGCTCCTCGATCGGCGTTGCAACCGTTTCGGCGATGACTTTCGGGTTGGCACCCGGGTAGTTCGCGCGCACGACGACTTGCGGCGGCACGACTTCCGGGTATTCCGAAATCGGCATCGCGGGCAACGCCAACAGGCCGCCCAGGAAAATCAGGGTGGAGAGCACGCCCGCGAAAATCGGACGATCGATGAAGAATTTCGAGATGTTCATGTGCGGCTCGCCCTGTTGGCTTCTCGCGTGAATGTCTATTGCGGCGTGGCGGGCGACGGCTTGTCGGCGGCGGCATGTTCCTCCGGCAGCGGACGCCCATTCATCGCGACCGGTTCCGGCGTGACTTGGTCGCCTGGCCTCACATGCTGCAGACCGGCGACGATGATGCGGTCGCCAGCCGCAAGGCCGCTCGTGATGATGCGCAGATCGTCGGCCATCGCGCCGAGTTTGACCTCGCGATAGGCGGACTTGTTGTCCTTGCCGACGACGACCACGTACTTTTTGTCCTGATCGGTGCCGATGGCGCGTTCGGAGATCGCAATGATCGGAGCCGTACGCGGCTTTGCCATCCGCACGCGGACGAATTGCCCCGCGATGAGAAGCCCGTCGGTGTTTTCGAAGGTCGCGCGAAGCCGCACTGTGCCGCTCGCCTCGTCGACCTTGTTGTCGATCAGCTGGAGCGTGCCGCGCCGCCACGGGCCCTCATTCGCAGCGGTCGACATCGACACGGGGATTTGCTCGAGCCGAGCCGTTGCGTTGGCTTCAGGCGAAAGCGTGGCCAATGCGCGGGAAACGACGTTTTCGTCCGCATTGAAGCTCGCGTAAATGGGATTGACCGATACAATCGTCGTCAGCACCGGTGCGCTGGAGCCGCCTTCGACGAGATTGCCGACGGTGATCTCGTGCCGGCCCACACGCCCCGAGACCGGCGCACGAACTTCAGTCCACCCGAGATTGAGCTTGGCGGTTTGAAGTGCGGCCTGCGCGCTCTTCAGGTTGGAGACCGCCGCGTCATAAGCGTTTGCGCGGGTATCGAGCTCTCGTTCCGAAAGCGCGTTGCCGATGATCTGGCGCGCGCGAGCGACGTCCGCCTTCGTGAATACGACCTGAGCCTGCGCCGCACCGACGAGGCCTTCCAAACGTTCGACTTCGGCAGCGTAGGGCGCCGGGTCGATCGTCACCAGCGAGTCGCCCGCTTTCACCAGCGCGCCTTCGCGGAAATGGATGCCGACGATCTGGCCCGCAACACGAGGACGAAGGTCGACACGCTCGATCGCTTCGAGCCGGCCGGAGAACTCGTCCCAGGTATCGACCTCTTGCGGCTCGACGGTCGCGACTGAGACGGGTACCGCCGGATGCTCCTGGGCAAGGGCCACGCCAGCGTGCGCCGTCACAAGTAGTGCCGCGATTGCTGCCGAAGCCAGCAAACCTCTTGAAGACTGGGATGGTGCGTGAAAACTCATGGTCAACCCCTCGGATGTTCGCGCCTGACGCGCGTCGTTTCGCCAGCGATGTCGCCGGCGGGGAGTGTCGGTCGTGTCGCGAAAGTGGGAGAGCGGCGAGCCTTTGGGCGGCACCGGCCGCGCTACTCGTCGTTAGGAGAAGTTGTCGAGACTGAGCCCTGGCGGCCACCGGTCGCGCAATGTGTCGAACTGACCGGGATTTTCCGCAGTGTCTCCTTCGCGCCGCGATTGGTACCCACAAGCAGATACAACAAACGGAACATGACGCTCGTCGGCCGTATCATCGGAGGTTCGGCTCGAAACCCATCCCGCAAATCCCTTGAGGACCGCAGTCGCGCTACTGAAGGAGCTTTTCATCATGCGCAGCTTCCCTATATATGTACTGAACGGTACCGATATAGGGTGGCCATCGGGGCTGTCAACTGCTATCTGTATCGATGAGTATGAAAATGTATAGGTGTAAGACAGAAAAAACGAACATTAGGAGAGAAGCGGTGCAAAAAGGCCGCCCACGTGAATTCTGTAAGGAGCAAGTGCTCGACAAGGCCCTCCATGTGTTTTGGGAGCGGGGTTACGAGGGAACGTCGCTTTCCGATTTGACGGAGGCGATGGGCATTAACCGTCCCAGCCTCTATGCGGCGTTCGGTAACAAGGAGGAGCTCTTTCGTCAGGCTCTCGACCGCTACGCCGAAAAGGGTCCGGGCGCCGTTTATCGCGAGGCGCTCGCCGAGCCGACCGCGAAAGCCGTGGTCGAGCGCCTGTTGAAATCCTCGGCAGACTGTTTGACTGACCCGGCAAACCCACCGGGTTGCCTTGCAGTGCAGGGCGCGCTCTCGTGCGGCGACGCTGCTGAATCGATCAAGCAGGAACTCTGCCAGCGCCGGGCGCGGGTAGAACAGGAGCTTCGCTTGCGTTTCGAACGCGCTAAGGCTGAGGGTGATCTCGGGCGTAAGTCCGAGCCGGAAAGTCTCGCGCGCTACGTCATGACCGTAATGCAGGGCATGTCCGTGCAAGCGGCCGGCGGAGCATCGCGCGCCGATCTCCACGCTGTCGCCGACATGGCGCTTAGAGGTCTGGCGGCCGCGGAGAGCTAATCCGCGGCACGGGGTTGTCCGCATGCGTGCGGTCCTGTAGCAGGCGTCGCAAACGCTCGGAACCCGAGCATGCTCAAGTCGTTCCCGTGTCTCGCGATCATCTGGTGGAGATTACATTGTGCAGAGTTCCTCGGTGGCTAACTTGCAAAGCACTGGCGTCGTCAGGAAACTAGGCAGCGGCTTGACTGCGAAAGCCCTCGTCCTCCCGTTCGCTGTCTTCGCCCTCATGCATCTGCCGATCGGAAGTCGCGCGCACGCAGCCGATGCGAAGTCCTGCGACGGCAATGCGGGCCTCACTTTGCCGAAGGGCTTCTGCGCCACGATTTTTGCGGACCACGTCGGCGCGCCGCGTCACATGGCCGTCGCGTCCGACGGCACCGTTTATGTCAACAATCGCAACCGCAAACCGTCGCCTGGCGGCCCACTACTCGCCTTGAAAGACAGCAACGGCGACGGCAACGCCGACATCATCGAACGGTTCGGACCGGCGGACGGCGGCGGAACCGGCATCGCCATCTATAAAAACGGCCTCTTCGTAGACCTGGGCGACAAAATCGTTCGCTATGAGCTTGCGCCAGGCGACATTGCACCCAAGGGCAATCCCGAAACGGTCGTGTCCGATATCCCGGCCAACGGGGACCATAAATCCCGGCCATTCTCGATCGATCCGAAAGGCAACCTCTTCGTCGATCTCGGCTCGGCAACGAATTCCTGCCAGCAGGACAATCGTGCGGAAGCATCGCCGGGCATCGATCCCTGCGAAGAACTGAAAACGCACGCCGGAATCTGGCGCTTCGACGCAAACAAAACGGGACAGGTCTTCTCACCTGCAGCGCGGTACGCGACCGGACTTCGCAACGCCGAAGGCATCGACTTCGACGATTCCGGCCGGATCTTCGCGACCCAACACGGCCGCGATCAGCTCTACGAGAACTGGCCGAAGCTGTATTCCGCGAAACAAGGTGCGGATCAGCCAGCTGAAGTCCTGGTCGAGCTTCAAGAAGGCGGCGACTACGGCTGGCCCTACTGCTATTACGACGGTATTCAGCAGAAAAACGTTCTTGCGCCCGAGTACGGCGGCGACGGTGGCAAGGCCGTAGGCCGCTGCGCCGAAAAGCTTCCCCCCGTCGCGGCATTTCCCGGTCATTGGGCGCCGAACGATCTCAAGATCTACAAAGCGGCGGCGTTTCCGGAAACCTATCGCGGCGGCGCTTTCATCGCGTTTCACGGTTCCTGGAACCGCTCCGAGGGCCCGCAGGAAGGCTACAATATCGTGTTTCAGCCCCTTGAGGCCGGCAAAGCATCGGGCCCTTACACAATCTTTGCTGATGGATTTCGTGACGGAGACCCGAAAGGGGTCGAGCATCGGCCGACAGGACTTGCAGTCGGACCCGACGGCGCGCTTTACGTTGCCGACGATGCTGCCGGCCGTATCTGGCGGATTATCTTCAAAGGCTGACGTGACGTTCGACGTAGCGGGGGCGCGAGCATATTGGCGGCAAAAGACATCGCATTTCTAACCGGCGCCTCGGGCTTCGTGGGCACGGCGGTCGCGCGTCGCCTCATCGAGGAAGGATTGTCGGTCCGCGCGCTCGTTCGCCGGACCAGCAATCGCGCGAACCTCTCAGGGCTCGACCTCGAAATCGTTGAAGGCGACATTCGGGACGCCAGCCTCCTGGACAAGGCGGTAAACGGCGCGCGTTACGTTTTTCACGTCGCGGCGGACTACCGCCTCTGGGCCCCGGACCCGCAAGAGATCATCGCAACCAATACGAACGGCACGCGTGCCGTCATGGCGGCCGCGCTAAAGGCAGGCGCTGAACGCGTCGTTTACACGTCCAGCGTCGCGACGTTGAGACTAACCGGCGACGGCTCGCCTTCGGATGAGACCATGCCGCTCGATGAAGCGCATGCGATCGGCGCCTACAAGAAGAGCAAGGTTCTCGCCGAGCGGCTGGTCGAACGGATGATCGCGGAACAGGCATTGCCGGCCGTCATCGTTAACCCTTCGACACCGATCGGTCCGCGCGACGTCCGGCCAACGCCGACCGGACGCATCGTCGTCGAGGCGGCGTCGGGCCGAATGCCCGCCTACGTCGAGACGGGCCTAAATCTCGTACATGTCGATGACGTCGCGAACGGCCACGTTGCTGCCTTGAAGCGCGGGCGAATTGGTGAGCGTTATATTCTGGGGGGACAGGACATGACGCTCGGAGAAATGCTTGCCGAGATCGCGCGTCTGGCAGGCCGAAGGCCGCCGTCGATCAAACTCCCGCGCCAACTGATCTACCCCATTGCCTATGGCGCGGAAGCCATGGCCCGCATCACGGGACGCGAGCCCTTCGCGACCGTCGACGGCCTGCGCATGGCCAAATACAAAATGTTTTTTTCGTCGGCCAAAGCCGAGCGCGAGCTTGGTTACAGGGCGCGTCCCGCCAGTGACGCCCTGGCGGAAGCGTATCGCTGGTTTCGCGACGCGGGGTATCTGAAGTGACCGCGGTCGATCTCATCGCCGCGATCGGCCTTGTTGCGTGGATTTACCTGCTGGTTCTCAACGGCGGGTTTTGGCTCACCAGCGAGCGGGAGGAGTTCGAGCGCGGAAAATTTCCGGCCCCCGGCACTTGGCCGCGCGTGACGGCCGTAATTCCAGCGCGCAACGAAGCCGATATGCTTCCCTTGTCGCTCACATCGCTGGTCGCTCAGGACTATCCCGGCGAATTCTCGATCGTGCTTGTCGATGACCAAAGCACCGACGGCACCGCCGAAATTGCGCGCAAGATCGCTGCGAGCTCGACGAGGGAAGTAACCATTATCGACGGCGCACCGCTTCCCGCTGCGTGGACGGGCAAGGTGTGGGCAATGCATCAGGGGATAGCCGCGGCAACGTCATCGAAGGCTCCCGATTATCTCCTCCTGACGGACGCCGACATCGGCTACGCGCCGGAAATGCTGACATCGCTGGTGACGAGTTCGCACGCGAACGGCCGCGCAACGACATCGGTGATGGCCAAGCTCAAATGCGAAAGCTGGGCCGAGCGAGCACTGGTCCCGGCCTTCATTTTCTTCTTTCAGATGCTCTATCCGTTTCGTTGGGTGAACAGCAAAACGGCGTCGACCGCGGCGGCGGCGGGCGGCTGCATGTTGGTCGAACGGGCGGCGCTGGAACGCGCTGGCGGCATCGCCGCCATCCGCGGCGCGCTCATCGACGATTGTGCTCTCGGAAAACTGTTGAAAAAGCAGGGCCCGATTTGGCTCGGACTTTCAAACGGAGTGACCAGTCTTCGCGTTTATCCTGCGTTTGACGATATTCGCCGGATGGTTGCGCGATCGGCGTATGCCCAACTGCACTATTCGCCCGTGCTACTGCTCGGAACAGTCGTTGGGATGGGCCTTATTTACTTGGCGCCGCTCGCATTTGCCGTGTTTTCGAACTATCCGGCGAACGTGATCGGAGCCGCAACATACGCGTTGATGGTTATCGCCTTTCAACCGACGTTGCGCTTTTACAACCGTTCTCCACTTTGGGGCCTTGCGCTACCAGTTATCGCGACGGCCTATGTGGGTTTCACGCTAGATTCGGCGTATCAGCATATGCGCGGTCGTGGAGGTCTTTGGAAGGGCCGGGTTCAGGCCGAAGTAGGAAGGCAATGACGGTCGACGGAAAGTACAAATCCGGCAAGTCCGAGCGTGACGAGAACTTTCCTGTCGCGTCCCGTGTCATTGCCTCGCGTCACCGCGCGCCGATCCTCGCATTCTATCGTTTTGCCCGGGCGGCAGATGATGCAGCCGATCATCCGACCCTCGACGCTCAATCGAAACTTTCGATCCTCGATGCGCTCGAAGCGACGCTGCTTGGCCGGTCAGATGCCGTGGTTGACGCCCTCGCGCTTCGCGAGCAGATGCGCCTGCGAAACCTCAGCGCGCAACACGCTCTCGATCTTCTCAAAGCCTTTCGCCAGGATGTCACGAAGAACCGGTACGGCACGTGGGACGAGCTTCTCGACTATTGCCGCTACTCGGCAATGCCGGTCGGCCGGTTCGTCCTCGATGTCCACGGCGAACCGAAGTCCACATGGCAGCACTCGGATGCATTGTGCACGGCCTTGCAGATAATCAATCATCTCCAGGATTGCGGTAAGGACTATCGCAAGATCGATCGGGTCTACATTCCGCTCGACGATCTTTCTGCCCGCGGGCTCGGCGTTCGGGATCTCGGCGAGCCGAAGGCGTCTCCGGAGCTGCGGGCTTGCCTGCAGTCGTTGGCCGCAAAGACCGAGACGATGCTTCCAGAAGCGGCGCTATTGCCGTCGAGCGTCACGGACTTGCGCCTTGCGGTCGAAACGTCGGTCATCGTCGCGCTCGCGCGCAAGCTGATCGGGCTCCTGAAGACGCGCGATCCGCTCTCGGAGTCCGTCCACCTTTCAAAACCATACGCCGCCGTGATTGCTGCACGCACGGCTGCCGCCACTGTTGCGGGTCGCGCCTTCACACGCTCGGCGTTTACGAAGTCGTCAAGGATGATGCCGCATGAGCGCTGAAGTCGATACCCTGGTTGCAGAAGAAGCGCCGGCCGCGGCTAGCAGCTCGTTTTACGCGGCGATGCGCGTTCTGCCGCGCGCGCAGCGCGAGGCGATGTACCACGTCTATGCGTTCTGCAGGGCCGTCGACGACGTCGCCGATAACGGCGGGTCGAGCGAAGTGCGCCTCGCTGACCTCGTGCAATATCGCGAAGACATCGAACAGCTCTACGCAACGGGCAACCGGACATCGCGCACGCGCGATCTCGCAGGGCCGATTGCGCAATACGGTCTTCTGAAGGAAGACTTCATCGCCGTCATCGACGGCATGGAGATGGATATCGTCCGTGACCTTCGCGCGCCTGAATGGAAGGTTCTCGATCTCTATTGCGACCGCGCCGCCTCCGCAGTCGGCAGATTGTCGGTGCGGATTTTCGGCATGGAGGAAACGCCGGGCATTGAGCTTTCCCATAACCTTGGCCGCGCACTCCAGCTGACGAACATCCTGCGCGACATCGATGAAGACGCGAGCATGGGCCGCCTTTATCTCCCTAAGGAAGCTTTGCGCGAGTGCGGCCTCGGAGACCTTTCGATCGCCGATATTCTCGTCGATCCGCGTCTCGATCGCGTGTGCCGCGGCGTCGCCGAGAAGGCGCGGAAATATTACGACAGGTCGGAAGCCATCATGGCGCGCTCATCGCGGCGAACCGTGAGATCGCCACGCATGATGGCAACGGTCTATCGGGGCATTCTCGAGAAGCTGATCGCAAGAGGATGGGACGCGCCGCGCGTCGATGTGCGCCGTTCGAAGCGCACCGTCCTCTGGGCGGTTCTGCGTGACGGCATTTTTTAAATGAGCGACGGCACTGTTCACATTGTCGGGGCCGGTCTTGCCGGTCTTTCGGCGGCGGTCACGCTTGTCGGACGGGGACGCAAGGTCGTCGTCCACGAGCTTGCACGCCACGCCGGCGGACGCTGCCGCTCGTATTTCGAGTCAGCACTCGGACTGACGATCGATAATGGCAATCATCTGCTCCTATCGGGCAACGCGAGCGCGCTTGGCTATCTGAATACGATCGGCGGCAGGCATCTGCTCGACGACCCGCAGCACGCCGAGTTCGCATTTTGCGATTTCACGTCCGGGGAGCGATGGACGCTGAGGCCGAACGACGGGCCGCTGCCGTGGTGGATTTTTTCGAAAGGCCGTCGCGTACCCGGCACGCACGCCCTCGATTACGTTGGCCTTGGAAGTCTGCTCCATGCAAAGGCCACTGATACGATCGCCCAGCGAGTGGATACCGGATCGTTGGTCTTCGCTCGTCTCATGAATCCGGTGTTGGTCGCGGCTCTGAACTGCGATCCGTCCGAAGGCTCGGCAAAGCTCGCCGGCACGATCATTCGCGAAACCCTCGGGCGAGGTGGCAAAGCCTGCCGCCCGTTGTTCGCAGCCAACGGACTGGGACCGGCTCTGGTCGATCCTGCCCTTCAGTTTCTCGGGAAGCGCGGGGCCGAAGTCCGGTTTGACCATCCGTTGCGGGCGATTGAATTCTCGGACGGGCGTGCGCGCACGCTGCAGTTCGCGGACGGCGCCGTCGAACTGAAGAGCACCGACGATGTCATCCTCGCCGTGCCCGGCTGGGTAGCGCGCACCCTGATACAGGATTTGGTCGCGCCGACCGAATACCGTTCGATATTGAATGCTCATTTTGCCGTCGCGCCGCCGGCAGGAATTCCGAAGATCACCGGCGTCGTCAACGCGACGACGGAATGGTTGTTCGCATTTGAGAACCGGCTGTCCGTCACCGTCAGCGCCGCAGATCGCTACAATGAGGCCGAGAGAGAACCTCTTGCACGCCAGATCTGGGCTGAGGTTGCGAAAATTGCGCGCCTGGAAGCGGAACTTCCGCGCTGGCAGATCGTGAAGGAACGGCGCGCGACTTTCGCCGCAACACCGGGACAGAACGCCCTGCGGCCGAAAGCGCAAACACGTTGGAAAAACGTGCTTCTCGCGGGTGATTGGACAGACACCGGACTTCCGGCCACGATTGAAGGCGCGATAAGGTCGGGGGAAGCGGCCGCCAAACTGGCGGCCTCGGCGCACTTCTGATAGGACGCTCGAACTTCTGGGAGAGCATCTATGAATTTCGACTCTGCGACGCATTCCGCTCGCCTGCCATCCGATAGCGCGATGCGCGAAATTGCGACGCCCGACATCGAAAACGCGATCACCTCCGCCAAAAAGGCGCTGCTGGCGCTGCAGCGGGACGACGGTCATTTCGTTTTCGAACTCGAGGCGGACGCGACGATCCCCGCAGAATACGTTCTGATGCGCCACTATCTTGCCGAGCCGGTGGACGCCGCTCTCGAAGCCAAGATCGCCAACTATCTCCGCCGCATCCAGTCCGAGAACGGCGGCTGGCCGCTTTTTCATGACGGCGCGTCGAATATCAGCGCGAGCGTCAAAGCCTATTACGCGCTGAAGATGATCGGTGTCGGCACCGAAGAGCCGTACATGAAGAAGGCGCGCGGTTGGATTCTCTCGCAAGGCGGCGCCTCACACGCCAACGTATTCACGCGCAACCTGCTCGCGCTGTTCGGCGCCATACCTTGGACCGGCGTTCCGGTGATGCCCGTCGAGATCATGGTGTTGCCGCGATGGTTCCCGTTCCACCTCGACAAGATCTCCTACTGGGCCCGCACCGTGGTGGTGCCGCTGACGGTGCTGAACGCTTTGAAGCCAAGGGCACGGAACCCGAAAGGCGTCGGGATCCCCGAGCTTTTCACGATCCCGCCGGAGGACGTCAAAGTCTGGCCGAAAGGCCCGCATCAAAAATCGCCGTGGTCGGAAATATTCGGCGCAATAGATCGCGTGCTGCGGTTCTTCGAGCCGTATTTTCCAAAGTCGCTACGCAAGCGCTCCATCGACAAGGCTGTCGCGTTCGTCGACGAGCGGCTGAATGGCGAAGATGGCTTGGGCGCGATCTTCCCCGCGATGGTCAACTCGCTGCTGGTCTATGATGCGCTCGGATATTCCCGCGATCATCCCAACTACCGCACCGCGCGCGGCTCGATCGAAAAGCTGCTGATCGTCAAGGATGACGAGGCCTACTGTCAGCCATGCCTGTCGCCAGTCTGGGATACCGCGCTTTCGACGCATGCACTTATGGAAGTCGGCGACCTGCAGGCCGAAGCGGCAGCCACGCGCGCACTCGAATGGCTGAAGCCGTTGCAGGTGCTCGACACCGTCGGCGATTGGGCGGCGAGCCGTCCGGGCATTCGTCCAGGCGGCTGGGCGTTCCAGTACGCAAATCCCCACTATCCCGATACCGACGACACGGCCGTGGTCGTGATGGCGATGGATCGCGCTCAGGGCCGCGTGTTGCCAAACGCGGAAGCCTATCGCGAGTCTATTTCGCGTGGCCGCGAGTGGATCGTTGGCATGCAGAGCAAGAACGGCGGCTGGGGCGCCTTCGACGCCGACAACAACTACGAATACCTCAATCAGATTCCGTTTTCCGATCATGGCGCGTTGCTCGACCCGCCGACTGCCGACGTCGCCGCGCGCTGCATTTCAATGTTGGCACAACTCGGCGAGCGCCGTGGTCAAAGCTATGTTCTCGATAACGCGGTCGCCTATCTCGAACGGACGCAGGAGAAAGACGGCAGCTGGTACGGCCGCTGGGGAATGAATTACATCTACGGTACGTGGTCGGTGTTGTGCGCTCTCAACGCCGCGGGCGTCGACCCGGCATCGAGCGTCGTCCGCAAGGCTGTCGCTTGGCTGCTTTCAATCCAGAACAGCGACGGCGGCTGGGGCGAGGACGGCGAAAGCTATAGCCTCGATTACAAGGGCTATACCCCGGCACCGAGCACCGCCTCGCAAACGTCATGGGCGCTGTTGGCGCTGATGGCGGCCGGTGAGGTCGACAATCCCTCTGTCCAGAAGGGCATCGCCTACCTCGCCGCGACGCAAGGAACGGACGGTTTCTGGGCCGAGAAGCGCTTCACAGCGACCGGCTTTCCACGCGTCTTCTATCTTCGCTACCACGGGTACCCGAAATTCTTCCCGATGTGGGCTTTGGCGCGCTATCGCAATCTAAAAGCCTCAAATACCCGATCAGTTATGGTCGGAATGTGAGAAGATAGGATAAGTTGAGGGGATAATCCGGGGGACGATGTGAGGGGATGAGGGGGGTCGTAGTCGCAGCAACGGGGCTGAGAGCTGAAGCACGGGTCGCGCAACGATCCGGGTTCGTGAAAGCTTTGGCCGGTGGCGGCGATGAGCAGCGCCTCGCATCGCTGATCGAGCGGTCCATCGCCAATGGCGGCATCCGCGGCCTCATCAGCTTCGGGATTGCCGGAGGCCTGAGGCCTGGCCTCGCGTCCGGAACGATAGTCGTCGGCACGTCCGTCGTCAGCGGCGGGACGCCCTACATGGCGGACGAACGCTGGAGCGATCGTCTCTTCGAAGCGGTGCCGAACGCCGAGTCCGGGGCAATCGTCGGCGCCAAAGCGGTCATCTCCGAACCGGGCGATAAGCAGAAACTCTACATGGCGACCGGCGCCTTCGCGGCCGATATGGAAAGCCACATCGTTGCGCGTCTGGCCGCCGAGCATCAATTGCCGTTCGCGGTTCTCAGGGTGATCGCCGATACATCGAAGCAACGGCTTCCGCCGGCGGCCGTCAACGGCCTGAAGCCCGATGGGACGCCGGACATTGCCGCCGTCCTCAAGTCGTTGATGGTTCGGCCGGGTCAGCTTCCGAGCCTGCTGCTGACCGCCAATGCAACGCGCCGGGCGATGCGCGGATTATTCCGCTGCCACCGGCTTCTTGGCCCGGGCCTCGGCTTCGCTGATCTCCGCTAGCTTGTTCTCGACGTGCCGTGAGAACACGAACTCGGCCGGACGCTGCTTGTCGAGCGGGATCTCAGGCGCCATCGGACCGTCGGTTTTGACGCCTCTAAGCGCGACGGCCGCGATCTTCCAAGGCTTCTTCACGGCATCCATGACGGCTGTCGCTTCGAAGCCCGAGTGCACCATGCAATCCGCGCACTTCTCGTAATTGCCGGTGCCGTACTTGTCCCAGTCGGTGCTTTCCATCAGCTCCTTGAAGGTCTTCGTATAACCTTCGCCGAGGAGATAGCAGGGCTTCTGCCAGCCGAACACGGTGCGCGTGGGATTGCCCCACGGCGTGCACTGGTAGGTCTGGTTGCCCGCGAGGAAATCGAGGAACAGAGCCGACTGGAAGAACGGCCATGCGCGGCCGCCCTTTCCGAGCTTGAAAATATCGCGAAAGAGCTGCTTCGTCTTTGTGCGATTGAGGAAGTGCTGCTGATCTGGCGCGCGCTCGTAGGCATAGCCCGGCGAAATGGTTACGCCGCCGATGTCGAGCTTCTTCATTTCATCGAGGAACTTCGCGACCTGCTCGGCCTTTGCGTCGCTGAACAAGGTCGTGTTGATGTTGACCCGGAATCCCTTCGCCTTCGCAACCTTGATCGCCTCAACAGCGCGATCGTACACGCCCTTCTGGCAAACCGACCTGTCGTGCATCTCCTTGTCGCCGTCGAGATGGATCGACCAGTTGAAATTCTTGTGCGGCTTGTAGAGATGGATTTTCTTCTCGAGCAGCAGCGCGTTCGTGCAGACGGTGACGAACTTGCCCTTCTTGAGCGCGCCTTCGACGATCTCCGGCAGCTCCTTGTGGAGCAGCGGCTCGCCGCCTGCGAGCACGACGACCGGCGCTCCGCATTCGTCCATCGAATGCAGCGCATCAGCGACCGAGATGCGCTGGTTGAGGATCTTGTCGGGATAGTCGATCTTTCCGCAGCCCGCGCAGGCGAGATTGCAGCGGAAGAGCGGCTCGAGCATCAGCACGAGCGGATAGCGTTTGCGCCCTCTGAGGTGCTGTCCGATGACGTAGGCACCTACCGACAAAGCTTGGTTTAATGGAATTCCCACCCGACAGGGCTCCTTCTTGCGGCGCTCGAACCTGCATTATTCCCGATCATGATGCCTCGAGCAATTCAGGCGGCAGGCGGAATGTAATTTTCTCTTCGACGCCATCGAGGATTTCGATCTCGATCGGTGAGACCCTTCCGATGGCGGCGATGACGTCTTCGACAAGCACATCAGGCGCCGAAGCCCCTGCTGTTACGCCAACTAGGTTTACTCCGGCAAGCCATGCCGGGTCGACCTCGCTCCCGTCTGCGACGAGATAGCTTGGTATTCCGCATTCGGCGCCGATTTCACGCAGTCTGTTCGAGTTCGAGCTATTGCTCGCGCCAACGACCAGAAGAACCTCGACGAGGCGGCAGAGGTCGCGAACGGCCGTTTGCCGGTTTTGCGTCGCGTAACAGATGTCGCGTGTTTCCGGCCCAATTACGTCGGTGAAACGTTCTTTCACCGCCTCGATAGTCGCCCGGGTGTCATCCACGCTCAATGTCGTCTGGGTGATGTAGGCGACGGGCGTGTCGTCCGGAATATCGAGTTTCGCCACGTCATCGCGATTTTCGACAAGGTAAACGGGCCCGGAAATGCGCCCGAGCGTACCTTCGATTTCTGGGTGGCCCGCATGTCCGATCAGAATCACGGTCCGGCCGAGCGATAAATACCGCTGGCCTTGCTTGTGAACCTTGGACACGAGAGGGCAGGTCGCGTCGACGACGGTGAGGCGGCGCGTATGCGCGTCGGCTTCGACGGCATGCGACACGCCGTGAGCGCTGAAAATCGTGAGCGCGCCATTCGGCACCTCGGCGAGATCTTCGACGAAGCGGGCGCCCTTGGCTTTGAGATCGTTGACGACATGACGGTTGTGAACGATTTCGTGGCGCACATACACAGGTCCGCTACGCTGCGCGAGCGAGCGTTCGACGATGTCGATTGCTCGAACCACGCCTGCGCAAAAACCCCGGGGCTGCGCCAAAATCACCTTCATGCAGAAACCCCCGTTCTGCGAATGCGCAATATCCCGCGCCCTCAAAGACCTAATGGATCAACGCATCCCGTTAATGACGTTCGCCGTGTCGGTCATGGTCGTCCACGACTTTATGCGCTAGTTCAATCGATAGGCAGCCGAGGCAACGTCGCGCCGTTCATGCTGTTGAAGTGTCGTGTCTCAAAAGCAACACACTGAAAGATGTCATCTGTTCATGCGCTCGACAGGTTCGACATCGTAGGTGCCTGTTGAGAGAAACGATCCCTCCCCCCGGGGTACCATGAGTCCGTTCTAGAATGTCCAATTACGATCTCGATATCCAACGCCGTCCAACACGATCGGCGGCGCGCACATGATTGAGCGCGTCGTTTCCTTCATCGTCGACATCTCGGTGCGACTGCGCTGGGCCACCATTTTGATGGGCCTCGCAGCGTGGGCGGGCGCCGTTTTCTACGTCGTCAACCATTTCGCCATCACGACCGATACGGGTCAGCTCATCTCATCGGACCTCGATTGGCGTCAGCGCGAGCGCCAATTCGACGACGCGTTTCCCCAGCACACCGACACGATAGATATAGTCATCGACGGTAAAACTCCGGAGCTGACCGAAACAGCCGCAGCCAGTCTCGCCGCGGCCCTGAGCGAATCGAAGCCCGATCCTTTCCAAATCGTCCGGCGACGTGACGGCGGTCCCTTCTTCGAAAAGAACGGCCTCCTTTATCTGTCGCTGCCGGAGCTCAAGGAGACCACCGAAGGCCTGATCAAGGCGCAGCCCGTTCTTGGCACGCTCGCCGCCGATCCGACGCTCAACGGATTGGCGAAAGCGCTCTCGTTCGTCCCTCTGGGTGTGAAGGACGACCGTGCCAAGTGGTCGGATTTCGACAAGCCGCTCGGCGCGCTCGCCAACGCCATCGATGACCTCATGGCGGGCCGGGAAACGGCATTCTCCTGGGGTCAACTACTAACGGGCGGAAGCCCGAACCCCTCCGAACTTCGCCGCTTTCTCGAGGTGAAGCCCGTTCTCGATTATTCCGATTTGCAGCCCGGCGCAGATGCAACCGCGTTGATCCGAGAAACCGCAAAGCGCCTCGGATTGACACCCGAGAACGGCGTGCGGGTCCGGCTGACGGGATCCGTGCCGATGGCCGATGAGGAATTCGGGACCGTTGCCGAAGGCGCAGCGATCAATACGGCCGTCACGATCGCAGCCGTTCTTTTCATTCTTTGGCTGGCACTCAGATCGGGTCGCATCATCTTCGCCGTTCTCGTCAGCCTCTTCTCCGGACTCGCGATGACGGGCGCGCTGGGTCTCTACCTCGTCGGCGCACTCAACCTTATCTCGGTAGCGTTCGCGGTGCTGTTCGTCGGTATCGGTGTCGATTTCGGCATCCAGTTCTCGGTCAGATACCGCCACGAGCGCTTCAACAAACATGGTCTCCGCGACGCGTTGATCGCAGCGGGCAAGAACGCCGGGAAACCTTTGGCGCTCGCAGCGGCGGCGACGACAGCGGGCTTCTACGCATTTCTGCCGACCGATTACCGCGGCGTATCCGAGCTTGGCCTCATTGCCGGCAGCGGCATGATTATCGCGTTCCTGACGAGCATCACTTTCTTGCCGGCGATGCTCTCCGTTCTGAATCCTCCAGGCGAGCCGCACGACGTCGGCTACCAGTCGCTCGCGCCGGTAGATCGATTCATGGCGCGCCACCGCCACATCATTCTTGCGCTGACGGCGATCGGCGTCGTCGCCGGATTGCCGCTTCTGACCAAGCTCGAGTTCGATTTCAATCCGATCAACTTGCGCAGCAACAAGGTGGAATCGGTCTCGACCTTCAACGATCTGATGCGCGATCCTTTGACCGCTCCGAACACGATCGAGATCTTGACGCCGAACCTCACCGACGCGAAAGCGCTGGCAGCAAAGCTCGATAAGCTGCCGGAAGTCGGCCATACGATAACGCTAGCGAGCTTCGTGCCGGAGCATCAGGACGAAAAGCTGGCCATCATCAGAGACGCGGCGGACCTGCTCGGCCCGACCATCGAGCCCGACGAAATCGCGGCAACGCCGACGGACGCCGAAACGCAGACGACGCTGCGAGATACCGCCAAGGCGTTTGAGGACGTCAGCAAATTGCCGGGCGCACCGGCCCTCGCCACCCACATGGCGGCGACGCTTCGCAAACTCGCGGACGCGCCGGCTGACGCGCGGGCAAAGGTCGAAAAGGCGCTGCTCGACGGTCTGAAACTGCGTCTCGCGCAAATTCGCGCGGCCCTCAAGGCTGAGCCGGTAACGCTCGAGAATCTGCCGACTGAGATCATTGCCGACTGGATAACGGCCGATGGCCGAGCCCGGGTCGAGATCGGGCCGAAGGGCGACGGAAACGACAACGCAAACCTCCGCCGCTTTGCGTCTGCCGTGCTCGCCGTTACGCCCGAAGCAACCGGCGTGCCGATCCTCATTCAGGAATCGGCGAAGACGGTTGTGCGCTCGTTCATTCAGGCGGGCTTGCTGGCGCTCGTTTCGATAACGATCATCCTGTTCGTCGCCCTGCGCCGCATCTCGGACGTGCTGCTGACGCTCGTGCCGCTATTGCTCGCCGGCGTCGTGACGCTCGAACTGTGCGTGCTGCTCAAGCTACCGCTGAATTTCGCGAACATCATTGCGCTGCCTGTGCTGCTCGGCGTCGGCGTCGCATTCAAGATCTATTACGTGCTCGCTTGGCGCGAAGGCGAAACGAGCTTGCTGGCATCGCCGCTGACGCGCGCAGTGATGTTCAGCGCCATGACGACGGCCGTTGCGTTCGGCAGCTTGTTCTTCTCAAGTCATCCCGGAACGTCGAGCATGGGTGAGCTGCTTGCACTCTCGCTCGTCACGACGCTCGCGGCGGCGGTGCTCTTTCAGCCGATCCTGATGGGGCCGCCACGTAACAAGAAGGAAGGCTGACGAGGTCTCGAAAGACAGACGGCGCCGGTGGGAAACTCCGGCGCCGCGTCACATGCTAATTCGCACTGTCTGTTTTTACTGATGCGTTACGCGGCGTTGCGGCGTTCACGCAGGAACTGGAAGAATTCGACGCCCTCGCGGAGGCGCCGCTTCATCATGTCGGGCTGCGTTATCATCTCGCCGACGATCGAAGCAATCTTCGGCACCCGGAAGTAGAACTTGCGATAGAAGTCCTCGACCGAAGAGAAGATCTCGGTGTGTGACAGACCGGGATAGTGCAGCGGCGCGATCTGGATGCCGTTATCGTTGATGAGTTCGGCATTGTCGACGTCGAGCCAGCCGTTCTCGGACGCCTGCTTGTAGAGAAACGTGCCCGGATAGGGCGCCGCGAGCGAGACCTGGATCGTGTGGGGGTTGATCCGCGTCGCGAACTTGATGGTCTCCTCGATCGTCTCCTTCGACTCTCCCGGAAGTCCGAGGATGAAGGTGCCGTGGATCTTGATGCCGAGTTCGTGGCAGTCCTTCGTGAACTTCTCCGCGACCTCGACCCGCATGCCCTTCTTGATGTTGTGCAGGATCTGCTGGTTGCCGCTCTCGTAACCGACGAGCAGCAGACGCAGGCCGTTGTCCTTGAGCACCTTCAGCGTCTCGCGCGGCACGTTCGCCTTGGCATTGCACGACCAGGTGACGCCGAGCTTGCCGAGTTCCCTGGCGATTGCTTCCGCGCGCGGCAGGTCGTCGGTGAAGGTATCATCGTCGAACATCAGCTCTTTCATCTGCGGGAACGCCTTGAGGATGTATTTCACTTCCTCGATGACGTGCCCGACGGAGCGGGTCCGATAGCGATGGCCGCCAACGGTCTGAGGCCACAGGCAGAACGTGCAGCGGCTCTTGCAGCCACGCCCCGTGTAGAACGAGATGTACGGGTGCTTCAGGTAGCCGATGAAGTAATTTTCCATCACGAGGTCGCGCTTGTAGACCGGCGTAACGAAGGGCAGCGTGTCCATGTCGTGCATCACGGGGCGGTCCTCGTTGTGCACGATGACGCCCTGCGCGTTGCGGTAGGAAAGACCCTTGATGTCACTCCACGCCATGCCGTCAGCGACGTCCTTGATCGTGAAATCGAACTCATTGCGGGCAACGAAGTCGACAATCGGCGCGTCCACTAAGCTTTCGTTGGACTGCACCGCAACCTTGGCGCCGATCAAACCAACCTTGAGGTTCGGGTTGGTCGCCTTCATCGCCTCGATGACTTTGACGTCGGAATCAAACGACGGCGTCGAGGTGTGCAGCACCGCGAGGTCGTAATCGCGCACTTGGGCGAGAACATCCTGCAGGCTGGTACGATGCGGCGGCGCATCGATGAGCTTGGAATTCTCGACCAGCGCGGCCGGTTGCGCCAGCCAAGTTGGATACCAGAACGACTGGATTTCGCGGCGTGCCTGATATCGAGATCCTGCTCCGCCGTCGAAGCCGTCAAATGAAGGAGCCTGCAAAAATAGTGTGCGCATCGTGGGCGCCTTTCATATCGGCTTAACAGTCCCATCGGCGCCGACGCTGTAGCGGCGGCCCCTCCAACTGACAGCTCCGGGCGCGTAGCTCGCGACGAACACCGCAAAGCTCAACAAGTCGCGCAAAGGTGTGAACCAAATCGAACTCTTTCCCCCACCGGGCAGTCGCTCAACTTGTAACGGAACCAAAAGGCGGCACGCAAGCGTTCCCAAAACGATCATCCACGCTATGACGTTGAAGCCACTCAAAGGCAACGCAGCAAGCGCAAATGGCAGCGGATGAGTAATGACGGAACCGGCATAACCGACTGGGTCGACGAGTCTTATCGTCCGCGCCCATCGAAGCTCATGTGCGAGAAGCGCGGCAAATGAGTCTTCCGAAAAAGTATGCCCGACTGTGAAAGGCGCTATCGCGACTTTCAGGCCTTTTCGACGGACGGCGTCGCCCATCGCGTAGTCATCGGCCAACGTGTTGGCGAAGGCTTCGAATCCTCCGATCTCGGCGAGCGTGTTCCGGCGTATCGCAATCGTCGATCCGAAACATGGCTTCGCGAGTCCGAACTGAACGCCGACGAGCACGCTCGGAAGAAAATGCTGATCGACTGCTGCGGCCGCGAGTCGCGACCAGAACCCTCCGATCGCGCATCCGCGATAAAGGCACGTGACGAGTCCAACTTCGGGTTGCTGTAACGTGGCGACGACATCCCGGACGTAGGTATCATCGACGCGCATATCGCTGTCGCTGAGAATTAGAACGTCGTGCGGCGCGGTGGGAAAAATGTTGAGAACGTTAGAGATCTTCGGATTGCCGCCGGCACTCCGGGAGGATGTAACAAGTTCGATATCCGCGGCAGGAAACTGCTCTTCAAGGTTGCGCACGACGGCTATCGCCGGGTCGGCGGCATTCTGAACGCCGAATAGTATTTTAACTTCGCCCGGGTAGTTCTGCTGAAGAAACGATCCGAGGTTGGCGCAAAGACCTGGTTCAGCGCCGTAAAGCGGCTTGATCAGCGCGACATTTTCCGATCGCTCCAAAATCGACTTGGGCCGGTGTGCAAATCGTGCCACCAAGAGAGCAGCCAATATGGCGTAAGCGCTGCCGATAAAGGCAACGAGGGTGCATACAAGCCACAGACAGGACGTCATTCTGACGTTACTTTCTGGTTTGACCTGGGGGAAAGCCGACTGGCATCAGTCGGTAAGCTAGCGTTTTGCATGCGGCTGCGATAGATCTGAGGTTGCTCGGCCGTGGGGCCAGCATGGGGGAATATCGGGAATTGAAAGTCACTGCCATCCTGAACTGGGTCGGCTGTATTTTAGTCGGTGTGGGCCTGTCGGCCTGCGCGAGCACCTCTGCGCCTTCAATTTCCGCACAGCATCTGGCGTCGGCCGAATACGATTCAGAACCGAAAGCCATCGCTGACCCCAACGAAAAGTTCAATCGCTCGGTGTTCGAGGCCAACCAGGATTTCAATCACGACGTCCTGTATCCGGTCGCCAAGTCCTATAACGAGAACGTGCCTGAGCCCGTCCGCGATCGCATCGACGCGTTCACGACGAACCTCTCCGAGCCGATGGTGTTTGCGAATAACATCTTGCAGCTCCGGCTCGAGGCTGCCGCGACGACATTTGGTCGTTTCGCCGTCAATTCGACGCTCGGTCTCGGCGGCCTGTTCGACGTTGCGGTAACGCAAGGCATGACTCACCAGTCCGGCGACTTCGGACAAACGATGTATGTCTGGGGCTACAGGGATAGCGCTTATCTGGTGCTGCCGATCATTGGCCCGACAAACGTCAGAGACGCAATCGGCACCGGCGTCGAATTTGCCGCGCAAATACCGGCCGGCGCTTTGATTCCGACGAAGGCCGCAACGCTTGCCAGCCGTGTCAATCTCGCGGGAAGCGTGACCAGTCCGCTGTCGAACCTGAGCAAAGTCGAAGATATGCAGACGCTCGAGGAAAGCTCGATCGACTTCTATTCGATGCTGCGCAGCGTGACGGACCAGAAGCGTCAGGCGGAACTCCAGGAAGCTTTGGAAACGAGCGCTTTAACGGGCACGCCCAAGCCGCCCGATCCCAACGCGATCGAGCCGGTTATGACGATCGTCTCGTCGCCGACGATGCTCGAAAAACGACGGATGACCGACGTCCCGAAGATGTCGAGCGCTTCCGATCATGGCGGTTCGATCGTTGTCGTTGGCCCGCCGACGCCAATCGAGGCGCACTAAGTCCACCAAGCACTTTGCCCGGCAGGACGTGCCGTGCGGAAGCCATACGGTCCGCCGTTTTCACAACGTGAAGAGGCCTGATCCGTTTCGGATAGCCCACTCGCTGAACGCTCGAAGCATTTGGGTGGAGCGGCGGGCGAAAAAGCCGTCGCACGAAGGTGGGTAACAAGCAAAAGTATGTTGTGCGACCGGCCCGATCGCAATCAGGCCGGCCACGAATTCGCGAAATCAGCTCCCCGATAACAGCTTGTCGCCTTGCTTCTTGAGCGAGGCGATGAGGGCATCGGGTCCGCCCGCATTCAGTATCGACGAGAACTCCGCGCGGCGGCTTGCGAGCTCGCTGATCGTGCCGTCGAGATAGACGTCGACGATCTTCCATTGCGGCCCAGTCTTGCGCATCAAGTAGTTGATCGCGACAGGTTTGCCGTTGCTCTGCACGATCCGGGTTTTCACCATTTTGTCGGTCGGCGGCCGGTCGGTGATCTCGGCGATCTCGAACGTTTCGCCCGAAAAACCGTCAAATCGTTTCGCGTATGTCGCGACCATCATGCGCGCGAATGCTTCTGTAACGGCAGCTTGTTGCTCGGGCCGAAACGTCTCCCAGCTTCGGCCGACTGCCACGCGGGACATCGATCCGATGTCGTACGTTGAGGCCAGAACTGGCGCGAGCGCTTCATAGCGGCCCTGCACGCCAAGGGCCTGCGCCTGCTTCATCGTATCGAGAAGCTTGGCGTTCAGTCCGTTGATCGTTTTCTCCGGCGCATCGGCCGCTTGCGCGTGCGCAAACTGAGGTGTGGCGAGAAGCGCCGTCATCAAAGCGACGATCGACGCGCTCAAAACACGTAATTTTCTGGCCGGGACCATTGCCCCTCCCCTGATTGATTTCAAATACCGTTCGCCATCGGCGAGTCTCCCGCGGCGGGAACGTCTCCTAGGTTGACACGGTGGCGGCATTTAGCCGTTACACTCGCAGGTGTTTGCCATTTGTGAGGCTTGGCTGCAACACTTCCCCGCAGAGTCCGATCCGTTTCGCATGTTCCATTTTTTGCGCCGTGTCATGGGTTCATATTTAGAATGGTTGTGGACTCGGGCAGAGACGGTTTGGGGGGAGTTCGGTCTATGGATGCAGTAGTACCTCGGGTATCCAAAACACCGCTTTTGGACCAGGTGGATACGCCTGCCGATCTTCGGCAACTGTCGGAACAAGAACTTCCGCAGCTCGCCGCAGAACTCCGCGCGGAACTCATTGATGCCGTATCGCAGACTGGCGGCCACCTTGGCGCAGGACTGGGCGTCGTCGAGCTGACGGTCGCGTTGCACTATCTTTTCGATACGCCGAACGATCGCCTGATCTGGGACGTCAGTCACCAATCGTATCCGCATAAAATCCTGACCGGCCGTCGCAGCCGGATGAGGACGCTGCGTCAGCCCGGCGGCCTTTCCGGATTCACGAAGCGCACTGAGAGCGACTACGATCCGTTCGGCGCAGCTCACTCATCGACATCGATCTCCGCCGGCCTCGGAATGGCTGTTGCGCGCGAATTGTCGGGCGGCACGAACAACGTCATCTGCGTGATAGGCGACGGCGCCATGAGCGCCGGCATGGCCTACGAAGCTATGAACAACGCGGGCGCTCGCAACGAACGGCTTATCGTCATCCTGAACGACAACGACATGTCGATCGCCCCGCCGACGGGCGCGCTGTCGTCATATCTTGCCCGGATTACCTCGAGCGACTCGTACTTTTACGTTCGCGACATCGCCAAGCAGCTGGCGAAGAGACTGCCCAAAAGCTGGGAACGTCGCGCCGCGCGCGTCGAGGAATATACGCGCAGTCTCTGGCAGGGCGGCGCCTGGTTCGAGGAACTCGGACTTCATTACGTCGGGCCCATCGATGGCCACGATCTGAACCAGCTGTTGCCGGTCTTGAAAAACGTTCGCGACGCCGGCGATGGCCCAATCCTCGTTCATGTCGTGACGCAGAAGGGCAAGGGCTACGCGCCCGCCGAAGCCTCGGCAGACAAATATCATGGCGTCGCGAAATTCAACGTCGTGACCGGCGTGCAGGCGAAGCCCTCAGCGTCGGCGCCGTCCTATACGCGCGTCTTCGCCGACAGCTTGATCGCCGAAGCCAAGAAAGACGAGAAGATCGTCGCCATCACCGCGGCAATGCCCGATGGCACGGGTCTTGATATCTTCGGCCGCGAATTTCCGGATCGGACGTTCGACGTCGGCATTGCCGAGCAGCATGCCGTGACCTTTGCGGCAGGGCTCGCCACCGAAGGCATGAAGCCTTTTGCCGCGATCTACTCGACGTTTTTGCAGCGTGGCTATGATCAGGTCGTGCACGACGTCGCGCTGCAGAGCCTGCCGGTGAGATTTGCAATCGATCGCGCGGGGTTTGTCGGCGCGGACGGCGCGACCCACGCCGGAACGTTCGATCTGGCTTACCTCGGTTGCTTGCCGAACATGGTCATCATGGCGGCAGCCGACGAGGCCGAGCTGAAGCACATGGTCGCCACTGCCGCTTCGATCGACGATCGCCCGAGTGCGTTCCGTTATCCCCGCGGCGAAGGAACAGGCGTCGCGATGCCCGAAGTCGGCATCCCGCTCGAAATCGGCAAAGGCCGCGTTTTACGCGAGGGATCGACGATTGCGCTCCTCTCGTTCGGCACGCGCCTGCAAGAGACCATGAAAGCAGCCGATCAACTGGCGGCGCTGGGCCTCTCCGCAACAGTCGCAGACGCGCGCTTCATGAAGCCCCTCGATACCGAACTCATCCGGCAACTTGCCGAAAATCACGATGTTCTCGTGACGATCGAAGAAGGCTCGGTCGGCGGTTTCGGTAGCCATGTTCTGCATTATCTGGCGGAGAACGGACTGCTCGATCGCGGGCTCAAGGTGCGCTCGAAGGTCATGCCGGATGTCTTCGTGGATCAGGACAAGCCCGAGGTCATGTATCAACGTGCGGGGCTCTCGGCCCAAGGCATCGTCGAGACGGTCCGCGACGCCCTCCAAATGAACAAGGCAAAGGCCGTCCGCGGTCGCGCCTAGGTCCGTCGAAAAACGCGAGCGCTCGCTGTAAGCAATACAGCGGCGCCTGTCCGAAACAGCTTAGCGCTTCGTTTTATCGGGTTTCTTGTCGGCCGCAGTGTCCGGCGGTCCGTCGATGACCTTGCGGCAAGCCGGGCTCAATTTCTTGATATTGCGATTGAGGCACGCGACGATGCGGTCTTCGCTCGGGATGTCCCAGAAACAAAGGCTGAGCACGTCCGGGGTGCAGGCAGATTGCTCTTCAGCTGTTCCGCTATGAGCAAACGCCGCGGGAGAATGAGCGAAGGTGATCAGCACTCCCGCAATGCAGACGACGAGCAAGTTCGGAATTAGAATTTTGCGTCGCACGGTTCCGTCCTCGCAAGAACTGTCGTTTCTCAAGTAGCGGGGCTCAACGTGCCTCGCGCGATTTGCGTGATGCCGGCTCTCCCGACATTACCGCACGGCAGGCCGGGCTGAGCTTGGCAAGATGCCGGTTCAAACACGCGACGATGCGGTCTTCGTTGGGAATTTGCGCCGAGCAGAGGCGGAACACGTCCGGTGTGCACGCATCTTGCTCCTCTTGCGTGCCGCTGTGGGCGAAGCTCTCGCTCGCAACCGCGAATATCAGCGCGAAGCCCGCCAGTGCCAGCGATGCGTTGAGCAATCCCGAAGTCTTCGCTTTTCTCATGATCTCTCACTGATGAAAGGGAAGTGTTTTCGGCATATGCCCATCGGGCGTGGTCGGACTAAGGCAAACGAGCCCATAAACGACCCGGAAAAGTCGCAACGATGAACATTTTGTGGCTGGCGGGTTTCCACTCACGCCTTAAGGCGCAGTTCCGGACGGCGGCGTCGTTGCAGCCGGTTGCTCAGCCGCGGGCGGCGCGCTTGCCGGAGGTTCGGTGTTCGATGTCGAGCTTGGTGGCGCAGACGGGGGAGCAGCACTCTCCGCAACCGCCGCCGAACGGACTTCACAAAGCGTCGCCGAATCGAGCGAGGCCTTGTTCATGAAGGCCCAATTCGCGAATGCGACGTAGCACACCGCAACGGCGTCTTTGTTCTGGAGGGTAACGACCACGTTGTCCGTCTTGACCTTTTCGGTCACCCGCTTGGCGACCTCGAGAGGTATGAGCGTCACGGATTTCACCTCGAAGCCTTCGCCGAGGAGCGCAGTAAACGAGGACTGCATGCGCTCGTCCGCCGAAGCCTGGGTGGAAAACGATCCCCCAATGGCGGCAAACGTGATGGCGGCGATTGCGAGTCCGGGGCCAATGCTGCGCATGAGATCCTCACTGCTCTTTTGGGGCATCCGTTAGTCCGTAAAAACGTCACTACTACGGCGCCGCACCCCCCTCAATAACACAACGCGAGGCGCGACCTCAGACTTGGGGACAAGAACGGCCGGGAGGCCGCATCTCGACTTCGCTCTAACCGCGCATTTCGTCGGGATAAAATATAGCAACCGGCGCGGCGTAGTCCGGGGGCGCAAGGCTCGAGGCGATTTCTTCGCCGCCCTTGAGGAAATCCGGAAGGAGATGCGTGTGTGCTCCGGGCGGAGACAGCTCGCCCGGCAAAGGAATTTTCGCGAACACTTCGATGCGCGCCGCCGCACTCTCGACCACGCGGGTCGGGCTGGAGGAAAGGACCTGCATGCCGATCGCTTTCATCACATCCGCCCAGTGACGGCCGGCATTATCAGACAGTGCGGACAGAAGAGCATCGTCGCTCGTGCGAACGCAGAACCGGCTGTTCTTCCGGCCGATGCCATAATCGAAAAGCTGCTCCGCTTTGTGCTCGGCATCGATCGCATCCGAGTCGGAACCAAGCGGCGTAAGCACCGACGTCGAACGGATCGCGGCGCGCGCCTTGGGCAGACCGAGAACAATCGGTCCGCCTTCGGAAAAGGCAAAAGCCCTGACTTTGTCGCTGACGCGCAGACGGAACGAAGCATCCGGCGCGCGTGCGACGAGCGAATCCTGCTCGAGATCAACGCTTATCGTCCGCCCGCTTGTGCAAGGAAATTCCGCGACAGCCCCCGGCGCACCGGTACACCAGGTCCCGCGCCGCGCCTCGACGGTATCGCGCGCCCAATTGAGGAGTTCGTCACGTGTCCACGGCAGCAAGCGCACGCGAACCGAGAGTGCCGAAAGCCGGCTCGGCAACGTCAGCCAAACCGCGTCCCGCTGACCTTCGCTCATCGAGATCCAATTACCGATCTCGGTGCCGGTGCGGCCACATCCGAGACAGTAACCCGAGGCATCGTCGAGCTTGCAGATGCCAATGCATGGCGAATGACGCATCAGGGACAAACGGCTTTCGATCGGAAGAGGGGACGAAAATCAAATTGCAACGGAGGCGGCAAACTATGCGCGCCCCCGCTTTGCATTCTGAACGTCGGCACGCAAGTCAGCGCGCAAAGCGTTCGCGACTGCCGACTACGAGCCAGCCGAACAGCAATCCTATTGCAGCCCAGAGGATAGCCTGCGTACCCAACGCCGCGATGCGGAAGTTCCAAAGCAGATCTGCAGGATACTTCTCAGGCACCTCGTTGATCGCCGGCAGCGCGTAGGCTGCAATTGCGACCAGCACAAGATAAACGCCAGCCCCGAGGATGGATGCGTTCCAGCCGCCGAGCTTTTCGAACGCCTGCCGTCCGAAGCTTACCGCAATTGCCAGCGCCATGAGCGAAAAGACAAGCATCGCGAAATAAAGCTGCGTGCGATAGCCGATTGTCTCGCCTTGTCCGACCGCAGGCGGATTCGCCGGGTACTTGAGGTAAGGCACGAAGTACAGCACCAGAAAGCCGATCGCTGCGAGCACGAGCGCGGTGCTACGTGGGGGCAGATGAAGAAGGCGGCCGCTGATGAATGCATAAGCAAGGGCGAAAAGGCCGCCAAGCGCCGTCCCGTAGACTGCGACGCCGACTAGAAGTCCGGCGCCCGCCTGCACCTCGCGGCTGACGAGCTCGGGCTCATCGGCGGCCTCGGCATTCCCATCGTGCGAGTGCTCCGCCTGCGCTTCCGCCGCCCCGGAATGCGAATGGGTGTGAGAATGCCCTTGTTCCTCTAGCGCGATGGCGCGCTCGACCTGCGGCTCTCCGATGATCTTGGCAAACCCGAATGCCAATAGGCTAGCCATCAGCCCGGCCAGCATGCCGCGCAGTAGCAATTGTCCCATAACTGCAAAACTCCGGCGATCTTAATGGCAGGGGAAGCCGAGCAGATGGCGTCCGTCGTGCACAAATTCGTGCACATACATGCTGTTGAAGATCGACATGGCGCCTTCTTCGATACCCACGAAGTACATGGCGAGAATGAACAGCAGCCCGGCAAAGACGGCCCAGGGCAAAATTTCTTTGAGAGGAATGGGCGCTGCAGAGGTGCCGGAGATGATTGCAGACTGTGACATGAGAAAGTGCCTCCTTGGGATTACGCGTCCCGTTTTAAGCTTTGCGGTAATCACAGGAGGGTCTGACTTTCGGTGGACGCAACGAACGTCCCCAAATTACAGTGGCGCGACCGTGCCGGAATCACACCGGCTTCCTGCCTATGATGATGCGTCGGTCACCTTAAGCCCGGCCACAATTTTGTCAATGTAAGCACTCGGCCAGCATGCAGTCTCGCCTGACATTCATCGCCAACGCCTCGACCCCGGCGGTCAGGGCGGCCGCTTTTCCCCTTGATGAGGGCATTGACGAATTCGGGAGGCGAGATGCCGCGGCTCTCGCAAAGGCGATGCCCCGTTCGAGGGTCGTCCTGACGAGCCCGGCCGCCAGGGCGATCGAAACGGCAACCGCGCTCGGATTCGAGGCCGCGATCGACGAAGGGCTGCGTGACCTGGATCTCGGTCGCTGGGCCGGTCGCACGCTGAATAGCATTGCAAGCGCCGAGCCGGAGGCTCTCGAAAGCTGGCTTTCTGATCCGGGCGCTGCCCCGCACGGCGGCGAAACAGTCGGCGACCTCATCGCGCGATCTGCAAATTGGCTGAATGACGTGTTGCCGCGACAGGAAAATGTTATCGCAATTACGCATCCGGCAGTCATTCGAGCTGCACTCCTCGCAGCGATCAAGGCAGGGCCGGAATCGTTTTGGCATATAGATATCGGGCCATTGAGTGTCGTGGAGCTGAGTTCCAACGGGCTGCGGTGGACGGTAAGAGCAATCAAAAATTGAGCGTTGCGCGGTGTGGGAACTGCGCGGTCGCCAAGAATTCAAGCGTCTATTTTAACGCTGAGTTATCCGCACACAGACAGTCATCGGCGCCATGTGTCCCGGAATATAGGTCTCGATAAGATTCCCGATACTCTAGGGTTTCATACCCGATTGTCGGGAAAAACCGGCGCGTGCACTAATCGTCATGTGCAAATTGCCGGCACCGCTCTCGTCTCCCTGAATTCTGGTGTCGACGCGCGAACTGAGCGCCCAAGTTAAGCGAGGACAATATGGTCAGGATGAAAAGTAGCCACGCGCGTGCGGCGGCCCTGACGGCGTTGCTTGCATTTTCTGCATTGCCCGCATCCGCCCAGGAAATCGAACACCACAAGACCGAGAAGGCAAAACCAGCGGCACCTGCTCCAACCGTCACTCAGGAAATGCTGACGAATGCCGGAAGCGACGCAAAACAGTTCCTGCATACGAACGCCAATTACGAGCAGACCCGCTTCTATCCGGGCAAACAGATCAATGCCTCGAACGTCTCGAAGCTTCGCCCGGCATGGATCTTCCAGATGGACGTGAGAGAGTCGCTCGAGACATCGCCGATCATCGTCGGCGAAGTCATGTACGTCACGACGTCGTTCGATCACGTCTATGCGCTCAATGCCAAGACTGGCGAGGAATACTGGCACTACAAGCACAAGATGGGCCCGATCACGACGTACTGCTGCGGCCCAAACAATCGCGGCGTCGCGGTGCTTGGCGACAAAGTCTATTTCGCAACGCTCGACGCCAAGCTCGTTGCCCTCGATGCAAAAACCGGCAGCCTCGTCTGGGAGACGGAGATCGCGGATCCGGAATTGGGCTACAGCGAAACAATGGCGCCATCGGCCGTCAACGGCAAGATCTTGATCGGCACGAACGGCGGTGAATACGGTATCCGCGGCTTTTTCCGCGCGTATGACGCCAACACCGGCAAGCTGGTCTGGAATTTCGATACGGTCCCGGAAGATTCGGTTGGCGTTTGGGCGACAAAGGATGCGAGCGGCCACGATATGCATCGCGACATCGCGGCTGAAAAAGCGCAACTCGCAAAGACCGGCGATCCATACAAAACGCTCGGAGGCGGGGTCTGGCAGAATCCGGCTGTCGATCTCAAGTTGAACCGGATCTACTTTGTGGTCGGCAACCCGTCACCTGATCTCGACGGTTCGAAACGGCCTGGCGACAATCTCTATACGGACTCGCTTGTCGCGCTCGACCTCGATACCGGCAAATACGTTTGTCACTTCCAGTACATCCCCCACGACGTTTGGGATCTCGATTCTGTTAGTCCGCCCATTCTGATCGACGTCAAAGACAAGGATGGCAAAACCGTACCGGGCGTAGTCCACGCCGGAAAGACGGGATACGTCTACGTCAACAAACGCGACGACTGCGGCATTATCCGAATCTCGGATGTGATGGTGGCTCAGGAGAACTTCTGGACACTTCCGACTCCCAAGGGTGCGCGGATGCTGCCCGGAGCAAACGGCGGCGTCGAATGGTCACCAATGGCGGTCAATCAGAGGCTCAATCTTACCTACGCCGTGAACCTTCACCAGCCGATGACGTATCAGGTCCAGACGAGTCCCTATCCGGAAGGGAAGCTCTGGCTCGGCGGTGCCTTCAAAGTGATCCCGGGTGAAGAGCAATTCGGCAATGTCTCGGCGGTTAACTACAACACCGGTAAGATCAAGTGGCAGGTGCAGACACCACAGCCGATGATGGGAGGCGTGCTCGCAACCGCTGGCGACCTCGTATTCACCGGCGAGGCGAATGGTTGGTTCCGCGCCTACGACGCCGAAAGCGGCAAGATCCTGTGGTCGTTCCAGTCCGGCGCCGGTGTCAACGCTCCGCCGTCGGCATATGCGATCGACGGCAAGGAATACGTCGTCGTCGGCGCCGGCGGAAACACGCAGATCGATTTCAAGCGCGGCAACAATATTATCGCCTTCACGCTTGACTGATCGAACGTGGATGGCTCGGAAGGACCGCATAGGATCCCTGCCGAGCATCCGTTCAAATGCATGACCAGACCGGTCAACCGGAGATCAGAAATGATGAGTGCGATGCGATCGGCCCAAATCGCGATTGCCGGCATCGTTGCGGCATTCCCGCTTGTTCCAACGGCAGTGTCAGCCGCGAGCGTCGAGGAAAACGCTCAGACCTGCGCGGGTTGTCACGGCGAGAACGGCGTCCCCCAAGCGAAAACCACGCCCATCATTTGGGGACAGAATGAGGGCTACCTCTACATCCAGCTGCGCGACTTCAAGAGCGGCGCGCGGAAGAGCGATCAAATGTCTGCCGTCGTCGCAAGCCTCGAGAAGGCTGATTTCAAGGCTTTGGCCGCTCACTTCGCTGGCCTGAAGTGGCCAATCCTCGGCCAGCCGTCACCACCGAAGGATGCGGCGAAGGCGGCGCTGACAGTCATCGGCTCGGTTGGCTGCACCTCGTGCCATCTCGATCAATTTCAAGGTGACGGTACGACGGCGCGACTTGCCGGCCAGCAGTCCGAATATCTGTTCAATACCATGACTGCATTTCGCGACGGATCACGCGCCAATAATCCCGGCATGTCGGATCTCATGAAAGCAGTGCAGCCGTCCGACATCAAACCCCTCGCTGAGTATCTTGCGAGCCTTCAGGTCGTCGGCGGTCAACAGTGAGTGATACCGCTAGCTGACTGCGAGTTTCCTGCGCAGAGCATCGCTGGCGGCGAGGTCGGCCGCAGTCTTTCCGGTGGAGTCGCGCAACGTCTTGTCCGCGCCGCGAGCGAGGAGAACGTCGACGGCCTTCTCGTGTCCGAGCGACGCCGCGATCATCAACGCCGTGCGCCCGCGGTTGTCCTTCTCGTTGATGCGTGCGCCGTGATCGATCAGAATCGCGAGTACGTCCGCTACGTCGTTCGAGCCCGCCGCATCTTCATGCCCTGCGGCCCACATCAGAGCCGTTAGATCGTTGCCGTATCGGGCGTTGACGTCGACGGCATGATCGAGAAGCAAATTCACGACGGGAGGGAAGCCGCGGGCAACCGCGTAGCATATCGGCGCCTTGCCGGTCGCATCGGCTTTTTTGGGATCGGCGCCTTCGTCGAGCAGCAGCCGGATGACTCGCGCATTACCGGCAAACGATGCTGCTGCGATCGGCGTCAGACCCGTTCGACCGGGAAGGTTCACGTCCGCACCATGCGCGACGAGAGCTTGCACGGCGGAAGGATTGTCGTTCTCTGAAGCCGCAAAGAGTGCGGTTCCTCCATCAAGATCGCGGGCATTGATATCCGCGCCGTGTGCGAGGAAGAGCTCCACAATATCCGTATGCCCGGTCCTTGCCGCGTGCGTGAGCGGCATCGCGCCGGAGCGATCGCGTGACGCGAGCGAAGCGCCATCGTCGAGCAGTCTACGAGCGAGTTGGATACAGCCTTTGTCGGCCGCAGCGGCAAGTGCAGCGTTGATTTCCAGCGGTCCGGCTGCCTGCTCTATCTGAGCATAATGTTGCTCCTGTTCCTGACAGACGCGCACTTTTGCGAGTGCATTGCTGGCTGAGCCAATGCAGCAGGAAGCAGCGATAAAGGCCGTGGTTGCCAAAGCGCGGAGACTATGAGGCACGGGGTAGGCTCCATTGCCGGAGCCCCATATTTAGCCCCGGAACCCCTTCGATTTCCACTGTTCGTATTGGACCCGCGCGAGCTTGTAGGCGTCCGGTATCGAAAGCGCCCAGACGAATAGCCCCAATGCGAATCGCCCGATTATCGACCTGTCCGGCGGGGCGATCTGCCAGGTGATGAGCGCCAGCAGCAGCGTAAACATCGCGAACATAAATCCGCGCTGCTGTTGGCCAATTGCGACGTGTCCCATGCCGGGGAGCACGATGGCGAGAGCGAGAACCAGATAGGGGTTCATCGGCTTGCGCTCGACTTGCAGTGCATTCATGCGGCAGACTCCAGCTTGACGTTGAGAAGGAGGTACTCGATTTCGAGCACCGCCGCGATGATGTCCTCAAGCCCTTCAGGGTCGAGTTGCGCGCCTTCGAAGACGATTTGCCGGAGAATGAGATGGGCGCCGCGCTTGCCTTCCGCAAGCTGGCGCATGATGCGGACGCCGCGCGGGGTGACGGCGATTTCCTTGAAATGGGGGTCGCGAAGAAGGGTCGCCACGTAAGGCGCGATCCGATCGAGAACGTGACGGGCGCCCGGGCCATCGCCCCTGATAAGGCACACGTCCGGAAAGTTTTCAGGCGGCGCCAGCCGTTCGTTGAAGTGGTCGGTTAGCGAAAAATAGTCCGCGCCCGATTGTCGGACGAGGATTGCGACGCTCCCCTCGACTGGCAGTTTGCGCTTCAAGGTGACGTCGAGCCAAAGCTGCGGCAAGCGGCGAAACGTCAGTGTGTCGGGAACGAGCGAGACGCGGAACGAGCGTCCGCGAAATTTCCCTTCCATCTTCGGAAAGCCGCAAGGGTCGATTTCGACCTTCGGCGTTTCGAGAACGTTCAGGGAAGGATCGAGCATGGAATGACGGGCGGCTGCGGCCACTCGCGCCTCGCGGCGACCGAACAGGACGAGAATTGAAACTGCCGCGGCCAACAGCAAAGCAGCGAGTTCAGGAGGCATGAATGGTTCTCACTCGAAAAAGAGGTGGCGCATCGCGAAGATGCGCCACCTTGGGACCTCAGTAACCTACCGGCCGCGGCCAGTTCATCGTGAACTGGTCGCCGCGGCGAACGTACTTGTAGCGGTGGAAATGGAACCAGAGCGAAGCGACGATGAAGAACACCATCATCGCGACGAGCTGGGTGCCATACCCGAGGAACACTGCGAAGTACGTCGTGGAGCAGATAGCCAGTAGCACAAGAGCCGGCAGCGGATGGAACGGATGCACGTATCCGCGCTTGATCGAGTCAAGCGGCCACATCCGCCGGAAGAAGATCACCTGGATCGACATGTACGTGTATTCGAGCAGACCTGACAGGATCGAGAATGTGATCACCTGATCAAGCGGCGCGAAGTACGCGAAGATCAACGCCACAGGCACGAGGAACACGATCGCCCGGAATGGCGTCCTGTTCTTCGGATGCACGGCGCCGAACCAGGTCGGCAGGTACCGGTCGCGACCCATCGAGAACCATGCTCGCGATGCGTCGTTGATGCAGCCGTTAGCCGAAGCCAGCGTCGAGAACATCGTGCCGATGAAGAGCAGCACCATCAACGGCGTCGAGTTCGTCAGCCGTGCGGCATCGAATAGCGGCGTCGTTGCTTGGCCGAGGTATTCCCACGGCATCAAGCCTGAGCAGAGGTACCACGTCATCGTTGCGGCGATGAGCAGCGTCATAATGCCGGTCATCGTTCCGAGCGGCAGAGATCGTGCCGGTGACCGGACTTCTTCGGCCGCCTGACACGTTCCTTCGATACCCAGATAGTACCAGAGACCGAAGTGCAGTGATGCCAGGACGCCGATCCAGCCATATGGGAGTCCGTTCAGGATTTCCTTATGGTTGAGCAACTCGGTGGACCACGGCTTCACACCCATGAACAGGATGACGACGGCGATGAACGCAATGGCGGTGAGGATCAGGTTCACCGTCAAGGTCGCGTAGACGCCCCGGTAGTTGAGCCAGGCCAAAAACACGATAGTCAAGACGATGAACGGCTTGTCGTGAGCTTCCGCGAATCCGGCCATTTGTCCCACTGTTTGGACGAGATAGCCGAGCGTGATGGCATTCGCGGCTTCAAGCATCGTGTATGCGAACACGAGGTAGAGGCCGACGTTGAACGCCATCAACGGTCCGATGATGTGTTTCGACTGCGCATATTGACCGCCAGCGGCAGCGACGGTGGACGTCACTTCCGAGTCGATCATGGCGACGCAGGTGTAAAGAAGGCCTGCAGCCCAGCAGGCGATAAGAGCGGCGATGGCGCCGCCCTTGCCGACGGCGAAGTTCCACCCCATGTACTCGCCGACGAGCACGATACCGACGCCTAGTGCCCACACATGCGCGGGGCCCAGCACGCGGAGAAGAGAAATTTTCTCTCCGTGAACAGCAGTTGTTTGAGTCACTTATGTCCCCCTTGATGTGGTGGGTCGATGACGAGCGCATCATCGGTTTCGCCTTCCTTGGAGGAAGTCAGAAGGTCTTCACTGTATGCACGATTGGTCTTGATCGTATCGAAGAGCATGTAGAGACCAAGCAAGATCGACAGGGCCCAGGCCCCGTATTCGAGGAGTTGCCAATTATCCATTTAGGAGACTCACTTTTTGCCGAAACGTTCTTCGATGACTTCGATGTATTCTCTCTTCGAGAACGCAAACAGCAGCATGAAATAGCCGATCACGACGATTGCAGTGATGGCGAGTTCAAGCGGGCTGAAGCTGTAATCAAATCTTGACGTGATGAGCGGAGCAGCGGTGTCCGGATGAAAGCCGAGCTTTTCCCATTGTGCAGATTGCACTGCATTCTGGCCGAGTCCGGCCCACGTCGACTTGTCGGCAACCGTAACATCGACTTTGCCGCCGCCGGCGAGCTTCAGGTAGAGAGGAGTGAAGAGAGCGGCGAACACGAGTACGAGTAGGAAGAGACTGTCGAAAAGCTGCCCGAAAGCAGATTGTTTTGGAGGTTCGTAATGAGGCTTTTCCACGGTTCCCACCTATCAGCTGTAAGATTTTTTCTTCGCTAGATCGATGTAGTGCAGATCTAGCCCGTAGATTTCTTCACGCTCCTCACTGAGATGCGCGACCATCGCCAAGATGGCGGCGGTATTGAATAGAAGGACGAGCCCGCCAAAGACTGCGAGCGTCCAAACAACCTGCGGGTCGCCCAGGTAGTCTTTCACTTCAACGAAGACGAAGGCGTAGAGCGCCCACAGAACGGCAACCGCAACCAGTGACCATGCGCGGTCACCGGAGAATTTGCCGGCGATGCGAGGATCGGTATTCAACTTTTGCATTTTCCCTCCTTTTAGCGTTGGGGCGCTTGTCGATCGCAATTTGCCGATCGAAGCATTGATGCGATCAATGCCGGGATCGGCTCGACGTCCGCTCGCCCCTTAGAGTGGGTTACTTGCTGCGACATTTAGTGACGCAGGGAGGCGGCTCGTCGTCAACATTTTTTCGTATGACGAAACATGAATTCGATGATGCGGTGCGCAAAATCATGCTGCACAGCAGCATGCATAATCAATAAAATCATGCACTTAGCGCGAGTGCACCGCAAACGCGCGACGTGAGTTTAAGCAACGTGACTTTTAATTGCTGGTCAGCATGCCTCGCATTTGAGCTTTTTTATTCAAAGCTCTGAGGCCGCGGATATTCATCGAAGAATGCGTGCGGCTAATGCTGTCGCAACGAGATGAGGTTTGATCTTGCCAACCGACGTGGAGGTTCGGCCGGAAAAAATGAACCTCAGAAGATGCGCTTTCGACTGTGCGGAATTCTCGAACTCGAGACCGAATCCGTGCTCCGTCTTCCGTCGGATGCAGGCGTCGATCGAAACGTCCGCAAAGCGCACGCGAACGGGACTTCCGATACGTAAGGGCGGTTCTCCGACAAGATGGATGCCGCTGACTGAAACGTCCGAAGCGTAGAATTCGTACGAAACTCCGCCGGCGCTTATCGTCACCGGCACTCGAACATCGAACCGCTCGCCGTTGCGTCGCTGCTGCTGTTCGCTGCAAACGTAGCAGCAGAGAGTGAGGACGATGATATTGTACCAGCTCCAGAACAGCGCGATGGCGCTGGATTCAGCGAGCGGCCGAGATGGATCGATAAGAAAGGCATTGGCAATTCCGATTGCGGTCAAGGCGAGCAAAACACCGAATATTCGAAGAAGCGGCCATTGAATGAATTGCTTGCTTCGATCGCCCCCCTTGGCGGTCACTTTGAACTTCTGACCCTTCGGTCTCAGAAGTCCGGATACGACGCCCTTCAAGACTTCGGTCGAGCACAGCATTTGATAGAGATCTGACATCAGCGGAATCACGCGCCCGTCGGTCAGCCATAGGAAAATACCAATTTGCGCGGCAAGAAACGGTGCGAGATACCAGATCGCATCGATGACGTTGGCGTGAACCGCTTCGATCCCGAGTAGCAGGTAGAGCGCCGGCACGATGACGCTGAGCACGCGAAATAGATGGGTCGCCGACCAGTGCAAGAACGTCTCGCAGAGCATAATGCGATCGACGAAAGGAAGCCCGTTCCCGATTTTCAACGGACCGCTTGGGCCACGGCAGATCTGCACGAAGCCGAGGCACCAACGGGCGCGCTGACCGGTGTACTCCGCAAGCCCTTCTGGCGCGAGACCGAGCGAAAGCACTTCGTTCAAATAGACCGTGCCGAAACCTTTCTCACGCAGGCGCAGCGACACGAGATAATCTTCGGTCACGGAATCGGTCGGGAAACCGCCAATGCTTTGCAGCGCGTCGAACCTGATGATCGATGACGTTCCGCAGCAGAATGCGGCACCCCAGGCGTCCTTCGACGCCATGACGATATCGAAGAAGAAGCGTTGCTCGTCCGGCCACACGCGGGTCAATGCCAGATTGCTTTGGATGGGATCTGGATTGAAGAAGTGCTGCGGCGTCTGCACGACACCCACGGTGGAGTCGAGCGCGAGAGACAGCCCCCGTGTAAGAAATTCGGGGAGCGGCACGAAATCGGCATCAAGGATCGAGATGAAATCCGGTTTCTCGTCGAGCGCGGCAAGCTTCTTCAATGCCGCGTTGATGTTGCCGGCCTTCGCGTGCGCGTTGTCGTTCCGCGTCAGATAACCGACGTTATGGCGCTCACAAAGCGCCTGTAGCCACGGCCTGCGCCCGTCGTCGCAAACCCACACCCGGAAGTTCGGATAGTTGATCGCCAGCGTTCCGATGATCGTGCGCTCGAGAATGTTCTCGTCTTCGTTATAGGTGCAGATGAGAACGTCGACTTTCGGCAGCTTCGGCAGGGCGAGCAACTTCGGAACGTTCCGGTTGGCTTCTGCGGTGCGGTTGCGCGTGCGTGTCAGGAAGATCTGCGATGCCGTGGCGCCGACCATGGTGATGGCTTCGACGGCCGTGAAGAGGAAGCCGACCATGAAGTCGACCGGATTGCTCACGGAAGGGATGGTGTTGAACATCCGCCACGTCATGTACCGCCAGCCGAGGCCGACGCAGATGACGATGGCGACAGTTCTGACTACCGTATTGTTTCGGTTGACCCACGGAAGTATCGCCGCCGCAAGCAAGCCGATGATCAATGCCGGCATCAACGCATCGAGATAGCTCATTCCTGAAGCGGACGTCATGCCGGCGCCCGCTCAATGCATGCCGGAGAAGGCAGCCGCGCTGGCGGTGTCGAATTGCACGAGCCCCGACCGCCCGATGCGGCAGTCGGCGTGCTTCAGGAGATCCGGGAAGCGCAAGGTGACGTGATAGGGTTCGCGACTGAGCGCATTTTGCTGGATCGCGCTGTTGGATGCGACGGCTGCGAGACCGTTCAAGCTGACGAGCGTGCCCGTCAGCTCTTCTCCCCCGTCTCGCGGTTTGAATGTCGCCGTCTGTCCGACAGCCAGTCTTTGATAGGCGGTTTCGCTGACGCTCGCCGTCACCAGCGCGCTTCCGCAATCGAGAAGCTTCACGAGATCCTGACCGGCATTGACGTGTTCGCCCGGCGCAGTCAGCATTTCCCACACGCGCCCGTTTACGGTTGAGCGGATCTCGACTTTCGCAAGTTCGTCGCGGCGCCCTTGTTCCTTGACGAGTTCCGCGTCGAGGCTTTCGAGCTCGGCCCTGGTGCCGACGAGACGCGCCTGCACGTCGGACAGCTCGAGCGAAACTTCCATCTTCCGCTGTGCGGATTGAGGCGTATCGTTATAGCTGTCGCCGACGTACGTTCCCTTCTTCGCGGCTTCGAGTTCGACGAGCATGCCCTTGAGGCGCTCGGCGTGTCCTTTGACCGTCTGCTCCGCGACACGGGCGTCGCCGGCGGCCTTATCGAGAAATGCCTGGCTCACGGCGTCTGTCTTGCGCAAGGTTTCGGCTCTCTTCAGCGCATCCGACGCAACGGAATGCTGCGCCTCTGCGGCCGCCATATCCGTGTCCGCCTGGCGTAACCGTTGCTCGAGCTGTTCGATGCGCCCGATGCGAAAGCGCTCCTGCTGCAGCGAGAGTTCATTGAGGCTGGCAAGGAGAAGCTGCTTCTTTCCTTCGAGCGCGCCGATCGTCGTTCTGAGTTGGTTGCGATCTCTCATCAGGTTCGCAAGGTGCGAGGAGTCGGCCCGCGGATTGCGGACGACGAGAATGTTTTGATCGACACGGAACATGCTGCCGACATCGGTGTCGGCGTCCGCCATGCTGACCTCGCCCTCGATCGGGGCCCTGAGCGTTATCACCCGTGCATTGACGACCGCTTCGGTGCTTGTCGTTGCGAGTAAGCGCTGAACTGGCAGCCAGCCAAGTCCCAACGCGAGAGCGATCGCCACGAGAGATTTGATGATTGTCGCGGGCCGGAAATTGGCTGGCAACGAAACGGTTCTGGCGGCCTTCGCGGGCTTCTCGGCGGGTTCGGCAACCGGCGTGACGCTGGGTTCCGGATGTTCGCTCGGGCTGCCGTTCCGCCAGTTTTTTGCGACGGATTCGAGATAGGCGATTTGGACGTCCGTCGTGAACTCGCTCTCCCGCGCCGCTTCGAGTTCAGCAACGTCCGGCGACTCGGGCAACGCTGACACGAGCAGCCTTGGAGACCGGGAGCTAACTGCTTTGCCAGGGAAGGGATTCGACGACATGGGCCACGCGATCCATTTGGATGATGCACCGCATACGGTAAATGCAAATGGATAACGTTATGCTGAGGATTTGATTTAATTACTTCTTACGGACGACCGAAAGAGAGACGTTCAGATCCTTGCAAAGCGTAGATGCACGCGCACCGCGCCATCTATCTCTCCCGACCGAAGGCCATCAGGACTAGCCGATCTACAACCGTCTCCACCGGCTTCTGAGTCGGCAGGAGCGCCACCAAGCCGGTTTCGCGGGATACCAGAAAGTCGAAATTTCCTATAGAAACCGGCGTTTTCGTCATTTGTTGACTAACGTCGTACACTTTAATAATGTGCATCATCCCGGTCTGAGGCCGGGTCTTCATTGTGTGCGCCTCCCGGGGGGAGGTTCCGCAAGGGGAGGAGGCAAGCCCGCCTTGAGCGCAAACAGCGCCCAGCCAGCCAGCCCGTAACAATTGGGAAACATGGGGGACTATGGCGATGGCTGTGCGTGGGTTTGATGTAATCAGTTCGAGATCAATACGTGTCGGGGCGTCCGGGCCGTCTCACGCGCGCGGATCATTCGGTAAAGCCGCTCTCGCGCTCACGGCATCGGCCGCAGCGCTGACGCTGGCTGGCACGGCATTCGCGCAGGAAACGCAGTTGCCGGGCATCAATGTCCAGGGCGCTCAAGCGAAGAAAGCCAGCGCGCCGAAAAGCAAGCCAAAGCCGAAGCCCGTTCAGGCTGCTCAGTCGGAGTCTGTTGCTCCGCCGCCGGCCGCCAGCGAGGGCGCAGGCGTCGCGCCGTCAGACGTTCCCTACAATACGCCAGCTGGAATCAGCGTCGTAACGTCAAGCGACCTGAACACATACGGCGGAACGGATCTCAATAACGCACTCCGCTCCCAGCCGGGCACGTTCACGCGAATGAACCCGCAGAATGCCGGTATGGCTGTCAACATTCGCGGCTTCGAAGGATCCGGCCGCGTGAATACGTTGATTGACGGCGTGCAGCAGAACTTCGGATTCACCGGCCACGAAGCACAGGGCTTCACTTATATCGATCCGGGTCTTGTCGCGGGCATGGACATCGCGCGCGGCGCCGTGACGACCGCTGGTGGAACCGGCGCGCTTGCAGGCGTTGCAAATCTCCGGACGCTCGACGTCCAAGACATCCTCCGGCCGGGCCAGAATGTCGGCGGCTTTGTAACGACCACCTGGGGAAGCAATAATGTCGGCTTCTCCGAAACGGCTGCAGCCGCAGCACAAACGCGCGGCATCGGCATTGCTGCTGCCATCAGCCATCGCGACCCAGGCAACTACAAAAATGGCGACGGAGTAGTAATTCCGGAAACAGGCCAGGACCTCACGTCAGGCCTGTTCAAAGTGAACCTGCGGCCCACCGATGATCAGACGTTGCGTTTCGGCGGCGTGATCTACGACAACGACTTCTTCGCCAACTCGTATAATCAGAATGTTCGCCAGCAAACCTACACGGCCAAGTACGCGTACAATCCGAAAGGCAACGACCTGATCGATTTCAGGCTCAACGGTTACTACAACGACGTTGCGATGAAGTACGGGGCGGATGCCACGCCGACCGTCGGAACCCCGCCGAAGGGGACTGCCTGGGGCCGCGTTATCGAAGATACGGGTCTTGGCATGGATATCTCGAATATCTCGCGCTTCTATCTTGGCGGCATTCGCGTGAAGTCGGAGTACGGCTACGAATTCTTCGGCGATAACGTCGAAGCCTACAATCGCTTTCAGCCTGCGGCGGCTGGCGGCGTCAATCCGTCGGGCTACAAATCAAAGAGCGCCGTATTCTCCGAAACGACCTTCTCGAAGGGCATCTTCGATCTGATCGTCGGTCTGAAGTACGATATGTACGGTATCAATGGCAGCGGCACTGCACCCGCGGTCCCATTGCCCCCCGGCGTCGATCCTGGCCCCTACAAAGTGGATAAAGACGGCGGAGCCTTCGACCCGAAGGTGACGCTCGCTGCGCAGGTCACCGATTGGCTGCAGCCTTACATCACCTATTCCGAGACCATGCGCTCGCCGACCGCTGCGGAGCTGTTCATCGGCGGCAACCATCCGGGCGGCGGCGGAAGAATTTCGTTCGTGCCCAATCCGTTTCTTGGTCCGGAAAGCCAGCGGGGCATCGAAGTCGGCGCCAACATCAAGCAGGACGGAATTTTCACGCCCACCGACGCCTTCCGCATGAAGGTCGATTATTATCAGATGGACGTCGAAGACTACGTCGCCGCATGCGCCACGACGGGCGGCCAGATGTACTTCTGCAATACGCCCGGCAATTCGACTGTTCAGGGTGTCGAACTGCAGGGAACATACGATGCCGGCTATGTCTTCGCGGGTCTCAGCTATACCTACACACATACCGATCTGCCGGCACAAACGGATGGCCTCGGCGCTCATAGCTACCTTCCCGAGCACACGGTTGTCGCTTCAGGCGGCGTGCGCCTGCTCGACCAAAGGGTGACTCTTGGTGGCCGGATCTCTTACTTCTCCGAAAGCGACGTCGGCACGCAAAATGTCGGAGGCTTTTACGCCAGCCAATTCATGCCTGGGTACACGCTCGTAGATTTCTTCTCGAGCTACAAAGTCACCGAGACGTTGGAGGTTGGGTTCAACATCAACAACGTCTTCGACAAAGAATACACAGGCGCGCTGAGCACGCCATTCTTCGATGGCCCGAACTGCTACGGCTCGAATCTTCCGGGCTGCAACGCTTCAGGAATGGGCCGCACCTTCTTCCTGACGGCCAAGGCGCAGTTCTGATCGGTCGTTGAACGACATCGAGAAACTACTCACCGGCGGGGTTCTGCTCTGCCGGTGTTTCGCACAAAGCAGGGTTCACCAGGGAGACGAGCGAAATTGACGTTCCTTGAACGCCACGATCGTCGGCCGCGAGAAACGCGCTCGTCGGACTTCCAACCCCGCGCGTTCGAACCTTGGCCCACACAAGGCAACGTCGTCCCGTTTGCTTTCGACAAGGCCGCAGGCAACGAGCGGAGGGCACAGGATCGTGCACCGGTAGCAGTGGCAAAAGCGCCGGTCGAACCCCAGCCTGCGCAACGCGAGTCGCGCAAGATCCTGATGGCCACAATCATCGTTTCCGCAGCCGTCCACGCGGCAGCGATTGCGTCGGTCATGTCGGGCGACGCAGGCGAGCAGTTCGGTACGCTGTCGAGCAAGTCCGATACGTTCAGTCTCTCCACCACCCAATCGATCGTTCTCGAGTCGATCTCTTCCCACGAGGTCGATATGGCGTCCGCGGCTTCTGCAGACTCCCAGGCCGGAAGCGTGCAAGCGGCGGAATCCGCGCCTCAGGAACTGACGGAAATTAAGGAAACGCCTCTCACCGACCAGCCCCCGCCGAAGCCGATCAAGGTCGCCGACGTGACGCCGTCGGCACTCGCGCCGACAGAAGAGCCGTTGCCGGTTCTGCGCGGCGGCGGCGAGCCTGACGCGTCCAGCGCCATCAAGGCCGAAGAGATCTCTGAAAACCCGGTCGAAGAAGCGCCCGAAGAGATCGAGACCAAAGAGGACGCCGCCGCAAAGGCCAAGCGGGAAGAGAAGGTCGAAAAAGAGCGCAAGATCGAGCAGGCTCAATCGCATCAGCAGGTCGCGGGCAGCTCGGCGTCGCGGTCGAGCACGGCCCATGCCGCTGTCGATGGCCGCGTTTCCGCCAGCGCTGGTAACGCTCTGAGCTACGCTGCTGGCGTCCGCGCACAAGTGGAGCGCAACAAACCGTCCGGGAACGGTTTACGCGGGACGGTTCGCGTGTCGTTCGGCATCGATGCGTCGGGCGAATTGAGATACGTCAGACTTTCGGAATCGTCGGGCAGCGCCAAGCTCGATGAAGTTGCGCTGGATGCCGTGCGCCGGGCAGCCCCATTCGGCGAACCGCCTTCCGGCCTGTCGCCAACGCAACTCGCGTACGTCATTCCGTTCTTTTTCCGCTGACGTCAGGACTGTCGGCCGGCAAATACGCCCTCAAACGGGGCTGGCCGCGTTTAAGCAAATACGGCCATCTCCGTACACCGAACCTAAACCAGAAACGACGAGAGCACCCGAATGGCTCGGGTGCTCTCGGTAATTCTTGTTGAAGCCTGGAGCCTATTTCTAGACGAGGGCTTCCTCCTTCTCGGCTGTTTCGCTCGTGGGCAATGTCAGCGGACGCTCGATTTGCGTATCGCAAACACGCGCCACGACGCCTGGTCCGAGGGCCTGAAGCGTTATCACCCGGCCATTACTGAAGCGGACGGCGTCCCGGTGGAATGGACCGTCCACCTGCGTGAACGTCGTCAGTTCCCGGTCCGATACGTCTGCATGCTCTTGAATGAACGAGGAAATGCCGGAAAGTTGGAGTTCCATGTCGCACGCCATGCAAATAGCGACCGACTGATCACCGCGGGCTACAAAACCCACGGTACCGCTCGGGAACTTATTGCTGATGTACTCTTCGCCCCGTCGGGCCGGCCTGCTCTGAAACATCTCTAGAGAATAGTCGCACATGTCTGACCTCATCAGTTTGTGCCTCTATCTCGAAAAACCGGGACCGGACTTCTAAGTTCCGGCAGTGCACCACCATTTCAAATGAAAGGGTTCAGGGCAGAACCTTCCATCGCTTGAACCAATTTTCAGCCTGTATCCACGCATCCTTGGCGGCCGCCTCATGGTAACTGGGACGGTAATCAGCATGAAAACCATGGGGCGCGCCCGGATAGATTTTGAATTCGGCGGTTTTGCCCGCAGCCGCTAACGCAGCCTTCATCATATCCACTTGCTCCGGCGGGATTCCCTGATCGTCGCCCCCGTAAAGGCCCAAGACCGGCGCCTTCATCTCGGAAGCCAGCTCGATCGGACTCTTGGGCCACAGCCCTTTTTGCCCGGCGGGGTCGACGAGGGAACCGTAGAATGCCACCCCTGCCTTCACGTCCGGATTGGTGGCGGAATAAACCCACACGGTGCGGCCGCCACGGCAAAATCCTAAAATGCCGAGCTTCTCTGCGTCCCCGCCTTGGGCTTTGGCCCAGCGGACGGCTGCATCCAAATCGGAGATAAGCTGTGCATCGGGCTTCGAATTGACGAGCGGCATCAGGTCTTTGGTGTCGCTGATCTTCGTCAAGTCGCCGAGCCTGAAGTAATAGTCCGGAGCGACGGCAAAAGCGCCGAGCTTGGCAAGCCGCCGCGCTACGTCCTTGATATACTCATGAAGACCGAAGACCTCCATCGCGACCAGAACAATGGGCGGATTATGCGCGCCCGCAGGTTTCGCATAATAGGCCGGCATAACGCCGTCCGCCGTGTCGATTTTTGCAATTCCGGTATCTAGTCCTGCCGAGCTGGTCGTGATGGGGTTCGCGCGCACAGGGCCGGCCGCAAGCGTGTAGCCCGCAGCGGCCGCCGCAGACGCCGTCATAAAGCGCCGCCTCGAAAGATATGCGCGCCGAATGAGTCCGATGAAGTCCGAGGCGATTTGCGGGTGAGCGGCCATATCAGCATTCCTTTCACACACTGTCAGTCTACATCGATATGGGCCCTTCGGCTTTTCACGATATATTGGACGATGAGGCGGCGGAATGACGACGGCCGGTCTGACGAGATTACGCGTCGTTGCGCCGAACCTTTTCAGCCGATTGGTTAGGGATTGATAACCACTGTCGCCGTGCGGCCAGCCACGAGCCGCAACCCTTCCGGAATATGGTCGAGTGCGATCCGCACAGGAATACGCTGCGCGAGACGCACCCAGCTGAAGGTCGGATTGACGTTGGCGAGCAGGTTCGTGCCATCGGTTCTGTCGCGATCTTCAATACCGCCTGCGATGCTTTCGACGTGGCCGATGATGTCCCGATCTTCACCCATCATATGGACCGTCGCCCGGTTGCCCACGCGGATGAGCGGCAATTTCGTTTCTTCGAAATAGCCGTCGACGTGCAGAGAGTCCTGATCGATGAGCGCAGCGACGCCCTTGCCGGCGGTAACGTAATTGCCGGGCTTCAAATCGAAGTTCGTAATCGGACCGTTGACCGACGCGCGAACTTCGGACCGCTCGAGATTGAGCTTCGCCACGTCTCGGTCAGCCTCTGCGCGATGCAGGTCCGCTTCGGCTTTGGCTTCGATTGCGGTCACCTGTTCGACCTTCTGCTGGCTTACCGCGATGTTGCTCATGTTGTGGTAACGCACGAGATCCTTTTGGGCAGCGTCGAGCGTCGCCTTCTCGCCCTCGACATTGGCTTCGGCCTGTCGCAGTGCCAGCTCAAAACGGTCGCGGTCGATGCGGAAGAGAATGTCTCCCTTTTTCACGGCTTGGTTGTCACGCACGAGAACTTCGGTGACGAGGCCGGATACGTCGGGGGCAATCTCAATGATATCGGCTCGGACGCGTCCGTCGCGGGTCCACGGCTCGAGTTCATAATGGACCCAAAGCCGCCATCCGATGAATATGGCGAACCCAACAATCACGAGTGTTGCGATCAAGCGGCCGAGTTTGGCCAATAGGGAAGTCATTAGTAATCCTTCGTAAGAAGCAGAACGCTCAGGCCGAGCAGGCAAACAAAAACAGCAAGATTGAAAAGCGATTGATGCCAGACGAAGCGGTAGACACCGGCGTAGCGCAGGCAGCGTGAGAGGACGGCCATCCCCAAATAGGCAACGATGGCGCAAACAAGAATGGACGGCACGAAGACACCGAAGATGCTGATCTCTGGGTTCATTCGGCAGCCTCCAAAAATTCGGGCGCATCCGGCAAGTCGGGCGGCGGCAAAACTCGCGGGAAGAGACTGCGCCTCAAGCCGACAAGTCCAAGGAGCGCCTTACGCGCGGAAGTGCCCTGCTCGTTGCGCACGGCCGCGAGGGCGCCGTTAATCGCGGTCAGCAGAAGATCCGACCCCTGAGCCTCATGGCCGCCGCGGTAGTGCCGCTTCAGCCTGATGAGAACGGCATCGACTCTGCGTCGCGAATACGTCGTGAGATCTGAGCGCGCACGCCGAAGGTCGACGATATTGAAGCCTTGCCGCAATTGACCGATCGCATCGGGGAGCATGTGACCGGCGGCCTTCGCGCGCGGCGCCAAGAGTACTAGCCGGTCGAGCATCAGTCCCGTCAAACGCCCATCATCGGAAGAGTCTTTGGAATTTGCGATCTCCGAGAGCGTCGCCCTGTTCGCCTTTGCGAGGCGTCGAATGCTCAATTCAGCACCGACTGCGCGCAACAGCGATGTCATGACAGCCGCAAGACCGACACCGGACGTCGTTGCGATGCTCAAATTTATGAATGCGGCGGCATCGACGTTGAAGGTAACCTGGAGACCGAGCGTCGCCATGAAATTGATGCCCAGCGAAAGACCGATCAGCAACGTTTCGGGCTTTGATATGAACAACCCCGTCGTCAAAAGCGCCGGCGCCAACACCAGAACAAGTGTTTCGAAGTTGTGCACGTGCGGAAGAATGCCGAACACGTATACGCCAGCTGAGATCGCGGCGATCACGGCCCACTTGGCGAAGGCCACAATGGACGGCACCGGATTGTCCTGAGCCGCAAACAGTGCTCCCGCGACGGCGGCCATCATGGCTGCCGCTCCGCCTTCCGGCCATGCAAGCAAGATCCAGAAAGTGCAGCACACGATGATGGTCGCGAAGCTGACGATGGCGGAAGCGAGCGCCAAGCCGCGGTCGCGATGGCGCACTGGATTGGCAAGATCTGCAATCCGGTAAGCGAAATCGTTCGGACGAGGCTCGGTGTTCCCTTCCATGGCAGCCATCACGTGCTGACAATCGCCGCGGATCGCAACGAGATCGCGCAGCCGCATCAGGAGCGTGAGCTCGATGAGGTCTCGCCACGTCCGTGAAGCCGGGTGGCCCTCAATGCGCGCATCGATATCCTTGCGAAGAACGTCGACATCCTGCGGCGTGGCCGAATGCTCCGGTGTCAGCCAACGCTCCGTGCGCTCGATAAGAGCATGTACCGCACGTGATGCACCGCCGAGCGAAGCAAGCTCGCGCATCCCGTCGGAAATGGATGACAATATTGGGAGCAGCATCAGCATTCGCGGCCGAATTTCTTGGATGAGGCGCGGCAGTTCCGGATGTCCCCCCGCATCGTAGTTGAGATGGCTCGCGAGATTTTCGATTTCTCCCGTATCGGCTGCGAGGCGCAGGCGATGGGCATCGGCTTCAGATCCAGACTTCGCTTCGAGGGAATCGCGCGAACTGGCGTCGGCGCTCATCAGCCAGGACTTCAGTCTTTGAGCGACGGCCGTAACGACAGGCCGAGGAAACACGACGCTCGAAACCACGGCGGCGCAGACGATGCCAAGGATGATTTCCTCCGCACGCGACAGCGCCACATCAAAAATAGTGTCGGGAGCATCGACTGTCGGAAAGCCGATCAGCGCGGCGGTATAGCCGGCGAGCAAGAACACGTAGCTTCTCGGCGTGCGATCGAGCAGAGAAATATAGAGACAAACCGTTGTCCAGATGGCCATGCCGAGCACGAGCAAGACCGGTGCGTTTGCGAGGTTGGGAACCATGACGACGGCCGCGGTCGCGCCAATCACCGTTCCGAGAACGCGAAAGATGGCCTTCGATCGCGTCGCGCCCGATAGCGGATTGGACGCGATATAGACAGTGGCAACGGCCCAGTAGGGGTTCGGGAGCGCAATCCAAAGACTGATCAGCAGCGCCAGCACGGCGGCCGCGAACGTCTTGATGGAGAACAGCCATTGTTGTGGTGTGGGCAAGCCCATCGAAGTTCCTAGAAACCGAAGGGCATACCTCGCGGCTTAAAGTTAGATCTTGAATATTTCGTCTGTTGCATATAAATGACCGTGCAGTCACTTTTGTCAAGGTGCGCAATGACGCTCAGCATGCATCCAATGCATGGGTCATAATCGCAAAACGAAGGGCTCGGCGGCCAAGGCTCGCGCGGGCGGAACATGAGGTCACATGCAGAAGGCTGCACAACAGGAGACGCGTCCGGCTGGCCGCCGTGCGCCGGTCGTTCGCCGCCGCGGCACGAGCCCCGAGAAAACGGCCCAAACGCGGCAGACGATTGTCGATGCGGCACTGGCGGAGTTCCTCGAAAAAGGTTTTGCCGATGCCACGATAGAAAGTGTTGCAAAGCGCGCGGGCGTCGCGAAAGGACTGATCTATCGCTACTTCGAAGCCAAGGAGGCGCTCTTCTCGGCTGTGGTTCAGCAGGAAATCGTCCACGCGCACATCGATGTTGACGATTCGAAGAAGGCGGCCGGCGAGGGCGTCGAAGCGTTCTTGCGGCGGACACTAGTCCCGTCCATTCACAACATCGAAAAGAAGAGCCGCGCCGACATCGCCAGCGTCGTGATTGCGGAGGGCGCGAGATTTCCGGCGCTCGTCGAAATTTATCGCCGCGATGTGATCGATCCGCTCGTGCAGAAGATCAAGCGTCTCGCGCTTTCGGCCAAAAAGTCGGGAGAACTCGTCGACGATCGCCTCGTCAAGAATCCTCATTTTCTTTTGGCTCCTATTTGGGCAGGTATCGTCATCAATAAATTTCTGGATAAATCCAATCCGGTCGATATCGGTGAGATGTTTGAAACACAACTCGACATGATCTTTTCCAGCAACGAGAGATGACAGGAGACGGCTTGGAAGTTGGCATCGACAGTTTTGCGGCAATTATGCCGGGCACCGCGGATGAGACACTGTCGCCTGCCGGCCGGATCGCCAATCTCATTGAAGAAATCGAAACGGCCGACCGGGCTGGGCTCGACGTATTCGGCATCGGCGAGCACCATCGGCCCGAGTTTCTCGATTCAGCGCCAGCCGTTATCCTAAGCGCCGCCGCAACGCGAACCAAAACCATCCGGCTGACGAGCGCCGTCACGGTCTTAAGCGCGGCCGATCCGGTGCGTGTTTTTCAAGAGTTCGCAACGCTCGATCTGATTTCAAAAGGCCGCGCCGAGCTGGTCGTTGGCCGGGGTTCGTTCGGCGAAGCCTATCCCTTATTCGGGTTGCGCTTCGACGATTACGATGCGTTGTTCGTCGAGAAGCTCGAACTGCTGCTGCAGATACGCGCCAACACGCAAGTGCATTGGTCGGGAAAATTCCGCCCCGAACTTACCGGACAGGGCATCTATCCGAGGCCATATCAATCCGAACTTCCCGTGTGGCTGGGTGTCGGCGGCACGAGGCAATCCTTCGTTCGTGCCGGTCTCCTCGGGTTGCCCTTGATGGTTGCAATAATCGGCGGCGAATTTCGCCGTTTCCGCCCGCTTGTCGATCTCTATCGCGAGGCGTGGCGCCGCGCCGGTCATCCAGAAGAGCGCCAAAGAGTGGGAGTTCATGCTCTCGGTTTCGTCGCCAAGAGTTCGGCCGAGGCAAGAGACACATTCTTTCCCGGGTGGTCACACATGTTCACCCGAATCGGACGCGAGCGAGGATGGCCGCCGGTCACGCGCGCTCAGTTTGATGCCATGTGCGGTCCCGGCGGCGCATTCCTGGTTGGCGATCCAGAAACAGTTGCGCAGAAGATGATCGAAGCGAGCGCCGATCTCGGCGGCGTGTCGCGATTCACGTTCCAGATGAGCTCCGCGTCAACGGAAAACCAAGCGATGTTGAAATCGATAGAGCTTCTCGGAACTGAGGCTGCTCCTATCGCGCGCGAAGGCCTCAGTACTGCTTCCCGATGATATCCTGAAGCGATTGTGGCAACCACGGTTCGCTTTTGGGCGGCTTCTCCGCTTGAAGAACAGGCTCCTCTGGCGGCGGTGGATTACCCAGGAAAAAGAGCAGCGGAGGAAGTGCAGGCTTCTCCTGCTCGACGATCACTGTTTCGACAACAACCGGCGCCGGCCGATTGATCCGGGGAGCACGCCGGGAATAGGCAAGGACCCTGCTTTTCCGGCTTTCAGCGGGACGCTTGGTCTGGACGAGAGGACCGACGGCCGGATCATCGTTCTGAGCAGCAATGCCGCCGAACCCTTCCGGAAAGCTCGCAAACTCGACATTCGTCTTGAACGACGCCTGCGGGCTGTCGGGCAAATCGGCGATTGCGTAATCCTGACTGTTGAACGGCAGACTCCAGCGTCTTTCGTCCATCACGATCGCGGGCAACGCGGTGCTGCTTGCTTGCGTCGCAGTTTCCGCCGCCGTCTCGGGGGCCGCCGGCGAAGGAGTGTCCGAACCAGCGTAAGCGGCCGGCGGTGCTTCGGTCGTCGCTGCCTCAGCTGTTACCGCGGAGAAGTCTTCGCGGTTCGGGTGAAAAGAGACGGTCTGCAACGCCAACTGTTGCCGCAAGCCCTCGGCAAAGCTCAGGCGATCTTCCAATATGAAATTGGGTGGCTCGATTTTCGCCGTACGAGGCAATCGGTTTGGCGCGAATGCGAATGCGAGCGGAACCAATAGAAAAATAAGCGCGACCCGCGCGGCGAGCTCCGCATTTTTTGGGCGCCACCGCTCGAACGAAAGTCCGGCGAAGCGTTGGCTTAGATGATCTCTCCAAGCGTCGACACTCCAACCGTCGAAGATTTTGGCAAAGGTCGAGCCAGCTGTGACGGGCGCCGGGGCAACATCGGCTGGTGGATCAGCTTGTGCATCATCGGTAGAGGCGCTGAGAAAAACAGGAAAGTCGCGCTGCTCGGTATGGAATTCGCTGGATTCCGCCGGTCGCGCAAAGCGCAGCTCGCGAAGCCGCCGTACGGTGTCGCTGCCATTGTCTTTATGACCGTCGGCCGCCACGTGGTGAGTTTCCTGATTAAAGAAATGCTCGATTGGGCTGTAAATTAGCAAAAAATGCGATGTGCTTCTGAAAGCAATAGACCGCGAAATAAATCGTTGCAGAGGTATTACTCAGCAGGGTTGACGGATTCTTGCCAACGTTCAGTGTACAGCGTATAATTTATTTTAAAGGCCGATCTTGTCCGTCTGACGGCCGTTCAGCGAAGCCATTCTCGCATATCAGAAGTTGAAACCGGTGACGGGCCGGCGGATCGAGTGTCCACAGGTGGCATCAAAATATGGTTGACCGCAGAGGTTGTTGTCTGCGACAAGCGCTATGAACGAATGAAGAATTGTTCGTATCTGCGGTTGAATAGCCGCTGACCTGAAAGCGGGTGAACATGTTTCACCCGTTGTTCGGAAGATTTTCTCCCTAGCCAAATATGAACGTGACGGAATCGTCTGCCCGCCGGCAGACAGAAAACCGCGGTCTGTGCTCACCAAACATCGCAAGCTGATAGCGAGTGGATTGTCCTATTTCACAATCTGAGCAAACCCGCGTTCTTGTCCTCGAAGCATCGCGGACCGAGCGGAATTACTGGTCCGACCTTTGGCATTATCGCGAGCTGTTTGCCATCCTTGCCTGGCGCGACGTCGCGGTGCGCTACAAACAGACGGTCATGGGTGTCGCCTGGGCAATCGTCCGGCCGCTGGTGACGATGATCATCTTCACAATCGTGTTCGGCAAGCTCGCGAAACTTCCGAGCGACGGGGATGTGCCGTATCCCATCCTCGTGTTCGCCGGCATGCTTCCGTGGTTCCTGTTTTCGAGCATTCTGAGCGAAGCTTCGAACAGCCTCATAAGCAACGCCAGCCTGATCAGTAAGGTCTATTTCCCGCGCCTGATCGTGCCGGTGTCCGCAGGTGTCGTCGCGCTCGTCGATTTCATGATCAACCTCGCAATCCTTTTTGGCTTGATGGCGTGGTATGAGTTTGTACCGGGCTGGCACATTGTGTTTCTTCCCGCGTTTATTGCGTTTGCCGTCGTGGCGAGCCTTGGACCGGCGCTCTTCATCACAGCGCTGAACGTCAAATACCGTGACGTCCGGTATGCGATCCCCTTTGCGATCCAGTTTGGCCTCTACGTTTCGCCAGTGGGCTTCTCGAGCGAGATCATCCCCGCGGATATGCGGTTCCTTTACAGTCTCAACCCGGTCGTCGGCGTTATTGATGGATTTCGTTGGAGCCTTCTCGGAGGCGAGAGCCAGCTCTACATCCCGGGTTTTTTGGCGAGCCTCGGCGTTACGGCTTTTATGATGTGGTACGGGCTCAGATACTTTCGCGGCGCCGAACGTGCATTCGCGGATCTCGTGTAAGGCTTCGTTCCGTTGAGGAGAGACGTCGTCATACGCGCCGAACACCTCGGCAAGCGTTACGTCATCGGACACCACGCCCCGCGCGAGCGTTACAGCTCGCTGCGTGATGTGGTGGCGCGCACGACAACGCGATTTTTGCGCACGGCAGTTGACGTTGCGCGGGGCCGTCAGCTCATTTCAGGTGATGAAATAGAGGAATTCTGGGCGCTGAAGGATGTCTCGTTCGAGCTCAAGCGCGGCGATGTCGTCGGGGTCATCGGCCGCAACGGAGCGGGAAAATCGACGCTTCTGAAGGTGCTGTCACGCATTACAGCACCGACGAGCGGCAGGGTTGAAATCAAGGGGCGCATCGCGAGCCTGCTGGAAGTCGGCACAGGCTTTCATCCCGAACTGACCGGGCGAGAAAACATCTTCCTCAATGGCGCCATCCTCGGCATGAGGCGCGCCGAGATCGAACGAAAGTTCGATGAAATCGTAGCGTTCGCGGAAGTCGAGAAATTCCTCGACACGCCGGTGAAGCGCTACTCCAGTGGCATGTATGTGCGCTTGGCTTTCGCTGTCGCGGCCCACCTGGAGCCGGAAATTCTCGTTGTCGATGAAGTGCTGGCGGTTGGCGACGCCGAATTTCAGAGGAAATGTCTCGGCAAGATGAAGGATGTCGCGGGACAAGGGAGAACAGTCATCTTCGTCAGCCACAACCTCGCAGCAGTCAAAGCTCTGTGTACCCGAAGCATTCTCCTCAGAACCGGCCGTGTCGAATGCGACAGTTCAGTCGATGCTGTCATCAAGCGATACGTCAGTGCGAGTGATGCTGCTCATTCGATTTCGTTTGATGAGAATAAAGGGCGGCCCGCGATCTCGGCGATCGAGGTGAGTAGCGAGGCGCTCGTCGCACGCGACTTGATCGTCGACATCCATTTTGTGTCGCCCCGGCCGCTGCACACCGCAGTCGGCGGCCTTGTGCTGCGAGCCGATACCGGCGAGCCCGTCTGGGGCTCCAACAGCCGGTTTCATCCAAGCGTAAAGATCGTCAAAGGCCTCACGCACGGAGTTCTGCGATGCGAAGCACGCCGATTACCAATTCGCTCCGGCCGGTATTCCCTGTCGGCATGGCTCGGCGATTGGCACGAGGACTATGACGCCAGGATCGATGTTTTGAGTTTCGTCATCGGAGAGGAAGACGCGCACGTCCTACGCCCGCCGGTATCCGCAGTGGGTCACCTTGATTGGCCAGCGGAATGGGGCACGGCCGAAGCGGCGTCCGTGCTTCCCGCTGCTTGAGCCGTGAGAATTTTCCCACCATCATATCCCGTCGAGATCCTCCCATGAGAGACATTCCATACAACCACCAGAACAACCTGCATTCGCTTTCCGGCGCGAGGCATGCGCTGGCGTATCTTCTATCCGTGAACGAATTCTCGAGCCTTCTGGATGTTGGTGCAGGGGTTGGAAACTGGCTGCGTGCCGCGCGCGAGATGGGCATCGATGATGTGCTAGGTATCGACGGCGTTGCGGCGAATTTGGCAGATCTTCATGTCGAAGCCAGTCGCATCAGGGTCTTTGACTTACGCGAACCGGTGTGGCTTGGAAGACGTTTCGACGTCGTGCTTTGTCTCGAAGTTGCGGAGCATCTTCACGAGGAATGGGCGGCTACGCTGGTGCGGACTCTCTGCACGCACGGAGAGGTTATATTCTTCTCCGCTGCAGCACCGGGCCAGCACGGTGAGCATCATGTGAATTGCCGTTGGCCGACATACTGGCAAGCCCTATTCAACGAGCGTGGCTTCGCGTGCCGGGACGATGTGCGTCCTATGATCTGGAACGACAGCATGATCGAGCCTTGGTACCGGCAGAATATCTTTTCCGCGCGCTTCGATCCCGGATACGCAGGCAAGGAGCCGCGCATCCAGCACCTCATTCATCCCGAAATGACATCACATATGGATTTTCCCGACTCGCCCATCGCGAAGCGGCATCTGGATCTCTCTCAAGGCAAGTATCACCCGTCTCATTATTTGCGCCTGCTCAACCGATCCGTAGGCAAACGCTTCGGAATGCGGCTGCCAATTCGCTGATGTACGAGGGCCGCATCGCCTGATAGGAACCGAAGTGTCGAACGGCATCTCCGTCGTTATTTGCGCGCACAATAGCGCGGAGCGTATTCCGCCAACGATCCAGGCGCTCGCGCGATGCAAAGCGGAATTTCCGGTCGAGATCATTCTCGTCGACAATAATTCGAGCGACGACACGGAGGCGCGTGCGAAGGCCGCCTGGAACGATTGCGGAAACGTCCGCTTCGCTTTCACAATCATCAGGGAATCGCAGGCCGGCTTGTCGTACGCGCGCCGCGCTGGAACGCGTGCCGCGTCGTTTGACGTCATACTGTTCTGTGACGACGATAATTGGCTCGCCGAAGACTACCTGATCAACGCTGTGAGGATCATGCAGGATCCCACAATCGGGGCGGCAGGCGGCTGCTCGACTCCGGCGAACCCGGATGGCCTGCCGCCCTGGTTTTATACCTTCTCCTGGGGATTCGCAGTCGGCGTTCCGATATCGAGAATTGCGCATCTGCCCGATGAACCGGAAACGGAAAGACAGGTTGATGCCCTTTGGGGTGCCGGCCTCGTCACGCGGCGAGATCTCATCGCGTATCTATACACGCTACCAGGGTTTCCCGTGCTGAGCGGGCGGAAAGGCGAGAAGCTGCTGTCGGGAGAAGATATTGAGATATCCGCTTGTGTGGCCTGCGCCGGATACAAATTGATTTTCAGCGAAAGACTGCGGTTCAAGCATGCCATCGCGCCGTCGCGGCTGACGACAGCTTATGCGAAACGCCTTTTCGCAAGCTTCGAAGAGGGGTTTGCAGTCACCGGTCAATACACGAAGATCATCGCGGCTTTCGAAGCTCCGTCGCGCGCGGCGGCTGTTGGCTGTGCTCGTATAGCCAAGCACGTTCTGCTTCTCAGACTGACACGAGAAACGTTTCTGTCGCTGCTCGCGGCGCTGCGCTTGCCCGGATTGATGACAAGCGATCAGAGGCAAATCTATCGAACGGTGCAGAGCGTTCGTGCGCATGGTTCCGTGCAGCACAAGCCCGTGCGGTCGGCACTGCGAAACGTAGCGTCCGAAAACCCGGCTTAGCGCCGCGTAGATCCGGGGTAACGTTGAACGTCCTCGCCATCGAACGGCCGTCTATCTCCGGCGTTCAGACATGTCTTCACTTGGTCGGAGCTTCGAGCGTCACGGGTGGCGGAGGCTCGAATACGTTCGTGCGCGCGCTGGCGAGGCGCCAGGCCAATCTCGGTTGGAAGCCGATCGTTGTCCTCAATCAAGCGAACGGAGATTGTGCGGCCCCGTCACTTCCTATCGTGCCGCCTGAGCGAAATACCTCAACGCTGGACATGCGCGTGCTGCCGCCAGTTCTGGGGACGGACCGAAAAGCTTATTATGCGCGCCGCCCGAACGCCGCGCCTGGAGTGCGCGAATTATTTGCCGAGACAATGCCCGCCGTCGTGCACTTCCATACCCTCGGTCTCGCGGCCGGCATGTTGCACCTCGAGGCCGCGAAGGCGATCGGAGCTCGAACAATCGTAACCTACCACACCGGAGGCATTTCCTGCCCGCAAACCGCGTTGCTCGAGAACGGGTTCTCGCCCTGCGACGGACGCCTTGAGATTGCTCGCTGCACGCGCTGCCGTCTGGCAAATCGCGGCATGCCGGTGAAACTTGCAGAGCTTCTCGCGCGAATCGAAGTCGGAGAGGGCAGTGGGGGCGACGAGTCCATCATCGGTCGCCTCATCTCATCGCGTTCGATGACAAAAGCTTTTATCGCTTCGTTTCAATCGGCGATCGAGTTGATAGATGTCTTCCACATCCAGTCACGGTGGATCGCTGACGTCCTTCGCCGGAACGGCGTGCCCGACGATAAAATGGCGTTCGTCGAGATGGGAGTCTCGCAAGAGCCTGTCGCGGCCGGTGACCACATTTGCGAAGCATTCAATGATGCGCGGCCTTTGCGGTTGGTGTTCGCGGGGCGATGCAGCGACGTCAAGGGAGTAGAGACGATTCTCGGCGCCTTGAAACAAATTGATAAACAGGCGCCAGTATCTATCTCACTGCTTGGATCGGGCTGGGACTCTGATTACGGAAGGCGCCTGTTCGGGCCATTTACGGGAGACAAAAGACTGCTCGCGCCGCGGGTTGTTGCTGCGGAGCAAATGCTCCACGAGCTCGTTACGCATGACGCCTGCCTGGTGCCGTCGGTGTGCCTGGAGACGGGGCCGCTAGCCGTCTATGAGGCTATGGCCGCGGGACTTCCGGTGATCGGCAGTCGCCTGGGCGGCATATCGGAGCGAATTCGCGACACAGTCGATGGGTTGTTATTCTCGCCCGGAAACGCAACGGAGCTAGCGAAGACAATTGAGTACGTTCTCGCCGCACCGGGCGAGCTCCGTAAGCTCCGCCGCAATATTCGCCCGCAACGTACCTTCGATGATATGGCGCGGGAGCTCGATGCGATTTATCGGGGTCGCAACTAAAAAGCCGGGCGTATTCCCGGCGTTGCCGCGGAACCACGCCGTGGCGGAAGGGTTTGCAGATCGATTGAGGCGGGCCGGATTCACCAGATCGGATCCGCGTACTCGAAAGGATCTAAGCACCTATGTCGCGTGTCGTTGGCATCGACCATATTTCCGTCCGCGTGAGCGATTTCTCGAAATCGAAGGCCTTCTACAGCGGGCTCTTTGAATTTCTCGAATTCGAAGTATTGGACGAATACGACGACTCGATTGGCTGGACGAACGGGAAAACACGATATTGGATTTCCCAAGCCGACGCCGTAGGACGAAAGCACAAGCACAGAACCGGCGACGTAGGGCTGCACCACTACGCGTTCCAGCTGCGCAACAGAAAGGACGTCGACGATCTCCAAACATACTTGAAGAAGCATGACGTCACGATCGTGGATCCTGCCGATGAGTATTACGACGATTACTATGCAGTTTTCTTTCTCGACCCCGATGGCATCAAGCTCGAGGGCATGAAATACGGCGAAAAGCACGAAAAAGCCGAGACGAAACATGGGAGTAATGCAGCGGCCAAGAAATGAAGCCGCTACGTCTGTTCGCTATTGCAGCGGGTTAGGGAACCATCCAGGATAGAATGGCGTTTGACGGTTTGGTCTCAGCGGTCTGCGCGCGGCGGCGCGGGTTAGAAATCCAGAGAATTTCGTTTGGAACATCCTGCGGCCGGTAAGGCTCCCCCGAACCAAGGCAACGTCTCGTTTTCGCAATCTGATGGCGAGACTAGTGCGCCCGTCAGCGAAGCGCTGGAAGCTCGTCTGTTCGAGACGCGGCAACACTCTCTTCGCCTCGCCGAACCGCTGTCGGCTGAAGATATGGTGGTGCAAGCGTCCGACGATGTTAGTCCCACCAAATGGCATTTGGCGCATGTAACTTGGTTTTTCGAGAATTTCGTTTTAAGGCCGCACTTGGCCGATTACCAGGTCTTCGACGACAACTTCAATTACTGCTTTAACTCTTATTACGAAACGCTAGGGCCGCGCCATCCGCGTCCCAAGCGCGGGATGCTGACGCGGCCAACGTCGGAGAGAGTCTTCGCTTATCGTGAGTACGTCGACGATGGTCTTCGCCGTCTTCTCGCGCGAGAAGATATCGATCGTGATGAAGTCAACCGGCTCGTTGAAATCGGCATCAACCACGAGCAGCAACATCAAGAACTGCTGCTCACCGATATTCTTGCGCTCTTTTCATCTAATCCGTTGCGCCCCGCCTATCAGGCGCAACCCGTGGGGCTCGATACCGCCGAACCAACACCGCTGAGCTGGACACAATTCACGGGCGGTATCGTAGGAATAGGTCATTCCGGCGAAGGCTATTCATGGGACAACGAGCTGCCGTCGCACGACGCATTGGTGCAGCCGTTCAAGCTCGCGAATAGGTTGGTGACCAACGCCGAATGGCTCGCATTCATGGAAGACGGCGGCTACGCGACGCCAACGTTGTGGCTGGCGGACGGCTGGTCGGCAATCAATCGCGAGGGTTGGGAAAGCCCGCTCTATTGGGAGAGAACAGACGGCGGCTGGTCACAGATGTCGCTCCAGGGGTTGCTTCCCGTCGTGCGCGCCGAGCCCGTTACGCACATCTCCTATTACGAGGCTGATGCGTTCGCGCGGTGGGCCGGCAAACGTTTGCCGACGGAATTCGAATGGGAAGTCGCGGCCAACTCGACATCCAAGCACACGGCGAAATCGCCCGACGTGCTGCGACCACAAAGAAGCGATGCCTCGCAGGGTGCCGGGCCGAAGCAGCTATTTGGCCAGGTCTGGCAATGGACGGCAAGCGCATATCTTCCCTATCCGGGGTATCGGCCGCCGGCGGGTGCGATAGGCGAATACAACGGAAAATTCATGGTTGGACAGCATGTCCTGCGCGGGTCGTCGTGTGCCACGCCGTCCGGTCATTCGCGCGCGACGTATCGCAACTTCTTTTATCCCCATCAGCGCTGGCAGTTCCTCGGCTTGCGCCTCGCGGCGGAGGGTGAGTAATGCGTCACATGCCAACGCTTGAAAGGTTGCCGGCGAGCGATACGGCGATCTCTGACGATTTCGGGCTGAGCGTCATCGAAGGATTGTCGCGAACGCCGAAAACACTTCCGTGCCGCTATTTTTATGACGCGCGCGGTAGCAGCCTGTTTGAGGAAATCACGCAGCTTCCTGAATATTACCCGACGCGGACCGAGATCGGAATCCTCGAAGCATGTGCCTCGGAGATCGTTGCGGGATTTTCTACCGGCGACGTACTTCTCGAATTTGGTTCAGGCTCGAGCATCAAGACCGAGATCCTCCTCGATCGCGTCGCTGATCGGGTCGTCTATGTTCCGCTCGATGTTTCCGAGGCGGCGTTGGCTGACGCCGCCGCTCGACTGGTGGATCGCTATCCCGCACTGGAAATCCGGCCGATCGTTGCCGATTTTTCGAAGCTGGTGACGCTGCCAGAGGAGTTTGCGAATTCGCGCATAACGGGATTTTTTCCGGGATCGACCATAGGAAACCTGTCGCCAAAGGAAGCGGTAGGCCTGCTGTCGAACTTCAGGAAAGTTCTGGGACAGAGCGGACGGCTGATCATCGGCGTCGATTTGAAGAAAGATCCGAGCGTCCTTATTCGCGCCTACAACGACGCGGCCGGTGTCACCGCCGACTTCAATTTGAACCTGCTCGTGCGCATCAATCGCGAACTCGGCGGCACGTTCGATCCGGAAGCGTTCCGCCATAAGGCTCTCTATAATCCTCGTGCAGGCCGCATCGAAATGCATCTCGTGACGGATTGCGCGCAGGACATCATCGCTTGCGGCCGTCCGTTTCATTTCGCGCCCGGCGAAAGCATCCATACTGAGAATTCATATAAGTATACGGTTCGGGAGTTCCGTGATCTTGCCGAGAGCGCCGGCTGGAAGGCCAATCGCGTTTGGACCGACGCGGAGAAGCAATTCAGCGTTCACGAGCTGATTTGACGACAGTTCAGCGCGCCGCGTGTGGACTATTTCCCTGTTTTTGCCGAATTCTGCACGCGTCAGCACCCTCCGGCGGACGACTAATACGCCGCGCGTCAGCGTCCGGTTCCCTGCGTCGTGGAACTTAATGACGCGTCAAGGCATTGACGAAGGCTTATCGGGAACAGCTCACCTCACGGAGGATCACATGCTTGCCCCAGAATCGATTCTTGCCTGGATAGTTATCGGTGCAATCGCGGGTTGGCTCGCGGGTCTTCTCGTCAAGGGGTATGGCTTCGGATTGATCGGCAATATCATCGTCGGCATTCTCGGCGCCGGTGTCGCCGGCATTCTCGCGCAAAGCATGGGGCTTTATACGGAATCGACAGCCGGGAACATCGTAGCCGCCGTTGTCGGATCGCTGATCCTTCTCTTCGTTGTGGGACTGGTGCGACGCGCATAAGATCAATCGAGGCGTGAATGAAAGGCGTGCGGCCGATTTTTCGGCCGCACGTTTTTTTATTCTGACTTATCTTTGGAAGCTTCGAAACACTCAGTGCTTATCCACAACGACGTTTTGGCAAAGCAGGAACTGACATGACGACCATGCCGTTTTTTTCAGGAACGGAAAAAGGAAAGCCGCCATGACGCCGAACCTCTTGCCGCTTGAAATTATTCTCGCCCTGCAGTCGATAGCGGGTGCAATTATTTGCTGGATCCTGGTCTTCGGGTCGAAGGACGGATGATATCGCGACGGGTATCGCCTCTGTGCGCCTGCTCGACATCGTGCAAGCGGTTGAGCCGCTCGAGGATCGGCCGAGACGTCATCCAATCCATATCTTCTTGCAGGACTTCCTTCAGAGGTTCGGTCACGCGATCTTTGAAGATCTCGATCCAGTGCTTCTGACGCTCGTCAGCGAGCACGAACTCTGACCGCTTTCGCGGAAGACGCCGGTTACTCAAATTACTCAAACTCACGGTCATACTCACTGGGATGTTCCAAACGGCTGCAAATTTTCAACCGGCCAGACGAAATAGCCATTCGCGGTAACTCCGCGAAGTATCGGTTCCGGGTCTACTCCGAAGGGCGTCACTTCCTGTATGCCCAATGGGAATTCACCTCTGAAATTCCATCGGCAAATTGTGGGATGCGGTAAGTTTCGCCCCTCGCGATCCAGCGTCACGGCGATCAGTGTGCGAGCCGAATTGACGAATAAATACGCCTTCCGGGCGTCGTCCTGTTCGCACTCACTCATAATGGTTAAATCCTCAGGGTGTCGCATCGGCTCCTTCGGCCGGGACTACGCGAAATAGGCTGCAGCCTCACGGCCCACCCCCAAGGGCAACAAAGGATCATGGAATTGGTTCCACGCGGACGCTGAAACGGGTCAGCGCGGATATTTGCTGACGAGCGAAGATCGCTATCTCAAGCCATACGAGATCGCCATCGGGGATATCGGGCAACGCCTCAAAGATGTTCGGGCGGCCTTTTACGGGAATTAGCGGAGACCATTAGCGCGTCCAAAGCAGGCAAGCCGTCTGAAGCTCTGGATTTCGTCAAGAGCGAACGTGGCAAGGATCTGATGGATCGCATCCGCGTCTTGATCGGCGAGGCATTCCAGCGCGTATTCGATATGCGGCGCATCATGCGGCAATGATCGAATTGCCAGCCCGTTATATCGTCCTCAGGCACAATTGCGCATGGAGCAACAATATTGCGTATACGGAGCAGCTTGGTTTAATTCATGGCGCAAACCATTCACGGGAACTGATCTGGCGCCACGCCGTTTAGCGTTACGCGCGTGGGAGAACGGCAATCGAACTGGCACCTGCAGGAAAGGGTGAGGGCCTCACACAGAGTTCGATACTCGTTGTGGAGGATGAGATCCTTATTCGCCTGCACTTGGCAGAGGAATTGCGGGCCGCTGGATATGTGGTCGTCGAAGCAACCGACAGCCGTGAAGCGATGACTGTGTTGACGAGCCGTGATGATATTGGGCTCGTGCTGACGGATATACGCATGCCGGGAAACTTTGACGGCGTGGCTCTTGGCCGTTGGATCCGCACCAAATTTCCGGAAGTCAAAATCGTACTCGTCTCTGCAGAGTTATATGCCGAAAATTTCATGGAGTTCGACGGCGGCTTCACGAAGCCGGTTCGCGTCAATGAACTGGTGCGTCGCGTGCGGCAATTGCTACCTCAAGCGGAACACGGCGATTCGCGCAGTCGTTAAAGATGCGTGAAACCTGATGCCAAAAACCCAAGCCTCGCAACGGTATTGATCGTGGATGATGCCGTGCTGGTCCGGATGCCGATCGCGACTTACCTGCGCGATTGCGGTTACCGGGTAATTGAAGCCGCGAGCAGCGATGAGGCGCTGCTCGTTCTGCAACACCATTCGTCGGTTGACGTTCTGTTCAGCGACGTCGACGTGCCTGGCGCCATCGACGCGTTTGGTCTTTCTCAATGGGCTCGGAAAAACCGTCCGGAGATAAAAGTCGTTTTGGCAGGTTCTCCGAAAACCGCTGCGAAGGCGGCGGGCAAGCTCTGCGAAGAGGGGCCCCATCTTGCAAAGCCGTACGAACCCGACGCGGTCGAAGATTACATTCGCCGGCTGTTAGCCCTTCAAAGCGTCGGCGAGCCCAGCTAGCGGTACGCATGAGTGGCCCCAAATCCGCCCGCCGTCATTTTCACGAATTTCGGTCTCCCGATGGATGACGTCGTGGCACAGCTTGATCAATCGCCTCACGATGGTGGATGAGCGTACCGTCGCGCCTTGCGGACAATCGGGTATGCGCAGTAAATGCAATTATCCATGGGCTAACGCGGCGAATCTCACATGACATTTTTCACCGCCTATTTCGAAGCAATCGACATCATCGCGATCCTTGCGTGCGTTGCGCTGGTCCTTGCGGCGTTTGTCCGGCGCGAAAACATTTGGCTGGGCGTCCTCGCCGTTGTCGTTATCCTATGGGCCGTAACAAGAATATTCCACATCGTCTAAACGGCCTTTTCTGCGAATTCAGTGGAAGCATCGCAGTGCGGCGAGCTGCGATCTGGACTTTGCTTGCTCGAAGATGCAACTCGACAAAGGCTTTTGACGGCGATCGCATATTTCGAGGAGCCGCATCGAAAGAATGTTGAAGGCCGTGCGAGCCGTAAGAAAATTTCTTTGATCGCACGAAACGTCTTGCTCCACATTCGGGGCGCGCGCGATGACGCCCGAAGCCTCCGCATCCGCAACAAGCTCTTCCAGGCTTTTGCTTGGGGATGACGCGCCGAAGGATCGCCCGCGCTAGATGCCGGGAAGAGCGCGCCAAGGCCGCAAGAAGTCACTTGCCTGCTTTGATGAGAGCGATCGGATGCTATAACTTTTTTCCATCGGCCACCGCTGGGGCGGGCGCTTCTTGTTCCGCCTTCCAGCCGATCATCGTCAGAACCAAACTGCACTAGAGGATATCGCTTGGACTCGATCAACACCCGCATCGCCAAAGAGCTTAACGTTCAGGTTAGCCAAGTAACGGCCGCCGTCGAACTCCTCGGCGATGGCGCGACTGTGCCGTTCATCGCACGTTATCGCAAAGAGAAGACCGGCGGCCTCGATGATACGCAGTTGCGCAAGCTCGAAGAGCGCCTTGGATACCTGACCGAACTCGAAGGCCGGCGCGCTGCGGTGCTCAAGAGCATGACCGAACAAGGCAAGCTCACGCCGGAACTCGAACGAGCACTCCGCGCGGCCGATACCAAGGTCGAACTGGAAGACCTCTACGCACCGTTCAAACCCAAGCGGCGAACAAAAGCTCAAATCGCGCGCGAAGCCGGACTTGAACCTCTGGCCGGCGCGCTGATCGCCAATCCGTCGCTCGATCCATCGAGAGAGGCAGAAAAGTTCGTCGCTGCCGATAAGGGCGTGAGCGATGCCAAGACGGCGCTGGATGGCGCGCGTTTCATTCTCATCGAGCGGATGACTGAGAACGCCAAGCTCGTCGGCGATTTGCGCCAGTGGCTTTGGTCGACAGGGCTTGTCACGTCGAAAGTGCTGAAAGGCAAAGAAACCGAAGGGGCCAAATTTTCCGATTACTTCGATTTTCGTCAGGCGGCCCGCCAAATCCCGTCGCATCGCGCCTTGGCACTTTTGCGTGGCCGCAACGAAGGATTTCTCGACCTCGATCTCGATGTCGAATTGGAGCCGGGACAGCCGCATCCCGCCGAAGCAAAAATCATGACGGCGTTCAACATTGCCGAGCGTAATCGCGCAGCCGACAAATGGCTGATCGAAACGGCCAAGCTCGCCTGGAAAACCCGATTGCATGGCTCGCTTGCCGCCGATCTTTTGGCGCGCATAAAGGAAGACTCCGACACTGCCGCCATCGGCGTTTTCAAAACGAACCTCAAGGATCTCTTGCTGGCGGCGCCCGGTGGAGCGCGCGTGACGATGGGGCTTGATCCCGGCATACGCACCGGCGTCAAGGTCGCCGTCGTCGATCAGACCGGCAAGGTTCTCGAGACCACAACCGTCTATCCCCACGAGCCGCGCAACGATTGGAACGGCGCACTGGCTACTCTGGCCGCGCTCAGCATGAAACATAAGGTCGATATCATCGCCATCGGCAATGGAACCGCGAGCCGTGAAACGGACAAGCTTGCCGGCGACTTGATGAAGAAAATGCCAGACCTCAAGCTCACGAAAGTGATGGTCTCGGAAGCGGGCGCGTCCGTCTATTCCGCATCCGAGATCGGTGCACAAGAGTTTCCGAACCTCGATGTTTCTCTGCGCGGCGCCGTGTCGATCGCACGCCGTTTGCAGGATCCGTTGGCGGAACTCGTGAAAATCGAACCGAAAGCCATCGGCGTTGGCCAATATCAGCACGACGTCAACCAGACCGAGCTTGCGCGTTCACTCGATGCCGTGGTCGAGGATTGCGTGAACTCCGTTGGTGTCGATATCAATATGGCGTCGGCGCCGCTGTTGGCGCGCGTTGCCGGACTGAACGCAACGATCGCAAGCAATATCGTCTTGCACCGGAACGAGAACGGCGCCTTCAAGAGACGTACGGAAATCAAAAAAGTCGCGCGCCTCGGGCCGAAAGCCTACGAGCAGGCGGCTGGCTTCTTGCGCATCGCGAATGGTGCCAACCCGCTCGATGCTTCCGCGGTTCACCCGGAGGCTTACGAGGTTGTCGAGCGCATCGCAAAAGAGATGAAGCGGCCGATCAAGGCGATGATTGGCGACAGCGCCTTTCTGAAGTCTCTGAACCCCAAGCAGTTCGCCGACGAGCGCTTCGGTACGCCGACCGTTGTGGACATTCTGGCCGAGCTCGAAAAACCCGGCCGCGATCCCCGTCCCGAGTTCAAGACCGCCGAGTTCAAGGAGGGCGTCGAGAAAATCGCGGATTTGCGACCAGGCATGATGCTCGAGGGTGTGGTGACGAATGTGACGGCGTTCGGCGCCTTCGTCGATGTTGGCGTGCATCAAGACGGGCTGGTCCACATATCGGAACTCGCCGACAAGTTCGTGAAGGATCCGCGCGAGGTGGTCAAAGCAGGCGACGTGGTGAAGGTTCGCGTGAAAGACGTCGACGTCGACCGCAAGCGCGTGGCGCTCACGATGAAGTCCGGAGCAATCGAGACTCACTCGCCCCCGCGCGATCCCCGTTCCGATGTCCGTCGCTCAAACACACCAGTGTCGAGCACGAAAGTTCCCGAGGGAGAATCGGCACTCGCCGCAGCTCTCCGCCGCGCACGCGAATCTGGAAAGAGCTGAGGAGATCGCGCAGCATCCCTTCCGCGGTTGAGGCCTTCAGCCCTGGCCTAATTCGAACTTCTTGTAGTGCTCGAGAATGAATGCCTCGAAGGCCTTGGCCGCCGGTTTGAGCCGCTCGATCGGCGGTGTCGTGACGTAATAGGGATGCGCCATTGGAACGGTTTGGTTCGTCAATCGAACCAAACGGCCTTCTCTGAGATCGGTGCCGATCGTCAGCATATCCCCCATGGCGATCCCGGCTCCCGCGCGGGCGGCCTGGATCGTCAGGTGAGCGCCATCGAAATATATGCCTCTCATCAGGCTTGGGATGGCGACACCGCAGCTGATGAACCAGCGAGTCCACGTATCGGTGTTGTGCTCGTGGATGATGGTGTAATCAAGCAGATCCTTCGGCCGCACATTCTTCTGATGCGCGATGGAGAGCCGCGGACTGCAGACCGGAAAAAAATCGGACTGCCCGAGCAGCGTCACGCGCCGTCCCGCCTGCTCCGCGCTACCGTATGAAATCGCAATATCCGGATGCTCGATTGGGCTCGGTTGATGCCAGGGGTTCGTCATCATCCTTATCTTGACCCGCGGAAACATGAGGATGAACTCGCCAATGAGTTCCGCCAGCCAATTCGCGCCGAGACCCGGCACGCTCACGATAACAAGATTGCCCTCGAACTCTTGGCCTCTGAACTCTGCGATGGCGCCGGAGATGCGATCAAATCCGGCTTGAACCGCCTCCAGAAGGCGGTCGCCTGCGTCGGTGAGCTTCATCGGGCGCGTCGTGCGATCGAAGAGAACGACCCCAAGTTGGTCTTCAAGGCCTCTGATGTGATGACTGATCGCTGCGTGCGTTACGCCAAGTTCGTCGGCGGCCAAAGTGAGGCTCTTGAATTGCGCAGCGGCCTCGAAAGCTCGGAAAGCGTGGAGGGGCAGTCGCGATCTCTTCATCTGCCTATTCTCCGGGCATCGACGAAATGTGCCTGCATAGTTTCCCTGCAGATGGCCCATTGTAAATTCAGTTTACACAGGACGGATATTTTTCTCAATTGCAGCAAGTTCATTTGCATTTAGCCTGGGCGTGAAGAAACGCCGATGGGACGGGACAATGCCAGCAGACGGTCAGTTGAATGAGACGTTGACGAAAGAGCAGGGGGCCAACAGCGGCGACGCGCAACTCCAGTGGGGCATCACTGCGCAAACCGGCGTTCTCACCGATGTCCTGCTCGGAAAACCCGACTATTTCGAATGGACCAAGCTCAACGCGATTTCAGATGTGGCCCAGGAAAACCAGGAGCGCATGGGCTACGTCTTCGACAAGCAGAAGGCCATGCGTCAGCACCGTCAGATGGTCGACATCTACGAGGCCAATGGCGTCCGCTGTCACTTCGTTGAAGCCGACGAGGGCCTGAAGGCGAGCGTATTTACCCGCGATTCAAGCTTCATGACGCCATGGGGCGCCGTCGTCGCAAGCATCCAGACGCCGCCGCGCCGCCGGGACTATGCCGTGGTCTCCGAATTCTATCGCAACGCCGGCGTTCCAATTTGGAAATGGGTCACGGCCGGTCACTTCGAAGGCGGCGATTTCGTCATCCTGAAGCCGGGCGTCGCTCTTCTTGGATACTCCGGTAGCCGCTCGACCAAGGAAGGCGCTGAGCAGGTCGCGGGCTGGATAAGAGATAAAGGATGGGAAGTCTTCGTCGTGCCGATCCCGCACCAGTTCGTGCATATGGATGCCGTTGTCGTAATGCTCGAGAAAGGCCTCGCGCTGATCTGCGAAGACGCACTACCGGCATACGCCCTCGACTTCATCAAATCGAAGCACGGGATCAAATCCATCCGCGTCGAATACGCTGACTGCGTCCAGCTCGGCGGCAATCTCGTCAGCTTGGGCAACAAGCGCGTGCTCTCGATGGCACATAATCTCAACGTCAATGCGCGCCTGAAGGACGAAGGCTTCGAGGTGTTCGCGGTCGACTATGACATGTTCGCGCTCGGCGGTGGCGGCGTCCACTGTTCGTGCCACGAGCTGAGACGGCTACCGGAATGAGGACGGCGCAAACAAGCACGCAAGTCTAACGCAAGGATCTTCGAAAATCTTTTTGACGAGGGGGGACGGATGAAGTCGGATACTGCAAAGCCTGATGGTGTAACGCGCGTTCTGCAATACGTCTCTCTCGATCGCCGCCAGTTGCTGAAAGGCGCTGCTGGTCTTGGGCTTGTGGGAGCGGCAGGGTTGCGTAGCGGCACGGCATCCGCCGCGACCGCGCTCAAGTACCTCGGTTGGGAAGGCTACGATTCGTTTCTGGCTGCAGGCGATTTCGGCAAGTCCGATGGTTTGACCTTGCAAAAGACGTTCATATCGAGCGCCGACGAGGTCATCGCAAAGCTGCGGCTCGGATCGTCACAACTCGACATCTGTACGCCCTACTTCATTCACGATGGCTTTCTCGCCGAGCAGGGAATGCTGGAGCCGATCGATCTCGCCAAGATTCCGAACTTTTCGAAGATCAACGCCACGATCCTCCGCTACTGCGAGCCGAACATGAAGGTGAAGGACCATTGGTACGCGGTGCCGATGACCTATGGCTCGATCTGCATGCTCTACAACGCCGATCTCGCGGCCACGCCGACGTCGTGGACGGACATGCTTAAGCCTGAATACAAAGGAAAATGTGCGATCACCGCAGACTACGTCGGCAACATCTTTGCCTGGGCGCGCGTCGCGGGCATCGAGCAGCCGAACCGGATGACGAAAGCCGAGCTGACAAAGGTCACCGATCTGCTGATCGATCTCAAGCGCAATCACTTGCGCACGATAGCGCCAAGTTATGGCGATCTGGTTCAGCTTCTGTCGAGCAAGGAAGTGGTCATCAGTCAGGGTTGGGAGCCCGTACCGACCTGGGTCGGCGAAGCCGCGAAGATCAAGGTCGCCTATCCCAAGGAAAAGAGCATGGGCTTCATCGAGGGGTATGCCATCGGCAAGGGCGCCGCTCACGTCGATGAGGCGCATCGCTTCATCAACAATGCTCTATCGAAGGACGGACAGCTCGCCGGTGCGACCGCGAACTCGATGCCGGTTGTAACCGATGAAGCCATGCAGGCGACGGACGCGGCGAACAAAGCCATTTACGACTACGACCATCTTGACGACTATCTGGCCCAAAAGACGATGATTGTTCCGATGTATCCGCTCGAGAGCAACGGCGACTTGGCTATCTGGGACAATTATCAGGAAGCATGGGAGAAGGTGCTCAAGAGTTGATGTTGTCCGCAAGTGAGCACACGCCGCTATTGCGACTAACTGGAATTTCCAAGTCCTTCGGCACCCAAGCGGCGCTTCATCCGCTCGATCTGTCGGTCGCTCGCGGAGATTTCGTGGCGCTGCTTGGGCCTTCAGGTTGCGGCAAGACCACACTTCTTCGCGTCATCGGCGGCTTTCTTCGTTCCGACCAGGGAAGGGTCGAGATCAACGGCGCGGATGTGACGGACCTGGGTCCCGAGCAACGGCCAACGAATATGGTGTTTCAAGGATACGGGCTCTTTCCCCACATGACTGTGCGGCAGAATGTTGCCTATGGCCTGAAGATCGCGCGCACTCCGGCTGAGAAGCTGAGCCAGGCCGTGGGCGAGATACTCGAAATGATGCACATTTCTGGGCTCTCCGACCGTCTGCCGCGCGCGCTTTCCGGCGGTCAGCAACAGCGCGTCGCGCTGGCGCGCGCACTCGTCATGAAGCCGAGCGTTCTTCTGCTGGACGAGCCGCTGGCCGCACTCGATCTACAACTCCGCAAGTCCATGCAAATCGAATTGCGGAATCTTCATCGCGAGATCGGCGGCACCTTCATCTGCGTGACGCATGACCAGGGTGAGGCGATTGCGCTGGCCAACCGCGTCGCCGTGATGAACGCGGGGCGGATCGTTCAAGAGGGAACACCGGAAGACATCTATCAGCGCCCCTCGAACGCCTTCGTTGCGGGCTTCGTCGGCGAAAGCAACATCCTTTCACTAACGCGGCAATCCGGAAGCTGCCTCTTGGCGGGCAATATCATTCCATCGTCCGGGCCCGATGGCACAGTCGCGATGATGATCAGACCCGATGACATAAGCTTGGTTGAGGTCAAGCCGGCGGCCGACATCTCGCTATACGGACAACTCACCGACGCCGTCTTCATGGGCGACCATGTGAAGCTGATCGTTGCGGCCGAGACGGGCGATATGCTCACGGTGCATCGGTCTCGTCAGGCATGGCACAGCGACCCGATCGAAAGTGGCAAGCGAATATTTGCGTCTTGGTCGCGCGATGCCTGCCACATTCTGGAACAGTCATGAGCAGCATACGGTCGCGAGATGTGGCAGCCGTTGCTCCGTCCTTCCTTGTCTGGACGGGATTTTTCTTCGCGCCGATCCTCTATCTCTTGGTCGTGAGCTTCTGGAGAGTTCGCCAGTACAAACTCGTGACCGATGCGAGTTTCGACAATTATCTTCTCGCAGCCGGCGAATATCGCCATGCTATCGTTTTCACCTTGGTTCTCGCTGCGCTTGTTGGTGTCGTGACGACGGTTTTCGCGTTCGCGATGGCCTACATGATCCGCTTTCACGCAGGCCGCTTCGGAAACGTCCTGCTGTTTATCGCGTTGACCACCCTGTTTGGCGGTTATCTTGTCAAAATCTACGCGTGGAAGGGGCTGCTGGGTTCAACCGGCATCATCAATCAGGCATTGCTTGCAGCCGGGCTCATCTCCGAGCCGATCTCGTGGTTTCTCTATAGCCCTTTCGCGGTCGTCATAACGCTCGTGCACTTCCTGCTGCCCTACGCACTCCTGCCGATCAATGCAGCGCTTCGGGGCGTCGACGATGCGCCGATAGAAGCAGCGCGCGATCTCGGCGCGCGCCCTTCGAGAATTTTGATCGACGTGATCCTGCCCCAGTGTGAGCGGGGCATTCTAACCGCGTTCGCGCTCGCGTTTTTCGTCAGCGCCGGGGATTACGTCACGCCGCAACTGGTCGGCGGAACGGATACGTTCATGATCGGAAACTTCATTCAAAGCCAGTTCGTCAACCGCATGAACGCGCCAGTCGGCGCAGCCCTCGCGTTTGCCACGCTTCTAATGACGTTGTTCGTCGTAGCGCTGGTCTCGCTGCTTTACCGCCGCATATTGAAGGCGTGCGCGACATGACCCTGCGCACTGCCTGTTGGTGGACATTTGGGATCTTATCGGCGGCTTTTCTCGTCGCGCCGCTCGCGTTGGTTGTCGCGTTCTCGTTCGGTGAGAACCCGCACGCGACGCTACCCTTCGGAAATCCCACGCTGCAATGGTATCGCGAGCTCTTTGCGGGAGACGACTTCCTGGCCGCGCTTCGCAACAGCGCGATCGTAACGTCCTGCGTGGGTATGTTGTCGGCGGTACTCGGAACAGCGGCCGCCTTCGGCTTTACCGCCATCGATCGGAAGGTGTCGCGATTGGGCGTCCAATTGATCTCGCTTCCCGTGATGCTGCCGCCGCTCGTGCTTGCCTTGGCGCTCGCCACGGCGTTTTCTGCGACCCGCATCCCCTTAGGGCTCGGCACCGTCATCCCGAGTCACCTCATCTTCACCCAGCCGTTCGTTCTCCTGATCATCTACGCGCGCCTGACCTCGTTCGACCGCTCCCTCATCGACAGCGCCCGCGATCTTGGAGCCTCGTCGCTGCAGATTTTCTGCACGATAACGCTGCCGCTGATCGCCCCGAGCCTCATCGGCGCGACGCTTCTCGCGATGGCAATCTCGCTCGACGATTTCGTCATCACGTTCTTCACGATCGGCGGCGGGATGACGCTACCCACCTTGATCTGGGGAATGCTGCGAACGCACCTGGACCCGACAATCAACGCGCTCGGCACGCTGGTGCTCGTCCTGACGCTTGGGCTCAGCGTCATTGCGTTCAAACTCACGCGCTACAGAGGCTGACGAATGGTCAAATTCGCCTTCGAAGGAAAGTCAGTCCTGATCACCGGAGCAAGCCAGGGCATTGGTTTGGCAGTCGCTGAAGCATTCGCAGACGCTGGCGCGGACATTTGCATACTCGCAGAGAACGACGGCATTCACCGCGCAGGTGCAGATCTCGAGAAGCGCTTCGGGCGGCCGGTCCGGGCACTCCAATGCGATATCTCCGATCAGGAGCAGGTGCGAACGTCGCTCGCCGGTATCGAACGCTTTGACGTCGTCATCAACAACGCCGGATATCAGCCGGCGACGCCAATTTCGGCGGCCAATGACAAAGTCGATGCCGAATTCCGCAAAGTTATCGATGTGAACGTCATGGGCACCTACTACGTCACGCGCGAAGCGCTTCCGCGTATTCCCCGAGGTGGCTCCATCATCATTACTGCTTCAATATGGGGTCGAACGGGCGCTGCGGGATATTCTGGCTATGCCGCCTCGAAGCACGCCGTTGTGGGTTTCATGCGATCACTCGCCATGGAGCTCGGCCGCGAAGGCATCATTGTCAACGCCGTTTGCCCAGGCTTGGTTGAGACGGAAGGCGCGATGTGGACCATCCGAGACGAGGCGGCAGTAACCGGCGCCTCGGTAGAAGCAGTGATTGAAAGCCATCTGCGCGGTCAGCCGATACCGGGCGTCATGCCGACAACGACAATTGCGCCGATGTACCTTTTTCTGGCTTCGGAGGCGGCCGCGGATATCACCGGCCAATGCTTCGGCGTCGATCGTGGCAGTTTCATTGGTTGATGGGGGAGAGACGCTTTGGACCGGTTGAGCGGTAAGGTCGCAATCGTAACGGGTGCGGCGGCAGGAATAGGCCTCGCGACGGCAAAAGTCTTCGCGCGCGAGGGCGCCTCGGTGATGATGACCGATTGTGATACGGTCTCGGGAGAGGCCGCCGCGAGGGAACTGGCGCGTTTCGGCACCGTCCATTTTGAACAGCACGACGTTGCGAGCGAAGCCAATTGGCGCCTGATCATCAATGCGACGATGCAGCGTTTCGGACCGCCGAATATTCTGGTGAACAACGCCGGCATCCAGCTTACGCGAGGATTGGAGGAGACGACGCTCGACGACTGGCGCCGGGTGTTCAGCGTCAATGCCGAGGGCACCTTCATCGGAACCCGCGTTGCAGTCGAGAGCATGAAGGATCGCGGCGGCTCGATCATCAACGTGTGCTCGACGTACTCGATGGTCGCGGACGGATTGAACGCCGCCTATTGCGCGTCCAAAGCAGCATCGCGGCATTTCACGAAGGCTGCAGCTCTCTACTGCGCCGATAGGAAATACAATATTCGTGTCAACGCGGTTCATCCGGGTGTGGTGATGACTCCGATGCTGGAGCGCGAGATCGCCGCGGTGACGGCAGATCGCGGCTTGCCGGATACCAGCGCCGTCGAAAGCGAATGGGGCCGCATTTGTCCGCTGGGAATCGGCGAAGCCAGCGACATCGCGGATGGCATTCTCTATCTCGCTTCGGATGAATCGAAGTACGTGACAGGCAGCGATCTCGTAATCGACGGCGGCCACATTATTCGCTAGCCGCGCGCGCTACCTCCGCCGCCCATCCGGCGTCGCTTCAAGATAGACACGTCCCTACAGGCGTGGAAACTCGCTCTCCGGCAGACCTTCCTCGTAGTAGGGAAGCCGAATGCGACGGGGCTGATAGCTGCCTTCTTCAGTGACTTTCCTGACGTGGGCAGCAATCTCGTCCAGCCGCGCAAACCAGACGTTGCCGCGCGCCTGCATAGTCTCCACCATCCGCGCAATGCCATCGAGACGCGCAGGACGGCCGCTGACCCATGGATGCCAAACGCCGACCCAAAGTCCGCCGTAGCGATACGCCGCTTCGAAATCGGCCATGTAGACCGCACACGCTTCGTCCGGTGACCGTATCGTCATCTGATAGCCGAAGTCCGTCGCGTGGACGTATTGCGGCCAATCGTCGAGCGACCAATGAGATGGAATCTCCACGAACGAGCCGCCGGCGGCATCCACAAGATGAGGCACATCGTCGGTCATCAGCGAGGCGTCATATTCGAAACCATGCCGGACGAGCATCTCCGCCGTGTAGCGTGAGAAATTATAAATGGGCGCGCGAAACCCGCGCGGCTTCTGCCCCGTGATGCTGACCATGGTCTCCAGCGCTCGTACGAAGAACGCCTCCTGCTCCTCGCGCGGCAGCTGATTGTAGTTCTCGTGGATGTAGCCGTGATGGCCGATTTCGTGACCGTCCGCGAGGATCTGCTCGACGAGATGCGGATAGGTCTTCATGCACCACGCCGGATAGAAGAAGGTCTGCTTCAATCCGAGATCGCGATAAAGGCGCAGGATACGAGGCACGGCAATTTCGTCGTAACGCATCCAGGAAGTGGTCGCCACGAGATCGGGAACGCGATTGCGATGTTCTAGGTGCAGCGGGCTTTCGGAGTCGATATCGAACGTCAGGGCGACCGCGCATCGAGCCCCATTCGGCCAGGGAACCGGGTTCTCGATCATGGTGATGCGTTGCCCGCCAATTTTCCGGTATCCATCGAACTATTCCCCCCGGGTGTCGTGAGCTCGTGCCGAGATTTGTGACCCTAGCGTCCCCGCGATACGAGCGTCTATCCTAACTCGACGCGGCCCCATCGCAATTGAGAAAGTTCCCAGCGTATTGTGAGTGAAACTTTCAACGGCCGGTCGATGTGCGGCCACGTCGCATTGTCGCTCGTCGTGAGTTCCAGTCCGCACATTCTTCGGACATGCCTTTGTAGAGCGTGAGATTATAGGCGGAATTGATGAGGGAGACGTGGCTGAAGGCTTGCGGAAAATTGCCCATCTGATGCTTCGAGACGGGATCATATTCCTCGGCGAGAAGTCCGACATCATTGCAGAGTGCCACGAGACGTTCGAACATTGCTTCCCCCTCGTCGACGCGGCCCTGCATGACAAGATTGTCTACAAACCAGAAGCTGCACGCGAGGAACGCGCCTTCACCGGGTGGCAAGCCATCTTCAGTCTCGGTCGTCGCGTAGCGGTAGATCAATCCGTTGCGTAGAAGACGGCGTTCGATCGCTTCGACAGTGCCCTCTATTCGCGGGTCGGACGGCGGCAAGAAGCCGACGATCGGAAGTAACAACAGGCTCGCGTCGAGAAACTTCGAGCCATAGGCCTGCACAAAACTGTTCAGTTCGGTGTCGAAGCCGTTGCAACAGACGTCGTTGTGAATTTCGTCGCGCAACGCGCGCCATCGATCCAGAGGTGCCTCTTCGCCGTGCGCCTCGGCCCACCTCACCATACGATCGAACGCGACCCATGCGAGGACTTTCGAATGCACGAAATGCTGTCGGGGCCCTCGCACTTCCCAAATCCCTTCGTCGGGCTGGCGCCAGGCCGTTTCGAGGTGATCAAGGAGCGCGAGAGAGATTGCGTGCCAACGATCCGCAGGGGGTAATCCGTGCGCACGGGCTTGGTAGATGGCATCGGTGATCTCGCCGTAAACGTCGAGTTGGAGTTGAGTAGCGGCGGCGTTTCCGACTCGGACAGGGCGTGTGCCCCGGAAGCCAGGCAGCCATTCGACCTCCCATTCCTGCAGACGACGCTTGCCATTGATCCCGTACATGATCTGAAGTTGATCCGGGCTGCCTGCGATGGCCCGAACAAGCCAATCGCGCCAGTCGCGCGCTTCTTCGTAGTAGCCGGCGCTTCCGAGAGCGAGCAGTGTCAACGTCGCGTCGCGCAACCAGCAGAACCGATAGTCCCAGTTCCGGACGCCGCCCTCTTGCTCCGGCAGTGATGTCGTAGGGGCAGCGACGATGCCGCCGGTTGGAGCATAGGTTAAGCCTTTCAATACGGTGAGCGAGCGTTTGACGAGGGGTGTCCAAGTCCTGCGGAAACGCAGCGACTTGACCAGGCACGCCAATATGCTTCCGTGCTTTTGAGTGCGCCCTCAGGGTCCACCCCATCGGGCGGCTTGCGCTGTGAGGGACCGTAGCTCAAAACGAAGGGCACATTTTCACCTGCAGAAACGTGAAAGTCTGCGACTGTCGTTAGCTCCTCTCCACGCAAATCCACCGGCGCTCGCAGAATGACCATGTCGGGGCCGGCGATCGCACGGAGACTCTCGTCGAAACGTTCGACCCACGGGACAAAGGCGCCATACTCGAAGCGAACAATGAACTCCATATGCAGGGGGACATTCCCTTCGACACCGCGGACGATGCGGACCAGATCCGCGCTCTCGTCGTGCGGCGGCATGAAATCTATGAGTTCTGCGGTCCCACACGCCGTTTCGAATGTCGTGACGAGAACCTGAGAGCTGTCGATATACCGGCGTGTGATCCGCTTGGCAGGTGCTTTCGGCGCGATGAGCCATCGTCCGTGCTCGGGATTTCCCAAGAGAGCGGCAAAGCACGCACTGGAGTCGAAACGCGGCCAGCAAAGCCAATCGATCGAACCATTGCGTCCGACCAAAGCGGCAGATTCGCAGTCGCTGATCAGCGCGTAATCTTCTATCCACAGGGCATCAGGTTGGGACATGTTCCACACCTCCGACGGACGCGAGTGTGGCGAGCGCGGCCTTTTCGACGGCTGCGGCATTCCCCTTGAGAACCTCGAACTGGGTTTCTCTTCCATCTCGCCAGAAGTGGATATCGAACCGCGCTCGCCCGAGCCGCAAGTCCTTCAGCGTGATATCGGGCAACCAATCGGGCAGGACGGGATCGACGTAAATTTTGCCGCGAGGAGCGTCCTGCTGCAGTCCTAATAGCGCTTGAAGCAGCAGAAACGGCGTGCCCGCCGCCCAGGCTTGCGGGACATTGGCGCCGAGATATTGAACCGCGAAGCCATCCTCCTCGCGCTGCAGTCCACCATAAAGCTCCGGAAGTTGGTTCAAAAGGAAATGACTCGCCGCGCCGCTCACTTCCCGGGCGACCAGGGCGGCTTCGCGCGGAAAGCCATATCGCTTCATGCCGAGCGCGATGAGGGAATTATCGTGCGGCCAGACAGCGCCCGTCTGGTAATCATATGGGTTAAACGATGGATGATCCGCCGATAGCGTGCGGATGCCCCAGCCCGAAAGCATGTCCTTGCGCATCAAACGTTTTACGACCTGCTCTGCTCGCTCCGGCGCGATGATGCCCGACCAGAGACAGTGTCCCACGTTGGAAGCGACCGTCAGGACCTTCTTCTTTTCGCCGTCGAGCGCCAGGGCATAGAAGCCCAACTCCTCATCCCAGAAATCTTCGTTGAACTTTTGGAACAGGCGGTGCGCCTTCCGGCGCAAGACGCCGGCGCGCCGGCCATTGTCGAATGCTTCGTAGATCTCGGCCATCCGAAGCCATGCATCGTAAACGTAGCCCTGCAATTCGCAGAGTGCCTTGGGTCCCTCGACCAGAGTCCCGTCGGGATAAACAATCGAATTACCGGCGTCCTTCCAGCTCATGTTTTCGTAACCGGCGGATGAGCGCGTCTGGTATTCCTGAAATCCATCGCCGTCGCGATCACCGTATTTATCGATCCAGTCGAGGCAGGCTTCTGCGGTGGGAAGAAGTCGCTCGATAAGATCCGCGTCACCACTCGCCCGCCAGGCGGCATGCAGTGCCACGAGATATAGCGGCGTAGCGTCGGCCGTGCCATAATACGGCGTATGCGGAATTTGGCGAAAATGGGCCAGCTCTCCGTAGCGAAGTTCGTGCAGAATTTTCCCCGGTTCCGCGTCGCGATAATCATCACGTTCATGCGCTTGGTACTGCGCCAAGACGTCGAGCGTTCCTTCTGCGAATTCGGGATAGACGATCATGGTCTGCAACGAAGCGATCAATGTATCGCGGCCGAATAAAGTCAGGAACCAAGGCAAACCCGCTGCGGGAACAAATACCATTCCGCTTGTTCCCTTGAGCGGCAACCGCAGCGCTGCCATATCGAGTACGCCTTGATTGAAGTTTCGGTAGAACTCCTCGTTGCTGGTCACGATCTTGAGAACTGTGGTTTGCCATTCAGAAATTTTCTGGGAGTGGCGCGCCTCGCTGCTTGTGTCGATGCACCCGCGCGGCGCAAGAATGCGTTCCTTCCCGTCAATGAATTCGTAGTACAGACAGCGATGCCAAACGTCGCCCGGCTTTAAGGCGATCTCGAAAGTCAGCCGGCCATTGGCGTAGACGGCATGTTCACCGTCGCCGGCGTCCGCTCGCACGATAATTTCGCGATGGAAATCTCTATTCCGGTAACTGTCGTGGACCATCTGTCTCTGCGGCGACCACGTCGTCGTTATAGAGCCGCGACGAACGACAGCGTTGGCTTTCACTTCGAATATGTCGGCGAAATCCGCGCGAATGGCGATTTCCAAGTTGAAGCGGACGGCTCCGAGTCCATTGTTGGAGACGTAGATGTCTTCGTGCATTCCTCCTTCGATATGACGGCCGATGAGTAAACCCAGCGTGCGGGCCGCGATGGGTCCGTCTTCGGTCATGAAGCTCGGGTTCGTCGCGTGGATGCGAGCGGCGTGAGACGCCACGGCGCCGCCGTTCAGCAGATCCCATTTCTCGCCGTTTACGTAGATCGCCCACGTACTGATGAGCCGGGTATCGCGGAAATAGAGTCCGTGGTTGCCGGGAGATTTCACTTGGCCATCGGGACGCGTGACGAAAACCGTCTGCCCCTGATGAATGGCAATTTGGGCCGGACCGACCTGTACTTTGAACGACATCGAAGAAGCCAGCGAGAGAGGTTGTGGCTTTTAGAAAGCCGCCACGTCTGGAACGAGTTGAGCCCCGATCCGTTTCCCCCCTAGACGTCGATCAATGTGGCGGCTGTCGTGCCGGCCCTGTTCGTAAGGTCTGTTTTTCAGCCTGCTCCAGCTGCCGCCATTCGACGAATAGTCTTCTGGATCTGCCCAATGAGCCGCGGCACCGCAACAAAACCACAAGTTTCGCCATTTGAACTTAATATCGATGATGTGTGCATCAATACGATCCGCACGTTATCCATGGACGCCGTGCAAAAGGCGAACTCCGGTCATCCCGGCACGCCAATGGCTCTGGCGCCCCTCGTTTATACTCTTTGGCAGCGCTTTCTGCGCTTCGATCCCGACAATCCAGGTTGGCCCAATCGGGATCGCTTTGTTTTATCGAACGGCCACGCCTCGATGCTTCTCTACGCTATTCTGCATCTCGCAGGAGTGAAAGAGCGCGACGCCAAAGGAGGTAGACCGGACGGCTTAGCCGTCACGTTGGAAGATATAAAAGCCTTCCGCCAGCTCGACAGCAAATGTCCGGGACACCCGGAGTATGGCCGCACGACCGGCGTCGAAGCGACGACGGGGCCGCTAGGGCAGGGCTGCGGCATGAGTGTGGGCATGGCTCTCGCGGGGAAGTGGTTGGCGAAGAAGTTCAATAAGCCCGGCCTCACCATATTCGACTACGATGTTTTCACGGTCTGCGGCGACGGCGATATGATGGAAGGCGTCGCGAGCGAAGCAGCCTCGCTCGCCGGTCATCTGATGCTCGGCAATCTTTGCTGGATCTATGACAACAATCGCGTGACCATCGAGGGCCACACGGATCTCGCTTTTAGCGAAAACGTCGGCGCCCGCTTTCTGAGCTACGGTTGGAACGTCGACCGCGTAGGCGATGTTAACGACACCGAAAGGCTTGCGCAGGCGCTGACGAAATTCCGCGAGACGCCCGATGTTCCGTCGTTGATTATCGTCGACAGCCATATTGGCTACGGCGCTCCGCACAAGCACGATACCAGCGCGGCGCATGGCGAACCGCTAGGCGAGGAAGAAGTTCGTCTGGCAAAACGCAGCTACGGTTGGCCAGAGGATGCGACGTTCCTTGTCCCGGATGGTGTAACGAAGCATTTCGAGACGGGTATCGGGGCGCGCGGCAAACAAGCCTGGCAAGCTTGGAACAAAATTCTCAAAGACTTCAGAACCAAGTATTCCGAGCTCTCTGCGGAATACGACCTGCTCGAATCCATGGGCTTACCGCAAGGATGGGATGCGGATCTCCCGAGCTTTCCTGCCGACGCAAAAGGCCTGGCAACACGCGCCTCTGGAGCCAAGGCATTAAACGCGATCGCTGCGCATGATCCACTCCTCATCGGCGGCGCTGCCGACCTTGCTCCCTCGACGAAAACCAACATCGAGGGCGGCGGCGACGTCGAGGCAAACAACTACAGCGCGCGGAATTTGCATTTTGGCATTCGCGAACATGCGATGGGCGCCATCGTCAACGGGCTCGTGCTGAGCGGTTTGCGAGCTTACGGGTCCACCTTCCTCAATTTTTCAGACTACATGAAAGCGGCCATTCGCTTGAGCGCGTTGATGGAGGTCCCGGCGATATTCGTCTTCACGCACGACTCGATCGGGCTAGGCGAAGATGGTCCGACGCATCAGCCCATCGAACAGCTCCTGGCTTTGCGCGGCATTCCGGGGCTCGTCACATTGCGACCTGCCGATGCGAATGAAACGGTCGAGGCCTGGCGCGTGATGCAGCTGAAGAAGCACCCCGCCTGTCTCGCTCTTAGCCGCCAACCCCTGCCGACCTTCGATCGCAAGACGTACGCGTCCGCGAATGGCGTTGCACGCGGTGCCTATGTGATGGCGGACGCCAAGCAGGGCACACCCGCGGTGATCCTGATTGGCACCGGAAGCGAGGTCTCGATCTGCGCAGAAGCGTTCGAAGAGTTGAAGCGAAAGGGCGTTGCAGCGCGGCTCGTCAGCATGCCGTCTTGGGAGCTGTTCGAAGAACAGGATGACGCGTATCGCGAGAGCGTCTTGCCGAGAAGTGTCAAGGCGCGTGTTTCCGTCGAAGCAGGATCGGTGATCGGGTGGGATCGGTATGTCGGCCCTGATGGCGCGCGGATCGGAATGCGTACGTTCGGAGCGTCGGCTCCGGTGAAGGATACAATGCGTAATTTTGGCTTCACCGCAGAAGCCGTTGTCGCCGCAGCCAAACACCAGTTGGCGCTGATTGAGGGGGGCGCGAAGTGAACCGGCTGAAACAACTCGAAAGCTTCGGCCAATCGATCTGGTTGGATGATCTGAAGCGCGACCTCATCACGAGCGGAAAACTTCGTTCGCTCGTCGAACGTGATGGCCTGAAAGGTATCACGTCGAATCCATCGATTTTTGAAAAGGCCATCGCCGAGACCGATGAGTATGCCGATGCGCTGAAGAAATTCCAGGCGCGCGGCGATCATCGCGTCATTGACATCTACGAGCATTTGGCGCTGGCCGATATTCGGGACGCGGCGGATGTATTTCGCACCGTGTACGATCAGACCGGCGGGCGGGACGGCTATGTTAGCCTCGAATGCTCGCCCTATATTGCTAACGATACCGAGGCGACCGTTGCTGAAGCGAAGAGGCTTTGGGCCGCGGTCGACCGCCCGAATTTGATGGTGAAGGTCCCCGGCACACCCGCCGGAATCCCTGCCATACGCAAGTTGATCGGCGCTGGCCTCAATATCAATATCACGCTGCTTTTCTCGATCGCCGTCTACGAGAGGGTGTCCGACGCTTTCATTGCGGGCCTCGAAGACTTTTCCAAGACCGGCGGCGACGTATCGCGCATCGCGAGTGTTGCAAGCTTTTTTGTCAGTCGCATCGATACCGCGGCGGACAAGAAATTGGACGCTCTCGCGGACAGAAAAATCGCAGATGCATTGCGCGGCAAAGTGGCGATCGCCAATGCGAAGCTCGCGTTCGAACGATACAAGTCGATTTTCTTAAGCGAGCGTTGGCACCGGCTTGCAGGAGCCGGAGCCAAAACCCAGCGTTTGCTATGGGCTTCGACGAGTACGAAAAATCCCGCGTACAAAGACACTCTTTACGTCGAGGCTTTGATCGGACGCGATACGGTCGACACGATGCCGCCCGCGACGATGGATGCGTTCCGCGATCATGGAGATGCAAAGGCGGACGCCATCGAAGATCGTATCGCCGATGCCCGTTCTGTTCTTGCGACGCTCGACAAACAAGGGATTTCGCTCAAGGATATTACGGATCAGCTCGTTGTCGATGGAGTGCAGCAGTTCGCCGACGCCTTCGACCAGCTTTGCGGGGCCATCGCGCGAAGGCGCCTCGCTTTGCTCGATGGCGATCACATTGGCCAGAAAATCTCCGCGGGCTTTCCCGCGATTCAGGCTGCCATTGACCGGGAACGCGACGTTTGGCGCAAGAAGGGCCTTGTAAGATCTCTTTGGTCCGGCGACGCCGCGCTTTGGACCAACAAGGGCGAAGAAAAATGGGTCGGCTGGCTGCAGATTGTCGATCGGGAGCTTCGAGACGTCGGCGCACTCGAGGTCTTCGCGAACAACGTGAGACGAGCAGGTTTCAGTGATGCGGTTCTTCTCGGCATGGGCGGGTCCAGTCTTGGACCCGAGGTGATCGCCGAGACGTTTGGCCGCCAATCGGGATGGCCGCTTCTGCATGTGTTGGACAGCACGGATCCCGCGCAAATCCACACGATCGAAGAAGCGGTGCAGTTGGACAAGACGATCTTCATCGTTTCGTCGAAGTCGGGGAGCACTGTCGAGCCCAATATTCTCCTCGATTATTTCTTTGCACGCGTCAGCGCGGCGATCGGCAGGGAGCATGCTGGATCGCATTTCGTCGCTGTGACGGATCCGGGCTCCTCGCTCGAGAAACGCGCGAAGCGATCAGGCTTCCGTCACATCTTTTATGGCTTGCCGGGCATCGGCGGCCGCTATTCGGTGCTATCGAATTTCGGGCTCGTTCCGGCCGCTCTCATGGGCGTAGATATCAAGCGCCTGCTTGAAACAGCATCGGTCATGGAGCGATCGTGCGGTCCTGATGTTCCGCCTTCCGAGAATCCCGGCGTCGAACTTGGCATTGCGCTCGGCGTTGCCGCCGCCTCATTCGGCTGCAACAAGGTGACGATCGTCGCGTCACCCAAGATCGATGATCTTGGTGCATGGCTCGAACAGCTGCTCGCCGAGAGTACCGGCAAAGACGGACGAGGGCTTATCCCGCTCACGGACGAGCCGCTAGGCACACCGGACAAGTACAGCGCAGATCGGTTTTTCGTTTACGTCGAGCTCGAGGGAATGGCTGATAGTTATCAGCGCGAGGCGATTTCGGCATTGGAAGGGGCCGGCCATCCCGTTGCACGGATCACGGTTAAAGACATCTGGCATCTCGGACAGGAATTCTTCCGCTGGGAGATCGCGACCGCAGTCGCCGGCGCGGTTATCGGTATCAATCCGTTCGATCAACCGGACGTCGAGGCGAGCAAGGTCAAGACGGCGGCGTTGACCACCGCGTACGAGAAAACACGGGAGCTGGTGGTCGAGCATCCGCTTTTTCGCGAGAATGGAATTGCTGTCTATGCGGATCCGCTTAATGCGTCTGCGCTCGGCCGCCACAATACCCTTCAAGGCATATTGAAGAGCTATTTCGACCGCGTAGAACCGAACGATTACGTTGCCATTCTCGCCTATATCGAGCGCAACAACGCCCACACGAGAACGATGAGCGCGATGCGTGAAAGCATTCGCGACAAAACGCATGCTGCAACCTGCCTTGGCTTTGGTCCGCGCTTTCAGCATTCGACAGGCCAGGCTTACAAAGGCGGACCGAATACCGGCGTTTTCATGCAAATTACGAGCGATGACCCGGACGATATCGAGATACCGGGGCACCGTTTGAGCTTCGGCGTCGTGAAGGCCGCGCAGGCGCAGGGCGATCTCGATGTTCTCGTCGAGCGGGGCCGGCGCGCCTTGCGAATTCATCTGAAAGATGTCGATGCCGGACTGGCGGAGTTGGAGCGAGCGGTCGCCGACGCGCTAGCCTGACCCCGGCGAGCCAAATGGAGTTTGCGGTCATGGAGATCGGCGTTATTGGCCTCGGCCGCATGGGCGGCAATATCGCACGCCGGCTGATGAAGGCTGGCCATCGCTGCGTCGTATACGATGTCGACTCCAAAGCGCGGGACGCGCTCGCGCAGGTGGGCGCTAAGGCGGCAGCATCGCTTGAGGGCGTTGTCACCGCGCTGACCGGCAAGCCACGTGCTGTCTGGATCATGTTGCCGGCCGGGCGGATCACGGAAGAGACGGTCGAGAATTTCGCGCGGATTCTCGCGGCCGGCGACATCATCATCGATGGCGGCAATTCATTTTATAAGGACGATATCAGGCGCGCGAAGCGATTGGCTGAACTCGGCGTCCATTATGTGGACTGCGGGACGTCCGGTGGCGTTTGGGGCTTGGATCGTGGCTATTGCCTTATGATCGGCGGTCCGAACGAAGCCGTCGAGCACCTCGATCCAATCTTTGCAGCGCTCGCTCCTGGATTGGGCGACATCCCGAAGACCCCTGGCCGAGCCAAATACGATCAGCGCGCCGAGCGCGGCTACGTCCACACTGGGCCCGCGGGCGCCGGGCATTTCGTCAAGATGATCCACAACGGCATCGAATACGGGCTGATGCAGGCCTACGCCGAAGGTTTCGATATCCTGCGCAGCAAGGACTCGGCCGAACTGCCCGAAGAGGAACGGTTCACGCTGAACATTCCGGATATCGCGGAAGTTTGGCGTCGTGGCAGCGTCATATCCTCCTGGCTTTTGGACCTCAGCGCAGCCGCTCTGGCGAAGGATCCGCAACTCAAAAGCTTTTCGGGATTCGTCGAGGACTCCGGCGAAGGCCGCTGGACCATAGAGGCGGCAATCGAACAGGCGGTGCCGGCCGAAGTTCTTTCGAGCGCGCTCTACACGCGTTTCCGGTCGCGGCAGGAGCACACCTTCGCCGAGAAAATGCTGTCGGCCATGCGTCTCGGATTTGGCGGACACATCGAAGGCGGCGAGCCCGGAGTTCATGCACCGGAAGGTCATGCAACTGCACAAAACGCAGCAGAGTAGAAAATGACAGTCGATACGCTCGTCCGGCCTTCTCAAACCTCAGCACTGATAAAGTGCCCGCAGTATCGCAAGCCGAAGCCGGCTGATCCGTGTGCGATGGTGATTTTCGGCGCCTCGGGTGACCTGACGAAGCGGTTGATCGTCCCGGCGCTGTATAATTTGGCTCGGACTGGACTGCTCCCTGCGCAATTCGCCTTGATAGGCGTGGCGCGAAAGGAAATTACAGCAGAAAGCTGGCGCGACGAACTCTACGACATGCTCAAGCATTTTGTCGGGGATTCCGCAGGAGAGTTCGAAATCGATCGTGTCGATGAGGCGGCATGGAAGCGCCTCTCGCAGTCCATCTCATACTTGCAGGGTGATCTGAACGATCCGGAGATGTATGCCGGCCTTCGTCGCGAACTCGATAGGGTCGAAAAAAACCTCCGCACCCACGGGAACGCGATTTTCTACCTCGCAGTGGCGGATCAACTATTCGGACCGACGGTGGATCAGCTCGGCAAGGCTGGGCTCGCGGAGCAGTCCGAGGATCGTGACGGCAAACAACGCCGTTGGCGCCGGGTCGTTATCGAAAAACCTTTCGGCCATAGCCTCGACTCGGCGCGCCGGCTCAACACGCGCATCCGCAGAACTTTGCAGGAGGACCAGATCTACCGGATCGATCACTTCCTCGGAAAAGATACCGTTCAAAGCATTATGGCCTTCCGCTTCGGCAATGGGATCTTCGAGCCGATCTGGAACCGCGACCGCATTGATCACGTGCAGATCACGGCGGCCGAGACGTTGGGCGTTGAGAAACGCGGCGCCTTTTACGAAGCGACTGGTGCGCTTCGCGATATGATTCCGAACCACGCATTCTCACTGTTGTCGATGGTGGCCATGGAACCGCCTGTGGGCTTCGACGCGGCTTCCATTCGCAATATGAAGGCTGACGTCCTTGCTGCCATCCCCGCGATCGATCCCAAATGTCCGGTGCGCGGCCAATACACCGCCGGCAAAGTGCTCGGCAAGCCGGTACAGGGATATCGTCAGGAGCCGAACGTTGCACCGCAGTCGAATGTCGAAACATACGCCGCACTGAAGGTCGAGATCGACAATTGGCGGTGGGCGGGCGTTCCCTTCTTCATTCGCACGGGAAAGCATCTGGTTGCGCGCAATACGGAGATCGCCATTTGCTTCAAGCCGGCGCCTTATACGGCTTTCCAGAATACGCTTGTCGACGCGCTGCGCCCTAATTGGTTGGTGTTGAGCATCGCACCGGAGGAAAGCATTTCTCTGCAATTTGAAGTCAAGCGCCGCGGACCTGTCGTCGATCTCGCAGCGGTCAAAATGGATTTTTGCTACAACGATTGGTTTTCGAAGGAGCCGAACGTCGGGTACGAGACGTTGCTCTATGACGTGATGATCGGCGATCAAACGCTCTTCATGCGCGCGGACATGATTGAGGACAGCTGGCGCATCGTCCAGCCTGTGCTCGATGAGTGGAGCAAGAAGCCAGCAGATATTCCCACCTATCCATCAGGCAGCAATGGCCCTGTTGCGGCCGACGAGTTGTTGACACGCGATGGCAATCGCGCCTGGCGTCCGATCGATCAACCAGCGAAATGCAACAAATGAGTGGGAACCGCGCCATACGTCTGCTGCTTGCCGATGTCGACGGCACTCTCGTGACAACCGAGAAGGTCCTGACGGAAGCGGCCAAGCATGCTGTTCGCGATCTCGATGATGCGGGCATCACCTTCGCGATAACGAGCGGTCGTCCGCCGCGCGGAATGGCCATGCTCGTCGCGCCTCTCGCGATTCGCACGCCAATAGCTGCGTTCAACGGCGGCATCTTCGTGAAGCCAGATCTCTCGGTGATCGAAGCCCATCTTCTCCCGCCCAAGGTGGCTGCGCATACGCTTCAATTTCTCATGGACCGGGGAACAGACGTCTGGGTTTACACAGAGGACGAATGGCTGATCCGGGACAGCCGCGCTCCGCACGTCGAACGCGAGACGAACACCGTGAAATTCGGACCGAAAGTCGTCAGATCCTTTACTGCCGATCACCTTTCGCACTGCGCCAAAATAGTCGGCGTGTCCGACAATCCGAAGCTCATCACGGATACCGAACGCGCTTTGGCACATGATTTGGGGCGAGACGCCAGCGTTGCGCATTCTCAGCCCTATTATCTCGACATCACGCCTTCTGAAGCCAACAAGGGCAGCGTGGTCAAAACGTTATCGAGGCTTCTCGGGATTCCGGCGGCAGAGATCGCAACGATCGGCAACATGCCCAATGACATCCCTATGTTCAATGAAAGCGGCTATTCGATCGCGATGGGCCAGGCAAGCGACGACGTCAAGATCAAGGCGGACGCGGTCACTGACAGCAACGAAAACGAAGGGTTCGCCAAAGCTGTGAGCCGATATGTCTTGGCTCAAACAGGAGTTCAGTAATCGGCTTCGCGGCAAAGAGACATGCCGAGTTCTGGTGTTTCGTTGCTCAACAGGAATGCAGGTTCGTGACTGAATTTCCGAAGATAAAATATGAGACCGTCGCGGATGCCGACGCGCTCTCGAAGCAGGTTGCCGACTGGCTGCTCGGCCTAGCCGCTGGAACTTCGGGCACGGTTGCCATCTGTTTGTCTGGTGGGAATACACCGCGAAAGCTTTATGGGCGACTGGCCGGAGCGCCTTACCGGGATCGTTTTCCATGGTCGCGAACACATTTTTTCTGGGGCGACGAGCGCTTCGTGCCTCACGACGATCCGCTGAGCAACTATCGGATGACAAATAACGCCTTGCTCTCGAGGGTGCCGATCCCGGCGGCCAACATTCATCCAATTCCCACGGAGGGTCTCACTCCGGAAGAATCCGCACAGCGATATGAGCAGGAACTGAAGTCATTCCATGAAGCGACCCGCGGCGAGACGATGCGACGGCTGTTTTATGTAACGCTCCTCGGTCTCGGCGAGGGCGGCCACTTGGCATCGCTCTTTCCCGGAACAGATGCACTGCAGGAGCGAGAGAAATGGGTCGTCGCTGTCTCCGGCGTCAAAGCGGAGACACGCATCACGCTGACCTATCCTGCTCTCGAGAACAGCGCAAACACCGCGTTCCTCGTCGCGGGCGAGGGAAAAAATAAGGTGCTCGACCGGTTTCGCCGCCACGATGAAACGCTACCCGCCGTGCATTTCAAGCCTCTCGGAGAACTGCGGGTCGTTGCCGACGAGAGGGCCGCCGGAGCACGCGATTTGCATGAACGCACCCAAAATTGATGGGAGCCGCGCCGAGGCGAGCGGTCCCCTCACGCTTGCAATCGATATCGGAGGAACCGGACTCAAGGCATCGGTTTTGGACAGCGCCGGTCGAATGATTGCGCCAAGAGTTCGCATCGATACGCCCCATCCGTGTCAGCCTGAAACTCTTTTGGCGGCGCTCGAGAGACTGGTCGCACCGCTGCCGCCAAGCGACAGGATCTCTGCAGGCTTTCCAGGTGTAGTTCGCGACGGACATATCCTGACGGCGCCGCATTTCGACGGACCGGGCTGGTCAAACTACGCTCTTGCGCAAGCTCTATCGGAGCGCTTCGGCAAGCCGGCACGGGTTCTCAACGACGCCGAAGTGCAGGGACTTGGCATCATCACCGGAAAGGGTTTGGAAGTCGTGCTGACTTTGGGGACCGGCATTGGGAGTGCGATATTCTCCAACGGACGGCTCACGCCGCATCTCGAACTTGCTCATCACCCGATACACAAGGATGAAACGTACAATGAGTATGTCGGTGAGGCCGCTCGGAAAGCTCATGGCCGCGAGAAATGGAACAGCCGCGTTCGCCATATGGTAGATGTGGTCTCGTCACTCATTCATTTCGACGTTCTGTATCTTGGTGGCGGAAACTCGGTTCACGTCGAAGCCCGCGATTTGCCGCCGAACGTCCACATCGCGTCGAACGATGCCGGCATTACCGGCGGGGTGCGGCTTTGGCAGGAGCCCGTCTGGGATTCGGTTTCTCAACAAACCTGACGCGCGGGATTGCCCACTTTCGCACCATAGCACCGCCCCTAAAACTTGAACTTCATGCCTCCGTAAGCCGCAAATGGCATCGCGGGGACGATGGTTCGCGCGTCGGTGAAATCGATCGTACCGAGAGACGCTTCGGAGCCTTCCGCCGTGTTGAAATAATTTCCGAACGTTCCGTAGTGATGGTCGAAGAGATTGTTGATCAACCCGTAAATCTGGATGTGATTGGTGATGTCGTATGACGTGTGAAGGTTGACCTGCCCGTATCCTGCGAGAGGTTTGTTCAGGTTTGACTCGTCACCGAAGAAGACCTGATCGCTTGCCGCGACGAGATCCGAACCGAATTTCCATTTTGGCGTCAGCCAATAATCAAACCCTGCCTTGAAGCGGTGGCGAGGTATGCCCGGGATCCTGTCGCCCGGACGCACATTGATGCAGTTCTCTGCCGGATCGCCTGAGCAAGGCACCACGTCGTCTGACGGATTGTTCGGTGATGCGAGTTCCAGCGACGATTGGAATGTCGGATCGATGAAGGCATAGTTTGCATAGAGGAACAAACGCTGCGTCTGGTAGCTGATCGAAGCTTCAATGCCCTGGCGTAGCGTGTCGCCCGCATTTTTGAAGTAGCCACGCCCGGATGTCGGGGAGGCAACGCTAATGATATCGTCCTGATTGAGCGTTCTGAAGAATCCGAAGCTCCAGTCGATCTTGTCGCTCTTCAGAACGTTCGACGTTTCGCCGCGGAATCCGATTTCACCGGTACGCGACACCACCTGTTTCAGTGGAGGATCGCCGGTGAGGAAGCTCTCAATGAGACAGGGATTGTCAGGGTCGGCGCACGCAAGCTCTGCCGGCGTCGGTGCGCGGTTGGCCTCGGCATAGCTGGTATAAAAGGTCAGCCCTTTTGACAGCTGGTAGGTTAGCCCGCCCATTGGGTTGAAGCGCTGATACGTATGCGACCCGTTCAAGAACGGATCGTCGCCGGTTTTGTCTTCCAACGTCACTCTTGCGTAGTTATAGCGTCCGCCGACAGTCAGGCTGAGCCGATCAGTGACGTCGAAAGTGTCGGTGAAATAGAGGCCGTAATAATTGTTGGTCGTCGTCAAGCTGCGCGGCGAAATATCATTCGGCCCAGTCAGATCGATGCCGAGCGGCGAGACGGTGAAATCCGGCCCGATTGCCCCGAGGCTGCTCCTTGCACCATACGCGACGCGACCGTAATCGATGCTGCCGCCAATCAGGAACTGGTTGTTGTGGTCGAAAAGCTTTGCCTTCTCGACAGCCTGCAGCGACCCGCCGAAACTGTCGGCATTTTGAGATGTTCGATCTATTGATCCGAGCGGAGCGCCGCCGTCGGCGGACGAAGGGACGGTACCGCTTGCTGAGGTCAACGGTTCGCCATCAAGACAAAGGAGGTTGCCGCACTCCTCCACCTCCAAAATATTGCCGTCGGTACGAGCTTGCTGGAAATGGCGGTAGTACGTAACGCCGGAGAACGTGAGCGTATTCGTTGCCTTCACCGAGCCATTGATCGAGACCATCTCCATGGCGTTCTGAGTGGTCTGTGGATTGGTATAGACGCGATTCCAGCCTTCATCGAGCAACTGGACGGGCGTAGCCGATACAGCGCCGACGAAGTTATCAGCGCCCGTGAAATTGATGTGGAACTCGGCCTCGCGATTCTTGAACCCAAGGTCGGCGTACATGCGGTGAACTTCGGAGGGTGAAAATTGGCGCCAGCCGTTGTCATTGATGTCCTCGGCCGCAATGAACATGGCCCAGTTGCCGCTTTGTGCGCCGGCCGCTCCCGAACCTTGGATGCGCCCGAACGAACCGCCGCGAACGTCAAATTCCGCGCCCTGGAAATTGAAGCCGTCTCGCATGTCGACGCTGATCGCACCGCCGATGGCGTTCAATCCGAACACGGGGTTGCTGCCCATCACCGTCATGCTGGAGACGGCGTTCGATGGCAGGAAATCCCAATTGACGATGTCGCCGAACGCCTCGTTGATGCGGACGCCGTTTTGATAGACGGCTAAGCCTTGGGGCACACCGTTGACAGGCGAGGATGAAAATCCACGATACTGCACATCGGTTTGAAACTCGTTGCCCTGCAAATCGCTGACGATCACCCCAGGCACGCGTGATTGCAAAACGTCCTGGGCGGTCACCGCGCCAGTGCGTTGAATATCCGCAGCCGTCGTGCTGGCGACCCCGTTCGGGACTTTTTCGAGCGGAATTTCGCTTCCAGCAACCGGGGACATCTTTATCTGAGATGGCTCAGCCGCTTCGATAGCGGCCGGGCTCGGCGGAGGCGCTGGCGTGGCCGGCTCTTTCTTTGGTTTGGCGGCCTGCTTGACTGGCTTGGGTTGAGCTTTCGGTTGTTGCTGAATCACTTCCACATTCGGCAACGTCGTACCCGGAGCGGCGGTTTGGCCCGGTGGTGTCGATTGCGAGGCCGGTGTGTCGGTCGATGGTGCTTGTGCGGGGGATGCCTGGCCGCTTGGAGGATTTGCGGTTGTCGTTGCGCCGCCAGTATCTTGAGCCAGAACGGCGGACGCTCCGAACATGACGCATGCAAGCGCCACTCCCGGCGCCATGGTGACCATGCGCGTGGACATCAACAACCCCCTGCTCCCGGACACATATCGCTCGGACCATTGCCTCAGCAGTGACCCGGCAATCGCGACTCTTGTTCCCAAAAGCAGGAAAAGTTCTTGAGTATATTAGGTCAATATTCCCGGTGATTCGTAGAAGTCGTTCCGAATTCAAGTGTTGTAGAATTGATACTATCGAGGCGAGTCAGGAAAAAGTCTCTGAGAAATCGGGAAAAACTTCCCGGGCGGGTTCGGCGACTTTGAACTGACCGAAGCGGCCGTGACGATGCCGTCGAGATCTGCTGCTTCACTCGCGACGGTGCGCGAAATACTCGATTTCATTGTCGCGCCACGCTGCCGGATGGCCGGCAAAACCCTTCTTGGTACTGACGACATTGTAATTGTGTTCGCCGGCCTGGACAACGTCGGGGCCTTCTTCTGCAATTGCTTCGGTGCTCTTGGCGCTGGGCCGAACGATCGCAATGTGGCCTGGCTTATCGTCGTGATGATTGTGATAGGAGGCGACGACGAACTCGCCGGCATTGGCAGCGTTCTGAGCCTCGAACCCATCTTTGAGCTGACGCCAGCCTTGTGCCGGCCCTTCACCCGCGAGCCATTCGCTCTGGGCATTGGCAAGAAGCTTTTGACCGTGTTCAGGTGGTCGGAGAATGTAGACACCCAATTGCTTCGCCGCTGATGCTACGAAGGCACTGCAGTGCGTATGCTTGCCCGGGGTCGTTTCCGGCACCCCGGTTGGGACACCAGTCTCCCAATTGATGTGTTGGCCGGCAGGCCAATGCTTCTCGACTTCAAAGCTGTCGAGCTTTTCGGCGAGCCGCTTTCCCGCCTCGGAAATGTCACCAGCCTGGGTCGTCGCCGGTTGCAATCCTACGAGGACCAAGAGAAAGGCCGCGGCGGTACACGTCAGAATGTTCATGACGGATTTTCCTTGGTGCCCTGATCGTGGTGTGAAAGTCGAATAGGAGAGAACCGTTGGCAGCGGAGCAGTCTGGCCGCATCAATCTCTAGAACGCGCCCGATGTTACTTGCAGAGGCGCGTTGTCTCCGCTCAGCAGGGCGCCGGGGAAGAATGTTGGCACGTCGGCTTTGACGGTGACGGCAGGCGGATCGGTAGCCAGGGCTTTGTCGAGCCATCCGCTCTCGGCGGGTAGCGTGACGGAAATCGTCATGTCGAGTTTCGAGGCGGGTTCGATGAGATTTTTCCCGCCCGAGGCCGAACGATAAAATAATATCGTGCCGGTGAAGGCGCTGCGGCCCGACACGGAGATCGGCGCAAATGGACTTTTGGGACGCTTCAGCCGCTCCGCAACGTCGTCCCGGCTGCCGAAATACTGGGCGTCAGCAACATAGCTGCTCTTGAATTTTTCTGTTTGGCCGGTTGCTGAGTTCTTCGCTTCAAGTTGAAGAGAGAGAACAGCCCCATCGCGCGCTCCGCTATTGGTTATGGTGACGGGAACGGCCAGGACCTCAAAAGGGCCGTAGGGATCGCGCGTATACTGAATGTTTTCCGAAACATAGAGCTTGATTTCCGGCTGTCTCAGTGTGGTCTCCCACAAAGATACGGCAGACCCCGTCAACGCCAATCCCGATATCAGAACCGCCAGCCAATTGCCCGTTCCGTGCGTTGCGGCTTCGCCCGTGATTTCGGTGGCTTCGTTGACGATGGACGGTGCGTTCGAAGTCTGCATGTTCACCCCGATAAATGCCGAGTATCTGCTCTACGGCAGCTACATGAAACCAAATGTTGGCCGAAATTCTTCCGGCTGAGGTTTAGTTTCGGCACGTCTTATTCGTTTTTTGCGTCCATCAACGAGTTCTATTTCCCCCAACTCAGGTTCTCCAGGCGCGATTTCGCGGACGGCCTCAAAAACCTATCCCTAGTATCCATAACGGGCTGACGAATTGGGCGGAATATAAATCGTACACTGATTTATGTGACGATCTATTCTGGCGTTTTGACAGCAATTGCGATCTATGGAGTGTTGTCGGCTATCACGACGCGCGTGGCGCCGCAGACATTATTGTGACCGATGCCGAGCCTTATGGGGGAACTCAACGATGCTGGAGAGCTTAAGCGCTGACCGGTCGCGGTGGAGTTTCCCGCCGGCCTTCATCGGACGGCATTGGAAGGGCGAAGCCCCATTCTGGTTGAGTCTTCTCGGGTGGACGCTGGCGCTGACGATATCGGTCTATGTCGTTGCCACACTGTGGCTGACACAATGGTCGCTGCAGGATACGCCTGTCTCGCGCATGATGCAGGGCGTGATCGTAACAATGCTGATCGGAAGTGTTGCGATCTGGCAGCTGGTCGGCACATGGCGGGCGAGTGCGCGCACGAAAGCGCCGCAGCGCTGGTGGATCAGCCGCTGGATCGCGCGCTCGGTGGCGGTCATCGTCTGCATCGGCGGGCTATTGATGCTGAGTGCGATCCCTAAGGGTATGTCATCGCTCTATCTCGAGGCGACGGATCAAGATCGGATTGGCCAGAACGGCTACTCGGTTACGATCGAGGATGAGAATCTCGTCATCTCGGGATATCTCGCGTGGGGTGTTCTCGATGCCGTGTCGCGTGAACTCTCAGCTAATCCCGGCATTCAAATGTTTATCTTGAACAGTCCGGGCGGCCATGTCGGCGTCGGTACGCGCCTCTACAACGTGATCAAGTCGCGCGGGCTCGATACCTATACAACGGAGCAGTGTGCAAGCGCGTGCCTCATACCGTTCCTCGCAGGCAACAACAGGTATCTGCAGAAGGGCGCGAAGTTGGGCTTCCACGCGGTCGGTGGCGAAGCGGGCAACTCGATTGCAGCAGGCACCGAAAAAGTGTTGTCGGTTTATCGGACCGCGAATGTGCCTGAGCCATTCATACAGCGAATGCTCGCGACGCCGGTCGAAAGCGCTTGGTATCCGAGCCCCAAGGAGCTGATTGCAGCGAACGTCGTAACCGAACTGGTCGAGTGAGCGTAGGTCCGCCGGGCCGTACAACGTCCGAGGAAAATAAAATACGGAAACGCGGTCCAAGTAACACAATGCCCAACGCATCGGATCCCCGTATCATGGTCACGGCAGAGCGCGTTTTTCTTGCATCACGAGGGCTGCGATCAACCCGGAGAGGAAGGTGACCGCAGAAATTGTGAGGATCGCTGCGCTGAAGCCAAACCGGTCGGCTATCAGGCCAGCCGAAAGCGCACCTATTGCGTAACCGAGATCGTGCCAAAACCGATAAACACTAAAGCGGTCACGGCATCCCCGAGTCTACGACCTGAGTTCTTCCTTCGAGCGCTTCAAAAATAGCGCTGACAAGATCGCTGACCTGATCTTGTCTGTATTTGCTGCAGCGATCCTTGGAGCCCGTGGCGGTTGAAGGTGATATCGCATATCGATCCTTCTTTTTGACTGCAACATAGGGGACGCGGGCCATTGGTATGAACCACGAGCGCGTCAGAGCTGGTTTCTCCGGGTTAAACGGGAAAGCAAGTAAATAAGGCTGCGCGTCACCGCGAAAGGACGCCTTTCGTACCCCGAATTGCGCAGCGCGCCTTCGATCGTTCTCACTCCGGCACTTCATCTGGATGCAGAGCGTGCGCGACGTGAGTTTGTCAAGAACGACGAGATCTACGCCGCAATCATCCGACAGCGCCGTGAATGGTGATAAGCGTCCACCAGATGCCAACATTAGTGTCGAAGCAACGAGCGATTCTGCAATTCGGCCTATCTGCGTCGTGCTGAGTATGGGGTCCGAATCGCCAATGATGGTTGTTTTCCAAACTTGAATGCTGATCGTTTGGAATTGGCGCCAAACCTCACCACTTCGCTTTGTGCTTTGCTCATCGCTCACTTATCCTTTGCTGGAGCGGACGTTCGAACCACACCGCGTTGAGCCCTCTGGACATTCCTTTTGCATGTCGGTTCCGCGTTTCCCACGGTGGGGCGTGTCGGTATTCGGAGGCCAATTCTGAGGGAGCCGATCGGCTTTATGGCAATACGTTCTCGTAAAGATATTGTGGCAGTGGCGATAGGAATGAGCATCGGCAACGACCAGGTTGCCAGACGAGCTTGCCGCCGCGACGCCTTGTGCGCTCTGCGCCGCTAGTGGAACGAGACTCATTCCGAGGACCGCAACGGTCGCCACGGAGCGAGGGAGAAGGTGGGAGGAAAGGATCGTACGCATCTGCGGTGTCCTTCTTGAAGAATGTGCCGTATCTCCGACTCGATGTGATGGGTGGAAGCTCTACTGAGCCGCGATAACTTTTGAGCCCAGTAGGCGCGGCTGGTACTTCGTTGGTGCTATCCTAGTTCAGGAGCACAACAGTCTTTAGTGAAACAAGACGAGGATCGAGGTGCCGGACATGCGCTACCGATTGTCGAGGTGACCACTTCGTCCATTTTCTCGGATTGGATTGAACCTGTAGACGCTCCGGCGCGGCCCCGGAAGGCTCTGCGCCCGGCCCTGTAATGCTACATGCTTCCGGTTTGGCGGCCTCTGGAAGGAGAACTCTATCTTGACAGTGCGAACCAAGAACAAGAGCACCAAATTCGACGTCGATAAGCCGAGCACAGCTCTTCGCTTCTGCGTCCGCGTGCGAGCACTCCTTGGCGTGAACGAATTCGAGACCGCGATGGCCGTTTTGTCCCACGCAATAACGCAGCGGCGCGGCGAATACCGACGCCGGCAGCATGACGGCGAGCATGAGGCCCGCCACGAGACGGAATAGCCATCCATTTCCATTGCGGGCCTGGCTCCGCATCGATTTCGCTCGCGGCTCGCGCAGGTCATGTTTTGACTTGCCCATGATCATGTCACTTCCGGAGACGACTCTAACGGCGGTATTTCTGCGGCGCGTTCTTTCATCACGGCAGGTTTGCTTCCGAACCTGCTGCACAACGCCGGCAGGACGAGGAGCGTAAGTATGGTAGCACTGACCAAGCCGCCGATGACAACCGTCGCGAGGGGCTTCTGGACTTCCGCTCCAGTCCCGGTCGAAAGGGCCATGGGAACGAAGCCGAGCGAGGCGACGAGTGCTGTCATCACGACCGGCCGGAGCCGAGTGACGGCACCCGCGTATATCGCCTTGCTGCGCTCGACCCCTTGTTCCACGAGCTGATTGATGCTCGTCATCATCACGAGACCGTTGAGGACTGCGACGCCTGACAGGGCAATGAAGCCAACTGCCGCCGATACCGAGAACGGCATACCGCGCAGCCACAAGGCTATGATTCCGCCGGTCAAAGCGAGCGGGACGGCTGAGAAAACCAGCAGTGCATCGCGAGGGGATCCGAGTGCCGAATAGAGCAGCAGAAAGATCAAGAAGAAACACGCTGGCACAACGATCATCATGCGTTTCTGTGCAGCGGCGAGATTCTCGAATTGGCCGCCCCAGGAAATATAATTCCCCGGCGGCAATTGGATTTGGTTCGCCACTTTCTGCTGGGCCTCGGTCACGACAGAAGCTATGTCGCGTCCACGAATGTTGGCCGTCACGATAACGCGCCTTTTGCCATTCTCGCGGCTGATTTGGTTGGGACCTTCAGTGAATTCGAAGCTGGCCACTTGCTCTAACAAGACGGACGATGTCTTGCCGTTACGATCGGGCGGCAAAGATACCGGCAGATGCTTGAGCTTCTCCAGATCCTCTCGCATGCCGTCGGGCAGGCGGACGATGATCGGATAGCGGCGATCCCCTTCGAACACCACACCGGCTTCACGACCACCGATCGCGGCTCCGATCACATCCTGAACGGCCAGAACGCTAAGGCCCAGTCGGGCGATTTCGTCCTGATTGATCTTGATTGAAAGAAATGGAAGTCCCGACGCCTGCTCGACACTGACATCGGTGGCGCCCGGCGTGCTCCGTAAGATGGACGCGACCTGGTTGGCGACCCGCAGCATCGGCTCAAATTCCTCGCCGAAGATTTTAACGGCGAGATCTCCGCGGGCGCCTGCTAGAAGCTCGTTGAACCGCATCTGAATGGGTTGCGAAAACACGAGGTTATTACCTGGCTGCTTCTCGATTGCTGCTTGGATTTTCGCAACAAGTGCATCCTTCCCGAGGGTGGGGTCCGGCCACTCTTTTGTCGGCTTCAGAATAATAAAAGTGTCGGAGGCATTGGGCGGCATGGGATCGGAGGCTACCTCCGCCGTGCCCGTTTTCGAAAATATGAATGCGACCTCTCCGAACCCGCTTATAACCTTTTCAAGCTCGATTTGCATCTGCTGTGATTGCGAGAGAGACGTACTCGGTATGCGAATCGCCTGCATCGCGAGATTCTTTTCGTCGAGTGTCGGAATGAATTCCTGACCAAGTTTGGAAAAGAGTGAGCCGGCCAGAACCAGCAGTACAACTGCGCCGAAGATGAAAGCCAATGGCCGAATTAGCGCCATTCGAAGAGCCGGCTCGTAAATGCGCTTGAAAAAGCGGACGAACAAATTCTCCTTTTCCTCGACGCGCCCGGAAAGTGCGATGGCGATTGCGGCCGGAACAAAAGTTATCGAGAGCGCAAACGCGGCAACCAACGCGATAATGACAGTCAGAGCCATCGGCTCGAACATTTTGCCTTCGACCCCCGTGAAAGTAAGCAGAGGAACGTAGACAAGAATAATAATCGCTTGCCCATAGACGGACGGCTTGATCATTTCCTCAGCTGATTCGATGACCGTTCTTAGACGCTCCTCCAATTTCAGCTTGCGCCCGATTTCATGCTGATGCTCCGCTATTCTTCGGAGCGTGTTCTCCGCAATGATGACCGCGCCATCCACGATGAGACCGAAATCGAGTGCACCGAGACTCATCAGATTGGCGCTGATTTTGGCTTGAACCATCCCTGTCATCGTCAAGAGCATCGCGAGTGGGATGACGAAAGCCGTGATCAGGGCGGCGCGGAAGTTTCCGAGCAGGAGGAACAGCACCACGATGACCAATAGCGCACCCTCGGCAAGGTTCTTGCTAACGGTCGCGACCGTCGCATCGACCAAAAGTGTGCGATTGAGAACTGTTTGCGCCTCAACACCCGGCGGAAGGCTGCGTCGTATCTCCTGCATTTTAGCGTCAACGGCTGCGGATACGGTGCGGCTATTGCCACCGATCAGCATGAGTGCCGTTCCTACAACGACTTCTTGGCCATTTTCGCTGGCGCTGCCCGTTCGGATCTCGCGGCCGATGCCCACCGTCGCGACATCCTTGATGCGAATAGCGATGCCGCCCCGCGTAGTTATGACGACGTTCGCAATCTGCTCCAGCGTCATCAACCGGCCGGTACTCAAGACTGCGAAGCCTTCGCCGTTTTTCTCGACGTACCCAGCACCCCTGTTGACGTTGTTTTGCTGAAGGGCCAGAGCCACATCGCCGAAAGATAGGTTCAATGCCGTGAGGCGCGCGGGATCCGGCTGAACCAAATACTGCTTCTCGAAGCCGCCTATCACGTCGATGCCGGCAATTCCCGGCACCGTGATCATCTGAGGGCGAATGATCCAATCCTGGACGGTTCGCAGATACGCGGCACGTTCGATGTCTGTCGTCAGCCGTTGTCCCTCTGGAGTGAGGTAGCTGCCGTCGCCTTGCGGACCGGGTTTGCCGTTTGCAACTTCAGCAGAAGATGCCGGTGCATACTGCACCGTCCACATGTAGATCTCGCCAAGTCCCGTAGAAATCGGACCGAGCTTGGGAGCTACATCGTCCGGGAGATTCTTCTCGGCTTGACGCAAGCGCTCGCCAACCTGTTGCCGGGCGAAATAGATGTCGGTCTTTTCCGAAAAAACCGCAGTGACCTGTGAGAAGCCATTGCGCGACAGCGAACGCGTGTATTCAAGACCGGAAATGCCGGCAAGAGCGGTCTCGATAGGGAACGTTACCTGCTTTTCGATGTCGACTGGTGAGAGCGACGGCGCGATCGTGTTGATCTGGACCTGGTTGTTCGTAATGTCGGGAACGGCATCGATCGGCAGCCTGTTCAACGAATAGATTCCGTATGCCGCCGCCGCAAACGTCAGCATGACAACGAGCCAGCGCTGATGCACCGAGAAAGAGAGTATCCGAGCAATCATTTCAGGTTCCTAAACTAATTAATGGCCATGCTCGGCCTCGGATTTCCCGAGCTCGGCTTTAAGCAAAAATGTATTCGACGTTGCGATCGGCTCGCCGGCCTTAAGGCCTGAGGTCACCTCCACGCGTTCCCCGTCATCGTTGCCAATGGTGACCTGCCGCGACTCAAATCCCTCTGGGGTGCGGACGAAAACGCGCGTGCCGCCTTCAATGGTCTGAAGTGCGGATTTTGGAATGACGAGATCGGCCTTCGATTCCGCCACAGCAATGTCCGCCGTCACGAATGATCCGGGACGCCAGACACTATCCGGGTTTTCGACCGAAGCGATCACGCGTGCGGAGCTCGTATCCTGATTCAGGACCGGATTGGTGAAGATGATCGTCCCTTCGGACTTAACAGCATCGCCTATTACGAGCTTCTGACCCTCTTTGATTTGCGGAAGATCCTGAGGCGATACCGTCAGCTCAACCCAGACTTTGGAGAGGTCGGCAATAGCATACAGTTCGTGGGCCTGGCCTTCACCACCCATCGGTGTGCCGATATAGACGAGCTGATCGACGATACGGCCGCCAATCGGAGCTTTAATCTCGTAGCGCTGAAGTCCCGTTGCGGCTTGGCCGGCATCCGCGAGCTTCAAGATATCTTCATCGCTGACGCCCAACGCCGAAAGCTTTTGTTTCGCCACATCGCGGCGGACTTGCGCCTCTTTGAAGGTCGCGTCCGCCCGCAGAAGCCGCTGTTCCGAGGAGACCTGCTTTTCCCAAAGCGTCTTTTCGCGCTGGTAAAGCGTTTCCTGCAGGTTGAAATTTACAAGCGCCGCAATGAATTCACTTTTTGCATCCGCGACCTCGCGACTGTCGAGGATCGCAATGACCTCACCCGCTTTGACCGGATCGCCCAGACCCTTTTTAAGCTCGACTACCGTGCCAACGACTTTCGACGGTACCCGTCCCACGCGATTCCGGTCCGGTATGACGGTTCCAGGCACACGAAGACGCTTGCTTATCAGACCGGCCTTCACGTCTTCGATCGCGATTTTCGACCGATCGATTTGCTCGCTGGCCATCACGAGCTTTTCACTTTCCTCCGTCGGCTGAGCGGCACCTTTCTCCGCGGCGTGCGGCGTTGCCTCCGCCTTTTCGGAGTGATCGTGCCCGTCATCCTCGTCTTTCGCGGAATGAGCCGTTTCGGCTTTAGAAGCGAGGCCGAGAAGGTCTTTAATTCCGGGCGTATCTTTATGAAAAAAATACGCCCCCGCCAACGTGCCGACGATGAGACCGCCGGCCGCCCAACTAAGTCGATTCATGATAGGACAATCCATGTCGGATAGTGCGCCGCCTTATGCGCGTCCGATTTCAGTTTCAGGAGGATGACAATTCTGTCCCGCGGCCAAGATAGACCACCCGGGAGAAACGCTTATGCGCTAACGGCTGCTCGCGGCGGTTCGCGAAGCGGAGTGGGCTCAAACATCGGGGCAAGGGCATCAAGGTAAGCCGGATAGCGGACACGCATTCCGTCCGAATACGCGGACTCATAAGAAGACCGCGCCGGAAACGCCTCAAGGCAAGGGCCACCGCAAAAATAATGGTGTCCCAGTCCGCCCATCGGCATCGCACCATCGTCCGGGCTGGGTTGCGCAGAGGAATTTGCGAAAGAAACCTCTGCCATAGTCACTTGCGCCTGATCACTATCCGAAGCGAAGTGCGATTTTACGTGTGATGCGGACACCGGCGCACAAGAAAATAAGATTATCGCCGCCAGAAACATCCTTAGAAACCGGCCCAACGAGGTTAACATGTCTGCTCGTGCGTTATCCGACCCGCCCAATATGCGCGAGCCGCGTACGAACTTTACCATGGTCCCTGTCGCGCCAATCATAGGCTCTAAGGTGTTTTCGGATGGTGTTAAAGTCAAGACGAAAACCGCTCGGCGGTTGCGATAAATCAGCCGACGGGGTGACGCAGGTCGCGAAGGTTTATCGAATGCAACTACCCAACTGCCGCAGCGTTTAGAAATCCCCAATTCTGAATTTATCATTTGTGACAGCCGCTCGATTATATCATAGGGGCTGCTTAACGCTCAACGAAATCCATGTTGCTCATTCGACACCAATTCTGTGAAACGATGATAGTGCCAAACAACCGACACGATATTGGATGAAACGATGCGCGTGAATTGATACGTCAGGTTCCAAGCATGACGCAGGCCCGCCGCCTAATCGCTGTTTTACTTCTGATTGCCTCAGTGCCGACCTTGGCTCTGGCAGCGATGTCAGTGCGACTTTGCAATGACGCCGTTAGGCATCAAGCGCTCGAGTTCGTAGTCGAGGGCGTCGCCCACGGAGGACACAAGGCGGCTTATCACTCTGCGTCCGGCGTATCGGGCGTAGAGCAGGCGGTCCAAGTCGCCGATGACAACGGCTGCGCCGACACGAGCCTTGTGGATTCGGCTTTTATGCCTCCGTTGGGCAAAATGCAGCTGATTCCCGTGCCCGCGCTCCAGCAGCACGTTGCGATTTCCAAGCCCTCTCTTGTCTCACCTCTCTTTTCTTCGGTTCCGACAAGGGCAATCCGCCTAATCCGAACCGACCCGCGTGTTTCTGCACGATATACAGTCGTTCTCCGGATTTAAATCCAAGCGAGTTGGCGCGTAACCGCGGTCGAACCCGCTGCCGCGCCATGCGCTCTTGAACGCGCCAGATCTCCAGCACTGCCCTCGGAAATTCGTGACCGTCGATCGATGACGGTTGGTCCTGACGCTGACCGCATGGCCTCGAAAGCCCGCGGGACTCTCAGAACATTTTTCTGCGGGCAGCAAAGAAGACGTGGCTGCCGTCGCGCCAACGCAAGCTGGGACGGTGCCGCAATCCTTGAACGCGGCAGCCACAAACAGGAAAGGAGCCAGAGCACAATCACCTGAATTCAAGCTCACTCGGTTAGGGCCATTGGGGCCCAGAGGGTAACAACAATTCTAGGAGACTAATATGAGATCGATCATTTCGCTGACTGCTGTGGCTGCCGTAAGCATGGGTATGCTTGGCTCGCCGGTTCTCGCTGCAGAGGAGCACGGACATTGCTCTGGCGCGAATGTCTGTGGCGGTGATGCTAACTGCGAGAAACAGGGTTACAAGGATATGACGAAAGACCAATGTTCCAAAATTGACGGAGCTAAGTTCGAAGCTTCCGGACATGGCGGTGAAGATCACAAGGACGAAAAACACGGTCACGACAAGAAGTAATTAACGGAAGGGGCATCGTGAGGTATCCGCGTTGTACCGACGATGCCCCCTCCATACCGCGCCACAAGCGAAATGTGCTGACCGCAGGCCGTCGCCGACTTCAACAGATCCCTTCCTTCATTGACTGGAATTTCTGATGACAGAGAAGACCGAACTCGATGTTCCGCTGGTCCTGCCCGAGGTGACCGACGCGTCCGATGCATGCATCCGCCGTCTGATTGCAGATTTGGATGGGAGATCAGGTATTGAAAAAGTCCACGTTCTTGGAGGCCAGGGTTCAACGCCTGCGAGGCTGTGCGCCCATTATGATCCCAGTCTCGTGTCGCTGGCGCGTATCCGCGAGATCATCCAGGCATCTGGTGCCGCGATCACCGAACGCTTCGGGCACGCGTTCTGGCAAGTCGACGGTATCGCCCATGAGCGCCGCGCGCGCACTATCGAGAAGCGCCTGCAAACACTACCAGGGGTGCTCGAGGTAGAGGCTTCCGCATCGGGCGTCGTGCGCGTCGAGTTCGACCGTATGGTCGGCTCCGAGCCTGCCATATTGGAAGCCCTTTCCCAGATGGGAGTCGGGCCACGAAAATCTTCGAGGAGTTCACTCGCGAAGTCCAACCAAGCCAATCGGGTCCAAACTGGTGTTAACCGCAGCCAGTGGGAAGATCGGCATGAGACCGGCGAAGAGAACGATCACGGCCATTCGCACGGCGGCGTGCTCGGTGAAAATGCCGAGCTGTTATTTTCACTGGCTTGCGGTGTCCTCCTCGCTAGCGGCTATTTGATCGGCAAACTGTCGGCTTCGGCACCGGCGTGGTTGCCCATGGTGTTCTTTCTGGCGGCTTATTTCTTCGGCGGCTTCTTCACGATTCGTGAGGCAATCGATAATCTGCGTCTCAAGCGGTTCGAGATCGACACGCTCATGCTGGTTGCGGCAGCCGGCGCGGCGGCTCTCGGCGCCTTTGCCGAAGGAGCGCTGCTCCTCTTCCTGTTCAGCCTCGGTCATGCGCTTGAACACTATGCGATGGGGCGTGCAAAGCGCGCCATCGAAGCTCTTGCCGAGCTCGCGCCGCGTACCGCCACCGTTCGCCGAGACGGAGACATACGCGAAATTTCGGTCGAGGAACTTGCAGTCGGAGATGTCGTGCTTGTTCGCCCCAACGAGCGGCTTCCCGCCGACGGCTTTCTGATAAGGGGTGTCACAAGCGTCAACCAGGCACCAGTGACAGGTGAAAGCATTCCCGTCGACAAGCGCGCGGTCGACGACGCCGCAACAGCGCGGTCTCGGCCAGAAACCGTAGAAGCCAACTCCCGTGTATTTGCGGGGACGATAAACGGCGGGGGCGCCATCGAGATCGAGGTTACTCGCCGCTCTTCGGACACGGCGTTAGCCAAAGTGGTGAAGATGGTGAGCGAGGCCGAAACACAGAAGTCGCCTACCCAACGATTCACGGACAAATTCGAGCGTGTATTCGTTCCCGCGGTCCTGTTGCTCGCCGTTGTCTTGCTATTCGCCTGGGTGGTGATCGATGAGCCGTTCCGCGATAGCTTTTACCGCTCCATGGCGGTACTTGTGGCGGCAAGCCCTTGCGCGCTCGCGATCGCGACTCCAAGCGCGGTGCTTTCGGGCGTCGCGCGCGCGGCCCGCGGCGGCGTGCTGATCAAGGGCGGCGCGCCGCTCGAGAATCTCGGTTCATTGAATGCCATTGCGTTCGATAAGACCGGCACATTAACGGCAGGGCGCCCGCGCATCACGGATATCGTCACCGTAGATGGAGTTGCGAAGGATGAGCTGCTGGCTGTTGCCATCGCCGTGGAATCTCTTAGCGATCATCCGCTTGCGGCGGCGATTGCCCGCGATGGCCGTGCTGCTCTCGGTAACCGGAATTTAACCCCGGCGAACGACCTGCAGAGTCTTACCGGACGCGGCGTCAAGGCAATGCTTGCTGGCGATCCGGTCTGGATCGGCAAGGCTGAGATGTTCGGATCAGAAGGCATCCCTGCGCTGAGCAAAGAGGTTGCTGAAGCGATCGAACGGCTTCGCCAGTCCGGTCGCACGACGATGGCCGTGCGTCGGGCCGATCGGGACCTTGGAGCGATCGGTCTGATGGACACGCCGCGCACAGGAGCGCGTGAAGCGCTCGATAGGCTGCGGTCGCTCGGGATCACCCGCTTGATCATGATTTCAGGCGACCACGGGAAAGTTGCCGAAGCTATTGCCAGGGAAGTGGGCTTGGACGAAGCCTGGGGCGACCTGATGCCCGAGGATAAGGTCAAGGCCATTCAAAAGTTAAGGCAGGAAGCGAAAGTCGCCATGGTCGGTGACGGCGTGAACGACGCACCTGCTATGGCGAACGCCACCGTGGGCATAGCGATGGGTGCGGCAGGTTCCGACGTCGCATTGGAGACAGCTGACGTGGCACTCATGGCCGACGATCTCACCCATCTGCCATTCGCGGTGGGATTGAGCCGCCGCACCCGTAAGGTCATCCTACAGAATGTGTTCATCAGCCTGGGGATGGTTGGGTTGCTGGTTCCTTCGACGATTCTGGGACTTGGGATCGGCGAAGCCGTTGCGATGCATGAAGGGTCAACGCTGGTCGTGGTCTTGAACGCGCTTCGCCTTCTTGCATATCGGGATCGCACTGTGGGTGTTCCGATTTAGGAGAAGCGCGTCTGAGGAACTCACGCCAGAGCCTCTTTTTCGGTGACCGAAAGAGCACTGCAAATTTTGACGATCGCAGATGTCGCAAACCTAGGCGGACGGTCTCCCGTCCATGACCTCCGTCTGGTCAATCAACGCGCTCGACCTCTGCGCGGCGCCGCGGTACCAGATGCACGTGGTATATCGCGTTGTCACATTTAAGGATCCAGCCGCCTTTTAGCTTAGGGTGGCGCTGGTCCTTGTCGGCGCTGATGCCCGTTCCGCAAGGGTAGCCCTGTTTACGCACCTGTTTAGCGGCGACGCTGACCGATGGGTCTTTCGAATCGTCTCCACCCCTAGCCGCGGGGCTGATAAAAAGAGCGCCTGTCGTCGCGATAACGGGCGCGATCGAAAAGAAAAGATAGCGCATGAGCTTCCGCTCCAAACTGCAGACGGAGTTCTTCAGTTGGGTGCGCTGAGAAGCACTCGACCTTTTTTTTGTTGGCTTGCTTTCCTCTTTGCTCACTTCGATGGAGACGGGAGGCAACTCTGCCGGTGTGGATTGTTGCCCTTTCGCCTTGATCGATCCCCATCCGTCGAACGAGCCAACCGATATCAGACATGAGAATGGCAGAGTTGCTGCGTTTTGAAGAGCCCGCTTTTGAGATCGTGACATGTACACCCCCATCGACAGAAACAACGTTCTTTACCGTTCTAGAGCCTTTCAGGATTAGCTGGAAGCATATCCAGCGTTGCTGAGATTGTTTGCGCATTCGTGCGCTCCAATGGCGGCAACGAGCTTACCAACGTGCTCGTGGAGCGCCTCGATGGTTCGCGCCTCGGCCATGCGCAGCCAGTGCTTCACCTTGGCGAAGACCTGCTCGATGGGGTTGAGGTCGGGCGAGTAGGGGGGCAGGTAGGCGAGCTTGGCGCCGGCGGCACGCACGGCCTGACGGATAACTTGCGCCCGATGAGAGCCGAGATTGTCGAGCACGACGATGTCGCCGGGGCGCAGCTCCGGCACCAGCATCTGCTCGACATAGCTGCGGAAGATGACGCCGTTGATCGGCCCATCGGATGACACAGGGCGCGGTGAGTGCAGCGGCCCTGAGGGCGGCGAGGAAGGTCAGCGTGCGCCAGCGGCCGTCCGGAGCAAAGCCCCTTTAGAGCATGATCGTCTTTGATTGAATCGTGGGGGATTCCGAAGGGGTCGCGAATATGATTCACGATGAGGGCTGGAGCGGAGGCCAGCCCCCATGGTTCGACCCTACTCCCTCGACCTCAGAGAGCGTGTCGTCGCCGCCGTCGAAAGCGGTCAATCGTGCCGCGCCGTGGCCGAGACGTTCGGCGTCAGCGTGGCCAGCGTCGTGAAGTGGTCGCAACGCCATCGCGCCACGGGCAGCGCCGCCCCCAACCCGATGGGTGGCAAGCGGCCGGTTCTGCTCGCCGGACAGCGCGCCTATATCCTTGAGCGTATCGAGCAGATCCCGGAGATCTCGCTGAGGGCGCTGGCCGCGGAACTCAAGAAGCGCGGCATCGTCGTCAGCTACGGCGCGGTGTGGAGCTTTGGGCATCGCGAGCGCTTGAACTTCAAAAAAAACCGCGCTGGCGCTTGCGCGCAACGTCGACGCGGTGCTGCTCACTGGCGTATGCGGTTTTTTTGAACGAGCGGCCCTCGCGCTTGAGGAAGCGCCAGACCGTATCGTGCGATACGGCAATGCCCTGGTCGGCGAGCATGTCCTTGAGCTTGTGCAGCGTCAGGTGAGGAACCTCCTCGACCTGCGCCAGCACGAAGTCACGGTGCGGCTCGAGGCTGCATTTCTTGTGGCCGCCGAACTTGGCCGGAGCCGGGCTGCCCGTCTCCTTCAGCCGCTTCGACCATTTCACCACCGTCGACGGGGCAACCTCATATTGGGCCGCGATCACCCGGCACGTCTCGCCCGCGGCGATCGTTTTCGCCACCCGCTTCCTGAGATCGTTCGAGTAAGGCTTCGCCATGCATGCTGGCCCCCTCTCCAGCATGCATGTTGAATCAGATAGCGACTAATTTGGGAATCCTCAGATTCCGCCTAAGGCTGAAACGCTCTAGTAAATAAATTAGCTGTGCTCAATTGCTGCGAGGTCGTCGGCGGAGGCCTCGCATGGATCAATCAAGATTGATCAGAAAGACATTCGAGATGCCGGCGGCTTTGTGCGATCAACCCCGGGCCGGGCGTGTCGATAAGGGGCAGCCAACTCTTCAGCAGCCGATCTCTTTTTAGGCAGTATACCTTCGTACTGATGTTCCGGCCGTGGCGGTTGTTGCGCGCATCAACCGGCCTCAATCGGCGCTCCATTTCTATGGATGGCACTGGCGGCGTATACTGCGTGGCAACCGCAATGGAGAAAGTCGTCGAACTCAACAGTGGGATCGCCGCTGCGACGCCCTGTCGGTGGGCCATTGTCATTTTTGCTTCCCTTTTTCACATTTCCCGCGAATACGCGGGCGCGTGCTTCAGCCTCACGGTCAGCCGGTTGACGTCAGCCGACGATTGAAGAAGGATGACCTTCACGTTGCAGTTGGCACGATGCGCGATCTGGTACTGCGCAACAGACGGCGTATCTCCGCCGGGTTCCGCCACAGGCGTCGGGCGGTACCGGCGGCTGAATTTTGCACGGAAGTCCTCGAAAAGGTGAGGCGTTACGCCGTCTGCGCTGAGTGAACACACCGAGGATGCGCTGTCCACCGTTCGCACGAACGCAAGTCTTCCGCTGCCAAATGGCGTTGAGCCTGTCCAAATCCTCACCACACCGCCTACTTGGGGAGGGGATTCTTTCCACGATGTTCCGCGCGTAACTTCCAGTAGCGCCCCGGCATCCTCGCCGTTTGAGAAACATGTTCGGTCGAGTGTCTCGATAAGTTCCCCTACGACTTGGTCATGAACCTTTTCCCGCGACTGGTCTGAAGCGCCAACAGCATTTAGGCGTAGCTGTATTAGTCCGTCTTCAGCACGCGCATTCCCCGGCTCATACAAAAGAGCCGCCCTAAATTCGTTCTCCGCATCCTTGGTTGAGCCCTCCGCGAGATAGAGGAAGCCCCGCTCGACATGCGCAGAGGCGAATGTAGGTGAGGAACTGATGATGTGATCGAAAATTTGCGCGGCCGAAGCGCGGCGGCCAAGGCCCATAAGGATGACGCCCTTGTGATAAGCTATGAAGCCATCCCTCGGACTCAGTCGCGCTGCCGCTTCATAGTCGGCCAATGCCTCATCCAGACGTCCCAAACGGTCATAGACGCCTGCACGATTGACGAGCGCAGGCACTAAATGAGGGACGAGAAGCAACGCCGAGGTGTAATCGCTAAGAGCGTGTTCCCAATCGGCGATCTTTGAGTAGCTATTCCCCCTATTGTGGAGGACACGTGCGTCTACGGGCTTCACCCGCAATAGTTCCGTGTAGAGCTGCACGGCTTTCGCGTAGTCGCCCGTTTCATACGCGATGTTTGCATTATTGGCGAGAATCTGTGCCCGCTCATCGTCCTGCGCATCTGATTGGACCGTCGGGGTTTTACTGGACGTTGAGGCAAGCGCGGCGCCTGGCTGCAGAGCGATTAAAGCAAGAAGTGCCCCACTAAGAGTATCAGCTCGAAGCATGACGGTGTTCTCCTTCTTTTTTGTCGTGGATCGAACCGTATCCATGGCTCGCGGCTTCCGCGCGCGCGAGCTCACGCCCTCGCGCAGGGAACCACGTGTAAAGAACCGGAAGAACAATCAGGGTAAGCAACGTCGAGGTAAGCAACCCACCAACAACTACGGTGGCGAGCGGGCGTTGGACCTCCGATCCAATACCGGTTGCCAATAGAAGCGGGATAAGGCCGAGACTTGCCACGGTCGCTGTCATCAATACCGGCCGGAGACGGAGCATGGCGCCCTTTCTTACGGCCTCCTCCAGCTTGTATCCTTCGGCCAAGAGCTGATTGAAATACGAGACCATCACCACGCCGTTTAATACGGCCACGCCGAACAGCGCGATAAATCCGACCGATGACGGGACGCTCAGAAATTGACCAGATCCCCAGAGGGCGAACACCCCGCCCACGAGGGCGAACGGGACATTCAAAATGATAAGCAGTGCGTTTCGCACCGAACCAAAGGAAAAGAATAGAAGCGCGAAAATAAGCCCCAAACAGATCGGCACGACGATCATCAGGGTGCGCTGCGCGCGCTGCTGATTTTCAAATTGACCGCCCCAAGTCACATAATATCCCGACGGCAGATCGACTTTAGCCTCGACAAGCTTCTGTGCTTCCGCGACGAAGCCGCCAAGGTCCCGACCGCGAACGTTTGCCTGAATGACGATGCGGCGTTGAGCATCTTCTCTGCTAACAGTTGGAGACCCTTCGATAAGGCCGATGTCCGCGACTTGCGATAGCTGTACGTGCGCCCCCTCCTTATTCGCCACCCAGAGCTTGCCAATTTCGTCGGTGCTGGAGCGGAACTCCTTTGCAACACGGAGGTAGATCGAAAAGCGGCGCTGACCATCGAGTACATCGGTCACTGCCTCACCGCCTACCGCCAACGATACGAGTTCCATGACGTCCGCGACGTTGAGCCCGTATCTGGCTATTTCATCCCTGTTCGCCTTAACTACGACCTGAGCTTCGCCGCTGATCTGTTCCGTCTGAACATCGGCCGCGCCTTGGATCGAGGCGACAATTTTCTCGATTTCTTGGCCTTTTAGCTCAAGAACTTTCAAGTCGTCGCCGAAGAGTTTAACGGCAAGTTGCGCTTTGACGCCGGAAAGAAGCTCATCGACCCGCGTCGCAATCGGCTGTGAAAAATTGATGGCGATGCCTGGATATTCCGAAAGGTCTTTGGTCAGAACATCGATGAGCTCGCTACGGGTATGGGCCGTGGTCCATTCCGATTGGGGCTTAAGCCCAACCCAAATCTCGTTGTTGTTGAGCGCTTCCGGATCGCCACCCAATTCCGGCCGACCGATTTGACTAATCGCGTATTTGACCTCGGGATAAGCGCGAAGCCTTTTCTCGACGCGTCCAGCGATTCTTAGCGCCTCTTCAATCGAGATGCTGGGATTTGCGGTAACACGAACACTCAATGTGCCTTCATCGAGCTCAGGTACGAATTCACTGCCGAGGCGAGGGATGATGACGCCGGTCGCCACTAAAGAAGCCAGCGCTGCTCCGACGACGAAAATCTTCCGACGAAGGGCAAAGTTCAAAACAGGCTCATAAATGGCTTTGGCGCCTCGAACGACAAAGCTGTCTTCCTCTGACAGTTGTCCCCTGAATACCAAAGATGCGAGCACCGGCACGATGGTCAAGGCGACAAGGAGCGATCCCAGCATGGCGAATGCCACGACAAATGCCATGGGACTGAACAGCTTGCCCTCGACACCCTCAAGCGTGAAAAGCGGAAGAAAGACGACGACGATGATGAGGACAGCGAAAAAAATCGGCTCGCCTACTTCTTCCGCTGCGTGCAGTACACGTGAGGTGATCGTGCTATTTCCGCGATTTGGCTCGGCGAGATGCCGCATGATATTTTCGATCATGACCAGCGAGCCATCGACCATCATACCAATTCCGATAGCCAACCCGCCCAGGGACTGGAGGTTCGCCGATAGCCCGAACCACCGCATCATGATAATGGCGACGAGCATGGAGAGTGGGATGGAGCACAGCACGACGAGGGCGGAGCGGACGTTCCACAGGAATAAAAACAGCACCACGATTATCAAAATGGCCGCTTCGCTGAGCGCCTTCGTGACCGTAGCAACGGCCTTTTCGATAAGATCAGCCTGGTCATAGACGGACTCGATCTTTACTCCTTCTGGCAAAGATTTCTGAACGATCGCTATTTTTTTTCGCAGCTTCTCGATGACGTTCTTGGTGTTGGCGCCCTTCAACTGCAGGATCACGCCCATCACAACTTCGCCGTTCCCATTCATGGACACGGCGCCTTGGCGTATCTCGCTCCCGAATTCGACTTCCGCAACGTCGCGCACATAGACCGGCACGCCATCGACCGATTTCAGAACGACGTCGCCGATATCTGTAATGCCATCTCGACCGCCACGAACCAGGCCTTCTCCTCTAACGACGAGCTGTTCCTGAGAACCTTCGATGTACCAGCCGCCTGCGTTGGCATTGTTGGCCTGAATGGCGGTCTTCACGTCGTTTATCGACAGTCCATAACTGATCAACCGATCGGGGTTGACGTTGACCTGGTACTGTCGCACCGAACCGCCAAAGCTCAGGACATCCGTTACACCGGGTACGGTACGAAGTTGAAACTTCACGATCCAATCATTGATCGCCCTCAGCTCCATCGCGTCGAGCGTCGAACTCGTTAGGATGTATTTGTATACCTGACCCAGTCCCGTCGTAATCGGTCCGAGCTCAGGCGCGCCGAGGCCGTTCGGTATCCTCTCCTTGGCGGTCGAAAGCCGCTCACTGACAAGCTGCCGCGCGAAATAAGTGTCCACGTTGTCGTTGAACACGATCGTGATAACGGACAATCCTGTTTTTGAAATCGACCGCACCTGTTGAAGTCCGGGCAGGCCACTCATCACCGTTTCGATGGGAAAAGTGATCAGCTTTTCCACTTCAACCGCGGCGAGGCCAGGCGCCACCGTATTTACCTGGACCTGGATATTGGTAACGTCAGGAAACGCATCCAGATTGAGTTTCTGGATGGAGTAGGTGCCATAAGCCGACAAAGACAAAGCCGCGAGAACGACCAAAACACGCTGGGAGAGTGCAGCTGCAATGATGTTATTGATCATGCCGCCTCACTCTCCGCCGAAGCTCGATTTCTCGAGTTCAGATTTCAGCATGAAGCTCCCATCGGTGACGACTTTCTCGCCAGCGGCAAGTCCAGAGACGATTTCCACTTCGTTCGGCGTTTTCAGGTTCGTCTTGACCGATCGCAATTTGTAAACGCCGCCGCCCGCGTCTACGAATACGATCTGCTCCTGGTTGTGGCGTTGGACGGCGTTGGGGGGAATACTCACCGATGCCTCCCGCATCGGGACTTTGATCAGCACCCTGGCGAAGCTGCCGGGCCGCAACAGCTTATCGCTATTGTCTAACTCGACGCGAATAGCCAACGTGCGGGTACGCTCGTCGACGACCTGGGAAACCCATGTCACACGCCCCTGAAACTTCCGGTCCGGGTAAGCGCGCAAAACGACCGTTGCAGGCAACCCCACAGCGAGTTGACCCATGTCTTGCTCGAACGCGCTTGCAATCACCCACACCTTTTCGAGATCCGCTAGGCGAAACAGGGGCGTCTGGTCGGTCACTTGGTCACCCACGGCGATCTTCTTCTCGATGATCGTGCCGCTCATCGGCGCAAGCACCGGAACACGCGTCGAAACTGAAGGAGGCGCCGAATTGTCCACAGTCGCCGCATCGATTCCCAGCAATGCCAGTTTTTGCGCGGCCGCTCGGAGTTGCGCTTGCGCTTCCGCTGCGCCTTGTTGTGAAATGAGATATTCCTCCTCCGCGATGACGTTCTTTTTCCAGAGGGTTTCGTGGCGCTCGAGCTGACGTTGCGCGAGTGACGCCTTTGACTTCGCCACGAGATAGGCTGCCGATGATGATGAAATTTCCTGACTTTCAATAAAGGCGAGAACGTCGTTGGTCCGAACCTCGTCGCCGAGCGCCTTCTTGACCTCCACCACGACTCCGCCGGCTCTTGGCAGGACCTGAAGGGTCCGATCTTGGTCGGCCGTGACTTCCCCATTGAGCCAAATCTCGCGAGCCAATGTCGTCTTCTTGGCGTAGGCGGTCTCAAGACCGATCAGTTCGGCCTGCGCGGCGGATAGTTTCACTTCTTTCGGCTGCGCGCCGGCTTGCTCTTCGGCGTCGAGACCACTCGTTCCGAACGATAAAGCGACGACAAATATGCTCAGAAAGCGGTGCACAGCGGATCAACGTCCTTCGGGTTTTGAGTGAGAGGGAGCCGAGTTCTCAAACGTCGTGAGATCTCGGCCAATCAACGCCTCGACTTTGACACGCGCTTTCTCGTAGTTCGCGCGGGCGTTGACGAGATCAAGGCGCACTTCAAAGAGAGAGCGCTGCGTATCGAGAACGTTCAGGAAATCAAATTTTCCTTCGTCGTAACCGATCCGCGTCCGGTCAAATGCCGATTGAGCCGCGGGTAGAACCCTGCTCTCGAAAGCCGTGACTTGAGCATTGGAGGCAGCGAGTTCTCCAAGCGTCTCGACGAGCGAGCTAACGAGTTCGTTGCGCACAGCATCCGCCTCAAAATTGGCTTTGGCGGCGCGGCGTTCTGCGGCGGCAATGGCCCCTTGATTGCCATCAAATACCTTAAGCGGGACCGATACGGAGGCAACCAACGCCGTGGCGTTGTCGTCGTTGAGCTGTCTTACGCCGGCGCCGACTGTCAGGTCCGGCACTCCCTTGGATCTTTCCAACGACAATGCCGCGTTGCGGCGGTTCAGCTCATCGGACCACCGCGCCAATTGAGGATTGCCGTCCAACAACGCGCGAACGGCGAAGAGCGTTGGCACGCGCCTGTTCTGGCCCAAGCGGCCCGTCGCCGTCTGAAAATCCGGTTTCTCGGCGCCCCAAAGAGCGGCAAGCTTTGCGCGGGCGGCCTCAAATTTCAGCCGCTCCGAGTCTGCCAGGGCCTTTGCCCTCGCCGTGCCGACGACCGCGCGATCGAGATCAATCGCGCTGGCTTTACCTCCGCGAACGCGCTCGTCGACACCGCTGCGAACAACTTCCGCGATGCGCGCGAAGTCCTCTAGGACGGCCAATCGTTCTTTCGCCGCCAACACGTCGACAAAAGCGTCGGCTACCCGGCTGGCAGCCAAGACGCGCGCCATTTCGTAATCCCAACCTGCGAGCGAAGCTTCAAGCCGAGCGGCCGCCAATCGTTTAACTCTCTTGTCGCCGAGTTCGATGACTTGGCTTAGGCCTACAGTGGTTTCTGCCTGGTCAAATGCCGCTTTGCTTTGGCTGCCACCAAAATTCTCGACTTCAACCGAAAGCTGGGGATTGGGCTTGTAAGAAGCTTGAGCAGCGTCTGCCATCCGAGCGTCGATCTCGGAGTATGCAGCTTTGACTGCAGGACTGTATTCGACGGCGCGCGCTACTGCCTCTCGCAGTGAGAGAGCGCGGGAGGCAAGGGGTTTCCCCGGCTTTCCAGGAGGTGCATTCGCCGGCGGCACCCAAGGGCGCCTTGGCAAATCTCGGTCCGTTGCCAAAACCATCGCAGATCCAGTCGTGAGCAGGGTTGGCTCATTCGAGCAGCCCGACGCACCTAGAAGGGCAAGCGCCATCGCACGTTGTCTCCAACGACCAGTCTGAACTGGCATCCATCAAATCCCCCAAGCAAAGCCTAGCTCAGCCTCGAGCCCAGGGCTCAAAGCTCAGCCATGATCTAAAGCTGGCGGAGATCTAAATCTGGAGAACGATCGTGCGCAGGTCGCTTAAGCTCGTGCGCAACTCGCTTGCGAATGGACGAGGCGAAATCGAAGCTAAGTTGATCCCCCCGAGAGGGAGCGAAACGTCCGCGGCGGTGAGATAAGGAACGTCGCTTCCGGAGGCGTCAATGGTTGCAGCAGACTCAATTTCGCGGATCTGGTCGAAGTAGACGTCCCGCTCCAGTCGATAATCGCGGCACGGCACCGACCGAGCGGACGTCTCAACCTTCCTGAATAAGATGGCATGGCCTGCCGACGTTTTATCGGTGCAATGGTGAGTCCGATCAACTTCGATTGCCGCGCCGTGAGCTTCGCTTACACAAACGACAAGCGGTAAGCCTGCAATCGTCGTCGCTAGCAGGACCGATACGGTGACCACATATCTGAGAAGCTTACTCAGCATGTCAGCATATAAACATATTTGTCCTAGCTTGACCTAAAAAAATGACTTCGCCACGGCCCTCCGGCTCTTTCATAAGCAAGTGGCGAACCTTTCGTTGCCCTCGCGCCACGCCTTAAACGACGTCATCTGGCCTGAGTTCGCAATCGGCATTTTCCGAAACTTCGATTTGAAACGTGGAGTGAGCGATCTTGAATTTGTTCTTCAGCGTGCGGGAAACCTCCACCAGGAAGGCATCTCCTGGATGCCCCTCGGGCATTACCAAATGGCATGTGAGCGCGATGGTGGTCGTGCTCATTGCCCAAATATGCAAGTCATGGAGCCGTGCCACTCCCGGCATTTTTTCGAGGCATTGGCGAACCTCATCGGTATTAATGCCCGGGGGGACAGCTTGCATCGCCATAATCAAGGAGTCTTTGAGCAAACCCCACGTGTTCCACACGATGAGCACTGCAATCACAAGGCTCACGATCGGGTCAAGCACAAGCCAACCGGTATACAGGGTTAGACCGCCCGCAATCACCACACCAAGTGAGATGGCCGCGTCGCCCGCCATATGCAGGAAAGCTCCACGCACGTTGATGTCATCGTGACGTCCTGAGGTGAACAGCCAAGCGGTGAAACCATTTCCGAGAATGCCGATCGCAGCGACAATCATCACGGTGAAACCTGCCACCGGCTGAGGCGCACTCAAGCGTTCAATCGCCTCCCATGCGATTGCTCCCGTCGCGACCAACAGCAAAATCCCGTTCGCTAGTGCCGCTAGGATGGACGAGGCGCCCAATCCATAAGTGAAGCGGGCAGTCGGCTTTCTCCTTACGAGCGCGCTCGCGCCCCATGCCAACAGCAGCCCAAACACATCGCTCAAGTTGTGACCAGCATCCGCCAAGAGGGCCATCGAGTTCGACCAAAAGCCAAAAGACGCCTCCAGCACAACGATGCCGACGTTCAGTGCCGTGCCCACCGCAAACGCCCAGCCAAAGTCTTTGGGTGCGTGAACGTGCGCGTGGCCACCGTGACTGTGGTCATCGGCGTGGCGATCGCCATGGGGATGGTCGTGGCCATTAAAGCCGTGATGATCGTGATCGTGATCGTGATCGTGATCGTGAGCCATATGTTTCGGTTTTTTTTGGGTTGGGTAAGCCGGGCCGTCATGACTGCAGCGCACGCTGTTTGCGACGGTAGCTCCTCAAGCGACTAGAGGAGCAAGAGGCGCTTTTTTTTCTTTGCAACGCGTCGGCCGAAAAAGCTTTGGTTGTTGCGAATTTTAGTCGACAACTGATTTTCTTCACTCCCTTATTGCGGGTCACTTGGGCTGATTTGGGAGTTTTTGATATGATATATCGAGGCATGACGATCGCATCATTGCTATTGCTTACGGCATCAACAAGCGTGGCTCAGGAAGTGTCCGATCTCCACGCGCAACACCGCGAACGCGGTCTCATCTGCATGATCGATCATTTCCATTATGGGTCGAGTTCGGGAATGGCCTCAAAAGCATTGGCCACCCGCGCCGCTATCCAATCCTGGGCTGACTTCGTGGATTTTGAATACGGTGCGGCGTGGACCAGTTGGGCTCGCTCTGGAACCAAGAGCATCAACTGCACCAACGGCGGAACCGGAAACTGGGGCTGCGATGTGAATGCGCGACCTTGTCGACGGTGACGCTCACCCCATAAGCCCGTCTAGAACGAGGAGAAGCAGAAAACCCGCGAAAAACATCGCCGTCACCCAAGGCGCGTCGCCGCTTTCATGCGCCTCAACCAACAGCTCCTCCGTCACAAGGTAAAGCAGAGACACGAGTGCGAACGCAAAAAAGCCGCTGAGCATGACCGGAGAAAATTTTGCGACCACTCCGGCGGCGATTGTCCCCACGGGAAGCAGCATGCCGACAGCGGCTACGGTCGCAACGATGGCAATGGGCGTAACTTTTTGCTGCCCAAGCTTGAGTGTGAGCGACAATCCGAGAAATAGAACTTCAAGTGTGAGTGCGACTGTCAGTAGGACGCCGACTTTTGTGCTGCCGGCAAACCCAAGTCCGAGCACGAGACCATCGATGAGGAAATCAAGAGCGACAAGCGCGGTGATGCTTGCTGGGCCGTTCACGCGCTTCCCCAAATCTTCGATCGCCAACATGACCGCAATGCCGATGCTGCCGCCTATCGCAATCGACCACACCGAGGAAGCGTGCTTGAGTTCGGGCAAGACCTCTCCCGCAGCCGCCGCAAACACAACACCGGCCGCGAAATGTTGGATCGCGCTCGAAATCAACGGGCCCGGGCGGTACCAAGCGGCGGCAAAGCAACCAACTACAGCCGCCGTTACCGGAATAAGTGAGATCAATATCGCCGTAGTTAACGACACTTCCTGCCCCCTATTGCTCTTGCCGGAACTCGGCACCTTGACCGCTCACGCGTCACTGCTACATGCTCTAGTACCTAGAGGAGCAAATTGAAATGAATGAGGTGTCCATCGGAGAAGCCGCCAAGCTAAGCGGAGTCAAAGTCCCGACTATTCGATTTTACGAGGAAATCGGGCTGTTGCCGCGTCCCGCGCGGACCCATGCCAATCGTCGCCTGTTCGCCAACGAAGATCTCCGACGCCTGGCTTTCATTCGCCATTGTCGCGAACTCGGGTTTGAACTTGATGCGATACGTGCGCTGTTAAAGCTTCAGGATAATCCCAAGCAACCTTGCGATACGGCTGACGCTCTCGCGCGAGAAAGATTGGAAGAAGTGGAGCGGCGCTTACGCAGCCTCAGAGCTTTGCAAAAAGAGCTTAAGCGCATGATCGATGGCTGTGGCCACGGAGAACTCAACGAGTGCCGTGTCATCGAAGTTTTGGCAGATCACGCAAAGTGCATGCACGAAAGCCACTAGTCAAAAAGACTTCGGCCCGTAATTTCTGAGCGCGCGAAGGTTCATTACCAATTTGATGCGGATTATAATTACATTGGGAAATGATGATATGAAGGTAACATTGGAGGACGTACAGCAGAAATTTGAAGCTCTATGTAGTGGGTCCGAATCCCGTGAAGATATTGCGAAATTGCTGTCCGTGTAATGATGGCCAACGATGATAGAACTTTGCAGATGGGGGCAAGCTCATGAGAGAAAAATTTGGGATGCAATTCTCTATCTGAGTGGCATTGACCTTCAGGATAGGCCAGACCACTACTTGCACTCAGGTGACGACTTTGTGGAGACTCGAAAAAAAATGGGTCTCTAGAAATGGCTTGCAGCAGGCGTGGTTGTCCCACCTGAAAGACAAAGATCCGGGACCGAAACCATCGCGTAGGCTATCACCTCAAAGGCGGAACTCGGCGCGTACGAGAGGCCGAGAAGGGATCTCACCTATCCTCTTTATGTCCGGTCAAGCGTGCGCGCACAGGAGGGTTTTTTGCGTGTCAATGTCGGAGGACCGAGTTATCGCAAGCCCGAACTTGCGAATCGCCAAAACGTGAGACGGTGGCGATCGAAGTCGTAAACAACCACACGCCGAAACGTCACTTATTTGGAATTAAGAAAGATACTTCACCGATTGTTTGCGATGCATGGCCGTAAAGCTGAGATACTCAATTGTGAGGTGCTCGGCCTTATGCGTTTGGACGAACTGGTAGAGAGCCAGCATAGTCAACTGAACTTCTTTACGTTGCTCAATGGCCCACGCCAGATGTTCGATGCTGGGCTTCTTTTTGAGCTCTGTCTCCAGCATGTTTTCTTCCGGTTTTGTCATTTGCCGTTCTCGCTTCCTAAGCGGCTACCGAAGATTGGGGCTCGCATCGAATTCAGCAACTCCAAAGTCAAAGGCGTAGCCCTATCGTGTCGCTGAAGGCTACATCAATGTCGTATGGCCAGTCATGGCCACGCAAGCACGAGCTCGAGGGCTACAACATCGAGCGACTCTGATTGTTAGGCGTGCGCCGAGGTCACCGACTTATAGTAGTATCGACTGAGAGTTCACATAGATGGTGCAGACTTTGAAGCAAAATTCTATGGCACCATCGCAAATCATCCCTCTACCAACTGCCGGTTTTCTCTGAAGCTCGCTTTTAAATGGCTGACGACATGTTCAATGAGCGCCGGCTTCTTTGCGCTCTTGAGCGGGATGGTATCCGCGTCAAAATCGTACGCATAGATGATCGAGAAAAGCTGGTCGTTGGTCAGCTTCCCGAGGTTCTTGCGGGTGGCAGCCTCACCCTCCCTCCCAAACATCTCAAACGGTTTGATGGTTGGCTTGTTGAGTAACCCCGCGAGTCGTTCAGCGAACGCTTTCGCCACTTGCGGCTTCTCCGTAATGATCTCGCCGACAAGGCGCAGTACTTCGTTGGTGACGTCGGTGGGTTCCTTGTTCATGCTCCCCTCAATTGATCGCTGTCCATACTGCTTTGGCAACGGCCTTCGCGTTGGCTTTAGCCTTCCCGTACTTCGTATCGAACGTCGGTGACTTACCCCTGAACTCCGACGCTTGGGCGAATGCCTCATGATGGGTGATCTCACTGTCGAGCAACCGGAAGCGCACGCCGAAATCCTTGTTGAGGGCTGCTGCGTAGCCATTGATCTTATCGATGGTCTTGCCGTGGCTCAGCCATTTCTTCTGATATTTGCTCAACATGATGACGAGGTTTTGCTTGGCGGCCGGTGACAGCAGGTTGTTGCTGTGGACGCGGCCGACAAACTCCCGGAAGCCAATGGTCGATAGGTCCTCGGGCACGACGGGTAAGAATACGTAATCGGCGGCGAGGAGAGCCACCTCGGTGAAGATATTCATGGCCGGCGGCGTGTCGAAGATAACCACCTCGTATTGTCCGCTCAGCGCTTCTAAATCGGCCTTGAGGCGCTTAAGCAAATCTGCACGTACCGAGGACAGCTCGCGGCCAAGGTCCGCGCAGCGGCGTACGATCGCGCGGTCAGTGTCGATCACGCGGGTGGCAGAAGGTACAGCGTGTACGTGTCCAGGGTTTCTGACCTTACCAAGTGAAAGGTGGCCGGTGGGCCGGGCGATGAAGTCCTTGAGAGTAGCGTGATTGGCGTTGATCGCTCCAAGAAAGTACTGATCGATGGTGTGGTTGTTCTTCCGGAGCTTTTCGCGCAGATCCTCGGCCATCAGAACTGTCGTCATATTAGCTTGGGGATCGAGGTCAATGCACAGCACGCGCTGTCCGTTGAAAGTTGCCAAACCTTCTGCCATTAGGACTGCCGCTGTGGTCTTGCCGACGCCACCCTTGCTGTTGGCCGATACGATGACCTTCATGCTCTGTGCCATCCTTCAATGACCTGGCGGCCACCTTCGGTCACGCGATTCACAATGAACCTCTCGGTGTTGGGCCCATAGGGGTTGGAGACGACCGGTCTCAGGTACACGTGAAAAGAATCCAAGTGGTCGGCGTGATCGAAAACGACAAAGCCAACCCCGTGCTTGGTGCACTCTGCGACAACATCGTAGAAGCTCGCCTTTTCGCGTTCATCAGAGGGGTAGTGCATCACCAAATAGGAATAATGAGCCCACTTTTGATAGTAACTCGCCTCGAGAGCACCGATGAGGGAGTTCTTCACGTCGGTACGGAAGCGTTTGACCTGGAAAGCGTGCAGCTCAAGGATTGACGTGTTTAGATACTTAAGGCGGTGCATCGTGATGCCGATGAAGTCTGGCCGCGAGAAGGGGCCGAGGGCGTCACCGCTGTTGTATCGCCATGACTCGTCAACGAAATACCGATCGCGATCTACGGTGATGCCATGCTCGCGCGTAAAGCGATCCGAAAGGTAGAGGTTCACCCCGCCATAGAGGGGGTATTCATACTCATGGTCTGTGCCGGCCAATGTTGGATGCATACAAGCAGCATTTCCCAAATTTCACCTTCGCGACAATATCTTGGCCTTGCACAATTGGCTAAGGGAGATCCCGCACGCTTTGCCTCCATTTTGTCCGACTATTGTTCCCAGATTAGCTGTTCGCTACCTAACGCGGGCTGCGGAGTCCATCTCAATAATCCGAAAACTTAAACACTCGTCTTCAGCCGCTGATGATCCGAGTTAAATCACTAACTCGCTGACAGAGCGATTAACCGATATTTCGAAGTTAGCCGCCGCAGCGAAAACGAGTCTGGACTTCAGCCGGAAAGCACGCATTGGTCTGGGATATCGGCAGCCGACACGTTGGCTTGCTGAAAACTAAGGAATCACCTCGCGCCGCGGGGCTTCGGGTACTGGAAGCGTCAATTGGGACGCCGCCTATCCTGGAGTCATACAAATGTCGATCGCTGATATCGAATCCACGCCAAAATCAAAGACCTCAGCACAGAAGTCACACGTACAGAACACCACGCGCCTCGTCGTTGATATCATCGAACAATCCGTCGACGAGCACCGAGTCCTGAATAAATTTGGCAGTAAAGGCCTTGCGTTTTCACTTTTCCGCTCTTTTCGGCCATTTCTCGTTTTTTCAGCTGAAAGTCGACTAGGGCGTAAAGGTGGTAGATTGATGCTGTGCTTTTGCAAAGCCGAGAACGCCAATATCGGAACTTTGAGGGGCCGTTATCCCGCATCAAGTTACGTTTGTCGTTACGGCGTCCTTCGAAAAAAAACTCAGAAACGAGCGATTGAAATGGCGAGGTTGCCGAAATTTCGCTCGATCGAAAATTTCAAGCGACTGGGCTTTGCCCACGGCCGCGCTTAGTAATACGGCTGCAATAGCGAGGCGTAAGAGTACAGTCCGGCGTCGATCTTGAGCGGTCAAGTTTTTTTCCTTGCGGTGCCAGTTGCTCCTTCGAATTTGAGCGATGCCGAGTTATAGCTGGAATTTATCGGAAACTTGATCGGCCCGTACACAGGAATCCGAATCGACATTCGCGCCAGGACCAGCGCCTATTCTCGATTGGATATCTACGGAAAAGTTTGTAGTCGACGATGCCTATCGGAGACATGTCAGGCGCCGACGGCTTAACAATGTGGACGGAATAGGGTTCGATTGATCGCCTCAAAGGCCCGAGCGCTCTAGGCTTTCATATTTTTCCGATGAATCCAAACACGGAAACAAGCGTCGCGAGCACCTGGCTTCGAATAAAGTGAGCGCGTTTCATCGTTTCTATTATCACGCAGGCTGATTTGGTTAGATTTTTTAGTTCGTTGCCGCCCCCTAACGGCTGAACCATAACGCCGAGCCATAGCGGCTTGACTTGCTCGATCGTTACCGGTGATCGCCATTCACCTTTAATGAGAGCGATCAGCACAACGTGCATTTGTCATAACAGGTGGGGACCAATGAAGATTTGGACGCTTCTGACGGCGGCGCTTTCAACTGTCGCAGCAGTAACGACAGCGCATGCCGGAACAAAATTCGTCATCGGCGCGACCGCCGTGCCGCACGCTGAGATCCTCGAGTTCGTCAAGCCGATCGTAGCCAAGGAAGGCGTGGATCTAGATATCCGTGTTTTCTCGGACTACATACAGCCTAACGCGCAGCTCGTCTCGAAAGAGCTCGACGGTAACTATTATCAGTACCGTCCATTCCTCAACGATTATAATCGTGAGCGAGGCACTAACCTTGTGCCGATCGTTCCCGTGCACATCGAGCCGTTTGTCGCCTACTCAACGAAGATTACTTCCGTTGACCAACTCAAGGATGGCGCGACTGTTGCCATTCCCAACGATCCAGTCAATGGAGGCCGTGGTCTTCTGCTGCTGCAAAAGATTGGCGTGATCAAACTTAAGGGCAAGCCGGAACTCGAGAGCCCCGAGGATCCGCTGCCGACACTCAAGGACATCTTGGAGAACCCGAAGCACCTCAAGATCACTGAACTTGAATCGGCGTTATTGCCTCGGGCCTTGGAGCAAGTCGAGCTCGCTGCACTCAACGGCAACTATGTTTTCGAGTCGAAGCTCCCGCTGGAAAAATCACTCTACATCGACCGTGGACAGGACGGCCGAAACATCTGGGGAGAATATCTTGTCGTGCGTCCGGAGGATAAGGACCGTGCCGAGGTGAAAATCATCGCTAAGGCCCTAAATAGCGATGCAACGCGCGAGTTCATCAAAGCCCACTACCAGGGCCAGATCTATCCGGCATTCTAATCGCAAGCGACACCGCAAGAGCAGGGCGGGCATCCTCCGCCTGCTCTTTGCGCGATTCCAGATGCGCGACATCCATCAATAGGGGCAGGAGTGAACAGCCAGCCATCTCAGCCGATCGTCAGCCTCAGAGGCGTCTCTAAGGATTTTCTTGTCGGAGGACGAGCGGCGACCGCGCTTCGCGATATCAATCTCGATATTCAACGCGGCGAAATTTTCAGCATCATCGGCTCGTCCGGCGCCGGAAAATCGACGCTGGTGCGGCTCATTAATCTATTGGAGCGGCCGACCGCAGGCGAAATTGCCTTCAAGGGCAAGCCCATCACGCTTGTCAAAGGCGAGGAACTTAGAACAATCCGCCGCAGCATCGGCATGGTCTTTCAGCACTTCAATCTTCTCTCGGCAAAGACCGTCGCCGAGAACGTGGCTTTTCCACTTAAGCTTTCGGGCGTGCGGAGCAGCAGCGTGATTGCCGAGCGCGTAAGCAAGCTCCTTGCGCGCGTCGGACTCCAGGATCATGTGGCGAAATATCCAAAGCAACTGTCTGGCGGGCAGAAGCAGCGTGTCGGCATCGCACGCGCTTTGGCTCTGCAGCCCGACGTCCTCTTGTGCGATGAGGCGACCAGCGCACTTGACCCGCAGACGACGCGGTCAGTCTTGAAGCTTCTGGCTGAGATCAACCGAGATCTCGGCATCACCATCGTTCTGATCACGCACGAGATGGACGTGGTACGTCAGATCTCACACCGGGTGGCCGTGCTAGATCATGGTCAGATCGTCGAACACGGGCGCGTCGAAGACGTATTCCTCCACCCTAGTCACTCTAAGACTCGCGAGCTCGTGCACGAAGCGGAGCCTGAGAACGATGAATTGAACTTGGGTAGCATCCCGCGCGGACAGATTTATCGTCTCACGTTCGTTGGGAAGAGGGCCCACACTCCCATTCTAGGCACCGTCGCTCGCGAGTTCGGCATCGACTATGTCATAACCGGCGGCCGCGTCGGCACGATCCGCGATGTGCCGTATGCGCAGCTTACGATATCGTTCACGGACGGCAACGTGCACGGTGCCATCGCGCGTCTGCGCGCGAGCGGCGTGTCGGCGGAACACCTGAACGGCGCCAATTCCGAGGCGCCGTTGAAAGCAACGGCAACGTGAGGTTTATCGGTGATTCTGCACTCCATCGGCTGGGACGATATCTTGCAGGCAACGCTGGCGACGCTCGCCATGCTCGGAGGTTCGCTGTTTTTCACGGTGCTGCTCGGGCTGCCGCTCGGCATTCTGCTCTTCCTGACCGGGCGCACACAGCTACTGGATCAAACGTTCGCTTACGGCCTGTTGTCCGTTGTGTTGAACACCATACGATCGGTCCCCTTCATTATTCTTCTCATTCTGCTGATGCCGGTTACCGTGCTCCTCACTGGCACGTCACTCGGCGTCCGCGGGGTGATCCCTCCGCTCGTCATCGGCACGGCGCCTTTTTTCGCCCGTCTTGTCGAGACAGCACTGCGCGAGGTTGATCGCGGTGTCATCGAAGCGACGCAGGCTATGGGAGGATCCGTCTCCCAAATTGTTTTCCGCGCTCTTCTGCCCGAAGCCTTGCCAGGACTGATCGCCAGTGTGACCGTGACGGCCGTTGTCCTCGTCGATTACACGGCGATGTCAGGAGCGATTGGGGGCGGCGGGCTCGGGGACCTGGCGATCCGTTATGGCTACCAGCGCTTCAAGACCGACGTGATGATTGTGACTGTGGTACTACTTATTCTTCTGGTCCAAATCCTGCAGGCCTTCGGCAATCGTCTCGTAATTCACTTCACGCGAAAATAAAGGAATCCTCCAATATTTTCGCATGAAGAGAGCCGCGCGATCGCGCCCTCTCTCAAGGATTGCCGCTTTCCGCGGGGATGACGGCGCCATCAAAAGTTCGGTCGATGTAGTTGCGGATCGCGGGCCCGGTCAGTGCAGCCGCGAGTTTGAGAATTCGCGGATCAGAACGATTATCGAGCCGCGACACCAGATAATTTACGTACGGGCTCTTCGCGCTTTCAAGCGCGAGCGCGTCTTTCCGAGGGTTAAGCCCTGCGTCGAGCGCGTAGTTGGTGTTTATCACGACGAGATCGACCTCATTGAGAACACGCGGCAAGACGGCTGCTTCAAGTTCGCGAAAGGTTAGATTTTTTGGGTTTTCGGAAATATCGGCGATTGTTTGTAGGCGATCCTGCCCCTTACGCAACGAGATCAGCCCAGCTTGTTGCAGCAGCAGCAATGATCGCCCTGCGTTCGAGGCATCGTTCGGCAGTGCGACATCGGCATGGTCACGCAAGGCTGAGATCGCATGGTACTTATGCGAATAAGCACCTAACGGTTCGACATGTACGCCGATGATCGGCACGAGGTGGGTGCCTCGCGCGGCGTTAAATTCATCGAGATAGGGCTGCGTCTGAAAATAGTTGGCGTCAAGCTGACCCTCCGCTACTTGCGTGTTCGGCTGCACGTAATCGTTGAAGACGACAATCTCTAGCTTTACGCCTTCCTCTGCTAAGATGGATTTGGCTTCCTCAAGAATCTGCGCATGCGGTGTGACTGTGGCGCCAATCCGCAGAACATTCTCTCTCGCACCATTGTCGGACCGGTCACAGGCAATGAGCAATGGGAGCGCCGCCAATAAGAAGACGGTGAAGCGAAGCATGATCATATTCCTCACTATAGTCGGCCGCGCGCGAGTTTAGCGACTCTAGGATCTCCGGTCGCCTGTCGCCTTAACGTAAGGGTGCTCGTCTGAGCAGATATCAATCCGGTGCATATCCTTTGATGATTTTATTGGTTCATGCTTCGGCGCAATGAAAGGATTATCGCGCCAATCCATGAAGCTGCGGTCGACCGCCGCGTCATGGGTCGGCGTGTCGTGCATCACTCAGTCGCTGCACTCCCGACTGCCTCCTCGCGCTTCGCTGCCGAACTGGTGATCGTCGCCATAGAGAACGATCGCCTTGGGTGGTGCGTAGGATGCCAATCGGTGGGTTGTTAATGGCAAGCGCGTCGCGCCGAGACTCCAATTAAAACAAGAGCAAGAGAAATGACCGAGCATCAATCTGCTGCAAGCCTAACCAAGTCATCGCTCCCAATTCTTGAGGAGCCCAAAGGCGCTCACGTTGTAAGCAGTGCGGACGAGGCCATTGAAATTGCGAAGCGCTTCGCTGCAAGAATTGCCGAGACGGCAAGCGAGAGAGATCGGCAGCAGCGCTTGCCTGTTGCCGAGATCGCCGAGTTCACGCAGAGCGGCCTTCTTTCGCTCAACGTTCCGAAGGAGTATGGGGGCCCCGATCTTTCGTATTCCACTATCGCGGAAGTCATCAGCATAGTTGCCGCGGCCGACCCCTCGATCGGGCAATTGCCGCAAAATCATATCGATTTCATCGATACGCTGAGGACCACGGCGACGCCCGAACAGCGGGCCGAATTCTTTCGCGCCATACTTGCTGGCACCCGAAGCGGCAACGCCTTTTCCGAACTTGGCAGCCGTACCGCCGCCGACTTTGAGACAAAGATCACGAGACGGGGCGATGACTACGTCGTCAATGGCCGCAAGTTCTATTCGAGCGGCGCGCTCCTCGCCCACATTGTTCCCATCACGACTGTCGACCCAGAAGGCCGTCTCTATTTCGCTGTCGCCGATCGCAATACTCCGGGTCTTTCCATTATCGATGACTGGTCAAGTTTTGGTCAGAGAACGACAGCAAGCGGCACGGTAATCATCGAGAACGTCGTGCTGCCGCCGTCGCGCGTAATTCCAAGCTATGCATCTCAGGACAGCCCGAGCGCCAACGGCGCAGTTTGCCAGATCGTCCACGCCGCGGTCGACACGGGCATCGCGCGGAGGGCCATCGAGGACACGATCGCGTTTGTGCGCAACTCGGCTCGTCCCTGGATCGACAGCGGCAAGGCAAAGGCAGTCGAGGACCCCTACACAATCTCTGATATAGGCGATCTCAAGATCAAGCTCCACGCGACTGAGGCGCTGCTCGCACGGGCAGGGCGCGCTCTCGATGCTGCCGTTGCCAATCCAACGGTTGAGACCGTCGCGGCGGCATCGATCGCGGTGGCCAAAGCCAAGGTATTGTCGACCGACGTCGCGCTTCTCGCAACGAACAAGCTGTTCGAGCATGGCGGCGCTCGCTCGACGCTGTTGAAAAACAATTTCGACCGCCATTGGCGCAATGCGCGCGTTCACACCGTCCACGATCCGGTGCGTTGGAAATATCCGATCATTGGGAATTACTACCTCAATCACGTCCTCCCGCCCCGTCATTCCTGGATTTAGCGGCAGCATCAGCGCACGAGGCGGGCCGCACGGAGCAAACCGCGACGCCCCGTTCCCGTTGGCAATCGAGAATTGCGAAACGAAAGAAACGACAAATGTCAGAACATAAGCCACTTGCCGCAGAGAACGACCGCGTAACCGCGCGCTCACTTCCGCCCGGCTGGGCGCCGTCGCGACCGGCACAGGACGCAGCGGTGATCAAGGACGATGCGGACGCCATCGAGACCGCTCACCGTCTCGCGCCGGTCTTTGCGGAAGGCGCGATCGCGCGCGACCGATCCCGCCACTATCCCCTTGCCGAGATCGATATCTTCTCGCAAAGCGGCCTCTGGGGCATAACAATCCCTAAGGAAAATGGCGGGGCAGGGGTTTCTCAAACGACGGTTGCCAAGGTATTTGCAACGCTTGCAGCTGCCGATCCATCTCTCTCCCAACTTGCCCAAAATCACTTTGAGATTGTCGACGTCATACGCTCGACGGCAAGCCTGGAGCAGAAAAACGAGCTTTTTGGTGCCATTCTCTCTGGCTACAGGCTCGGCAACGCCTTTTCCGAATCGAGCGGCAAGAACGTCGAAGATTTTTCGACCCGGCTCACGCAAGACGGTGCCAACTATCGCATCAACGGCAAGAAATTCTATTCGACCGGCGCTCTCTTCGCGCATCTTGTCCCGATCGTTGCGCTAAATGAAGAAGGGCATGTCGTCGTCGCCATTGCCGACCGGGATAGTCAGGGGCTTACTGTCGTCGATGATTGGTCGGGCATTGGACAACGCACGACCGCTAGCGGAACGGTGACGCTCGATAACGTCGCGATTCCGGCTACCCGCGTACTCCCGGCGCACATCGTTTATGAGCAACCGAGCGCCGCGGGGCCTCAAAGCCAGCTTATCCACGCCGCCATCGACCTCGGCATTGCGAAAGGTGCGATCGAAGCGACGCTCGACTTCGTGAGGAAGCGCGCGAGGCCGTGGATCGACAGCGGCCAGGAAGCCGCAACACAGGACCCGTTTACGCTACGCGACATCGGCGATCTTGAGATTCGCTTTGATGCGGCAGACGCGTTGCTGGAGCGCGCCGCGCATCAGCTCGACGCTACGCTTAGAAACACAAACGAAGATACGATCGCGCTTGCGAAGGTTGCCGTCGCTGAGGCGAAAGTTCTGACCACAGACATCGCGATCCTCGCCGCCAACAAGCTCATCGAGCTTGGAGGTTCGCGCGCAACTCTTGAAGCGAACGGCTTTGACCGTTACTGGCGCGACGCTCGGACCCACACCGTGCACGATCCCGTGCGCTGGAAGGCGTTTGCCGTGGGCCAATATTACCTCAATGGCGTCAATCCGCCATTGCACTCTTGGATCTGACCCCATGAATATCCAGGTCGCAACGAAATCGGCCTTTGATGAGATAGAAAAGGACGTCGAGGCGCAGGGCGTCAGGTTTTTGCGTGTCGAAGTCCCCGATCTTCACGGCATCGCACGCTCGAAAGTCGTTCCAGCAAAGCGGCTCAGGAGCCTCATTGAACGCGGACTGAACTTTCCTCTCCCACCTCTCGCACTCGATGTTCAGTGCGAGGCGGTTGAAGGCACCGGCTATCTTGAGGAGCGGGGTTATCCCGATATCACCCTCGTGCCGGACCTTCAGACCTTTGCCGTCCTACCGAACTCCAACGGAACGGCGCGCTTTATCGCCGACGCCTATCACGCGGCAACGGGTGAAATCGTGAACGGTGCGTCGCGCACAGTCGCGCGAAAGCTCTTTAATGATGCCGCGGCCCTCGGATTCGAAGTCCTGAGCGGCTTCGAGTACGAATTCTATCTTCTTGATCCCATATCACTCGCGCCCGCGAGCGAAACGGTCCGACAGTTTGCGACATTTGATGCCGGTGACAGACCACTTATCTACGCGATCGCGGAGGCACTTGAAGCGCTGGGCATCGAGGTTACAACCGCAAATCTGGAGTATGGCCCAAGCCAGTTTGAAGTGAATTTCGCGCCACGCCGTGGTCTTCTCGCTGCCGACCAGGCTTTTACATTCAAGAACATCGCAAAGGAGATCGCGGCAGCATCCGGCAGGCTCGCGAGCTTTATCACCAAACCCGCGATCGCCCGAAGCGCCAATGGCCTTCATTACAACGTCTCTCTCTGGCGCGATGGGGCCAATGCTTTTGCGGATTCCGCTGCGCCCGATCATTTCTCAGCTATTGGGCGCCACTTCCTTGCCGGCCAGATTCACCACGCACCGGCGCTTTCTGCGCTCCTGGCTCCCACCATCAATTGCAGCAAGCGATTCAGGGCACATTCCTTCGCACCATTTGAGGCTGATTGGGCAACAAGCAATCGCACCGTTGCGCTACGGGTGAAAGCAGCTGGCGGCCCGGATATCCACATTGAGAACCGGATCGGCGCGGGTGCATCCAACCCATATGTTGCGGCCGCGGCTATTTTGGCGGCTGGGCTCGACGGCATTCGCCGAGCGCTGACTCCACCGCCTCCGCGGGTGGCTGGCGACGAAGAAACGCGCTTTGTGTCGCTGCCCACGGCGCTTGAGCCTGCGCTCAAAGCGCTCGAAGCCGACACCATTCTTGTCGAGGCGCTCGGACCCGAGTTCGTAAAGATATTCACGACCGTCAAACGCCACGAAATCAGAAAAGCGAGACGCGCCATACCGGGCTTCGACGATCCCTCGTTCCACGAACGAGTCGATCCGTGGGAGCTTGGCGAACTGGCGCGCGTGCTCTGATCGCCGAGCACCAGAACAGAGATAATCATGCAGTTTGCCTACTGGAATACCAACCTCGGCAGCGTGCTGTTCAGCAGCATCCCGCAGAAGGCCGATCCCGATTTGGCTTTTCAACTCGATGTTGCGCGACGGGCGGAAGAAGCAGGATTCGACTATACTCTTGTCGCGGCTCGGTTCGTCTCGACAGCAGGGTCGAGCCCTGACATGTACGACGCGCTCGCGGCGAGTTCAGCTCTTGTTTCCGCGACCAGGCGGCTAAACGTCATTGCGGCGCTGCATCCCGGGCTTTGGCACCCAGCGATGGTAGCTAAGTTCGCGGCGACGCTGTCGCTGCTGTCTCAAGGCCGCTTTCACATCAACGTCGTGAGCGGGTGGTTCAAGGATGAATTCGTCCGCCTTGGCGAGACATGGCTTGATCACGACGAGCGCTATCGCCGCTCAGACGAATTCATAAGTGTTTTGCGCGGCCTCACTTCGGGCGAGCCCTATTCCTTCTCTGGCGATTTCTTCCGCATTCGCGAGTTGACATTCAAACCCAAGCCACAGCATCCGATCGACGTCTTCCAGGGCGGTAATTCTCTCGCCGCCCGCAATCTTGCTGCGCGCCGGGCAGATTGGTACTTCATGAACGGCGACACCATCGACGGGATCACCGCGCAGATCGCGGAAGTTCGCAAGCTTGCCGAGCCGCTCGGCCGCAAGCCGAAGTTTGCGGTCAATGCCTTCGTGATTTTACGCGACACGGAGAGCGAAGCGGTCGGTGTTCTCGACGAAATCATCGCGCGCGCCGATTCCGCGTCGGTGCAATCATTCCGTGAGCATGCTCAAGGTGCAGGATCATCAACAAAAGATCGCGTTGGCATGTGGGCTAACTCAAGCCTCGCCCATCTTGTGCAACCCAATGACGGATTCAAGACCGGGCTCATCGGAACGCCTGAGCGTTTGATCGAGCAGATACGGGCATTGGAAGCGGCTGGCGTCGACCTCGTCCTCTGCGGGTTCCTCGACTTCCTTGAAGAGCCGACGGTCTTTGGTCATGCCGTGATCGACGTGCTCAAGCATGAGAACGAAAATCATCGCGCCTGACGCAGCTGATCGGGAAAGAAGCGCAAGATGAAACATTGGACCGATAAATCGACCGCGGCTTCGTCTGCGGCGCCGGTAAAGCTTGTTTCCGTATCCGGAAGCTGGCAATCGCCGTCGAAGACGCGGGCGCTCACCGACGCAGTGGCCGTCGCTGTCGGCGATCGTCGACCGGTCGAGTTGACGACAATCGATCTGGCTGAAGTGGGGCAAGCTATCGTGTCGCTGCGGGACATCAAGGCGGCGGAGCCGGAGATTCGCTTGCTCTTTTCCGCCGTCGAGCAGTCCGATCTCCTGATCGTCGGCTCTCCGATCTTCAAGGCATCCTACACTGGCATTTTTAAGCATTTCTTCGATCTTTTCGATCCGCATGCTCTTATCGGAAAGCCGGTGCTCCTGACAGCGACCGGGGGTACGCATCATCATGCGCTCGTGCTGGAACATCATATCCGGCCGTTGTTTGCGTTCTTTCGCGCCAGGACATTGCCGACGACGATTTACGCGATCGCAGATGACTTCGAAGATGGCGTTCTGATCAATGGTGCCGTGAAAGACCGAATTGAGCAAGCGGCGGACGAGGCCGCGCACGCCATCGAATTATCGACATTCCGAAGAGCCGGGGTTCGAGCGTAAATTGGCAACCAATTGCTTTGATTATTAAGGTGACACGATAGCAGAATTTGCTGTCCGCTATTACGTGCAATTTCATCTCATTTAGTTGCCATTTTCTGTTTCGTCATCGCCCCCGCTAAAGCATTCCGTCATAGCATCCATATTCAGAGGCAAAATTGGTACACGCCAACCCAATAGCTTGATTAATAAGCATATTATCATTGCATGAATTACGCTCGCTTGTGATCTATGCCCCATGTGCCATGAGTGGCCTTTGCCAATATGGAATATGGGAGAAAATACTATGGGGGCTTTTGTAAGATCATCCCGCGCGCTTGCTTTCGGCGCATTCACATCTATTGCGCTTTCGACGGCAGCAGTAGCGGATGAAAACAAGTTCGGTTATTCGATTACTATATCCGGCGCGAGCGACTATCTCTTTCGCGGCATCTCACTGACGGACGAAAAGCCCGCCTTCCAGCCCTATATCGAATTCACCTATGGCATCGGCTACCTCGGAATTTGGGGATCGAATATTGGCTCGCGGGAACTCGCGGCGGAAGGCTTTCAGGCAACGGGCCCCTGGGAAGTTGACGTTTACGCTGGCATCAGGCCGGTCGTCGGACCTGTCAACTTTGACCTCGCAGTTCTCTGGTACACTTATGGCGCGCGCACGAACCCAGGGGGACTGACCAAGGGCGATCTGGACTATGTCGAGCTCAAAGCTTCCGCATCGACCTCTCCGATTAAGAACTGGACGTTCGGCTTGACCGGCTACTTCACTCCGGACCAGGACTTGGCAATCCCGCAAACGGCCACTGTGGAAGGGTCAGTTGCTTACGAGCTTCCCCATTATCGCGAGTTTGCTCCGTCGCTGACTGCCCAAATCGGGTACGCAACGAGCTGGTCGTCCAAGTATTTTGGCAATGGCTCGGGGCCATTCGTCGGCGATGACGCTTATGCCTATTGGAATGCGGGTTTAAAGGTTGCTGTCGACAAATTTTTCCTCGACTTCCGCTATTGGGATACGAGCGTCGATGCTCCTGCCTCACTTGCGGAATACCAGCGGCTCGCGGATTCTCGGTTTCTTTTTACTGCCGGCGTGACACTACCTTAGAGCCGGGGCGTGTCGGCAACTCTCAAGGGTTTGCACAATCAAACCCTTGGGAGCCAAGTGCCAGGGTCGTCTGACAGCAGGCCGGCAACGTACCGGCGTCCAGCTATAGGCCAAGCTTCAATAGGCGATTGGCGTTGCCGAACATAATCGATTCCAGAACCGCGTCGTTGAAGCCCAATCGTTGGTAATCTTGGACCGATTGCGCCATGTCCCGGAACGGGAATGACGAGCCGAACAATAATTGCTCGCGCATAAATCCGTTCGCGGCTTCGACGTAGAAACTACCCCCCGGCAGAAAGATATACATATCGGGGACGACAGAGACATTTGCATAGCGGAAGGCGACGCCAATGATGTCGAGGACATTGGGCCATGCCCCATGATGGACGACGATCGAGAGGTCCGGGAAGGCACGTGCGACACGGCCGATCGCCGCCGGATTATTAAAGTTCAAGTCAGGCGTCGTCGGTCCCGACATCAGAAAGACTGGAATTCCCCACCCCTGCAGCGCTTCATACACGGGAAACAACAAACGGTCGTCGAAGTGACGAGCCGGTGTTCCGAAACCGGGTTCGAGATTGATCGCTTTGAGACCAAGGGAATGCACGGCCCTCTCCGCTTCTTGGACGGCGCCGTCAGCGCCCAGGCGGTCGGGATCGACCGAGCCGACCCCGATAAGCTCGCCGCGGCCAGCCACGAGCTTTGCAATGTCATCGTTTGTGTTCTGAATTGCCGGCGTATCGCGTCCGATCACGACCGCCGTCGTGATGTTGGCATTGCGGATGTCCCGCTGAAAGCCTTCGAGAGTGTGGGATCGGACAAAGTGCTCGTCGTCCTTTGAGCCGACGCGGCGATTGAGCCACTTGGCGGTCTCGAATTCAGGAGTTCCGCGCCGCGCACCATAAAAGTCGTGCAAGAATGCGGGTCTGCTCCGCACGTCGATAATGCGCTGAGTCACGGCTGCTCCTGGCTTTCTCTATTGCGCTTTGGCGGTGGGTTCGGGTCGTTGCTCGCTCGAACGTCGCGGTTCGGCAAGTTCGTGCTGGACCTCATCGGCTATAAATTTTGCATAGTTCGTCACCTGCGGTAGGCCCATGAGTTCGCCGAACGTGCCGCGTGCCAAAGGACCGACGATGAGAAGAGACGCGATCGCTTGGCCGTTTTGCGCGATCGCTCGTCCTTGCTGGTTACATAGAATTCCGAGACCGAGGCTGTCGCCTTGGATCAACCCCGATGCAGCAAGAGAGGCGAGATGGGGTTCTCCCTCGACGACGCGATTGTGGGCCGGCCCCGTAGTGATGATGACGTAATCGGTTTCGTGCCTTAGGGGCCGCATCGATCCTCGTGAATAAAGATGCAAGAGGATATGATCCTCCCGGGGCTCGGCGCCGCTGATGGAGGCGGCGTGCAGCGTAAAGGTGCCCGCCGCACGCCTTCGATTGATAACGTGCTCAACCTGAGGCGCGACGCGAAAGCGGTGAACGTCCCAATAGGATCTCAGATGCCGGACGATCCGACTCCGTTCTTTAAGGGACATCGTCGGCCAGAAGGTCCCCGCTTGGGCCCGTACCGCATCAATGACAGCCTGCCACGGAACTCCGAGCGCTGCGGCCTCTTCAATCGTTGAACGGACCTTCCGAAGAAGTTCGACTGCTGAGAGTGATGGATCGCGGACGAACTCACCGAACGGCTGAAACGGTTGGCGCGTGTGGCCGCGTGAAAGCAACCCGTGCCGCGAGATCGCGGTTACTGTGCCTTGATGACCTTTTCTGTCCAGCGACGCGACCACATCGGCCATAGTCAGGCCTGAGCCAATGATCGTGACACGAGCTTGGTGGTCAATTTCCTCAAATGACGCGTTCGTCGAATCGGCAATGAGACGGCGATCGTCTTTGAGCGCCTGGGCGAGTGTATGCGGCAGTTGCGGTGGCGGATGCGTCGTGGCGAGAACCACGATATCGGCGAAAAATATCAAGCCTTCCGCCGTTGTTATCCTCCACCGCCCACCTGATCTTTCGATCGTATGAACGAATTCCTCAATGTGCGTGATGTCACCGGACACTATGCGTGGCTTGAGGTGCTCATAGACGTATTTACCGAAAAGCATCCTGCGGACGTAAAGCTGGCCGTCCTCCGCGAGCGCTTCCGCATCGTCTGCCACGGCATCAGTCCGAGAAATCCAGTTCGTGAAGTGCTCATCCTGGCCCGGGATGAGACTCATTTTCGCGGCCGGCACGTTGATCCGATGGGCAGGATTGGTGGTTCCATAGGCAAGACCAGCCCCGACCGTCGGACGCGGCTCGAACACCGTGATTTTCGCTTCAGTTTTATATTCGGCCAAATGGTAGGCAACGGCGGCGCCGGATAGGCCCCCGCCGATGATTGCGACTGAGGGCGAAGGCGATGTGCTCATCGAGGGGCGGTTTGCTGCTGGAACTTCTCAAGGCCGACCGTGGCAATGAGGTGAGACGGCGCAGGAAGTAAACTGCGGTGAGCGAACAACGATGATCGCTGTGCGCCCACGAATGGCTGGTAGATGAGTTTCTCCAGCATGGAAAATAATTGTTTCTTCTATAGATATTCACTCTCGGTTTTTTTCTGATCGCGATCAGTCTTCCCGCAGGGGGTAACTGGTTACAAAGGCGAATGTGGGGGAATGGATGGTCTGAGCACGAAGCGATCATAAGCATTTTCGAAATTCTTCTTGGACTTAAGACATCCGGAAATTCAGAACGTTCGCTTCTCAACTCTCTTTTCTGAGATTTCCAGGGTGTACTAATGAGCGATGTCGTGCCGTCGACCAACCTCAATATCCTTTGGTTTCTGCCAACGTTTGGCGACGGCCGCTACCTAGGGACTTCCTTCGGGGGTCGTGAGACCGATCTCAACTATCTAAAGCAGGTGGCGCAAGCGGCAGATGCGCTCGGCTTCTATGGCGTCCTGCTGCCAACGGGGCGAACCTGTGATGACTCATGGATTGTCGCGGCAGCGCTTGCACCGCAGACAACGACTCTCAGATATCTCGTCGCACTTCGACCTGGGCTTCAATCGCCAACGGTAGCGGCGCGAATGACGGCGACCCTCGATCGGTTGTCGAGCGGGCGGCTCCTCGTTAACGTCGTTACGGGCGGCGATCCCGTCGAGAACAAAGGCGAGGGCCTCTTCTATAATCATGCCGAGCGCTACGAGTTGACCCGGGAATTTCTTGGCGTTTACCGCTCGCTGCTTGCGGGAGAGAATGTCACCTTCAAAGGCCGCTACATCGAGTTGGAAGACGGTCGACTCCAATATCTGCCGGTGCAGCAGCCGTCGGTGCCACTTTACTTTGGCGGTTCGTCCCCTGCGGGTATCGGCGTTGCGGCTCAGTCCATCGATAAGTTTCTAACGTGGGGCGAGCCTCCCGGCGACGTTGCCGAGAAGATCTCCGTGGTTCGGGAAGCCGCGGCGAAGGAGGGACGCAACTTAAGCTTTGGCATTCGTCTCCATGTCATCGTCCGCGAAACACGCGAGGCAGCATGGAAAGCGGCTGAAAAACTCATCTCGCATCTGGACGACGACACGATCGCGGCGGCTCAGAAAATCTTTGCCCGCATGGATTCAGTGGGTCAAAAGCGCATGACAGCGCTGCATGGAGGCCATCGCGACAAACTCGAAATCAGTCCCGATCTTTGGGCTGGTGTCGGTCTCGCGCGCGGCGGAGCGGGAACGGCGCTCGTCGGCGATCCCGAGACAGTTGCAAAACGCATAAAGGAATATGCCGCACTCGGGATCGACAGTTTCATCCTCTCTGGATACCCACATCTCGAAGAGGCTTATCGCTTCGCTGAACTGGTCTTTCCGCTCTTGCCCCTTGGTCGTGCTAAACAACCGGGGCCTCTCAACGTCAACACGGGTCCGTTTGGAGAAGTCATTCGGCCCGATGCCGGGCGGCAAGCTGCTCAATCCTAGGTGTTCCGGAAGCCCGACGATTTTGACCTTGGCGCGTCGCTCCTCGCCCTCATTTGGAAGTGCATTTCCCATCAAGCTCGCAGACGTAATAGGAGCCACGTCTATGAAGCCAATGCCTTTTGCAATCGCAATTAGAGAACTCAGTTAGGAATGGTCGGATGGGTGAGCCTGCGGCCTATTCCGATCAAGGAAAATCAAATGCATATCTCATATATATATTAGACAGAAGAGAGATTCCGGCGCTGCATATCAGAACGCAGCGTTGGGGCGCAGCCGTAATCGGCCCGCTCCGAGTTGCTCTCTTATCCCAGCTTCGACGTATGAAGGAAACCATCATGGTCTCGGACGTGAGCCTTGAGCTGTCGCCGATTGCAGATGTTCCGGTTCGCTCCACCGGCACCACTCGGCTACGGGGGAACCTCGGCGTCTGGCAGATCGTGTTCATGGTCACTGCCGCGGCTTCACCGCTCGGCGTGCTCGGAGGCACTGTGATCGTCGGCATCGGGACCGGTAACGGCACGGGGTTTCCCGCTACCTATATCGTTACCGGAATCGCGCTGCTGTTGTTCGCAATTGGCTTTACGGCGATGACCCCGTATGTGCGGACCGCAGGTGCCTTCTACGCCTACATCGATAAGGGGCTCGGGCGCAGCATCGGTCTCAGCGCAGGCCTTGTCGCCCTATTATCCTACATTGCCGTCGAAACCGGCTGCTACGGTCTGATTGGCCCCGGGATCGACAATTTGCTGCAAAGCTGGGGCTTCCCAAGTGCCCCGTGGTGGGTTTACGCGTTTGGTGTTTTCGCCGTCGTCACGTATTTCGGCTACCGTAACATCGAGCTATCTGGGAAGGTCTTGGCGGTCGGTCTTCTGGCGGAGGTCGCCATTTGCCTCGTATTCGACGCCGTGGTGATAGCCCGAGGTGGCGATAGCGGACTGTCCACTGGCATTATCTCATACGATCAGGTGTTTTCCGGCGCTCCGGGAGTGGGAATTCTCTTTGCTATCCTGAGTTTCCTCGGTTTCGAGGCAACGGCTGTTTTTCGCGACGAGGCCCGCGATCCAGAGCGCACCATCAAACGCGCCACCTATAGCTCACTCATTCTCATCACCGTGTTTTACGCGGTCTCGTCATGGGCGCTGATCACCGCCGTCGGCGATCAGAATGCGGTGAAAATCGCCACTGAGAACAGCGGCACAATGCTCTCCGACGCGACCCACCGCTATCTTGGCCCCATTGGTTTCCAGGCCATCCAAGTGCTCTTTGTCACCAGCCTCTTTGCCTGCATCCTGTCGTTCCATAACATCGTCTCCCGGTATGTGTTCGTGCTTTCGGAGCGGAATGTGTTCCCCAAGAGCCTGGGCGTGGCCCATAGTCGTCACTACTCTCCCCACCGGGCCTCGATCGCAACCTCCATTGTGGTGGCTGCGCTCGTGATCCTCGGGGCTGCTACTAACCTCGATCCGATCAATCAGTTCTATACTTGGCTCGGGGGATTCTCAGCTGTCGGCGTGGTGTTGCTCTACACCCTGGCCAGCCTTGCAGTCGTCGTGTTCTTCGCTCGTCACCGTGAGCACACGGTGGGGATCTGGAGGGGGGCTATCGCGCCCGGCCTCGGATTCCTTACTCTTGCCGCGTTCTTCGGTCTCGTTCTGCAAAATCTCAAGACCCTCGTCGGCGGCAGCGATCCGCTCGCGGTCACTATCCTCGCTCTGCTCATAGGCGCCTTCGTGCTGGGGCCGATCCTTGCCAAACTCCGTCCCAAACTCGAGCTGGAATAGCCGGCAGGGGAGAGGGGGAGCGTATCGTGCGCTCCCTCACCCCGATCTCTCCTGCACGGACAGTGGAAGAGTTTCGCAAGGGCCTGCTTAAAGAGCTGGGTCATAAATACCCTCTATCCTCATAAATACCCTCTATCCAAAGAACTGATCTATCCGCCCGTTACGCTATCCTCTCCAGTCATGACGGAGCCGTGCTTCGGATAGACTGGCAGACCCTCAATAAAATCACGTCGAATATCACCAAGAGCAAAGGCCGTCGGACCGCACCGAGCATGCAGGATTCGAACCCGAGCGGGCACTTTCAAAGCGGCTGCCAAAGGCAATTGGCATCGCATTTAAAATGGGACCGACAGGATCACAAATCTCAGCGAGTAATGCATTGACGATAGTGTCCGGGCTCCAGGTTTTGCAGCGAAAACAGGCCTCGACTTCTGCCGTAAAGGACGCATTGGTGGTGGTGCGACGGGCGCCGACGTTTAGCTGAGCGCCGGTTTTGCTGGGCTCGCCTCGCGCAACGCGGGGCTTCGGGTGGTGGGAGCGCCGATAGGAGCGTTTCCTTAAACCCTGGAACCAAACATGACCACTGTAGAAACTGCCTACCCCGCACAGACCAAGAAAGCCGCATCGCGGAATAAAGCAGTCAAAGCAAAATCAGTTGCCAAGCAGCCGCCAGCATCGCCTGCCGCAAGTAAGGCCGATGCCGGCGATGAACCGCACTCGGTGCGCATCACAAAGCACGATCGCGTCCTGACGCTCCTTACTCGGCGCGAAGGCGCAACCATTCCGGAAATGATGGAAGCAACGGACTGGCAGCAACACAGCGTCCGTGGCTTTCTCGCCGGGACGGTCAAAAAGAAGCTCGGCTTCACGCTGACCTCGAAGAAGGCAGAAGGTGAACTTCGCCGTTACCGCATTGAGACCAAGCGCGGCAGCTGACGTGAAGAGCACCTCACTCGACATCGCGGCCGAGCTGTCGCGGCTCGAAGCTCTCACCAACTTCGAGCTGCGTGGCGAGTGGCGGCGGCTGCAAGGAATGCAGCCGCCGAAGAGCCTCTCCCGCGATCTTCTGCTCCGCGGCATCACCTACAAGATCCAGGAGAGAGCGTTCGGCGGCCTGTCCAAGTCCATCGTGCGCAAACTATCCGGCGCAACCTCCGGGGCATTGTTAGACGCCGACCCAAAAGCACCTTGCGTAAAGGCTATTCGCATAAGTGTGAAGGTCGGCACACGGCTCGTCCGCGAATGGAACGGCCAGACGCATACTGTCCTTGTCCACGCGGACGGCGTCGAGTGGTGCGGCAAGCGTTACAGGTCACTGTCGGTCGTCGCGCGGGAAATCACTGGCGCACACTGGTCCGGTCCGCGCTTCTTCGGTCTGGAAAGACGCACCAAATGAGACGACTGAATTGCGCGATCTATACCCGCAAGTCCTCGGATGAGGGGCTTGAAAAGGAGTTCAACTCCCTCGATGCTCAGCGGGAGGCCTGTGCTGCATTTATCCAGAGTCAAAAGCATGCCGGGTGGGCGGCGCTTCCAGACCTGTATGACGACGGAAGGCTTTCGGGTGGCACGATGGAGCGACCGGCGCTTCAACGGCTGCTGGCCGATATAAAGGGCGGCAACGTCCAAATCGTGGTCGTTTACAAGGTCGACCGGCTGACACGATCGCTCGCCGACTTTGCTAAGATTGTAGACGTGTTCGACGCGCATGGTGCGTCGTTCGTCTCGGTGACGCAGCAGTTCAACACCACAACCTCTATGGGGCGCCTCACGCTCAACATGCTGCTCTCGTTTGCACAGTTCGAACGTGAGATTGCCGGCGAGCGCATTCGCGACAAGATTGCGGCATCCAAGGCCAAGGGCATGTGGATGGGCGGAAACGTCCCGCTCGGATACGACGTCAAGGATCGCAAGCTGATCGTGAACCAGGTCGAGGCTGAGACTGTGCGCTTGATCTTTCGGCGCTATGCGGAACTCGGATCGGTCAGGGCGCTTGGACAGGAACTGGATCGGCTTGGCGTCGTCAGCAAACGCCGCGAGGGCGCAGGCGGGGTCCTGGCAGGTGGAAACCGCTTCTCTCGCGGGGCCCTCTATACGCTGCTCCAGAACCGACTTTATCGGGGCGAGATCGCGCACCAGGGCAACATCTATCCGGGCCAGCACGGGGGGATTATCGACGTTGAGCTCTGGGAAGTCGTTCAAGAGAGGCTGTCTGGTAACCGGCAGGCCCGGGCGCTCGGCGCTGCTGCCGAGGGGCCCAGCCTGCTTGCGGGATTGATCGTGGACGGTGAAGGACAGCGGATGACGCCGACCCATGCTGTCAAGAAGGACCGCCGCTTTCGGTACTATGTCTCGACCTCGCTGATCACAGGCACACGTTCGGACCATGCGAAGGGCTGGCGCATTCCTGCGGGCGACATCGAGACTTTGGTCCTTGATCGGCTCCGCGCATTCTTTGCCTCGGAGCAGGAGGTTGGAGCAGCATTGTCCTGCTTCGAACTCGAGGCCTCGAAGCTTCGGTCCGCTCTTTCGAAGACAATGCAACTTGCCGAAAGCATGACGAGCCTGTCGTCCATCAAGGTACGAGAGCTTATCCGATCGGTTATCGATACTGTCGAGATCCATGATGATGAGATCATCACGTCACTGAAGCGAACGGAGATCGCATCTGTCCTGCTTGGCAATACCTCCAGTCTGCCAGCGATGAGCGAACCCGATACATTCGCACTGCCTATCGAAGCCAAACTGCGCCGTGCAGGAAAGGGAATCCGGTTGGTGGTCGGCGGCGGCATTGCCGAAAAGCCTGACGGACAAATAGTTACTTTAATGCGCGCCGCATACGCAACACGTGAGGCTCTGATGACTGGCCGCGACGCGACCATCGAAGCGATGGCGCAGCGGCTCGGCATCAAACGAGACTATTTGTCGGCCCACATGCGCGTGACCTACCTCGCGCCGGACATCGTCCGCGCATTCGTATCAGGTCACCATCCACCGGAGCTGACACCGGCGCGTCCTCTCTCTTTGTGCAGAGACCTTCCGCACGACTGGCAGCTCCAGCGCGCAGTCCTCGGGTTCGAGACGCGGTAGCGCGCCCGAAAGCGCCTCAAGACCATGCGAGTCTGACCGGCCGAAAAATGCCGACAGAGATAAATAGGCCCGGAAGCCCGAAAACCATCTCCCAGAGACGCGGCCAGTTGCGCGAGAGCCAAATGCCCATTGACAAGGCGCGGATTTTGCGACGAAATTCCGCTCGCAGAAATCAAATAATATACAGCTATATCAATAGCTTGGTCGCTGGCTGGGGGACTAACATTAGCACTTCCGCGTCAAGTGATTGATTTAAAGAAATAAAAACGGCTCGAAAATTGAAAATGTAAGACCGTATGTAAGAATAATTTTTTGTGTGAGAATTCGCCTCCCGACGCGAATATTTGAATTAGTTTCTAACGAGAAACCGTTCTGTCCTGAATTGAAAATGGAATTACGCGCAAATATGCCAAGCTCTCGACCATTCCGCGGAGCCCATTTTGAAGCGCCGACTGAATGAGCAGTCGAGGGATGTGAAATCTAGGAACGGTAGTCGAACCGATGGCTCTAACGGTGCTGTTGTTCACGTATTCTAAGGCGAATATCTCCCGTGGGGCGACCAAACTCCGCATCGACTTCCATTGCGCTTCTCGCTCGGAAATCGACGTTCCCTCAAAGCTTTTCAGCCTTAGTGCAGGCCATGAAGCGTTTCGTTGGCCCTTGAAAACGGAATTGGGAGCGATCGGGCGACGAACATTTCGTTCGCAAGAACAGTGACATAAGTTCACGCCATGCGATTAGCGCATGGGTTGGCAGCGGGTGCGTTGGAATCCGTGCAATAAACATCAATGCCATGCTTTGGCGTGGACCGTTTGCGGCGTCATTTTCGAGATTGTGGCGCTCGATTTAAGTGCCTGCAGTGTGGGGTTGCCCCCATCGGGTGTCTCGCGGCCACACACTCCCTAGTTTTTGTGCAGCCATTCGGCATGAGTAACGTCAGCGGTGTCGATATCACCGTGATCGCGCTCATCGGCGAAGGCGTCCGGCACAAAGTCAAATGACCAGCGAACGTTGGCGGCGCACGGTGTCGTTGCGGCACGCATCTCCGGGATTGAATGACGTCCGATCTATCATTGACGGCTACACTCGAGAGGGTGGCCGAAAAGCAATTTTAGCGAGGATGTCCCGCGTATAATCCAGCGGATAGCTTTCACTACCAACCCGATGTGCAACGCGCGCAGGTGGTAAAGCATCGCGCCCAATAGCCAAGGAGATTGGACCCAAGATAGCATCGGAAGCGTCAAGCAGATCACCAGAGACGCGACCGTAAGCACGGTTCGGCAGCCCAGTCGTTCCGACAATGCTCCTGCCATGGGCATGGCAACGAGCGAACCGCAGCCTAGGCACAAAAGGGTCAGCCCCAAACTGGCATCATCCAATCCCGCACGCTGCTTGGCCAAAGGAACCAGAGGTGCCCAAGAGGCAATAGCCAAGCCTGGTATAAGAAAGCATGCCCGCGTCGCGTGGTGCTGAGCGCGGAGAGAACTAGTGCGCGTCATGAGAGTAAACACTTTAATCTGAGGGAATTGAATTGTTTACGTCGACTGTTCATGGCGCCAGTGTGACATTCGGCGAATTGGATTTCGTTGCCCGCGCTAAAGACGCCATGCTGCCTGCGGAAGCGGTGATGACGCATGCAATAGCGGTCCATTGCTGCACGGTCAGATGCTCGTCCAGAAACGCAAGGCCCGCGAGTGCGCAAATGACCGGTTCAAGGCTTAGAAGCACCCCGAACGTCTGACGCGGCAGGTCACGCAAGGCAACCATTTCCAGAGAGTAAGGGAGCGCGCTTGATAGGATGGCGACGCCGACAGACTGCAGTAGCAGCCTCTTATCGTCCAGCGCCACGCTCGCATTGATTGCGCCAAATGGTGCCACAACCAGCGCCGCCACGACCATACCGAGCGCAACGGCTTGACCGCCGTTCGCCTTCCCCACGCGTTGACCTGTGACGATGTATAGTGCCCAACAGACGCCTGCCCCGAGTGCGAAGGCAATACCGACCGGGTCCAATTTTGACGTCGGACCAGAAATTGGCATCAGAAGGGCCAAACCCAACACAGCGAAGCCGATCCAAACAAAGTCCTGGGCACGGCGAGATGCGAGAAGGGCGACGGCGAGGGGGCCGATGAATTCGATCGCAACTGCCAGGCCGAGTGGAATAGTGCGTAACGCGCAATAGAATAAGAAGTTCATAAAACCAAGCGTCGTGCCATATACCGCGATGAGGACGCCGCGGCCGCGGTCGAGTGGTTTAGTCCAGGGACGGTACAGCGCCAACAGTATGATTGCCGCGAAACCAACGCGAAGAACGGTCGTGCCTTCGGCACCCACCACTGCGAAGAGGTGCTTGGCCAACGACGTACCAATTGCCAGCGATACCATGCTGGCCAAAAGTGCCAACACGCACAGTAGAGTGGCCAATGGTCGAGCACGCGCCGTGAAGTTCATCATGTATGGTTTCTGAGGCCCGTCGCATGAGCGAAATCGCGCACCGCGACGGCGTCCATCGATTCGACGCGACCGTTCGCGAATGACACGGCAGGTTTAGGATCATTGGGATGGGCGAACGCCACGAACCCATGATCGGCCACTTCGGTGGCAAATTTGTCAAGTCTTAAGAACCGCTCATCCCAGTCGGAAAAGCGTTTCCAGCGATTGGGGGATGTGCGCGGCTCATCGTCAAAGGCGGTTCTCCCACGCGCATCAGGCGGCACTCGCCACAGCGACGACGTCATGCCTAATCCATTCGTCGAGCCGAGCATCCTTTGATCGAATTTCTTGAGACCTTAATAGGCCAATCCCTTGCGGGTGTCCAAGGTGGGTGTTTGCGGAACTCGTCATTTCACTGTTGGGAATGCGAACTCGGGGCCTTTTCCAATGGCGTTGGGCCAGCGCTGCATCACAGCCTTGTGCCGCGTGTAGAAGCGAACCCCCTCAGGCCCGTAGATGTGCTGATCGCCGAACAGGCTGCGCTTCCACCCGCCAAATGAATTGAAGGCCATTGGTACCGGCAGCGGCACGTTGATGCCGACCATGCCGACGTTGATGGTGCGCGCGAACTCACGGGCGACGCCGCCGTCGCGCGTATAGATGGCAACACCATTGCCGTACTCGTTGCCGTCGATGATCTCGATCGCGGCCTTCAAGTCCGGAGCGCGGACGACGCACAGCACCGGGCCGAAGATCTCCTCCTTGTAGATGATCATGTCCGGCGTCACGTGGTCGAACAATGTCCCACCACAGAAGAAGCCGGTCTCGAAACGTTCAACCGTAAAGCCGCGGCCATCGACAAGCAAAGCCGCATTCTCTTCCACGCCCTTGGCGATCAGCCTTTCGATACGCTGTTGCGCAGCAGCTGTGACAACGGGGCCCATCTCTGCATCCGCTGCATTGCCTTCTGTCACCCTAATGGCTCTCACCCGCGGGGCGAGCTTCTCGACAAGCGCGTCGCCAACGTTACCAACAGCAACAGCGACCGAGATCGCCATGCAGCGCTCGCCGGCCGAGCCGTAGGCCGCGCCGATCAGGGCATCACAGCATTGATCGAGGTCGGCGTCCGGCATGATGACCATGTGGTTCTTGGCCCCGCCCAGTGCCTGCACGCGCTTTCCGTGCGCGGTGCCAGTGGCATAGATATATTCGGCGATCGGCGTCGAGCCGACGAAGCTGATCGCCTCGACGTCGGGATGCCTCAGCAGCGCATCGACCGCAACCTTGTCGCCCTGCACGACATTGAAGACGCCGTCGGGCAGGCCCGCCTCCTTGAGAAGATCGGCGATGACGAGGCTCGGCGAGGGATCGCGCTCGGAGGGCTTGAGCACGAAAGTGTTGCCCGTCGCGATGGCGATCGGGATCATCCACATGGGAACCATCGCCGGGAAGTTGAACGGTGTGATCCCGACGCAGACGCCGAGCGGCTGGCGGATCGACCATGCGTCCATGCCGCGCGATATCTGCTCGGTATACTCGCCCTTCAGAAGCTCGGGAATGCCGGTTGCGAACTCGACGACATCGATAGCGCGCGCCACCTCGCCGAGCGCATCCGACAAGACCTTGCCGTGCTCACGGACGATATGCTTGGCAATCTCGGTCCGATGCGACTGCAGAAGAGCGAGGAAACGGAACAGCACCCGAGCCCGGGTCAGCGGAGGCTCCTGAGACCAGGCGGGAAACGCGGCTTTGGCAGCGGCGACCGCAGCATTGATCTCTTCAGTATCGGCGAGGTGGACAATGCCGGCGGGAGCACCCAACGCCGGATTGAAGACTTCAGCCGTACGACCCGAGCGCGAGCGGATTCGGGTCCCGTTGATGTAATGAGTGACGACGTAAGTACCGTCGGCTTGCCCATGCGATGGGGGAGCGCTTTCGAGAATGGTCATTTTTCCGTTTCCCATTACGATATCAGGCATCCGGGCTAGTAACACTGCGGATCACGTTGCCGAGTGTTTCGCACATGGACGCGAGTTCCTGCTTGGTCGAGATGAAGGGCGGACCGACAGCGATGGTGTCGCCGGTGAAACGAACCAGCAGGCCATTGTCGAGCGCGCGCTCGAAGACGCGCAAGGCACGCAGCCCCGGACGTCCTTCGAAAGGCTCCAGGTCAATTGCGGCGGCTAAACCGAAGTTGCGGATGTCGAGGATACCCGTCGTGCCTCTCAGCGCATGGATGCCATTTTCGAGAGCGGGCTCGAGCGCGCGGGCACGGACTATGAGCCCTTCCTTCTCCATGATGTCCAGCGTCGCATGCCCTACGGCGGCGGCCAGCGGATGACCGGAGTATGTGTAGCCATGGAAGAATTCGACACTCTCCTCGGGCCCGGTCATGAACGTCTCGTAGATCTCCTGCGAGGCAATTACGCCCCCCATGGGAACGGTGCCATTGGTCACGCCCTTGGCGAACGTCAACAGATCTGGCCTGACGCCGACACGCTCGGCCCCGAAGTTGGTGCCGAGACGGCCGAACCCGGTGATGACCTCATCGAAGATCAAGAGGATTCCGTGTCGGCTGCAGATATCGCGCAGACGCTGCAGATAGCCAACCGGCGGCACAATGACGCCGGCCGATCCCTGTAGCGGCTCGACGATGACGGCGGCGATGGTCGAGGCGTCATGGAGTGCCACGAGGCGTTCCAGATCGTTCGCGCGATGGGCCCCCCAAGTGGGTTGTCCACGCGAGAATGCCATGTGCTCACGGCTGTAGGTATCCGGCAGGTGATCGACGCCAGGCATCATAATCGGTGCGAACGCTTTCCGGTTGGCCACCATGCCGCCCACGGAGATGCCGCCCATACCGACGCCATGATAGCCACGCTCGCGGCCTATGATGCGGAAACGCTGGCCTTCGCCGCGCGCGCGATGATAGGCGATCGCCAACTTGATGGCAGTATCGACCGACTCGGAACCAGAGTTGGTAAAGAATACCTGATCGAGCCCTTTCGGCGCCATCGCCGCAACGCGTGCGGCAAAGCTCAACGTGACCGGGTTGCTGATCTGGAAGGCGGTCGCATAGTCGAGCGTCTCGGCTTGGCGCTTCAAGACCTCGGCGATATGCGGATGGCCGTGCCCGAGCGGGCAGCACCAGAGGCCCGACAGGCAGTCGAACAGACGACGTCCGTCCTCCATGGTGAAATAGGCGCCTTTGGCCGACGCGATGATCTTGGGATGGCGCTTGAAATAACGGTTTGCAGTGAAGGGCAGCCAATAGTGCCGCAAGCCTTCTGACACGCCCGAATTGTGAAGCTGGACATTCATGGGATCACTCCACGAGGATTAACTGGCGAGTGCCTTGTGTGGCTCGACGTATGTACGGTTGAGAGCGGATGCCACCGCATCGTTGGTCACAACGCCCTTGTGGACGTTGAGGCCGTTCAAGAAATGCGGATCGCGTTTCAAGGCGTCGACGCCATGATTGGCCAACGCAAGGACGAACGGCAGCGTGGCATTGTTCAGGGCGTGCGCAGATGTGCGTGGTACGGCGCCGGGCATATTGGCCACACAATAGTGGATCACATCGTCGACCACATAGGTGGGTTCGTCGTGCGTTGTGGGACGAGATGTTTCACAACAGCCGCCCTGATCTATCGCCACGTCGACGATGACGGAGCCGGGTTTCATGCGGCGCACGATTTCGCGGGAGATGAGCTTCGGTGCGGCCGCACCTGGCAACAGTACACCGCCGATCACCAAGTCAGCGGTGGTGCAATGGTGCTCGATAGCATCCCGAGTCGAGAATACCGTATTCAGCGGGCGGCCGAATTGTTTCCAGAGGTTTCGAAGCACATCCACATTGCGGTCGAGGCACCAGACCTCTGCTGCCATGCCTAGCGCGATATGGATCGCGTGCGTTCCAACCACGCCGCCACCGATAACGACGACCTTCGCCGGGTCAACGCCGGGAACACCGCCGAGAAGGGTGCCAAGACCTCCATGCGCCTTCTCAAGAAAGTACGCTCCGGCCTGGATCGACAAGCGGCCTGCCACCTCCGACATGGGAGCGAGCAACGGGAGCGTGCCATGCTGGGAGGTTACGGTCTCATACGCAATGCATGTTGCGCCACTGTCGATGAGATCGTTCGCTTGATCGGGATCCGGCGCGAGATGGAGGTAGGTGAATAGGATTTGGCCGGGCCGGAGTTGCTTGCGTTCGATAGCTTGGGGCTCTTTCACCTTCACGATCAATTCAGCCTTGGCGAAGACTTCGGCTGCGGTCTGGACGATGGTTGCTCCGGCGGCTTCATAATGAACATCGGTCGCGCCGATGCCGGCTCCCGCGCCAGCTTCAACGAGGACCGTGTGGCCGCGTTCCGTCAGTTCGCGCACGTTCGCAGGTATGAGGCCCACGCGGTACTCCCGCACCTTAATTTCCTTGGGAACACCAACGAGCATCGGGGCCTACCTCTTGTTTTTTCGCGCTTTTTGTAAGTAAAGGCCGCTCTAATGACGGCGATGAAACCTGCTCCCCTTTTAGCGGCGACGGGCGTTGCGACCAATACACTTTACCGATACACTCATCACAATTGCAATAAACTGTATTGCAATGCATGTCGCAGTGTACAGGTTCGAATCCCTAGACGGATTGGATGGCGGTATGGCTGAGAGCCCCGAGAGATACGCTAAGTCGAGATCCGGCCCGGCGTCACGACAGTTTGCCGTTGAAATCGACCGATCGAGTGGCGTGGGGCTGGTCGAGCAGATCGCGAGCAAGCTAAGCGAGGCCGTAGCCAACGGGCATTTGACGCCGGGGTCAAAGCTACCTTCGGTGCGCAAGCTCGCCGAGCAACTTGGCGTAAGTGCTTTTACGGTGGCCGGCGCATACGATCTTCTGACGGCACGTCACGTGGTTTCGGCGCGACGAGGGGCGGGATACTTCGTCCCTCAACGCGGAAGCTTGGTGTCGCTGGTTCCGGAGGAAGCCCGAGCGGAAGCAAGCAGCATCAGCGACTTCTGGCTATCATCAGATGTCTTCGCACATGGCCGGCTGCTTGCTTCACCCGGATGCGGATGGCTTCCTTCTGACTGGTATTCCGATCGAACGGTCATCAGCAACGCTATCAGGCGCGTCGCCCGATCAAAACCCGAACAACTTGTAAGTTACGGGCATCCCGCTGGCTACCATCGTCTGCGCCAACATATCGCTCGCGAACTAAGCGAACGCTCACTCACAATCACCCCAGACCAGATCGTGCTCACGCATGGCGTCACGCATGCGCTGGATCTGGTTGTCCGGACCTGTTTGCAGCCCGGCGACGCGGTGCTCGTGGAAAGCCCGGGATATTCTAATCTGAATGGTTTGATTGCTCGACACGGCTGCAAGCTGTTGCCCGTCGCCCGCGGACAAGACGGCTTGGATCTCGATGCGGCGGCTCAGCTTGCACAGATGCATCGGCCAAAGGCCATGTTTGTGACGACGGTGTTGCACAACCCGCTAGGCACGACATTACGGCCAACAGACGCGTATCGGCTGCTGGCCTTAGCAGAACGGTTCCACTTTCTCATCATCGAAGATGATATCTGCCGCAGGTTCGGAACGGATTTTGACCCGTGTCTGGCTGCAATGGATGGGTTGTCGCGCGTCATCTCTGTGAATGGCTATTCGAAAACGATCGCACCATCGCTTCGGTCTGGATACGTCGCCTGCAACAGGAATATGGTCGAGGACATTTTGCGCACCAAGATGGTGACAGGTCTCACCACGTCGGAAGTGAGTGAGCGCATCGTCCTGGAGGTCTTGTCCGATCCGAACCATCGGCGGTCCGTCGAGCGCATCTCCACTCGCATGACACAAGCCCGCGAGGCCTACCGCTCGGTCTTGGAAGAGGCGGGCCTTTGTCTTCTTGCAGTTCCTGACGGCGGGATGTTCCTCAGCGCAGGCTGGCCGGTGGCGCCGACCAAGACTTGCGATGCGCGGCACATTGCCGAGGACGCTTTGAAGGAGGGTTTGATATTGGCGCCGGGAAACTTCTTCCATGTCTCGCCGCCGGATCGTATTTGGTTCCGGTTCAACGTAGCGCATCAAGACACGGAGCGATTGCAGACATTCTTGCGCCGCGTACCTCAACGTTACGGCTGGCATTGACAGTTAGGCCGATGGTTCGAACGGCGGTGGGAGCATAAAATGGAAGATCAGCGTCGTCAGATTGCTCGATCCCCCCCACCTTCGATGCTCTCATCGAACGCTTCTGGAAGATCAAAGTCTAAGGGAACTGCCTCGGGATCGGCGCAGCTCGCTGAATGGTGTGATCGGTTGCTTCAGCTTTTCTGCCTCGTGCCGACCTTCATAGTCGCTTGTCTCGCGGTGCTCTGTCGCCGCCGCGACGCGAGGACTTTTCGGATCGAGAAGCTCGAATGGATGCGCGTCACGCCCGGCAGCCTCGTCGAGATCATCGGTTCGCACCAGACACTGGATACGCTGGCGGCCGATGCCGGAACGATCTCCTACGAGATCCTGACCCGGCTCGGCCATCGTTACTGTCGTCACTATTGCTGAGTGCGCACGAGATCCAAACGAGAGGCTACCCATGAAAATCGTCATTCTCGGCGCAGGCGTCATCGGCGTGACGTCTGCCTACTACCTCGCCAAGGCCGGTCATCATGTGACCGTGCTCGACCGCCAATCGGGTTCGGCCCTCGAGACCAGCTTTGCCAACGCGGGCGAGATCTCGCCGGGCTACGCCGCGCCCTGGGCCGCGCCGGGCCTTCGGATGAAGGCGGTCCGATGGCTGTTCATGAGGCACGCGCCGCTCGTTATTCGTCCGACAGCGGTTCCGGGTGCTTGGCGCTGGATGGCCGGCATGCTGCAGAACTGCTCGGCTGCCCGCTATGGCGTGAACAAGGCGAGGATGGTGCGCCTTGCCGGGTACAGTCGCGATTGCCTGATCGCGCTGCGTCATGAGACAGGCATTGCCTACGATCAGCGGTCTCTCGGGACCCTGCAGGTCTTTCGCACACAGAAGCAGCTCGACAGCGCCGGGAAGGACATCGACGTGCTTCGCCGGAGCGGCGTGTCGTTCGAGCTCTTGGACCCGGCCGGCTGCGCCACCGTCGAGCCAGGGCTCGCACCCGTGCAGCACAAGATCACCGGCGGCCTGCGCATACCGCACGACGAGACGGGCGACTGCTTCAAGTTCACGAGCGAGCTGGAAAGAATGTGCCGCGAACTCGGCGTCGCATTCCGCTTCGGCCTCGAGATCCGGCGCCTGCGTGCCGACGGCAGACGCATCGCCGCTGTCGAAACGTCCACAGATGTCCTGGAAGCCGACGTCTTCGTCGCCGCGCTCGGCAGCTACACGCCGGCCCTGTTGCGGTCCCTCGGCCTGCAGCTACCGGTCTACCCCGTGAAGGGGTACTCGATCACGCTGCCGATTGTCGACGAGACCCGCGCGCCGGTCTCGACCGTGATGGACGAAACATACAAGATCGCAATCACGCGCCTTGGCGACCGCATCCGGGTCGGCGGCATGGCAGAGATCGCGGGCTTCAATCGTGACCTTCCGGACGCGCGGCGTGCAACGCTGCGCCACTCCGTCGAGGACCTCTTCGGCGGTGCCGGCGACCAGGCGGCGAGTACGTTCTGGACCGGTCTGCGTCCAATGACTCCGGACGGCACGCCGGTGATCGGCGCTACCCGCTACGCGAACCTCTTCCTCAATACCGGCCATGGAACGCTCGGCTGGACGATGGCATGCGGGTCCGGCCGCGTGCTGGCAGACCTGATCGGCGGCAGCAAGTCGGAGATCGAGACGAAGGATCTCTCTCTTGAACGTTACCGTTAGCAGAGTCGCCCAATTGGCTTGCGCGCTTAAAGCTGAATCACGCTGAGGCGGCGCGTCAGGACTGTCCAAGCTCGATCAGTTCATGTCCACCCGGAGAAATTGCCGGAAATACTCGTGCTGAGGCACCAGGCTGAGCATGTTCGACGTGGCGTAGCAGCCAAATCGGACACCTGTGCAGGGCAGCACGTTCGGCACGCTAAGCTTTAGGCTCGCGATCACCCGCTTACTCACAGAACGCGGCGCTAAAGTCATTGCCAAGGACATCTCACAGCCGCACCGGTTGGCCGAACGAGGCCGGCAACGACCATTGACGTAGGAGCCTGCCGTCACTATAATTTCAACAAATGTCCAAATTACAATTGGATCGCCGCAGCATGAGTTGGGGTCTGAGATGACGGCGTTGGCAAGCTATGATGACCGGGCGCTCGGCGTATTGCGTGAAGCGAACTGGCCAGATGTCTCCGAACAGGACTTCAAGACAGCCGTGGGGTCGTTCCCCACCGGTGTAGTAATTGTAACCGGAGAAGACGAAGACGGCCCCTTCGGGCTGACAATCCAGTCCTTCATGTCCTTGTCGATGGTCCCGAGGCTGGTACTAATCTCTGTTGCCAGGACATCGGCAACGCTGCCCCGGATTCAACGGGCAGGGCGATTCTGTGTCAACTTGCTCGACGACACTCACTCCGAGCTCGCCCTCCACTTCGCCAAAAGTGCCCGCGGGGTCAACAAGTTCGATGGCATCAACTACTCGAGGAAGGGTACGGACGGCTCTCCGGTCTTTCCGGGCTCGCTCGGATGGATTGAGTGCAGCGTGTTGCGGACGCACCTCGAAGGCGATCACGTGCTCCTGGTCGGTGCGGTAAAGGAAGCCGCGGTCAGCGAAGAGCCGACAGTTAGACCTTTGATCTTTTGGCGTTCCAGCTTCGTGTCGGTCGATCCCTGAGGCATCGCTTTCGGCCAGACATTCCTACGCGGGCGATCCACCATGATGGTTTGTCGATGACCGCGACATAAGGATCTCATCCAGATTGCCGCCGCCCCTCCCGGATTGTCCTGCAATATTGTACTGTGGCCCGCCGTAGCGGTTCATCGTCAATAGAGAGGGAGATGCAGAATTGGGGTCTGAGGTTGAGGAGTCAGAGTTGCCTCGAACGAAGCGCGCGCACAGCAAGCGCGGTAGTGATGCGGAGCGTTCACTGCTCGAAGCGACGCTGCGTGTCGTCGCGCGCGATGGCGTCAAGAGCGTAACCCACCGCAAGGTCGTCGCGGAGGCCGGTCAAGCGTTGGGCAGCACCCACTACTATTACGAAGATCTCGACGACCTGATCCTCACGGCCTTCGCGCACTACGTCGAGCTGATGGTGGAGAAGTACTCGCACACGCTCGACGCTGTGACCAAGGAGGAAGAGCTGCTGGATGCCATTTTGGTTCTCCTCGATGCTCTCCGGACCGACCAGCAACTCTCCACCTTGATGTACGAGCTGTACGCCCAGGGTGTGCGCGACGAGCGTTACCGGCGGCTGGTCATGCACTGGTCGGGAGAATCGAAGAAGGCCCTCAAGAAGTTCTGCACTGCACAGACGGCGAACGAGATCGAAGCGATCTGGGATGGCATGGCGGTCCAGTCGCTACTCACCCTGTCGGTGCCCGCTGACCGCGAGATCAAGCGCCTGTTGCGCGCGGTTCTGGAACACGGGCGGGCGAAGAGCTCGGTCGCGCGTCGCCCTGCTGCACGCAAGGCGGCGACGCGAGCCACGAAGGACGACGTGAGAATCTCCGGGCGCCGGTAGAGGCTGAGCCGACGCGGACAGGGGTCCGCGTCGGATTTGTCGGTGCGTGAGGTGAAAACGCGGGGTCGCCGGGCAAGTGCTATACGGTATGACGTGATCGGCCGGCTACCTATTCACCCCGGACCGGTCACGCCATAACGTCAACCTTGACTGCACCGCGATCAGATCACGAGCGAGCGAAGCGTTCCTTGCGCAGTCGCTCGGCGACCTCGATTGCGTCGCCCTCCGCTCCGCTTGAGTGTCCGTACGGCTGAGCGATGACCATGTAGAGAACGCCGGACCCGGTGACAACGGCTAGTCCGATGAGTACGATCCAACGGTCAACGAAGTTCAGGCTAGCATTTCCCGGCCACGCGAGGAGCACCATCGCGATGATGCCGTAGACGAGCGCGAGTACGTTGACAATTCCGCCCGCCCATCCCAGCGTCCACGGTCCAGCGGGGGACCAGCCCTTGAACCGCTGCCGCAGCGCTGCGAGGACGACCATCTGGAAGCACACGTAGATGCCGATGACGGCGAACGAGGTCACCTGGACCACGCTATCGGGCTTGAAGTAGAGCCAGCTGTTGATCACCATCGGAACGCTGCAAGCGACGATCATGGCGTTGCGCGGGACGGCTCCGCCGCCGGCGACCTCCTCGTGCAGGCGCGAGAGCCAGCGTGAGCCGGGGACCATGTTGTCGCGAGCGAAGCTGTAAAGCAGCCGGCTCAACGCTGCCTGCTGGGAGAGCGCCGCGGAGAGGAAGATCGTGGCAGCGACGATGAGGAACAACTCGATCCCAAGTCGACCGGTGCTGGCTTCGACGATGGCAGGAATGGGATCTGTGACCTCGCCGTTGACGATCTGTTGAAGGTTCGGTGCTGCGAGGATGAAGCCCGCATAGGACACCACGGCGCCGATCAGGCCGACGACGATGGTCATGATCATCGCCACCGGAATCTTGCGTTCCGGCTCCTCGACTTCTTCGGCGACGTCTCCACACGCTTCGAATCCGTAGAACTGCCAAAGGCCGACCAATGCCGCCAGCAAGAACGCGGCGAGGTAGGAACCTTCCTTTGCGACACCCATGCTATCGAAGAGCACGCTGAAGGGGTGGTGACGTTCGAATGCCAGGAGGTAAAGGCCGAGTGCCAGTACGCCGACAAGCTCACAGATGAACCCGATCTTGGCCACCATCGCGAGTGTTTTGGTGCCCATGCTATTGAGCGCGAATGCGAATAGGCACAGGCCCTGAGCGATCAGGAGTGTCCGCAGGCTGCCGGCATGGTCGATTCTGAACAGCTGGCCGAGGAATGGGACAGCGAACTGGACAACCGCTGTCGTAGTGACAGCCAGGGACCACATGTAGATCCAAGCGGCCAGCCAGGCGAACTTGCGGTCCCACAGACGGCGCGCCCATGGGTAGATGCCGCCTGTGATTGGGTATTGCGAGACGATCTCGCCGAAGACGAGGGCGACGAGGAGTTGCCCCGCGGCGACGATGAAGAACCACCAGATCGACGGTGGACCAGCGATCGCGAGACCGACCGCGAAAATCGACAAGACGCCCGCTCCTGGCGAGAGATAGGTGAAGCCCAGGGCGAAGTTCGAGACTAGGCCGATCGAACGTTTGAACCGCGTCGAACCGGCGTTCGACCGCTCCGTGACTGTGGTGTTCGGTATGATGCTGGTCATTGGGTAACCCTCCCTCGGTCCGGATTTAGCTGCGGGCACTGCAGTCCCTGAGTGGGCGCCCGAAACTTGGACACTTGTTGAAGATTTGGCGAATGTAGGTCGCCGCATATCACGCCGTCAATAGGTGGATTCAACGTGAGCATCGTCTGCGCTGGACGGCGGCTCGTCGTGATTGCAATGTCGGCGGGCGGTGTACGTCCTATTTGGCGATGGGGCCGACCGACATGAGAACGGGCTCAAACGACCTCTCGGTTCCTGGCGCCGGACACACTGAATGGCAACACTGAATCAGGACTCGTTCGCCAGGCACCTGTTCGTGTTCCACGGCAAGTTCGGCGATCTCGTCATGATCCTCGACTGGGACGGCCAGGGCTTCTGCCTGTTCGCGAAGCGGTTGGAAAGGGCCGCTTCGTTGGCTGATTACGAAAGAAGGATCGATGACGCTGACGCCGGCATAGTTTGTCGATGTTGCTGGAAGACATCGATTGGCGGGCTCCACAGTCGACGCTCGCTGGATGAACCCGAAGCAATTTAGGTCAGCGGCTTGCGGACGGCTGCCGATCTTCCCGGCGACATTGAAACCTCGCAGGCGCTGATCGCGTGCGACGACAAGCTTGCCGTTGCGAAATCGACGTTCGTTGCCAAGACGCTGAAAGCCAAAGAGCTCGAGCTATCGCGGTTGAAGCGCATGCACTTTGGCCAGTCGTCCGAGCGCATCGAGCGCGAGATTGTGCTGCGGAAGTTAAAGAGGTCACCTGACCACAGCCGTCAGAAGGCGCTTGCGATTCAACAAGGCAACAAGCGCGCTTGTTACGACCTCGCTTCGCGATCGACGCCCCTTGACAGTGAACGAACGACGGACCTATTTTCAACATCTGTCCAACTTTTTGGTTGGCAGAGGGAGTCGAGACAAGAAGGAGGGAAAGCCCCCATGCAGTTTGGAATCTTCAACATCCCCTACTCCAGGGGATACGCGCACGGCAGCAGGACCGTTCGAGACGTGATCGAATGGGACCTTCAGATCACCAAGTGGGCGGATGCGTACGGCCTCGACGAGGCCTACTTCGCCGAGCATTTCACCTTGGGCGGTGAGCCCAGTCCCTCACCTGAAGCCATGATCGCAGCGGCATCTCAGGTCACGCAGAAGATCAAGCTCGGTGCGGCAGCGCACCTGCTCGCCTACCACAATCCGATCGCCCTTGCGCATCGGATGATGTGGATCGACCACATGACCGGCGGCCGCTACATCGCCGGCTTCGCGCCCGGAGCGTTCCCCAGTGACGCGCAACTATTCAACACCGGGAAGAACAATCCACAGATGATGGTCGAGGCTCTCGACATCATTGACGCGGTCTGGAACCGTAAGGGACCGTATCGCATCGAGCGCACGTACTGGACCGTCGATATGCCCGCATACTGCGAGGACATTCACGGCCCGCACTTGACCCCCAAGCAGGAAAAAATTCCGGTCATCATGACAGGGATGCAGCCGAAGTCGCCGACGCTGTCGGTGGCTGGCCAGCGTGGCTACTCGCCGATGAGCCAGCAGGTGCACGCAGGCGTCCTGCGCGAGCACTGGGCGACCTTCGCCGAGGCTGCCAAGAGCGAGGGCTACACGCCGTGCCGCTCCGAGTGGCGTATCTGTCGCGACGTGTTCGTCGCCGACACCGATGCCGAGGCCCGCGTCGGCTACCTCAACGGCTCAATGGGCGACCTCTGGGGGAACTACAACATCCCGACGTTTATCAAGCTGGGGATCGGCAAATACATCTCCGGTGATGCGATCGCCGAAGAGGATTTGTCGGCGGAGTGGATGGCCGAAAACTTCCACATCGTCGGTTCGCCAGAGACCGTCGCGCAGAAGATCGAGACCCTGTACCGTGAGGTCGGCGGTTTCGGAACCCTGATCTCTTTCGGCCACGAGTACGTGGACAACCCGGAGATCTACCGCCGTAACTTCGAGCTTCTCGGAACGAAAGTCGCGCCGCTCCTGGCCCACCTCGATGGCAGGGAGTGCAACGCGTGAGCCAACCCCGGAAAAAACAAAACGTAAGGGCTGGCCGGGTCGCGGGCAAGATCATACTCGTCTCGGGTGGCGCCAGCGGCATGGGCGCCGCCCACGTCACTCGTCTCTCCGAGGAAGGCGGGACGGTCTACCTAGCCGACCGCGACGTGGAACGGGGTAAACAACTCGCCGCGGAACTCGCCGCGCGCCAGCTCGACGTCCGCTTCGTTGAACTCGACGTCACGGACGAGACCAGCTGGCGCGCTGTTGCATCGCTCATCACCAACGAGAAAGGGCGACTGGACGTGCTGATCCATAATGCCGGCGTTCTCAGCCTCTCCTCGCCCGAGGAGGCCACCGACGAAGAGTGGGAACGAACGATCGCGATCAATCAGACCGGCATCTTCCGTGGCACGCGGGCACTGATGCCGCTGGTGCGGCTCGGGCGCTCACCTTCGATCATTAACATCTCCTCGATCTTTGGTCTAATCGGGGCCGCGGGCTACTTCGCCTATATGGCCTCGAAGGGCGCAGTCACTCTGATGACCAAATCAATGGCCGCGACCTATGGGCCCGAGGGAATTCGGTGTAACAGCGTGCACCCCGGATACATCTCCACTCCGATGCTCGAACAGGAGATGCGCGGACTGCCCGCGGGGTCCGCTGAGGCGATTCACGGGCAGATCCCCCTGCGTCGGTTCGCCGACCCGAGTGAGGTCTCGGCGGCGGTGCTGTTCCTTGCGTCGGATGAGGCCTCGTACGTCTCGGGAGCAGAGATCGTCGTCGACGGCGGCCTGCTCTGCTGCCGCTGAGAGCGCTCCTTCCGAGATCTGCGGCCGGTCGTGAGGGCCACCCTCGCTATCGGCCGCACCAACATCACAGCCCAGACGCCATGCGGGCAGCCATCATCGTCGTCGGCAGCTTGGCGCGCGAGGAAAAGCTCGAGGCGATCTGGAACACCACCCGTCCCGACTTCAAGAGGATCGCCAGCGATGCAAATCCTGGTACCTAGCCGATCGAACACCGCAGCGAAACTCTCATCGGCCGCTCGGTCGCGCCCAACTTCATCAAAGGGAGATGACGATGAATATCGCTCGTAAGACACCATGAGTTCACTTGTTGCTCTTCGGCACGTTGCCGTCCGCGCAGCCAATCTTGAAAATCAAGCCTCTCTTCAGTCGAGCGCTGGTTCGATCAGCCTGCTTCCCATCTGGCGGAGAGGTGGCCAGACGCACGGGATATGGCAAATGACTCCTGGAACTCTGACCGGTGTGTCTGGCCCTGAAACCGTAGTGGTCCTCGAAGGCAGGGCGGAGGTAACGGTGCAGCCAGGTGGCAGAACATTTCACCTGAATCCCGGCGACTTGTTCGTTCTAGACGAGAACGAAACAGCCACATGGAAGGTGTCAGAAACCATCCGCAAATTTTATGTCACGAACCGGGATCCGTAGACCCGAGATAGGGAGGTGCCAGTTCCTCCATGTTTGTACCGCGATAATTTAAACCGACTGCGTAGTGCTCGTTGAGCAACAATCGGCTGGCACGTTCCGCTCGTGCGTTGTTCGCAGCAGCGTCTGTGCAGAAAGTGGTCAAGAAAGGAACATGCAGATGAGGCTTGAAGGCAAAGTTGCTGTTGTTACGGGGGCCGCTCGCGGACAGGGTGCCGCTGAAGCTGAGCTTTTTGCGAAGGAAGGCGCAAAGGTAGTTGCGACTGATGTCAATTTTGATCTGCTTGAATCTGTAGTTCAGGAAATACGCAAGAAATATCCAAATAGCACGATTGGGCTAAAGCACGATGTGACAAGCGAGACGGACTGGAAACAAGTTGTTTTGGCCGCTGAAAGTGCATTTGGTCCGATTACGGTCCTCGTGAACAATGCTGGCATTCTGAGAACCAAGCACTACTCAGACGTGACGTTTGACGAATGGAGCATCACGATGAATGTGAATGCTTGGAGTCAATTTGTCGGCATCAAAACCGTTTCCGAGTCAATGAAGAAAGGCGGCGGTGGCTCTATAGTCAACATCGGGTCAATTGCGAATCATATGAATACTGACGGCTTGAACGCGTACGGCCCCAGTAAAGGTGCGGTCGAAGGCTTGACGCGAAATGCTGCGGCGGAACTAGCGCCGCTGAATATACGCGTCAATTCAATTCATCCGGGTGAGGTGGCAACTCCAATGCTGTTTGAAGTTGTCACAGAAGAGGATATTCAGGCTCGCGTTCATATCATTCCGTTGCGAAGGCTTGGGCAGCCCATTGATATCGCGAACCTCGCGCTGTTCCTGGCCAGCGATGAGTCGAGCTATATGACGGGGTCGGGAATTGTTATCGATGGTGGCGTCAGCGTGGCCTATACATAGCGCATAAGCTGATACTCAGCATTTGCTTCAATCGTTCTGTATTTAGCCCTTGGAGCCTGATCCACTCGAAAAGTGGATTGGGCTCTTTAAATCGGGCTCTTTAAGATGACTAACGAAAATGACCTCACCGCTGCCATAGAATCCAAATATCACGTGCGTATTGACATTCTCCACAACCACGTCGGCACTCAGGTCCTACGCACCCAGTACAATGCCGAAGGCAGCGGAAGCAGAAGGTTCCGTATAGAATCCGGATGGGTCGAGAGAGCCAGCAGGGTCCCATGCCGCTTGTATCTGGCCTCCAATTGAAGGTCCAAGTGTAGGGCCTAGGTAAAACTGTACGGCCCAAGGATCAGTAGAGATATCGGCACCCACCGTCGCGCCCGCGTACCATGTGCCCATACTTGCGCTTCCTTCGAGCGTACTCCGCCCAGTTGGGTCTTTGCCGACTATCGGATTGTCATTGCCATATGCATAGCTGTTCAAGCTCTGCGGATTCTCTAACGCGTGCTTCCCATCCTTCGTCAGCCCAATTTCCCAGAACACTGGATCTTCGCTCGTGAACTGCCCACGCGCCGGATCGTAGTAGCGGGCATTGAGGTAGGAGAGTGATGTCGGGCTGTCGGCGAATTGGCCGATGTACTGCCGGCTCTCGATCGGTGTGCCAGAGTTCACGCGCGCCGCACCGTAGGGATAGTAGTCGAGCGTCTGCGCCGGCGTGCCGCTCGCATTCGTGACAATCGCCGTCGACCCGAGTTGATCAGCATGCACATAGGAAACAGTCGGGGATAGCGTCGTGGTCGCCGCCTTAAAGGCGACCGCTATCATGGACCAGTTCGCGCTTGCGCTCCCGGTGTAGGTGTCGGTGTAGGCCGTCGAGCTTGTGGCGAGCGTGTAGCTGCCGGCGCCCAGGATGCCGTTTCGGAGCTTGTAGAGCGCAGTGCGGCTTGTCGTGGCGTCTGTGGAAGCTAGGCGCGTGAGCGCCGTCACGATGAGGTCGCTCGTAACGGTCGTGGTGGCAGTAACGGCGGGATTGCCGGTTGACCCAAGTTTGCATGACATGACGTCGATTGGATTTGTCTGCGAGATGCCGGAAAGGAGCGTAGCGGCGAGCTTGAACTCGGTCGTTGTGCCGACGAGGTTACGGTGATCGTCGAAGATGCCGACGAAGGATTGATCAGATACCAGACCTCGGTGCGGGCGGTGGACTGGCGCGTGGTCGTCGCGAAGGTGAGCGAGGTCGTGCCGGAGCCAGTGATGAGGTAGGCGCTCGCGATCGAGCCGATGCCCGCCGTCGCCTGCTGGATATTGGCGGTGAGGACAAGAATCGTATTCGAAGCGGTTGATGTCGCGATGAGCCATTGCCGTGTGGTGGTGCCGGTGGTCGCTGTCGAGTATTTGGTGGTCGTACCCACAACTGCCGGGATCGCGGTCGCGAAGAGGGAAGGGGGCGTGTCGATAGTCGCGAGCAAGAGATCGCCGAGGAACACATAATCGGTGCTCGTCGCGGTCGTCGTGCCCACGAGCATGCGCGAGAAGTAGCGGCTCGGATAATGGATGATGGCGGTGCCGGTCTGCTGGAACATGCGGGCACCGGAGGCGTCGTAGCCGTAGGTCGTGGTAGCACCGCCGACAATCGACTGATTCATGCGGTTGAGGTAATCGTAGGCGTAGTTTGTCGTGCCTTGCGACGTGACATTGCCGTTGTTGTCGTAAGTGTAGGAGACGCCGCCGACGGAAGTCGGCGCGTCAGGATTCGCGTATCGCGTCTGCGCGTAGCCGTAACTCGTCGTCGTAGCACCTACGACGCTCGTGATGTTACCGAGCGCATCGTACGCATAGGTGAGCGAGTAAGGTGAAGTCGACGAAGCCGTTGTGGATGCTGTTAAGAGGCGATCGAGGTTGTCGTAGGTATAGGCAGCGCTGCGAGGGGGCGTTGTCGATCCGTTGTCAGTGATGCTCGTGATGTTGCCGACGGAATCGTAGGAATAGTTCAGATCCAAGAGGGGATAGACGAGCGTCGTAGTAGCGGTCGTGGTCCCTGTTTGTGTGACCGTGAAAGTTCCGCTCGAAGTAAACGTATGAATTGTATCCGAGGTGGTCGTAGAAATAGTACCGCCGGTCGCGACGACGGAACCCGTCGGGTAGCGAATAATGACAATGCCTGAGCCGCCGTTTCCGCCCGATGCGATACCGCCGCCAGAGCCACCGCCACCGCCGCTTCCAGAATTCGCCGTGGCATTCCCACCTATTGAGCCGCCGTTTCCGCCGCCCGCCTGACCGAGTCCTGAAGCCGTGCATGAGCCAGAAGCAGAACAACCACCGCCTCCACCACCCGCATACGCAGTGCTCGACCCAGATAACGATGAGAGCGTGCCTGAGCCGCCGTTCCCACCGTTATTAGTGCCGCCGTTCGAGCCCGTTCCCCCGTTTCCGCCTCCGCCTGTAAGATACGGCGACGTGCCGCTCTGGCTTCCACCGGCATTCGAGTTACCGCTCGCGCCGCCGGAAGATGTGCCCTGCGCCCCGCCTCTAGCGGTCGACGTGGCAAAGCTGCTGCTTGATCCAGCAGCGCCATCGTTTCCACCGGTGCCACCCGCACCACCGGCGCCAGCTGTGATGGCATAGGCTTGTGGAGAAACGTAATTTGTAGATGAAGCGACTTGACCGCCGCCGCCGCCGCCTCTTCCTGCAAAGGGGCTATTTGAAGAGGCACCGCCTCCACCACCGCCGACTGCGAGATCATAGACCGGTTTGCTTACAGGCACCTGGATTTGGACCGTCGAGCTGGTCGCGGTGAGGAGACGCGAGAGCCGATAGAGATTGGCAGCGTCGTATGTGTAGGAAGTGATGATACCGGAGGGATAAACGATCGAGCTGATTTTGCCGTTCGGTGCGTAGTCGATAAATGACGCGATTGAGCTCGTCGCGCCGTTCGCTGCAGTCGAGGTCACCCCATTGATAAGACCACCCGATCCGAAACTGTAATCGGCGCGCGAACCGCTCGGATATTTAATTTCAGTCGTGTTTCCCTGCAGATCATATGTACTAGTAACCGGGTAGCTGATGCCAGCGATTGTCGTCGTTGCCACCGAGACGCGACCCAGGATGTCATAGCCGTCAGTTGTCTTTGCTGACGTGGAAGAGGCGGCGCAGAGATAGGCGCCCCACAACGCCTAACGTGACGCACCGCGCGTCCGATGCCCCGCAGTCGAGGGGGCGTTCGGCGGTGCCGGCCGACCTCGTGCCGTCAGCCGAGCCCGCGATCGGCGCTCCACGTGCGCGAAAATGAGCGCTCTGTTTGACCGCACGGAAGAGCACCACCAAACGCGGGCGAGTGCCGCCAGTTCCGTCGTTAGTGTGGTGTTGCGCAAGCTTACACACACTCGACGGAATGGCGGCACGAGGTCGGGCGGCAGCCCGACAAAGGGGGTGGGGGGAAATGCGCGCATTTGCAGTCTCTTGCGCTTCGCGAGGCCTCTCGCCGGGCCTACAAACGCGCGTAGGGGCGCTTGTAGGGGCAAAAAGATATCGGACGCGTTCGATACCGCGTATCGCGACGTGTTCGATATCTGAGAATTGCAGCTTGAAATGCAATTCAGCCTTAGAAAATGGGGGTTATTGACGAGTGCGGGTGAGCGTTGCGTAATGCGTCGCACAATAACTTTTTTGCGACACGCAAAATGCGTTCTGTCAAGTCAGCTGCTTTACTTGGATCGGCTGGGGGGTGAATGTCACCCTTGAAATGCAACACAACCGTCGCTGCCTTCATTGATGGATTTTGCATTTCGTATCCATTTTAAAAAGACGGGTCCCCATACTGGGTGTTTTTAATATGGGTCTTTTCATACTGGGTATTCTTATAAGGAGAGACCGGAAGAATTGGCCGCTCTAGAGCGGCAATTTCTGCCGGTCTGGTGTGGCCACCGTTGCCGGTCTGGTGTGGCAGCTCATTTTCCCGTCCCTTTCTTGAGGGTGATGTGGAGCTTGTAGAGGTTCGTTTGTCCTAAGCCCCGCTGCTCGACTTCGAGGAAGCCGGCGGCCTCGAGCTCTTTAAGGTAAGTTCGGATGCTCCTCTCCCCTGCTCCCATATCGATCGCGAGCTTTTGTTGGCCTGGAAAGCACGCGTCATCGCTCCACGCGTACTTGAGCAGCATGGCGTACGCGAGCTTGGCACCCACAGAGAGCTCCTTGTTCGTTAGTACGAAGTTCGGAACCTGGGTGAAGCCATAGCGCGTCGCGGGATCGGCGCCGATGATCTCGATGTTGCGTTTGAGCTCTGTGAGGCGGCTGCTGATGTGCTCCATAGCGCCCCCCCCATTATACCCCTTAGCGCTCGCGCAATGGCGTTATCAACAGAGCCGGTGGCACGCTTCGCTACTATCCTCGATTGGTGCCTTCGTCCTGGTGTTGCGGCGATCCGGGGTTGAGGCGTAACACGAGGTCTTGGAGGCCCTTGATGAGAAAGTTTGTCTCGCGGGCTCGTTCAGTGAGCTCGCCAATCTGTGTATCCTTCTGCTTCACTTGGTCTCTCAAGAACTCAACCTCGCCCTCAAGACGCGTGATGTAGCGATCGTCGCTTGCGTGAGCAGCAATCGTGGTGGCCTGCGAACCATGGTCTGTCGCCCCTTGTCGTTGTCTGTCGTCGCCCGTCGGAGCTCCGATTTCAGTTGTTTCTCTTTGTGCAGGAGTTTCGGGTGGCAATTCTTGTCGCGACCGGTCGCGACTTGGCGCGTCCTGTCGCACTGGTCAATTCTTCAATCTGAGAGATGTGGCGGGCAATCGATTCCGGAGTGATCATGTACCGCGTGCCGAAGGTCGTTTCCTGCCGGAGGCAGTCGAGATCACCTTTCATGCAATAGCGCTGGATGCTGCGGAGTGTGCGTGGGTGGCCCGCGTGTTCGTAACGGATGAGGGCGTCCTCGATTGTGACGGTGTACTGGTCGCGGTTTGTCGCGACAGGTCGTGGTGCTCGGGGCCCTCAAACATATGTCCAGAGTATAGCGCGTCGGGCACGGCGCTTTGCGTCTATCCACACCACGCCGAAGGCTCGCGCCGTGCGTACCGCGCGCACCCGGCCGATAGTCGGAAGGGCCCGCGCGAGACGGAGCGCGTGGGAACGTGCGAGCTCATCGTTTCCGAGGCAGTGATGAGGCACTAGGAGAAAGTGGGGTGGATCTCAATTCGGTAAGTTGCTGATTTTATTGGCTGTGCTGGCAGTCTGCGGCGAACCCGTCTCTCCAGGAAATTCCCTGATATGGGCTGATTTACAGGGAATTCCGCATAAAGCGGCCTCCGGATAGTTGGAACTGCATTCAATAACCGCTGATCCACGGGCATTTCTGAAAAAAATTCCCTACTGGAGCTAGCAGGGAATTCACGACCAGCATCAGAGCAATTCGTCTTTGGAACAGGTTGACGCGCAAATGCGTACCTAATCCGGTGGGATATCCAAAATTCAAAAAAATGGCCGAGAACATTTCGGCCAGCTGGAAGCTTACTACAGAGTGACGTTGTTCGCCGGAGCGTTTGGAAGAGTTCGCCATCCCGGTCTTAGTTGCGTTTGCGCATCACTCATTGACGATACACGGGGCGCGCGAGAACTTCGCGCTGGGGATATATGGCGCGAACTTCTCGAGACAAAATCCGGGCGACTGCATTCGAACATCCAAGGATTGAGCTGCGGACTCTCCGGGCGTTGAAGGCCGCGCATCGAAATGCGCGGACGCATTCGGCGAAGCAAATCCGTCAGATCGCTGACAGCATTGATGCCTTCGGTTTCGTCAATCCCGTACTCATCGATGCCGAAGACCGCATTGTCGCCGGGCACGGGCGGGTTGAGGCCGCTCGCAAATTAGGCTTGGCGACAGTGCCGGTGATCTGCCTCGACCACCTGACCGAGGCAGAGTTGCGCGCCTATGCGATTGCAGACAACCGGCTCGCGGAGCTGTCCGGCTGGGACAAAGACGTTCTCGCGATTGAATTGGCAGATCTCGTCACGATTGACAGCGATTTTGATGTGTCGGTGACGGGCTTCGACCATGCCGAGATTGATTTGGCGATCCAACGACAGCCCGACCCTCCAGATGTCATGGATGAGCTACCAAAGGTTCCATCGGCTGAGGAAGCTATTACGCGCGTCGGAACGCTGTGGTGCCTCGGCGAGCATCGCATCATTTGCGGCGATGTCCGCGATCGAGATGTAGTCGCGCGTTTGATGGACGGCGATCGAGCAAGAATGGTTTTCACCGATCCGCCCTATAACGTGCCGATTGATGGTCATGTGTCGGGCCTCGGCCGGCAGCGTCACAAGGAGTTCGCCGTCGCCAGCGGAGAAATGAGCCCCAAAGAATTCACCGAGTTTTTGGAAGTCGCCTTGGGCAATCTTGCGTCGGTAAGCAGCGATGGGTCACTCCATTATGTGTGCATGGATTGGCGGCATCTCGGCGAACTCACGGATGCAGGAAAGCGTGTCTACGCGGAACTCAAGAACCTCTGTGTTTGGAATAAAACGAATGGAGGAATGGGCTCGTTCTATCGATCGAAGCACGAGCTTGTCTTCGTCTACAAATTGGGGCGCGCTAGCCACACGAACAACATCGAACTTGGGCGTTTTGGACGTTACCGTTCAAACGTCTGGGAATACGCCGGCGTCAACACGTGGCGGAAGGGCAGAGACAACGATCTGTCTGATCATCCGACGGTGAAGCCGGTGTTGTTGGTGGCTGACGCAATCCAAGATGCCAGTAACCGCGGCGATATCGTGCTCGACGGTTTTGGTGGTGCTGGCACGACACTGATGGCCGCTGAAAAAGTCGGCAGACGAGCACGAGTCATTGAATTGGAACCGCGGTATGTCGACGTCACGGTCCTGCGTTGGCAAAAATTGACCGGGCAACAAGCGACCGACGCCGTCACGAGCCGCCCGTTCTCCGAGATCCAAGCGGGCGGCCGTTCGAACAGCATGAGGAAAAGAAGGTCGTCCCGATCTTGAAGAAGAGCAAATATCGTGTCGGGTACGGCAAGCCACCCAAACATTCGCGTTTCAAGCCCGGTCAGTCAGGCAATCCCAAAGGACGACCGAAAGGTGCTCCAGGGTTTAAGGCTGAACTTGAGAAGGAGCTACGACAGCTCATTACCGTCACGGAGGGAGGCCGAACGCGAAAGCTCAGCAAACAACTAGCCATGATCAAGGCATTATGTGCAAAGGCGCTGAAGGGAGACGTGAGGTCCGTTCAGCTGATCCTTGGCCACTGCAGTGATCGCAACGAACGCGCAGCACTGCAGCCTAACGAACTCGATGCGTTGGACCAAGCGATCATCGAAGCGTTTAGGCGCCGATCCGGACAGGAAGAGTAATGGCTTCGCTGAACAACGGAGAAATTTTCGACGCCATACTGCGGCAGGATTTGGCCTCCTTCATCGCCAAAGCTTTCGCGACGGTCGATGGCAGTCAGCCATTCACACCGAATTGGCATATGACCTTATCGCGGATCGGCTAATGCGCGCCTATCGTCGCGAAATTAAGCGCCTGATCATCACGCTGCCGCCACGAAATCTAAAATCTATCTCCGCGTCCGTTGCCTTCCCGGCGTGGGCGCTGGGAAAGAACCCCGCTCTGCGTTTTATTTGCGCGAGCTATTCTCAGGATCTTTCGAGCAAGTTGGCAGGCGATTGCCGGACGGTCATGATGGCGCCGTGGTACCGGCGGGCATTTGTTGCCGGCGGTCTCAATCCTCACAAGCAGGCCGAAAGCGAGTTCGAAACCGTCGCCGGCGGCTATCGGTTGTCAACGTCTGTGGGCGGTACGCTCACGGGGCGTGGCGGCAACTTCATCATTATCGATGATCCGATTAAGCCACAGGACGCGCAATCGGAGCCGCGCCGTCACTCCGTCAAGCAGTGGTACGATTCCACTCTCTACTCACGGCTCGACAACAAAAAGGATGACGTGATCATCCTCATTATGCAACGCGTGCACGTTGATGATCTCGTGGCCCATGTCATGGAAAAGGAACATTGGGAGCATCTTCGTCTTTCGGCAATCGCTGAGGAGGATGAGAGCTATGTGTTGTCGGACGGGCGGATGGTGGGACGTCGAGAAGGAGAACCCCTGCATCCGGAACGCGAGCCATTGAAAGTTCTGAAGCAGCTTCGGGCCTCAATGTCGTCTTTCCAGTTTTCAGCGCAATACCAGCAGGCACCGGTCCCCGCCGAAGGCAACCTCCTCAAATGGCGCTGGTTTCAAGTCTGTGATTCTCTGCCCTCGCGGGCGGCCAACGATCGAATTGTGCAGAGCTGGGACTTGGCGACGACGTCCGGTGAAGCATCGGATTGGTCGGTCTGCACAACCTGGCTTATTCAGAATGGCAAATATTTTCTTCAGGACGTGCTGCGTGTGCGGATGGAGTTTCCCGATCTGAAGCGCAAGGTCGTGAACCACGCGCGCGCTTTTGCGGTCAACACGGTCCTGCTCGAAGAGGCAGGCGTTGGACTCGGCCTGATTCAGCAATTGCGCTCTGAGGGCCATGGCATTCGATGGATAGGGTTGCGTCCGGAAGGATCGAAGGCAGATCGCGTCGTAGCTCAGTCGGCAATCATTGAGGCGGGAGCTGTATTTATTCCACGAAACGCCCGATGGCTTGATGCCTTCCGAAATGAGCTGCTGGCCTTTCCAATCGGCCGCAACGACGATCAGGTCGACAGCGTGTCGCAATTTCTGAACTGGGCCGAGAACCGATCCCGAAAAAGAGTCGGTGCCCTGTTCTGAGGCGACGGCGCCTGGGCAATATCCGCTAATAATGATCGAGGCATCAAGTGTAGGCTCGCGACCGCAACGTGCTCAAGGCGTTCCCGTGCCCAAGACCGGTGTTCCTTCGTCGAGCGCTTCAAAAATAGCGGCCACGAGATCGCTGACTTGATCACGCCTGGATTATCGAAGGCGAGGCCGGCGGAAGTGTCAGGTCAAAGTCATCGGACGAGGAATTACGCTTGCTAATTGCTCGATCTGGAACCACGGATATCTTGAAGGCCGGAGGCTGGAACAAGAAGGACGCGGGTTGTGAATGACGACGGGAGAGTAATTGCAGAGTTGGCTAAAATATCGAATGTCGACTGCACCTCACACGATTAGGCATAATATTTACGTTCCGACGAACGAGCTTGCCAAATCGTCGTGCTGCTCCACCATTGCTCATCGTCCCTTATTGCGGGTTCACAGCAGGACCTACTTCGGAAGTCGTCGGCGGTGCAACCGCAGGGGCTACGCTCTGCGATCCTTGCGCAGGCGCGACGGCCGGTGCTGCTATCGCTGGCGTCGGGGGAGCCGGTGTCGGCGAGGCAGGTTGTGCCGTGTCAACCGGCGTTGTCGGAGCCGAAGCCGCCGTTGTGCCGGGTCCCGGGGGTTGAGCCGCCGCTGGCGCTGGCAAAGGAAGCTGTGCGCCTGGCGGTGGATTTGATACCAGCGCCACCTTGGTGAACCCCGCGGAGGTGATCTTACCCATCACCTCGAGAATGACTCGATATGGAAGGTCCTTGTCTGCACGGACGTGGATGCGCTGATCGAGCCCGTTCTCGGCTTGGTTCAACAGGACAGCAAGCAATTGATCCGGCTGAACTTCAGTCGAGCCGACGAAGTACTTGCCTGCGGCATCGAGCGAGACCGCTATGGGCGGTTTTTGATCGTTGAGCGGTTTCGCCTGCGTCTTGGGCAGATCGACGGGAATGCCACTCGTCATCAAAGGGGCGGCGACCATGAAGACGATAAGAAGAACTAGCATGACGTCGACCAGCGGCGTCACGTTGATGTCGCTCATCGGCGGGTCGTCGAAATCTTCGTCATGCTTACGCAGCGCGACGGCCATGGACTTCACCTTTCGAAAGTTGCCGCGATAGTTCGACCTCGTAAATGCCGACGAGGTTCGTCAGGCGCTTGCCGTAGCGGCTGATCCGGCCGCTGATGTTATTGTAGAAGAGCACCGCCGGAATGGCCGCGACGAGACCGAGGGCCGTCGCAAAAAGTGCTTCCGCGATGCCCGGCGCAACGACGGAGAGACTTGTGTTGTTCGTCGCGGCGATGCCCTGGAAGCTATTCATGATGCCCCAAACGGTGCCGAAAAGCCCGACGAACGGCGCGACCGAACCGATGCTCGCCAACGACTGCAGGCCGGCTCGCAAATTATCGAGCGCGCTGGTAGACGAAAGTTGCGCGACCCGGTGGATACGCTCCAACAAACTTTCCTGCTGACCCGAGCTGTATCGCAGCTCCGCTGATCGCGTGTTCTCTTCCACCATGGCCTGGTAGACGTATCGCAGCGGATCGTCTGCCTTCACTTTCAAAAACGCTTCCGAAAGCTCTGACGTCTGAATGCCGTGCCTCAAACTTTTGAGAAGGCGGTTGGCCCTTCTGTCGACCAGAGTGAGCCGCAGGGACTTCGCAACAATGACTCCCCAACTCCATGCAGACGCAAGGATCAGCAGCGCCATCACGACTTTTACGATAATGTCCGCTTGATTGAAGAGCTCCACCGGAGTGGCTATGTGAACCGGGACGCCGGTACCCGGACTCGAAAGGGCAGGATCAGACATTGTTCCTCTCAACTAATGTTGGTGTTCAAGAGATCACCGGACGCGGTAGACGATGCCGCCGGCAATCCGATAGGAGCTTGCTCCGAGATTGGGCGGTGGCGGAAAGGGAGCCGATTGGGCGAGAGCTTGCGCGACGGCATGGTCAACGGCGGCAACGCCCGACGGCGAAATTGACTTCGAAATGAGTTGGCCTGACGCGCCGATGACGATGACATACCCGACCCGCACCGATTTTTGCGTCAGAGCACCACGTGGAAAGGTGTTGGACGCGATCCGATTGATGCGCTGAAAGACCTTGTTGGCATAATCGCTCGGAACGGCTCCCGCGGTGCGCGTCGCGCTGGGCTTTCCTTTCGGCTTTTCAGCTGACCGTTTTGGCGCGGGCTTCTCTTTCACCGGTTCTGGCTTCGGTTCAGGAGGCTTCTCTAGCGCAGGCGGCGGCGGTGGTGGGGGCGGCTGCACCGGCAAAGCTTCCGCTGCTTCTTCAGGAACTGGCGGCGGCGGTTCGGGTGCAGGCTCAGGAGGCTTCTCGGCTACCGGCGGCGGCGGTTCAGGGTGTTGCTCCGGAACGGGCGGCGGCTCCGGCGGGGTCTCAGGTTGCGGTGCTTGCTCTTCGCTCTGCTCGAACGCCATCTCGACCGGCGCCTCGAGGGTCATCGGCGCGGGGCTGAAATCGACGGTCAGGAGTACGGCCAGCACGACAAAGTATGCCCCCATACCTGCCGAAATAAACAAATAGGGCGGCTTGCTCGAAGACATTCGAACAAGCGTGTCGGCGAAGAATGTTGTGTCATGCTCCTGCGGTGGCGGCGCAGGAATAGAATAGGCTTGCGAAGCTCTAGGCATTGATCTGCCCCCAACCAGTGGCTTGGGTAGACGTCAATCTTGCCATCAGCGTTCTATGACGACTGTTGGTCATCGAAATTTCACGCCCTATCCATCTCAACATGTCTCCTCGGCTCTCATCGCTATTGGAATGTTCCATGCGCTTTCGCGCATAAGTTGGCTTCTTCCAATTTCAGACTGGCTCAGAATAAGCTCCCTGGCTTGCCTTCTTCCCCGACAAGCGCAGCGCGTCGAGGATCGCCGGCGTCTCGGTTCTGATGATCCAGTCTGGCGAGATATCGGCGAAACGGACGACGCGGTGCTGATCGATGATGATGACGGCCGGTTTGGGCAACTCCCAGGATGATGTTCCGTTCAGCGCCTGACTCGTGCCGCCGTTCGCCTCAGACGACTTACGGGATGCATCATTGAAGACATAGGTGATACCCAGAGCGCGCGAGAGACCAAGGTTCTCGTCGGAGGCGATCGGGAAAGGAAGCTGATGCCGCTTTACGATCTCGTGCAGCAGCGTAATCGGCTGCGGGGAAATGCCGATGAGCGGGACTCGCGCTGCCGAGAGGGCGGGCCACAGCGTGTCACGATAATAAGGAAGTGCGATGTTGCAGGCTGGGCATCCCGCGAAGCGGAAGAAAATCAAGACGGCCGGGCCGGCGGTCGCGACAGCATCGAGAGAGATCGGTTTTCCGTCCGTGCGGACCAGTGTCACGTCGGGGAGGGTGTCGCCTAAGCCGACGAACGGGTGCTTGCTATGCTCGCGCACAAGCTCTGCGCGCTGATTATCGTAGACGGCCAAAGCGTCTGGCGTCCATGTCCGCCGGCGCTCAGAGTCGAGTTCTTGGAAACGCGAGTTCAGAGAAAAGGCAATATTTCGATGCTGATCAGATGACATACCGTCCGTCCTGCAAGTCAATATCGGTTACTGGGAACTTTCCGCGTAACCCGCTTATTCGACGTCGGAGAGCAGTATGCCTTCAGTCGTGACAGAGAGACCAAGGAATTAGTCTCAATGGAAATCTTGTGAAAACTCATCAATCGGCGGCGGCCTGCTCGAGCAACTCGGCCAGATCATGTGCGGTATCGGAAAGTCCGTTGCGACGCACGAGCACTGTTTCGACTTCCGGCAGTGGCGGTAGCACGCCTGCCGGTAGCAGAGGCAAGCCTTCAGAGGTCGCGAACCGCCGCGTCCGGCAGCTCACGCCGAGGCCGCCGCGCACTCCTGCGCCCAGAGCGGGCAGATTGGGCGTTTCCAAAACAATTCGATAGGCGCGCTTGCTTTCGCCAAGCGTATGCAATGCCGTGTCGCGAAAACGGCACGGAGATTCCAGGAGTACGAGCGGAAGCTCTTCCAAATCGGCGCTATCGGGTTGGCCGAGCCAGACCATCCGGTCATGGCCGACCGTTTTCAGGCTCGATCCGACACGATCGCCATGCTGGCCGAGGCAGAGGACGAGGTCGAGACGGGACCGATCGAACATGTCGAGCAACTCGACCGATCCACCGACACGGATGATGATGCGCGCGCGCGGATGCCCGAAATGGAAGCGGCTCAGGACATCCGTAAGGATCGTGTCGGCAAAGTCCTGCACCAAGCCGAGTGTGATCGGCTCCGGATCGAAATCCTGACCAAGTGCCGATACGATTCGGTCGTTCAGCGCCAGGAGCTGGCGCGCATGTCCGACTAACTCCTCGCCTGCGGGAGTGAGCGAAAGCTTGCGCCCGTCACGTCGGAACAGCTTTTGTTGCAGCACATCCTCCAGCCGTTTCATCTGAAGGCTGAGTGCTGACTGCGTCAGCAGAATGGTTTCGGTAGCCTGAGCCAGGGAGCCCGCTTCGACGATTGCAATGAAGGAGCGGAGCAAATCGATCGGCATGTTCGTCGCCATCAGGCGAGGCGGCCGTGTTAAGGCAGGTCGTTGAAGTGTGGAGACTACGGCCATCTCAAATCCTCAAAGGTTCAAGTGCGGCGAGCGAATGCGCAATGACTTCCTCGCATGTGATCAAGGTCGTCGGGCTGACGACGTGCAGCCTCGACATGGCGGCGAGGAACGCGTTGCCATTTCCAGTAATGGGCTAGGTGAGGCGGATGACACCGGAAGCCCAGATTCGCAGCTGTGCGAAGCGCCTTTTCTTTGGGCGCGAACTCTCTGACGCAACTCACTATTTACCCGTTTTCGCAAGTGCAGCTAAGAGCACGGCCAGCGCGGGGTCAAATATGTATTTCTTCGTTCGATATGAGATTTGCTGGGTCTACCCCAACGACCAATCGGTGTGCCCGGCGTGCCGATTGCCTGCCAGCACTCCTCGCACGCAAGGACCTCGCACACTGTTTGATGCGCGCCACGATCCGTAGAGGGTCACACTTCTTTGACAATGATTTCCGGTAACGTGAAAGCAGACACAGGCGGAACAGACCCTGTAAATCGTCGGACTTCAATCAGGCAGGTCAGTGCACTGCAACCTTGCGACAAGGAGGAAGTGCCGCGATCCAGCGTCAATGTGTTGGGATTGCCGTGCTTCTCGACATCATCGCCGGGATCGAACCAGGCACCTGTCGAAAGCCGCACCACTCTAGGCATAATAGCTTCGCTCAGAATCGCGCCGGCCAGACAGCGTCCACGATCGTTGAATAGTTCAACCACGTCGCCCTGCGCGATCCCGCGCTGGGCGGCATCCTTTGGATTGAGGTAGACGGGTTCGCGTCCCGAAATCTTGCCGGCGCGGCTAGAGGGACTTTGATCGAGCTGACTGTGCAGCCGGCGAACCGGCTGATCGGAGAGGAGATGCAGGGGATATCGCTTCGACTCGGCGTGCCCCAGCCATTCGAATGGTTCTCGCCAAACTGGGTGACCCGGACAATCGTCAAGCTCGAACGATGCGATGCGCTCGGAGAATATTTCGATCTTGCCCGAGGGCGTGGGCAGCGGACAGGATACGGGATCATGGCGAAAATCGGCGTGCATGACATGGGGCCTGTCATGCCGCGAGTAATCAATGAATCCGGTTTCCCAGAATTCCTCGAAATCGGGGAGTTTGATGCCGGCTTCGGCAACTTGCATGCGGTTTTTCTCGTAAAGGCGCCGGAGCCAGCCGAAGACATCAAGCCCCTCTGTATAATCCGGTTCCACGCCGAGTCGACGGGCAAGCCCGGAGAATATCGCGAAGTCATCTCGCGCGTTGCCATATGGCGCAACCGCGCGCCGCATCGCGATCAGATATCCCTCGCGCGTGGAAAAGGCGAGGTCCTCGCGCTCGAGGCTGATCGTTGCCGGCAATACTATGTCCGCGTGACGTGCGACGGGGTTCCAATATTGCTCGTGAACGATAATCGTTTCCGGCTTTTCCCAGGCCAGTCGTAGACGGTTCAGATCCTGATGGTGATGGAAGGGATTGCCGCCCGCCCAATGCACCAGCCGAATATCAGGATAACGGTGAAGGCCACCGTTGTAACGAAACGTCTCGCCCGGACGAAGCAGCATATCGGAAAAACGCGCAACCGGAATAAAGGCCGCAACCGCATTCCTGCCCTGGGGCAGGGTCGGGCCGGGGACGCGCGGATGGCTGCTTCCCATCGTATTCATCGCGCCGTAGCCAAGCCCATAGCCGCCACCCGGCAGCCCAATCTGTCCCAGCATTGCCGCCAACGTCACGAGCATCCAGAAAGGTTGCTCGCCATGCGCTGCGCGTTGAAGCGCCCAGGCAATATTGAGCATCGTGCGCTTGCCAAGCATCTCGCGGGCGAGTCGTTCTATTCGTGCCGCGGATACGCCGGTGATACCCGCAGCCCAGGCCGGGGTTTTGGCTATTCCGTCGGCCTCGCCCGTCAAATAGGGCAGGAAGCGGTCAAAGCCGACCGTGTGAGTCGCAAGGAAGCTACGATCAAAACGTGAGTCGTTCAGCACAACATGCGCTAAAGCGAGCAGCATCGCCGTATCAGTATTGGGCTGAATTGGAATCCATTCGTCGGAAGCGCCGTCTTCGAGGCTGTCGTTGACAGGACTGATGTTGACGATCCGAGCGCCGGCTTCCCGCATCCGTCGCAGGCCGTCACGCGCCCGATGCCGTCCGGCGCCACCTGGCGAGACGCGCGTGTTCTTGAGAGGCATCCCGCCAAAACTCACGAATAATTCGCAATGCGCCGCCAACACGTCCCAAGACGTATGAGACACATTGGATTCGTCCATTCCGGCTGCAATGTGGGGCATGAGCACGCGCGCCGCGCCAAGACTGTAGGAGTCGACGCTGTGCACGTAGCCGCCGACATTATTATAAAACCGATGCAAGTGACTCTGCGCGTGATGAAAGCGGCCGGCGCTCGACCATCCGTATGATCCGCCAAAGATCGCCTCATTGCCGTGGGCCGCGCGGATTCTTGCAATCTCGCCGGCCGCGAGATCGAGCGCGGTCTCCCAATCGACCTCTACAAAGCGCTCTCTTCCTCGTTTCGATGGGTTTGTCCCTGCTCCCGCTTCGAGCCAGCTTTCGCGGATCGCCGGTTGCGCAATCCGCAAGGCGGTGACGGAGGGGTCGAGTTGGTCTAGCCCAATCGGATTGGGATCGGGGTCGAGCGAGAACGATCGAAGCTTCGGCCGGCCTTCGGCCGGGTCCGGGTCGATTTCATAAATGCCCCAATGTGCTGCTGAATATCTATGCTCAGTCATGGGTTCGACGCACAAAGCTCACAGCGCGAGCCTATCCCGCAAATGGACTGGAGCAGCGTCCGCTTCGGGAAGAAGTCCACGCTTTCGCAGCAATGGCGTCAGAAATTCGAGAAAATCGTCGTAAATCCCCGGCGAACTCGACGAGCTAATGTTGAACCCGTCAAGTCCCGTCTGCTCGGATATTTCAACCAGCCTGTCCACGACCTCTTCCGGCGTACCGACGACCGTGAATGGAGACTGCTGATTGCGAACGTGATCGATATAATCCTGAATGGTGACGTCGTAGCGACCGTTTACTGAGCGCAAGGGCCTCGTCGTTCCATAGGTTTTCAACTCCGAGAGAAGGGTGTCACGCGTATATTGCCGGATGTCGATGCCGTTCCACGCGAGCACGCTCTCATCCGTTTGAAATTGTGCCTGGCGATCTATTTTCCGTTGCGCCTCCTCGCGTGTCCTCGCGACACCGATGGTGACACCCGTAAATATGCGCGGACGACTCCGGCCGGCCGCTGCGGCCAAAAGCTCGAGCTTTTTGATATTGGCGGCCAGCCCTTCCAAGTTTCCAGCATTCGTATAGAGCGCCTCCGAGTGACGAATGGCGAAATCAAAGCCCGCTTCGGACGCCGTCGCTTGGAAGTAGACGGGTTTGCCTTGCGGCGACGGTTCGCTCAGGTGAGGTCCCCGGACGTTGAAATACTGACCGCGGTGATTGATCGGATGCACCTTGGCCGGATCGACATAAATTCCCGCATCTTTATCGCGCACGAGAGCCCCTGGCTCCCACGACTCCAGCCAAAGCTTTTCCAGCACCTCAATATATTCGTTGGCCCGCTTATAACGTTCGCCATGCGAAATCTGTTCGTTGAGCCCGAAATTCGCGGCGGCACTGTCAAGATAGGACGTAACGATATTCCAGCCGATCCGGCCTCCGGTGAAATGATCGAGCGTGCTGAAGCGCCGCGCCAATAGAAAAGCCGGCTCATAAGTGCTCGACGCGGTGACGACAAAACCGAGCTTTTCAGTTACCGAAGCCAAAGCCGAGACGAGAACGAATGGATCGCCCAAAGGAAAGACATGCGCATCCCGCACTGACAATTCGGGTCCAGTTTCCCGCGTCTCGAATACGCCGAGTATGTCGGCGAAAAAAATTGCATCGAACCCCGCAGCCTCCAGCAGTTGGGCCTGCTTCTGCCAATAACGTAGATTCGTCGGATCGCGGACGTTGTCGGGATCGCGCCATGCCCCGCGATCTCCGGGACTCAGCATTTGAAAAGCCGTAAAATGCAGCGCTTTGCTCATTTCGTTGATCCTTTGTGGACACCAGTCAGGCGCGCGGACCGAATATGTCGAGCAGAGTTTCGCCGCGCGTTAGTCGCGCGATCGTTGTCTTCTCGTTTTTTTGCCGCCGAAGCGACTCGTCCACGATTGCTTCCAATCGATTGGGTGAGCACACGAAGATTCCGCTATCGTCAGCAAGCACGGCGTCACCGGGAGAGATGATCACACCACCCACGGAAACCGGCACGTTGATTGCGCCCTCGACCGGCAAATTGCCCTTGACCGTTATGGGCGAGGCGCCGCTGCACCAGCACGGTATCCCGTGATCCCGTTGCTCCTGCAGGTCGGTTGTTGGACCGTCAACCACGATCCCGACGACGCCCGCGAGCTTGGCAGCGAAACTCGTGACATAACCCCAGTTGGCATGTTTTGATTCACCGCAGCGATCAACGACGATGAAATCGCCAGGACGGGCATTGGAGATCAAATAGGAAGACAGGCTGCCGACGATGCTCGGAGCACGCAACGTAATCGCCGTACCCGCGACACGCACGCCCGGCAGCACCGGGCGCAGATGGTTATGGAGGAAACCCTCATATTCGAAATGCCCGATGGTTCCGGTCTCGCATTGCGCAAACCGCTTGACGAGATCCGCGGATATTTGCGGCGGAAACGGATTTACGAACGCAGGCATTTCAAGCTCCCTAAGGGTGGACATTCTGGTCGTGCGGTCAAGGACGTTTCGATTTCTCAATGTTCGATACGCGGATCGATCCAGACCTGAATCAAATCCACGATGATGTTGGCAGCGATTACAAAAAAAGCTGAAAGGACGAGAATCGCCGTCAATACGGTGAAGTCCCGCTTCAGGACAGCTTCGAACGCCAAACGGCCCATGCCTGGCCAATTGAAAACCGTTTCGATGGTGACGGCGCCGCCGAGCATTGCACCGATACGATTTCCGGCTACCGCCGTAAGCGGCAACAAGGCGTTTCTGAGCATGTGCTTCCAGACGATCGTATGACGGTCTAGGCCCTTGGCGATCGCGGTCCGGATATAATCCTGGTTCTGTACTTCGAGCATGGATGCCCGAACCAAGCGTGCATCGACTGCGATGTAAAAGAGAGCCAGCGTCACTGCCGGCAAGACAAGATGGCGAAGCCTGTCTCCGATCCGGGCCGCGCCGGAGAGATCAAGTCCCAAGGACTGAGAACCACCAAGCGGAAGCCAATTCAACCAGACGGCAAAAACTTCGATCAAAAGCAGTCCCGTCCAGAACGCGGGAACCGAATAGAGCAAAAGCAGGACAGCGGAGGTCAGTTGATCAAGTGCGCCACCTTTTGCATAGCCTGAAATCACTCCGGCCAGGATGCCAAGGATAATCGCGACGACAAAGGCCGTTCCCGCCAGCAAGCACGTCGACGGAAGACGTTCCCCGATCAGGCTGGCGACAGGCATGTTATAGATATGCGAATAGCCAAAATCGAGCCGCGCGAGATTGACGATATAATCGAGAAGCTGTTCGCCGATGCTTCGATCGAGGCCAAGATCGTGACGCCATTTTGCGATATCGCTTTCATTCGAAAGCGCCACCTGCGAAGCCATGACATCGACCGCATCGCCTGGGATCAATCTCAGCAGCAGGAAACTCACGACGATCGCTGCGAGCAGTGTCGGCAGCGCGCGAAATGGAATGGATAGAAGTACGCGGCCGGACATGACAAGACCGCGTCGAAGACTAGAGAATTTCATGTTGCACTCGGATCGATGAAGACATCGGCAAAGTTTCCGGCGAGGCCATCGACGGTCACGGTGTGGTCGCGGACTTTCCGGTGATGGATCGTGTAGCTGTCGAGGGACAAAAGATTGATGTGGGGAAGATCCTGATCCACCACGAGCTGGAACTCGCGATATTGTGCGATCCGCTTCTCCAGATCGATTTCTCTGGACGCCGCTTCGAGAAGTTCATCTGCGCGCGGGTTATGATAGTGGGGGCCATTGGAAAACGGTATTCCGGGGCGAAACATCCGCGACCAATATAATTTGTGTACGCCGACAGTCGGATCGTAATCGTTGGCCACAGAGACCTGCGCAAGCCCGAAATCTCGTTGCGTGTAAAGCCGGCGAACATAGGCGCCAAAATCCTGCGCGCGGATCGTCACATGAATGCCCACGTCGGCGAGTGACGCGCGAACATACTTCGCAAGCTGATGATACCCGTCTCCATAGGGGAGATAGTCGAAATCCATCCTCAGCCGGATTCCACCAGAACGCCGCGGCAGGTCCGCCTCGTCCAACAAGGCATTGGCGCGCGCCAGGTCATAAGGATATCCCGGCACATCGGTATGAAAGGGTTTCAGGCTCGGCACGATGGGGCTGCTCGTCACGACGCCGCGACCGTACCAGATGATATCCAGCATACGCGGAACATTGATTGCGTGAGCAATCGCCTGGCGTACGGCGAGCTTGTCAAAAGGAGGGCGCTCGAGATTGAACATGAGAAATGTCAAGGATCCGAGCCACGCATAGCCTCGATTCTCCGAGCGCAAATGCGGTAGCCGCAGAATCCGATTGACCTCATTGGGTGGAACCGGGGTGGCGCCGATGTCGACATCTCCCGTCTCAAAGGCGGCAACGCGCGCGTTGCCGTCGGCAATGATCTTGAAGATCAGGCGATCGATATAAGGTTTCGGTTGATCCCAATAGTCCGGATTGCGCACGAGCGTGATGTGGCTTCCGCGCTCCCAATTGAGAAATTTGAACGGTCCGGTTCCAACCGGCGCATTGTTGATCGGATTTGTCCGCGGGTCTTTATCCGCGTAGAGATGCTTTGGCACAATCGGCGAGAATTCCGCGCGAAGCGCGCCCAGAAGCGCCGGCGACGGTGACGACAAATGTATGATGGCGGTATGCTCATCCGGCGTTTCGACGTCGCTTACATTGACGAGCGTCGCTGAACCGTAAGGATGAAACTTCTTCAGCGTCAGGATGGAATAGGCGACATCAGCCGATGTCAGCGGCTGACCATCGTGCCAGCGCACATTCGGACGTAATGTGAAGCCATAAGTCTTGCGATCCGGACTTATCCACCAGCTCGTTGCGAGCTGCGGCTTGGGATTTCCCTCAAGATCGAATGCAACCAATCCCTCCTGAATCTTTGGGCTCACGTTGCGTGTCGGCCCTGAATAAGCGATAGCGCTCAGCGCAATAGGTTCGCCGGCCAGAAGCATCGTCAGAACGCCGCCGCGCGCCGGGGTCGCCAACACTCGCTTCGCAGACAGTAAGCCGGCCATGCCGGCAGTGGCCCCGAGGTTGAATGTCCGGCGCGAGATTCCAGTCATGATCATATCGCTCTCAGATCGTTGACGGCACGACGCGACACTCGTGCGGAAGCAACCTGCTCTGTCTGCGCATGATGACAAGCGACAAAATGATCGTGACCGGTCACATGCAGATTCGGCTCGATTTCACGGCAAAGGCTAGTGACCAGCGGACAACGCTTATGGAACCTGCATCCGGTATTCGCGGTTTCGGTGCCTGAGGCTTCGGTGGAGGGTAGCTCGATGTGCCTGCGCCCCTGTCCCGGAATCGATTCGAACAAGAGCCGCGTATAGGGATGAAGCGGGTTCGCCTGCAATGCTGCACGGTCGGCCAGCTCGACGATGCGTCCGAGATACAAGACCGCGACGCGGTCCGACAGGAAATTGACGCTGCGCATGTCATGCGAAATAAAAAGATAGGCGAACCGGTGGCGATCCTGAAGGTCGGCGAGCAGATTGAGAACTTGCGCCTGCATCGAAATATCGAGTGACGAAACCGGCTCGTCGAGAACCAGGATTTCGGGTTTCAAAAGAAGCACGCGCGCAATTCCGACACGCTGTTTTTGGCCGCCCGAGAGGGCGTGCGGATAGCGAGTGAGAATACTGGTTGGTAAATTGACCTGTTCTAGCGCTTCGGCGATGCGGGCCAGACGCTCAGGACGCGGCACACCCCGAATTTTCAGCGGTGTTTCGAGGATACGCTGGATCGTTTGCAAAGGATTGAGGGCGGATCCTGAATCCTGAAAGACCATTTGCATACGGGATCTCAGCGCCCTGACGGAGCGGTGCCGCTGCGCAAGATCGACACCATCGAGACGGATCGTGCCCGAGGATATTGGCACAAGCCCGATCGCGGCTTTGGCGAGCGTCGATTTGCCTGAGCCTGACTCTCCAACCAGCGCGAGGGTTTCTCCTGCCTCTATCGCAAAGGACACGCGATCGAGCGCCTTACGCCGTTCTCGGGCCTGCCCATAGACGACCTCGACATTTTCAAATGACAGTAGCGGCAAGGGACACACTGGGCTTGACGACAGGACATGCGGCAAGATGCGATCCTGCCCCAACGGAGAAAATGGCCGGCTTCGCCGAAAGGCAGCTCGCTTCGGCCCTGTCGCAGCGCGCGGCATAACGACATCCAGCCGCTGACGCTGTCACAACCCCGGCAGAGGGCCCCTCGAATAGGCGTCCGGTGCGATGCGTTGGACCGCCGCTTAGCGGCGGTATCGACGCCAGCAGGCACTGCGTGTAGGGATGAAACGGAGCCGAGAAAAGCGATCGCGTCGGTGCGGACTCGCAAATCTGGCCGCCATACATGACGACAACACGATCCGCCCAATCGGCGACAAGGCTGAGATCATGAGTGATCAGCAGAATGCTCATCGACAAATCCCGGCGCAGCTTGTCCAGTAGCTCTAGGACCTGCGCCTGAGTCGTGACGTCCAGTGCGGTTGTGGGCTCATCTGCCACGAGCAGGCGTGGATTGCAGGAAATCGCCATCGCGATCATCACGCGCTGCCGCATTCCGCCAGAAAACTGATGCGGAAAATCGTCGATGCGCCGATGTGGGTCGGGGATGGCCACCAGATCCAGAAGGTCGATGGCTTGCCGCCGCGCAGCTTTTGCGGAGATATTGCGGTGCCGGCGCAAGGTCTCGACGATCTGCGAGCCGATGCTCCAGACTGGATTGAGCGCCGTCGAGGGATCCTGGAATATAATTGATACGGCGCTACCGCGCAGATCATTGAGCTCGTTCTCGGGCACGGTCAGGATGTCCCGGCCTCCGAGAAGAACTTTTCCGGCGACGGTGCAGCCCTTGTCGGGCAGCAGACGGAGCAGAGACAGTGCCACCGTGGACTTTCCGCAGCCGGATTCACCAACGAGCGCGAGAATTTCATTCTCTTGAATGGAGAAATCGATTCCGTCGACGATCAGGTGCTCACCGAAGTGCACGGACAGTCCACGAATATCTGCGATAAGCCGACTCACGACGACGCCCTCGCGTTCAAGACATGATTCAAGCCGTCTCCAACGAGATTGAATGCGAAAACAGTGGCCGCGATGGCGGCGCCGGGAATGGCGATCAGATACCAGTCAGACCGCATGTAATCGCGCCCTTCAGCGATCATGCTTCCCCAACTCACGACATTCGGATCGCCAAGCCCGATGAATGACAATGCCGATTCCAACAGAATTGCGGAGGCAATCATAAGGGAGATGTTGGCGACGATAGGGGCTATCGCATTCGGCAGGATTTCGACGACGATTATCCGCGCATCGCTATATCCGAGTGTTCGCGCCGCGAGAACGTAATCACGTTGCCGTAAGGTGCGAAACTGCGCCCTGGTTATGCGCGCGACAGATACCCACGATGTTGCAGCAATGGCAGCGATGATAACAACGAGGGACGGTTCAAAGACGCAGACAAGCGCCATGACGAGAAGAAAGGTTGGTACCGTCTGAAACAGCTCGGTCAATCGCGTCAGTAGATCATCAACAAGACCACCAAAATACCCGCCTATAGCGCCGATTATCGTCCCGACAAAAACACCCACAGTGACCGAGCCAATTCCGATCATGACCGATATGCCGGCCCCGTGCATCAGCTCGGCTGTCAAATCGTGACCCAAACCGTCAGTGCCTAGTATATAGCGTGCGTCCTCACCGGGGCGAATGAGAGCGGGTGCGACCATGCTCTGCGGATCGCCGGGGTAGAGAAATGGCGCGACAATGATGACCGCAGCGAGGACCGACAGCAGCGTTGCTCCAGAAACAAGTGAATTGTTGAGGTAGGCTTTCTTGAGCAACGCTAGCATTGCGGTCCCGATTTAAGCTGCGCCATCGACGGGTTTCTGTCCTTGGATCCTTCGAGTTAGAACGAATATTTCAAGCTCGTAAATATCGTGCGCGGCTCGTTGTAGTATGTGCCCCTGTAGAGAAGCGTCCCCGTCCCGGGCTGCACGACATAGTTCGCCCACTGCGGATAACGTTCATCGAGAGCGTTCCGCAGATCGATCCGAAACGTCCAATGAGTGTCCGCCGTTGTGTAGCTAAGGAACCCATTGATGAGTGTCTGGTCCGGAATCTGGTTGACGCTGTTGTTCAATGCGTCGTTGAAGGTGGCCGACTTGTATTGAACGTTGCCGCCGACGCGATACGTGCCCGGTAGATCGACGGGAACAGTGTAGGTCAGTCCCAGGAAGCCCTGCCACGTCGGAGCGTTCGGCAAACGGGCGCCGTCAAACGGCGTCGAATTAAGAACGAGACCATTCGCATAGGTGACCGTCTTTGCTATGCCCGCAAAATCATCGAGCTGCGCATCGAGATAGCCGCCACTCAGATTGACGTCGAGACCCGGGAGAATATCCAGAATCGACGATTCCAGCTCAACGCCCTTGGAATGACCTGAACCGGCATTAAAGCGGCGGCTGATCAGCGAAACCGGATCCGTCGTCGTCAATTGCACGTCATCGATGGCGTCATAAAAGACAGCGCCATTTAACGTGACTTTGTTGTTCAGGAGCGAAGCACGGAAACCTAACTCATAGTTTTTAACGACCTCGGGACCATAAGGCAGGCTGCTCTGTAGCCGCGAGCTTGCAAACGGCGTCAAACCGCCGAAGTCAAATCCGCCAGTTTTCTGACCCTTTGAGAAGGTCGCATAAGTTGAAAATTCGGGTCTCCATTGATATTCGATGGATGCCTTCGGCGTGAACATCTGCCAGGAATCCTTGGCGTTGGCTATCCAGTTCAATGACGTTCCTGCCGGCACGGAACCGATCGGTTGGTTCGCAGTGCTATAGAGCAGTGCCTGATCCAGAAGCCAGTCCGACGTACGGAATCCTGCTGAGCCGCCCAACGAATAGTTTTCTACCGTTTGATGTGCCGAATTATAGTTCCAGCGGCCGCCGAGAGTCAGCGACAGCGCGTCCGTCACTTTGAGCGTTCCTTGACCAAAAAATGCAAGCTCCCTCTCGTCCGTCTTGAGGAGATTATAAACTGGATAATAGACTGAGGCATTTGGATCAGGAGCGAGCGTCGTGCTTCCGTTGTTCCCACCCTGGCGCAGCCAGTTTTCCTTTGACAGCCAGTTGCCGACGACGAAATTGAAGCGATCATATTGTCCGCTGAGGCGTGTTTCCTGGGTCACCGAGCGATCGTCGTAAGAGAGCACGCCTATGCCTCTCGCATAGGGATCTCCGGTGTTATCGAATACGGTATCGGACCGGTAGCCGCGATATGCGGTGATTGATTTCAGTTTCAATTCGTCAGTCAATGCATATGACACGACGTTCGAAGCGCCGAATTGGCGATATTTATTCCAAGGATCGACATTGCTGTAAGCGATGTTCGGATCGGTCGAGCGGGATCGATCGCTCCACAAGGTTGCGTCGCTGTTGTCCAACGTGGAGTCGAGCTTCGTAATGATCTCGAGTTTCTCGTTGGGCGTGAAGCGCAGCTTGCCTCGCAAATCCGTTATGTCGATGTTGTTACCCTCGCGGCCGTTGCTCACGTTATCGGTGTATCCATCACGCTGACGATGTTGGAAAGCCAGACTTCCGTATAGCAATCCCGGCAGAATCGGACCGCTGAGCGCAGCGCCCGTCTTGACTTCATTGTAGGAGCCATACCCGGTGAGAAGAGTTCCGGTGAATGTGTCAGTCGGCTCCTTCGTGTGAACACTGATGGTTCCTGCCTCCGCACTATGGCCGGACGTAAAGCCTTGTGGACCGCGGGAGATATCGATCGTATCGAGATCGATAAAATTAAAATTCGCGCCTTGCGTGCGCGGGATATAGACATCATCGATATAGATCGGAATCGACGGACGGCCTTGCTGATGAAGCTCGCCGAATCCCCGCATAAAAACGGTGACGTGTGACGGCGTGATGCCAGTTTGCGGCATAAATACGCCTGGCGTGACTGCGACGATGTCACTGAGTTTGCCGAGTGCCAACGTATCGACCGTCTTGGCGCCCAATGTTGTGCCAGCCGATGTTGGATCAGGCGGCGGCGGGAGTGCATCGTCCTGCGCCGATACGACGACGTCCTGTATGGTGGTGCCCGGTAACGTGGATTCCAGCGTCGTGGATCCCTGTGCCGTGGATGGCTGTGTCGTTGCTTGCTGCTTCGTTGTTTGTTGCTTTGTGGCTTCCTGGGCATCGGCCCGCGACAAGCCCAAATTTGTGACCGCCAATACGGCCACGAGGCTATATCCCAGCGGCTGCCGAATGGATTTCTTACTGAACACGCGATGCGAACCGAACATTAAAACGTCCCCCGATTTTAATCCCTACGGGCCTTGCGATCCCCACCACAGGCCATGCGATCCTCAGATGAACACCCTCCAGGGCCGTCAAAAAAAGCGAGGAATGCAAAGCTGCCAGTTTGAGAAAACTGAAGTCTCAGCGCCGCGAGCAGCTGCTCATGATCTTGCGTGGAGGGAAAAGTGCGACTGAATGCCGAGGAAGGCGTGGTCGGTACTGTGTGATTAGGTTGGCCGTCTGGCGCGCAGCTGCCCGTGCTTTTCGCGTCATCGAGAGAGAGTGCGCCGCAGGCTCGCGCGCCCAAGCTGCCACGCCAGCGGCCCTCGTGCTGGCGGAGTTGAGCGAAGCGAATTCATCCAGGGCTGCTACAGGTCCCGAAGCCTGCATTCAATCCGTTACGTGCGTGCCGCGCAATCGGCTACGCGTGTGCCATGCCGACGCGGAGAGGAAGTGCGATTTCGTTATGATAAAAAATGAAATGTGCCTTGAGCATTCTTAACTTGCTCATCCCTCTGCCGGTGCGTTTAGTTTTCTGTCGCGGGACGTGCCGCGATATCTGGATTGAGCCCATGACCTCCATCGTTCCGTTGCGGGAATTCGTTGTCCGCTTCACCGGGCTTTTCGCGCGCGATTTGCCGGTCGATGCCGTGCAAAAAGAAGGCGCTGTTTTGCTGCGTGAACTTGTTGCGCACGATAATTGGTTGCCGGAGCCGTTCGCGCAGCCGAACCCGGAACGTTACACCCAGTATCTGCTTCATTGCGATCCGCTGGAGAGATTCTCGGTCGTAAGTTTCGTCTGGGGACCGGGACAAAAGACTCCACTTCATGATCACCGTGTGTGGGGTCTCATCGGAATATTGCGTGGCCGCGAGGCTGAGACGCAGTTCGCGCGCGGACCGAATGGTCGCTTCGAGCCGCGGGAGACAACCGTACTCACGCCTGGAGAGGTTGCGATCCTTACTCCCGAGGTCAACGATTATCACCAGGTTGCCAATGCGTTGGCGGACCAGGCGTCAATCTCTATCCACGTCTATGGCGCCAATATCGGAGCGGTGTCGCGCGCGACATACGATCCGGAAAGCGGTCGAGAGAAGAAGTTCATCTCTGGTTATTCGAGTTCCGAGATTCCCAATCTTTGGGATCGTTCGCGTGCAGCGGAAGCTGCATGAACGTGCCGGTTTCGCTCCCCATTACAACCTCCACCTCGGAGGAGGTGCGGCGCCGGCTCCGCGGCGGCGAGGAGATCGCGTTTCTCGATTTGCGTGAAGAAGCCCCTTTCGCGCAGGCGCATCCGTTGTTTGCGGTCAATCTGCCGCTCGGCCGGATCGAAGAGCGCATTGCTGCCCTTGTGCCGCGCCGTACTGCGCCGCTAGTCATCTATGACAATGGCGAGGGACGTGTGGGCCGCGCGTTGCCGGTGCTCGCCGCGCTTGGCTATAGGAACGTATCGCTTCTCGATGGCGGCCTCGAGGGATGGCGGCAATCGGGTGGCGAAATCTTCATCGACGTCAATGTGCCGTCCAAGGCGTTTGGAGAGCTTGTCGAGCACGTTCGACATACGCCGTCGCTACCGGCTCCCGAACTCAAAGAGCGAATCGCGCGGGGCGACGATCTGGTCATTCTCGATGCGCGCCGCTTCAGTGAATTCAATGTCATGTCAATTCCGGGAGGTCGCTCGGTGCCCGGTGCGGAACTGGCGCTGCGCGTCCGTGACCTGGCGCCTTCGCCGGCAACCACTGTGGTCGTGAATTGCGCTGGCCGCACGCGGTCGATCATCGGCGCGCAATCGCTGCTCAACGCCGGCATTCCCAATCCGGTTTTCGCCTTGCGCAACGGTACGATCGGCTGGACGCTCGCGGGTTTCGATCTGGCGCGCGGCGCCTCGGATCGCGCTGGCGAGCCGGGCGCGGAGAATATCGCAAAGGCGCGGGCGGCGGCCGTGGAACTCGCCGCGCAAACCGGGGTTCGGGGGATCGACGCCGCCGGGCTCTCAGCTCTTGAAGCCGATCCGGCCCGTACCCTCTACAAACTGGATGTGCGCGCGCCCGAGGACTACGAGTCCGGTCATCTTGAGGGTTTCCGCTCCGCGCCGGGCGGCCAGCTTGTGCAGGCGACAGACGAATGGATCGGCGTGCGGCACGGCACCATCGTGCTGACCGATGATGATGGGGTGCGCGCACGCATGACGGCGCACTGGCTGCGCCAGCTCGGCTGGCGGGAGGTCTATGTACTGGACGATCGGTCTGGGCTACCGTCCCAGCGGGGACCGGAGCCGCCGATCCTTGCGGGCTCCTTGCCGGAGGTGGAAACGGTTGCTCCCCTGGATTTCGCATCCGAGAAGGGCGGCGATCGATTGCTGATCGATCTCGCGACAAGTCCGGAATTTCGCAAGGGTCATGTTCCGGGGGCAATGTTTGCCATTCGTGGCGATCTCTCCGGTCACCCGCGACTCACTGGCGCGAAGGACATCGTTCTCACCTCGCCCGATGGCGTGGCGGCGCGGATCGTGGCGCCGGAAATCGCCGCCGCCACGGGCGCCAGACTGCTCGTGATCGAGGGCGGAACGCGAGCCTGGGTTGCGGCAGGATTGCGGGTCGAAACGGGGTTCGATTCAGCTGCGGCGCTCTCGGAGCCCATTGATGTCTACAAACGTCCCTACGAGGGCACAGACAATGCCGCGGCGGCCATGCAAGCCTATCTCGACTGGGAGTTCGGCCTTGTGGCGCAGCTCGATCGTGACGGTACGCATGGCTTCTTCGTATATGCGCCGGCTTAGGCGCTAAGTGCAGCCCTGACTGACAAGCAGGTCATTGACGGCTTTTTGCCGGGATACGCTATCTATTTCGGTAGCTGGTTTTCTTCCGCTCCGGCGTGTGGTCCCGACTTCGCCTCCTCCGAAGCGGCCGCAGTGGCGCGACGGAATACAACATCCATCAGCCATTGCTCGTTGGGAAAACGATCCGCCCATTCGTCCCAGCCGGAGTGCTTCCGGTATTGGCCAAGACAACCTGACGCGACCACCTCCTCCGGGCTCACAGCGACCCGGCGGTCGCAATCGGGCGCCACGTAAATCGCATCGGCGCGACAATAGAGCTCGCACATAAAGCAGGTCTGACAGTCCTCCACCCGCACCAGAACGGGCAGGCCAGCGTCGCCCTGATCAAGCACGTTCGCCGGACAGACTTCGACGCATGCTCCGCAATCAGTGCACCGATCCGCGACAATGAGCTCGATCATGATGCTGCCTCGAATTGGCCGGGCCGGGCATTTGTGCTCGTCTCGTCGATCCTCACCCAGGCCTGGTCCAATCCGCCGCTGAGAAGGCGCACTGCAAATCCGGAATCCTGCAAGGGAAAATCCTCGCGGCGATGGATGCCTCTGCTCTCACGACGCGTCGTTGCCGTGGCCACCGACCAGCGTGCCGTTGCGAGCAGAGCCGCCGTCTCACGCACAGCAAGCGTGCCTGTGTGTGCGTGATCCGCCAGCTCGGCCCACAGATCTTCGAGTACGAGCGAGGATGCCTTGAGCCCGGCCTCGGTACGGAAGAGAGTTTTCTCAAACGGATGCATCTCGGCTCGCACACCGCTACGCGCCGCGGCGGCATCGACCGCTTTTGGCTGCCGACGTGGCCGAAGTCCGGCACGACCGAGCGGCCGAAGATGCGTGCCGTCACGCTGCGTGCCGCGTGCTAAACGCGCTGCCGCACGTCCGGCAAGGACACCGGATGAAAGCGCCCAGGCCGAATTGACATTGCCGCCACCAGTAACCGCGCCCGCGACCTTCTCGCGGGATGCATTGTCGCCCGCGACGAACAACCCTGAAACGGATGTCGCGCAATCGGCGTCGTGCACGCGCACGCCGCCGACGCCTCGAATGGTACCGTCATTGTGCAGCGTAACCTCGAACCGATCACGGTAGGGATCGATGCCCCAGCGGTCAAATACCAGCGGGACGTTCGGGGAGATTGTATGCAGCCTCGCCTTGATGTCGTCCGGCATTCGGTTCAGCGAACAATAGACGGGACCCCGCTGCAGCGCGCGAGCCAGGGAAACCGTCAAATCCGGGCCCATCTTCGGCAAATCCAGTTCGTGTCCGTCGGCGCCGTAGTAAGTCGCGAACGAATAGGCCATGCTTCGCGTCATCGTGGAGTGCGCCGGTGCAATCGTGTAGACGGCGGTGAATTCCATTCCGGACATCTCGGCACCCGCCTCGGCCGCCATGAGGTAGCCATCTCCAGTGTTCGTTCCCGATCCGAGCAAATGAGACAGGAAGCTGGTTCCACCAGCCGCGAGGATCACCGCACCGGCATTGACCTGAAACAGCCGGCCCCCTTCTCGCCGTCGCAGGCCTCGTGCTCCGCCGATCGAGCCATCCGATCTCGCCAGCAGCTCAAGGACCGGTGAATGATCGAGAATGGTGACGCCGAGGCTCAAAACGTGATGACGTAGGGCACGCATATATTCGGGCCCACGCACGGCGCGGTAGTTCACGCGACCTGCCTCGTCGATGCCGAACGCGTAGTGGCGGGCAAGTGTCGGCAACGTGCGCCAAGTCTGATCAATAATGCGATACATCCACTCGGCCTCACCAAGGCCAAGGCCGGCGGCAACGCGATTGGCCACCGCGATGTCGCGCGCTTCAGGAGGATTCGGCGGAACCCACCAATGACCAGGTCCTGCCGTGGCTGTGACGCCACTCGTGCCGCAATAACCCTTGTCAGCCAGAACGACCTTCGCACCGGCCTGCGCGGCGGATGTCGCAGCCCAGGCGCCTGCCATTCCGCCACCCACGATCAGCACGTCGGTCGTTATCGATAGGTCTTCAAGCGATGAAGAAGTCATCACCACTGCCTTTGAATAACACTGCTTGTTTGCTAGCAGATTTCAAGCTGCTCGCGCGGTTGTCTTCGATGCCCAGTCAGATGCGTCGACGCACTGAATTCTCGCAATCAAGGTCGCTTAGACGCCTAGTGCGGCCCGCCCCGAGGCAGACAGCACCACATCCTGCTGCGGCGTGTGAATGCGCCCGCAAAGCACGTCGCGATAGTGCCGTTCCAGCGGATTGCTCTGGGTGAGTGCAGGATTGCCAATGGCGGCCACGCCTTTGCTTATTGCGGCTATGGCGTTTTCCGTCACCACATGCTTGACGAGCCCTGCATCGGTCGTCGGCTTCTCGCCCGCTTCCTCACGCGAGACGGCATGCTCGATGAGGGACCGGTTCACTAGCAAAAGCGCCTCTATTTCTCCGAGCAGCGCTTGAAAGCGCGGCTGCGTTGCCAGGGACTTGCCGAGATTGGAAGGGATACGGTCCTGCAGAAAGGAGATCAGCCAGGTGCGGGCGGATCGCGCGATGCCGTCATAAAGTGCCGCGACGGCGACCGCATGCCAGCCCGCAAGGGCTTCCTCCGCTGCTTCGGCTGGCGGCTGCAAATTTACAAGATAGCGCTCGGGCAAAGCCACGTTCTCGAAAATGATCGTGTCGCTGCCGGTCGCACGCATTCCAAGATGAAACCAGCTTTTCTCGATACGCGTTCCTGGCAGATCGAGCGGCACGATGACCTGGCCGACACGCGGCTCGTCTTCGTCCGTGCGCGTCCAGACGACGCCCCAACTCAACGCGCTTGAGCCCGTCGAGAAGATTTTACGTCCGTTGAGGAGCCAGATGTCGCCTTCACGGCGAACCGTCGTTGCCGGCAAACCGCCCCGCGCGGGTGTCCCGAGTTCCGGCTCGACACGCAAAGCATTGATCAATGCGCCGTCGCGTACGATACTTGAAAGAACCTCGTCTTTGACGACTTCCGGCCAGATCGTCGAGTGGCCGATCGCGCCGCATTGAAGATATTGCATGATGAGGATCAAGGCCGTCGAGGGATCTCCTTCGCCGATCCGGCCGATGATCTCGACAACCTGTCGCAATCCGATTCCATGGCCGCCATAAGCGCGGGGAACGGTTGCAGCCAACAGTCCGGCAGTCTTAAGGTCAGCGATATTGTCGAACGCGATCTCTCCAATGCGGTCGTAGTGCGGAGCGCGATCCGCAAAAACAGTCACGATGCGATCGAGCGTCTCGGTGAGATTCAAGTTTGTCGTCAAAGATTCGATCCCAACTTTTTTCGCAGCGAGACGGCTCATGGCGCGGATCAGGCGCCGCTGCGGGCAAAGCGTTGTGCCCTATAGCGGTTGACGGGAATGTCCAGCCCGAGATTTTCACGCAATGTGTGGTGCGTGTAATCATTGCGAAACAGACCTCGCTCCTGCAAGCGCGGAACGACATGACGGACAAAAATCTCGAGTTGCCCTGGAAGAGTTTCGAAGAAAATGAAACCATCTGCGGCTTCGTTCTCAAACCAATATTTCAGCCGGTCCACAATCTCGTCGGGCGCCCCCACGAATTCGCTCCGCGGCGTTGCGATTTGCTGGGCAATCTGGCGCAAGGTCAGATTACCGGCACGCACAGCTTTCAAGATGCGTTGTGAATTGCTTTGGCTCGAATCACGACCCAGGACTTCGACGTCGGGAAAGGGACCGTCGAGGTCATACTGAGAAAAATCGTGGTCGCTGAACATCCGAGAAATCATGCCGAGACCCGTTTTCAACGAGCCAAGCGAAACCAACTCCTGGTATCGCGCTTCGGCATCCTGCGGCGTAAGTCCGATGACGGGATTGATACCAGGGAATACGTAAGGCAGCTTCTCACCACGTCCGGCATTGCGGGCCCGTTGCTTGACGTCGCGATAAAATTCCTGCGCCTCTTCGAGATTTTGCGGGATAGTAAAAATGACTTCCGCGCGCCGGGCGGCGAAATTCCGGCCGGTGTCCGAGGCGCCGGCCTGGAAGATCACCGGCTGACCCTGGGGGGAACGGCTGATGTTAAGCGGCCCCCGGACGTGAAAGTATTGACCCCTGTAATCGAGCCGATGCAGTTTGGCAGGATCGACGAAAGTGCCGCTTTGCTTATCGCCGACAAGCGCATCGTCTTCCCAACTGTCCCAAAGTCCCTGGACGACGTCTAGATATTCCGCAGCGATGCGATAGCGTTCGGCATGTTCTGGATGTTTGTCGCGGCTGAAGTTTGCCGCCGTCTCGCCGAGCCAGGATGTAACGACGTTCCAGCCCGTGCGGCCACTGCTGATATGATCGAGCGAGGCAAATTGCCGGGCCACGTTGAAAGGCTCTGAGTAGCTCACTGTCACAGTGCCGACGAGTCCGATGTAGCGGGTCGCTCCCGCAAGCGCCGACAAAATGGTGATCGGCTCGAAGCGGCTCAGATAATGTGGACTGGATTTTTCGTTGATCGAGAGTGAATCGGCAACAAAGACGAAATCGAACTTACCTTCTTCGGCGAGCCGCGTCTGATGAAGGTAAATGGGATAACTGGTGCTTGCATGAACGTCACGGTCGGGATGGCGCCAATCGTCCCAGGTACGGCCGACACCATGAAGGATATGGCCGAGTTTCATTTTGCGAGAGAAGGACATTCCAGTTTACTTTTTTTATGGCGAGGCCGATCACGCTATAAGAATTGATGGCGGCGATTTTATCGGTCGAAACCAGGCGAGTGCCGTGTTGCCTTGCGTAAGGAAGCTTCCCAGGCGAGTTCATAGGCGCTCTTGCTACCTTCGACAGGCTTGCGGGTGCGATTAATCTGTTGACGCACTTCCACTTGCGCTGTCTCTGGAGCAATCAGAACTTTATCGCGTCCAATCGATAGCGTCCGTACTTGCGCGGTGCACGCAGATTCGAGCGAATAGATTCGGGTCCACGCGGCGCCGGGCGATGACCCAAGCGCGAGCGTGCCGTGATTGCGCAAAAGAAAATAGTTATTGTCGCCGAGATCGGCGATCAGCCGCGCCCGTTCGTCAAGGTTCAACGCTATGCCTTCGTAATCGTGATAGGCGAGCGAGGGAATGATAGCGAGCGCGCGCTGGTTCAGTGGCAGCAAACCGTCGGCCTGAGCGGAAACGGCGACTCCATCGGCGGAATGAAAATGCGCGATATAAAGCGCATCTGGCCGAGCGGCGTGAATCGCGGAATGAATCACGAAGCCGGCATAATTGATGCCGTAATCGTTTTCCTCGACGAGATTGCCGTCAAGATCGATCTTCACCAGGCTGGAGGCGGTGATTTCCTCGAACATCAGGCCATAAGGATTGATGATGAAATGTTCCTCCTTGCCCGGCACGCGCGCGGAAATGTGAGTGAAGATAAGGTCGTCCCACTGGTAAATCGCTGCAAGCCGATAGAATGCTGCGAGATTAACCCGGACAGACCATTCTTCCGGCGAGATATTCCGCGGGATGCCTTGAGGGCTAGGGAAGGCAAGGGCTGTCATCACAACCTCCGTTACTGAACAAGTCATGTTCTAAGCGCCGGCGGCGGTACGTCAGAATGAAAAAATGAAATGTGTGCTTCAACGATCTCTTGATCGCGTGCAGACCCCACAGTTCTCCGTCATGGAAGAGAGTCTCTCCGGCGCTGAGGAACTCTCCCAAAATGCATGGGAGCCATGCTGCGCATCATGGACGCGGGGAGGACGGCGAATGGGGGAGCGTGCCGCCGGGAATATTGGACAGCCCTCCGGTCAGGGCAGGGGGGAGAAACCAGGCCCCCCCCGTGAGTTTCTTCAATGCACGGCTTGAAGGATATGAAATGTTTTCCAGGCGTCCCTGCCGATAGAGTTCTTGTGGCAGCCGTTGCCGCACAAAAGTTCCCCGGGGGTGTCTCATGTCTGTGCAATTCATTGGAATGGTCGTCGCGCAGGAAACTTCGGAGAGCATCGCGCCGAAGGGACCGGCTCTCGACAAGAAATATCTTCGTGCCCTCGTGAAGGCGCACGATGCCAGCGGCTTCGACCGGATCCTGATCGCTCATTCGAGCGCCTCTGTCGATGGCTTGCAAATCGCGGCGGACATCATCCATCAATCCGATCGCATTGCGGTCCTGCTCGCCAACAGGCCGGGCTTCATCTCTCCGACATACGCGGCGCGGGCGTTCGCGACGCTGGATCAGTTCAGTGACGGCCGACTCGCTATTCACATCATCAGCGGCGGAGACGATCAGGAGCAGCAGCGCGACGGCGATTATCTCGATCACGATCAGCGCTATGCGCGAAGCGAGGAATATATCCAGATCCTCAAGGAGATCTGGACCAACGATCAGCCGATCGATCACGAAGGCACCTATTACAAGTTCAAAGGTGCGTTCTCATCGATCAAGCCGACGCAGAAGCCGCATATTCCGATCTATTTCGGCGGCGCTTCTGACGTGGCGATCAAGGTGGCAGGGCGCTTTGCCGATGTTTATGCCCTATGGGGTGAATCGCTCGCCCAGGTGCGTGAGACCATCGCGCGTGTCCGCGCCGCCGCCGCGCCCTTCGGCCGCGCCAATCAGATCAAATTCAGTCTGTCCCTACGTCCCGTTCTCGGCGCGACCGAAGCCAAGGCCTGGGAAAAGGCGGACGAGATTTTGACCAAGGCCAAAGCCGCGGTCGCGCAAAATTCCTTTTATCAACGCAGCAATCCGCCGGTAAATGTCGGCTCGCTACGGCTGCTTGAAACCGCTGCGACCGGCCGTGTCGTCGATAAGCGACTGTGGACTGAAATCGCCGCGCTGACCGGTGCTAAGGGCAATTCCACGTCGCTGGTCGGCACGCCCGAACAGGTCGCTGAATCACTGCTCGAATATTATGATCTCGGCATCACGACCTTTCTGATCCGCGGCTTCAATCCGCTTGAGGATACGATCGAATATGGTCGCGAGCTTATTCCGCTTGTCCGCAAGGCCGTGGCCGAACGTGAGGCCGCTGCGCCCAGAGTGGAAGCCAAGGCCGGATGAACCAAATTATCGATGCCAAGGTGCGGCCTCTCGTTATCGCGAGCCAATTGGGCAAAGCCTTCAACGAGAGGATTGCCCAACGTGTCCCGGGGCTTGCGTTTGTCGATCTGGCGCGGGGAGACTTCGATATCGCGGCGAGCGATGCTGAAGTGCTCCTCGCCATGCCATTGCGTGCGGCGGAAGTCCGGGCATTGAGTGAGACACCTGCGGCATGGCCTGGAGCCATCCGCTGGGTTCAATTGTTCTCGGCGGGCTCTGACGGCTATCCCCGCTGGGTATTCGACGCACCGCTCGTCACTTGCGCTCGAGGTCCCTCGGCGCAGCCGATCGCCGAGTATGTGTTCGCCACGATTTTAAACGCTGCCCGCCGGCTGCCCGAGCTCTGGGCGCATAGTCCCGAAGAATGGGAAAGAAATAAATTGCGGACGCGCGATGTCGCCGGCGCCACGCTCGGCCTGATCGGTTTCGGCGCGATCGGGCGGAGGATCGCCGAACTCGCCCTGCCCTTTGGCTTTCGCGTCGTGGCACACCGACGCACCGACGCGCCACTTGGGATCGACGGTGTCGAACGCGCGCCTGACATCGGCGCGCTGTTGGCGCAGTCCGATTATGCCGTTCTCGCGCTTCCCGCGACACCGCAAACCTATCGCATCATCGATAAAGACGTTCTGGCGCAAGCCAAGCGCGGGCTGCACTTCATCAATGTCGCGCGCGGCTCGCTTATCGATCAAGAGGCTCTGCTCGATGCCTTGAATCGTGAGGTGATCGGTCTCGCGAGCCTGGATGTCACAGACCCGGAGCCGCTGCCGGAGGGGCATCCCTTCTACACGCATCCTCGCGTGCAGCTCTCGCCGCATATTTCCATGATAACTGAGGGAGCTTTCGACAAGCTCATCGACAAGCTCGTCGACAATATCAATCGCTATCGCGAACGACGGCCGTTGCCCGACATTGTCGATCCACATCGGGGCTATTGAGTTGGTGTCGGAAGCTCCGGCGCCATCGTCTACCGCGTCCACTGATCGCCAACGTTTCGCTGAATGGAAAGCGCTCTACTCCATTGAGGCGGCTCCTATCGAGAACCAGAGACATGTCAGCACTGCCAACAGTTCCGCTTAACGTTGTCGCCGTCAGTGGCAATATGCATCGTCCGTCCAAATCGAGGGCGCTCGCGGCTCACGTGAGCGAGGCAATCGCTGCGCGTGCGCGAATTGATGTGCGCTCTTTCGACCTCGTCGATGCGGGGCCGGGCTTAGGCGCGTTCGTGCGAACAGGGCTTTCTCCGGATGCTCGGAAAGTTCTAGAGGCTATCGAAAACGCTGAAGCGCTTATCGTCTCGGCTCCGGTTTACAAGGGCTCGTATCCGGGGCTGCTCAAGCATCTTTTCGACTTCGTGGACCCGACAGCCCTTGTAGGCAAGCCCGTCCTGCTCGCTGCTGTAGGCGGCGGTTTGCGTCACGCCCTGGTCATCGAGCATCAATTGAGGCCGCTGTTTGGATTCTTCTCGGCTTTGACGGTCCCGACTGCCGTTTATGCCGCGGACAGCAATTTTATCGACGGCGTGATCATCGATCCCGTCGTGAAAGAGCGGATCGATCTCGCCGTCTCGCAGTTCGTCGCTCTCTTGAAGACAGTCGATCGGAAAGTCGCCGTCGAGTTGGCCTAGCAGCACCGGCGACATGATGCTTTTGAGCATCCGGGGGTGAACGAAGGGGGAGTGAAGCAGTACTCAAGTTCAGGCAAATAGCCTTAAATCTTCTCATCTTGTTCGACCTGCTCTTGTGATTGGGAATGACGTCATCATTCATCTCCAAGAGAATAACAGCTCGAAACTCTCGTCCCTTCGCGCTGTGAAACGTCGACAAGTTCAGCGCCCCCGAGCCCGATGTGTCACCACAAAAGACACCCATGCCAAGCGCGCTTCCCTTTCCGTTCGGCGTAGTTCGCTCGATCATCTCATCGAGATCGGTCCAATTCTCGCCTATGGTCCGAGCCCGTGCAGACCACGGAGCGACAACCTCGTCTCGAAATTGTCGGAGCCAGTCATGGACCGGTGATTGGGGATCGACAGGCTTCAGGAATTTGACTAGTTCAGATTCTAGTTGCTTTCGCTCCTGCTCCTTTGCAGTCGTACCGAATACCAGCGATGTGGCTTCGCGCAGCAGATGCGCGAATTTGGGGTCCGCGAGCCTCCAGCCGCCGATCGCCCAACGAGCGCAACGTTCCACGAAGCGGGCGACTGGAGAATTTCGTTTGATCAAAGCTTGGTTGTCCGCGCGAACAAAAGGAATTCCTTTGGCCTCGGCGAGTTCGACCAGGTCTTTGCCATGTTTCGCCCATCGGTATAGAACACCGATTTCGTTCAGGCTGTAGCCCGCGTCCTGCAGCTGGGAAACCAGGGTATTTAGCACAAACGTCGCTTGAGCGGCGCGGCCGCCCTTTATGGGGTGGAAGCTGATGAGACCTTGATGCGCCCCATCTGGTCCTTTGTAATCGCGCTCCTCGCCAAGCGCGGCCATTGAAGCGCGGATAATTCGCGTGCCGCATCGATAGTTAAACTTGAGCTGTATCGTACTGACATCTGCACGCATCGACAATTCGTCCAGGAGCGAAGGCTCTGCGCCATTGAAGCCATAGATGGACTGGTCGGCATCTCCGACAGCGAATAGTCGGATACCGCTCTCAAAGCAGAGCTTCAGCACTAGGAGATGGAGAGCGCGGCCAAGATCCTGGTACTCATCAATGAAGAGAACAGGGTACTTGGCGCGAATAGAATCGCGGATCCATGCATGATGGGCGACCATGTCGTACGCGAGTAAGGGCATGTCGTCGAAATCGATCTTCTTGCGAGAACGTAGCTCGGCTTCGTAGGCCTCGATGAAATCCGCGAGTTCTGGATTGCGCCCCCTCCAATCTGGAGCCTCACGGTCAATAATCCTTTTGCGCTTGTCTGAAGCAAACTCCCAACGCTTTTTCGGATCGTCGTTGCCACCGATAGTGTTGGCATGGGCGATCGCAATCGCTTCCGCTCGTTCCTCCTCTGTTGCGACGCTTAAGCCGTTGACCCAATCAGGCAACACACAGCGGCCGTAAGGGAGAATGATTTGAGTGAGAGCAAAGCTATGAAGAGTTCCGATGAAGGTGCGATCGTCGCGCTCAATTCCAAGCGCGTTAAGGCGGTCTTCCAACTCGTAGGCGCACTCGTTGTTATATGTGATGCAAGCAACACCACGCGGTTCCTCCACATCCTCAATGAGCGTACGAGCCATAGCAGTCGTGAGTGTCTTCGTCTTTCCACTTCCGGGCCCGGCGAGCACGACGGCATTGGTCTTCATACGGGCCGCAGCAGCTTGTTCTTTGTTCTTTTCAAGCGATTGCAGGCAGGCCTGGAGCCGACGCTTCGAGTTCATGCGAGCTTCTCGACAACGTGATTGACCGCATCGGCGATGTACTTGGGCGGTGTGAGCGAGCTGATCCGATCTGCCAGACGCCGAGCGAACCGCCCCTTGCCGGACCATCCCCAAGGGGGCTCCCAAGGGCACTCTCTCGCGGCGCTCAGCCTATCCAAGGCGGACCGAGAGGATTTGGAAGGCTATCTAGACGCAACGCGCGCGGAGCTACTGTTTTCTCGCGGCGTGATCTTTGTTGAAGGCCCGGCTGCAGAGGTGTTGTTACCCGGATTCGCGGCGGCAGCCGGACACAATCTCGACGAACGTGGCCTGACGATCTGCAGCGTTGATGGGATCAATTTCGCGCCCTACGTCAGGATGGCCGAGCTGCTTTCTCTCCCCTACAGTGTCCTAACCGATTGGGATCCGATCGACGGCAAAGTACCACTGGGGTGGGCGCGCACCCAAGAATTGGTGTTGGACATCCGTCGGGCGCGGGGCCTCAAAGAGCTTTCCAAAGATCAGCTCAATAAGCTCTCGTCAGATCAGGGCGTCCTTCAAACCGTCGCCGTGAAGTACGGAATTTTCCTTAATAGCTCGATGCAGATCTTCTGATTTCGCACCGTATGAGTCTGATGGCCCATGCTGCCTGGAAGCGTGAATTGATGTCAGAAGGACAGCTAGCAGGTCTACTCAAGGTTAGTCGGGTGAAGATCCGAAAAATCGTCGATCAAATTGAGCTTGAGGACAGCGAGGCGAATGACCGGCTCAAGCTTTCTGATTGAAGAAGATCGATCACTAGTGCTCGACACGAGCGTGCTCATTAATCTGCATGCTTCACGATGTGGCGAGCGGATTCTCCAGACCATTCCGAACGGCTTTATCGTGCCGGAAATTGTTGCCCAGGAATTAGAAAACGAGACTAGCCAGGAGAACGGGGAGCATGGCTTCCTTCAAGGGCTCATTGCCCTCGGGCTCGTGGAAATTGTCGCTATGACAGATGAAGAGCGCGAAGTGTTTACCGACCTCGTTGGCCGCGCGCCGTCTCTTGATGACGGCGAAGCCTCGACGATCGCGATTGCATCCAGCCGGAGGCTCTTTCCCATCATCGACGAAAGGAAAGGACGCTCGCGAGCAGTACTTTTGACGTTCGAGGAGCCGGGTTGGACACTCGATCTGTTCCTGCATCCTCTCGTAAGGGCTGGGCTCAACTCTGCCGAACTTTCCCAGGCTGTGTACCGGGCTCTCCGCGAGGCACGGATGCGCATCGGCGAGCCTCGGTGTGACCAAGTAGTTGAGTTGATCGGGATCGAGCGAGCACTCGAATGTAGAAGCCTTCCCGCGTACAAGCCACGTTATAGCGAGTGGCAGGCTCGGCTGATGGCCAAACTGCCTGATAGTTTCTGAAGGCAGCGAGTCCGCTGGGGTCATCAACTATGGCCCTTAAACTTCAGCACTGTCCCCTTTAGCTGACTGCGAAAAGTTCGAGACGTTACTCGGCAACGGAGAAGTGGCGAGGTCCGCCAATAAAATCTTGCAGCTTTATCGCATAATGCCGATGCCCAGAAAGGAGGAGATGCTAAGCCGCTCGCAACAGAAGACGCGATTCACGCGCATGCTATTTTGTTAAACGAGATTGCCATGCGTAAAGGTCATTCACAAACTGATCGATAGACCCAACGGGCTCCGTGTGACCGCCGTGAGCACAATGATTTCGCGTGGCGTATGCTCTTAGTACCTTGCCATGCGCGGCATCGCGTCGATCCAGCACCAGCGCCAGTTTGGTTTCAAATGGCACCCGCTTTCCTATATATTCGGGGACATCCCACCCTCTTCTGGTAACCCAGTTGGCTACGGCGCTCCGTTTGTCCCTTACTCGCTCAAACAGTTGTGTAACCTCCGCCTCAAACTGACCAAACAGTAGGACAAAAAATCCCCTTTCCAATAGGTCGCGGGTACCGTCCAACCTTTCTACAGCCAATCTATTTCCCGCTGCCATGGCAGTTGCTACCTCAGCAGAGTATGCCTTTATCGCCCAATCATACGCAGCTTTTATTTCCGGCACCTTGTGCATGACTAGACCAACTCCGCGAGCTGCGCTGGCGTAAACTTGGTCCTCCTGTTAGATGCCTTCTTACTTTTCTTCTTTGACGGTAACGGCGTTTTGCCGGGTGTGAATAGTTCCCAATGTGCCGGTTCAAATTTGTCGGCCGTATCCAACAGCACAAACGCGCCCAACGGCGAATAGATATCGACTCGACCGTTTGCGCCTATCACCCAAAGCCCTTTGGGCTTAATCCAGATCATATATCCCTGAGGGCTTTGCAGTGAGAGCGTAGGTTGGTCTCGCGGTTCCAAATTGAAGCGGACCATGAGGTCTTCGAGCATTGGTGCGGGTGCGCCTTGTTCGACAGCCCACCGGTGATCGGCGGCCCATATTTTTATGCTCGCTAGCAGGGCATTTACGCGCTGCAACCAGTCGTCAATCCGCTTCTCGACATAGGCGCGAGTTATTTCGCTTTCTGACTCGCCACTGGGAACTTCGTCTTCCATCGCACCCGCCACACTGTTCGCCGTAGGCAATAAACACTATCATGTAACTTGGCGGCTGCCACTATCTGCAATCCGAACAGGCGCTCCAGACGGCGCGGCGCATGATAATCTTGCGAATAGGCAGGGAACCCCCATCAGCTGAGATTCGCCTGAGTGTTGTGCTGCAGGATGTGTGAGGGCCCGTTCGCCAGGCACTATCGCCTGATAGATTTCTCTCTATGCAGACATCATGTGTAAATCCCAAGTGCGTAAGCGATGATTTTTGAAATCTTTTGATGGAATTTCTTGTCGGCGCACTTCACGCGCCCAAAGAGCGGGCCAGATTCGGCTCATGGCTCGTCGAGCAATGAGCAAACGACCTCTTAACTGTACTGGACTTTTCGCGGAATTCGACTGGACTTCCAAGGCAAAGGAAGCAGTAGTGCCGTCGTCGCGGCGCACGCGCGTCTGCCGGCATTTCCTCGGCGAAGTACCGGGGCTTTGGGCAGTGGGAACATCGGCAATTAGGCCGATATTCCAAGGAAAAAACCCCCATGGCCCGCATAGCCCAATCTAAATCCAGAGCTATCACATTGGCGCAAACTGTAAGCGCGGCAAAAGCAGTACCGCCAGCTCCACGCGTTACGAAAAGTGCAAGCCTGATCGCGTTGCTTAAAACGAAGCGCGGCGCGACGCTTCCCGAAATGATGAAGGCGACTGGCTGGCAGCAGCATTCCGTGCGTGGCTTCCTTGCAGGCACGTTAAAAAAGCGTCACGGCCTCGAGGCTATATCGGAAAAACCAGAAGACGGTCCTCGACGTTACCGCCTGCGCTGAGCGTGATCATGTCGGAAAACAAACTACAACGCGAGCTGATCGACCTCGCTGGCGCATCAAGAGATGAACTCATCGGGCACTGGAGAAGGCTCACGAAACGTGAGCCTCCTCGTTATGCGAGCATGGAATTTCTTCGCCGGGCAGCCGCATATGCGATGCAGGAGCGCGAGTTGGGAGGTCCTCCCCAGTCTTTAAAGCGGCAACTCCATGCGGCCGCGCGAGGAAAGACGCTAACAAACCCAGTCGGCTTGGTTCACATCAAACCCGGTGTGAGGCTGCTGCGCGAATGGCATGGAATAACCCACGAGGTAATCGTCACCGACAATGGCTACGTTTGGGAGGGACATACCTACAAGAGCCTATCGGCGGTGGCACAAGCCATAAGCGGAGCAAAATGGAATGGGCCCCGTTTCTTCGGAATTGCGAAGGAGCGGAATACCACGAATGGCTGAACGCAAGATCATCCGTTGCGCGATCTACACGCGCAAGTCGTCAGACGAGGGGTTGGACCAAGACTTCAATTCACTCGACGCGCAGCGGGAAGCTTGCGCAGCCTATGTTGCCAGCCAGAAGCACGAAGGTTGGGTCGAGCTGCCCGACCGCTACGACGACGGTGGATTCTCGGGTGGCACTATGGAGCGCCCCGGCCTGAAGCAACTATTAGCCAATGTCCAGGGGAAGCGCGTCGACGTAATCGTCGTCTACAAAGTCGATCGCCTCACACGGTCTCTCGCAGACTTCGCCAAAATCGTCGAGATCCTTGACGCACAGGCAATCTCATTCGTTGCCGTCACGCAGCAGTTCAACACGACAACGTCCATGGGCCGTTTGACTCTGAACGTCCTATTGTCTTTTGCCCAGTTCGAGCGAGAAATCGCGGGCGAGCGTATCCGAGACAAGATCGCGGCATCTAAAGCCAAAGGCATGTGGATGGGAGGGAATGTGCCGCTCGGCTATGAGGCCAAGGATCGTTCGCTCAAGATCAATACTGGTGAGGCTGAAAAAGTACGGTCGATCTTTGATCGATATCTCAAACTGGGATCCGTGCATCTACTTGCTGACGAACTCCGAGTACGCCGTGTCTGTTCTCACCGTCGAACCACTTTAGACGGCAGGATCATCGGCGGTCATCCGATCTCACGCGGCAGCCTCTATTTGATCCTTCGGAATCCCGTTCACATCGGCCAGATAACACATAACGGAAAGGTTTATCCGGGACTACATGAACCCATTATCGAGCGAGAGATGTGGGATCGTGCTCAGAGGTTGCTCAATGGAAATCGCGTTATCTATCGCCGTAAAGAACGATCGCGCGTACCCAGTCCTCTTGCTGGACTTGTTTTCGACGGTGCCGGCGAGCGGTTAACTCCAACCCACACAAGCAAGAGAGGTCTTCGGTACCGGTATTACGTCTCACAATCGTCTGTCCGTGGCAGGCCGTCCAACGATGACAAGCGCTGGCGAATTCCGGCAACAGAACTTGAACAGATCATCGTCGACGCTCTGAGATCGCTTTTGCAAGACGAGAGTCGCTTGAGCAGCCTTGTTGGCTTGCATCGGATGGCTCCAGCTAATGCTAAGAGTGTACTCGTGGCCGCTGCCGCGCTTGGTGATACGTTCAGTATCGATCATCCGCACAAGCTTCGGAACGAACTTCACAAAATTATTCAAGAAATCGAGATCGCTGAGAAGTCGATTGCGATCACCGTTTCGCTGGATTCGCTCGCCAAAACATTCCATCTCAAAGATGCGACCGACCATGAGCTAGGAAACCATAAGATCGTGGTTCCGCTCCAGATTGCGAAACGTGGTGTCGAGCAGAAGCTTATTGTTGGAGCTAGTTTCATGGCTCCGGGCGTCCCCGACGAAACTCTTTTGACCGCGATCGCGCGGGCACATGTCTGGGTCGAGGAGTTGAAGATGGGCCGGGTCTGTAATTTGAACGAGATCGCCCATCGGCACGGATTGCCTTCATCTTATGTGCGCTCTCATTGGCCATTGGCGTTTTTGGCACCGAGCATCATCTCGGCTATTCTTGAGGGCCGACAGCCTGCGGATCTGAGTCTCAAGCAGCTCATGTACCGGACGGATTTGGCTCTCGACTGGGCACAACAACGTCGCCAGCTGGGATTCGATCGCTGATTGTGGGCCCCGGGCTTATTGGCTTTGCGGCTGCCCCTTTCAAACTGCTAGCCGCGATTCCACCAACGGAGACGAGGGCTCCCTAGGGGCTCAAAACTAGTCAGGTGGAGGACGGCTAATGCGCCGCAGTAGCTGTAGGTGTTAGCGTAACCCATGGATATATCGCCACTTTTCCGGCCCGCGGTTTGCTGAGGGTAGAGACGGAATTTCGGGCAAGACTGGCTGGCTGGGGGACTAGGATTCGAACCTAGACAGGCAGAGTCAGAGTCTGCAGTCCTACCATTAGACGATCCCCCAAAGCCGGGATCGGACGGCACGTTGGCCGCCGGAGCGCGGGTCATAGCAGCAGCCTCCGATGACTGCAAGCTCGCGATCCATGGTCTTGCCGTCGCGGGGCAGGCTTTCGAAGATCGCAGGCGACCAATCGGCGTCAAAGCCCGCAATTTGGCGGGTGAAGGTGGCGACGCACGGTTTGAGCGCCAACTTTTCGGCGGTGGAAAAGCGAGGCTCGCCGGGAGTGGTGCAGGCGAAGCCGAAACTACTTTTGTGGGGGAAGCAGTTCGGGCCGGTATTCGAAGTGCATCGTATCGTAATGGAACCACCGACCGCCCCAAATGAACCCGTGCTTCTCGAAGATGTCGACGATCTCCATCGGAATGTCGTTGCGGTAGCGGCTGGCGCCCGGACCGCCACTTGCCCACCGCCAGTAGTGAGAGCGTCTCGTCGCAATATCGATCGCGATGCCATAGCCGTGACCCGAGCGCCGTTCGGTCCCCGCGATCGGCCGGCACACGTAAGCTCCGGCGGCCGGAACGAGAAACACGTCGAATTTTGCCGGAAGAGCGTCAAGCTCGCGGCTGACCGCGCGCAGATGTTCCGCAACGCCGTTCAATCTGGAAATCTGGATATGTTGTGCGGCCTTCGAAGGGAGCCACGTGATCGTCGTCAGCGATGAAGCGAATCCCGGCTTTCGGCAGTCGCCATAGATCTTCGAAAAGAACTGAGCGTTGCGTGCGCGGCCGGGATCGAAGTCGCGAGCTGGAGGAAGAGCCGGTGCGCCGCGTGGATACTTAAATCGAAACATGTCTCTTATATCGGGATCGGCGAGCCACGCGTCGAACGGCTTATCCCGGCCGTCGGAAAGCGGAAGCCTCGAGCCATCTTTAAAGACGACCTCGTTCCCTTCGACGCCCGATACGAATGCGGGATACGCCGATTGCAGACGAGACGCGATTTCACCATTGCCGACGTTGTCCGCCAAGGTCGGCGAGGCAACTCGGAAAAGTCCCGCCGCGGCAAATGCAGCGAGCAAAATTCTCTTTCGCCTCAGCATCGATAAAACGCGGCCAGTTCAGCCAAAATACGCTCCGCTCGCTTCGCATCGTTAAGCAATGCCCCGCCAGAGCTTTACGGCGGGGCGCGACCTGCTACACTCGCCTCAACAGAGGTCCAGATTAAACGGCCTGACGAGCTCGGCTGCACCGCGGCAAGCTGATGCTATACCAGGTCCTGGAGAACGACGTTGAAGCCTGAACACTCAGGTCCTGACCGGTCTGACGGCGCAGGACCCCCAGATAGCTCTGACGACAACGTCGGCATTGCCCCGGGGCAAGAAAAGTTAGCGCCGGTGACTCGCGTCATCAATGGCGGCGAGCGCCAGTTTCGCCAAAGAAACCGTGCGGCGCCCGGCGTGCTGTCGAACCGTGTGGGGTCGTCACCATGGCGTGACAGCCCGAACGCGTGGCAGCGCCAGAGCTTCGATGAACGGGCCTTCACCGCCGGACCCGACCATCCCGGCGAACAGATCTACGGCGCTCTCGACCTCGGCACCAATAATTGCCGCCTGCTTCTGGCGCGACCGTCGCGGCGCGGCTTTCGCGTGGTGGACGCTTTTTCGCGCATCATTCGTCTCGGCGAAGGCGTCAGCCAGACGGGTCGTCTTTCCGAGCTGGCGATGAACCGCACGCTGGATGCGCTGAAGATCTGCGCCGGCAAATTGCAACGTCATCATGTTGCGCGGACACGCCTTGTCGCGACGCAAGCCTGCCGGGTCGCCGACAACGGACCAGCCTTCGTCAATAAGGTCAAAGACATCTTCGATCTCGACATCGAGATACTGACGCCGGAACTCGAAGCGCATTTGGCTGTCGCGGGTTGCGCGACGCTGATCGATGCCGCCGCGGATTATGTTCTGGTGTTCGATATCGGTGGCGGCTCGTCGGAGATCATCTGGCTTGATATGACGCGGCTCGGGACCCGCCGCGATGTGCTAACCGGACGCTCCGACGTCAACGATGCGATCGTCGCTTGGGAATCTCTTCCGGTGGGCGTCGTGACATTGGCTGAGCACTATGGCGGCCGTGACGTCACCCCGAGAACGTTCAAGGCGATGTCGCGTGCCGTGACCGAGCTGCTCGTGCCCTTCGAAGCGAAGCATCGATTTTCCGAGCAGATGGCCGGCAAGTCTGTCCACTTCCTCGGCACATCCGGAACGGTTACGACGATCGCGGGCGTGAAGCTCGGGCTGGAACGCTACGATCGCAAGCGCGTCGATGGAATCTGGTTGGACGTCTCCGACATCGACGACGTAACGTCGACGCTTCTCGGACAAACCTACGAAGAGCGCGTTATGCAACCCTGCATCGGACGGGAACGGGCCGATCTCGTTCTTGCCGGGTGCGCGATCCTCGACGCGATATTGAAGCAATGGCCCGCGGAGCGCCTGCGGGTAGCCGACCGCGGACTTAGAGAAGGCATTTTGATGCGACTGATGATGGAAGACGGTGTCTGGCGTGCAGGACGCCGCCGGCGTGGACGTTCGAAGCAGTCAAACGGCGCTAGATAATCGTGGCAGACAAAGGCAACAGAAAGGGCGGCAGCGGCAATCGCGCGAGCAGCCTGAGCGGCGGTCAGCGCCAGATGCGCACGACCGTCAAAACGGCGCGCAAACGCTCCGTTTCGTCTGCGCGCTGGCTCGAACGTCAGTTGAACGATCCGTACGTAACGGCGTCGAAGCGGGAAGGGCTGCGTTCGCGCGCGGCCTACAAGCTGCGCGAGATCGATGCGCGATACCATTTTCTGAAATCCGGTCAGCGGATCATCGACCTTGGGGCGGCTCCTGGCGGCTGGTCGCAAGAGGCAGCCGAGCGCGTCAAGGCTGCGGAGGGCAAAGGCCAGGTCGTCGCGATCGACTACTTGAATTTCGAGCCGATCACTGGCGTCGAGATCATCGAAATGGATTTCACCGATCCGAACGCCGAAGACCTTCTGAAATCGCATCTGCGGGGTGGCCGGGCCGATGTCGTCCTGTCGGATATGGCCGCGCCAACGGTCGGCCACGCCAAAACCGATCACATGCGCATCATGGGGCTCGCCGAAGCCGCCGCCGCCTTCGCGGCCGACGTGCTGGAACCCGGCGGCGTCTTCCTCTGCAAGGTCTTTCAAGGAGGCACCGAGCGTGACCTGCTCGACGCCTTGAAGCGCGACTTCAAGACGGTGCGCCACGTCAAGCCGCCGGCAAGCCGAGCCGAAAGCTCGGAACTTTACGTGCTGGCAACGGGCTTTCGGGGACGGACGGAGCCAGAGGCCGGCTAACGGCTGCACGCTGGCTTGCTCACCTCAGGCCGGAGGCGGGATTACGCGCAAAGCGCCCGCCAACAGCCCGAATTCGAAGCGAATCTCATGGGGGCTTTGAACCCCGTGAGAGCAATCTGGCAGCATCCTGCGACACCGCAATGACGGTTGGCGTTTACGCTCTCTGTTAATTGGTGAGCGCAATCCCCATTTGACGCGGCTAAGGGCGCTTCCAAGCGCGGAACCTTGGTGCTATAGACCCCGCGACAATGTTCCGCCCCAGGGGGCCCGAACGTGTCGCCCCCCCAAATTTGGAGAAGTCCGCATGACTTCGAGCCTATCGGCGCTCGATTCGGGGATCGCGCTTACCTTTGATGACGTGCTGCTCGTCCCCGGGCCGTCCGACGTGATGCCGGGACAGGCGGACGTCTCGACCCAATTGACCAAGTCCATCCGCCTGAACATTCCCCTTCTGTCGTCGGCGATGGACACCGTCACCGAGGCAAGGCTGGCGATCGCGATGGCCCAGGAGGGTGGCATCGGCGTGATCCACCGCAACCTCACCATCGAAGAGCAGGCGCGCCACGTCGGTCTGGTGAAGCGCTACGAAAGCGGCATCGTCCTCGACCCGGTGACGATCGCACCCCAAAAGACGCTGCGCCAAGCCCTGAAGCTGATGGCTGATAAGGGCGTCACGGGTGTTCCGGTCGTTTCGGGCGGAACGGAAGCACCCGACGGCAGCGCCGGGAAGGGCAAGCTCGTCGGCATCCTGACGAACCGCGACGTCCGGTTTGCAACGAGACTGGATCAGCCGGTCTCGGAGTTGATGACCCAGCAAAATCTGGTGACCGTCAAGCGCAGCGTTTCCCAGGAAGAAGCGAAGCGCCTGCTCCATCAGAACCGCATTGAAAAGCTGATTGTCGTCGATGACGCCGGCAATTGCATCGGCCTCATCACCGTCAAGGACATCGAGAAGGCGACCAAGCACCCCAACGCGTCGAAGGATGCTCAGGGACGCCTGCGCGTCGCTGCCGCAACGACGGTCGGCGAAGATGGCTTCGAGCGCACCGAGCGCCTTATCGCCGCCGGTTGCGACGTGATTGTCGTCGACACCGCGCACGGCCACTCCGCGAAGGTCATCGAGGCCGTCGCGCGCATCAAGCACCAATCGAACAGCGTCCAGGTCATCGCCGGCAACGTCGCGACGGCCGATGCAACCAAAGCTCTGATCGCCGCGGGCGCCGACGCGATCAAAGTCGGTATTGGCCCGGGCTCGATCTGCACGACGCGCATCGTGGCGGGTGTCGGCGTTCCGCAGCTGACCGCCGTTATGGATTGCGCGAAGGAAGCCGCACGCTCGGGCGTTCCCGTCATCGCGGACGGCGGCATCCGCTTTTCCGGCGATATCGCGAAGGCGATTGCAGCGGGCGCATCCTGCGTCATGATCGGATCGCTTCTCGGCGGCACCGACGAAGCGCCGGGCGAGACGTACCTTTATCAAGGCCGAACCTACAAATCCTACCGTGGCATGGGCTCGGTCGGCGCGATGGCGCGCGGTTCGGCAGACCGCTACTTCCAGGCCGAAGTGCGCGACACGCTGAAGCTCGTCCCGGAAGGCATCGAGGGTCAGGTTCCTTACAAGGGGCCGATGGAAGCCGTCGTTCACCAGCTCGTCGGCGGATTGCGCGCCGGCATGGGGTATCTCGGCGCCAAGACGATCCCCGAGCTGCAGAAGCGCGCGAAGTTCGTTCGCATTTCTCCGGCCGCAATTCGCGAAAGCCATGCCCACGGCGTCATGATCACACGCGAAAGTCCGAACTATCCGGGCGTCGGCAGCTGAGATAATGAGAAGGACGTTCGCGCAAAGCCGGCGAGGGGGACAAAGATGACAGTCACTGATTTCCTGCTGCCGGTATTCGTCCAAGCGGGGCTGACTTTCGTGGTCCTCATCATGATGGCGGTCACGCGTACCAGATCTCTGAGCAGCGGCGAAGTACGCTCCGACGCCATCGCGCTCGGTGAGCCGGCGTGGCCGAAGAAGGTGACGCAGTATGCCAACGCCTTCAGGAACCAGTTCGAACTGCCGGTGCTCTTTTACGCCCTCGTCGCCTTCATCTTGATCACCAAGACCGGCGACGTGCTGCTGCTCACGCTAGCGTGGGTTTTCGTCATCACGCGCATCATCCACGCCTACATCCACGTGACGTACAACAACGTCAGCCATCGCGGAGGCATTTTCGGCCTCGGAGCGGCGGCGCTGATCGCGATGTGGATCGTCTTCGCGATAAAAATCCTGACCGGAACCTGAGACCGGCATCCGAAACTGGCACTTGAAATGATCTCTGCATGAAGCCCGGCGCACGTATCGCGGCCGCGATCGAGGTTCTCGAACAGATCCTCAATCGCTATCAACCCGTTTCCATGGCCTTGACCGACTGGGGTAAGGCGCACCGCTTTGCCGGTTCCGGCGACCGCAACGCCATCGGCGGAATGGTCTATGACGCCCTGCGCCGCCGCTCGTCGATTGCCTGGGCGCTGGGATCGGACACGCCGCGCGCGCTCGCCATCGGCGCTGCCTCCTCGGCGTTGGATCTGACGCCGGAGGCTGTCATCGCCGCTTGCGATGGCGCGGATCATTCGCCCGAACCTTTAACCGAGGCCGAGCGGCTCGGCCTGACGCGTCCGCTCGACGAGGCTCCCGACCACGTCAAAGCCGACATTCCCGAATGGCTGTGGCCCGAGTTTTCCGCCCAATTCGGAGATCGCGCCGTCGCCGAAGGCCAGGCAATGGCCCGCCGCGCGCCGGCCGACCTCCGGGTGAACACCCTGAAGTCCACGCGCGAAAAGGTCTTGAAAGCGCTCGCAAGCTTCGGCGCCGAGCCGTGCCCCATTTCTCCCATCGGCGTCCGAGTACCGCCGCCCGTCGGCGCGCAGCGCACACCTAACCTGCAAGCCGAAGCGGCGTTCCAGGCGGGCTGGTTCGAAATTCAGGACGAGGGTTCACAGATCGCCGCTCTCCTCTCCGGCGCCGGACCGAGGAAGCAGGTGCTCGATCTTTGCGCCGGTGCTGGCGGCAAGACGATGGCGCTTGCGGCGCTGATGCAGAACACCGGTCAGCTCTATGCCTACGATCACGATCGCAACCAGCTGAAGCCCATCTTCGAACGGGTGAAGCGCGCGGGCGTACGTAATCTGCAGGTGCTGAGGGCTGGCGACGAAGCCGCGGTCGACGGCCTCGGCCCCCGCTTCGATGTCGTCCTCGCGGATGCGCCGTGCACGGGTACCGGCACGTGGCGGCGGCGTCCGGACGCCAAGTGGCGCGTTAAGCCCGAAGCGCTGAAGGCGCGGACGGATGAACAGCGGACAGTTCTGAAGCGCGCGGCAGCATTGGTGAAGCCCGGCGGCCGGCTGGTTTACGTCACGTGCTCGGTTCTTCCCGAGGAGAACACCGGGCAGATTGCGCGTTTTCTCGAGGAAAATCCCGCTTTCACAGCCGTCCCAGCCGCAAGACTTTGGGACACGGCCTCGGGCGAACTTCCGCCGTCGGCCGACGGCCGGTCCGATTCGCTGCTGCTGACTCCGGGCCGCCACGGGACCGACGGCTTCTTCATTGCCGTCCTGTCGCGCAAGGCGTGAGCGAAGTTCCTGTGGATTGATCGCGGAGGGCAACAGCCGCGCCCTTTGCCGCCGATTGCCGAATATCGTCAGTATTCAGCTCTTCTCGGAACATTTTTTCCGCTCGCGCGCTCAAGACATAAATGTCGGCGTGCTTTCATCATGCAAATGCCCACTTTTCGCCGTTGACATCGCGCGCGACGAAACTATCTGATGCGACGTTTGCTGACGGCTAGCAGCAAATCGAGGGACAGGTGTCATGGTTCGCTTTCCGCGGTTGCGCCGTGCCCACGCTCGTGAGGCCAATTGAGGTCATTGAATGAGCGACAGGCCCCACTCTTTCCTCACTCCCAAATGCGAAGTTCATCCGACACCCGATCGCGGCGGCCACACCGTCGTCGCACGGGACGCGATCGCCAAGGGCGAACTGATCGTCGTCTGGAGTGGTACGCTCGTGACTGGCGAGGAATTGAACGAGATGCCTCAGACGGTCCGGCGCTATTCGCTGCAAGTCGAGGAAAACCAGTACCTCGTCTCGCTTTCTGACTGCGAGCCGCCGGATTACGTCAATCACAGCTGTGATCCGAATTCCGGTCTCTCCGGCCAGATTGCGCTCGTCGCCATGCGCGATATCGGGCCCGGCGAGGAAATCACCTACGACTACGCGACGAGCGACGGATCTCCCTACGACGAGTTCCCGTGCTCCTGCGGCTCGCCTCACTGTCGTGGCCATGTCTCGGGAGACGACTGGATGCGGTCGGATCTTTGGCGCCGCTACGCGGGCTATTTCTCGCCTTACCTGCAGCGTCGCATTTTGGCTGCCGAAGCGATGCGGGCGCTCGCTGCCAAGCGCCGGCGTTCCGCGCGGAAATCCATCGAGCCCGCCGTCATTCCGGGCGAATAAGCGGGACAAAATCCCGCTATTTTCCGCCGAGCTTCTGTTCGACGTGCGCATCAAACGTTCGGTAGTCGCAGGTCATTTCTTCACCCGCGCGAATATCGCGAATGGCGATGTCGTAGCCCTCTATCGCCCCCTTCTCGTGGACGCCCGCCGTGTTGGGCTCGTCCGCATGGTTCATGAAGCGCGCATTGTCGGCACAGAGCACGAACAAGCCGCTTGTGGCATCGAGATAGGTATGATCGAGAATGCTCGATCGCGCGGGCTCCGGCAGGCTATCGATATCGCGCGCCGTCAGCAGTCGGTCGAAATCGCGCATGAACCGCCACGTTTCAGTGCCTTTGGGGATATCTTGATCCGCGAAAAGGCCTATACCGGCAATAGCGCTGGGACCTAATCGTGTTTTGACCATTAGCATCGCTCAGCTCTCCAACTCCCTTACCCCTCGCTAAAAAGTCACCAGTCCCGAGGGGCTCGTTCTGATCAAAAGTCATTCGGTTGACGGACTGGAACCGGCCCGCTCTTATCGCGCGAGGAATTGGGGAAGTCTTTCATCGGAGCGGGATCGGGGGGATGATCTATCTGCCGTTTGTCGATGGGTTGCGGGCGCTGGCGATAATCGCCGTCGTCGCGTACCACGCTTTTCCGGGGGTCATCACGGGTGGCTTCGCCGGCGTCGATGTTTTTTTCGTTATCTCGGGATTCCTGATCACATCGCTCGTCGTCACCGAAATATCAGACGGCACCTTTTCCCTTTATCGCTTTTTCGTCCGTCGGGCCCGGAGGCTCTTGCCGGCGGCATTTGCCTGCGTTGTCGTCGTGACGTTGCTCTCGGCATTCATCCTGCTGCCGGATGCGTTCTGGTACTATGGGCGCAGTCTTCTGGCCTTCATCGGCCTCTTCTCCAACGTCTTCTTCTACCTGACGGGCGGATATTTCTCGGCCCCCGCCCTTGAGAAGCCGCTCCTGCACACCTGGTCGCTCGCCGTCGAAGACCAGTTCTACCTCACGTGGCCGCTCATCTTGATGCTGGCTTCGCCGTTCCTATCGAAACGCACCATCCTCGGCTTAGTGCTGTTGTCCCTGGGCGCGTCGCTGTGGTTCGCAGAAGCTAAGGTTTCGGTCGATCACGAATTCGCATTCTTCATGCTGCCCGCCCGCGTCTGGGAGCTTCTCACTGGCGCGGCTCTGGCCCTGATGGCGTCTGAAATGAAACTCGGACGAGCGGCAAGCGAAGCCCTGAGCATCGCCGGCATCGTCGCCGTTCTTTCGAGCTTTTTCCTGCTCAACCCACATTCGAATTTCCCCGGGCTGCACGCCGCGCCGGCCTGCTTCGGCACCGCCGCCATCATTGCCGGCTGCATGTCGCAGAATGTGCTGTTGACGCGCCTGCTCAGCTACCGCCCGTTGGTGTTCGTGGGGCTGATTTCCTACTCGCTTTACCTGTGGCATTGGCCGCTCCTCGCGCTCGCGAGCTATCGCCTCGAGCGGCCGCTAGACGCCGGCGAGGCATCGCTCATCGTCCTTATCAGCGTGGCTCTTGCTGTTATTTCCTGGCGCTGGGTCGAACGGCCGTTCCGCAGTTCGAACCGGACGTCGAATGCGTCGTTGGGCGGCGGGACCTCATGGGCATTATCCGATGGAAAGTTCGTCGTCGCCGCCCTGTCGTGTGTCGCCATCATGGCTGCGGCCGCCGGCGCCATCAAAGGCATGAAGGGGTTCCCAAACCGGTACGCGGCAGAGTCCCAGCGTATATTGACCCAGCTCGTGGCGGGTAACCCCGTTCGCATGGAATGCGATAACTTCGAGAACGTTTTCGCGAACGACGACGTCTGCAATTTTGGAAAAAAGCGCGACACCGGCGGCTCCTATGAACTCGCGCTTTTCGGCGACTCGATGGGAGATCATTGGGCGCGGCTCGTCGCCAGGTACGCCGAAAATCGCAATCTCGCCGGACGGCAAGTTACGAACGGCGGCTGCCCATTGCTGTTCGACGTTCCAATCCCCGCCGAAACCGAGGACAAGACTGCCGAATGCGCCGCTTACCAGACCGAGGCAAAGAAGTTCATTGACCGCAATCCGAAGCTCAAGGTCGCAGTCATCTCGGCCTATTGGGAAAAGTGGCTGCGGCTCGTGAACACTGCGGCCGCTCGCGACGGGCGGATCGACTTCGACGCCGCCCTGGATAAAACGGTGCGGACATTCACCGATCGCGGCATCAAGGTCGTGATGATCGGTCAAATTCCGATTTACGATCCGCTGCCGGTTCGCTGCATCATTGGAGCGATTGAAAATCACCGGGACGCTGCAACGTGCGGCAAGCCGAAGGGGGAGGCCCTGCAAGAACTGAAGCTGTCGAACGCAGCATTGCTCCGGGTCGCAGCCGCCAACCCTCGCGTAAGCGTTTCCCTGCCATCCGATTTCATGTGTCAGGGGGAACGATGCTCCCCCATGATGGACGGGGTCCTGCTTTACAAGAACGGCAGCCACGTCAATCAGTTTGGCGCTGAGCTTTTGGAGCGGTTCATCAAATTTCCTGACCTAGACGAGACGCCGCTAGTCCCTCCGTCTTGAAGTTTCTCAGCGCATCCAGACAGTGGAGTTCTGCGTTCAATGGTAGAGGCAAAAGAATTCGCCGCCTGCCGTCGCGAGAGATCAGAACAAATTGGGAGCCGGGCTGTTGCGGGACATCGGGTCACTGATAATTTTTGCGGTCATCGTGTTTGCCGCGGCATCGTCCGGCGCGTCCTTCATGCCGGGCGAATGGTACGCGGCGCTCGCAAAACCCGCGTTGACCCCGCCCAACTGGGTTTTCCCGGTGGCGTGGACCATACTCTACATTGCGATCGCCCTCGCAGGGTGGCTGACGTGGAGAGCCGCCGGCATCAGCCCGGCTCTCGTCGTCTGGGGCTCCGGCCTGATCCTCAACGCTCTCTGGTCGTACGTGATGTTCGGTCGCCACGACATTTTGCTGGCACTTGTGGATATCGCCGCGCTCTGGCTCGCGATCGCAGCCTTCATAGCCCTGGCATGGCCCATCGATCGGCGAGCGAGCTACCTGTTCCTGCCGTATCTCGCCTGGGTCTCGTTCGCCGCATATCTTAATTTCGCGGTTTGGCAATTGAATTGAAACGGCTTTCGGGGTTGATGGCACCGTCCGCACCCGCGGGCCTCACTGTCGCAGCGTGAGGCGTTGCGGCAACCGCCGTCTTCGCGTAGGGGATGGCCCTGAACAGAGGCTCGCCCCGACTTTGACCGACGCCGTTCTCATCATCGATTTTGGAAGCCAGGTGACGCAGCTCATCGCGCGACGCGTGCGCGAAGCAGGGGTCTATTCCGAAATCCACCCATTCCAGAATGCAGCCGAAGCGTTCGCCAAGCTGAAGCCCAAGGCTGTGATCCTGTCGGGCGGACCCGCGTCCGTGACCGAAGAGAACTCGCCGCGCGCACCTCAGGCTGTTTTCTCCTCGGGCGTCCCGGTCTTCGGCATCTGCTACGGCCAGCAGACGATGGCCGAGCAGCTCGGCGGCAAGGTCGAGACTGGCCACGACCGCGAATTCGGCCGCGCCTTCCTGTCGATCGGAACGACGAGCCCGCTGTTCGAAGGGGTGTGGGCACCCGGCGAGCGCCATCAAGTCTGGATGAGCCACGGCGACCGCGTCACGCGTTTGCCCGAAGGCTTCGAGGTGATCGCGACGAGCGAGAACGCGCCCTTCGCAGCCGTCGCCGACGAGAAGCGCCACTTCTACGCCGTGCAGTTCCACCCCGAGGTGGTTCACACGCCAGACGGCGCCAAGCTCATCTCCAACTTCGTGCACAATATCGCGGGCCTGAAGTCTGACTGGACGATGTCGGCCTACCGCCGCGAGATGATCGCCAAGATCCGTCGCCAGGTCGGCAAGGGCCGCGTCATCTGCGGATTGTCGGGCGGCGTCGATAGCGCCGTCGCGGCTGTCCTCATCCACGAGGCGATCGGCGATCAGCTCACCTGCGTCTTCGTCGATCATGGCTTGATGCGGCTCGGCGAGGCGAACGAGGTCGTCGGTCTCTTCCGCGACCACTACAACATTCCGCTCGTCCATGTGGACGCTTCCGAGCAGTTCCTGACTGCGCTCGAAGGCGTCTCCGATCCCGAGACGAAGCGGAAGACGATCGGCAAGCACTTCATCGACGTCTTCGAGGCGGAAGCGAAGAAGATCGGCGGCGCCGAATTCTTGGCTCAAGGTACGCTCTACCCCGACGTCATCGAAAGCGTCTCTTTCACGGGCGGCCCGTCCGTCACGATCAAGTCGCACCACAACGTCGGCGGCTTGCCGGAGCGCATGAACATGAAGCTCGTCGAGCCGCTGCGCGAGCTCTTCAAGGACGAGGTCCGCGCGCTGGGCCGTGAACTCGGATTGCCCGAAGCGTTTGTCGGACGCCACCCCTTCCCGGGACCCGGCCTCGCGATCCGCATCCCGGGCGAGATCACGCGCGAGAAGCTCGATATTCTTCGCAAGGCCGATGCCGTCTATCTCGATGAGATCCGACAAGCAGGTCTCTACGATGCCATCTGGCAAGCCTTCGCAGTTCTCTTGCCAGTGCGCACCGTCGGCGTCATGGGCGACGGCCGAACCTACGATCACGTGCTGGGCCTTCGAGCGGTCACCTCCGTCGACGGCATGACGGCGGACTTCTACCACTTCGACATGGCATTCCTCGGCCGCGTCGCGACGCGGATCATCAACGAAGTCCGCGGCGTCAATCGCGTCGTCTACGACGTGACCTCGAAGCCCCCCGGCACGATCGAGTGGGAATGAAATCGTTCGCGACAGCGCTGGGCCGGATCGGCAGCGCCTGACTTTCTTGCGTTGCTATCGGGGTGCGCCAGCAACTGATGCTCGCGGACGTTGATTCCAATGGTCTCCGCCCGCATCTGAGGATCGCGGGTCGGCCGGGACAATCCGAGAAATGGAAGCGCTAAAGTTGAGTAACGCAGTCAAGTGGCATCCTGTCGGTGCCATAGATCAGGTTCGATGCTGCCAGCTTAAGCTTTTTGCAATGGTAGCCGATAGATAGTCCACGCGCTTTCGCCAACAGTTTCAGAGTCTGCCGTGCCGTTGGACTACCATTCGCTCCTGACGGCTTTTGTTCTTTCCGGCTGCGGATTGGCGATCAGCTTTTTCGTCAGCTGGCTTGTCTCCAGGACGGAGCGCTTCCTGATCGCCTGGTACCTCGGCGTTTCCTTCATGGTACTCGGCGTGCTCATCTATAGCTGGTACGCGAAGACCATGTCTCCGGTTCTCGGCGCGGCCGGATACACGATCTTGCTGACTGGCCTCGCCTTCGTTTTCGGTGCCGGCCGGGAGTTTCGCACCGGCGTTTTCCCCGGGCGCGGTGTGGGCATCATCGCAATCACCTCTTCCACCGCTATGACAGTCCCCATGCTGGCCGGCTACAACGGTGCGTCCATCGTCGTACTCAATATTGCGGCGGCGGTGATCTTGCTCGTAACGGCCTGGGACTACTGGCGCGGGCGCGCTGAAGCCCGACTAGCCATTGCGCTGCTGACAGCCCTTTATGTCCTGACAGGGCTCTCCTTCGTTCCTTGTGCAATCGTGCTGCTGGATGCCGGCGAATGGCGACTGTCGCAGATCCCGTCAAACTGGGCAGAGGACCTCAATATCGGCATATGCTTGACTACCCTTGCCGGCATCGGCGCCCTTTCCTTGGCGCTCAACCAGGTACGGTTGGCACGCGGCCACAAGCGTGACGCTGAAACAGATCCCCTTACCGGCTTGCTCAATCGGCGCGCACTGCTCAGTCGTATCGCGGACGACATCGAAGGCCCCGCCGCGCTCGTCATTTTCGACATCGATAATTTTAAGATTATCAACGATGCTCATGGGCATCTGACCGGCGATGAGGTGCTCAGAACTTTCGGAGAGATCCTCAGGGGATCCTGTCCGACGCGAGGTCTCGCGGCGCGGCTCGGTGGCGAGGAGTTCGCGCTCATGGTACCTGGCGCGTCACTCGTCACAGCGGCGCTTCTCGCGGATGTCGTGCGCACGCGCCTCGCCAAACGCCATTTCACCGGAAATGGCGTCTCATTCAACAGTACCGTCAGCGCTGGCGTTTCCTGTTCCGAGGACGCCACCACCGATTTCGAAACGCTGCTGCGCGATGCTGATAACGCACTCTATGCTGCCAAGCGGAACGGCCGCGACCGGGTCGCCGTCAATTCAGGCAAGATTGAATTTCTAGCTCACATCCGCCCGTTGCAAGACGGTCAGCGCGGACCTATCGACCTCGTCAGATTGAAGGCCGGCTAAGCATTGCCTCTTACTCATTCAGAGATCTTGAGCCGCTGACAAACGGACTGTTCCGAAGATAAAATCGTAAGGGACGGTCCGCATCCCGCGAAATGCCGATCCGAATACTTTGCCCGATTTCGCCGGGTTCGTGGTCACCATATCCGAGCCATAAGGGGCCCTTTCGGCAAAGATCGAGCCCGTCGAGCCGACGGTCGATCAGCAGGGCTGCGGCCAGCCTTCCGGGTCCCCGCGCCAAGTCGCGCAAGCGCTCGATGCCGCGATTGACCCGCATGATCGGGATGCCCTCGAGCGGCTCGAGCGCCCTGATGAGGACGCCGGCTCCGATCCCCGGCGTCTCGCTCGAGACATTCAGCATGTATGAGCTGCCATAGGCGAAATAAATATAGGCATGCCCGCGCTCGAGAAAGAGCGAACCATTTCGCGGCGTCATTCCCCGGTAAGCATGCCCCGCGGCGTCGCCAACGATATATGCCTCGGTCTCGACAATCCGACCGCTGACGACACCCTCAGGCAGCTCACGCACCACGATCTTGCCGATGAGATAGCGGGCAAGAGAGGCCGTATCGCTCGGCAGATCCGCGCGTGCGAGCAGCGGGTGGCCAGCTTTATGCCGGTGAGGTTTCAGGGCAATGGCTCGGCCTCCCATGACCATCACCGTCAATATTCAGCCATCGCGCTGTTCCCGCGTCTAAAACCTGCGGTCGGCGCAAGGCTGGAGTCGCGGGCCACTACGTCTGGCTCGAGTGCTCGGAGGAGAAGATCGCGGCGACCTCGGCACCCGAAGCGTCGGGGCGTAACGCGTAGAAATCGGCGTTCTTCTCGAGCGCCTTTTCGAGCTGCCGCTGGAATGCGCTCCGGTCGAGTTCGATCGTCCCGAATTGGCGGAGGTGATCGGTCACGAACTGCGTATCGAGCAGCGTGAAGCCGCCCTTGATCAGCCGCGCGGCGAGATGGACCAGCGCGACCTTGGAAGCGTCGCGCTCGGTCGAGAACATGCTCTCGCCGAAAAACGCGCTCTTCAGTGCTACGCCGTAAAGTCCGCCAACCAACTCGTCACCGTTCCAAACCTCAACGGTGTGGCAGGCGCCGATGTCGAACAGCTCGCGATAGAGCGAGCGGATGCGCGCGTTGATCCAGGTCGACATCCGGCCGGCGCGCGGCGCTGCGCAACCATCGATTACACGCTCGTAGTCGGTGTCGACCGTGACCCTGAAAGGGGTCGTTCTGACCGTTCGGAGGAGGCGACGGGGAATATGCAACCCATCGAGGGGCAGGACGCCCCGCTGCTGCGGTTCGATCCAGTACAGCGCAGGATCGTCCGCGCTTTCCGCCATTGGAAAAATGCCGCAGCTATAGGCTTTCAGAAGAACCTGCGGCGTGATCTCGAACATTGGGTCGTCGCGCGACGCCATGCTGCCAATTGCCAAGCGAACTCTCGGACGCGCGCGGAACATATCGCGCAGAGGCAAAGTCTACTTCATCCCTAAATGTTTTTCGAGCCAGTGAATATCGTAGACGCCATTTACGATGTCAGGGTCTTTAACGAGATCCTGGAACAGCGGGATCGTCGTTTCAATGCCGTCTATGACGAACTCGGCCAGGGCGCGGCGCAAACGCATCAGGGCGTCATTGCGCGTCTTGCCCGTAACAATGAGCTTTCCGATGAGGCTGTCGTAGAAGGGCGGAATTCGGTAACCCTGGTAAACGCCGCTGTCGACCCTGACGCCAAGACCGCCCGGCGGGTGCCAGTACGTGATCTGGCCCGGCGACGGGCGAAAATCCTTCGGGTTTTCCGCGCAGATACGGCACTCGATCGCGTGCCCCTTGAGGTCGATATCGTCCTGCGTGAAGCTTAACGGCAACCCGGCCGCCACGCGGATCTGCTCGAGCACGAGATCAGTCCCGGTGACCATCTCGGTAACCGGATGCTCGACCTGCAGGCGGGTGTTCATCTCGATGAAGTAGAATTCGCCGTCCTCGAAAAGAAACTCGACAGTGCCGGCGCCGCGATACTTGAGCTTCTTCATCGCCTCGGCCACGGTCGCGCCGATCTTCTGGCGCTGGGCCGCATTGAGAGCCGGCGACGGGCTTTCCTCGAGGACTTTCTGGTGTCGGCGCTGCAGTGAGCAGTCGCGCTCACCGAGGTGGACGGCGTCGCCTTTGCCGTCTCCGAAAACCTGAATTTCGATATGCCGGGGCTTCTGAAGATATTTCTCGATATAGACGGCGTCGTCGTTGAAGGCGGCCTTGGCTTCAGACCGCGCCGTCGATAGCGCCATGCCGAGGTCTGCTGCCGATGTCGCGACTTTCATGCCGCGGCCGCCGCCGCCTGCCGCCGCTTTGATGAGTACGGGAAAGCCCATGTCCTTGGCGATCTTCATCGCCTCGGTTTCGCTAGTCACCGCACCCGCTGAACCAGGTACGACCGGAATACCTAGCTTCTTCGCCGTTTCCTTCGCCTCGATCTTGTCGCCCATGATCCGGATGTGCTCGGAGGTCGGACCGATGAAGGTGATCTTGTGCTCTTCGAGAATCTCCGCGAAACGCGCATTCTCCGATAGGAACCCGTAGCCGGGGTGGACGGCGTCAGCGCCTGTGATTTCGCAAGCCGTGACGAGCGCCGGAATGTTGAGATAACTCTCGCGCGCCGCGGGCGGCCCGATGCAAACGCTTTCGTCGGCGAGCCTGACGTGCATGGCGTCGGCATCGGCGGTTGAATGGACGGCGACTGTTGCGATTCCAAGTTCTCGGCAGGCGCGCTGTATCCGCAGCGCGATCTCTCCTCGATTGGCAATCAGTATCTTATCGAACATTTGCACTCCAGGGCGTCTTTGCCGGGGCTACCGGTAGCGCTCTATTCTATGATGATCAGCGGCTCGCCATACTCGACGGGCTGAGCGTTCTCGATGAGAATTGCTTTGACGGTGCCGCTGCGCGGAGCGGGAATCTGATTCATCGTCTTCATGGCTTCGATGATCAACAGCGTATCGCCCTGATTGACCTTGCTGCCGACTTCACAAAACATGGCGGCGCCCGGTTCCGGCGAGCGGTAGGCGGTGCCGACCATCGGCGACTTTACGGCGCCGGGATGCTTCGACAGATCGCCGGAAGCGGGGGCTGGCGGTTTTGCTTCGCTTGGTGCAGCCGACGGAGCTGCGACGGGAGCCGGGGCATAAGCCTGCGGCGCGGCCGTAATCGAAATGGTCTTCGCGACGCGAACCTTGAGACCGCTCTTTTCGATCTCGATTTCCGTCAGACCCGTAGCGTTCAAAAGCTCGGCGAGCTCGCGGATCATCTGACCTTCGGCGCTTCCTGCTTTCGGCCCTTGGTCTTTTGCGCTCATCAGTCCCGTATCCTCGATTTTGTTGGCGTGCGTCTTATAGCGTAAGCTCGGGTTTCGGCGTCACGCTTTGCTTGTGGATTTGTTCACGATGTTGGCCATCGCCTCGATGGCAAGTTCGTAGCCCTTGGCGCCAAGGCCGCAGATCACGCCCGTCGCTGCAAGTGAAATGTAGGAATGCTGGCGAAACTGATCCCGCCGGAAGATGTTCGAGAGATGAACCTCGATGACCGGAAGGCTGACCGCCTGCAAGGCATCGAGTATGGCGACGGACGTGTGCGTGTACCCGCCCGCATTGATGATGATGCCCTTCGCTTTGCCGCGCGCCTCTTGCACCCAGCTCACGATTTCCCCCTCGATGTTCGACTGCCGGAAATCTACCGACAGCCCGTTCTTCGCCGCCGCCTTTTCCGTGCGAACGCGAAGATCGTCGAGCGTCTCGGTACCATAGACTTCTGGTTCCCGGACGCCGAGCATATTTAGATTGGGACCGTTCAGAACGTAAACGTGGGATGTCATGTTTTGGAGGCCGTTCGGGCACCGGACTGACGCCCGAGCCAATTGCGGAGCCCTGGGTCTATCAGCTTTCTACGAATGCGCAAAGTGCGCGGCGGTGGCCGCGCACTTTGACGTGCAAAATATGGTAACTAGCTGCGACAACTCGATATTTCGAGCGGGCAGGCTCAGCAGGTTGGGCACTTGTTCTTGCGGAAATCCGTAACAAGCGTTTCGAGCTGTTCGTGCAGGTCCTCCGGCGCACCCGGTATCGATTTGTCGCCGACGAGGAAGTGCGGTGTGCCGTTGACGCCCATGGCCTTGGCCAACTTCAACATTTCCAAAAGCTCGTTCTTCACCTCATCGCTTGCCATGTCGGTTTTGAACTTGCCCATGTCGAGGCCAAGAGATTCCGCGACCTTCAATGCCGACGCCTCATTGGCCTGCCCCTTGGAGCCGAGCATGGCCTGGTGGAATTCCCAATATTTGCCCTGCCGCTTGGCTGCGAGTGCCGCCTTCGCGGCCTCTTCCGAGCCCTTCGACAGGATGGGAAGTTCTTTGAAGACGACGCGCACATTCTTGTCGCCGGCGATCAGCTTCTGCACTTCAGGAAGTCCGTGCTTGCAGTAGCCGCAGTTGAAATCGAAGAATTCGACAACCGTGATGTCGCCATCGGGGTTGCCCGCAACCGAGCTGTTCGGGGCGCGAAAGATCGATTTGGCATTTTCGGCCATGAACGCCTTGGACCGAGCCTCCTGCTCCTTCGCCGACTTCTCATCGTAGGCGTTCTGAACCTCGAGCATGATTTCCGGGTTCTTGATGAGATAGTCTTTGATGATGTCGCCAAGCGCTTTTTTCTGCTCATCCGAGAAAGCGGTTCCGCCCGCCGTCGGAGCGACCGTATCGGCGCGCGCGGCTCCGGACACAAATGGGACTGCAGGAGAAAAGGCCGATCCCAGCAGGGCCAATCCGAGCAAGGCTGCGGCGCACCTTTTGCCGGTCGAGGCCAAGTTGAGGGAATTCCAGAATGTGGTCTTCAGGGTCATTTGATCTAATCTCGCGTTGGCGCAGACTTAAAGCCGCTTAAGTCTGCGGTTTGTAATTGATGATGTCGTCATTTTTCAGCCACTCGGGTGAACCCGCCCGTAGCTGTAGTTGCGCGCGTTTCGCGAAGAGCTGCGCTTGCTTGACGTTTCCTTCGTAGAAGTAGGCTTGCGCCGTCATGGCGTCGGCTTCCGGGGACTTGCCCTGCTTATAATATACATTGGCGAGCAGCCTGTAAGCGCGGCCGTTTTCAGAATCGTCTACGAGGGCTTTACGCAATAGCTCCACTGCTTCCTTTTGCGCCTCGGCGCTGTCGCTACTTTGCAGCGCGGTTGCGAGTTCGACGCGAATTAATGGGCTGTTCGGCGCCAGCTTGAGAGATTGTCGCAGACTTGGGATCGCCGCGGTCATTTTTCCAGTCCTCATCAGGAAGTCTGCCTTGAGCTCATGGAAATAGGGATACGACGGATTCTCGCGGATCATCGCTTCGGTGTCCTGTAAAGCGGCTTCGAGAGCGCCAGGACCACCTTTGAAGAATTTCCCGATCGCCCGCGCATAGCGGGCCGGAAGCGTCGTGTTGCTCTCGGGGTATCGGTTGAACACGGTCTGAGGGTTTTCGAGATAGCCCGAAAGCTTCGCCCGCATGAGATCATGGCGGAGCTGCAGAGAGGGCGGATCCTTCTGAGCGAAGTAAGGGCTCGTCGTCGCGAGTTGGTTCAATCGTGCCAAGCGGTCGACGGAAAGCGGGTGAGATCGCACGAACGGATCCTGAAACTGATCCGTTAGATATTCCTGTTCCTTGAATCGCTCGAACGTGTCGAGCATCCCCTTACCGGATTGCTTCGTCGCCGTGAGGTATTGAATGCCGGCTTGGTCCGCAGCCGACTCTTGCGATCGGCGCTCCGCCAACAGTCCCTTCATGATGACGCTGGTGCCGCCCTGCAGCAGCGCTTGGCCGCCCTGCATTGTCTCGCGGCCGCCGGTACCGCCTGACACGCCGCCCGCGACCATGGCACCGATGCCGAGAACCTGCGTGAGCAACGCGCGCGTCTGATCCTTCGCGATGCGCGCCCTGAGCGCCGCCATGTGACCGCCGGCGATATGACCGCTTTCATGCGCGATAACTCCGATGACCTCGTTCGGAGTGTTCGCCTGCATCAGTGTTCCCGTGTGTACGAACACGTTGCCGCCATCGAGGACGAACGCGTTGAACGCATCGTTGTTGACGATGCGGACCGTCACTCGGCCGCCACCGAAACCTGCGGCTTGGAAAATGGGTTTGGCATAGTCCTGCAATAGGGCTTCGATCTCCGCGTCGCGGATGAGCGGAAGGCCTTGAGCGCGAACGCCCACAGTAGACGTCAGGAGCGAGCCGAAAAACACGGCAGCCATGAGCAAGCCGCCTTTGGCGGCCGAGAACGCCACAAATGTCCTCGGAAGTTCAGGCATTGGATGTGCCCCGATCTCGATGAACCTGTCGAGACGCCACGCGCGGTCAAACTATGCAGCAAGCCCGGCGGGGTCAAATACGACGCAAACGATTACCGCATCAGTCATCACTTTAGGGCATTCGCGTGACAAGTGAGAATAGCGAAACCCGAATGGACATTATCCAACGCTTTCAGAGCCATCGATCTCTGACGCTCAAGAGTGACGCTCGGCATGAGGAAAGAGGCTGAAGCATCTGCTTCAACCTCTCCCGATCATTATTCGCCGCTGAGCTTTCTCTGCCACCAGCCCTTGCGCTGCGGAACAGCTTGAGCTTCGGCAGCCGTGCCCTCTGTCTCTTGGTCCGGCCGAACGACAACGCGCTCGATGCGCGGCTCGCTCGATCCGACTTCGTGACGGCGCCGCAGCGAAGTCACGGGAGCAGCGGGCGCGCTCTCTTCGGCGACGCGTGGAGCTTCGACAACAGGCGCCTCGATCTTCGTTTCTACAGCCGGAGCAATGACCTCAGGCGCTGCGACAGCCGGAGCAGAAGCCGCGGCTTCCACCGGTTCTCCTTCTCCTTCGCCCGAGGGCTGGTCTGCAACGTCCCAGATACGGCGCGGCCGATGGCCTCCACCGCTGGATCTGTCGCCCGAACCGGCAGTCCTGCCCTCTGCTCTGCGAGGGGCTTGTCTTGCCTCAGCGGGTTCGCCGGCCTCAGTACCGTCCTCAACGTCAGCTTCGAACGACTCGACATCGACGATGTCAGGCTGCTCTCCACCGTAGCCGACGGCTTCGCTGTCCTCGGTCCTTGGGCTTGAGCCCTCGCGACCACGTTCTCTGCCGCGACGGCCACCGCGGCGGCCTCTGCGACGGCGCCGGCCCGGCTTGTCGCCGTTCCCTTGCTCTCCGAAGCTCGCGCCGTCCACCGACGGCTGGCCATCTTGATCTTCGTCGTCGCCGCCACCTGCATCGACATCGTCGTCGCCCTGCGGATGGGGCTGCGCACGGGAATGAGGCTCGGCAGCGATTGCACCTTCGGCATCTCCGCCGCGTGGCTCGAAAGACTCGCGCTCACGGCCTTCGCCGCGATCCCGTCCGCCACGTCCACGACGACGGCGGCGACGGCCGCGCCGTCCGCCACTTTCGTCGCCCTCACCACGGCCGCTGCCTTCGCGGCCGGTGGCTTCTTCGTCGCCGTCATCGGCGCTGGGCGCAATTTCAATCTCGCCACCCTCGAAGGATGGCGCATCTTCTTCGCCGTCGAAGCCCCAATCCATATTGACGGCCGCGCGCTCGACGCGCCGCACAGGTGCAGCTGCGCCGCCACGTTCGACCGTGAAGTTCGCGCCCTGGACGCGGTCGCTGCCGAGCACGGTGATCGTGTGGCCGTGACGGACTTCCATATCGGTGACGTAGGCACGTTTGCTGTTCAGGATGTAGAGCGCGACGGCCGGCGTCGTTGTTGCCGTCAGCGGTCCGGTCGCTCCCGCAGTAATTGCGTCTTCGAGACCGCGGAGCACCGCAAGCGCGATGCTCTCAGTCGAACGGATGATGCCGGTGCCTTGGCAATGCGGGCACTGCGAGGTCGAGCCCTCAAGCACGCCCGTTCGGAGCCGCTGCCGCGACATTTCCATGAGCCCGAAGTGCGAGATGCGGCCGAGCTGAATGCGCGCGCGATCGAACCGAAGAGCGTCCTTCAGGCGTCGCTCTACAGCGCGGTTGTTGCGCTTTTCTTCCATGTCGATGAAGTCGATGACGATGAGGCCCGCAAGGTCGCGGAGCTTCAACTGCCGGGCGATTTCATCGGCGGCTTCGAGGTTCGTCGCGAGTGCCGTCTCTTCGATCGAGAACTCGCGGGTCGATTTACCGGAGTTGACGTCGATGGCGACCAGCGCTTCCGTCTGATTGATGACGATGTACCCGCCGGAGCGCAACGTCACCTGCGGCTGGAACATGGCGTTGAGCTGGCGCTCGACACCGTAGCGCGTGAAGAGGGGCGTCGGGTCCCGGTAGGGAACGACATTCTTCGCGTGGCTCGGCATCAGCATCTTCATGAAGTCGGCGGCTTCCTGATGCCCCGCTTCACCGGCGACGACGATCTCCTCCACGTCCTTGTTATAAAGATCGCGGATCGACCGTTTGATCAGATCGCCTTCTTCATAAACGAGGCTCGGGGCAGTGGACTGCAGCGTCAGTTCGCGAACGCTTTCCCAGAGCCTGAGCAGATATTCGAAGTCGCGCTTGATCTCTTGCTTCGTCCGCGCAGCACCCGCCGTGCGGATGATGAGCCCCATGCCCTCCGGAACCTCGAGTTCCTGGGCGATGGCTTTGAGCCTGCGGCGATCCTGCGGGTTGGTGATCTTGCGCGAGATGCCGCCGCCACGGGCAGTGTTCGGCATCAGAACGGTGTAGCGGCCGGCAAGCGACAGATAGGTGGTGAGAGCGGCGCCCTTGTTGCCGCGCTCTTCCTTGACGACCTGGACGAGGATGATCTGGCGGCGCTTGATGACTTCCTGGATCTTGTAGCTCCGCGGGCGGCGGCGCTGGCGCTGAGGAGCTTCCTCGCGATATTCCCGGCCCGAGCCGCCTTCCTCTGCGTCTCCGCCGCGCTCGTCGCGCAAGGCGTGCTGCTCGGAATGGTCGTGGTCGGAGTGATCGTGGTCCGAGTGATGATGGTGCTCGATATGGTCTTCGTCGTCGGCGTCGCTGCCAGCGTCGCTCTCGTCATGATCGGGCTGATCGTCCTCGTCGCCGGACGCCTCATCCTGATGAGCGTTTTCGCTCGCGCCAGCCGGGGCATCGTCGGCATCGTTGTCGTTGCGGGCAGCAGGCGGCGCGTCCTGGCGTTCCTTGGCAGGAAGCTCGGAGCGAACGTCGTCTTCTGAGGTCTGGACGGACGCGGCAACAGTGGTGACCGGTTCCTCGTCTTCGTCGCCGCCGATCTCTTCGATGTGCTCGTCTTCTTCGACGTCGACGATATGCGCTGTCTCGGCGCCGGATTCATCCGAGCCGTTGTCGCCGAATTCCTCGTCGCCGTTTGGCTCGCCTTCGCTCCCGCGGGTGGCTTCCGAGCCGCCGCGCGATGCCGATCGCCGCGCAAGCGCTTCTGCGCGCCGGTCGGCGGCAGCTTCGAGTTCGGCTTCGGCAGCTGCTTCCTCGTCGAGAAGCGCCTGCCGGTCGGCAACCGGGATCTGATAGTAGTCAGGATGGATTTCGTTGAAGGCGAGAAAACCGTGACGGTTCCCGCCGTAGTCTACGAATGCAGCCTGAAGCGACGGCTCAACGCGCGTCACCTTTGCGAGATAGATATTTCCGCGAAGCAGCTTGCGGGCTGCACTTTCGAAGTCGAATTCCTCTACCCGGCCATTCCGTTGAACCACGACCCGAGTCTCCTCGGGGTGGGTGGCATCGATGAGCATTTTCGTGTTGGACATTGCTTATGTTCCTTGGCGCGCCGGGGCGGCGGCTCGCATCTCGAACCGCAAATAACGGAGCGGATTGCGAGATTCGCGCGGCGGCGCGTGCTTTTGGTTGATGGCGCTGAAAACGTGATTGGGGACCGCGCCGCTTTCTGCATCATCCCGGTCCCGCCACTGCGCGAAGCGCGCGCGGGAACGCATAGGGGCGCCGTGTGGACCGAGGTCCGTTGGGCAGCGCCGTGGTGGATGATGCAAGCTGTCGTCATGGCCTGTCGTGTATTGCCCGGCTGCATGTCCAGAATTGGGGGACGGCCAACCGGGTGAAAAAATTCGACGCCTTCCGGCATCGCGATGGATCAACAATGGTCGCCCGGCAATCCGCGCTTTTACCCGACTGACAAATCGGGGCGACCGGCACAAAGTCTTAACGCCCCGTCAAAGAGACCGCCGGGGGTCCCGAAGCCGAGGCCGTACAACCTGCTGAGCGACGTGATACTTCCGTACGCTAGCCTCAAGCAGGTGTCATCCGTGCTCACCTAATTACCTGGGAAAGCAGAGTTTTTTGTCTCCGCAGCAGGCCGATCAGGTATCGCAAGCGCCCATTCGACAAACACCAATCTAGGCGTGTGTCTCGAACGCCACCGAATACAATTCAAACTGTACGAGGTCGCCCCCGCCCTGGCAAGTGCTATAAACCTAGAGCCGAAACGTCCCCGAGTAGTGTCGATGAGCATTTTATAATACGAATGAAAACAAAGATTTAACGATACTCCGGGGACGAGGCGATTGGGGTGACGAGGGAGAGCAATTCGGCGATGCGCCACCCGGCAGAACTTTTGCGGAACGCCCTCGCGGCGGCACTAGCCGTACTGTGGACGCTCGCCGGCGTGTCGGCGTACGCGGCCGAGGCGCTGGATGCGCATCTGACCGTTACGGGGCGGTCTACGATCTTCGAATTGACGATGAGCGAGGGGCTGACCGCTGAAGTCTTCACCCTCGCCAATCCCTACCGCGTCGTCCTCGATCTCCCGGACCTTTCGTTCCGCCTCGATCCATCGGTCGGCCAAAAAGGGGCGGGGCTCGTTTCCGCATTCCGCTACGGCCAGTTCGCTCAGAGCAAATCGCGGATCGTCATCGACACCAAGGGGCCGGTGAAGATCAACTCCGCCACCATGACGAGGCTTAAGGGCACGTCCGCTGTGAAGCTCGCGGTCGCGCTGATGCCGATTGATGCCCAAACATTCGGCGCGGGGACGGGAGCGATGACCCATTCTGCGGCCTACGAGCCGGATGCCGAGCCTGCCACGCCCGACGAGTCCGAAGCGAAGCGCAAACCTCACAGCAAGCCCGTGATCGTGATCGACCCCGGACATGGCGGCATCGATCCCGGCGCCATCGGCGCGAACAACGTGACCGAAAAGACCATCGTGCTCGCCGTCGCGGTTCAGTTGAAGGAAGCAATCACGAAATCGGGCCTTTACGATGTTAAAATGACCCGCGCCGACGACGTCTTCATCTCGCTCGATCACCGGCTGAAGTTTTCCTCAGATAACGCCGCCGACCTGTTCATTTCGCTTCACGCGGATTCAATCGAGGAAAAAACCGCCAAGGACACGATCCGCGGCGCGACAATTTACACGCTGTCGAGCCAGGCGTCCGACGAGCAGGCGCGCATCATGGCCGAAAAAGAGAACGCGTCCGATCTCATCGCCGGCATTGAAAACATCGATCGTGGCGGCGGCGATCAGGTCAAGAACATCCTGATAGATCTGCTCAAGAGAGAGACATCGAACTTTTCGGCAGATTTTTCGCACGTCCTGGCGAAGCGGTTGGGCAAGGCGATTGCGATGTCGCGCATTCCCCGGCGGTCCGCGGCGTTCAAGGTGCTGAAGCAAACGCACGCGCCCTCGGTGCTTGTGGAATTGGGCTACCTCAGCAACCAGACGGATGAGCAGCAGATGTTGACGGCTGAATGGCAATCGAAGGTGGCCGTGGCCATCACCGACGCGGTGCAAATTTACTTCAACAAGAGAACGGCATCAAAGCCGTGAGGCAACAGGCCGCCGGGACGGGGGAACGGACGACGTGCTGCCACATTCCGTGCTAATGTGCGCAGCCTCTGAGGGTATTGTCATTGTTGCGGTGCGGCAATAGACGTAGCCCCCGACCCATCGATAAAACTAAGCCAGCGCCAGACTGACGGAATTACGAATTTGATGCGTGCGCCAACGCTGCCGCCACCAACAGCGCCTAAGAGAAGAAAGAAGCGGCGGCGGAGCCTGCTGCTCAACTTCCTTGGGTTCGCATTTGGAACCTTCGTCCTGATATTCGTGGCGGGCTCAGCAGGTGCCGGCTTCTTGATTTGGCAAGCCTCGCGCGATCTGCCCGATTACGAGAGCTTGTCGAAGTACGAGCCCCCGGTCATGACGCGCATCCACGCCCATGACGGATCGCTGATATCGGAGTTTGCCCGCGAGCGGCGCATCTTCGTCCCGATCAACACCGTCCCGAAGCGCGTCCTGGGTGCTTTCCTCTCGGCCGAGGACCGCCGCTTCTATGAGCATGGCGGCGTCGACCTTCAGGGCATTCTGCGCGCGGTCTACGCGGCCATCGAATCCAAGGTCCACGGCTCCAACAAGCGAGCCCAGGGCGCATCCACGATCACCCAGCAGGTCGCAAAGAACTTCCTGCTGACCAACGAGCGGTCGATCGAGCGCAAAATCAAAGAGGCGATCCTCGCGGTCCGCATCGAGGGCGCCTATTCGAAGGATCGCATTCTCGAACTTTATCTGAACGAGATCTTCCTCGGAATGAACTCGTACGGCGTCGGCGCCGCCGCGCTCACCTATTTCAACAAAGAGCTGAAAGACCTCGATATCGAGGAAGCCGCCTACCTCGCAGCGCTTCCCAAGGCCCCGAACAATTACCACCCGTTCCGCCAGAAGGAAAAGGCGACCGAGCGGCGGAATTGGATCATCGGGCAGATGGCCGAGAACGGCTACATCACCAAGGAAGAAGCCGAAGCTGCCCGAAAGAAGCCGCTCGTCGTCAACCTGCGCCCGAACGCGGTGCATATCTCGACGGCCGAATTCTTCGCCGAGGAAGTGCGCCGTTCGCTTCTCGCAAAGTACGGCGAGGACAAGCTTTACGGTGGCGGCTTGTCCGTCCGCACGACGCTCGATCCGCAACTGCAGCAATATGCCAAGAAGGCGCTGATCAACGGTCTCGTGAAGTTCGACCGGACTCAAGGTTATCGCGGACCCGTCTCGAAGATCGATATCTCTGGTGACTGGGGTGTCGCGCTCGGCAAGATCCCGAGCCCGTCCGACATTCAGCCGTGGCGTCTCGGCGTCGTGCTGGAAACGCAAAAGACGAAGGCTATCATCGGCTTCAAGCCGGCGCGCCAGCAGGATGCGACGCTCGTCAAAGACCGCGAGGCGGTTGAAGTCTCGCTGGACGAGATGAAATGGGCGGCCAAGCGTCCGGGCGCCAAGAAGATCGACGCCAAATCAACCGCCGACATCTTGAAACTCGGCGACGTCGTCTATGTTGCGCCAAAGGATCCCAACAACATCCAGGGCGCCTGGTCGCTGATGCAAATTCCGGAGGTCGGCGGCGGCCTCGTCGCAATGGACCCCTACACCGGACGCGTCCTCGCAGTGGCGGGCGGCTTCTCCTACGACATGAGCCAGTTCGACCGGGTCATTCAGGCGAAGCGTCAGCCTGGATCGTCGTTCAAGCCCTTCGTCTATGCCTCGGCAATTGACAACGGATATAAGCCGACGTCGATCATTCTGGACGCGCCGATCGAAATCGATCAGGGCCCCGGCCAGGATGTCTGGCGGCCGAAGAACTACGAGACGAACGCGACAACGGGCCCCGAAACGCTTCGCTTCGGTATCGAGCATTCGCGCAACCAGATGACCGCGCGTCTCGCACAAGACCTCGGCATGCCCGTCATCACCGAATACGCGAGACGCTTCGGCATCTACGACGATCTTCTGCCGGTGCTCTCCATGTCGCTCGGCGCGGGCGAGACCACGCTCCTTCGCATGGCGACGGCCTATTGCATGCTGGCGAACGGCGGCAAGGAAGTCACCTCGACCCTCATCGACCGAATTCAGGATCGCTATGGCCGCACGATTTGGCGGCATGACGAGCGCCAGTGCATGGGCTGCATGGCTGATCGGTGGGCCGGACAGCCCGAACCGGAACTGGTCGATGGCCGTCGTCAGATCATCGATCCGCACACTGCGTATCAAATGACCAGCATCCTCGAAGGCGTCGTTCAGCGCGGCACGGCAACGGTTCTGAAGTCTCTCAATCGTCCGATCGCCGGCAAGACCGGCACGACCAACGAAGAAAAGGATGTGTGGTTCCTTGGCTATACGCCGACGATGGTCGTCGGCGTTTTCGTTGGTTACGACACACCGAAGCCGCTCGGAAAAGGCAACACGGGCGGTGCCATTGCGGCCCCGATGTTCGGCGAGTTCGTGCAGGATGCGCTGGGGGCGACCCCGGCCGCACCGTTCCGCGTGCCGCCCGGCATCAAGTTCGTGCGCATCAATCCGAAAACCGGACTGCGAGCCTCGGCCGACGACCCAAGTTCCATCATGGAAGCGTTCAAGCCCGACGAAGAGCCGGACGACGCTTACGCTATGATCGGGATTGCGAATGCAACTGCCGACGCTTCGCCCCCGCCGGCTCCGCCGCCGCCTTTCGGGGATCGGATGGCGCGCCCCGCACCGTCTCCCTCCCGGCCGGATAGCGGAACGCTTTCCCCGAATGGAATGTGGTAGTTAAACGTTGCGCCGATTGCCGCGCAGCGTCCGCCATCGTTTACAGCGCCGCCGCACATCTCTATAGGTCCGCACCTGTTTTTCGATCCATCACTTTTCGCCGGCGCGAGCCGGTCCCGGAGGCCGCTATGCGCGCTGAAGCGCAAAAACTTTCCGATGGCATCGAGGAGGCGTTTGCCCTCCTGAGGAGGTCTCTTTGACTGGGAGACGGCCGAAGACCGTCTCGCCTCGCTGAACGCGAAAGCTGAAGACCCCAATCTCTGGACTGACGCGAAGAACGCTCAGAAGGTCATGCGCCAGCGGCAATCGCTCGAGCGCGCTGTAACTGAGTTCAAGCGCCTCCAGCGCGACTATGAAGATGCGCTGTTTCTGATCGAGCTCGGAGAGACCGAGAACGACGAAGACAGCGTGCGCGAAGGCGAAACTGCGTTGAAGCGCATCGATCACGAGGCGCAGCGCCGGTCGATCGAGGCGATGCTGTCGGGCGAAGCCGACGCGATGAATACCTACATCGAAGTTCACGCCGGTGCGGGCGGCACCGAAAGCCAAGACTGGGCGTCGATGCTCGCACGCATGTACGTCCGCTGGGCCGAACGGCGCGGATACAAGGTGAAGCTGATCGACGAGAGCCCCGGTGAAGAAGCGGGCATCAAGTCCGCAACGTTCGAGATCGAAGGCGAAAACGCCTACGGCTGGCTGAAGACGGAAGCGGGCGTCCATCGCCTTGTGCGCATCTCGCCGTTTGACTCGAACGCGCGCCGGCATACGAGCTTTGCTTCCGTCACCGTCTATCCGGTGATCGACGACACGATCGACATTGAGGTCAATCCGGCGGACGTCGACATTTCATTCGCGCGTTCGTCCGGCGCCGGCGGTCAGCACGTCAACAGAACGGAATCTGCCGTCCGCCTCGTCCATAAGCCGTCGGGCATCGTCATCTTTGCCCAGGAACAGCGTTCGCAGCACCAGAACAAGGATATCGCGTTCAAGCGCCTCAAGGCTCGCCTGTACGAAATGGAGCTGAAGAGACGTGAAGCGAAGGCAAACGCCGAGCAGGCCGCGAAGACGGATATCGGTTGGGGCCATCAGATCCGGTCGTACGTCCTGCAGCCGTATCAGCTTGTGAAGGACTTGCGGACCGGCGCCCAGTCGACGAACCCGGACGAAGTTCTCGACGGCGATATCGATCCCTTCATTGAGGCGGCTCTCTCGCAGCGCATCAAGGGCGGCGGAGAAGCTGTCACAGTCGAAGATCTCGAGTAGCCGCTAACGTCCGGTGCGGCTACTCGTCGATGGGTCGCGCGTTTCAGCTCTTAGTTGCGTTCGCGAAGGAGCGGCGTGTTGAAAGGTGTGGCCGGCTCGTTCGACGAGTTCTGCGACGACGAGAAATTAAAAGCAGACCCAGAGCCGACGCCAGCACCGAGAGAGCCCCGCCAGTTTGAACTGGGATCAGTGCTGGATTGAGTGGAGCCGGAGGCGAACGGAGACAGCAGCGCGGACGCCTCGTCCGGATCCTGATACCGTGCTGAGCCATCAGCATTCGTTCCGCCGATCGACGTCGTTTCGAAAGCTTGCGCTCCGGCGGCGGACAAGATCATCGACAGAAAGACCGCGGCCGCAATACCTCGATCAAATCGCATTAAGAACCCTCCAGCATCGTCACGTGACGCGCACCCTAGTGTTTCCGGCTATCTGCAATTTGCGGAGGGATCTAGGCCAACTTGTTGTTTTTGAAACGGTGTTGCATCAGTACTACACTAACCGATGCATACGTCATGCGTAGGCGCATCTTCAGGATGCGCTGCGCCAAAGACCCGGCAGCCGTCGTTTGATCGCGGTCTTTGTCGCGCTGCCGTTCTCGGCCCGAGCATCGAATTCGGCTCGTGCCTGCTCGACTGTCCCCCGATTTTCAATGGCCCACTGACTGAGCGGCCCGAGAATGCAGATGAGGGTCCGGCCGAGGTCGGTCAATTCGTAATCAACGCGCGGCGGAATGGTCGGATAGACGGTGCGTGTGACGAGGCCATCGCGTTCGAGGCCCCGAAGCGTCAGCGTCAGCATCCGCTGCGAAATACTTCCGACGGACCGGCGGATCTCGTTGAAACGCATCGGCCCGTTCGACAAGAGGCCGACCACGTAGACCGTCCATTTGTCGCCGATCCGCGCCAGGACGTCCGCGACGGCGCGGCAGTTTTCGGTTCCTTCTTTGATACCGGCTTCCAAAAAAGTGCCTCCTTGCGCGGCTTTCGCCAGTGAACATTTTAGCGTTGGTCACAAAATGTGACTGGCTGAGGCGCGTGTCAACCATCGCTCCCAGTCTCCGTCAAACCGCAGGATGGAGATCCAACACATGAAGCTTTTGCATGTCGATTCGAGCATTCTCGGCCCGGGCTCGGTAAGCCGCCAGCTCTCGGCAGAGATCGTCGCCGCCGAGAGCCGGCTGCATCAGGGCCTTGAAGTCGTCTACCGTGACCTGGGACGCGAGCCGGTCGGGCATCTCTCGGGCGCCCATCTTGCTGCCGGCCAGGGTGCTGTCCCGGAAGCTCAGCCGCTTCGTCAGGACGTCGCGGCCGGTCAAGCGGCCCTCGAAGAGTTCCTGGCGGCCGACATCGTCGTAGTTGGCGCTCCGATGTACAACTTCGCCATTCCGAGCCAGCTGAAAGCCTGGATCGACCGCCTTGCGGTCGCGGGCAAAACCTTCCGCTACACCGACAAGGGCTCTGAAGGCCTGGCAGGGGGCAAGAAAGTGATCATCGCTTCGTCGCGCGGCGGATTCTACGGCCCGCAGACGCCGATTGCGTTCCTCGATCACCAGGAAACCTACCTGCGCAATATCTTCGGCTTCTTCGGGATCACGGACGTGACCTTCATTCGCGCCGAAGGCATTGCCCTTGGTCCCGACCAGCGCGCCAAGTCCATCGAGGCCGCCCAATCGACCATCGCCGGCCTCGCGGCATGATGAACTCAAAGGGCGGAGATACGAGCGATCTCCGCCTGACCCTGGTTTGATTTCTCGACATAAGCGACATTCGTGTTAAAGCGCGGTCCGATGTTTCCTTCGAAAACCGCCCCCGATGTCACCGCTCCATAACCTGCACCTCATCACGTCCGACGGATTTCCCGATTACGCGCTGCTCGATAGCGGGCTGGGGCGGAAGCTCGAACGCTTCGGAAAAATCGTCGTCGATCGTCCGGAGCCGCAGGCGCTCTGGCAGCCCAAGCGCGGGAAATCTGAGTGGGCCAAGGCGAACGCCGTCTTTTCCGCATCCGGCGAGGACGACGAGAAAGGCAAATGGCGGATCGACAAGCCCGTGCCCGACGCTTGGCCTGTCAGACTCGCATTGCCGCGCTCGCCGAAATCGGACAACGCCAAAGGCGGAACGCACGGCGTAACGATGCTGTGCAAGCTCGCAGGCCTTTGGCACCTTGGGCTCTTCCCCGAGCAGGAGCCGCATTGGCGCTGGATGCTCGATCACCTGGCGAGCGTGAAGGGCGAGACGCCCCGCGTCCTCAACCTCTTCGGCTATACGGGCGCAGCTTCGCTCCTCGCCGCCGAAGCCGGAGCCGAGGTCACTCATGTCGACGCGTCGAAAAAAGCCATCCAGTGGGGCAAGGAAAACCAGGAAGCGTCGAAGCTCGGCGCCGCGAAAATTCGCTGGCTCCTTGATGACGCCGCGAAGTTCGCCGCGCGCGATGTCCGTCGCGGCAAGACCTACCACATGATCATCGTCGACCCTCCGAAGTTCGGGCGCGGCCCCGAAGGCGAAATCTGGGATCTCTTCCAGAACCTGCCGGCGCTGCTCGGTGATCTTGCGAAGCTCCTCGCGCCTCAGAATGCCGCGATGGTGCTGACGATCTACGCCATCCGCGCATCGTCGCTCGCCTTCGATCAGCTGATGCGCGAACGATTGAACGGACGGAAGGGCGAATTCGACAGCGGTGAATTGGCGATCCGCTCAGAGGCCGGCCCGCTCGTGCCGACGTCGCTCTTCGTGCGCTGGAAACAGAACGCATGAACGAGCCGAAGATCATCACCAGCCTGACGAACGACCGGATCAAAGCCATCCGCGCGCTCGACATGCGCAAGGTTCGCAAGGAGACGGGGCTCTTCGTCGCCGAAGGCACGTCGCTGCTGGTGACGGCTCGCGACAACGGCTTCGTGCCGGAAACGCTCGTCTATCAATCGGGCACCGCAGCGAGCGGCATCGCGCGCGGCCTTGTCCGGCATGCGCTCGATGCGGGCGCTGAAGTGCTCGAAGTTTCCGAAGCCGTGCTCGGCAAGCTTGCGTCGAAGGACAATCCGCAAACGCTGCTCGGCGTCTACCGTCAGCGTTTTGTCGAACCTCCCGATCCCGCCAAGCTTGGCCAGGAGACGTGGCTCGCGCTCGAAGAAGTGCGCGATCCGGGCAACCTCGGCACGATCATTCGCACGGCGGATGCGGTCGGCTGTTCGGGCGTCATTCTCGTCGGCACGACATGCGACCCTTACGCCATAGAGGCAATCCGCGCGACGATGGGCTCCATCTTCGCCGTCCCCGTCGTCAAGATGGATCAGCAGGCATTCGTCACGTTGGCGCGGTCTTGGCCGGGCGACGTCATCGGAACGCACCTTGCTGCACGCGAGGATTTCCGCAAAGTCGAATATAAGAATCCGGTGCTGTTGGTGATGGGCGGCGAAGGTCCGGGCCTCTCTCCCGGCGCGGCATCCTCATGCACGAACCTCGTCAAAATCCCCATGGCCGGCGATCTGGATTCCCTCAATCTCGCCATCGCAACCGCACTGATGCTCTATCAGATCCGCGGCCCACATTTGAAGCTCTGACATGCGCATCGAATATCATCGCACGCTGATCGCCGATCAGGTCCGCAACGAAGCGTTCTTCGCAGCGCTGAAGGCCGTCATTGTGCCCGGTAAATCGGTCGTCGCGGACATCGGCGCAGGTACCGGCCTGCTTGGTCTGATGGCGTCGAAGCTCGGAGCCCGCGAAGTTTTTCTGTTCGAGACCGCTGAGGTCGCGGGCGTCGCGGCGGCTGTTCTGAAGGCGAACAAGGCCAAGCACTGCCATCTGATCCCGTGCCACTCGACGGAGTTTCAGGACAAGCTCGCGGTCGACATCATCGTCTCGGAAACGCTCGGCAACTACGCGCTCGAAGAAAATATCATCGCGACGCTCGCCGATGCGCGCCAGCGCTTCCTGAAACCGGGCGGCCACGTCATTCCCGATGGAATAATTCAGTACGTCGCCCCGGTCGTGACGCCGCGCATCGATGAAGAACTTCGGGCCTGGGGACGCGTCGGTCACGGCCTCGATCTCGCCGTCGCGCAGACGATGTCGCTGAACAACGCCTACGTCCGCCATTTGCAGCCGGACGAAATTCTCGACGGTTGCCGAAGCGCGATGGTGTGGGATGAGGTCGACCTGACGACCGAAACGAAATCGAAACGGCGCGGCGATGCCGAGTGGCGTTTTCCGCGTCCAGCGAAAATCTACGGCTTTGCGACGTGGTGGAAAGTCGAGCTGGTCCCCGGCATCGGATTTTCGACGGGACCTTTGTCGCCGCGCACCCATTGGGAACAACTGTACTTCCCGCTGCTGGCGCCGATCGAAGCCCGCCCAAGCGACGTCGTCTCGATAGATCTGCGCTCCAGTTCGTCCGAGGAAGGCGGTACTGACCTCGGGTGGACCGCCGTTCATAAAAGCCCGGAAGGCAAGGTCATCGCGCGCCAGGCCCTCGAGCTCGACAAAGGCTATATCCCCTGATCGCGGCGCGCTTGGTGCTGGCCCTTTTTTGATGCTATGCGGGCAAGCCAATTTGAGGGAGCGCGCACGCCATGATGGTCTTGATCGTTGGATTGATTTTATTCCTGGGCGTTCATCTCATTCCGACGCAACCCGAACTTCGCGATGGCCTGAAAGAGCGCATCGGCGAGGGGCCGTATAAAATCCTCTTCTCGCTGTTGTCGCTCGTGGGGCTCGTCGTCATCGTGCTCGGCTTCCACAAGCTGCAGCTCCATCCGGGGAAAAATCCCATTCTGTGGGAACCGCCGGTCTGGACGCGCCACCTCGCCGTGGCCTTGATGCTGCCGGCAATGATTCTGCTCGTAGCGTCGCTCATCCCGTCGCGGATCCGCACGGCGACCCGCCATCCGATGCTTGTTGCGATCAAGATCTGGGCACTCGCGCACTTGCTCGCGAATGGCGATCTCGCCTCGCTTCTGCTTTTCGGGTCGTTCCTGGCGTTCGCTGTTTACGACCGCATCTCGGTGAAGAAGCGTGGTGCTGCGGGACCGCTCGGAACGGCGGCTCCGGCCAGTGCGCTCAATGACGTTCTCGTCATCGTCATCGGGCTGGCGCTCTACGCATGGATACTGCTCGTCGGCCATCAATGGCTGATCGGTGTTGCGCCGATGCCGGGACTTACAGCCTAAGCCGGGGCCAATACCTTTTTCGCGCTGACGCGCACGACGAGAAATCGAATGGCGATCGCAATCCACGTTGCGGTCGCGATGATCCAGGCAACCGGATCGACGACATAGTCCCAGAGATTGAGGCTTTGTCGCGTGCCGAATAGAAACACCAGGATCGCCGCGTTCAGCGCCAGCGCGGTGATGAAATACCCGCGGTAGATCGCGTACACGAGAACGACCGCAACCGCGGCCGGCAACAGATATCCGCTATAGCCGAGCACGTAGCTATCGTAGTCGAAAAAGCCCACCGCGGCGGGATAAAGTACAAGCCCGGCAACGGCGAGCATCAGCGTCCCGAAGCGGAATTCCGCTGATGTTACGAGCGGCCGATTCATGATTGTCGCAATCGCCACAACAACGAGCAGCAGAAGTCCCGGCGGCGACGGCCGCTCCACCGCAGACGCGGTCCACTCGAAAGCGGATCGCGTCGAGATTGCGATGAGCAGCGCGCCAATTACGCCCGCGATCCCAAAAGCCGTGCGCCACGCCGGAGATTTGGTGACGAAGCCCGCAACCGCCGCCGACAAAATGAAGATCAAGAGCACGGCGCTCGATCGGTTGAGAAAAAAATCGAGGGTCATTGTCATTGTCCCGCCGCCGGAGGTTGCGCGCCCCGTTGCACCCAGGCACTCGAAAACCGGACGTGATTGATGGATTTTATCGGTCGCGAATAGACGACATCGAACTGGCCGGGCGCGGACGCGATAAGATACGGGTACGTCACTGTGCTCTTCTTGATCCCGGCATCCATCTGCGCGACGACGCCGACGCGTTGATAGGTTTTCCCTTCGAGATCGGTGAGCGCGAGCGTGATGTTGCGCTCGATCTCAGGATCGTCGTTGAACGCCATGAGGATGTGGGAAGAGTCGTATCGTATCGCCGATATCGGTCCGCCAGGGTTCGGAAGATCGATCGGCGCCGGTGGTGTCCAGGTCTGGCCGCCATCCGCCGTTCGGGTGATCAGGATGCTTTTGGGGTGCCTCAGTCGCCGCACGAAGGCGATGGCCGTCGACGGACCCGTTGGCACGATGGACGGCTGATATCCGACCTTTCCGCCGTGCCCCATGCGTCGCCGGTCAACGACGCGCCCGCTTTGGTCGAGCACGAGCAAGACAGGATATTTCCGGCTCATCTCGTGATACGCGGGAAGGCCAATCCGGCCGTCGGAAAAAAGTATCGGAACCGACTTCGTCAGATGCGACATGTTCAAGAAAGGTGACGCATAAAGCCGCTCCGCCGGGCCCCAGGTTTGCCCGTTGTCGAGGCTGCGTATCAGCCCGATCTCGCAGGTTGCCCAGCCGCTGAGCCTGGAAGCTGCGAAGAACAGCCAGATTTCGTTCGCGGAGCGCCGGAAAGAAACCGGGTTGGCGACCGACTTGATCGTGATGCCGAAGTCGTGGCTGACCCGGGTGCTCGTCGTTATGACGGCGTTCGGCGACCAGCGCGAACCGTCGAAGCGCGATGAAACGAGTTCGCCATCCACGGCGCCTTCGTAGGTCGCGCTATACCAAGTGGCGAGAAGCCCGTCTGGAGTGGCGATGACCGAAGCCCCATGGACGAATTTTTTCTGGTCCGCCGGTGTGATGATTTCGGCTTGGGTCTCGAGAGGCCCGCGCACCGGCGTTTCAGGAACGTTGACCGCGAATGTCCACGGCTCGCTTCGCGGTGACATCTTGTTGAGTAGAAGGGCGACGAGAACGGCCGAGCAAAGAAGCATTGCCCACGTCGCCCAAGTTCCCCACGCAAGGGCCTTCGTTCCGGCATTTTTCAGCAAAAGTTGTGTCCCCGCCGGAGTGTTCAAGTTCGGGGGGTATAGCTGTAGTAAGCCCCCCGTTCAACGACACTGAAACGATAGTGAACTCGAATGCCGTCGCGGGTTCAAAAAAAAATCCGCGGCAGTGTGGTTATCGCGTCATCACGACGAATTCCGTGCCGTTTCCGTTTTCGTGCAGCGGCAGCTCGCCGTCGGAAACGATCAGTGACGAACCGGGCCGTGCAAGCTCTGTAATCGTCGCAAGTATATCGTCGGGGATCGTGAAGGCGCTGAGCGCCTCGGTCGCCATTTGCACATTGAGCGCGCGTCCTTGCGCAAGCGCCGTCCTGCTGCGCTTTTTCTTGCCATCTTCGAACGGCTGTCCCGCAACCGGCGTTTGGGCGCTGACCAGCCTCCAATCGAAAGTATTGGGATCGGTGCTGTACCGCATGGCGGTGAACACGTGCGTTCCGACCCTGTGCGGCAGAGGTGTGACTGTGATCGGCGCCTCGAGAAGCGGATCGATCCCCTGGCGGATATAGAGCCGCTGAGCGCGAAGACTGATCAGAACCGAAACCGGTTTGGATCGGAGCCGCATTTCCTTGTTGGCGTCAGAGAGCGCGGCCTGCGCCGACGTAAGATCCGATTGGGCATCGCGCAGCACGTCAGCCGCCGTATCGCGAGCCGTCTGCGCTGCGGAATAACCAGCCTGTACTTCCGCGAAGCTCATCTCGCCCTGAGCTGCTTGGGCCCGCGCCCGATCGGCTTCGATCGTCTGATCGAGCAATGCCTCTTCGAGCGCACTTTCGCGATCAAGGGCGATGCTCGCATCGGCGGATGCCAGCTGCAGCGTTGTGGTCGTACCCGACATGTACGCGGCGAATGCCTTTATCGCGTCCTGCTGGCGCGCCTCCGCAGCCTTGAGGTTTTCGCGGAGCGGCTCGACCACGCGCCGCGCCGCTTCATAGCGCTGGCTCGGACCGTCGAATTCCTTCGCCGTGGCGGTGGCCCGTTCTTGCGCTGTTGCGAGCGCCGCCTCTGCGGTCTTGAGCGATGCTCGCGCGCGATCAAGCTTCTCCTGCATGATCTGATCGGCTTCGGCGCGCGTCGTCGGACGGCGCTGCGGATCGCGCGGCATGTCCGCGACCGCTCTGATGAGTGCAGGGGAGACGCCGATGAACAGTGGCAATTCTTGCAAAGCGTCGGATGTCGAGCTGTCGTCCGGCTGGTCGTTCACGGCGAGCTGTGCCGGCTTCGACCGATCGGATTTCATCGCCGATGCTTCGTCGGCGGGAAGTGGCTTGAACAGTTTTGGGCTGTCGAAGGCGATCGGTTCGACTTCTTCAGACGCCACGACGACGCGGGTGCCGAGTTTGGTGAGGCCGTAAAGCTTCTTCGAGAAAGCAAAGGGAAGGCGAATGCAGCCGTGCGAAGCGGGGAAGCCTGGAATGTCACCCGCATGAAACGCTATGCCCGACCACGTGATGCGCTCCTGATAAGGCATCGACGCGCCGGAATAGATGTTGCTGGTATGGTAGACATTCTTTTCGAGGATCGAGAACACACCTGTCGGTGTCTCGAAGCCTGGACGGCCGGATGAGATGCGAGACGATGCGATTTCGCCGTTCGCGTCATAGACGCGGACCTTCTGCCGCCTGAGCGAAACGACGACCAGAAGCGGAGACGTCGGCGGCGTGATGATCGCAGCTTCGCGGGCGGATTTCAAAATGCCGGATTTGGATTTTGCATCGACCGCAGACGGGCCGACGAACATGCTCAACCCGAAAATGCTCAAAATGAGTGCGCTAATCGCGATGGAGCGCGACGCCGGCGGAACTCTGCCTTTGAACTTGATCGAACGACGCACGCCACCCACCCGACGTGAAATGAACAACACCCGTCAGAGCGCCAAGCATCAGTCAGATAGTTAACCCTCAACTTGCGCTATAAGTTGGCTATCAGAGGCCAGTCAGAAGGCGCAACCACAGTGCCGCACCGCCGATGATTCGGGGGTTGCGATGTGGCGCTAATTCAACGCTTCCGGCGATATTGCGCCATTAACTGTGGATAGTCAGTGGAGAAATTTACCAAACGATTTGGTTTTGAGCGGGCGTCCCTGCTGGCGACAAAGCCCGAGGTTTCGTAAACTGCGTTTCGGCCCGATACGGGTATGAGGCCCTCGTCGGCCCACTTGAGAGATGACGGCGTTACCGCCGATCGGAGTATAATGTCCATTCACGTCAAGCGCCGCCGGCTCATGGCGCCCGATATCGCCGCCCGCAAAGGCGGCGAGCCTATCGTTGCGCTAACGGCCTACCACGCGCACACTGCTGCCATTGCCGATAACCACTGCGATTTCCTGCTCGTGGGCGACAGCCTCGGCATGGTGATGCACGGCTATGAAACGACCGTGCCGGTACCGCTCGAACTGATGATCATGCACGGCCAGGCCGTCGTGAGGGGCTCGAAAAAGGCCCTCGTCGTCGTCGACATGCCGTTTGGCACTTATGAGGAAAGTCCATCCGTCGCGTTTCGCAACGCTGCGAAAGTCATGAAGGAAACCGACTGCGGAGCCGTGAAGCTCGAAGGCGGCAGGCGCATGGCGGAGACGATCCGCTTTCTCGTTGAACGCGGCATTCCGGTAATGGCGCACATCGGCCTCACGCCTCAGTCCGTGAACGTACTCGGCGGCTTCAAGACACAAGGTCGCTCTGTCGAGGACTGGCAGGCGATCGAGGATGACGCGCGCCTGGTCGCAGAGGCTGGAGCGTTCGCCGTCGTTCTTGAAGCCATGACGGCTCCGCTCGCCGAACGCATCACCGACGCCATACCCATCCCGACGGTCGGCATTGGCGCCTCGCCCGGGTGCGACGGTCAAATCCTGGTCATGGAGGACATGCTCGGTCTGTCGCCGAACGTCCCGAAATTCGTCAAGAAATTTGGCGCAATCGGAGCCGCCATCGACCGTGCGATAGCCTCCTATGCCGAAGAGGTTCGCGCCCGGACGTTCCCGGCGCAAGAGCACGTTTACAATCTTAAAAGCCCGGAGACCGAGGCGCCGGTCGACGCCGTCCGAGCCACGAAAAAGCCCAAGACTCCCACCACTTAACTGTATTGGGCTGGGGTTCGGCTACGCTTACACAAAGGAAACTTCGGGCCAGGGCTTGCCCGGAGCGCTCGCTCCGCTATCTATGCCCCGCCAGCCGGGCTGATTGTGAGGATATTCTCCTCAGCTCCGGCGACTGAATGAGGTTTAAGAGTTAATGGCCGACAATAATGACAGTCTGCTCCGCGAGGTCGAGGAAGAACTCCGCCGCGAACAGATGCATAAAATCTGGAAGCGTTACAACGGCCTGATCCTGGGCGGTGCTGTGCTCATCGTACTCGGCGTGGCGGGCTATCAAATGCTCGAACACCATCGGATTACGACCGCCGAGACGGCCGGAGCCGAATTCGCCGCTGCCGAGAACCTGAGCGACCAGAAAAAGAAGGACGACGCGGACAAAGCCTTCAAGGCGATCGCGGAAAGCGGCCCCGCGGGCTACGCAGCCCTCGCAAAGCTGCAACTGGCTGGCGCCCAGGTAAAAGAGGGCAAGACGGCCGATGCAGTTGCAACTTATGATTCGCTTGCGAAGCAGGCGGGCGCAGATGATCTGTTGAAAAGCTTCGCACAGCTGCAGGCAGCCTCCCTACGGATGGCGGATGCGGACTATGACGAAATCCAGAATCGCCTGACACCTCTAACCGCCGAGGGCGCGCCGTTCGCGAACAGCGCCCGCGAGTTGCTCGGCGTAGCTGCATACAAGGCCAAGAAGTTCGATGACGCGCGTAAGTATCTCGAACCTCTTCTCGTCGATCCAAACGTTCCTGGCGATACGCAAGAACGCGTCAAGATCATCATGTCCGGCATAGCCGGCGCTGAAGTTGCTGCGAAGGAACCGCCGGCCGCGACGCCGGCAGTGGCGGCCGAACCAGCCAAGCCGGCCGAGCCTTCGAAGACGGAAGCGCAGCCCGCCGCGGGTGGCACGGCCGATAAGAAGTAAAAACCGCGAAGCGGTGAGGGGAGAATGGGGTTGGGCAACGGGGGATCGCAGACACGTTTCGGCGCGTCATCGCTTTTCGCGCTCGTCGTAACGCTGTTGCTCGGTGGCTGTGCGGGAGACGGTCCGTCTCTCCCCAAGATGAGCGACCTCAATCCCTTCAAGGAAAAGCAGACGCCGTTACCCGGCCGGCGCATCCCCATTGTCGAGACGACGGAAAGCATTTCCGCCAATCTGGCCGATGCGAACGGGCCGATCGTCATCCCGTCGCCGCGCACGAACGATTCATGGGCGCAGCCGGGAGGCGAACCGGGCAATGCACCGGGCAATCTCGCGCTGAACGGTGCCCTGCGTCAGACTTGGAGCGCCAGCGCTGGGGAAGGTTCATCGAAGACCGGCCGTGTCACGGCAAGTCCGATCATATTCGATGGCCGCATTTATACGCTCGACGCGGCAGCGAACGTTGCAGCCTTTTCGCTGTCCGGCAGCAGTGTCTTCAAGATCTCGACGAAGCCTGACACGACCGTTGGCCTTGGCGGCTACGGTGGCGGCCTCGCTGCCGAAAACGGCCGCCTCTACGTCGCAAACGGATATGGCGTAGTCGCCGCTCTCGATCCGGCGACAGGCAAATCGATCTGGACCAAAAGTCTCGACGTTCCCGTGCGCGCCGCGCCGACCGCGTCAGGAGACCGGCTTTACGTCATCACGATCGACGGCAAGTTCTTTTGCTTGAACGGCGTCGACGGAGCGGAAATATGGTCCGCCCGCGGACTGCCGCAAAGCGCGAGCCTGATGACGTCTGCGAGCCCCGCCGTCGACCAGGACGTCGTCGTGGTGCCGTACCCGTCGGGTGACATCATGGCGTTTAAGTTGGCGGACGGCTCGACCGTCTGGACCGAAAATCTGTCCCGCACGCGTCAGACTTCGCAGATAGCCTCGATGAGCGATGTCGCCCGGCCCGCGATCGAGAACGGCACGGTCTTCGCCATCGGCCACGCCGGACGCATGATCGCCACTCACTCCAAAACCGGCGAACGGCAGTGGTCTGCGAACATTCCCGGTTCCGAGCCGCCCTGCGTCGTCGGTGACGCGGTTTACGTCGTCGATACGGGGGGCCGTCTCATGGCTCTAACCCGTAAGGATGGAAAAACGCGCTGGACGACGCAGCTTCCTGCGGCAAAGAGCTATTCCGGGCCCGTCATGGCTGCCGGAACCCTTTGGCTCGTGTCCAGCAAGGGCGACGTCGTTAGCGTTGATGCGGCAACCGGTAAGGTTGGCGGCCAGATGAGCGTCGGCGATACGGTCTATATTCCGCCGATCGTGGCACAGGGGCGCATGTTCGTTTTGACCGATTCGGCAAAACTCATCGCCCTCAACTGAGAATTGGGCTAGGAGGTCTGCGTTGGCTCTCCGCTCGCATGCGGAAAGGCGGCGCTCCCCCAGCAATCAATTCTTTTTGGCTCCCTTTTGAATCGCCCCGCTCAAACTCCCGTCGTTGCAATCGTAGGCCGTCCCAACGTTGGCAAGTCGACCCTGTTCAACCGCCTGACCGGAACGCGCGCCGCGCTCGTCTCCGATCTGCCGGGATTGACGCGCGACCGCCGCGATGGCGTCGCCGAACTCTTCGGAAGAGAAATTCGCCTCGTCGACACCGCAGGCCTCGAAGAGGCGCAGCGCGGTTCGATTGCGGACCGCATGCGCAAACAGTCCGAGCAGGCGATTGCCACGGCCGATCTCATCCTTTTCGTTATCGACGCGCGCGCCGGCGTTACCGGCTCCGACAAGGAATTTGCGCGCATCGCCCGCCAGTCGGGAAAGCCCGTGGTCCTCGTCGCGAACAAAGCCGAAGGCCATAAAGGTACCGACGGCGTGCTCGACGCATTTTCACTGGGGCTGGGTGCGCCAATAGCAATCTCGGCTGAGCACGGCGAAGGCATCGGCGATCTCGCGGACGATGTTCTGAACGCGCTCGGATTGAAGCCGGCGCCGGCTGCCCGGAAGCGGCGATCTGGCGACACCGCAGCGGATGATGAAAAGCCGGCTGAAGAACCGGAGCGCGAAAAGCGCATCCGCGTCGCAATCGTCGGCCGCCCGAACGCCGGGAAGTCGACGCTTGTGAACGCGCTCCTCGGCGAAGACCGGATGATCACTGGCCCCGAGCCCGGGCTGACCCGCGACAGCGTCTCCAGCGATTTCGAATACAAAGGTCAGGCGATCCGGCTGTTCGACACGGCGGGGCTTCGCCGCAAAGCCAAGATCACCGAGACGGCGGAGAAGCTGTCGGCGAGCGACGCCGTCCGCTCCATCCGGTTTGCCGAGGTCGTCGTGCTGTTGATCGACGCCGAACGGCCCTTTGAGCATCAGGACCTGACGATCGGCCACCGCGTCGTCGAGGAAGGCCGTGCGCTCGTTGTTGCGATCAACAAATGGGATCTCGTTCCCGAAAAGCAGAAGACGTTGCGCGAATTGAAGGCCAAGGTCGCCGAAAGCTTGGCTCAGGTTCCGGGCGTTCCGCTTATCGCGATCTCGGCGCGTTCCGAGAGCGGCCTCGATCATCTGATGTCGGCGATCGCAAAAATATACGAAACCTGGAATCGCCGCGTTTCCACGGCGCATCTCAATCGTTGGCTCGAAGGAGCGCTGAGCCGTCACTCGCCGCCGGCGGTGCACGGACGGCGCATCAAGATCCGCTACGTCACGCAGCTGTCGACGCGTCCGCCGACGTTCGTCGCCTTCTCGCAGCGCGCGGAAGCATTGCCGCAGTCGTATGTGAAGTACCTGACGAACTCTCTGCGCGAGACGTTCGATCTTCCCGGTGTTCCTGTTCGCTTCCACCTCCGCAAAAGCGACAACCCCTTCGCTCCCGAGAAGCGGTAGACAGTTCCGCGCAACATCCGTCTGGCAAATTGATGCCGTGCGAGCAAAACCTCGTGCTCGCAGAGTCAAAAAAAGTTAATTTTCGAATCGGATTCGTTTGCGTAGAGGATGCCAACCACGAAACTTCGAGGATCGACGAATGAGAAAGTTTGATGCGGCCCTGATGTCAGTCGTTTTGGCAGCAGGCACTGCACTTTTCGCCGGCGTGGCTGCTGCTGCCTATACCGCCAAAGTCAGACAGGCTTGCGCGGGCGACTACCAGAACTTCTGCTCGCAATATTCGCCTGAAAGCGTTGAGCTTCGCCGCTGCATTGAGGCCAACAGAAAAGGCCTGACGCCCACCTGCGTCACGGCTCTGATCGATGCGGGCGAAGTCCCGGCGAAATATCTGAAGAAGTAAAATCTGAAAGAAGATCGCAGCGGGCGGGAGCAAGCGGCTAGGCCGTCATGCTCACCGCCCGCACGGGCGTCAGCCGCATCAACTGGCGCCGCTCCGGACGGGGTTAGATAGGTGCTCCGGACCTGGGTTCAAGACCTCCCCCGCAAATTGTTGCGTTCCGGCGTGCAGTGCGCCATGCAAGCGGGATGGACGTCTTTTTCTACCATCTTGAGCAGCAAACGCTGGAGCGCGTTCTACCGAGCCTCCTAGACAAGACACTTGCGCGCGGCTGGCGAGCGGTCGTGCAGGTCGGCAGCGAGGAACGTTTGGAGGCGCTGGATCAGGCGCTGTGGACGTACGCCGACGACAGTTTTCTGCCGCACGGCACGGCGCGCATCGGCCACGCGAGCGAACAGCCGGTCTATCTGACGCTGACCGACGAGACGCCGAACGGCGCGGGCGTACGCTTTCTCGTCGATGGCGCCGAAGCGCGCGAGTTCAAGGGAGCCGAACGCTTTGTCTATGTTTTCGACGGACATGATCCGGATGCCGTCGCCATCGCGCGGGCCCAATGGAAGGCCGCCAAAGCCGCAGGCTGCACCGTCACGTATTGGCAGCAGTCTGGAACCGGGCGATGGGAACAGAAAGCCTGACGCAGTCAGCCCGCACCATTGCGGTTTGTCGCACACCCCGAACTCGATCGCTGCACCATGAATTATCACCATGACTATCACGCCGGGAATTTCGCCGACGTCCTGAAGCACATCGTGCTGGCGCGCATCCTGACGTACATGAAGCAGAAGCCGCGGCCGTTTCGCGTGATCGACACGCACGCGGGTGCTGGGCGCTACGATCTCGCAGGAACGGAAGCGAGCAAGACGGGCGAATGGCGCGACGGCATCGCCCGGCTCTTCGAAGTTGAGTTGCCGCCGGCCGTTGCGGAACTAATCGCGCCCTATCTCGAATGCGTCCGCGCGATGAACGGCGATGAACTTCGATATTATCCGGGAAGTCCCCTGATCGCCCGCCAACTCATGCGCGCCGACGACGTGCTGATCGCGAACGAGTTGAACGCCGCGGATTTCGCGAGGCTCAAGGAGGAACTGCGCCGCTTCAAGGCGACGACGGTCCTCAACATCGATGCCCGCCACGCCGTGAAGTCGCTGCTGCCGCCGAAGGAGCGGCGCGGCCTCGTGCTGATCGATCCGCCGTTCGAGGCAAAAAGCGAATTTGCGGACCTGGCGACGGCCGTCGGCGAGGCCATGACGCGCTTCGCGTCGGGCACCTACGCCATCTGGTATCCGCTCAAGGACGAAGCGGCAGCGGACCGCTTCGTGGCGACTGTTACGTCTCGCGATGGGCTCGAATTTCTCGACGTCAGACTGGCAGTCTTGAAGTCTTTTGCGGGACTTGGCCTTACGGCGTCCGGCGTTCTCGTCATCAATCCGCCGTACCTGCTTAGAGACGAACTCGAAGCGATTTTGCCGGTTCTGAAAGATCTGTTGGCGGAGGGTTCGGGTGCGAGCTTCGAGTTGCGCTCCGCCGATCAATAACCGTCATATAGTTGCTGTGCAGCATTTCGCCTTGCAAGGTGCCCGTATTTACAGGATAAATTGCCGCACGCTAAGGCGGGCAGCGGCACGGTAGCTCCCGATGCGTTCTACAGGTCCGGCGCGAGTTAGTGCGATCCGGCAGCAGGCGCTTGGGATCCTTCGGCTCCGAGGCTCGCCGCGGTGTTGATGCGAAGCTTGCATCGAATGCCGGGCCGCCAGGAGACGATGTATGCGCCAGACAAGTACCGTTAAATTTTATAATTCCCAGAAAGGCTACGGCTTCATCAAGCCGGATGCAGGGGGCAATGACGTTTTTGTGCATGTAACCGCAGTTGAGCGATCCGGAATTGGAGAGCTCAACGAGGGAATGCGAATTTCATTTGAGACCGAGCCCGATAAACGCGGCAAAGGTCCTAAAGCCGTCGATCTCCAAAGAGCAGGCTGAAGTTCTTTGAAGACTGACTTGCTCGCGTCTCGGCTCCGGTCGCGGCGCTGAGTAAGTATTGGCTTGAGCATTCTCATCCGCAAGCTCGAGCGAATTCCGCGTCGCTTTGACGTACGACGAGTCTCACTCATTCGCCATTTGCTGGTCGCTTGCCGCAGTTGGGGAACAGCGTTGCGCGTGCATTGGCGCTATGATGCACACGGTCACTCCGAACGATTCGATGGCGCACTTCGAAGCATTTGGACTGTTCCGTATTGCGAGCTTCGAAACCGAGGCTTTGAACAAAGGTGTGACGAAGGCCGAATATCCAGAATGGGGAGCGGCTCGTCAGTCGCGCAACTTGATGTGCGCGTCATCGGCGAGATTTCGGATGCTGGTATCACGCACCGGTCCAGGGGAGACTAACGAAATGAAGAAACTTATTCGTACGGGGCTCATCGCGTTCGCGGCCACGGTTGGAATGGCTTCGAGCTCGGCATACGCCGGCTGCGTTCTCGCTGGCGGCGAGTCCGTCATGGTAACGGAAGATCTCGCGAAGTTCATGGCTGGCCAGGCGCTCAAGCACTCGATTGAAAATCACGGCAGGACCGCGCGCGGCGCCGTGAGGGTCAAGTGCGATACGTCGTCGGTCGGCTTGCCGCACTGCACCGCACGTCAGAGGGCTTGCGGCTGAGCCGCCATTCTTTCTGAGACGAGCCCTTGAAAAATAACGACTCGCCGGCCGCTGTGCCGGCGAGTTTTTTTCTGGAAGGAACGCTACTTCGCCATGGCGTTGCGAATGGCGCCGACAATCGCAGTCAGAATGCCGCCGCTGACACCGGATCCCAGAATTTGGGTGATGATGGAAGCCGGATCCATGGCGCCACCAGCGACGGCCGTATTGAATACTTGTTCGAGAATTTGGCCACCGATGCCGCCGCCGACTATACCTGCAATGGCGTTGCCGAGCGTCCCGAGGCTCAGGTTCTTCAACAGAGCGCCGGCGGCGTTACCGCCGAGAGCACCGCTGATGAGCTGAATGATCAGTGGAAGATATTCCATGCGCCGTCTCCACGAGGCCAGTGGGACAACGGCTTGAGCCGTGCGGACTTTCCGCATCGGAGATGCCGCGCGCCGTTTAGCGCTCCCACAGTGGGAATCGTACCACACCCGGCGAATAAATCGCCAAGCTTCGCTTTGGAGAGGCCACCAAACCCGCAGATCAGTTGTCAAGAAGTTACAGCCTTGCGCCAATTGTGGCGCGTGACCATTTCTTCAACGCGCGCAATGATAATTTCAGTATCTATGGGTTATAGAACTGCTCGACACGTGAACGGTGCAGAGAGGCTACAGCGATGAAAATCAGGATTCTTTCGGCCATCTTCGCCAGTGCTTGGCTTTTCGGCATAGCCGCTCCCGCGATCGCTGCGGATGGCCAGTCTTCGTCGGATGGATATGCAATTCGCCACAAGCGCGGCGGCTACTCCTACGGCAAGGCAGACTCCATCAACACCTACGGCACCAACCGCAACAGGAAGCGCCCGCCCGGGCCGCCGTCATTCCGCGAGCAGACGATAGCTGGCCCGTTCGACAACGGCTTCTTCTTCGACTCGGGCGTGGGCAGCATCTGGGGCGGCAACTCGCCCTACATGCACTGAGCCAATAGTCCATTGGGATTGCTGAGCATAATGGCCGCCAGGTCACATCGGCGGCCGGGATGCTGTGGGTTTTTCCTTCTCCTGGCGACAAACCTGTCAACTGGTGCCGATGCGCCACTCGCCCTCGTCTTGCCATTGTGCTGACAATAGAAAGGCAGCCTGATCTCAGGGTGGGGCTTTGAGGGAGAACTAAAGTTATGCGCTTCTCGGTCAAACTCGTTTCCGCATTCGCATTGGCCGCGACCTTCGCCGTAGCAACAACCGTTTCGGCAAATGCGGAGTGCAAGCGTTACGGCTTCACCGTCAACGATTACGGCAAAGACGGCCCGACCAAAGACGCCAAAGAACTGCTCGACAAGCTCATTCAATCGAAAATGACCGAGCGCGGCGTCAGCGATTTCCGTACCGGCAAGAAGACCGTGTCGTGCGAGCTGTTTCTGAATTTCATCGTCTTCGATGAGCACACCTGCACCGCGGAAGCGACGGTGTGCTGGGGCGGCTCGTCGCTTCCCGGTTCCGAACAATCCTCAGCCGACGACGTCGCTGCTGAGCCCGCGAAGAAAACCGCTTCCGACGTCACGCCGGCCGAAACGAAACCGGCGAAAAAGAGCGTAACGAAGGAAGCAACGGCCCACGCCGACAGTGCTGCTCCGGCCCACAAGACGGCCGCTGAGTCGGTGCCGGATCCGAAGTCTGTCCTCGCTCACAAGGCGAAGAAGCCTGAGGAGAAGAAGGAAGCTGCAGCGCCGGCACACGACGCAAGCGCAGCCACCGCTGACACTGCGTCGTCTGACCCAGTCGTCAAGCCGATCCACAACGTCTCGAAGGTCGAGACGGGATCGCTGCCCGACGTTCCGGCGAAGCCCGCTAAGCACAAAGCGCAGAAGGCGCCGGCCGATGCCCCGGCTGCAGCTCCCGCGAACGCCGACGACGCAGGTTATCCGACTCCGCTGCCGCCAACGGACGGCGAAGGAGCTCAGTAAAGTCAAGGGCTAGTTGAAGTTCGGGCTTGTTTCGCGAACCGCCGTTTGATCAAGCGGCGGTTCGAATTTCCTGCAGCTTCATTTCGACGATCTGCCGGTTGTACGGCTTCAGCAGGAAATTATCGGCGCCGTGTGTGAGCGCTCGCTGAATCTCGAGCGGATCATTTTCGGTGACCAGATAAATGATGTAGGGCCGAACGCTCAGCTGCAGCGCGCGTAGTTTCCCAAGGAACTCGATGCTGTTCGAGCCCGGCATTCGCCAATCGAGCAGGATATAATCGGGCGCTTCCGAGCCTAGCCGCTCAATCGCGGCGATCGGGCTGTCCGCCTCGCTCACACGAAAGCCTAAGCTCTCGAAAATGAGCCGGGTGTATTTCCGGACGATCTCGGAATCATCGATGATGAAGCAGTGAAGCATATCGAGGGCGTCTCGCAAGCAGAGTGCTGCACCAACCGACAGCAAGGCGACCAGAGCAAACGATGTTCTGAAAAGTGCACGTAAAATACTAACGCGCTCTTAAGATGTATGGCGGAAAGGCAACCGCGATCGGATGAGTCCGATCGCTTCTCGCTCGGGCCCTTCTGGTCAGCCTCAGCTTGCCGGTTTCGCGACGAGAAGAATGTCCGCGCCATCCTTCAGAATTTCCAGCCTCATCCCAGCCGAGGGCGCGATGCGCCACGTGTAGTACGCCTGGATCGTGATGGCATCGAGCGCCAGCGGCTTGCCTGCAACGAAATCGGTCAGATACTGAGGCGGCCGTGCGGCCGTGCCCTTGCACCTGATGAGGAACGTCGGCTGCTCGAATGAGCCGCCGATGGAAACGTCGATCTCTCCGCCGCGCGGCAACGCCGTGACCGCGGAAGCGATGAGGTTGAGAAGAAGCTTCACCTTGTCTTTGGCGACGAGACCCGGCGCGCCACGCCATGTCAGCTTGTGCTTGCCCTGCGTGATGGCGACGAAGCCGCGAGAAATTTTCTCGGCGGTCGTCAGGTCGATCATGCTCCCGGCCGATCCGGCGGCGCCGAATGCAAAACGGGCAAATTCCAATCGCGCGGACGCCTGTTCCGTGACGTTCCGGATGACGTTCAGCGCATAGCTCTTCGCTTGTTCGTCGTCCTCCTCGTCGAGGATTTCCAGTCCGTTGAAGATCGCGCCGACCGGATTGATGATGTCGTGACAGATCTTGCTCGAGATCATTGCCGCGAGTTCGAGATCGGTCGGCGGAACGCGCTGGTTCATTAGTGACCCTTTTCTGAGATTCTCTCGATCGAGAGCGTGCAGCAGCTCAAGCGCGACAGCGCGACGCGAACCGGCGGAGGCGGCTTGCGATAATGCCCCATGCTCTGATACATGCGCCGAACGACGGTTGCCAAGTCTCGCGGCCGGTGGGCCGTCCAGGCCCGGATTTTCATGGAAGACATGGGTCTTACGCGCCACGGTAAGAACTGCGGCGCGGTAAAGCGTATTCGTAATCGCGGGCTCGGTCCGCGCCAACTGATTCGAACGGGGTTAGCTTCAAGATGTCGCCAATCGACGTCAACGATCACGATGCACTGATCGCGGCCTTGCTTCCGGCTGTCCGTGAGGCGGGGCGCCTCGAGATGGCGCATTTCACGAACGGCGTGAAGTTCGAGCAAAAGGCCGACAGGTCGCCCGTAACGGCTGCCGATCGTGAAGCTGAGGACATTCTGCTGGCAGGGCTGGCGGCCGTTGCGCCGGGTGTGCCCGTCGTCGCGGAAGAGCGGATCGCTGCTGGCGCCGCATGCGAATACGCGAAGCGATTTTTCCTCGTCGACGCGCTCGACGGAACGCGGCTTTTCATACGCGGCAAGCCGGAGTTTTCGATCAACATCGGTTTCGTCGAGGACGGTAGGACGCGGTTTGGTTTGATCTATCTGCCCCCGTCGGAGCGTCTGTTCGTGACGAGGTCGGATGGCTTTGCTTACGAAGCTCGGCTTTCCCAGAAAGACGAAGTCCCGTTTGCAGTAATGCAGTTCAAACGCCTCGTCACACGAACTCCCGATCCGGCCACACTCGTGGCGTTCAATAGCCGGGGCGTTGGAAGTGCGAGCGCCGGGCTCCTGGCAACGCTCAAGGTTCAGGACACGAGACCGCTCGGATCGTCGATGAAGTTCTGCCTCATCGCCGCTGCCGAAGGCGACCTCTACGCGCGGTTTGGCGAAACATACGAATGGGATACCGCCGCCGGCCAAGCCATACTCGAAGGCGCCGGAGGATCGGTTACGAAATTGGACGGATCGCTACTGACGTACGGGCATTTCGAACGAGGCTACCGTAACCCCTATTTCATCGCCTGGGGACGCCAGCCGCTGTGGCGCGGTGGCGAGTCCGAATTGTCCGCGCCGAGGGCATAAGCAACGCGAAGCGGCCATACTTTAGCAACACATAGCGGCGAATCTGTAGAATAGGATTCGGGCGCACGCTCGGTCTTCGGGAGGGGCACGCATCGCGTGCGAACCGGGCCAGATCTTGTCACCGCTCGGTCCTGCCAAAAAACGTGTTGCGAAAAAGAACAAGTGAGGGGTCACGCCGATGCGGCGCCGCGGCTTCGAAAGAATAGCGCGATCTAAATGTGCCGCCAGGAATGCGGCGTGTGCATCGATCTTCGGTCTGATGGCGTGCATGATCGTCGGAGGCTCGAGCGCCGGGGCGCAAGACGACGCCTATAGACCGCCGGCGGATACCTACACCGGCCAAAGCGGCGTCGACACGTACCGCTCATCTCCGCCGCCCCCTGACAATAGCTACGCCCCTCCGCCGCGAGGCGCTGCAGGCGGCGATCCCTATGGCCCCTACAACGGCCCCCGTAATCAGGGTGGCGACCAGGGAGGCGATCCGGGCGGCTACGGCGCTCCCTACGCTCCGCCACCTCAAAACGCAGGCAGGGATGACCGCTATTATGATTCCGGCCCGCCCCCGGGAGCGTCCGAGAGAAGTTCGTACTCGGAAGATGAAATTATCCGCGCAGGGAACAGTTTCTTCGGGAAAGTCAGCGGCGGACTGGCGTCTGCCATCGAATGGGCTTTCCAGAAGGCTGGTCGGCCCAATGGTTACATTCTGGGACAGGACGCAGCCGGAGCCTTCGTCGCGGGTCTGGCCTACGGAGAGGGAACTCTCTACACGAAGGATGCCGGCTCCTTTAGGGTCTACTGGCAAGGCCCCTCGGTCGGTTATGATTTCGGCGCCGACGGATCTAAAGTCATGACGCTCGTCTACAACCTCCGCGATCCGAACGACATTTTTGATCGATTCGGTGGCGTTGAGGGCTCGGCTTATCTCGTAGGCGGCGTCAGCGTGCAGTTTCAGAAGTCAGGCCATGTCTCGTTAGCGCCAATTAGGGCGGGGGTAGGCCTCCGACTGGGTGCCAACGTGGGTTATTTGAAGTATACAAGGAGTCCGACCTGGAACCCCTTCTGATGCCGGTGGTCGGCTCAGTGCCGGTTCGATGTTGCGGTGAAGCCCAAAAGGGGGTTTCTCTGCCGGTCTGGGAACGTTGCCGTCGGCGGGGGCCGCGAAGCTTTTCATTGCAGGGCGAGTTTTCTTGATAACCCTTTCCGCCGCGATGCTCGTGATGTTGGGCTTTCTGATCGCGGCCCTGATCGTGGTTGTGCTTTTGCCTGCGTACCGCCGCCGCGTCGAACGCTTCACCTCCGAAGCACTGAAGCGGACACTGCCGCTCACTGAAGCGGAAATTCGCGCCGACAAGGACCGCTTGCGCGCTGACTTCGCGATGGAACTGCACCGCCTCGAATCGAAGCTCGATGAAGCCGGCCTTTCGGCTGCCCGCCAGCGGGTCGAGGTCAATCGGCGCGATGCGAAGATACAGGAATTGTCCGAAGCGATCGCCGACCAGAAGATGAGCGTCGAAGAGCACGAAAATGCCCGTCGCGTTCTCGAACAGGCGATCCTCGATAGGCTCCCGAAGGTCGAGCAGCGTCTCGCCGAGACGCGAAAGCTGCTCGCGACGCGCGACCGTGAAATCAAGACGTTGTCTGCAACGAGCGCTAAGCAGGCCGCCGCGCTCGAGGAGGCAACGCAACTCAACAAGCAGCGCGAGAGAGAGCTTGCGCAACTACGTACGACGCTCGACACGCGAGCCATTCGCAATCGTGGCGCCGCCGCAGGCGCGAGTGCCGATAGCAACGTCGCTCTTCGCACGGAGCTCGAGGCGATGCGCGAGAAGACGCGCGAACAGGCAGCGCTGATTGAACGCTTGAAAGGTGCTGCCGCCGTCGCTCAAACATCTCCCGATCGCGATGAGCAGAATGCAGAAATCAAGAGGCTTCTGCTCGCGCTCGCCAAGGCGGAAGCCGAGCTGAGCACGCTGAAGTCGAGCATCGGCGGCGACGACGCTGAGCGGATGGCGCTCGAGGATCGCGTTGCCGATCTTCAAGCAGCCGTTGATACCAAGTCGACCGAAATGGCGAAGCTCAGGGCCGCGCTTAAGGTCTACGAAGAGAAGGATGCGCCGGCCCCCGGCATGATGGAGAAGGCCGACTTCAGCGCTCTGCAGGCCGAGCTCGAAAACCAGCGCCGAGTCATTACGGAACTTCGCGCCGAGATCGCCGCCGGACAAGAGCGCCTGTCGCGTCAGGCCCTCCGCTTCCACGAAGAGCTGCGCCGGATAACTCCCGAGCCGGTTGTCGAAACGCCATCCGATCGGGCAAACCCGGCAAGGCCGTCGCTCGCCGAGCGCATCTCAACGCCTCGCGAACCGCGACCGAACGGCGACAGTGCGGAAACGCCCGACCAGCGCCCCGACCAGCGCCAAGGATCATACCTGCGCGCCTTGAACGGCAATGCTGGCGGCGGACCTGCTGACGCAGTTCCCGAGAGAGTCGACTGGCCTCCGCCGTTGCCCGCCGCTGAAGCCGACAAGAACGCGGATAGCCCCGCGCCCGGCCCCCATCGTCCGCGACTTCTCGAGCGCATAAGCGGCATCGATAAACGCTAGTAGACCCGAGCGATTGGATCGGATATGGGCCCCTGGCGTTCTGCGATTGGGTTGTCAGCCGTACTTCCCATTTTATCGGGCGGCGCTGGCGTTACGTTGACCTATAATTTTCCTCTCGCGAACGGTGGATCATGACGGAGGTGTCGGAGTCACATAACGAGCACGATGCCGGGCACGATCACACCGGCCATAATCACGGGATCGGGTCGCACGGTCACAGCCATGGGCCGAAGGATTTTGGCTTCGCGTTCGCGCTGGGTACGGCTCTCAACATTGGCTTTGTCGTCATCTAGGTCGTAGCCGGTTTTCTCGCCAACTCGATGGCCCTCGTCGCCGACGCGGGTCACAACTTCGGTGACGTTTTAGGTCTGCTGATGGCCTGGGGCGCGAGCGCGCTCGCGAAGCGCCGTCCGACGCCGCGCTTCACCTACGGCTTCGGATCTTCGACGATCTTGGCCGCGCTCGCCAACGCGGTTCTGCTTCTCGTGGCTGTCGGCGCTATCGTGCTGGAAGCCGTGCAGCGGCTGATCGAACCCGCGCCCGTCGCCGGCGGCATGATGATCGTCGTGGCGTTCGCTGGTGTCCTGGTCAACGGCTTCACCGCTTGGCTGTTTGCGTCGGGTGGCGAACGCGACGTCAATATCCGCGGCGCCTATCTGCACATGATGGCCGACGCTGCCGTCTCGCTCGGCGTCGTATTCGCTGGTATCGCCGTATTGCTGACGGGATGGTTCTGGGTCGACCCGATAGTCAGTCTCATCATCGCTGCAGTGATCGTCTGGAGTACCTGGGGACTGCTGCAGGATTCCATGCGGCTCGCGATGCACGGAGTGCCCGTCAACATCAACACTGCGGACGTGCAGAACCGGCTGCTGCAACTCCCTGGCGTCGTGAGCATCCACGATCTCCACATCTGGCCCATGAGCACGACTGAAACGGCGTTGACCTGCCACCTCGTCATGCCGAACGGGCACCCTGGTGACGCCTTCATCGAAATGGCGACGAAAATGCTGCACGATCAATTTGAGATCCGTCACGCGACACTTCAATTCGAAGTCAGCGGCGACGCTCCGTGTGGCCTCGGCGCAGGCTGCACTGGGGGCAACAGCACCGCGGCCGGGCGGCACGCCTGAAGCGCCCCCGCGACCCCCCACAATTCTCCCGCGAAAACACGGCATTGCAGCAATCGATAAGTAAAATCGATTGAACGGAGAAATACTTTGCGTTGGAACTGCATTTCGACGGACGCCATGCTTCCGCATAGTCTCGTCGGAGAAACTTGTGCCGCAAGCATTGCAGTTCACGCCGCCCCCGTCGACAGAGAAGAATTTAGGCCAACCGATCGGTCCGCCCGTCCAGCGCCACGTGCGCGCGACATCAGCGCTGCATATCTGGCCGGGCCTCGCTCTAACGACGGCAATCGCTGGTCTCGCCTTTGGTCTTCGCGAAATCCCGGGCGTCGCGACCTTCAGCCCGATGATCCTCGCGATCGTCATCGGCATGGCTTTTCACAATATCGTGGGTACGCCCCTGCAGGCCAAGGACGGCGTCGCGTTCGCGCTTCGCCGCATCCTTCGCTTCGCGATCATCCTGCTTGGCTTTCAGTTGACGGCCCAGCAGGTCGCCGAGGTCGGCCCTCACGGACTTGCGATCATTGCCGCGACGTTGCTGGCGACGTTCGCATTTACGACCTGGCTAGGGCACATGGTTGGCGTTGATCGCAAGCTCACCCAGCTCATCGCGGCCGGAACATCGATCTGCGGTGCTTCCGCTATCATCGCCACAAACACGGTCACCAGGGGCCACGATGAAGATGTTGCGTACGCGGTTGCTTGCGTAACGATCTTTGGGTCGATTGCGATGTTTGCCTATCCGCTCCTGCCGGGTCTGCTGCACCTCGGTCCGCACGCGTTTGGTTTATGGGCCGGCGCCTCGATTCACGAGATCGCCCAGGTCGTCGCGGCCTCGTTTCAAGATGGCCAGTCGTCCGGAGAGTTTGGAACCATCGCCAAGCTCAGCCGTGTCATGCTGCTCGCGCCTATGGTGATCGGCCTCGGCCTTTTCACTGCGCGGCGTGAGAACCAGCCTGAGGCAGCGACCGCCACGCGAAAAGCGCCGATGCCATGGTTTCTGTTAGGGTTCATCGCGCTTGTTGCGTTGAACAGTTTGGTCGTTATTCCACCCGAAGCCAAGGCCGTGATCGTCCCGTCAACGACCTTCCTGCTGTCGATATCGCTGGCGGCAATGGGCCTCGAGACCGACGTTGCGAAGCTGAGGGCCAAGGGCCTCAAGCCGCTTTTGCTCGGGTTCGTATCGTCGCTATTCATTGCGGGCTTTAGCCTGGCTCTGATTAAAGTCGCGGCTTGAATGTGAAGAGGACCACATGACCCTCGAGCAATTGCGCATCTTCGTTGCCGTCGCCGAGCGCCAGCATGTGACGCAAGCGGCCCAGGAGATCAACATCACGCAGTCGGCAGCGAGTTCGGCAATCGCCGCGCTCGAAGAGCGCTATGCGGTGAAACTGTTCGATCGTGTCGGCCGCCGCATCGAGTTAACGGACGCGGGTCGCATATTCGTCACTGAAGCGCGCGGCGTTCTCGCGCGCGCTGCGACGGCTGAAAAGGCACTGCAGGATCTGGCCGGGATGAAGCGCGGAACGCTGTCGATCTTCGCCAGCCAGACCATCATCAACTATTGGCTGCCGCCCTTTCTCGCGACGTTTCATCAGCGTTACCCTGATATCAAGCTGAAGCTCAGCGCAGGCAATACGCAACAAGTCGCCGCTGCGACCCACGACGGTGCGGCCGACATCGGCTTCATCGAAGGCGCCATTGACGATGCTCACCTCTCGGTGCGCAGCATCGAAGGAGACAGGCTGGTCATTGTCGTGGGGCCCGCTCACGCTCTTGCCGCGAAACCCAAACTTGAGTGCTCCGATCTCATGTCGATTAAGTGGGTTTTGCGGGAGCAGGGTTCAGGAACGAGGACCGAGTTCGAGCGAGCACTCAAGGCATTGTCGCTGACCTTGGACGATCTCGACGTTGCTCTCGAGTTGCCGTCGAATGAGGCCGTGTGCGCCGCCGTCGAAGCGGGTGTCGGCGCGACGGCCATTTCAAATCTGGTCGTCCAATCGGCGCTGCTTTCAGGCAGGCTGGTTTCGCCGGATTTTCCCCTGCCGCGCCGGTCCTTCCACATTCTGCGACACAAGCAACGTTACGTCAGCCAAGCCGAACTGGCGCTTCTGGAACTGGTTGGAACAGGCACCCCACCGCCCGTAAAGCACCGCGAGAAAGAGACGCCGCCAGCCAATTGATCAGTCCGGCCACCCCCACAAGGCACGCGCAAGCCGAACCTGAAACAGATCAGCCACAGTGCGCGCGTGACGCGGAGGCGGCCATGAAAATTCTTCTCGTCGGGCATGGCTACGTGGGGTCCTATCTTTTGCCGGCCCTGGTTCAGGCCGGACATGACGTCTCGGTCTGTGATCAGAACGTCGATCGCCTCGCAGGCGTCCCAAACGCAATGCGCTGCCGGTACCAGGAACTGACCATCGCGGATCTCGCGGATTTTTCGGTCATCCTTTGGTTTGCCGGACATTCGAGCGTTCCGATGTCACTCGGCGATCCGGACGGCGCGCTCGCCAACAACTGTTTGGATCTCCTCCATTTTGCGCGCCGCAAACAGCTCAATTCGCGCTTGATCTACGCCAGCACCGCGAGCGTTTATTCGGTGATGATGTCGGAGAACGGCATCGCGCCGCCCTCGCTCGACGAATCCGAGACGAGGCTCGACCCGGTCAACCCGTATGACTGCTCCAAGGTCTCGATGGATGCGCTCGCCCGTTGCTTCGCCAACGGGATAACGGGCCTGCGCCTCGGAACGGTCTGCGGAATGAGTCCGTTGCTGCGGCCGGAGCTGATCTTCAACGCGATGAACATCGCAGCGATGCGCGACGGCTGTGTTCAGGTGCGCAATCGCAGGTCCTATCGCAACATCCTTTTCCTCGAAGACCTCGCGCATTACGTCTTGAGAATTATTGAACTCCGCCATGATCTGCCGCCGATCCTGAATACGGGCTCGCTCAACGCCAGCATCGGCCAGCTCGCGGACAGTATCGCGGCGTTCCACGGTGTGCCGGTCGTCGACCACGGCAACGCGCTCACCTACTCCTTCCAGATGAACTGCCAAAAGATCCAATCGCTGTGCGGTGCGCCGCGACCCATCAGCATCGCCGAACGCTGCGAGCGGTTCCGCGAGGCCTATCACCCCGAGCTACAAGCAGCATCATGACCGCAGATTGCGAACCACAGCGTACGTGCATCGTTTGCGGCGGCGAAGCGAAGCCATTGCTCGAATTGGACATCCAGCCGCCAGCCAACCTTCTTCTCTCAGGGCCTGACGAGCCGCACGAAGCCTTTCCTCTGGGCTTCGCGATCTGTCCCACCTGCACGCATGGCCAGCTGACTCACTTCGTCGATCCGGCCAAGCTGTTCAAGCATTACCTCTATGCGAGCGGTACGAGCGGAACGCTCAAGGCTTACTTCGAGTGGTTCGCAGACACATTGCTACGCGCCAGCAAGCCCGGCGCCCGCGTTCTCGAAATCGCCTCGAATGACGGCAGCCTCTTGGGGTGCCTGGAAGCACGAGGCTTCGACGCTGTCGGCGTCGATCCGGCGGAAAACCTCAACAAGATCGCGGCTGCGGCCGGCAGGAAAGTCGTCACCGGATTTTTCCCTGACGCCCGGCCAGAGGGGCAGTTCGACATCATCGTCGCGATGAACGTTGCAGCCCACACGCCGGACCCGGCGACGTTCATGCGCGGCGTGCGCGAATGCCTGGCGCCGGGCGGCGTGGCGATCATCCAGACCAGCCAGGCATTGATGATCGCCAACGGTGAGTTCGATACCGTCTATCACGAGCATTACTCGTTCTACACCGTCGCTTCGATGGCGCGCTTAGCGGAAAACAACGGCCTGCGCGTCGAAGCTTCGCAACTCACCTCGGTGCACGGCGTGAGCCTGCTATCGTTCCTACGACGAGCGGAAGACGACGTCGCGCCGTTTGCTTTTGATGGCGGCCAGCCTTTTTCCGTCGCGTGGCCGACGCCGACGCCACCGTCGCTTTCCCGCGATCTTAGAGGCTCCGAGGTCTTGAGCGCGTACGCGACATTCGCCGACGGTGCGAAGACCGCGATGAGCGCCGCCGCCGCCATCGTCAAGAAGCATCGAGCTGCGGGCCGCAAAATTGCGCTCGTCGGCGTCGCCGCGAAGGCCCTGACGTTCGTTCGCGCTGCAGGCATTGATCCGGACGTCTATCTCGACGAAGCATCCCTGAAGGTCGGGCTGACCATTCCCGGCACGCCGCATGCGATCGAGCCGTTCAGTAAAGCGGCCGACATCGCGGGCGACACGACGTTCCTGATCGGCGCCTGGAACTTCGCCGACGAGCTGATCGCAAAGATCAGGCGGCACAGCGGCGGCGCGTCACCGAAGTTCGTCATCTATTTTCCGAAGCTTCTCGAGATCGGGTGAGGCTCAATGCCCAAGCGGGTCGTCGTCTCGCATTTCTTCAACGAAGCTTATCTGTTGCCCTGGTGGCTCCGCCATCATCGCGAGATCTTCGATCACGGTGTCCTGATCGATTATCATTCGACGGATGACTCCGTTGCAATCTGCCGCGAACTCGTGCCCCATTGGGAAATCGTGCCTTCCGAAAACGCCACGTTCGCGGCGCTTCTGTGCGATTTCGAAGTGATGAAGCATGAGCAGCGCTTTCCTGACGCCTGGAAGCTCGTGCTCAACACCACGGAATTTTTCATGGCTCCGGGCCTGGCGAAGATGGAGCGCTTGGTCGCCCAGCACGACTTGACCGGTGTGCGCCTGCCTGGTGCCGTGATGGTCGATACCGACCCGAATAGCCCGCCCGATCCGTTGCGGCCGTTGGTCGAGCAAAAGGCGACGGGCATTTGGGAGGACGAGATCGACTTCGCCGCCCTCGCCATTCCGGGGCTGACATTTCCGACCCGAAGCAGGCTCTATCATCGCTACACGATCGGCGCCTATACGCCCGGCCGTCACGATTCCCATTTGCCGCGCCAATGCAACGGCAGCCGCGAACTCGGATCGATCCGGTGGTACGGTTTCAGTCCGTGGTCGAATGCATTCAAGGCGCGCAAGCTTCAGATTTCGGACCGGCGCGACTCCTTCGACATCAAGAACGGTTTCGGCGCGCAGCATCAAGCCGACATTGCCGAGCTTGATGGACGCTGGTCTAAGCTCAGGCCGTTGAGTGGCAAATTACGTAACGCCGCTTAATACCGCCGAACGCCGCGACTATCCGAAATTCGGCATTTCCGTCGCGGCAATCGTCTCGCGCAGTATTCTAGCCTGATCGCGCGTCGCGAACACCTCGAACCCGCGCCGCTCCAGTTCACGGCGACGCAGCTCGTCGAGAACGAGCGCCACGCAGGTCCTGACGATATCGTCATAGGGAACCGCCAGCATTGCGCTTCTGATGTCCTCGTCGATCTCCGTGCGAGGACCGCACTCCGACACGACCGCCTTCCGGTTCGCGAGAAGATACGAGGTCCGAACGATCTCGTGGATGCTGTCTTCGTAGAAGTGCACGTTCAGAACAACTTTCGCTTCCGCAATCGCCCGGTCACGCGCCTCTCCGTAAACGCTGAAGAGATGCTTGACGTTGAGTCCGGCCGCCACGAGACCCGCAAGAACCGCTTGGCGGCGCGGATTGAGGCTGCCGTAAAAGAGAACGTCGGTGCTCTGTTCAGTTCGGGGCAGATTGCGCGTCATCTCCGGCGTGTAGCCGATGCTGAAATGGCGGGCATACCGGCTACCCGTAAGGCGGCGCAAAGCCTCGATGTTGCGCACGCTGTAATCCCAGACCGCTAGCCGGCTCAATAGGCTCAAATAGACCGGCCGCGAGCGCACATCGAATCCAGTGACCTGCTCGAGATTGACGATCACCGTGTTCGACGGAATCCGGTCAGCAAGTTCCTGCGAGTCGATGAGATGAGCGCCGAGCAGCAGATTGATGCCGGAGTTTCCGAGCGCGTTGGTTTTGCGCTGAACGTCGACGCCGAGTGATCTGAATGCGCTCTCGAAGCAGAGCGTGAGGTCGTCGAACGCAGCCGAGTGCGGATTGCCCTCCGGCGTGATCGTGACGATGGTGACTTGGCGCCACGCTGGAGGGATGAGGTCGTTGCTGAGAAACTCCAGCCCAAACAAATCCGCATCGGGCAACGCAGCGGGTTGAGCGGCTGGCGGCGAGGTAGCCGCAGACTTGAGACGAGCCGACTGTTGCGAAACGGCAGACTGAAGCTTGCTGTGCAGTGCAAGTGCGTTCGGCTCGAGACCGAGTGCCGTGGTGTAAGCTTCCGCAGCCTCGTCGAACTGGCCGAGGTTGATGAATATATCGCCCAGCATCTCCCACGACGATGCGGAATTGTAGCCGAGGCTGATGGCCTTTCCTTTGGCTCTCGCTGCGAACTCGAGCTGGCCCATGGGGATGAGAACCGTCGCCAGCGCTTCGTACGCTTCGGCCGTGTCGGGCTCTTTCACGATCGCCTTGGCGAAGAGCTCTGCGGCGGCATCGAGTTCACCGCTGCGCGCCACCTGCAACCCTTCTAGGAGCAGTTCCGTAGCCGAGGCCGCAGCGGCATCGAATGCCGCGACGTTGCCGTGAAGTCCTTCCGCAGGCGACTCGCCGTCATCGATCAGGTCGGACAGCGAAGGCCATTGTTTCGTCGCCATCGAGTTCTCCGGGCAAACACACTCAAACGGAGATTTCGCCGAAAAGGGGAGCCGCCGAGCGCATTTTGAGATTTAGACCGGGAACCATGCGCGAGACTGTCGCCCGCGCGCGCAGGCTTAGAGCGATCCGGAGCCGGAATGACCGGCGCTGCCCGCTCGCTCCTTGGCGATGGCCGCGATGGCCCGAACGCGCAGTTGCTCGATGGCAGCCGCCTGGTCGCAGAGGAAGACGTACGCCGGGTCCGTCTCCCCGAGGGCAGGAAGGAGCTTGATCCCCGCCTTGTGCCACACGGACCATGCGATCTCGCCGGCGAGGACCATGTCGGGAGAGAAAGAGATCTGAATGGGGTCGCCGGTCGCAAGACCCTGGATTCCATCGACGCGGAGACCGGACGCGGAAAAATCGACGACCCGCACGCTCTGACTAACACCCCGGCATTCGAGGATCGCAGTAAAGCTGACCCGCTGCCTCGGATCCCGTCTGCGCAAGAAATTTCGTGACAAAGCCATTTGCGGCATCCCGCCCCAACCAGTCGTCGAACTCTCAAAACATGACGGCAGAAGCAATCCGGTCGCGGCCTGCATGCTCTGAACAAGATTCAAAGTGGTTATAAAGTACTATCTAAGAATTATCAGATCGTTACGACGATTCCAAAAAACCGACGTACGAGATCCATTCCACACCTTCGCACAATGCACGGCACGACGAAGCGTTGCATTTCTCCAAAAGGACTAGTTAATTAAGGTTAATACTCTCGATTCGAGGAGAAGTTTATGCGACCAGAACTTGAGGCCGTACTTGAAGCTTACCGGCAGGATGCAGCTGTCGAGGAGCAATTGATCCAGGAAATTCTGACCGTGCTCGCCGTAACCGGCGCGGCGCGCAAGCGGACCATCCAGGAGCTATCGCAGGTCATCAGTCGTCACACCATAAAGGCCGCCGAAGACCGCGACTATCGTCAGAGTTCGGAAGAGCTGGCGCGCTACGATTTTCATCAGCCGCTTCGGCAGATGTAGCGCGGGCACGCGTGCAGACGACGGATCTCACGCCGACCGTCGATAGGATGGGCCGCCATCGGCTTTGCGTGGAAGCCAGACACACGAAGAGGTAGCCCGGAAAGAGAGGGCGAAGCACATCGCTCACGCGCCGGGCGTGCCGAATTTGCTTTCGGATCACCGGCACATAAACATCGTATCCCTGATTTCGAAGATTGAACGCCGCAGTTCGCTCACGGTTCGGATGAGTGCTGACCGCAATCCAGATGGCATTGGAGCCGCGTTCGGAAACAAAGCAGTTCATGTGTGACCTCCGCAAATAGCGCGAAAGGACTAGCACTCAAGAGTGCTGTGGAGCCATGCGAGGCGACCGCTTATCCACAATTGCTCATGATGTAGAACTTGCTGGGCTAATCAAGAAGAACTAGTCCTTAGCCGGCGCGGTCCACCGACGCGACGCGCATCTCTCGGAGCCGCTGAATGCACCGTTTCGTTTTGCTGTCAGTTGATGTTGCGTTGATTGCAATTTCGACCCTGATGGCAATTGCTCTGTGCAGCCCTCAGGCATCATCCGCCCTCGTGGGAACGTATCTCGCTTTCACGCTGGCCGTTGCAGTTCCTACGCTATTGATTTTCGGATTGAATCGCACCGTTTGGCGGTTCACATCGCTGAACGATTGCTTGCCGATCCTGGTCGTCGCTATTTGGATCGTGGCGCTGGCGACAGCGGCAGTTTTTTCCTTCGATGGCGTGCAGGCCATTCCCCTTTCATTGCCGGTAATGCATGGACTGCTCATCCTATGCCTGCTAGTGGGAGTGCGGGCAGCAATGCGTCTGCGGCACTCGCTGAGACGTCGCGCGCGGCTGGCGAGAGCGCTCGCTCGTGATGGACGGCAGAGCGTTCTGCTCGTCGGTCTGAGCCCGATTGCCGATCTTTTCTTGCGTTGCGCCGCCGAGAATGCACACGAGCGTATTCACGTCGCCGGAATTTTATCCGACGCCGAGCGGCATCACGGCCGACTGCTGCGCTCGTGCAGGATCCTCGGTCGCCCTGAAGCCGTGGAGGACGTTTTTCATGACCTTTCGGTTCACGGTGTACGCATCGACAGCATCGTTCTTGCGACGCCGTTGGATCAGCTGTCGGCAGCCTCGCAGAGGTCGCTGGCCAATTTGGAAACGAATCACGGAATTCGCGTAGACCATCTCTCGGCGCAATATGGTTTGGGCGAGCTGACGTCCAACGTGGCTGCGGCCGTTGATGATGTTTCATCGGCGCAGGTCAACACCCCGCTGGTCCCGGGCTCAGGCGGCGGCAATCTCGCGCCAAGTTCGTATTTGCGATGGAAGCGCCTGATCGACGCGACGTTGGCGCTGATAGGCATAATTTGTCTGGCGCCTTCGATGGTGGTCATCGGCATCATCGTCATGCTGGATGTCGGATATCCGCTGATATTCTGGCAGCAGCGGCCAGGCGCATTGGGGAGGCCGATACGGATACTGAAGTTTCGCACCATGGGACGCGCACGTGACCAGAACGGACGCGCGCTGACCGATGCGGAGCGTGTCTCGAAGGTCGGAGCTCTGCTTCGCCGCCTTCGGCTCGACGAGCTGCCACAGGTTTACAATGTGCTGCTCGGACATATGTCGCTCGTGGGACCCCGGCCGTTGTTGCCAGTTGATCAACCGTCGTTTTCAGCGGCGCGCTTGCAGCTTCGGCCGGGCTTGACGGGCTGGGCGCAGATAAAGGGCGGGCGCCACCTCTCCGTCGAAGACAAGGCCGCGCTCGACCTGTGGTACATCAGGAACGCGTCGTTCGCTCTCGATATGCTGATCCTCCTGAACACCGCCCGGACGATCCTTTTCGGCGAACGGGTTGACCATCGGGCCATAGCCCAGGCCTGGCGCGACCTCAGGCCATAGCCCTGCGATCTTAGACTTATGTCCGCCTCGGAACCCGTTGGCGCCACAAGAAGTTTGAGCGGATTGGGGAGGCGGAAGCTTCCTCGGAGAAGGGGCGTTAACGGATGGGTTCCTGAAACAATTGGACATATTTGAAGAAATGAGGCAGAGTTTAGCCGCTTTTCTACATCGTGATGTTCACGACGCCGGTACTTCGGCGGATGCCGCTATTCCTTCTGCTAACGTCCGTTTCGAGTTACGCCCCGTGTCGATCGAGGCGTTCGAGTTTGTGTTGTGTGGAGTTTGAGTATGCTGCGACCAGGATCCGGTGATGCCGGCAGCAAAATCCTCGTCCGAAGAGTGCCTGGGCGCCATCGCGAGGCGGGCAAGATCCGCACCCTCGCACGCGACGAACTCCTTTTTGAAACAGGCGATCTCAAGACAAACGTTTATCGCGTCGAAGCGGGCGCGCTTTGCATCTCTTGCACCCGCCGTGACGGGACGATGGAGATCGTCGAATACGCGCTTGCCGGGGATGTCGTGGGCATGGGCTTCTTGGAGCGGCATGCCTGCAGCGCGCGCGCTTCTGTGAAGACTGTCGTCCGCTGCTTTCGGCTCGATGCAACCGACAAGCTGATCGCCAGCGACGCTCATAACAAGGCGAGATTCGACGAAGCCGTGGAGCGCGAGTTCGTTTTCCGCCGCGAAAGCCTGGCGAGATCTTCGCGCAATCAGCCGATGGTGCGCCTCGCGGCATTTTTGACGGCTGTCTCGCAACGCAGTCACGCCGAAGGCGGCGATCCTACGTTCATCGACGATACGGTGAACTGCGGTGTCATCGCCGATTTTCTCGGCCTCGACATCGAGGCGTTGACGATCGCGCTGACGCAGCTTGAGGCGCGCGGACTGATCGAAGCGGCTCCTCCCCATGGGCTGCGCTTGAAAGATCTGAGCGCGCTCAAAGCGGTTGCCGACGAGCAAGGCATGACGTCCGGCTCGCAGGCGTCGGATGACGTATTGCGGGCGGCACTTCAGTAATCAGCTCGCCCCTCCCGGCTTCCTCCCTATGTGGTCGGCCCCAAATTGTGGGCCTCTACAATCGGACAGAATTGTCCCACTGCCGCTCCGAACGTGAATGGCTGCATGCAGAGCAATGGACACTGAATCTTCGCCCGGGTTACGCTCCGCCCGCGTCCCGGGGGAATATGCATGGATGTGTCGGCCTTTCTTGGTCTGAAGAGACGTCCCATCCCGATCATCGTGCTTCCGAAGGCACGGCTCGGCAACAAAATGCTCCAATATATGTTCTGTACGGGCCTCGCTCGCCGCATACCGGGCGCTGCGGCATTCAACGGTAGCATGCCTGAATGGTCTATACCGGCCGGCTATCCAACCGTACCTCGGGACCGTACGCTCCGGGTCGAAGGCGGTCATGAATTCGATATCGACGCGATCGTGCGCGAATTCCACGAGAGCGGATACCAGGGCATAGAATGGTCCGGCTTCGCCTTTCGGATCGAGTATTACGATAGAGAGTGGGTTGAGCCGCTATTTAACGGAAGGAAAATAAGAGCGCCGCGATATGGAGACGATACGCTCGTCATTCACATTCGCGCAGAAGATATCCTCGAGGGAAGGCATAAGAATTATTGGCCTCTGCCTTTTGCCTATTTCGATAAGCTGATCAATGAGACGGGGCTGCGGCCGGTATTCATCGGCCAAACGCACGACGACAACGAATATTGCCGAAGGCTTCGCGGGCACTATCCGGAGGCTGAATTCTCACCGCGCGCGTCGCCTGTTTTTGATTTTGAAATTCTGGGGCGCGCAACGCACATCGCCACCTCGGTGAGTTCGTTTGCGTGGCTCGGATGCTGGCGCTCGTCGGCGAAGACAATCTATCTTCCGATCGCCGGGCTCGCTGACCCGCGTCAACGCCCCGACGTGGATGTCCTGCCGATCGGAGATCAACGCTACAAGTTCCATCTGTTCGAACTCGGTACTTGGCATGCTTCCGCCGATCAATTCGCCTATCTGTACGATGGCGAGGGCCGCTTCGAACCCATTACGCATGATCAGGCGGCGCAGTTGAAAAAGTTGCGCGCCGTCGCTTAGAGCTCGCGAGCTTGCAGGTGCAGGAAGTTGTCCTGCATCCAAATGAGAACATCGAGCGACCTTTTGACCGCTACGATTGCCATCAAGTCGACGCTTCACGCACATCAGTCTTGACGCGGGAGGCGAATGCACGAATCCCTTCGCTCTCGCCAAGATGGAGAATGCAAAACACATGAGCGATCACTCGTTTGCCGCGATCAACAAACAGCTATCGCTCTCGCGCCGGATGTTTCTTGGAAGTTCGCTAGCAGCCGCAACTCTACCCGCGGTCGAACGAGCAGAAGACGCAGCGCCGATTGGAAATCTCCAGCCTCGCCAGCTTCCGGCGCGCAGCTTGCCGGTGCCGACGACTGTCAGCAAGGAGCTGCAAGCCGTCATCGCCGCTCCATATGCACCCGAATGGAACGCACTCCCCGAGGATGCTGCAGCCTGGAAAGATCTTGCGGCGAAGAGCGCGGAAAGCGCGGCTCCGGCAGTGGCGGCAATTCGCGAACGTTTCGGCCTGACGGTCGAGAAGACAACGATGGCAGGCGTCCCTGTCTTCGTCATCACGCCGAAAGAGATCGCGCCGCAGAATCGCGAACGGCTTCTCGTTCACGTTCACGGTGGCGGCTACGTCCTCTTTCCGGGCGAAGCAGGAGCCGGTGAAGGCATGATGATGGCAGGCCACGGCAAATTCAAAGTCGTCTCGATCGATTACCGGATGGCGCCGGATTTTCCCTATCCCGCGGCGCTTGATGACGTCATGGACGTGTGGCGCGTGTTGATGGCCGCATACGACCCTCGCAAGATGGCGATCTTCGGAACCTCCGTCGGTGGAGCGCTGACTTTGTGCGCGACGCTTCGGGCAAAAGCCGAAGGGCTTGCGCTTCCGGGCGCCATCGGACCCGGAAGTCCTCTAGCTGATCTCACGTGGTCGGGAGATACGATCATGGCCAACGCGTTTGTCGACAACGCCTTGGTCTCGCGACGCAGCTGGGCAACCGGGGCAAGCGCCATCTACGTGGGCCAGCAGGATCCGCGCGATCCGATGCTGTCGCCGATCTTTGGCGACTTCAGTGGTTTCCCACCCGCGATCCTGACATCGGGAACGCGCGACCTGTTGCTGAGCGATACCGTACGCACGCATCGAAAGCTTCGCCAAGCCGGCGTCGTCGCGGAGCTTCAGGTTTTTGAAGGCCAGAGCCACGCCCAATATCTGACCCCGTCATTGCCTGAGTCAGACGAGGCGTTCGCAGAAATAGCGAAATTTTTCGAAGCTCATCTTGCCTCCTAGTATTCGGGGGAAGTCATAAAAGAGATTGTGACGGGCCAAAATAAAACCGTCACAATCAGTATTCGCCATATATCGCCCTGATGCCAAAAATGAGCATATATATCAGGCGTTTTTCATTGCATTCGATGCACGCAATTTTAAACATAGTGGATTCAAATACGATCCTGCCGGCGCTGAGACAGTCGCAAATAAATCGCCAAGCGAGGATCATCTCCAATGTCATACATGCGCATTATGCTTGCAATTGTCCTGACCGGACTTGCTTTCCCCGCAGAGGGGATTTCCGCTTTCGCTGAAGACGCTATGCCGTCGCCCTCCGATGCAGCGTTTGCGCGTGAGCGCAACGCCGAGATCGACGCCTCGGTTGCTCGCGTCGAAGATCTACAGGCTGCCGACTTCGAACTCGCCCAGAACGCCGAAATTGAAAAGGCGTCCGCTGCATACGCTCAGGCGAAGTTCGAGCGCGAACGCAACGACGAGATCAACGCATCCCTGGCCGCGGTTGCAAACCTGCGCGCTCGGGAAGCACAGGACGTCGCGGAAGCCGAATTCGAAAGTCGGCAAAACGCCGAAGCCGACGCCTCGATGGCTCGCGTTGCGGCTCTTCAGCAAGCGGAGTTCGAAAGCGACCGCAATCGTGAAATTGACGCCGCTATGGCCGCCTATCAGGACGCCAAATTCGCGGACGAACGCAATGCCGAGATCGCAGCGTCATTGGCCGCAGTCGAGACGGCGCGGCGGGAAGCGGAATTCGCAGCCGCGCGAAATGCGGAAATCGAAATCTCGCTATCCGAGGTCAAGTCTCGCCAGGGATCCTTGGTGACCGGTAGCATCGCGCAATAATAACGCATTAGCCGGCCTTCGCGATCAACGCCTGTCCAAGACCAACGTGCTGTCGGGCCTTGCGCGGGCCCGATTGTCCGGGATCTCAGATCCCCATCATCGTCATGATGCGTTCTACCGCGAGCGTCGGAAGAAGCGTGCCGTCGCGAACGGATTGTTCGATCTTCGGAAGCTCTGCCGCGACACTCGGATTGGCCCTCAGCGCACCCATGAGCCGGTCTTCGAGCATATCGCGCATCCAGGACACGGCCTGAGATTGCCGGCGCGTTTCAAATTCGCCTGTCCCCGTCATCTTCTTCCGGTGGTCGAGAACCTTTGCCCAAAGCTCCTTCAGCCCACGGTTATCCCGTCCGGATACAGTCAAAACGGGCGGAAACCACGTCGCGCCATGCGGCGTGAAAATCTGCAGCGCATTTTTGTATTCGGCCGCCGCGCTTTCGGCGCGCTTGATGTTGTCGCCGTCCGCCTTGTTGATGGCGATCATGTCGGCAAGCTCGATGATGCCTTTCTTGATGCCTTGCAAATCGTCGCCGCCGCCCGAAAGCAGTAGCACCAGGAAGAAATCCACCATATCGGCGACGGCGACTTCGGACTGACCGACGCCCACCGTCTCGACGATGACGACATCGAAGCCTGCCGCTTCGACGAGCGCCATGGTCTCGCGCGTGCGCCGCGTCACGCCGCCGAGCGTGCCCGACGAAGGCGATGGCCGGATGAACGCATTCTTCTCCTGCGCGAGCGAACTCATGCGTGTCTTGTCGCCGAGGATCGAGCCGCCTGAGCGTTTGGAAGTCGGATCGATGGCGAGAACGGCGACCAGGTGCCCTTCGGCAAGCAGGTTCATCCCGAGCTGATCGATTGTCGTCGACTTGCCGACGCCGGGAACGCCGGTGATGCCGAGCCGCACGGCCTTGCCGGTTTTGGGCAGTAGCTCCTGCAGCACCTGCTGGGCGAGCCGGCCGTGGTCGGGGTTTGAGCTTTCCACAAGCGTTATGGCGCGAGCGAGAAGCGCCCGGTCGCCGTTGGCGATCCCCGAGACATAGTCGGCGACGGAAATTTTGTGGGCTGGGAGGGCGGTAACGGGCATGGCTGCGAAGGTGAATCCTGTTCGTTCATCGGTGGAGACGATGGGCAGGAAAGACGCTTTCCCGCAAGCCGGGAATTCGACGCTCTTCCCCGTCACAATCTCATGCCATAGAGCCGGTTGCTTGGCGGCCGTAAGCTGCCTAGCTTGTGGCCGGGCCGCGTCCTAGGGGAGGGTAGCGTGATTTGGGTTGCTGAAGGCTGGCGTAGACCAGTGCGCCGGACGGGATTGGGGTTGACGATACTCGCAGCCTGCGGATTGCTCGCAGCCTGTAGCGAAGCTCCGAAAGTCGGCAAGGACCGTGCGGAGCCGCCGAGCCAGGCCCAGGAAAGCGCGCAGCCTCCCCCGCCGCCGGTAGCCAATGCGCCCGCAGCGCCGGAAGCGGCGCCGCCTCCCGAAGCGAAGCAACAAAGCGAAGATATGGGAGGAAGCAGGGACTCCGACTCCCAGACGGATGCCTACAAAAAGGACGAGGCGGAGCCCGGCTCCAGCTCGACGTTCGAGCATGAAGCCAACGGAGGGTCCGGTCCGAAAATTCCGTCCGTTATCGGGGAAGGCCGGATCGGCGCTGGTGCTCCTTCGCCTTCGGCGGAAGAACCCAAAGAATCGGCGCCCCCGACTGAGGTTGAGCCTAAAGCGGTCGGCGCTGCTCCGCCTCCGCCGCCGGAACCGTCCGAGCCGGCCGGTGGCGCTGCACCGCCGGAGCCTCCGGCGGCTTCCGCCGAAGCACCAGCCCCTAAGCCCCGCGCGAGCTATGCGCAGCCGCCCGCGCCATCGGCTGCCATGCCGGCTCCGCCGCCTCCGCCCGCTCCGGCCGCCGTTGTGCCGCCGCCCGCAGCGCCTTCCGCCGCTGCACGCGCTGCGATCGAGAGCGATCCTTCGAAGAAGTTCAAAGTCGTTCCGGTCTTCTATGGAACCGATCGGGCTATCGAGCCTGATCCGGCCCGCCTGCAATTCGGATCGGAGCGGGGTCACAAACTGCAATTAGGGCGCGCGCTTATCTCAGTTCCTCTCAGCCATAAGGTGCCGCATATCGAGCGGCCGACGGTCTACGAGATCCCGTATTTCAAATACAAGATTTACGAAGAGAAAGAGGACCCGAACAAGCATTTCACGCTGCAGGAAATTAAGAGCCTCACGGAAGAGCAGATGCTAGCGCTCGTCAAAGAGCAGCTCGCGAAGTCCTCGACGTTCAAGGATCACGCCTTCGTCTTCGTGCACGGCTTCAACACGTCCTTCGACTGCGCCCTCTATCGGACCGCGCAGATCACATACGACCTCGGCTTCGACGGCGTGCCGTTCGTCTACAGTTGGCCCTCTGGCGGCAAGGTCGCGAGCTATACCTATGATCGCGGCAGCGTCGAACAGGCGGAGCCGCGGCTCGCTGAATTTCTGACGATGGTCATTCAGAAGAGCGGCGCGAAATCCATCAGCCTCATAGCGCATTCGATGGGTAACGAGCTGTTGCTGCGTGTGCTGGAAAGGCTGAAGCCCAAAATTCCAAACGGTGTGGTGATCAGCCAAGTCATTCTCGCGGCGCCCGACGTCGACCGCGATAAGTTCAATATCATCGCCCGCGAGATTTCGAGTTTTGCGAGGGGCGTAACGCTCTATGCGGCGTCCAACGATCGCGCTCTCGGTTATTCGGCGCGGTTCTGGGGCGGCGTTCCGCGCGCTGGCGATATTCCAAAAGACGGACCGTTGATCATTCCGGGCGTCGACACCATCGACGTGACGGCAGTATCGACGGACGCGCTCGGCCTCAACCACTCGGGCTATGCGGAAAATCCCGCCTTGCTCGACGACGTCAAAGCGCTCGTCTCATTGGGAATCCGTCCGCCGGACAAACGCTTGAAAAGCATTTTGGCGGTGGAGTCGGCGGCTGGAACCTTCTGGCGATTTCAGGCGACCAATTGAGTTTCCCGCAACTGAGGCTCCGATGACCGGGGCCTCAGTAAGGGACAACCTAGTAACTCGGTAAAAACAACAGGCTCACCCCTGCCGGCGTTTATTGCCGATGGCGGCTCTGTGCGATGGGCTATCATCCCGTTCCGAGTGGTGTCTCCGCTCTGAAACCGTAATGCCGTAAAATAGCAGCGCCCCGAGAATTATGGGCGCCCCAATGACGGACAGCAGCAAAAGCAATTCGTTCAAATATTGGTCCACGGCCCAGATCTCCAGACCAAATTTCCACCCGACCATAAAACACAGCCGAAACCCCAAAAGTTCCTGTCCGTTCGCTCGCTCCGGGAAGCATCTGCCAGCGCGACGAAGCATAACGAACACATCCGTCAAAACCGGGAACACTGGCTGCGCGGCGGCGGTTACGAGCCCACAGGTCGAATGACCATAGGAGAGATCGATATGAGAGTAATTTTAACAATCATCGCAATGGGCTTTGCGTTGCCGGTGCTCGCCGCGGATGACCCAAGTCAGACCAGGGACTTCGTATCCAACGCGACGGTCGGCAATAAATTCGAAATCGACACAAGCGAGCTTGCATTGAAATACGGAAGGTCACCCGAGGTGCAAAGCTTTGCGCATCAAATGATCACCGATCATACGAAGGCCGGGGAGGACCTGAAGAAGGCGCTCGGCGAGGCCAAGATAGAACCGCCCGAGAATGCACTCGATATGACGCACGAAGCTAAATACGCGAAGCTTCGCCTCTTCACGACCAAAGAAGGCTTCGACTCCGCTTACGCATATGATCAGCTGAAAGCTCACGAGGACGCGGTCGCTAAGTTCAAGGATTATGCCGCGAACGGACCGACTCCTCAGGTGAAGGCCTTTGCCGTCGCATTGTTGCCAACACTCGAGCATCATCTGACGATGGCCAAAGATCTCAATGATAAGATGCGCTCACACAGCTAGCGGTGAAGAGATTTTTAAGAGCACTCAAATTGCAAAATTAAAAAAGGCCCCGAAGTGGGAAGCTTCGGGGCCAAGACAATATCATCTAATGAATGTACGGGAGCGTACAATAGAAAAACCCTAAAACAACAGCTCCGATTCGGCAATCGCCGACGTCGATCTCGGCGCCGATACGCACGCGATTTAGCGGCTATTTTGGCCGGTTTTCTCGGATTTCAACATTCAACGTTCTTGCGCATATTTCACGCGTGCATTGAAGCCGCTTTTGACTGCCATAGCGCCAAGCAACCTACGTCCGCTTCCGTCATCGCGAACGATGCAATCTGCTCGTCTCGTAGGAAATGCCCGGCGCACGTTGCGAGCCAAGCAGAGCCAATATCAAAGCCGGAAGCAATTTCGCCTTCTTGTGTGATTGAGTGAATGCCCGCTAGTACGTGGGAGGATCGCAATCATGAGATAGGCATGCCGTGAGTAAGCTTGACGATGTCGTCAAAGAAATCGCTGACGAGATGCGGCGCAGGCCCGAACGGGGAGAAGTCGCAACCTACATTCCCGAATTGGCGCGCGTTGACCCAAAAGCCTTCGGCATCGCCGTCATCGACGCCGAAGGAAACGTCGCAGCCGCTGGCGACGCCGATACGCCGTTTTCAATTCAAAGCATCTCGAAGGTGTTCACGCTGACGCTTGCTTTAGGAAAGGTCGGCGACAGGCTTTGGAAGCGGGTCGGCCGCGAACCGTCAGGAAGCCCCTTCAACTCTATCGTCCAGCTCGAAAACGAGAAGGGCATTCCGCGAAACCCCTTTATCAATGCCGGCGCGATCGCCGTGACGGATCTGATCCTCTCCGGCCATTTGCCCCGTGAGGCGCTGGGCGAAATCCTGAGGTTCATGCAGTTCCTGGCCGATGATTCGACCATAACAATCGATCAGCAGGTGGCGGCCTCCGAGCAGCGCACCGGCTTCCGCAACGCCGCGCTCGCCAATTACATGAAGTCCTTCGGACACCTCGATAACCCCGTCGACTTCACGCTCGGGGTCTACTTTCACCACTGCGCCATCGCGATGTCTTGCAGACAATTGGCCATGGCCGGACGCTTTCTTGCACAATTTGGCAGCAATCCGTCCACCGGACATGCAGTTGTGCAGCCAGAGAGGGCGCGTCGGATTAACGCTCTCATGCTGACCTGCGGCCATTACGACGGATCGGGCGAATTCGCCTACCGCGTCGGCCTGCCGGGCAAGAGCGGGGTAGGCGGCGGCATCCTGGCAGTGGCTCCCGGCAAGGCCTCAATTGCCGTCTGGTCGCCCGGATTGGATACGACAGGCAACTCGCGGCTGGGGCAGATTGCACTCGAGCATCTTACCCACCGGATGGGCTGGTCGATCTTCGGTGCGTGAGGATTAGGCGAAGGGCCGGCGCGATGCATTGTGCTTCGACGCGCCCGAATTTTTTCGCGCGCAGGTTCTCGCAGTGCAGGGGGAGTTACGAGAGAACCGTTGGGCTGGAAGTGGCCAGAATATAAACCGTTTTGGTGACCGGGCGGCAATCAGCGCCCACCGCGCGGGGAAGGGCCAAAAACGCCTTTCCCGCGGTATCGATCAGTGTCTGCAGTCGATGGAATTCACGTTACGCATGACGCCTACAAACTTCGAGCTCAGCTCCAACGCACCAGTTCGGCGTCTTCTTCAATGGCCGCTTCGTGATACCAGCAGCTGCCAAACTCGACGTGTCGCGCGAGCCGGTAGGGCACGATTGCGGAAGCCTTCTTGACGAGCCGTTGTCCGTGTAGGGACGCACGTCCGCCTCTCGGGAATTGGTAGATCTTTGCCGTTTGTCGATACTGGATCTCGGTCATTCTTGTCTCTCCAAGCCTCACCGGCCGCACGGCGCAACCGGTTCGGCATCCATTTTCGCCTGATTATGCTGATGCCTCAATAAAAATCAGCAGTTGCACATATTATGGGCATGCTTGGTTTTGTGTCTTTGGATAGCATCCGTGCCGTGGTGAACGCGCTTTGCAACCGCCGTGTTCCGCCACATCTCGCCAGGCTTCGTAATGAACCTGCATCACATGAGGGAGAATGAATGCTGACCGGCGTGGCTCAGGTTGAGAGCAAGAGCCTCTACCCCGGGCGAGCGTTCGCAAGCGTTTCTCGATCGACCGTTGCTGCCCGCTGGCGGCTTCAGGACGGCCCCTCGGTTGAAGCAGCTTCTCGCGCATTCGTGGCGCGCCCCGCCGTTTCGGGCGCCCGCGGCCAAGCGTGCCGGCGGCAGCGCACGCAGTAGGGAATTCTCAGACGTCAAACTTAGGGAGCACTAAAGAATGACGAAGTATAAGCTCGAGTACATCTGGCTCGATGGTTACACGCCGGTTCCGAACCTGCGTGGCAAGACGCAGATCAAGGAATACAGTGCATTCCCTGATCTCGCTGATCTCCCGCTCTGGGGTTTCGATGGCAGCTCGACCATGCAGGCCGAGGGCCACAGCTCCGACTGCGTTCTGAAGCCCGTCGCTCACTATCCCGATCCCGCTCGCACGAACGGCGTGCTCGTCATGTGCGAAGTCATGATGCCGGACGGCAAGACGCCTCATGCTTCGAACAAGCGCGCAACCATTCTCGATGATAGCGGCGCCTGGTTCGGCTTCGAGCAGGAATACTTCTTCTACAAAAATGGCCGTCCGCTCGGCTTCCCTGAGACCGGCTATCCGGCTCCGCAGGGGCCGTACTATACGGGCGTCGGCTACAAGAACGTCGGCGACGTCGCGCGCAAAATCGTTGAAGAGCATCTCGATCTCTGCCTCGCCGCTGGCATCAACCACGAAGGCATCAACGCCGAAGTCGCGAAGGGCCAGTGGGAATTCCAGATTTTCGGCAAGGGCTCCAAGAAGGCCGCTGACGAAATGTGGATCGCGCGTTACCTGCTGCTCCGCCTCACGGAGAAGTACGGCATCGACATCGAATTCCACTGCAAGCCGCTCGGCGACACCGACTGGAACGGCTCGGGCATGCACGCCAACTTCTCGACCGAGTACATGCGTACGGTCGGCGGCAAGGAGTACTTCGAGAGCCTGATGAAGGCCTTCGACAAGAACATCGATGAACACATCGCGGTTTACGGTCCGGACAACCATATGCGCCTGACCGGCAAGCACGAGACGGCGCCGTGGAACAAATTCAGCTACGGCGTTGCAGATCGTGGCGCTTCGATCCGCGTGCCGCACTCGTTCGTCAACAACGGCTACAAGGGTTACCTCGAGGATCGCCGTCCGAACTCGCAGGGCGACCCATACCAGATCGCTTCGCAGATCCTGAAGACGATCTCCGAAGTACCGGCTGGCGCCGTCGCAAAGGCAGCTTAAGTCTCTCAATCACGGCGCCGGCTCACCAGTCGGCGCCGTGACTCTATCTGGATCGGCTCGGCCGATAAGCACGCTTCGCATTTTGCATCCGGCTACACGGCGCAGTCCCTATTGGATCGCCGCTGACCTCTTGCCGAGAAGCACCGCTTTTCTACCGCGCGAAGACGTCCGCTGGTGTTTGACCCTTCGCGATGCGGATTTGACTGAGCTCTTCTGCGGCTCCGGCGGCGTGACGTCCGCAACGAGCTCAAGCGCGGTTTTCGGCTTCAGCAGGACGACCTTGTAGCCTCCCGCCTTCAGTTTCGCGAGCAGCCCAGGCACCGCGTCAGCCGTCCATTTGTGTATGTCGTGCATCAGGATGATGCCGCGACCGCGCGCCTTGAGGCCCGCCATAACCCTCGCGATGACCGGTGCGGAGCTACGCATGCGCCAGTCGGATGAATCGATGTCGACAGCAAACTGCGCGATGTTCCGGCTCTTGAAGTAGTCCTCGGCGAGCTTGCTGCTCGAAAGATAGGGATAGCGGAAGAACGGCGCGACCGGCTGCGGACTGTTCTTCTGAACGATGTCGAACGTCGCTTCGACCTCATGCGTGACTTCAGGCAACGCAAGCCGCGCGAGATTGGGATGAGACCAGGTGTGCGTCCCGATCGTATGTCCCTGGTCCGCAACTTCTTTGACGATCTCCGAATGCACGGCCACCATTTCGCCGACCATGAAGAAGACTGCCTTGGTGCATTCCTTCGCGAGGGCGGCGAGAATCGCCCGCGTATCCTTCGGAGAGGGCCCGTCGTCGAATGTGAGAACGACCTCGCCCGCAGCAAGGAAATTCGGATCGCCATGAGGTGCGCCGATCCAAGGGCCGCCGGTCGTATCGACCTCGATCGTTCTTGAAACGCCGAGCGTGCCCTCGGGGCACGCATCATCCGCATATGCGGGAGACAATCGGGTGCCGCCCACCACTAAGATAGCTGCGGCGGCAATGCCTAAAATCCACTGAGGTCGCATGCAACATCCAACTTGAGAAAAGCCCCCGCCCAATCATCGATGCGGATAACGACGCGCGCTCAACAGGAGCAGCAGCCACAGTGCGAACGTGCGTAGGCGGCACCAATGCCGGCCAACTAGGCAAAGCCCCGCGAACGTACTGCGGGTACGCGGTCTCGTAGCAACCGCCAACGAATATTACAACTTGACCTCGCGGTCACCCAGCTTGGAGGCACGCGTACCTCAAAAATCGGTATACCTCCGGCATGTATGCAACATCTTTAGATTTTGCTTGCGATTTCACGAGCGCGCCAGCGCGCTTTGCGCGTTGCGGTTGACCGCTTCGCCACATCACGATCGCGATTTCAAGATGCAATTTTCTCAAAAGCGCAGGGCAATAGACGCCGGAAGGGCTCCGCACGTCGACTCGTTAACAACGACTTGAAGCGCCGGTTATTTCGGAAGCGGCTTCGATTCCGATGGCGATACGTGCGCAGACTGATCCTGCGGTGCGTTAGTCGTAACTCCCTCCATCCGGGCAGGAGTCTTCATAATGAACGCAAGTGTAAAGCCACCAAGAACCAGAACCGCGATCAGCGTCGACAAGATAAGAACGCGAAAATTTGTCCTTCGCGAACTGCCCTGTCTAACTTCTGTTGGGGTCTTCTGCGCCATGCCTCGGTCAACCAAAGAAATATGCCAGCGCGATCAGAATGACCGCGGCGTGAGCCACGAAAAGCATCACTCCACGGAGGAAGCCGCGATAGGTGTCGATGTGGTGTTCGAAGTCTTGCGCATTGGGCGCATAAGGCTGCTTCTCTATAGCCGCATGCTCGATGCCTTCCTCTTGAAGCATTTCCAGCGAGGTAGCCATTGTCGCCTCCAAGATTTGGAAGTTAAACCCTGGCCAAGAGTTGGCGTTCCCGGTCGGCCACGCTGATCCGTCTGGTCGTTACCAACCTTTTGTCATCGGCGCTCAAGCTTCGCTCAAAGGCCATGTGCCCACCAGCTTGAGGCGTGGGCACAGGCCCGCGATTCAACACAACAAATAATCAGTAGCCGCCGCAGTAGCGGCTGCAGCGACGGCAGAATCCATAACCGCCGCCATAATAAGGATAGTAACCGCCTGTCCATCCCCACCCCGGTCCCCACCACCACGGCCACCATAAGCCAGCACCAACGAAGCGTCGACCGAAGAACGGTCGTCCATGGAACCTTGCGGGACCGCGGAATCCGAATCCCGGACCGCGGAAGCCTGGACCTCGGAATCCGAACCCACGACCGCCGAAGCGAGGACCGCCAAATCCGCGGAAGCCGCCGCCTCGGAACCCGCCACCACCAAATCCTCCATGGAAACCTCCTCCGCCGAAACCTCCATGGAATCCGCCGCCCCCAAATCCTCCGTGAGCAGCCTCCGCAACCGGTGCCATCGAAATGACGGCCAGCGACGCGACAGCCGCCATCGCAATCCGCTTAAATTTATTCATGGAGAAACCTCATGACTCGTCAGAAATTGACGTCAGCACGCGGATAAAGTTGTTTTAAGTTTCATCGCGCAACGCTCCGGCAAAAGCCGGGCCTGGAACGTTGCGGTACTGGTCGCGCGCGCCGGACGACGCAAAAAAAGACCAAGCAGTTTAGCTGATGGAGTTACGCTCGACATGGCGCGTAGTTTCATCATCCGATAGATGTGAAACGACTGCATCTTCGAGTGCGGCGCGTTAATGCCCGATGATATTCGAACTCGGGCGAGAGCGCTTTTTGCGGGTCCGCCGCTTCTGAAGTCTTTTTATTGAGATGCGAATGCATTGCCTCGGTTCGCTAGGACCGAGGCTAACTCAGCTGGCGGCAAGCCGGCTGGCAATGAGACTGTTCACAACAATCGAAACGTCGTCGGGATTGTACGGCTTTGCGAGGATCGGCGTATTCGGATAAAGCGAGCTGAGTTCGGCTACGCCTGCACCCGTGCAGATCGCGAAGGGGATGCCCTTGACATCGAGGGAACGCGCGAGCGGCGCCGCTTCCCCGTCCTCCAGAAGATAATCGACCACGGCGATGTCGATCTCTTCGCGCTCGAGAGCTTCGAGCGCATCTCGCACCGTCGCGGACGGTCCGATGACCTGGCAACCATAGCCCCTGAGGATGTCTTCAAGATCAAGGGCGACGAGCGTGTTGTCTTCGACAAGCAGCACACGCGGCGGGCGGACATGTCCGAATATCTTCGTATCCACCATGCTTGCCGAACCGGAATACGTCATACCGTCAACTCCGAAAACACCTACTTCATGCCGTTCCCGGGATTAATCAATCCGATAAAACAGCAACTTACCGTGCAGTCGTGAAATTGTAAGCATACGTAGGGAACGGTTTTAGGGGGATCCTCGTTAACACGGGCCGTAGCTCAAATTGAGCGAGTTACTAACTATGAGCCGGCGAAAACAAGCGCCCGAGGAGATTTTGCCATGAGCGCAGCTGCAAATAGGGATGAACGGCTCCAGATTATGCTTGAGCCGGAAGAACTGAGAGCTGTCGATGACTTCCGCTACAAATACCGCCTGCCGAGCCGCGCCGCGGCGGTGCGCGAATTGTTGAAGCGTGGGCTGACCAGCGCGCCGACAGGTACGGTTGATGACCATTCCCGATCGCAGGATTTTGGAGTTCTCCGGATTGCCAACGGCAGCCGCTTCAAGGACGCAGACAGTACCGACGGGAAGTAGGTGCTGCATTTTTGGCGTGTCATCGCGAGCGACCGGGCTACGCGCGCTGTGAAGCGGCGGCTTTGGGGTAGGGGATCAAAGCTTCCATTCGACACTTCGTCTCGAATGAAATTTAACGGTCGAGGTGCGGTTCACTGCTTCACGATCGATGACGGGCTGGCCGATGCGCGATCCTTCAGCAAGAGTTTTATCGAGACGCAATCGATGCGCTCGTGCGCGCAGCCTTCGGTTTCCTTCCCGCCAAGACGAACCTTTGCTGTCCCAGATCGGGAAAATCGAACCCGCTGGTGCGGCGCTTCTCATGCTTGGAGACTCAGGAAAAATTTTGCGTACGAGGCGGGAACCGGAGATCGCGGTGGTCGTTTTCCACCTACAATCTCCCCCAAGATTGTAGTCTAGGCGCTACTCCCCCCGATAGCGCCGTCCCATAAGACGCCGGCTTTCCCCCCGAAGCCGGCGTCTTCTCGTTTGGCATCCCCCATACGAAAATCGTAAAGTGAAAATCGTGAAATGACGACGTGACTGCAGCGTCGATCGTCTCTCAGTCTTCTCCGGCCTGCGCCGGCCGCTCATCGGATTCGAAATGCGGCCACCGGATTGAACTCTGCGACTGATTGCTCAGCGTGCGACGTTATTCGAGCGCGCGCCGCGCAACAAACGGATGTGGCGAAGGTTTGCACCTCATCGGAGCTGTTTCAGCTCCTCCAAGAATGAGGAAAGCTCAAATGCAGACATTGCGTAAGTTGGCGACTGTCGCTGCCGCGGCGCTTGCGGTTACGGCATTCTCCATTTCTGCCGATGCCCACGGTGGCGGCGGCGGAGGCGGTGGTCACGGAGGAGGCGGGGGAATGGGAGGCGGTGGCTTCATGGGAGGCGGTGGGGGAGGGGGCGGAATGGGTCACGGAGGCGGCGGCTTCGGTGGTGGCATGGGACATGGCGGCATGGGCATGGGCGGGATGGGCCCCCACGGCTGGAGCGGCGGTGGCTTCGAAGGGCACGGATTCCGCGCCGGTCCAATGGGCGGAAATTTCCGTGGAGAACACGGAGGTCATCACGACCATCACGGCCATTTCAGACGCGGCCCGTTCTTCGCGTTTGGCTATGACGGCTATTACGACGACGATTACTACTGCTACTGGCGCTACGGACGGCGCTACTGCGGCTACGGATATGGCTATTGATGAAAAAGCCCCGGATATCCGGGGATTTTTCATGCGCGCGAGCCGTAGAAAATAGAGAGCCCTGCCATCGCTGGCAGGGCTGACAGGAACACGTCACCCTCACGCTTGGCGGTATCGGCTCCCGCTGTGCCGACCGTTCAAGCAGCGACGCTCTTCCCGCTGAAGGAGGCAGCCAATACAGAAAATTGTGGTCACAAACAATTCACAATCCGACGCAGCGTGTAACAGGTTGTGATCTAGATGCCACGTTTGGAAAGCGGCTCGCCGGCGAACGGTGAGGCCGGCCCCGCGTCGGCTATTGCGTGGACGACGATCAGAAAGGATTTCTTCCGCCCGATGCGGCGACCGGAACGCGATGACGCGTGCTAATTCCTGCTCCGTCGCACACGGCTTCGATCGCGTGAAGCAGCACATCGATCTCGAACGGCTTGCCGATGTGTGCCGTCATGCCTGCCGCATAACAGCTCGCGATTTCGTTCGGGAGAACGTTCGCCGTCATGGCGATGATCGGAACTTGGCTTTGATTTGGCGGCAGCTTCCGGATTTCCTTCGTCGCCGCGAGGCCGTTCATCCCAGGCATCTGCATGTCCATGAGGATGACATCGAATGATTCCGACTGCACCAGCAGAATGGCTTCGGCGCCGCTCGCGGCCGTCACGGCGCGATGTCCTGCACGTCTCAGCACGGTGGATGTGAGCCGTCTGTTTGGCTCCATGTCGTCGACCACCAGAACATTCAGGCCGCCGGGGCCAGCTGGCTTCGAATCCGCAGACCGCTCGGTTGACGGCTGTGACCGGCTGACGGCGAGCGGCAATTCAAACCAAAAAGCCGACCCGTCGCCGAGCACGCTGTCGACGCCGATCCGGCCGTCCATGGCAACGACGATGCTCTTGCTGATGGCGAGCCCCAGGCCCGATCCTGCGAAGCGCCGCTCGTAACTTCCATCGAGCTGACTGAACCTGTTGAACAATTCCGGTATCGACTTTTCCGGTATGCCAGGACCGGTATCTTTGACGACGAAGCGAACGATGACGTCGTCAGCCGACCGCTTCACCCACTTGGCATGGACATCGACACGGCCAACCGCCGTGAATTTTACGGCATTGCCGACGAGATTGACGAGCACCTGCCTGACGCGCTGTGCATCCGCCAAAACTGCGACCTCATCCAAAGCGCCGTCGACTTCAGCGCTCAAGATTAGCCCCTTCGCCCGTGCGTCGACCTGTATCAGCGACAGGCAGCTCTCGATGATCGGACGGAGCAGGGTAGGGGCGAGCACCAGCTTCATGCGCCCGGCTTCGATTGCGGAAAAGTCGAGGATGTCGTTCACGGTGTTGAGGAGCGACCGTCCCGCATCCCGCACGATCTCCAGATCGCGCGCATCTTCAGTATTGAGGCTGCGTCGCGCCAGAACGAGGCTCGTATAGCCAATGACGCTGTTCAGCGGCGTTCTGATTTCATGGCTCATCGTCGCGAAGAATTCTGACTTCGCCGAAGTCGCGCGCTGCGCCGACTCATTCGCGGCCTTCGCATCGGCAATGGACACTTTGAGCCGCTCCAGAACCTTGAGCCGCTCCATGAACATGCGAGCGTTTGTCATGATGAGCACGACCAGAAAAACTAAAAAGCTCACCGCGAGCGCGCAGAGGACGAAATTTTCTCTGCCGCCGAGAATGAGCAGTTTCAGAATGAGCGGGCCAAGGATGGTCCCCGCGTAGGTGAGTGCGGCCGCGGGGATCGGCGCGAGCAGAATGCTGCCGCTTGCAGCCATGCCGATGACAAATGCTGTGAGGATAGCCTCGCTGGTCCCGCTTACGGCGCCAGCCCATGCCGCTGCCAGGAACGACCAGGGGAGCGCAAGTAGGACTGCGAATACAAGAGCATTCCGGGCGCTTCGTGTCGTGTCGGCATTATGGCGCTGCTTCGAGGCCGTGCGAGGCAACGAACGCACCCCTGCCAAGCCGCAAACGGCGAACGAGAAGAGGAGCCAAAGAAAAAGATGGTGAGCCGGAAAGGTGTTCCAAAATGCCGCTGCGGCGAGCGCCACATTGACGCCATAGCCGGCCATTGCATAGGGCGTGACGCGGGCGACGGCGGCCAATTGATCGCGATGAAGCCGCAGCTTAGTCACTGGCGGCCTCCATATACGCCCTCAACGCGGCCATGGCGCGTTCGCCGGCGTACTTAATTTCTACCTGCGCCGAAAGCATATCTGCCCGCGCGTGATCCCGGGCGAATTCCCTCAATTTCTCCGCTGCCGACATCAGCTGGCACATTCCGAGCGTGCCGGTGAAATTAATGAGATCGTGGCAGATCGCTTCAATTTGCGACGGTGAGAGCTCCAGCGATTGGAGATTCAGAAGGCGTTGTTCAATGGCGGTCGCGAATTCGCCGATAATATCGCGAAAGCCGACCAAATCGAGATAGCCGCGCATACGCAGCAGCTTTCCGGCATCTAGGACCGTGCCCTCGTCGATAATCAAGGCCTCGAGATTTGCAGATTTCATCGGGGGCAAATGATTGTTTCATCAACGCGCGGGGCACGCTTATCAACCCCCCGGAATATCTTCGTTGCAATGCGTTACTCTGAGCTTAACCGAGGCTGTCAGCATCCCGATTGGATAAACGCTATTCATTTTACGCGCCCTTGGAATTGAAGAAGCGCGTAACCTCTCGGTCAGAAAAGTTAACGAATGCATTTTGCGCTTCCCGGATAGGTCCGAAGCCGGATGAGGAAGCGCATGGCGCCACGAGCAGGGCGGTGTCCGCCAGTTAGTATCGCTGCGAGAACTCCAGCCTTTCTATTGCCGTCGTTGGGCTTGCTGAATGGCCTTGGGGAGTAAAGGGCGTCAGTTATGAAATCAGTTGCGTCAGTCGTTGTACCGGTTGTGGCCTTGCTCGCCGCTTATGGACCGCCGGCTTTTGCAGATCCCGCATTCGCGGCGGCCGAGCCGCAATCCGAAGACTCGACACCCCTGCCGTCATTCGTCCCGTCATCGGGCCAGGAAAAATATGCGTCGGCCTTGCACGCTAATCGCGGCCAGGCTGTCGCCGCGCGCCAGGAAGCGGAAAAAAACAGCGCCCTCTTCGCCGGAATGACAACCGGTTCAATTTCGAAAAGCGACGATGTTGCGCCGTCCAAGCCAAAGCCGTCCGAGCCTGATCCCGCGGTCGCCGATCCGGAAAAGCTTGCATCGCGGCCAATGACGGAAGCGCCATCCGGACGCTCGATCATGCTGGCGTCGAACCGGTCGGCCGAGGATACAACCGAAAAGAGCTCGGCTCCGCCGAAGGAGGCTCCCCCAACCGATCGTACAAAAGGCAATGGGAACACGCACCGCATTCCACAGAAAGCCCTCGCCAAAGCGACGCGAAACTCTCGAATGGCCGAACGCGAAGAACGCGAGACGGGCACGACCGCTTCAATGGCGCTCGCAGCCGCAGGGCAAAAGGCCAGCGTCATCGATTTGCTGACCAACCCGGCGTTGTGGTGGCACTCAGGGCGCGAATAAAGCGCCCTGCCTCAGGCGACGTTATTTGGTCTTCGGTGCGATCATGGCAGGCTCCGCAGGCTTCTTCCGGGACCGGCGCCATTCTTCGAAGCGCTGAATGACGACGAAGAACGAGGGAACGAACAGCACCGCGAGACACGTCGAAGCGAGCATGCCGCTGAAAACGGTGATGCCGATCGATTTGCGCGCCGATGCCCCGGCGCCGGTCGCAAACACCAGCGGCGCGACGCCCAGGATAAACGCGAACGACGTCATCAGGATCGGCCGGAACCGGGCCCGCGCCGCCTCCAGCGCGGAATCGAAGATCGGCTTGCCCTCGGCCCGCAATTCGCGCGCGACCTCAACGATCAGAATGGCGTTCTTCGCCGAAAGGGCAATCAGAAGCACGAGTCCGATCTGGACATAGAGGTTGTTATCGACGCCGGCTGCGGTCAACACCAGCACTGGGCCGAGCAGCGATAACGGAACCGCCAGGATAACCGACATGGGCGCGTACCAGCTCTCGTACTGACCGGCGAGCACCAGATAGACGAGAAGCATTGCAAGCGCGAACACGTAATAGATTTGGCCGCCGACGAGCTTCTCCTGATAGGACAGCGCCGTCCACGAATAGCCGACGCCGGGCGGCAGCGTCTTCGCGGCAATCTCTTCCATGAGCGCGATGGTCTGCCCGGATGAAAAGCCCTTGGCCGGTACGCCGACGATAGCGGCCGACGGATAGAGATTATAAAGGCTGATGAGCGAGGCCCCGATGTGGGGCGTAATCGTGAGAACCGTGCCGAGCGGGATCATGTCGCCGTTCTGGTTCCGCACCCTGAGAGCAAGAATATCGTCAGGCGACATTCGGAATGCAGCATCGCCCTGCACGTAGATCTGGAAGACGCGTCCGAACTTGTTGAATTGGTCGACGTAGCTAGAGCCGAGATAGCTCGCAAGCGTCGAGAACACTTGGTCGGTCGTCAGCAGAAGTGTCTGAACTTTCTCGCGGTCGATTGTAACCTTATATTGCGGAGCGGTCGCGCGGAAAGTGGTCGAAGCACGCGCGATGCTCGACTGAGTGCTGGCCGCGTGCACCATGGCGTTGACCGAGCTTTCGAGCTTCGCCAAATCGAAGCTGCTGTCGCGCAACTCGATCTGCATCGTAAAGCCGCCCGCATTGCCGATGCCCTGGATCGGCGGCGGCGGCACGACCAGAACGTGACCGTCCTGGATGTCAGCGAGCTTCTCGTTGAGAGTTTTATAGAGCGATGCCAAGTCCTGGCCCGGACCGCGCGCGCTCCAATCTTTCAGCATGATGTAGGCAACGCCGGCATTGGCGAGCGAAGCACTGTTGTCGAGAGCCGATATGCCGGCAATGGTAATGACGCGCTCGACGCCCGGCACCGCATTGGCGAGCTGTTCAACCTGCTCGAGCGATTTCTGCGTTCGCCCGAGCGCCGCACCGTCGGGAAGCTGCACGGCGGCGATCAAATATCCTTGGTCCTCGATCGGCAGAAAGCCGGTCGGGACGCGCGACATTCCGTATATAGCGCCACCGATGATTGCCAGCGCGATGAGAGACATCAATCCGCTGTGGCGGGCCATGCCGCCGATCAAGCCGGCGTAGCGGTCCTCCATACGCTGATAGATGGCGTTGAAGCCGCGGTAGAAGAAGTTGCGGTTTTCGGGCGGCACGGGACGCCGAAGCCAAAGCGCGCATTGGGTGGGCTTCAGCGTTGCCGCGTTGATCGCGCTGATCAACGCTGTCGCGGCGATGACGAGAGCGAACTGCGCGTACATCTGCCCCGTGAGCCCCGGCAGGAAGGCGGATGGCAAAAACACCGCCATCAGCACCAGCGTTATGCCAATGATCGGGCCCATCAACGCGTTCATGGCGGCAATCGCGGCGTCGTTGCCGGACATGCCTTTCTCGATGTTGTGGGCAGCGCCCTCGACGACGACGATCGCATCGTCGACGACAATACCGATAGCGAGAACGATCGCGAACAACGTCGAGAGATTGACCGAAAAACCCAACGCCGCCATGGCGGCGAAGGCACCGATGATCGTCACCGGCACCGTAGTGGCCGGAACCAGCATCGCGCGCCAATCCTGCAGGAACGCGAGGATGACGATCAGCACCAGAAAACCAGCTTCGATCAGGGTCTTGTAAACTTCCGACACCGCCTGCTGCACGAAAACCGTGGTGTCGAACGGAATGGAGTAGGCGACGCCTTCCGGAAATTCTTTCGCGAGCGCCTTCATTTTCGTGCCGACTTCGGTGGCGACATCGAGTGCGTTCGCCCCGGGTGTCAGGAAAATCGCGAGGCCGGCAGCTTGGTTTCCGTTGAGTTTGAAAATCTGCGCGTAGGTCTGCGCGCCGAGTTCGACCCGGCCGACATCGCGCAACCGGGTCAAATCTCCGGCCGTACCCGTTTTGACGACGACATTCGCGAATTGCTCCGCATCTTCGAAGCGCCCGACAACGTCGACCGTGTATTGGAATGTCTGCGCGCCTGCTACAGGCGGCGCCCCGATCTGTCCCGCCGTCACCTGTTGGCTCTGCTGCTGCAGCGCCTGGATCACGTCCTGCGCGTTGAGCCCGCGCGCCTGCATCTTTTCCGGATCGAGCCAGATGCGCATCGCATATTGACCCGCCCCGAATACGTTGACGTTGCCGACCCCCGGCAACCGCGCGATTTCATCCTTCAGTCGGATCGTCGCGTAGTTGCTGAGATAAAGGCTATCAAATCGATTGTCGGGGGAAGTCAGCGTGACGATCTGCAAAATCGCCGTCGACTTCTTCTGAACGACGACGCCCTGCACTTGTACGGATTGCGGCAGTGACGCCATCGCAGCCGAGACGCGGTTCTGCACGAGAACTTGCGCCGCGTTGAGATCGGTGCCGATGTCGAACGTGACGGTCAGCGAGTAGCTGCCGTCCGACGCCGCGTAGGACTGCATGTAGAGCATCCGCTCCACACCGTTCACCTGCTGTTCGATAGGCAACGCAACCGTATCGATCACCGTACGGGCACTCGCGCCTGGATAGCGCGTCGTCACCTGCACCGTCGGCGGAACGACGTCCGGGTATTGGGAAACGGGGAGCCGAAGTAATGAAACGAGGCCGATAACCACGAACAGAAGCGCGATGACGTTCGCGAGAACCGGACGCTCGATGAAGAATTTCGAGATCATGGGGCGCCATCCGCTTTCGGCTCGGCTTCGGGCTTGGCGATAGTCTTCAGCTCGGGCTCGATCTTCTGGCCCGGGACGACCGTCATCAACCCCGATATGATGACGCGATCATCCGGAGTGATGCCCTTCTCGATGACGCGCAGATCGCCGACCTGCTGTCCGAGCTCGACTTTGCGCGGCTCGATCACGTCGTCTTTGTTGACGATGAGCACGTAGCGGCCGCTCTGATCGCTGCCGATCACGCGGTCCGGAATGAGAAGCGAGCCCGGCTGTTTCGCTCTGGGAACGCGAACGCGAACAAAATAGCCAGGAAGCAGCGCGCGATCCTTGTTCGGCAATACGCCACGCACGGCAAGCGTTCCCGTCGCGGCCGTGATACTCGGCGCGACGTAGTCGAGCGTGCCTTGATGCGGATATCCATTCTCGCTCTGAAGGCCGATTTCAACGGGAATTTTCTTGAGTTCCTCGTTGGTTATGCCCCGCGCCTTCATCTCGGAGCGGATCTCCTGAACGTCGACCTCGCTGATGGAAAAATTGACGTAAATCGGCTCGAGTTGGACGATGGTCGCGAGTGTCGTCGGGCTGCCCGCGCCGACGAGTTGGCCCAACGAGACTTCGCGGGATGTCACGATGCCGTCGAATGGCGCGCGAACTTCCGTATAGCTGAGATTGAGCTTTGCCTGATCGATATCGACCTGTGATTGCTGCTGCTTCGCGACCGCTGCGGCTTTATTTGCAGTCGCCGTGTCGAGCGTGGCTTGGCTGGCGATATTCTTGGCGGCGAGATCCAGCTGGCGATTGTAATCGGCCGTAGTCTGCGTTGTGGTCGCGGTCGCACTCGCAAGTCCCGCCTCGGCCTGCTGAAGCGCAAGCTGATAGGGTTGTTGCTCGATCACGAACAGCACCTGACCGGTCTTTACGAAGTCGCCGTCCTGATACTTGATCGCTTCGACGAAACCCTGAACGCGGGCGACCAGCGTCGTGCTGTTGACCGCCGCAGTGCTGCCGGTGGTGGTCAGATAGCGCGTCACCGATTCCTTCAATGGCAGCGCCACATCGATTTTCGGGGGAGGCGGTGGAACGAACGTATTCTTATCGCCGCACGCTGAAAGCGCGAGTGTTGAAGCAACGAAGCACGCCACGGTCCCGCGCCATCCCCGGCCGAAGCCCGGCGAACGTGAGATGGCTTGTGTCATGCAACTGCGCCCGGACGATCGCAGTACGGATTCGTCACCCATAGTGAAACCCACAATGTTAGAAGAAATTGGATAAAGGCGGTGCGATGACGTTAGGTCATTTGGCTCAGCCCGTATAGATCTCGATGATCGTAATTATAGGTTGCTGTACAACTTCGGGAGCCGCAGGTTTTCGATTAAAATGATGCCTTGCAACATGAGTTAGCGCTGGGCGACGTCTCCGCTTGGCAGCACATCTACCTCACTGATCTTTGTCTCCTTTGGCCCTGCGCTTGGGCGATCCCGCTTATCCTTGAAGTCCACATCGCTGATCGCCCTGTCTGCCGTTGATCGGCGACTTTTGGCGGGAGCGAATTGCTTTGGTTTCGCTGGAATTCACGCCCTCACAAATACCGCTAGTCTGGGCCGGATCTTTGGAGCATTCTATCCCGAAAACGTGCGGATTTTTTCCCGATATTCGCGGGGGTTAATCCGGGCACGACGGAGGCGAGCTTGCAGGTCCCCGCAATAATAAGAACATTACTAATGGTAGGCAGCGTCGCCATTCTTGCCGGCTGCAACGCACCGCATTCCGAAGAGGCCGAAGAACGAAACAACGTACCCGACGTTGTTCCCCCTCCCGTGCACACGATCGTTCTCGCCGCGTCGAACGAACCTGTGAAGCTCGAGGGTATCGCGACGGTGCTCAATCCAGATGCGCTCCTGCAACTCGACGCGGACATCCGCTCTGCGACGGTCGCGGCCAACTTCAGTCATGGACAGCTCGAGCGCTTCAAAGCGTCGACCATGCTGTCGAGGCAGACACTCGAAAACGCCGTCCGTCAGGAAGGTATCGACGCGTCCCAGCTGAAGCTGTTGCTGACGCGCCTTCAACAATCTTGGGGCGATAAGGCCCCGTTTCTGAACGCCGACGCCCGCCAGACATTGATGGCCGATATTGCGAATGGCTCGCGCGCGGTGCTTCGTCTCGATTTCTCCGACATGGCGGCGGACCTGCCCCGGAATGTTCGCGTCGTTCCCCTTCGCGGAGGCTCGGAAACGAAGGTCGATGTTCTGTGGGCCGCGCCCTCGGGAAATCTCGCGATGCCGGGAGTGTCTTTCTTCGGCTTGATCAACGCGGGCCCTGGTCTTCGCGCCGGCGACCGGGCGCGTGTCATCGCCGACAGTCCGGAGAGACTGAACGGCGTCGTCATTCCGAGTTCTGCTCTGGTCGTCTTCGGCGGCAAATCCTGGTGCTATGTCGAAACGGAACCGAGCAAATACGAACGCAAGCTCGTGTCGTTGGAAGCGCCGGTTGACGATGGATTTTTCGTAGAAAGTGGCTTCGACCCCGGCACGCGCGTCGTGGTGAAGGGCGCGTCCGTTCTGCTCGCACGTGAAGCGGCGCCCGGAAGCTTCGATGACGACGATGATGATGGTCCCGGGCCCCAGGCACCTGCAACAGCGGGGACGGCAAAGCCCGCTGCCTCGTCCGTGGCGCAAGGCCATTCCGCACCAACAAATGATCCGGACTAAGCCGGCATGAACGCGCTCATCCGCTGGTCGATCCGCTATCGTGGTTTCGTCGCACTGCTTTCCGTCGTATGGTTCATCGCCGGAAGCATTCTCGCGCTGCGGGCGCCGCTCGACGTTTTCCCCGAGTTCGTACCACCGCAAGTCACGATCCAGACCGAGACGCCCGGCCTCGCGCCTGAGCAGGTCGAGCAGATCGTCACCCGCCCAATCGAGGCGGCGATCGTCGGTGGACCAGGCATAGATACGGTTCGATCGGAATCCATCTACGGCCTGTCGGTCGTGCTCGTCACATTTGAAGAGGGCGCCGACGCCACCGCTGCGAGGCAAGGCATCGCAGAACGTCTGACGACGCTCAATGGCAAATTGCCGACGGGCATTGGGCCGCCGAAGCTGACACCATTGACGTCGAGCACGATGGATGTGCTGAAGCTCGGCCTCGTTTCCGATCAGGTCGATCCCTATACACTCCGCGATATCGCCGATTGGACCGTCAAGCCGCGCTTGCTTGCCGTGCCGGGAATTGCGCGCGTCACAGTGTACGGGGGGGCGATCAGACAGGTTCAGATTCAGCCTGACCTCGAGCGGATCGCCGCGCTCGGCCTGACTGTAACCGATGTCATGGACGCGGCCAGCGCAGCCATCGCGCTTCGCGGTGGTGGTGTCGTCGAAACGTCGTCCCAACGGATCACCATCGCAACGCCGCCACCGGCGCCCGATCCGCGCACGATATCCCAAGCCGTCGTCACGATGCAGAACAACCGGCCGGTCCGCCTGGCCGATGTCGCGACGGTGACGATCGGCCCCGCACCGAAAATCGGCGACGCGACGATCATGGGGCAGCCCGGCGTCTTGATCACGGTCTCCGGGCAGTTCGGCGCGAATACTCTCGAAGCCACCAACGCGACCGAGGCCGCGCTTGCAGAGTTGACGCCGGCACTCGAGCGGCGCGGCGTAACGATATATCCGGCACTGCACCGCCCGGCATCGTTCGTCGTTCGCGCGTTGAAAAATCTCGAGACCGCTCTGACCCTCGGATCGGCTTTGATCTTGTTCGTGCTCTACGCCTTTCTCAGAAGCGTACGCGCGTCGCTGATCTCGTTTCTCGCAATCCCATTGTCGCTGCTCGCCGCTGTGGTCGTGTTGAGCGAATTCGGCCAATCGTTGAACACTATGACGCTCGGCGGCTTCGCGCTCGCGCTCGGCGTTCTCGTCGATGACGCAATCATCGATATCGAGAATATCGCGAGACGCTTGCGCCTCGCGGGACCTGGCGCCGACCGGCTGAGTATCATCGAGGATGCGTCCATCGAAATTCGCGGTTCCATGCTTTACGGCACGCTCGCGGTGATTTTTGCATTCTTCCCGGTGCTCTTTGCGGGTGGCGTGCAGGGCCGGTTCATCGGGCCGATGGCGTTGACGTTCGTCATCGCGGTGCTCGCCTCGATGCTCGTCGCGCTGACCGTCACGCCCGCGTTGTGCGCGTTGCTTCTGACGAAGACCGAGGACACGAAGGAATCGCCGCTCCTGAAAAGTCTCAAAGCCGCTCAGCGGTGGGTCTTGGCGCGCGTCCAACGGGCTTGGGGCACGACGGTTCTTCTGCTGACGGCAAGCGCGCTGGCGGCCGCCGCGGCCGTGCCCTTCCTTCACAGCGAGCTCATCCCGCAGTTCCGCGAAGGCCATTTCGTGCTGCAGATGTCGATGGCGTCTCCCGGTACGTCGACGGATGACGTCGTGGCTGTCGGCGAGCGCGTCACGGCGGCACTGCTGAAGCTACCGTTCGTTGACACCGTCGGCCATCAGATCGGCCGCGCCGAAGCGGGCGAAGATACCTGGAGCGTCGACAAGAGCGAATTTCACATCGAGCTGAAACCGGTACACGATAAAAGCGAGGAAGAAGCCCAGAGCATCATTCGCGACACGCTTCGCGGCTTCCCGGAGGTCAGAAGCGAGACATTGACGTTCCTAGGCGATCGCATCAGCGAAAGCCTGAGCGGGGAAACGGCTCAAGTCGTCATTAGCTCTCTCGGAACCGATCTCGCGTCGCTCGAAAGCGCGGCGGCCGCAATCCAGAAAGCCGTTGCGGATGTTCCAGGCGTCACCGATCTTAGAATGCCGAGAAGCGCGATGGTGCCGACGCTGTCGGTCAAGCTCGATCCGGTCGCGCTCGCAAGCTACGGCCTTTCCGCGCGTGACGCTCTCGATACTATACAGACCGCATTCGCCGGAACGACCGTCGGCCAGACGTACGATGGCGCGCGCACCGTAGACGTCGTCGTCATTCTGTCGCCCGACGACCGCAACCGCATAAGCGAACTCAGCAAGCTGATGGTCGGCAACGCCACGACCCGAACGCCTTTGAAGAACGTCGCAACAATCGAGATCACGGAAGGCCGGTCGAACATTCAGCACGACGGCGGTCAACGTCGCGTCGCCGTCACCTTCAACGGCGCGAAGGGCCATTCCCTTCGCGAGATCGTCGCCGAAGCGCGTCAGCGCGTCGAAGCGCTTCAATTGCCTAAGGACGTTTACGTCGCGTTCGCGGGACAGGCCGAGGCGGAGCGCCAGGGCCAAATCCGCCTCGCCGGTCTAACCGCCATGAGCACTGCGCTCATCATCGCGGCGCTGACGATGGCGTTCCGTCGTCGGGGGCTCGCGGCGTTGGTGCTGATCAATTTGCCGTTCTGTCTGATCGGCAGCATCGCGGCGATTGTCGTGAGCGGCATTGGCATGACGCTCGGAAGTCTCGTGGGCCTGATTACCGTTTTCGGCATCGGCGCGCGCAACTCCGTCATGATGCTCGCGCACGTCGAGCATGTGGCGGACGTGGAAGGGAAGGGCTGGAATCCCGAAACCATCCGCCTCGCGGCGTCCGAGCGCATGGCACCGGTCTTCATGACGGCGCTGATGGCGGCGCTCGGGCTTGTGCCTCTAGCTTTGGGCCTTGGTCGGCCGGGACACGAAATCGAAGCGCCGATGGCGATCACCGTGCTCGGCGGCCTGACGACGGCGACGCTGCTTAATCTCGGTGTTTTGCCGGAAGCACTTATTCGGTTTGGCCGCCTGCTCCGAATTTCGGGCGCCGCGCCGAAGGCACAAACAGCCGAACCGAAATTGGAGCCGGCCGCTAAAGCCGCCGCGGCCGAATAAATTCTTGTCGCTCAAAGCGGGAGTTTGAACCGATCGACCACGTAGATGGTCAGCTGTTTTGGGGTCATGTTCGCCCGCTCTCATGAAGCCAGTCACCAAAAAGGCGATGCGCTCGCGACTCGCGGTGTCGGTCTCTTTGATGGCAAGTTCACTGCAAGCGAGGTCCATCGCCTGCTGCATGATATCGAGGTGTTCGCTGTCTATGACCCCACGGGGAAACGGCATCTCGGCCCTCGCCATCGACCAACCTTGCGGCAAGACGCCGAAGATCGTTGAATGGTTCCCGCGTCGCTCGGGAAGCGGCCCGGCCGTGGCCAAAAAGTTCCATTCAGGTCCCGCTTAAGATCCGCCCGCTTCCGCGGTTGGGGCGGACGTGGACGAACGCGCCGGCTTCGAACGCCCCCACCGCTGTGCGCCGCGGCGTATCGATCATCAGCTTCTGGCCGCCGCCGATTTCCACGAACAACCGCAACGTCGGTCCATAGAACACGGTCGACATGATTTGCGCCGCGACGGCGTCATCCGAAGGAGACGCAAGGACAGACAACTCTTCCGGCCGAATACAAACGAGAACAGGCGCGCCGGGCGCCGGGGCCGCTCCCCGATCTGCCGGCACTTCGAGCGTCATCGGTCCCGCCGCCACGCGATGAAACGCGCCCGTCGTCTCCAGAGCCTTGCCCTCGATGAGGTTCATCGTCCCGATGAAATGCGCGACGAAGCGCGTCGCCGGCGCGTCGTAGAGTTCCGCGGGCGATGCGATTTGCTCGATTTTTCCGCGGTTCATCACGACGATGCGATCCGAAATCGAAAGCGCTTCGGTCTGATCGTGCGTAACCATAACGAACGTCGTGCCGAGGCGCGCCTGGAGACGCTTCAATTCAATCTGCATCTGCTCGCGTAAATTCGCGTCGAGAGCCGAAAGAGGCTCATCGAGCAGCAGCACGCGCGGGGAACAGACGAGCGCTCGCGCCAGGGCGACGCGCTGGCGTTGACCGCCCGACAGCATTGAAACGCGTGCATGGATTTTGTCGCCAAGCCCGACGAGATCGAGCGCCTCTTTCACCTTTCGGCCAATCTCGGCGCCCGAAACTTTGCGAAGCGTCAAGCCGAACCCGACGTTCTCCGCGACGTCCATGTGCGGGAAAAGTGCGTAGTCCTGAAACACGGTGTTGAGCGGGCGGTCATAGGGGCGTAGCGCAGTGATGTCCTGCCCATCGAGAAGCACCCGTCCGCTCGTCGGCTGCTCGAATCCCGCCATCAGCCGCAAGCTCGTCGTCTTTCCGCAACCTGACGGGCCAAGGAGGCTGACGAATTCGCCATGCCCGATATCGAGATCGACGTTGTCGAGACCGACCGTGCCGCCGTCGAACACCTTCGAAACAGCTTCAAGGCGCAGGAGCGGATCACGCACCATTGCTGATCTCATTCGGCTTCGCCGTATTGATCCAGATGATCTCGCACCGCTCTTTGCCGCGATTGCGGAATGCGTGCTCCAGCGTGCTCTTGAAAGCAAAGCTATCACCGGCCTTGAGCAGATAAACGACGCTGTCGATCGTCAATTCGACTTGTCCTTTCCTCACGATGCCGAACTCGTGGCCGGCGTGGCTGTAGGAATGTCCGGTTCCGCAGTCGGGATCGACGGAGACGAGTAGTCCCGTCAGCACCGAGCCCGGTGGCGAAAGAAGCTCCTTGCGAATGCCTTCCGATCGAACGGGTATGTCCTTCCGGTGCGCCGCCCGAACGACATAGAGATCGCCGCCGTCCTCCTGGCTTTCCGCAAGTAGGCTGTGCGGCTCGACGCCGAGCGCCGCCGCAAGCGGCCACAGCACGCGCACGCGCAACGAAGATATTCCCCGTTCTATTTGACTGAGCGCGCCGACAGAAATGCCGGCGCGCTGCGCAACGTCTGAGAGACCCAATTTCCGCTCGAGACGCGCCGCGCGGATGCGGCGCCCGAGACGAACATCAGACTCTGGTGGCACTTGCTCCAAGACTTCCGCACGCCCTTCGCTCGTTTTCGTCCGAACCACGTTGCTTCCCTTCCTTCGAAAGTTTCAGAGTTTTGGACTGCGGATGCTCGAAACCTGCTCGCCTGTTGGCTAGCCGCCGGCCTTCACCTTCTCGAACATTTTAGCGAGATCGTCGTTCTGCTTCATCGGCCCGGTGAAAACCGTGCTCTTCAAAACTTCGTCCGGTTCGGCCGGAAGCTGCAGCCGGTCGAGTTCCTCTTTCGGAACGAGAGCAAACGCCGCGCTCGATGCGCTGCCATAGCCATACTGCGTGATCAGCTCTTTGCCTGACGCGCCTTCGAGACGGCTGTTGATGAAGTCGTAGGCGAGATCGATGTTCTTGGCGTCCTTCAGCATCACGAACCCGCAGCTCCAGGTCAGCATGCCTTCCTTCGGCTTCATGAATTCGACCTTGACGCCTTGCTTCTTGAGCGTCGTGGCCGAAGCGTTCCAGGTCATCGCGGCGACGAGTTCGCCACTCGCAAGCGATTGCTCGACGGATGTCATGTCCGTCGTGTAGGCGCGAAGAAGCGGTCGCTGCTCGCGCAGCTTCGCCGCAACCTTCTCGAGTTCCTCGGCCGACATGTCAAACGGACTGACACCGGCGAGAAGCGCCGCAACCACAGGCGTATCGTGCACGGCGTCGATCGTCGCGATCCGCCCGCTGTATTGCTTGTCCCAGAGGAGATTCCAGGAAGGCGCCGGGTCCTTCACGAGATCGGTGCGATAGAGAATGGAGGTGTTTCCCCAATCCCACGGAACCATCCAGACCTTGCCGTCGCCCGCCTGGATGTCAGCCAAATTCTTGAACACCGGGAAAATTGTATCCCAGTTCTTGATGCGCTTCGTATCGATCGGCTGCAGCAGGCCCTCCTTGTTCCAGCGCGCGATCTTGTCGTAGCAGGGATGCGCGAGGTCGGGATGGAAGCCCGCTTTGACCTTGGTGAAGGCCTCGTCGTCATCGCTGAAGACGGAAGCTTCGACGCCATCGGGATGAGCGCCGAGGAAGCTCTTGTTGAAGTCCGGCAATTCGTAACCGGACCACGTAAAGTACGTCAGCTTGTCGGCGGCGAGTGCGGGTGTTGCGAGTGAGGCGATGATCGTCGCAAGGCCGGCGGCCCTGCGAAGCATTGTGCGTGTCGTCGAACCGTCCATGACTTTATACTCCCTGTTCGCGCTCAAGAAATCGGCAGAGGTCTTGGTGTAGTGACGGGAAGTTCGTCGCTCGCCGCACCGCGCCGCCGGATGATCTCGGCGACGGTGGCGATAACGATCGATGCAAGTAGAATGAACGTGCCGAGCGCCATGACGCTCGGAAGCGCCTTCGGAAAGCGCAGCTGCCCCCAGACGTAAAGCGGCAACGTCGGCTCCGCGCCTGATAGAAAAAACGCGACGATGAATTCATCGAACGACGTCAAAAACGACAACATGAACGATGATGTGATCGCGGGCGCCGCGAGCGGCAGAACGATACGCCGGAACGTTGTCCATTCATGCGCGCCGAGATCCATCGCGACTTCGCTGAAACTTCTGGGCAGCGACGAAAAGCGGCCCCGCATGATGACGACGGCGGTCGGCAGCGCAACGAGCGTGTGACCGAGCACGATGGCGATCCGCGAGGGTCCAAGGCCCGCGAGGTTGACGAGTACGAGAAGCGCGATCCCGACAATGACGCCGGGAATCAATATCGGCAGACGGCAGAGCGCCGATATCACCCGCGCCGTACGGTTCCCCCCGGCGACTTCCATGTAACCGACCGTGACGCCGATTGATGTCGCAAGGAACGCCGCAGAAACGCCGACGATCAAACTCGTCTGAAAGGCACGGTGCAGGTTCTCGTTCCCGAAAAGGCTTCGATACCATTCGAGCGTGAACCCGCTCAGCGGAAAAGCCGCTTGGATCGAATTGTTGAACGAGAAGAGCGGGATGATCGCGATTGGTAGATACAGAAACAAAACATACGCGACGACGTAGACCGTGAGCCAAGGCGCTTTTTGGGAGCGTGCCGGGGTCACGTTCTGCTCCCAAAACGTTTGTCGGCACGGCGCGCGACGACCACGACCGCAAGGATAACGAGCATGACGATGACGGAGAGCGCGGCTCCGAACGGCCAGTCGTTGGCCTTTCCAAACTGAGCCTGGATCATCGAACCGATCATCGTGCTGTTCGGACCGCCGACGAGCGCCGGCGTCACGTAATCGCCGACGGTCGGCACGAATACGACGAGCGCGGCGGCCATGACGCCCGGCATCGAAATCGGCAAGATGATCTTGCGGAATATCGCTGTTGGACGCGCGCCGAGATCTTCGGCCGCTTCGATCAGGGATCGGGGCACATTCTCGAGCGCGACATAGATCGGCAGGATCGCGAACGCCGCGTAAGCGTGCGCGAGCGTGATCACGACAGCGGCCGGTGTGTTGAGGAATGCGAGGATCGGCTCTGACGTTATGCCGGCCGTCATGAGCGCCGAGTTCAAGACGCCATTGAACGCAAGGACGACCTTCCACGCGAAAACGCGCAAAAGATAGCTCGTCCAAAACGGCAGCGTTACGATGAAGAGTAAGAGTGCCCGATGCTTGCCGGCGTGAAACGCGAGATAGTAGGCGACCGGATATGCCGTCACGACAGTCGCGAGCGTGACGAGCCCGGCAATCGCCAGCGAACGCAATATCACCGTCGCGTAGAGCGGGTCCGTCAGTGCCGCTTTGAAATTGTCGAGCGTGAAGGCGCCGCCAAGCAGCGATCCGTCATTCGTGCGGAAGCCGAGAAACAGAACGACCCCAAGCGCGAAAAGCACCAGCACCGATGTTGCGAGCGCGCCCGGTGCCGTCATGCCAATTCCGAAAAGCCGCCGCTGGCGCTCGGAAGCGGCCGGTAACGCGAGGACAGATTCGGAGGACACGGACATGTGCACGCATTCCTGAATTCTCGCGATAGTTTTTCACATTTGAGAAATTGTCAATCCGCCCACTTACTTTTCCAGCATGTCCACGAGGCGATACCAGGCGATCGCCACCCCGATTCCAACATTCCGAAACGCATGGAAGGGGATCGGCCGGATCGGCGTCGGCGGAAACGGGAGAAGTTCCGCGTTCTTCGTGACGAAATAGTCGACAAGCCGAGGACCGAGGCCGGTCATCAGGCCGATACCCCGGCCCTGGCATCCGGCTGCCACGAGCAATCCCGGCTCGGGTTCGTGCACATGGGGCAGGTGATCGAGCGTCATCGCGATACGTCCGTACCATCGATTTTCGATCGGGACATTGGAAAGCGCCGGATAGAGCCGCTTCAAGGCGTGCTCGAGATGAGCCCACGCTGAAGGGTCTGCCGGATCGGACATCGATCCGCGGCCGCCGAGCAGCATACGGCCGTCGGGACCCTTCCGATAATAAACGACGATACGGCGGGAATCTGAGACCACCTGCCCCTCCGGCAGGATCGTTGAGAGAAGCGCATCCGAGAGCGGCGCAGTCGCGATTTGAAATGAATGCAGCGGCAGAAGCGTCCGCGCGAGACCCGGAACGAGGGCATCAGCATAGGCATTCGTCGCGACGATGACGCCGTTCGCAGAGAGAGAACGGCCATCGGCGGACTTGAGAACCCAAGCGGAATTCTCACGTTTTAGCGCCGTTATTCGCGTGTTTTCGGCAATGCGGGCGCCCGCATCGATGGCCACCCGCGCCAGCTCGCGCGTATATGCGAGCGGTTGGATAGCGCCGCCGCGAGGGTCGAGCCAACCGCCGTGATATCCGCGCGCGCCGGTGAGGCCGCTGACATCGGCCGCGCTCAAAAGCTTGGCCGGTACGCCCCTTGCAGCCCATTGCTTGGCGCGCTGCTCGGCGGTCCGCACCGCACCCTCCGAGTGGGCCGCCTGGATCCAACCCGCTCGCTGGATGGGCACATCGAGTTTCTCGCGCGCAATGAGATCGAAGACGCCGTCTGCGAGCAATGCCCCGAAACGCACGAGAGACTCGCCGCGCTTTTCGCCAAAATGTTGGAGCAGCCAATCCGGATCGTACTTCAGCCCGGGGATGACTTGGCCGCCGTTGAGGCCCGATGCACGATCGCCGACATTCGCCGCTTCAAGAACACAGACGGAAAGTCCGCAGCGTGCTGCGTGAAGGGCTGAGGAAAGACCGAGAATTCCGCCGCCGACGATGGCGAGATCGACTTTTTCGCTCGGCTTCAACGCGTCGGAGGCCAGGGGCGCGAAAGTGCGCTCGGCCCACACGGACTTTGCTTGGTAGCCGGCAACCATCGTTCGCCCCCCTATGAAGCGGGACGCAGGTTTTCACTAATATGAAAGATTGTAAAGCGGGTTCAGGCCGGCCGCCCTGTTTGAGATACCCGGTGAAACGAAGTGGGGCGCGCAGACCTTCATCTGCGCGCCCCGATAGTGCCCCAACCAATGCCTGTTCTTCAGCCTGCAGCCGAAGGATCAATGACCGTCTTGACTTCGATGATGCGGTTCGCGGGGAAGCCGCTGAGTTCCGCATGCTTGCGGATCGCATCCTCGTCCTTTGCGAGATAGACGCAGAATGTGCTGTCGCCCGCGATGTAGGAGTGAAGCCACTGCACGTCCGGCCCTAACTTCGCCAGGGCAGCGTTGGAAGTCGCTGCTGCGCCTTTCAGCTGCTCCGCACTTGAATCGCCGACGCCGGGTATGTTCCGTTCGATAACGTACTTTTTCATTTTCACTCCCTTGGCTTCTTGGGCGCGTCCGTATCACCGGACGCGACAGTTTTAAAGACAGCCTTCCATCGGGCCGTCTATGGAAAACTTGGCAGTGTTATGAAGCGTAGTTGACCCAAACGGTCTTTGTCTGAAGATATTTATCGAGACCTTCGCGTCCGTTGTCCTTGCCGTAGCCCGATTGCTTGAAGCCGCCCCAACCGACAGCTGCATCGAACTGGTTATAGGTATTGATCCAGACTGTGCCGGCTTGGATCGCTGCGGCGGCAGCGTGGGCCTTGGAGATGTCGCGTGTCCAGATCCCGGCCGCGAGACCGAAGTTGCTGTTGTTCGCCCGCGGCACGAGATCGTCGAGAGAATTGAATTTCTGGATCGTAAGAACGGGTCCGAAAATCTCTTCCTTGACGACGCTGGCGTTATCGTCCGCCCCGCAGAGGACGGTCGGCTCATAGAACGAACCGGATGCCAGATCGCCTTTGCCCCGCGCTCCCCCGATGGCAACGTCGATACCGCCCTTGCGCGACTGTTCGACGAAGCCATTGACCCGCGCAAGCTGGTCTTCGGAAATCAGCGGCCCCATCGTCGTATCGGCGTTCAAACCATGGCCGAGCTTGAGCTGCTTCGCTTCCGATACGACGCGGTCGACGACGCGGTCGTAGACGGCCGCATCGACCATAAGGCGTGAGCCCGCCGAGCAGACTTGCCCGCTGTAGAAGAAGATCGCGCCTGCGGCGACCGAAGCGGCGGCGTCGACGTCGCAATCGGCGAAGATGATGTTCGGGTTTTTGCCGCCCAGTTCCAGCGAGACATGCTTGAGCGTCTTGGAAGCGCTGCGCGCGATATGCTTGCCGACCTCTTCGGAGCCCGTGAACGAAATCTTGGCGACGCCCGGATGCTCAACGAGCGCCTGGCCCGTCGTCGCGCCTTCGCCCGTCAGAACGTTGAGAACGCCGGGCGGGATGCCTGCTTCGAGGGCAAGCTTTCCGAGAATGAGGGCCGAAAGCGGTGTCTGCTCAGCGGGCTTCAAGATGACGGAGCAGCCTGCGGCGAGAGCCGGGGCGATCTTGAAGCAAGCTTGGCAGAGCGGAAAATTCCACGGAACGATCGCAGCAACGACGCCGACGGGCTCGCGGCGCGTATAGACGTGCATGTCAGGAGCGTTGACGGGAATGGTCTCGCCCGCGAGCTTTGTGCACCAGCCGGCGTTATAGCGAAGCGCACCCACGGCCAACGGAATGTCGACCGCTGCGATGTGCACCTTGGGCTTTCCGGAATCCAGGCTTTCGACTTCCGAAATCCATGCGGTATCGCGTTCGATAAGGTCAGCGAACCGCATGATGAGTGCAGCGCGTTCGCTCGGCGCCATTTTCTGCCACACCTGCTGCGCCGCTTGCGACGAGGCGACAGCCGCATCGACGTCCGCCTGCTTGGCGTGCTGGACCGACGCCAGCACTTTTCCAAATGCCGGATCGAAAGTTTCGAAACTCTCTCCCGACGTGCTGCCGACCTCGGCTCCGCCAATTACGAGCTTGTGCTGCGCGGACAGAAATTCGGTCGTCTGCTTCGAAGCGGAATTCGACATTTAGAGGTTCACCTACGCTGGTTGAGTGCGAGCGAGCGAGGATGGCTGCTCATCGAAAAAAACGCTGATCGCCGGGATGCTGGCATCACCACGGCCATCCCCAGATCAGGAGGCCGGCGGGAAAGACTACTCCAAGCGCCACGAGCGCGAGCCAATCCCAAAAGGTGAAACTTGCGTTATCCGCGGTCGCGTTTTCGAAAGAGCGAATGCGCCGTTCAAGTTCTGGATCGAAGCCGCCCATGCCGGATTCCCTATATCTGTTCGCCTGTCGTGTTCGCAGCGCCTTAAATATCAGTCGTCAGGATCGTCACTCCGCCGTTGGCGAAATTGGCGACGTCAGCCACCGCCGCCTTGCCGGCTTCCGAGTTGAGAGACGCCTCGAGATCGGCCTTGGAAGCATAGTCGAGAAACGCGACGAGATGCACCGGCTTCGCGTCATCGCTGCTGGTGACCGCGCCGCGGCTATACCTGAAGTCCTTGAGGAGAGGCATCTTCGCTGCGAGCGGAGCGTGCACGTCCCTATAGTACGCGTCGAACTTCGCGGCGTCGGTCGGCACACCGTAAATTACTGTGAGGCGTATCATTGGTTCGCTCCGTCGCTTTCGAATGGAAGCATTTTTCTGCGCGCATAGACCATTGGATTCAACTTGCCCGCGCGCTCGATTTCGACCACCCGGCCGATGACGATCTTGTGGTCGCCGGATTCGATGATCTTATCGAGTTCGCATGCGACCGCGACGACGCAGCCGTCGATCCTCGGGAGCCCGAAAACGTCGGCCTCCCATTCCACGCCGTTGAATTTATCCGGCGATTTCCCGGAGAACTTCATTGCAACGCTTTGCTGGCCGTGCGCCAGCACGTGCACGAGAAAGCGGCCATGAGACTGGATGGCTGCGAGCGTGTTCGATCCATGATCGAAGCACGCCAGCATCTGAGGCGGGTCGAGCGACAGCGAAACGACCGCGGAAAGCGTTGCCCCCGATGGCGCGCCGTCGGGCCCCCATGACGTGATGACCGTGACGGCGCCCGGCATGTCGCCCATCGCAGAGCGAAACTCACCAGGATCGACGGGTTGGAGGCCTTTCATCGCGAGTTCGCTGGTTTGAAGCATCAATTCCCCGCAGTCTTCGTACGGTCCCAGATCTGCTTGCCGTTTTTGAACACGAGATCGACTTTGAGCTTCGGCAACTCGTCGACGGCAACGGCGTGCGGATCGCGATCGAGGACGATCAGATCGGCGAACTTGCCGGGGGCGATGCTGCCGCGAACGTCATCTTCGCCAAGCACGGATGCCGCGTCGAGCGTGTGCAGTCTAAGCGCCTGATCGAGCGTGATTGCTTCGTCGGCGTCGAGCGTTGCGCCGGAATACGTTTCCCGCTTGAGACAGCACCAGACGCTGAAGAGAGGATTCGTTGCGCCTCTTTCCGAGCCGACCCAAACGTCCGAGCTGCCCGACAGCCGCCAGCCCTGCTTCATGAGCGTGGAGAACGAGAAGCGGCCGATCGCGCCGTGCTCGCCAAGATAGTCGGGGAAGTATTCGCCGAAAGTGTAGAGGAACACAGGTTGGGGAACGGGGATGATGCCCGCCGCAGCCCACTTATCCGCTGTCACCTCGGAAGGCATCAGGTTGCCCGCGTGCTCGATACGCGTGCGGATCCGCCCTGTTGGAGCGCCGCCCATTTCGAGAAGCGTATCGCAAACCCATTCTTGCGCCCGGTCGCCGTTGGCGTGAACCGCCAACTGCAAGCCCGCATTCTGCGTCAGTTCGATCGCGCGCTGGGCAAAGCCCTTATCGAGCGCGACCTCGCCGCGGAATGTGTGTCCGCCGCGGCATCCGCACACGAGATACGGAAATTTGACGGCCGCGCTCTTCGCAGAGAAGCCACCGTCGGCGAACAGCTTGACGCCCTGGATGCGGAAGAGATCGTCCGGCGCGGTGACGGAAATACTCTTCTTCCAATTGCATGCCGCCTCGAGCGCCAGTGTTCCTGGTGCCCAGAGATATGTCCGCACGGATACCGGCAGGTCGCCGCGAGCGGCCATATCGTTCATGATCTGCTGCCCGTCGACCGTCTCGGAGATTTCCCCGATCGTCGTGACGCCGAACTGCGTGAAGAGCTTCGGAATGCCCGTCTGCAAGGCGGCAGCCAGCTGTTCGCGATCCATGGCCGAGAACGGCAGCAGATTGTCCATCTCCTTCACGATGCCGGTCGGCTCACCCGACTCATCGCGCTCGACGCTCGGAAGGCCCGTGATCGAATAGGGAGGCGGGGAATAGTTGCGGTCGATCATGCAGACCGCAAGCGCCTTCGAGTTGAGGATGGTGAGATGGCCGCCAGCGCGCAGCGCAACAGGATGCGCAGTGCTCACGCGATCGAGTTCGTAGCGCGTCGGAAAGCGCTTCTCGGCGAGCTTGCGGTCGAAAAAGAGATTGGCTTGGCCAACGACCCATTCGCCCGGAGGCGTCTCGACGGCTTTTGCCGAGAGCGCCGCAATGACTTGGTCGATCGTACCGCATTCCGGTGCGCGGCAGTCGACAACGCCGTAAGAGGAACGGCATGCAACTTCGATATGGGCGTGAGGATCGACGAAGCCCGGCATGACTGGACGATCGCCGACATCGATGATCCGCGTTTTCTCGTCGGTGACCGCAGAGATTTCGTCACGGCGGAGCAGGCGCAAGATGCGCTTGCCTCGCACGGCAACGGCTTCGATCCGCGGATCGGTCTCAGGGTCCATCGTTATGATGCGACGGCTGAGAACGACGATGTCTGCCGGTTCTGGAGTGCTATCGATTCCGGTCATTCAGCTGCAATCTTGTGCTCGCGGTCGACAGCGGGGATGACCTCCGTGCCGATCAAGTGGATGCTCTTCATGATCTCTTCGTGAGGAACGCCGTCGATGCGCAGCAAAACCTCATCGATGCCCATGGCTTCAAGCTTCCGAAGCCGCTCGATGAAGTCGGCGGGCGAGCCGATCAACACGGAAGGCGTCTCGGTCATCAGGAAGTCGAGATTGGTCTCGTTGGCTTCCAAAAGCTGGATGCGCTCGAGGTATTCGTAGCTCGGGTTCTTGGATAGCGGCACGTAAAGATCGAGAATGAACTTGAAATAACCGAGCGCGACATCGCGAGCGATGCGGGCAGCCTCAGCGCGCGTCGGCCCGCAGAACGAAGTCGCAACGTAAAGCCCCATGTAGGAGTTGGGGTTCGGCATCGCGTTGCGGCCGGTCGGATAGGCATTGCGATAGGCGTTGATGCATTCCTGCAGGTAATCGAACCCGAAGTAATTTTCGAAACACATTGCGCCGATCTGCATTTCGCCCGCCGAAGCATGGGTCTTGACGCTGGAGGCGGCAACGGACACAGGAGGATGGGTATCCTTATCGAACGAGGGGACGATCGTTCTCTGCGGAATTTTCCAAACAGGACCGTCATGCTCGAGTTGGTCGCTGGCGAAGATCTTGGCCAGCACGGCCATCGAATCGTTCCATTGTTCGACAGTTTCATTCGGCTTCACGCCGAAGGCACCGAGCGTCGTGAGATTGTTGGAGCGGGCGGTGCCGATCTCTGCGCGGCCATTAGAAACGATGTTGAGCGTTGCAAGGCGCTCGGCGACGAGGATGGGATGATTCCACTTCAGCAATACCGAGCACATGACGCGCAGCTTGATGCGCTTGGTGTGCTGCGAGACGGCGGCGTAGAGCACCTCCGGAGCGGAGACGGTGAACCGGGGAGGGCTGAAATGCTGTTCCGAAGTCCCCCAGGTCGAGAACCCCAGTTTGTCTGCGAGGGCGACCTCTTCGATGATGTCCCGGTAGCGTTGGGCGTAACTCACGCCCGGCATTACTTCGCCTTCCTGAAGGATCCCTACTTTCACCGATGGCCGCTCCCATAACCGTAATTCGTCAAAATATCATTAGATAATGCTGTAATTCGTACGAACTTACGTGTCAAGACTGGGAAACGCATTCCGGGCTTGATCCAATCGCGAGGTTCGGGCTCTTTCGCAGGAGCGGTGTATCGTGCTGGCTGGGGAGGCTTGAATGAAGGGAACTATGACGACGCCGGACTATCTCCGGCTCGTCGCATCGCTCGACAATCTCGATCGGAGCATCGTTTCGCTGCTGCAAGCTGATGGACGGATGCCGTTCTCACGCATCGCGCGCGAAGTCGGAGTGACCGAGAAGACCGCGCGCACGCGCGTCCTTGATCTGATCGAGCAGCGAGTGATGCAGATTACTGCGGTTACCGATCCATCGGTGCTGGGCTATGGCGCGGCAGCGCTCCTTTGCATGACGAACCGGCCGGACCGTCCAGCGAGTGAAATTGCACGGCAGCTCCAGAGCATTCCCTCGATCGATTACGTCGTCGTTTCGGCCTCTCATTTTTCTCTTTTCGCCGAAGTTCTTTGTCGCGATCGCGCCGCCCTGCAGGCGACGATCGAAAACGAGGTCGGCAAAATCGAGGGCATTCAGACGATCGAGATCGTGCCCTATCTCAGTCTCCACTATCAGCTCGCGCATTTCGCGGCCGCCCAGAACAAGGCCGAGAGCGAGACGGGCGTGCGGCCCCGAGAGATAGACGGAATGGATGTTCGCATCATTCGCTCGCTGAGCGAGGACGGACGCAAGCCGTTTTTGCAGGTCGCTGAGGAACTCGGCGTTTCTGAAGGCCAAGTGCGTTTGCGGTTCAAGAATTTGTCAGATACCGGCACCGTCAGTGTCATCGCGTTGATCAACCCGATGAGCCTCGAGTTCCGGTCGATGGCGTGGGTCGGGATCAATGTGGCGGCCGGGCATAGCGTGAAGGACGTCGCCGATGCGTTAGCGCGATTGGCGAATACAACCTACATTGTCATCTGCGCCGGGCGCTATGACATCCTGACGGAATTCATCTGCCAGACAGATCGCGAACTGCTCGATGTGATCGACCAGAGCGTCCGGTCGCTTCAGGGAGTTGCTCGGCTCGAAGTGTCGATTTACAGCAATCTTTTCTACAAGCGTCTCTCGACCATCCGCGATGAGACGATATCCGATCAGCAGGAACGGGCGGGCGCCTGATGGCCGTGCGCGTCCCGCTTCTCCGCCAATCCCACCCAGTCCTTTCGAGCAGAACAGCGTCTCTCGGCTGATCTCTCAGAACCCGCATCACGGATCATCATCATATGCCGCCACCGCTCTCCCGTGCGCTCGCCAAAGTGCAGTATCGAATCTTGCCTCTGCTGATCGCGGGTTATTTCACGGCCTACCTGGACAGGGTCAATGTCAGTTTCGCAGCGCTTCAGATGAATGCGGATCTTTCGATCCAGCCTGAAGCGTTCGGATTCATCGCCGGCGTGTTTTTTCTCGGCTATTGCCTCTTCGAGGTTCCGAGCAACATCGTCATGTCGCGGGTAGGCGCGCGAATTTGGCTGGCGCGGATAATGGTTACGTGGGGCCTGTTGTCGGCCTCGACGGCATTCGTCACCGACGTCAAGGTTCTCGCAGTTCTACGTTTCACGCTCGGTGCGGCGGAAGCGGGCTTCTTCCCGGGCGTCATCTACTATCTCACCAACTGGGTTCCGGCGGCGGAACGCGCTCGCGTCGTATCCATCTTCATGATGGCCGTCCCGATATCCACGGTTGTCGGATCGCCGCTCTCTGGCTGGATCCTGGATGCATGGAACGGCGTCCTGGGATTCCGTGGATGGCAATGGCTGTTCGTGCTTGAGGCCGTGCCCGCAATCGTCCTTGGCGTGATCTGCTTCTTCGTTCTTGTGGATACGCCCGCAAAGGCAAAATGGCTGTCCGAAGAAGAGCGCGACGCACTGCTTGCCCGTCTCAAGGCCGATCGTGAAGTGAATATCCCGAGCCACAGTCACTCTATCCGAGGGGCTTTGACGGATCGGCGCGTGCTGGTCCTTGCCGCCTCCTGCTTTGGCACAGGCATAGGACTCTATGGGCTGGGCTTTTGGCTGCCTCAAATCGTCAAGAGCATGTCCTTGACGAATACCGAAACAGGCTTTGTCGTCGCCGTGCCATACCTGATCTCCGCGCTTTTCATGTGGGCATGGGGCCGCCATTCGGATCAGACGGGCGAACGCATTTGGCATATCGCGATCCCGAACTTTGTCGCAGCGGCCGCCTTTGCGTTGTGCGCTTTCGTATCTTCACCGGTTCTGTTGCTCGTCCTGCTGACCATCGCATCCGCTTGCACACTGTCGATTTTCCCGGTCTTCTGGACCGTACCGGCGGCGATCCTCACAGGGCCCGCGGCCGCAGCCGGGATCGCACTTATCAATTCCGTCGCAAACAGCAGTGGTTTTTTCGGCCCGTATCTGGTTGGCTTCGCCAAGCAGCAGGGCGCATCTTCGCAGTATGCCATCGCGCTGCTGGCTGTCTTCATGCTGGCAGGTGCTGTGCTGGTGCTCTCGATGGACTTTGGAATCAAGAAAATCGCGAAGAAATCGTAAGGGGGGAAAATGAGTTCGACGCAGGACAGCGTAGCCGAATCCGGCTGGCCGCTGACGGTCAAAGACCGGACGTGGACGACGAGACAGTTGACCGTCGTCCTGCTTGTGACCGCCTGCGGGAACTGGTCTTATCTCATTGGCCAATACGTCGCCTTCTATCTCGATTTCAAAATGGGTGTCTCGGCGTTGATCGCAGGATCGATGATCGGGATGTTGATGCTCACGCTTGCCGTCGTGCCGATGTCGACGAAATACGGCATCGACTCGATCGCAGCGTCGAAGCCGCAGTTCGGCAATCGCGGCTGGTTGATCACCGTCTTCCTGCAATATGCGTCGATCATCGGCTGGAATACCCTGCTGCTCGTATTCTTTGGAAAAGCCGTTGCTCAAGCTCTGATCACGCTGGGATTGGCCGATCCGGAAAGCTCCCTCACGATCGTCAGAATTGTATCGGGGGTGACGTGTATCGTCGTCTATCTAGTGCTGCTTCGCGGGCTCAAGGGTCTTGAAGCCGCCTCCAACGTGCTCTTCTTCGTCGTCGTGGGCATCGGCATTTGGATGCTCTATCAGCTGCTCTCCTCGAACGCGGAAGCTCTGGCCGTCGCAAAGCCGTCGATGGCGTCGCCAAGCTTGGCCTGGAATTACGTCACGGGCGTCGAAATCAGCATCGTTTCGCTTCTTGGGTTCTGGGCATACTTCGGCACGATCGTCCGTGAATCGCCGTCTCCGTCGAAGTCTGTGTTGCCGTCCATGCTGGCGATGGGATTGTCGCTGCCATTGCTGAGCATTGTCGGGCTCGCAGCGATGCTGGTGCTGCAGGTGCCGGACCCGACCGCGTGGCTCGTGTCTCTCGGCGGCCCGCTCTATGGCCTCATTGCGTTGCTGCTGATCATGGCCGCCAATCTTGGGCCATCGCTCGCCGGTGTCTATTCGACCGCCATAGGCCTGCGCCGCGTGCCGGCCCTCGGAGATGCGCGCTGGGGCACGCTCATTCTCTTTTCGATCGTGCCGGTCGCGGCAGTCGGCATTCTCATCCCCGAAGAGTTCTTCTCGAACTTCGGCACGTTCTTGGCGTTCATCGGCGTCTTCTTTGCGCCGCTATGCGCGATCCAAATCGCCGATACCTTTTTGCTGCGGCGCAATTCGCTTAACGTCCGTGGGATCTATCAAGATGGACCGGGCACGCCTTACGAATTCTGGGGCGGCTTCAATCCGGCCGCTCTGCTCGCGATGGCGGCAGGTTTCGCAACCTATCTCTATCTTCTGAATCCTGTCTCCTACGAGAGCAGGTGGCCTTACGAATATACCACCGCTTCGCTACCGGCCGCTCTCATCGCCGGGATCGTGTTCGTCGCCGTGACGCGTCTCCTCGTCATGCGCATGAGGAAAGGCGACTACAAGTAAGCCTCGAACTGTCGAGCTGGACCGCGCGCCCCGAGCTGGCGGCGCGCGGATAACCTCGCGCGCCCGCACCATTGCGCAATATTTCGAGAGACGCTTCGCGTCGTCGCGCTCAGGATGCGTATGGAAATCGGATGGCGACGCGGGGCGGGTATCCGAGCGCCCACTGTAAAAAGAAAGCCCATAAGAGCGGAAGGGGGTCGTTGACTTAGATCAATTTGCGAAATACGGTCGTCTAAGTCTTCTGAAATACGCATTACGGTTTGCTGCTGCTTGCCTGATGCGCAACCTGCCTCGAATTTGGACAAACATCCAAATCGAGGCGCCATTCGACGGACGTGAGACGCAACGCGCGTTGAACGGACTAATTGAACTGTCTTCAATGTCGGCCGAGCGCCGCGGGGGCACGATGCATTCTTGGAATGCCGAAGTGGCGATCGGGCCGCGCAATGCGCCGGCCGTGGCTTTTTCAAAAGCCCGGGCCATTCGCCTTCTTCGCTCCGCCGAACGCGCGCTGTCTCATCGGCGCGCCGGGCTTCGTCATCAGGCCGATCTGCGCGCCGCCCCGACGAGACTTTCTCCAGTCATCGAACTCGGGCGAAACGCGATCCCGCCTGACCTACTTCGCAACAGCACCAGCAGCCATCGGGAGTTTCTGAAATGAATGACGGTGAAGGTAAGACCAACAAGAAGACTCTGTCTCGCCGCCAGATACTGCAGACGGGCAGTGTCCTAGCCGGCGCCGCGCTTTTGCCGATGCCCGCAATTATCGGGCGCGCTTACGCACTCGACGCCAAGGACGCTTTCAAGGGCGAAGAGTTGACGGTTTGCGCCTGGTCCGGTGGTTACCTGGACTCATTCAAGACCGCGATTTCCGATCCGTTCAACGCCAAGTACGGCACGAAGGTTTCGCTCGTCGGTGGCTGGGATCAGATGGTCGCGCAGATGAAGGCGGCGCCGGCAGGCAAGCCTCCGTTCGATATCACCATCTCTGAGGAATACACCACGCTCGGGGCGCTCGCCGAAGACCTCTACGCGAAGACCGACAGGTCCAAGCTTCCTCAGCTTTCCGAAGTGCAGCCGTTCTACCTCACGGCACGGCCGGAAGCCGCTCGCGACTACGGCGTGCCGTTGGGCCTCGGCTTCCTGCTCCCGATGATGAACACGGCGCTCACGACCGACAAGCCGCTCAGCTGGTCGACGATGTGGGACAAGGATCTCGAAGGCAAGCTCGCGCTCGACGCCGGCGCCTACTGGTGGCTGATCGCAATCTCGGCTCTGTGGGGCGCCAAGGTCGACTTCAACACCTTCTATGACTGGAAGCCCGGCATGGCGTCCGATCCCATCTTCGATGCGGTCGAACGGCTGCGACCCGCCAAGTACTACAAGGATGGCGCTGAACTCTCGTTCCTCATGCTGCAGGAGCAGGCGTCGTTTGCGGAGATATATTCGGCCGATGCTCTCGGTCTCATGCAGAACGGCGGCCCGACGTACAAGACCGGTATTCCGACGGACGGCACCGTCGCTTACGGCGACTGGTACATCAAGGTTAAAGGCACGCAGCACGATGCGCTTGCAGACGCCTTCCTCGGCTATTTGCTTGAAAAAGAGACGCAGGATCGTTTCATTCAAGTGCAGATGTCGGTGATGTCGCGTAAGGACGTGAAGGTTCCGACCTTCTGGAACAACTATCCTGTAACGAACGAAGACCTGGTGAAAAACGTGCGCTTGATGACGATGCAGGGCCTGGAGCGGTTGTTGCCGAACTTCGACGCAATGGGCGAGCGCTTCCAACAAGCAGTGCTTAAGACTTCGAAGGGCTAAGACTGAATATGGTTTGCGCCCTTCGGTTGGAACGTGTCGTCAGGCGTTATGGAAATCACGCCGCAGTCGATGAAATCGATCTCTCGGTCGAGAAGGGTGAGTTTCTCACTCTTCTCGGCCCGAGCGGCTGCGGGAAGACGACCACACTCCGTCTCATAGGCGGGATGGATCGTCCTGACGGCGGCATCATCGAAATCATGGGGCGCAGAGTCGATCGCCTGCCGAGTCACAAGCGCGATACCGCCACCGTCTTTCAATCCGGAGCGTTGTTTCCTCACCTCACGGTGGCGGAAAACGTCGCTTACGGATTGAAGATGCGCGGCGTATCGAAGGGCGATATCGCCCCGCGCGTGAAGCGCATCCTCGATGTCGTGAGGATGGAGAGTTTTAGCCAGCGCTATCCGGCAGAGATGTCGGGCGGCCAGCGCCAACGCGTGGCGCTGGCGCGCGCCATGGTCGTCGAACCAAGCATATTGCTTTTTGACGAGCCGATGAGCGCGCTCGATCTGAAACTGAAGCTCGAGCTGCGCTCTGAGATCCGCCGCCTTCATGAAGAGCTGGGCTATACGGCTGTCTTCGTGACGCACGATCAGAGCGAGGCAATGGCGCTCTCCGATCGCATCGCAGTCATGAACAAGGGCAAAATCGAGCAGATCGGTTCGCCCATCGAAATATTCGAAAGACCCGCGAGCGAATTCGTCTACGCCTTCGTCGGCGAGTCCTGTTCGCTGCGGCTGCCGCCCGCTCTCGGCGGAACTGGCCCGGATGTGGCAGCCGGAAAAGTCTTCATCCGTCCGACGAGCCTCGGATTGGTCAACGGAGCCGGCGCCGAAAACGAGGTCCTGGCGCGCATCACATCGGTCGAGTACCTCGGCGGCATATATCGAATCCATGCCGAGACGGATCGCGGCAATCTTTTCTTCGATAGCCCGGCAGCTCCGGCCGTCGGCCCCGACCACATGGTCAAGGTTGGCTGGAAGACAGCCGACGCAACCTATTTTCCGAACTCATGACTGTCGAGGCTGACATCGTGCCGAGCCGCTCAAAGGTCTCGGCAGCACTGCCGAGCATCCCATGGCTGATGCTGCCGACGCTGGTGTTTATCGTCTTCGCTTTCGGCTGGCCGCTGCTCTATCTGCTGCGCATGAGTTTCAACATACATCCCGCGCAAGGGATCTATGTCGAGGCATGGTCGCTGCAGAACTATCTGGTCGTGATGACCGAGCCCAACATGCTCGCCATGATCGGCAGAACGATCTACATCTCGTTGGTTACCGCTACTGTCACCGTCGTCGCCGCATTTTTCTTCGCGCAATTCGTTTGGCTGCGCGAAGGGCGCAATAAGGTTATGCTGCTCGCCATAGCCATCGCGCCGATGTTGATCTCCGAGGTCTCTGTCATCATCGGATGGCGGATGTTCTTTCCTTCGAACGGTCTTCTTTCCTACGCGCTGATCTCGACCGGGCTCAGCGATCAGAAGGTCAACCTCCTCGGCACACAGATCGCGGCGATCGTCGGCCTATCCTACATCTCGATTTCATATTGCTTCTTCTCGATCTTGAGCGTTCTGAACGGGATCGATCGCAATCTTCTGACCGCCAGCGGCGACCTTGGCGCATCGCCACTACGAACCTTCTTCACGGTCCTCCTGCCCCTCTCAAAAGGCGGCATCGCAGCAGCGTTCACGCAGGCGTTCGTCTTCACGATGGGCATCTACGCGACCACGAACGCGCTCGGACCGGATTCGCTCTGGACGATGCCCTACGAAATCCAACTTCAGATGCTGACGCGCCGCAACTGGCCGATGGCCGCCGCGATTTCCGTCGTGTTGATTGCGATCATCGCTGCGACGGCGCTCGTGGCGCAATGGCTCCGGCATAGAAAGGCATCGAGCCATGCTTGAGGACCGCGCCTTCGGATATCTCCATCGCGCTTTTGCGGCGATCTTCATTCTGTACGTGCTGGTTCCGCTCGGCATCACAGCAGTCATGGCGTTCAGCGACGACAACGTCATCCGCTTTCCGATCCGCGGCTTTTCCGGACGCTGGTTTGCCCAGTTCTTCAACGACGCACAGTGGATCAACGCCGCCTGGAACTCACTCCACATCGCGGTTTTGACCGCTTTCATGTCGATGATCCTGGCGCTGCCGGCGTCTTACGCACTGGCGAATGGCAAAAAAGCCCGGCCTGTCTTGCAAACGCTTTTGATCTTACCTCTCTTTGTACCAGGCGTCGTGCTCGGCATATCGGTGGCGATGGCTCTCGGCTCGGTCAGTCTGTTCGGATACGATCTGTTCGGCTCCAAATTCCTCGTCGCTTGCGCACACACGCTTTGGGCGCTTCCGTTGGCGATCACGGTTCTCGTGCCGACGTTCGAAACGCTCGACAAGAGTTTGATGGAGGCGGCTGGCGATCTCGGCGCGCCGCCGCTCAAGGCGTTCTTCAACGTCATCATGCCCGTCGCGATGACCGGCATCGTCTCGGCAGGCCTGTTTGCATTCATCACGTCACTGAATGAATTCATCATGGCGCTGTTCTTGACGACGCGCGAAACGCAGACATTGCCGGTTATGCTTTGGCTGTCGCTCCGCTCGAGCGCGACACCTCAGATCGCGGTCGCGTCGTTCGTATTGGCGGCTTCGGTGTTCACGGCCGTTGGTCTCGCCTACGTCTGGTACGGACTTTCACGCCGCGGCAAAAAATAAAATACGTCAAGAAAAATCACATATGTGAAAATTTCGATTGAAAATTTCACGATGACAGATGAAGATCTGCGGAGGGAAAATCAGTCGATAGGTAGGTTTTATGTCGTCGTTCCGGAATCGCGTCGAGGTTCTGATTGTCGGGGGCGGCGTAGCCGGCGTCTCGATTGCCTATCACTTGGCGAAGCTCGGCATCACCGATGTCATGCTTTGCGAACGCAAGCAGCTGACGTGCGGCACGACCTGGCACGCAGCCGGCCTCGTCACCCAGCTCCGCGCCACGCGCAACATGACGGAGCTGGCGAAATACACGGGCGAACTCTTCGCCAGCCTCGAATCCGAAACAGGCCAGGCAACCGGCTTCCGTCAGAACGGTGCGCTCCGCGCGGCGAAAACGGAAGGCCGTTTCGAAGAGTTGAAGCGCGGCGCCTCGATGGCGAGAAATTTCGGTCTGCCCGTTGAGGTCTTGCGGCCGGAAGAACTCAAGGAGCGCTGGTCGCCATTGAACACAGACGGCCTCGTCGGTGGCCTTTGGGCGCCGAAAGACGGGCAGGTCAATCCCGTCGACGTGACGATCGCGATGGCGAAGGGTGCGCGCAAAGCCGGCGCAACGATCCTCGAGAACGTTCGCGTCGAACGCATCCTCATCGAAGGCGGCCGCGCCGTTGGCGCGATCACCGATCAGGGCGAAGTTCGCGCTGATAAGGTCGTCATCTCCGGCGGAATGTGGTCGCGCGATCTCGCCGCGCTGAGCGGTGTATCGCTTCCGCTCCACGCCGCCGAGCATTTCTACATCGTCACCGAACAGCTGCCGAACCTGCCGCGCGATCTACCCGTTCTCTTCGTCACCGACGAGGAGGCCTATTACAAAGAGGACGCTGGCAAGATCTTGCTCGGCTGCTTCGAGAAGAATGCCAAGCCGTGGGGACATGAAGGCATTTCGCCCGACTTCTGCTTCGACTCTCTGCCCGAGGACTTCGAGCATTTCGAGCCGATATTGGAAAGGGCGATGAACCGCGTACCGATGCTCGCGGATGCAGGCATTCAGCTTTTCTTCTGCGGTCCCGAGAGCTTCACGCCCGATGACCGGTATCTGCTTGGCGAAACGCCGGAGGTCGAGAATCTCTTCTGCGCATGCGGCTTCAATTCCATCGGCATTCTGTCGTCCGGCGGCGTCGGCAAGGCATTGTCGCAATGGATCCGCGACGGCCGTCCGCCGGTCGAGCTGACGGACGTCGACGTTCGCCGCATGATGCCGTTCCAGTCGAACAGCAAATATCTTTATGACCGGACGACCGAAACGCTCGGCCTGCTTTTCGATATGCACTGGCCCTACCGGCAGTTCGAAACGGCGCGCAACGTCCGCCGCAGCCCGTTCCACGACAGGCTGATCGCGCAAGGCGCGTTCATGACCGAGGCCGCAGGCTTCGAACGTCCCGGCTTCTTCGGTGCACCGGGAACGAAGCCCGAAATCGAATACAGCTACGGACGCCAGAACTGGTTCAACCTGGCAGCGGAAGAGTGCCGGGCGACGCGCGACGCAGTCGCCTTGTTCGACCACAGCTGCTTCACAAAATTCGCAGTCGACGGCCGTGACGCCTGTGCCGCGCTCAATCGCATTTGCGCCAACGATATCGACGTTCCAGTCGGCCGTCTCGTCTATACGCAGTGGCTGAACGAGCACGGCGGCATCGAGGCGGACGTCACCGTCACGCGCCTCTCTGAAACGTCCTTCATGGTTGTCTCGATTGCAGTATCGCAGGTTCGCGATTTTGCGTGGCTGACGCGGCACCTGCCGAAAGACGCGCACGTTTTCGCGCGCGACATCTCTTCCGGACTGCCGATGCTGGCGCTGATGGGCCCGAAGTCGCGCGAGCTTCTAAGCTCCATCTCGAATGCGGACCTCTCGAACGCCGCATTTCCGTTCGGCACCAGCCGCGAAATCGAGATCGGATACGCCAAGGCGCGCGTGAACCGCGTGACCTTCGTCGGCGAGCTCGGCTTCGAGATTCTGATGCCGGCCGAATTCGCCCAGCACATCTTCGATGTTCTTGTCGAAGCAGGAAAAGCCTTTGGCCTGAAGCAGGCCGGCTATTTCGCGATGAATTCGCTGCGCATGGAGAAAGGCTACCGGCACTGGGGCCACGACATCGGCGAAGACGACACCCCGCTCGAAGGCGGGCTCGGGTTCGCTGTCGCCTGGGACAAGAAGGGTGGCTTCATCGGCCGCGAGGCGCTCCTGAAGCAGCGCGACAGCGGTCCGCTGAAAAGACGGTTGGTGCAAATCCAACTCGAAGGCGATGACGCGCCGTTGCTCTATCACGAGGAGCCGATCTGGCGGGACGGCAAGGTGATCGGTTCGATCACGTCTGGCGGCTACGGCCACCGTATCGGCGCGTCGCTCGGCATGGGCTACGTGCGCTGCGAAGAGGGCGTCGACGCTGCGTGGCTCGCCGCTGCACCGCTCGAAGTCGAAGTCGCGTGGAAGCGCTATCCGGCACGCGCGCAGCTTGCGCCCTGGTACGACCCGAAGAGCGAACGCATCAAAAGCTGAGCGGGTTTAGAATTCAGAACCTAGTCGCCGCGCGGCCGCGAGAATGTTCTCCGGCCCCGGCGGTCCTTCAATTGCGTCGAACAGAATTTCGAGCCGCGTCTCGGCAATCCCGCAATAACCTAGGATGCCGACTTCGAGCTGCGTGCGCATCGCGTCGTCATAGCCGCGTTTTGCGTAGGTCTCTGCTGAACTTCCCGCGATGGCGAGCATCCAGGCGCGCGACTGCGGATATTTCTTATCGCCGTAAGCCCAACCGTTATTCCAAACGCGGTCGATCCAGCCCTTGAGAAGGGCCGGCATCGACCACCACCATACCGGAAAGATCATCACGGTCGCGTCGTTACGTTCAATTCGCGCCATCTCGCTTTGAACCGCAGCCGAATAGACCTTGTTGGAATCAGCCCAGTCGGGTTCATCGGGTTCACGTAGTACGGGGTCGAATGATTCGGCCGTGAGATCGGCAACTTCGATTTCGTGTCCGTTCTTCTTTGCAGCTTCGGCGAAAGCCTTGGCAACGGCATAGGTGAGCGAGTCGGAGCGCGGATGCGCAGTGACGAGAAGAATTTTCATCCGTGCAAAATCCTCGGTGAAGCGAAGGGAAAGACTGCGGGGGCCCCGGGACCGGGCCGTCACCATCCATAACATGGCAACGCCTGGCCGCATGAAGCCCCCGCTCCGTTAGCAAGAAAGAAAAGCGGTCGCGATATTACGACTTCGCCGGCTCGAAGCTTTCCGCCTTGGAATACGGGAACCACCAGAAGTCCTGGTTCGAAGCTTTCGGATCGATCATCACGAACTTGGTATTCTGGAATTGCGCAAGGCCCTCCGGTCCAAGCTGACGGCCGCTTCCTGAAAGCTTCCGTCCGCCGAAGGGCAGGGCGTCATTGTCGAGTAGAGGCGCGTTGACCCAGAGGATGCCGGATTCGATTTCGCGCACTGCGCGGAAGGCTTCATCCATATCGAGCGAATAGAGATTAGCGCCGAGCCCGAACCGAGAGCGATTGGCGAGCGTGATGGCTTCGTCGAAACTCTTCACCTTGCAGATCGGCGCGACGGGACCGAACGGCTCTTCGTTGAGAATCTCCATATCGGGAGTGACGCCGGACAGAACGGTCGGCTCGACGAACCAGCCGCGGTTGAGCGCTGCGGGACGTCCGCCGCCCGTTTCCACCTTGGCGCCCTGTTGGCGCGCGCGCGCGATCAGCCCTTCGAAACGATCGCGCTGACGGCTGGTCGCGAGCGGGCCGAGATCGACGGCGCCGAGACCGTTGCCGATGCGAAGCTTGCGCGCCTCGGCGACAAGCCCTTCGACGAAGGCGTCGTGAATGTCTTCATGAACGTAGAACCGCTCAGCCGACGTGCAGACCTGACCGCAATTGAGATACGCGGCGAAGGCGGCGCCTCTGACGGCCATGTCGAGCGGCGCTGACGGCATGACGATAAACGGATCGTTGCCGGAAGCTTCGATGAGGCTCGGTTTGAAACTCTCCGCGCACGTCCGCGCCACGGCCTGACCGACAGCAACGGAACCAGTATAGGCAACGCCATGCGTCTTCGGGCTCGCGATGAGGCGCTGGCCGACGCGCGCGCCGCCTGTCACGACCTGCAGCAACCCAGCCGGCAGACCCGCGAAAACTTCCATGAATTTGAGCGTGGTCAGGCTTGTCTGTTCATGCGGCTTGATGATGACGGAGTTTCCGCCCGCCAGCGCCGCCGCGGCTTCCCAGCACAACAGAACGAGCGGATAGTTGAACGGCAGGATGATGACGATCGTGCCGAGCGGCTCCTTCACGCTGAAATGAAACTGCCCGGGAACCGTAGCGCCAGCGAGGCGTCCGGTCTCGTGCCGTGCGAGTTCGGCGTAATAATCGATTGCGGTCGCGCACCACGAAACCTCGTCCGTGGATTCTTTGAAGGGCTTGCCTTCTTCGCGCGTCAGGCATTCGGCGAACGGGCGGCTGCCTTGACGAAGCGCCGACGCAATGTCGTGCAGAATGACGGCGCGGCTTCGCGCGTCCATCGCCATCCAAACGCCGCGCGCGTCATTCGCGACGTCGATGGCGTGGTCGACTTCGTCGTCGGGACAGTCGGCGATCGACCCGAGCTTATCCTCCGTCGCCGGATCGATGACGTCGAAACGTTCGCTCGCTCGGCTGGCAACATATTTGCCCCCGACGTAGATCTTGCCGGACAGGAATGCGAAATCGTCCAGAGCCGCCATTGGTCTCTACTCCGTTGCTGAGTTCAGAGCCTCAGTGTATAAATTTATCGAACATAGCGCCATAAAAATATGATCGCCGTCGCGCTTCGCGATGTCGATCTGGAGCGTTGACGACCCGGCATCCAAACGTGATGACGTGGGTTACGCGCAAGCGCTGGAGCGTATTTGCGAAACACCGACATTCGCGTGGATGGGAAGACGATGGCTGAGCGAAAAAAAGCGGTAGTTGCGGTCACCGCGAAGGCTCGCGCACGCGCGGAGGCAAGCGAGCTTGCGGTTGGGTCCCGTCTCAAGCAGGTGCGCGAAGCAGCAGGCCTTTCGCAACGCGAACTCGCCAAGCGAGCGGGCGTCACCAACGCGACCGTATCGACAATAGAGCAGGAAACCCACGCACCATCACTTGCGTCGCTTCATCGTCTGCTGACGGCGATACCGATCTCACTCGCGGATTTCTTCGCATTGCCGGTGTCGCAGAAAAACGCACTTTTTTACAATGCGGAGGATCTCGCCGTCGTCTCCCGCGGCGCCGCCGATCTTCGCGTTCTCGGCGGTGAGCGCCGGGACAAGAGGCTTCAAATGTTCATTGAGCGCTATAAGCCAGGCGCCGGCACTGGCGACGATCCCATTATTTACGACGGCGAAACCGCGGTCCTGGTCATCGAAGGGACGATCGAAGTCGAAGTCGGCGGCGAGACGTACCGCCTGCGCAAAGGTGGTGGTTATCAGCTTTTCGGGCGCGTGCCCTATTGGTTGCGCAACGTCGGCAAGACCGAAGCGGTTGTGGCCTGCGCGTGCACGCCACCCATCTTCTGAGCGCCAATGTTTTGAGAGTCAGTAGGACGGCGGTGTGATTGCCCAGACGACGACGGTCTCTACGCTGCCCGGATTGCGGTAGCGATGAGGCGTTGTCGAAGGAAAGCTGAAGCTATCGCCTTCTCGCAGCATGAACGATTGTTCGCCGATCCACAGTTCGAGCGACCCGGCGAGGATCAGCCCGGCCTCTTCGCCATTATGCGTATAGGGCGTTCCGGCCTCCGTTGATCCGGGCGGAAATCGCGACATCAGCAACTCAAGCTGCCCGCGCAGATTGGGCGACAGCAGCTCGTCGGTTATCCCCGACGAAAAGCGCAGCGTACGCCTGTTGCCCGCGCGCACGATATAGTCGCGCTCGTCCGGGTCTCCACCCTCTGCGTTGTGCAGAAACCATCCGATGGTGACGCCAAGCGCCTTGGCAATATCATGCAACGTCTTGATGCCGGGAGAAGCAATTCCACGCTCGATCTCACTCAGATGCCCGATCGACAACGAAGTCGCGAGGGAAAGCTCCTTTATCGTCAGCCGTTTGGCTTTTCGGAGGTCGCGAATTTCCGCACCAACGCGCGTCGGCGTCAGATCTTCGTCCTCCGAAGCCGTCGCCGCCTTCTCAATTGACGCCGGCATTTGCGTTCCCCCAGGCCTTTGATTAGTCACGCCTAAAATTTCAACTTGTCAGGCGAAATTTGCAAGGCATAATTTCGCAATGATGAATTTGCCCGATAGCTCTGCGCCCCCGCGTGATGGCCATCCCGATATTTTGTCGGCGAAAGCGTGGATAGGCAAACTCGGCGGAAGCCCAGTGAGGCCTCAGAGCTTCGCGGCCTCGCCGGTTCTGGCAATCGGTCATTTCCGCTTCGACGGCTTGGCGGAAGAAGTCGAATGTCCGAAGCTCCCTTTTCATTACGTCTCGGTTGCGCTCGGTGGACCGTTGGTCATCGAAGCGTGCCTCGGCGGGGAAAAGGTCAAAGGACGTGTTCTGCCCGGTCAATCCCTGATCATGGCAGCGGAGCGCAGCAACGTGTGGCGCTGGGACCGGCCGACGGAAGAAGCGCACGTATTCCTGCACGCTGATTTTCTCGACAGGATTGCGGCTGAGGCCGGCAACGGCCGCGCAGACATCTCCGATCGCCTCGCGTTCACGGACACGCCGCTTCGTCATACGATCCTGGCGCTCACCGAAGAAATGCAGCGTCCCGCAAGCATTTCGCCGCTTTTCTTCGATATGGCCGCCGATGTCATCGCGCGCCGCATCCTGTTCCGCCATTGCCAGAAAGATGGAAAGCCAGGCGCGAGCACGGCTGGCGCGTTGACGGCGCGTCAACTGCGCCGCGTGCTGTCGCTCGTCGAGGATCGCCTCTCGGAAGATATCTCGCTCGACGACCTGGCGGGAGCTGCAGGGTTAAGCCGCTTCCACTTCGTACGAGCGTTCAAGACGGCCGTCGGAACGCCGCCCCACCGCTGGCTCGTCGGGCTGCGTATCGAACGCGCCAAGGAATTGCTCCTGAGCCGCACCACGACCATCATCGACGTCGCCTCGCTGGTCGGATTCGAAAGCCAGAGCCATTTCGGCCAGGTTTTCCTTAGCCACGTCGGCATGCCTCCCCGTGAATGGCGCCGCCGCGCCCTTTCCTGAGCAAAATTCGCAATATTCCGAGAGACCGGCGCCTCTTCTCCCGCCCATCATCCCCCCGCAAGGGCGAGGTGGCCGCTCGCGGGAGATGAGCATGACGACAATGTGGGGCGATAGCGCCTATTACGGACTGGATGCAGAGTTCAATCCGGACTGGTTTTTAACTGCAGAGCAAAAACAGCTTCGCCGTGAGCTGATCGAGGTTTGCCACAAGGTCCTGCGGCCGAACGCGATCGAGTGCGATAAGACGAGCGCTTATCCGCGCGCAAACATCGAAGCGCTAGCCAAGCTGCGGCTTCTGGCTGCCATCGTGCCAAAGGAAATGGGCGGCCGAGGCGAAAATCATGTCGGGATCACGATGATCGCCGAGACGATCGCAAGGTATGGCTGTCCGTCCACCGCGCTGATCTACATGATGCATATGGTGGCCGTCGCCGGGCTCGTCTATCGCGCCAAAGGCAACACCGAGATCGAGAGCCTGCTGTCGCGGATCGACAGCGAATGCCTCATCGGCACCGCGTCATACACCGACCCCGAAACCGGCGGACATTTCTGGTACCCCAAAATGTCGGGTGCGAAACGCGTCGAAGACGGCTGGCACGTGCACAAGAAAGCCGCCTGGACGACGTCGTCCGGCTACGCCGACTGGTATATCTCTCAGACGACGAGCCCGGACTTCGACGGCAACTACGGCAACCTTTCCGTATTCCTCTTTTACAAGAATGAAGTGCAGGGTTCCGCCGGCAAGTGGGACGCGATGGGCATGCACGGCAACCAGTCCGGCCCAGTCGAGATCGACACGGTCGTTCCGCTGAACCGCATCGTCGGCTGGCCGGGCGATGGAGCGATGTCCAACGACGAGGCGATCGATCCGCTCGCGATGCTCATGTATGCGGGCTCGTATAACGGCGTCGGGCTCGCCTGTATCGACGTTGCCAAAAGACACGTGACACGCAAGGCCCATGTGCAATATGGCCGCCGCGTCGCCGACTATCCGACGATTCAGGACGTGTTCGGCCGTGCGATCATGGATGCCCAAGCCTCGCGCTTGTATGCCTACTCCGTCGCAAAGGCTTTGGACGACGCGACAGACGGCGGCCGCTGGGACATTTACTACGAAGACCCAAAAGCGATGCCGCGCTCCGAATACGCGTTATGGTGCTTCAAGGCGAAATTTCTTTCGACGCGGTTCGCATTCGAAGTCTCAGACAAGATGCTCCAGGCCTGCGGCGGCCGAGGCTATATGCGCGACCTCGAGCTCGAGCGTCTCGTGCGCGACTCGAAGGCCGGTTGGATCATGGCGCCGTCCAACGAAGTCACCGCGCAACTCATCGGCAAATGGGGCCTGTTCGGGGCCGAAGCGATCGACTGGTGGAATCAGAAGGTCGACGAGCCCGTTCTGATGACTGAGCTGGGCAAGCTCGACGACGCAGGCAAAGAGCGGATCATCGCGAAGTTGAATTCCGAGCTTCAAGCCAGGAAGGTCGCCGCAGAATGATGGCTGCAGACGATTGGATCTCGCCCGACGACCCGTTGAACCTGCGCAAGGCCCTCAGCTGCTTTGCAACGGGCATCACGATCATCACGGGAACGACGGAAGAAGGTGCGCGCTTCGGATTGACGGCATCATCGTTCCAGCCTGTCAGCCTGACGCCGCCGCTCGTCCTCTACAGCGTCCGCAAAGGCGCGGCCAGCGTCGGTCTTGTGAAGGGCAGCGGATCGTTCTGCGTGAACGTCCTTCGTCACGAGCACGTCGAACTCGCGAAGCGTTTCGCGGCTCCGATCGCAGATCGCTTCGACGGCGTCGAATGGTATCGCGGATCATTGGGCTGCCCCGTGCTGCCGGATGCCATCGCAACATTCGAGTGCCGCCTGTGGACCACATACGATGGCGGCGATCACGAAATCGTTGTCGGCGAAGTTGTGAAAATGCGGCGCGCTCCGGAGGGCAACCCCTTGGTCTTCTTCCGCGGCGAGTTCCATCCGATCGTTGCCGACACTCCACGCGTTTCCTGAGAGGTTCTGCTGATGACACTTATCGCGCCGGTTAAATCTGAACACGTCACCTTCGACCCTCCTCAGCTGGCTCATCTTGGAATGATCCCGGAGCTGGTTGTGCTGCCCGTGAAGGACGAGCGCATTTGGGTGCTCCTGGAGCCGAACGTCTGGTTCCGACCGCTGTTTTTCGACATGAACTCCGGCGCACACGGCGAAGTGCTGCGTGTCAAAAAGGGCGGCGTTCTCTCGCGCCACCGTCACCCGTCGCCCGTGCACGGTTTCGTCCTGAAGGGCAGCTGGCGGTATCTCGAGCATACATGGCGCGCGACCGAAGGCTCCTACGTTATGGAGCCGCCCGGCGAAACGCACACGCTGACATGCGACAGCGGCGATGAAATGCAGACCTTGTTCTTCATCCAGGGCGCGACGCTCTACATCGACGAGAAGGATAAAGTCACGCTTGTCGAAGACAACTTCCAACTCATCGAAGCTTGCCGCAAGCACTACGAAGAGGTTGGCCTCGGAGCCGATTTCGTCAACCAGTTCATTCGCTAGCCACGCTTAATTCCTCAAAAAGACGACGCAAAACCTGCCCGTGATGGCGACGTCACGGGCTTTTTCGCGAATTGTCCCATGTAGGCCGGCGCAGGCGTCGATGAGAGGCATTGCGGCGGTTCCAAACGGGAACAAAGCGCCACGATCAGTCATTTCCCTGACGATAGCTGTTAGGGAGAGTTTCGATGGCTTCTCAACCAGATGTGACCGCGACGGTCCGCAGCGCCACGAGCGTCGCTAAGCAAAATATCGATCAAACTGCCGATTTCGCCGTCTCGGCATTTGACGATCTCCAAAGCGTCGGCGCCGAATTCAAGCGCGCGATCAATAAATCGATGAAAAATGAGCCCTATACGACGCTCGCCATGGCGGCGGCAGCGGGCTTCGTTCTCGGCGCCCTGTGGCGAGCCTGATCGCTCTTCGGCCGCCGGTCGTGAAAGGTCGATCGACCCCGTGAGTGGCCTCCGGGGTCGATCTTGCCGCTATTTCTTCTTGCGCGAATCTTCGCACTTGCCGCCCTTCCAGTACTTGAAGGCGCCCTTGCAGTCTTTCTTCTTGTCTTTTTTCGCCTTGTGATGATGCGCAGCTTTGTGCGGCTTGGCCTTTGCGAAGGCGTCCGTCGTTGCCAAGCCGGTTCCAAAGAAGCTGAAAGCAGCCAGAGCGAGCGCTGTCGTGAATTTCATGAGTAGTCCCCCAAAGAAAGCCGACCGGTGATGATCGGTTAGGGGTCGCTTATCCCAAGTCTGTGACAAGTGAGTGTAACGAAACGCCCGTCCCGACAAGGCACCGGGCTCTCGATCATTTTCGCGTTTCGCTCGCCAGTATCTCATCGTATGCGAGCACCGCATCGAGCAGCACCTGCGCGCCCGCGGCACACTCGTCCATGCTTGTCGATTCCGCCTCATTGTGACTGAGGCCGCCTTCGCACGGCACGAAGATCATCGTCGTCGGGGCGACGCGGGCGATGTATGCCGCGTCATGGCCTGCGCCCGACACCATATCGCGCATTGCGAAGCTCGACTTGCCGGCCGCGTGGCGTACGCAATCGATCAACTCCGGCGCGAACTTTACCGCCGGCGACGACCAGATCCGCTTTTCCTCGTAGCTCAACTGCAGAGGAGGGAGGTTGGCTTTAAGAGCCGCACGCAACTCCGCTTCCATGATGTCAAGGGCTTCCTCGTCGGGATGGCGCAGGTCGATGGTGAAGAAGACTTCGCCTGGCACGACGTTGCGGCTGTTGGGCTTGTTTTCAATGAGGCCCACAGTTGCGACGCCCGGCTGATGCTTCTGGCCGATCGCGTCCACGGCATCGATTATGCGGGCCGCGCCGACAAGCGCGTTCTTCCGCAGGTACATTGGCGTAGCACCGGTATGGGCATCGACGCCTTTGACCGTTACCTCGTACCAGCGCATGCCCTGCACGCCGGTGACAACGCCGATCATCTTCTGCTCGTTTTCGAGGATCGGTCCCTGCTCGATGTGAAGCTCGAACATGGCCGAGAATGTGTGGTCGCCTACCTTCATCGGGCCGCGATATCCGATGCGTTCAAGCTCTTCGAGAAAGGTGACGCCGTCCCGATCGGTCTGCTGGTAGATGTATTCCGCCGGAAACGCTCCCGCGAAGACGCCGGATGCCATCATGGCCGGGGGAAATCGCGAACCTTCCTCGTTCGTCCAATTGACGATCTCGATCGGTGCGTTCGTCTCATAATCCTGTTCGTGGAGCGTGCGCATCACCTCGAGCCCGCCAAGCACGCCGAGAATGCCGTCGAACTTGCCGCCGGTCGGCTGAGTATCGAGATGCGAACCCATGGCAATCGGCGGCAGGTCGTTGTTGCGGCCGGGCCGCACGGCAAACATATTGCCAACCTCGTCGACACGAACCGTGCAGCCAAGCGCTTCGCACTGGGCTTTGAACCAGTCGCGGACCTTCTGGTCCTCATCCGAGAGAGCGAGACGGCGGATGCCGCCTCTGCCGGTGCCGCCGAACTTGGCGGTCTCCATCAAACTGTCCCACAGGCGTCGTGAATTGATGCTGAGATTGGTTCGCATGGCATTCCCGCAATTGGCGCTGCACACTAACCGCAAATCGGCCTGAAGCAATTGAGAAAAATGCTTCGATTTTGAGCACGGAGGTTTAGTGCGAAGCAGCCGATGCACTCAGAGCGCGAGGTAAAGGGGTGATCGGCGAAGCCGGCCTAGCTTAGCCGCCGGTACGCGGCGTGCTCACGCGCCATCGACACGTTGGTAATAGGTCGATGTTCTTCCGAAAAAGCCCGAGAGGTTTCCCCACGCCTTGGTGACGCTGATCATGCCCTTCAGCATTGTTTTTTCGCCCGCAAACCTCCGCAACGGCCAGAGACACGCGCCGGCGAGCATCAATAAGATACCGATGAAGATCCGCCTCACGCCATGCGGCAAGCGCTTGGCTGCGGTTTTCGGATAGCCGTCGCGCATGATGTCGAGAAATACAGCCGCCGCTGCGACCATGTATGTGCGCTGCAAAATGCGCCTGAGCGTCAGCCGGGAGGCTGGTACGGTTTCGATAACCATCGCCTCCGCGACGAATACGATGCGTGCGCCTTTCGCATGCGCGCGCCTGAAGAAATCAACGTCCTCGGCGCCGAATGTAAGACGATCGTCGAAGCGTAAGCCCAGCCCATCGCGTTCAACAATGCGGGAATTGAATAGGACGTTGTTCGTATAAGCGTCCCGCCGGAATTCACCTGTCACCCGTCGTGATTGCGGAATCGGCTTCCACCAGTGGGGCGGCTCGCTATCGGTCACCTGCGTTACCGGGCCGGTCGCAACGTCTGCGCCGAATCGGGTGCACCCGTCGAACAGCCGAAGCAGCCAATCCGGCGGCGCGTATTCGTCATCGTCGAGCATCGCGATCCAATCGCAATTCCCGGCGATTGCGACCTCAATCGCGCGATTTCGCGCGTGCGGGATGCCGATTTTTGGTTCGAAATAATAAGTTATGGGAATTGCGTGCGAACTGCGAAATTGATCGACGACGCTTTGCGACCGTTGCTCGTGATCGTTTTCCACGACGACGATGGAAAGGGAGGAACCATTCGGGACTGAAAGCTGGCTCAAGCTCTCCAGCGCGCGGCTAAGCATTTGGAGCCGCTTGGAGGTGCATACTGTAACTGTGAAACGCGCCATTTACAGTATCGTATCAGCTGTTTTCGCTCGCCTGCCCCAATTGCGGGAACAGTTTTTGATTGGTCGTACTGGGTGAGCATGATCGATCCTTTCGCAGGTATCTACAGAAGTTCGCGGGGTGAGCATAAAATTCCGTGGATAGCTTTTCGCATTACGTCATCGGCTATCCCTTTTGGGACAACATCGTTTCAAACTCGAATGTGACACCGAGCAATAGCGGCGCGCCGCGTTTGTTCAGGCGTGGACATCCGATCTTGAATTTTGAAATGAGATCTCGACGCGAATAACTTCTGAGGTGGACGTGCTTGGCTCGGTTCGACGATCTGGGGTTCTTCAGCGCCTTTCCGAAGAATGGACCTTCAGAACCTCCCTTGCTCAAACGCCGGTCCGAAAACCCAAAACCGAAATGGAGTTCCGCGAATCTCTCCTGGTGCTTCGCCGCCTGTTCGACAATGACGTTCGCCGCGATGCCGTCTTGGAGCGCCTGCGCCGGTTGCTTGCTCAAGATATCCGTTGGGTGATCGCTCACAGCGGCGGGGGCTCGCTGCGTCCGCTGCTCGACGATATCTTTGCGATCGTGAACGGTTGCGACATCGAAGAAATTGTTGCGGTGTTTCCACTTGGCTTGGTCGATGAGTGGGCTTCGCGGCAGCCGGCGAATGGAGCGAAGAGACGCCGCCTCGCAGATGCGAGCACCCAGCGTGCAGAAAGCGCGGATAGGGAAGATACGTCTCTACTGGCTGCAAATTTATCGAGGCGCGCTGCCGAACGGGCGCGTTGGATCGAACACGCCTTTGCGGCAAGTGGCGTCTCGGCCGGTCTCAATCCGGTCGACGCGCAAATTCCATTCGAATTTCGCACGTCCGGGAAATTCGAAGGCGGTCCGCTGGTGACTGTACTGATTAGCGCCTTCAATTCGGCATCGAGCATCCGTCGCGCGACGAAATCAATCTTGAATCAGACTTGGCGCAACGTGGAGGTCATTATCACGGACGACGCAAGCACCGACGAAACAGGCTCTTTGATCGCGGCATTGGCGCAGGAAGATCAGAGAGTAAAAATTCGCCGCAACGATCGGAACGTTGGCCCATATATATCACGCAATGCGGCCCTTTCGGTTGCAACGGGGGAGTTCATCACATGCCACGACGCGGATGACATCGCTCATCCCGAAAAATTGACGCTTCAGATGTAGGCGATTACCGCTGGCGGGAATTCCGCATCCAATATTTCCAGATGGATCCGGATGGAGTGCAGTGGGCGCGTGATGCCGACCAGTATTACGAGTTTCGTTCAAGAGAATTATTCCTCCCTACTCATTCGCAGGGAAGTATTCGATGCGATCGGCTATTGGGATAGCGTGCGGACGTCAGGCGATAGTGAGTATCGCGAGAGACTCAAACGAAGATTTGGAACGCATGCGGAGCAACAATTAGGTGAAATTCTTTCCATAGGACAATTCGCCAGTACGACGCTGACCGGTAGTCCCGAGACGGAGGTGTCGTGGTTGAAATTCTCGTCGCCTCGCGTGCGATATCGCGAAGCATATAAGGCATGGCACAACACGGAAGCTTGAATCGCGCGCTGCTAGTATCCCAAGAACGCCAATGGAAACGACTAAGCCGCTCGCCGTGCCGAACACGGTCGACGGAGTCATCATGGCAACCAAAAAGCCGGCCAACGCACCGACGATCGTGCCGATAAAGCGATCGGCGCCGGCTCTGAGTGATGCGCCGACCCGGGGCTGCCCCATGATGACAATGGCCGTTACGACGGCCCAAAAACCTTGGGGGAGGGCGAAAAAATCCGCGACGCCGTATGCGAGCCCGCCAGCGACTGCTGTGCGTAGGCCGGCTTTCCAGACATCAGGACTGGGAACAGGCATCTTTGGGAAATGCATGTTCCCTCCGAGCGGGCGCAGAACCAACACTAGTTAATGCTGCACCCTTAGCGGCGTTCCGGCCCGCGCATCAGCTTTCGTCCGGCGCCTGAGATGGAAAGAACGCATGCAGATTAATAGTGAAGCGCTAATTTCACATCGTATTGACGACAAGCTCAGAAGTTTGCGGAAGAAAATCAAAATCTAAACGATGTTAATGCGCATCTGCCATTCTTGAATAGTCAGAACACTTGTGCTGAATTCGTCATTGGCGCAAATATAAAGCAAAAATAAATATGAGAATTGGGGCGTCGTTCCATGTTTAATCGCGTAGTCGTTTTTGTCCTGTTTTGCTTATTTGTATCCCCCGCCTGCGCGCAAACGGCGATGGAGGCGGAGAACGACGTTCCAGCAGCTCAGGGTGGTGCCTCAACGCTTCCTCCGGCACTCAAGGACCTTCGCGCTCATGTCGATGCCGAACAGACGATGGACTTTAAAACTTCGTTCCATACCTCCAGCAACGTCCTGAACATCCAATCGGAAGGGTCGGCACACTTTCTGGTCCGGAAGCCCAATCAATTTCGGATCGAGGTTTCGACTCATAACGCGTCGTATGAATACGTCTCCGATGGTACGGTGTTGACGATTTATAACATTGCTCAGAAGTCGTATGCGCAGGTCGCGGCCCGCGCGAATGTACAGGGAAACATGTCCTTGATTGCGGGTCTCATGGGATTTCAGGCGCGTATCTTCGATTTCTTTGCAGCACTCGATCAAGCGTCAGACGGACTAAGTTCTGTTCAGATTACCCCCAAGGGCGCGGGAACCGTCGGCGGACGCGAATGCGATCGCTTCATTGTGACATCGATGGTCGAGAAATGGGATGTGTCGTTAGAGATGCCGGCACCTCATCTCCCATGCAAGCTCGTTAGTGGCGACGTGGACGATCCATCCGCGACGTTGCAGGTCAACGAATTCACCTGGGAAAAGGCACCAAGTTTAACCGCGGATACTTTTGTATTCTCGCCACCGCCAGGATCCAAGAAGACCGACGTTGGCAGTGTATTGGCGTCTCCGGAATAGACACGCACTTTGCCTGACAGAAAAGCCCTGCCGAAATTCGGCAGGGATTTTGGTGTTCATGCTCGCGCTGCGCTCATATGCTGACGTGACTTACTAAGCGCGGCTAGATGGCTTTCCGTTTTTGCCCTCTTTCACTTCGATTTTCTTGGCTTCGATGTTGGCTGGCTTCGGAATGGTAATCTTCAGCACGCCATCTGACATCGTCGCATTGATCTTCGATGAATCGACGCCAGCCGGTAGTTCGATTGTTCGAAGAAACGTTCCGTAGGCGCGTTCGCTGACATAGACATTCTTGTCGTCGCGATGGGATTCCATCTTCTTCTCGCCGCGGATCGTCAGCACGTTGTCTTCGAGTGACATGTCGACATCGCCGCGTTCTAGTCCGGGCATCTCGACGGTAATATCGATTTCCTTATTGTTTTCGGCAACGTCGATGTTTGGCAGCAGATGCATCATTTTCTGCTGGGCGGCGATGCCCTGCGAAAAATCCTCGAACAAGCGATCGATCTCGCGGTGCAAAGGGCCAAAGAGAACGGCGCCTGAGCGAGTTATGTCATTGCGCAGTGTCGAGGGAACTTGATGTCTCAGTTTCATGACGAGATCCTTTCGTGGTTTGGATCCAAGGGTGTGCGGCTTGGCGGCCGGGCCACGATGCGCTCGCCCCTTCGTTCGCCGCGTCGCGCGTACTTACACCTCGGCTCAAACTGATCGAGCGTTCTTCACGGCATTGATTGGCGTACCGTCGTTCGGCAGCCTGTCGCAGAATGCCGGGGCATTTAAGCGAGGGGTCAGTGTTAGCCAAGCATCTTTATGTTCTCTGAACAAAACCCGGAGATTTGTGCCGAGCACGCCATCCTAGGATTTAGCGCCAGGTGTTGATCAATCCATGCAGAACAGTGACGCTTCGCTCGGGGGGCGTTGACTATAGCTGGCTGCGCTGAAAAATCTCCCGCTCCAGATCGACCTCGGCGCGAAGGTTCGCGAGATCGCGCGATACCGTAGCGACTGCTACCGTTCGGCCCGCTTGGAAGTACGTGACCTTGCAATCGCGGGCTGCGGGATTGCCGTCGATCTCAATCTTGTCCCAGCGTTCGGCGTGACCCACATAGCGGATCGCGACATCGTAATGCTGGCTCCAGAAAAATGGTACGGCATCGAAACGCTCGTTGTGCCCGAGCATGTTGCGCGCAGCCGTTTGCCCTTGTCGCTCTGCTACAACCCAATGTTCGACGCGAATGGAAGAGCCCGTATGCTGGTCGGGCCAGCGAGCGATGTCTCCGGCTGCGAAGATGCGGTTCGCGGTTGTCCGCAGATACTCGTCTACAACTATACCATTATCGACGCGAAGGCCCGCTTGCGATGCCAACGCCGTATCAGGGTGAACTCCGATGCCAGCGACGACGAGGTCCGCCTGGATAGCTTCTCCGCTCTTGAGAATGACACCCCTTTCGTCGATTGCTGCCGCGCTCGTGCCGAGCAGAAATTTGACGCCGTGCTCCTCGTGAATGGCTCGGATCATGTCGCCCAGCTCTGGACCGAGAACACGTTCCAGAGGCCGTGATTGCGGCCCGATCACATGTACGTCGAGGCCGCGCTCGCGCAGCGCCGCAGCGGTCTCTAAGCCGATAAAGCTGGCGCCGATCACCGCGATACGCTTAGCGGTCTTCGCCTCGTCAATGAGTGCGATGCTGTCATCGAGTGTGCGCAGGTAGCGCAGCTTTGCGAGGTTCGCGCCGGGAATGTCGAGCCGAACCGGAGAGGCTCCGGTTGCGATTAACAGTGCGTCGAACTCGAAGCGACCGCCATCCTCCAGCGTTACGACGCGGCCAGTCGCATCGATCGACGCGACCCGGGCACCGAGGCGAACGTCAATCCGCCTTTTCGAGTAGAAGTCGGCCGAGCGAAGCGGGATCCAATCCGCAGGGGCGGTCCCGGCGAGAAAATCCTTCGACAGATTGGGCCGGTCATAAGGCAACGCATCGTCCGCGCTCAGCATGGTGATGCTTCCGTCATATCCGTAACGGCGCAACATCTCCGCGGCGGCATTGCCGGCCGCGCCGCCGCCGATGATGACGACCGAGCGCAACTCGGTGTCGCTCCGCGCATGCTTGCGATCGACTTTCATCTTCTCGCGGGCAAATAGCATGTCGCCATCGCGATCGACGCGCCAGCAAGAAACCGGGTTGAGCGCTGGTGCGCGCAATGCCTCCCCAGTGCGAAGGCTGAAGCAAGCGTGATGCAGCGGACAGCGGACCGTGTCGGCGACCAGAAGGCCATCGGCGAGGGGGCCATTGTAATGCGTACAAATTGCGCCGATCGCGAAGATTTCTTCGCCCTGCCGGGCGACCAGAACCGCTTCGTCGCCAATATGACCGAGCAGCATTGCACCGGCGGGTAAATCTGAGAACGAGATCCCTTTCGTTAAGTCAGGTCCGCTAGGCTGCGCAGTTTCGGACATCGCATCAGTCTCCGCTTCTGACAGAACGTGACGTTACCATAGGGCAGACCGCAATAGGATTATTCCGGTAGGAAGGCGAAGTCATGGATTAACTTGCGTGCTCGAATTAGTCCTGACGCGGACAAAGCTGAATGGCAATGGCGGCGCAGGCAGCCGGTAACACCCAGGCGAAACTACCCATAAAATAGACGGCAAGCGCAGCCGACGCGCCTCCAATCACAAAGCCGCAAACCGGGCGAAAATGGCGTTCGAACGACAGCATATCAGCATTGCTTGCCGGTGTTCGCGCAATTGCTCCGACAAAGCTAAGCACCGCGTTCGCCAGATTTGACGTCATGACAACAGTGGATGGCGCTTGGGGAAAGCAGAAATAACGCAACGTAAATTGGCATCCCATGGCGCAAATCGCCATCATCGCGGCGATGCCGGTCAACAACCGGTGCGGGTTCAAAGAGGGTTGCAGCGTGTTCGCAAGAACGACAACGGCCACAAGGAATGCAAATTGTGTGACGAGTAAAAGACGCAAGAGAGCAGCGCCGGATGCCTTCGATCGTGTTGCGATAAGCCAGGTGCCTGCAATGGCCAAGACAAACATAGGAATGGTGAGTGCCTGTGCAATTTTCATTGACCCGCTGCTGACGAGGTCGGCCGCGACCAATACGAGATTACCCGTCATATGCGCGGCGAAGATATTGCCAAGCGTTATAAATCCAAGGAGTTCAGTCATGCCGGCGATCACGCTGAGCAGCGTGAGCAGGTGTTTTTCGGAACGCAAATCGGGATTTTTCCACTGCACAGGATCGAAGCTCGTGTCCCAATTAATTTGCCAACGGCTCGCTGGATTAACGCAAACAACTTTGCCGCCATTCGTGATGACGCTGCCGGTGCATGATAGAATGGAAATGAGAGCAACGCTGATCAAAAATTATCGCGATTTTTAAATACAAACATAAGACAGCTTGCGTACATGGGGCGCTATACTAGCAGCAGATGGGGGACACTTGGAGGAACTGCCGATCACCAAGGAGTCCAAATATGATGAAGTATATTATCGCTCCGGCATTCGCTGCGCTCTGTCTATCCGCGGCGACCACACTGGCAATCGCCGAAGATCAATCAGCAACGGACAGAGCGCGCCACACGTTCGGCGAGGAAGGCAAACTTCCGCCAAGTGGCGCGGTGAATAGTCGAGTTCCAGAAATGGGCGCTGGTACCGGCACAGGCGAAGGCACCGCAGGTACGTCCCACAGAATGGGCGACGAAGGAAAACTCCCCGCCACGAACTCCATGACCAACCAAGTCCCGAAAATGAGCACACCGAAGAGCCCGGATACGCCGGACAAGTAGGATGTTATCGCGCTCAATTGAGTTTGTTCATTGAAGAACGCGATCGGCGTTTCCTGCCGAGCAGGGACGCCGGTCGCGACTAAGAAGTTTTTGTTCGTCCGTTAGGAGATAGCCATGGCGTTCAGGCCAACTCTAGAATCTCATTCGGGAACGGAAAGTCCAAGCTGGTGGGGAGCGATGCTTCTCGGCGCCGTATTCGTTGCGGCCGGCCTCTTCCTCCTGGGGGACGTCGTCGCGGCGACGGTGATTAGCGCCGTTGTTATCGGCATCGTGCTTCTCATCGCCGGTGTCTCAGAGGCAATCCAGGCGTTCTCGGCACCGCATTGGCGGGGCTTCTTGCTCAGGATCCTCATTGGCGCTCTATATGCCGTCTGCGGCTTGATGCTCGTAACCGATCCTGGACGCGCCTCCATCATACTTGCTCTGGTATTCGCCCTGTCGCTCATCGCCTCGGGCGCCGTACGTATCGTCCAGGCGGTCGAGTACTGGCAATGGGCCGGTTGGCTGCTGCTGTTCTCGGGGGTAGTAGGCATCGCGGCAGGCCTTGTCATTCTTTCAAAATGGCCCGTCAGCGGCTTGTGGGTTTTGGGTCTCGTCGTTGGCATCGACCTTTTGCTTCACGGTCTCTGGTGGATATCGCTCGGCAGCCGTTTGCGTCACGAGCGAAGCGCCATCCCAGCCTAGCGGATCCCGCACAAGCCGGGCGAGTGCGGTCCGGCAATCGAGCGGCGGATGCCAGCCTTCCACATGAGCGACGATGGCTGGCGCAAGATCTGATGCCTATAGGCGCGCTGATTAGACTTCGCGCCGAGCCATCAGCGTGGCGACGGAACCGATCAGTTCAGAAGCTCGTCCATTATCGATTTCCGTCCACTGTTAATTGCGGATCAAAAGTATCTGATTGCGCAACGCTTAGGCTTCCATTTCAGCCGCAAACGAACGCGCCAAAATATCATCGATCCTCATTATCGCCACGCCGCGCAACGGCAAATCAGCGCACAATCAGCGCACTGATTCTATTCGGCTGCTGCGCGGCGAATTGTTGGGGCGCGGGGCAAGAAAAGCCGCAAAGCGAGAGTGCGCGATATCAGATTGAGAATTGCAAACGGACATTGGGCATAACCCCGGGGGGTGATATGAGTCACGGTGCGCATAACAACGCGGCTTCTGCAACTGATGGCGGGTTGGCCGAACGCATGTCCTTTATTCAACTCGACGACGAGAGATGCAAAAGCCTCCGTAGTATTAAGCCCATCATCGACCGCGAGCTGCCCGTGGCGCTCGGCGTGTTTTACGAAACGATCCGCAAGACTCCTGAAACCCGGAGATTCTTCAAAAACGACACGCACATGGTTGCGGCCAAGACGGCCCAGGTCAACCACTGGGCGTCGATAAGCAATGCGGATTTCGACGCGCGCTACGTTTCCAATGTGCGAAAAGTCGGCCAGACGCACGCACGCATCGGCCTTGAGCCCCGGTGGTATATCGGCGGCTATGCGATCGTGGTCGAACACCTCATTCGTGCGGTCGTCAACGACATGTGGCCCACCGGCTTTTCGCTTGGCCGGAAGAAAAACGACGCCGAGGATGTTGGGCGATGCCTAGGCGCGCTCGTCAAGGCAATGATGCTCGATATGGATTTCTCCATTTCTGTGTATGCCGAGGCCGCCGAGGACGCGAGACGCAAGTACGAAGAGGACGCCGAAGCCGAGCGCATCCGGACAGAGCAGGCGAGACGCGAGGCGGAGCGAAAAGCCGAAGAGGAGGCGATCGGGCGCGAACGCGCCATGGTATCCAATTCTATTGGGGCAGCCGTCGCCAAACTCGCCGCAAAAGACCTGTCGTTCCGATTGACCGACGATCTTCCGGATGCCTATCGCAAGCTGCAGCGGGAATTCAATGCGGCTCTCGAGCAGTTCGATGTGACCCTGCAATCTGTCATCGCAAGCTCTGAGAAGATGACGTCGGGAACTCACGAGATAGCGGCCGCCGCCGACGATCTCTCTCGCCGCACGGAGCAGCAGGCGGCCAGCCTCGAAGAAACGGCCGCCGCTCTTGAAGAGATCACGATGACCGTCAAGAAATCGTCGGAGGGCGCCGCCCACGCCCGCGATACGGCCGCCGCAGCCAAGAACGCTGCTGAATCGAGCCGCGAAGTCGTACGCCAAGCGGTCGATGCGATGGGCAACATCGAGAAATCTTCAAGGCAGATCACTCAGATCATTAGTGTGATCGATGAAATCGCCTTTCAGACGAATCTGCTCGCACTGAATGCAGGTGTCGAAGCCGCGCGCGCAGGCGATGCCGGACGCGGATTTGCTGTGGTTGCCTCTGAGGTCCGCGCGCTCGCGCAGCGTTCAGCCGAAGCCGCGAAGGAAATCAAGATGCTCATCTCGACTTCGAGCGGACAGGTCGAGCAGGGCGCACGCTACGTTTCCGAAAGCGGCAAGACTCTCGAGCAGATTATTTCCCACGTCGTCGGCATCAATCAGATGATCGCCGAGATCGCCGGTGCTTCTGAGGAGCAGGCCACTGGTCTGCAGCAAATCAACACCGCGATCGCCGGCATGGATCAGACCACGCAGCAAAATGCTGCGATGGTGGAAGAAACGACGGCGGCTTGCCACTCGCTGACGGAGGAGACGAACCAGCTCTCAGACCTCATGAGCGAGTTCAAAGTCAATCAGAACTCGTCGATCATGGCGCTGAGGCAAACATCGGCTCAAATGACGGCGGCGCGGCAATCGAGCATGAAACCCGGGGCGGCAAAGTCGAGGCGCGACGCCCGGGCGACAGCTTTGAAAACGCCGTCCTCGCCAGGCGGTTCATCCGCGGCGCGCAAGCCTGACGAGGGATGGGAGGAATTTTAACGTTTCTGGACACATGACCATGATTGATCGAAGTCCGATCCGAGGCTGAACAATGATCGAGAACCAAATGACTGAGGGAACGAAAACTCTCGAAGTTTTGGCGTTTCGCGTAGGCAACCAGGACTTCGGCATCGACGTGGTGGCGGTGCGGGAAATCCGCGGCTGGACACCGGCCACTCCGCTGCCTCATGCCCCGAGTTTCCTATGCGGCGTGGTCAACCTGCGTGGCATCGTGCTGCCAATTGTCGACCTCGCGGCCCGGCTCGGATTTCCCCCGGCCGAGCCAACTGCGCGTCATGCCATCGTCGTCACTCAGCAGGGCGAGCAAGTGATCGGTCTGCTCGTCGACGGCGTTTCCGACATTCTGACAATTGATTTGGCGCAGGTTCAGCCGACGCCAGAAGTCGCCTCTGATATGGCCAAGTCATTCGTGCGGGGCGTGATCCCGATCGACGGCCGTATGATCAGCCTTCTTGCGTTGAATACGGTGTTGCCGGCTGTGGATCAGCACGCCGCCTAGCGCCCGCCTCTCGCCTCCACTTGATCCCTCCTAAAGCAGGTAGGGCTTCCTTGGGGATAGGAAGTCCGAAATAATATCCCTGTGCCTCTCTGCATCCGTTGTTCACTAGAAAGTCCAATTGGAAGCGGTTTTCGACGCCCTCCGCGAGAACCTCGAGGCGCAAGCTCCTGCCGAGACCGATGATGGCCGCGGCGATGGCCTGCGCGGCACCGCCGGATTCCAGATCCGAAACGAAACTGCGGTCGATCTTGAGCTTGTCGATCGGCAGCTTTTGAAGATACGCCAACGACGAATAACCGGTGCCGAAGTCGTCCACGGCGAGGCGCAATCCCAAGGCTTTTAAAGCATGAAGGATGGCTACAGGGGCTTTGCCTTGGCCCATGAGCGTGCCTTCGGTTATCTCGAGTTCGACCACGGAAGGATTGAGATCGAATTCCTTCATAATGCACTGAAGCGTATCGACAAAACCGCCGTGGCGGAGCTGTTGAGCCGACACATTGATCGCCATCGTTTTGAGGTCCGCGCCGCCGGCAAGAAGCTCTTTCATATCGCGGCACGCGGTCCGAAGTACCCATTCGCCAAGTGGAACGATAAGTCCCGTCTCTTCGGCCACCGGGATGAAATCTCCCGGCGGCACGACCTTGCCGTTCGGAGTCTTCCAGCGGACAAGGGCCTCAAAGCCCGTAACTCTGCCGCCGGGCATCGAAACGAGAGGCTGATAGTGGAGAACGAACTCTTCGCGCTCGAGCGCCTGCCTCAACTGCAGGTCGGCCGAAAGCCGCGTGTTGGCAGCTTCCGTCAGGCGGGTCGAGAAGAAGCGATACGTGCCCTTGCCGGCGCATTTTGCGTGATCGAGCGCCGCGTCTGCGTACTGTATCAACGACGCGGCGTCTCGCCCGTCATCGGGAAATAGGCTGATCCCGGCGCTTGCGCCGAGCCACACCTGCCGTCCTCCCGAAAGAAAATAAGGCTGGCATAGCTGATCCAAAATCCGGCTGACGAGATCGCCAATCGTCGAGCGTGGCGTCCCTTCGCAAAGCAACCCAAACTCGTCGCCTCCGAACCGCGCAACCATGTCCGAGGTTCGCACGCACGATGAAAGGCGCTCGGCCGCGCGTATCAAAACCTCGTCCCCGGCGGAATGCCCGAGGCTGTCATTGACGAGTTTAAATCGGTCAAGGCCGACGAAAATGACGGCACCCGTTGACTGTTTGGCTTGTGCTCGCGCGAGCGCTTGATCAAGTCGCGACGCGAGAAGGCGCCGATTTGGAAGTCCGGTAAGGTCATCGTGTTGCGCGCGGCGCTCGAGTTCGCGTTGTGATGATTTGATCGGAGTAAGGTCCGCGCTGGTGCCGACATAGTGCGTCAGCTGGCCATCCTCGGAACGGACGGCGCTGATTGTAAGCAGCGCCGGATAAATGTCCCCGTTCTTCCTCCTATTCCAAATTTCGCCATGCCAATAATCGTTCGCCTTGAGGCAATTCCACATGGCTTCATAAAACGACTTCGGATGCATGCCGGATTGAAGAACGCGCATGTTCTGGTTGCGGATATCTTCAGCCGAGTAGCCCGTTATCCGCGAGAACGAGGCATTGGCGCTGATGATGGTGCCGTTGGCATCGGTTATGATCACCGCTTCGTGCGTGCAAGAAAGGATTGTCGCGACAAGTTCTTGCTCGACGGTGAGCTGTAGGTCGCTCCGCAATGCGCCGGAGGAGAGGACGATTCTATTCCTCTTGTGGTGCTCTGTTCCGGGATCGAAGCTCATTTGGCAATTCCCACTGCAAGCAGTCGGCCCGCAGTGTGAGAGCGATATGGTGAAGCAATTTCTAAATCGGCGAGCAATTTGCGTCGACGCTATCTATCGGATGGACATCTCGAACCAGCACGAAAGACGATGCTTGCGATGCGAAACAAGTTTCTTTCGTTGCCCCCATTCGATCGCGGTTTCTTCTCCATATTTCTTGTTGACTTCTGGAGGCAGGATTCGGGTATGAAGGCTGTGCTGGTTCGGGGGAATAATGGTTGAGAAAGAGGTTGTTGACGTTCTTTTGCAGTTGAGTCGCGCGCTTCTTGCAGAAAACGACGGAGACCAATTGACGGCCGCGCAGTGGATCGCCCTTCGCTATTTCTCGCGATCCAATGCGTACAGCCGTACCCTCACGGGGCTGGCTCGGTATCAGGCGACGACTGCGGGCACGGCTTCACAGACGATCAAATATCTCGAACAAGCTGGCTACCTCGAGCGCGACATCTCTGAGCGCGATGGGCGCAGTTCGGTATTTACGATTACCGAAGCGGGAAGTGCGGTCATGGAAGAGGATCCGCTCGCGCACCTGGGGCAGGAGATCGACGATCTAAGCGCCGCGGACTTGCTGCATCTTCGCGATGTTCTGCGCTATCTATTGACGAATATCGGGGGAGAGCATCCGCGCCGTCCCTTCGGTACGTGCAAGGATTGCGCATTTCTACTAACCCGCCAGGCGAGGGGCCAGAACGCCGCTCGCAGCAATCAATATCTTTGCAAGCTTTTGAATTTCTATATCTCTGAAGCCGAACTTAGCTATCTGTGCAAAAACTTTCAGGCGTTGCGGGAATTTCAGAGCCCTCAAAGCCGGGGCCCAGGTTGATCCCAATAGTAGATGCGATCTGACGGCGGCTAACCGGCTGAAATCCGAGTCATGTGTGCCAGGCGTCAGCCGGTCGCGCAGCGTCACGGGCCGGTTAATTCCCATCATTGGTGGTGAGCAGACACCGCAGAGATGACCTCGCCGGAAAGATCGCGAGGCACGGAATGCGAAATATCACCAATACTCAGCATCCCGACCATCCGCTTGTTGTCGTCTATGACGGGCAAGCGCCGGATTTTCTTCTCCTCCATGATGTGGAGAGCATCCTCAAGGTCCTCTTCCGCCTTGCAGTAGACGATGCCCTTGGTCATCACGCTTGCGGCGGTGAGCTTCGACGGGTTCGAAGAGTCGGCAAGCCCCCGGCATATGATGTCGCGATCGGTCACCATCCCGACGAGCCGGTCGTTTTTCCCGACGGGCACACAGCCGATATCGAGGTTTCTCATCATCTGCGCGATCTGGGTTAGCGGCGTTTCTGGGCTGACCCATTCCGCACCTTTGTGCATTGCCTCCATTACTTTCATGGCAGTCACTCCCTTCATGCATAAATATCATGAGCGGCTGGTCGGGCGTCATCGACACGACGATGCGCCTCCAGCGCCGCGCCTTGAATGAAGAACTGGCGAAACCGCCCATCGTTCATGGCAAACGCTAGCGTCTCGAACAATTAATCTCAATGCGGGATGCCGGGAGGATGCATCGTGGGGCGGCGATTGGCTGAGGCTTGGGGAAGAGAGTATGTGCTAATCGGCATCGCTTCGCGCAATCCAACGGGTCCCGACCTTCACGTAATCACGCTTGACGGCCGCCCAAGCTATGCGGTGCGCGGCTTCCTCCTGCCGCGGATCACCGATGTGCGCCTCGAACGCATGATTGAACGCGGCGCGATAAATATCCTGTGCGTGGTCAGGAAGGTGATCACGAACCGACGGCGGCAGGCTATTATTGTTCGGATAAGGCATTTCAGGCTCCGCAGAACAAAACTTGACCGAAATTTGCACCCAAATGACGCTAAACTCGTGGCCCCCGTTCTGAGTATGTTTATCTGGTTATGACCATCTCGCTCGCCTACATACGACAGCGCTATTTGATCGAAGCGCAACCTCTTGATGCAGTCACCGAGTTGATGCTCGCGACTGATCCTCGGCCGGGTGCCAAAGCCATCTTGGAAGCCATTGCGCGCCGTCGTTTTTCAAATCGCTCCGAAGGCCAGCGGCTTCGGAACTTGCTACGGTATGAGAACGCGCTGTGGGCGAAAGGCATCGTGCACGTGGCCGGCATCGACGAGGCCGGTATGAGCCCCCTCGCAGGCCCCGTCGCCGCAGCTGCCGTAATTTTCAAACCTGGCTCGCGCATTCCTGGTATCGACGACTCGAAGAAGCTCACCGCTGCAGCCCGTACTCGGCTTGCCGTGCAAATCAAGGAGTCGGCTCTCTCTTGGTCGGTAGGCTTTGCCGAGGTCGCCGAAATCGATTCAATCAATATCTATTGGGCTGGCATCCTCGCGATGCGCCGCGCCGTCGAAGGGCTTCAATCGGCTCCCGAGCATCTGCTGATCGATGCCCGGCGTATCAAGGACGTCGACATAGATCAGCAAGCGATCGTCGGCGGTGATGCGAAAAGTCTGACGATCGCCGCGGCATCCATTCTCGCCAAGACGGCACGGGACGAACTGATGGACAAGCTCGACGCCGAGCATCCAGGTTACGGCTTCTCGAAACACAAGGGCTATCCGGTTCGCGAGCACCTCGCCGCTCTCAAGAGGCTCGGCGCTTGCCCCATACATCGCCGTTCATTCGCACCGGTGAGAGAAGTGCTCGGTCTGGCCGATCTTCCTGCGGCAGCTCCAGATCAGGCTTTTTGAAGCACGGCGCCGGATTTGAGCTTTTTCTCGCGCGTCAGGAAGCGCGCCATGACGATGAGGACGAGCGAGGCGACGAGAACGATCGTTGCGATAGCATTGATCTCGGGCGTGATACCGCGCCTGATCGAGGCAAAAACATACATTGGCAGCGTTGTTCTTGAGCCGGCAACAAAGAAGGCGATGATGAAATCGTCGAACGAGAACGTGAAGGCGAGCAGAAAACCCGCAAGGATGGATGGAGCGATCTGCGGAAGCACGATCTCCCGGAACGTTGTCAGCGGGGTCGCATAGAGGTCGCTCGACGCGTCGATGATGTCCCGGCCAAGGCTCGCGAGTCGCGCTCTCACGATCATCGTTACGAGAGCCATGGTGAACAGCCCATGTGCCGCGACGATAGAGCCATAGCCGAGGCCGAGTTTCGGTGGATCGGTGCCGGGCCAAACCGCGGCGATCGCGGGATTCAAAAACGAGAACAGCTCCACAAGCGCAACCAGCGTGGCGATGCCGATGACGACGCCCGGTACGACGATGGCAGCCGAAAGGAGGCCGTCAAAGACGGCTCTCGTCCGTTGACCGAGGCGTTCTAAGCCAATCGCCGCCATGGTGCCGAAAATCGCGGCAAGGCTCGCGCTGGTGAAGGCGACGATTAGGCTGGTTTGAAGGGCATCCATGAGAAAAGGATTGGAAAGCGCGCGGCCGTACCATTGCGTCGAGAAGCCGACGAGCTCGCTCGCGTTGCGGCCCGAATTGAACGAGAACAGCACCACCAGCGCAATTGGCGCGTAGAGGAAAAGATACAGGGCGAAAACCAGCGCTCGCATCAGATCAGATCCACCTGACGTGAGCCGGAGACGCGCCATGCGATGCGCATGGCCACCAGAAGCACTGCGACGACGACCACGACAAGCGTGACGGCAATGGCGGATCCGAACGGCCAATTGCGCGATTGCAGGAAGAGGTCGACCAGCGCGTTGCCGATGAAGAAGACCTTTCCTCCTCCGAGGAGCTGGGGGATCAAATACTCGCCGAGCAGCAAAATCGTGACCAGTGCGACACCCGTCATCACTCCCGGCAGCGATAACGGCAGCGTAACGCCGAAAAAGGTCGAGACGGGCGACGCGCCAAGATCTGCCGAGGCATCGAGCAAACGCCGGTCGAGCTTTTCGAGGCTGACGTAGATTGGCAGGATCATCAGCGGCAGGTAGCCGTAGACGATGCCGAGCAGCACCGCGCCCGGAGTATTCAGAAGCCGCACATCGTCGATGCCTGCGAGTTCGAAAAGATGCGGAATTCCGCGCGCGCCAAGGAGATACATCCAGGCATAGGTCCGCACGAGCATGCTCGTCCAGAACGGTATGACGATCAGCGAGATGAGTAACATCCGGTATTTTTGATCGGCCTTGATCGCCAAGTAATAAGCGACCGGATACGCGATCAGCAGACAGGCGAGAGCCCCGATCGGAGCGAGCGTCAGCGTATTTGCAAAGGCTGCGGAGCGGGCTCCGAGATTGGCAAACTGCGCAAGAGTGAAAGCCGGTTGATAGCCGCCCTCCGGCGCCCGCTCGCCGAATGCAAATATGACGACGGCGGTGAAGGGCAGCACGAGAAACGTGAATAGCCAGACCGCTGCGGGCCCAACCAGGGCCGCGGTCACCAACCTTCGCTTGTTCTCGGCTGAAACCGCCATGTGATCTTGGCTTTCGGGAAGTGCTATCCCCTGAGGCCGTCCGGTTCTCGCCGGGACGGCGAGGACCGGACTGTGGTCTCAAAGGCAACTAGGTCGGGCTTGCTTAGGCGGACTTGAAGCGCGCCATCAGCTCGGCCCGGCCTGGGTCTGTCAGCGTCACGGCCGCGCCGAATTCAAGCGGCGTCAACGCGGCTTCATCCGGATAGACGATTTTGTTCGACACGATCTCCTTGGGCAGCAGCGAGATCACACGGCTGTCGGTGGTCGGAGCGCCGTTGGCGATATGCTCCTTCACCGCGTTCTGCGGATCCATCAGATAATTGAGCAGCGCATAGCCGGCCGCCTTGTTCGGAGCATCCTTGGGGATAGCATAGTAATCCGTCCAGATCTCGCCGCCGTCCGTGCCCAGAACGTACGCGATCGCCGGTATGTCGCGATTGAGCTGCGCGCCGTCGTTGGTCCAGCACATGGTCATCCAGGCATCGGTCGCGCGCATGCCGGGCTGGTAGTCGCTGTTGATCGCGAAAAGATGCGGCTTGACCTTGATGAGTAATTCTTCCGCCTTTGCGAGTTCATCGGGCTTGATCGAATTAAAGCCATAGCCAAGCGCCACCAACGCACTGCCGATCGTGGTGAGCTGATAATCGTGCACCATAGCGCGATGATCAGCCTCCGTCTGAGCAACCTCGAAGAAGTCCTTCCAGGTCTTCATCGGCGTCTTGAGCTTGGAAGTATTGACGGCAAAACCCGTGGTGCCCCAATTCTTCGGCACGGCGTAGGTCTTCCCATCGATCTGCCCTTCCTTGGTGAAGCGCGGGTTCTCGGTCGCGGCACTGAAATTCGTTAGCTTCGACAGGTCGAGTTCGTCGATCAGGCCCAGCTTGTGATAGGTCGAAATCGTGTAGTTGGTCGGCACGAAGAGCGACCAGCCGGTGGCGCCGGCCTGGAGCTTGGCCAGCATCTCTTCGTTCGAACCGAAGACATTGACCTCGACTGCAACGCCGGTGGCGGCCTTGAAGTTTTCGAATGTCGCCGGATCGTGGTAGTTCGGCCATGTGGCGATCGACATCTTCGTGCCGAGGTCTTCCGCCGCGTATGCGGCCGTCGAAAACGCGCCTGGGCTGCGTGCCATCACTGCTGTTGCGAGGCCGAGACCGGTGACGCCCAGAAAGTGGCGCCGGGTCACCGAGCCCCGCTTGAAGCGCATGAACTCGTGCATGAAATCGTCAGGAGAGATCGGCAGGTTTTCCCTGTGCTTCTTGGTCATGTGCGTATTCCCTTCTGGTCAGGCGGAGCTTGAAACAGGAAAGAGATGAGCAGTGGTAGGATCGAAGCCGAGGAAGACCGTCTGCCCCGGCTCGACAAGTTCGCTTTCGTGAAGGTTGCGGCGGTCGGACGTAATCAGGAAGTCGCCGAGGCCCGGAACGGCGACCGAATATTCCGCGGTCGAGCCAAGGAATATCCGGTTTGTCACGGTGCCCTGGAACCCGGTGGCGCCAGGCTTTGCATGGCGATCGACGCGAATGGCTTCAGGGCGAATGGCCAGGATCGCATCGCCGGCAGTCATGCCGCGCCGCTCACCGACGTTGAGTGCCGAGCCATCAGCAAGCCGCAAGGTGCGGCCGTCGGTTTCCAGTGTCGCGGTGACGCGATTGGTCTTGCCGACGAAATCCGCCACGAACAGGTCGGTCGGGTGGTCGTAAACCTCCTGCGGGGTGCCGAGCTGCCTGATGCTGCCGGTATTCATCACGCAAACCAGATCGGCCATCGACAGAGCCTCCTCCTGGTCGTGCGTGACGAGAACGAAGGTGATGCCGAGTTCGCGCTGCAGCGTCTGCAACTCGATCTGCATGGCGGTTCTGAGCTTTCTGTCGAGCGCCGCAAGCGGTTCGTCGAGCAAGAGAACGGCGGGCTTGTTCACAATGGCCCGCGCGAGCGCGACCCGCTGCTGCTGGCCGCCGGATAGCTCATGGACGCGTCGCTGTGCGAAGCCGCCAAGGCGCACCATCTCGAGGGCCAGGGCTACCTTCCGCGCAATCTCGGAAGCCTCTATGCGAGGCCGCATCTGCTTCAGTCCGTAGCCGACGTTCTGCTCGACATTGAGGTGCGGAAACAATGCGTAGTGCTGGAACACCATGTTGACGGGACGGCGGTACGGCGCGATGCCGTTCATTTCCCGTCCGCTGATCAATACCGTACCGGAGGTCGGCTGCTCGAAGCCCCCGATCATCCGCAAGCACGTCGTCTTCCCACAACCTGAAGGGCCGAGAAGCGCGAGAAAGGCGCCCTTCGGCACTTGCAGATCGACATCTGAAACAGCCGTTACGGCACCATAGTTCTTGGTGACCGAACGGAACTCAATGTCATTATGCAAACGGGATTCCCGGTCTGTACCCTTAACCCCAGCGACTCGACGATCGATCTTAGTAGTGAATGAAGTTTCCTGACAGATAAAGCAAAGCGGCCCCGTTACCGCAACGGCAATTTTTCGCCGGCACCCGGAGGTGAGCCCTTGACTAGAACCACATTGTGATCCGGCCGCCTGATCGGCAGGGCACAATGACCAATCGTCAACCTAAGCAAGGGACCTTATCGCCAAACCCTTGAATTACGACACTCGGGATGGCTCAAGGCCCTGATCGTCCTGGTTCACGCTCGGCCTTGGGTGTCGATCAAGCTCAGCATGCATCCGTTCAAGATCGAGCGCTCCCTCCATCTTGGCGACGACGACCGTCGCAACTCCGTTGCCGATGAGGTTGGTCAACGCACGCGCTTCCGACATGAAGCGATCGATGCCGAGTATGATCGCCATCGCGGTCACGTTTATCGTACCGCTGGCGGCAAGGGTCGCCGCGAGCACGATGAAGCCCGATCCCGTAACCCCGGCGGCGCCCTTCGAAGTCAGCAGGAGAACTCCGAGAATGCCGAGCTGTTGCGCCAGCGATAGATCCACATTGGTCGCCTGTGCGAGGAACAGCGTCGCCATCGTCAGATAGATGCAGGTGCCATCCAGGTTGAACGCATAGCCTGTTGGGATGATGAGCCCGACGATGGACTCATCGCAACCGAGTCGCTTCATGCGAGAGATCATCCGGGGCAGAACCGACTCGGAAGATGAGGTGCCGAGCACGATTAACAGCTCATCCTTGATGTAGCGGATGAACTTGAAGATGCTGAAGCCCGCGAACCAGGAAATGGAACCCAGAACAAAAACGATGAAAAGGATGCACGTCAGATAGAAAGTGCCCATCAGGGCTGCGAGGGAGCCGAGCGCCGAAACGCCGTATTTCCCGATCGTGAAAGCCATCGCACCGAAAGCGCCGATGGGCGCCGCTTTCATGATGATACCGACGATGCCGAAAAGCACATGCGAAGTCTGATCGACGAGATCGAGCACGAGCTTGCCGCGTTGGCCCATGGCCTGGAGCGCGAAGGCGAACAGCAGCGCGAAAAACAGGATCTGCAGAATATTGCCGTCGACGAAGGCGCTCAGGGCGGTCTTCGGAATGATATCGAGCAGGAATTCGACGGTGCCTTCCGCGTGCGCCTTGGTGACGTAACTCGCCACAGCCGAAGCATCGAGCTGGCTCGGATCGACGTTCATGCCCGCGCCGGGGCGAATGATGTTCGCGACGGCCATACCGATGATGAGCGCCAGCGTCGTCACGATCTCGAAGTAGACGAGTGCCTTTATGCCCGCGCTGCCGACAGCCTTCAGGTTCGACATCGAAGCGATTCCGTGCACCACCGTGCAGAAGATGACCGGCGCGATGATCATCTTGATGAGCTTGATGAAAGCGTCGCCGAGCGGCTTCATCTGGACTGCGATATCGGGATAGAAGTGACCCAGCAGAACGCCGGCCACGATGGCGCCCAGCACCTGCACGTAGAGGTGGGAGTAAAGGGGCCTATTGGACGAAGCCTCAGGCAGCTCATCGCCTGGCGGCGCGTTCGGCAACATTATTTCGGACTCCCCCAAAGTCTTAGGATTTTCGGGGAGTATAGGCCAAGTTCCGGCCGATGAGGCAAATCGATACGTCCGCGTGTCGGGAAATGTCCTAAAGACAGACTCGAATCCATGCGTCCGCTAGGTCTTTCCAGACCAATCTTGCCACCCCAGGAGAAATTTCTTTGATCGTCAGACCGAAAGCATCGTTGTTCGACATTCTGTTCGCGGTTCGCGGTTCGATCGCGGGCCGGGTCGCTTGGCGCTGCCTGTTCATTACAGCTTTGGCGTGTTTGGTCGTCTACCTCGGCAATTTTCACTTCGAGCCGCTATCGCATCTCGGCACGGCCCCGTTTGGTCTGATTGGGATCGCGATATCCGTATTCATGAGTTTCAGGAACAGCGCGGCTTACGATCGTTGGTGGGAGGGACGCAAGCAGTGGGGTGAGCTTCTGGTGCAAGCCCGATCGCTGTGCCGGGAATTGTCGAATTTAGACGACGAGGCAAAAAAGAGAATTTTCGTCCCGCTTATCGCCTACGTAAACGCGCTTTCGGCGCGCCTTCGCGACGAAGATGAGGTTGCCGCAGCGCGGGCCTGGGGGATAACCCCCTCGGCTGGTCCCAACGTCTGCGATACCATTCTCAGGCAGATTGGAGGAGAACTCCTCGCGCTCAACAAATCCGGTGAGCTCTCGGATTGGCGTTATTCGTCTGCCGCGATCCGCATGAATGCAATTTCCAATGTGCAAGCAGCCTGTGAACGCATCAAGACAACGCCGTTGCCCTTTGCCTACACGCTTCTCATTCATCGAACGGTTTATCTGTTTTGCGCCCTGCTGCCGTTCGCTCTTGCGCCTCAGCTTGGCTGGGGCACGCCAGTCATCGTCGCGTTCATCAGCTATACGTTCTTCGGCCTGGATGCGATCGGCGATGATTTGGCCGAACCCTTCGGATCAGCCGACAATAGTCTTCCTATTCGATCGCTGGTTAGGACGATGGAGCGAGAGACAATGGACTTTCTGGGCATGGGCCCGTTGCCCGATGAACTACAGCCTGTGGGCTATGTTTTGTTGTGAGCGATAAGCCGCACGCGCAACTGCGCGACTACTCCGGCCTATCGATGTCGCGCCGGAGCGCTCAACGAGTCGTACGTTGAACGGTTAGCGACAAATTGGAGCGGCCGCTCCAAGTCCTGAGAGCGCGAACTTAAGCTTGGCTTAAGGTGCGCCAGATTGGAGAGGCATGGGGATACTGCACGGGGTTGCTGCCCTGTAAGATCATCAGAGGGCAGGAACGCATGTGGATTGTTCGTTACGCGATCAGCCATCGCCACAGCATCGGGGTGCTCGCCATGCTTCTGCTGCTTGTCGGCGGGATGGCGGCCCGGCGCATGTCGACCGACATTCTCCCGGCGGTCAACATTCCCGCGATCAACGTCATCTGGACGTATCCCGGGCTAAATCCGCAAGAGATGGCGAGCAAGCTGACCTCCTTCAGCGAACTCGCGATCATGAACAACGTCGATAATCTTCGCGAGGTCCGTTCCGAAACGATCAACGGCGTCGGAATCATCCGAGTTGCCTTCCAGCCGGGCACCGATGTGACGAATGCGTTCGCGCAGGTGACATCGGTGAGTCAAACCATTCTGAGGCGTATGCCGCCGGGAACGAGCCCGCCGTTGATCGTGCCCTATGTTCCCTCCAGCGTGCCGATCCTACAACTCGTGCTCGCTTCCGATACGCTGTCCGACGGGGCCCTCTACGACTATGCGCGGCTTCAACTCCGCGCGCAGATTCAGTCCATCCCCGGCATCCGGCTGACGTTGCCCTATGGCGGCGCGTCGCGCCAGGTCATGATCGATCTGAAGCCAGAGGCGCTACAAGCCTATAGCATTTCGCCGAGCGAGGTCGCGCGCGCAACAGCCACGCAGAACCTGACGCTTCCATCGGGCGCGCTGCGGATCGATACCCGGGAAATTACCATCACGACGAATGCAAGCCCCGAGCAGGTCGCGAGTTTCGCCGAACTTCCGTTGCGGTCCGTGGATGGCCGCGTGATCCGCGTCTCTGATGTTGCGAGCGTGCGAGATGGACAAGCCGTGCAGACGAATATCGCCCGTCTCGACGGGCAAAACGCTGTCATCGTCTCGATTTTGAAGCTTGGAGATGCCTCGACCGTCGGCATCGTCCAGCAGATCAAGCAGCGCATGGGAGAGCTGCAGGCGGCGGCGCCCGAGGGCGTGACCATAGCGCCGGTATTCGATCAGTCTCAATTCGTTAGCCGCGCGATCGATAACGTCGCGATCGAGGCAATCATCGTCGGCCTTCTTGTGGCTTTTGTGGTCCTGGTGTTTCTGGGCAGCTGGCGGTCGTCGCTTATCGTTCTCACGTCCATCCCGCTGGCGCTTCTTGCCTCCGTGGCCGGACTGGCGCTGACCGGCAATACGTTCAATCTGATGACGCTCGGCGGCTTGATGCTGGCCATCGGCATCCTTGTGGACAATGCGCTCGTTGAGATCGAGAACATCAATCGCAACCTCGAGGCCGGGCTTCCGTTGCGGGATGGCATCCTGAAGAGCGCCAGCGAGGTCGTATTTCCGGAGTTTGTCTCGACGGTTGCGATCTGCATCGTCTTCTCGCCACTCTTCCTGCTGACGGGCATCGCGGCGTTCGTCTTCGTTCCGCTGGCGCTAGCCGTCGTGTTCGCGATGGCGGCTTCGTTCATACTTTCGAGAACTCTGGTTCCGTCTCTCGCTTCGCTCATGTTGAGCGCCCACGACCCGCATCAGCCGCACCGCCCGGGCCTCGTTTCACGCTCCGTTGAAGGTGGCCTGGCCTACCTCGAACGGGGAATGACCCGCATCGCGCAGCTTCTGCTTGCTTGGAAAGTCCTTCCGGTTGCGGGCCTTGTCTTCGCCCTCGCGCTCGGTACGTTCGCTGGCACGAACGTCGGCCGTGAGTTCTTTCCGGAAGCCGACGCCGGCATGATCAGGCTCTACGTCCGCGCGCAGACCGGGCTGCGGCTTGAAGAAACCGCGCGCAAGTTTGCCGACGTGCAGCACGAGATTCGCAGCATTATTCCCCATGGCGAAGTCGGCTTCATTGCCGAGACCATCGGCAGTCCGGAGCCGATCAATCTCGCGTGGGTCGAAAGCGGGGTCATCGGCTCCTTCGACGGCGAGATTCTCGTGCAGCTTGCCGATCCGCACGCACCGACTGCGGGATACGTCAGCCAAATTCGCCAGAAACTCAAAGAGCGTTTCCCTGAACTGGCGTTCTATTTCCGCCCGGCGGACGCGACGGCTCAGACGCTGGCGGCAGGCACCCAGACCGCGATCGAGGTGCGGGTGATCGGACGTGACGTTACCGGCAATGCCGAGATCGCTCGGGATTTAATGGCACGCATGAAGGAGATCCCTGGCGCAGTCGACATCACACCGCGACAAGTGCGCGACCTGCCGTCCTATTATCTCGAAATCGACCGGGTGCGTGCCCTGCAGCTCGGCGTGACTCCGCAAGACGCCGCAACGGCCCTATTAGCTGTTCTCGGCGCCTCCGGAACAGTGTCACCGAACTTCTGGAGCGATCCCAATCAGGGCATGTCGTATACAGTTCAGGTCGTCGCGCCGCCCGTAAATCTCACATCGTTGGAGCAGCTGCTCAATACGCCTGTAAAAACGGCGGTCAACGGACAGCAGGTCACGCTCAGATCGTTTGCTACCCTGCAGCTTAGAACGTTGGCGGCCAATATCGACCGTGTCACCTTGCAGCCCATGACGACCCTGTTGGCCAACACCGAGGGGCGCGATCTCGGCGGCGTCTACCAAGACGTGGAACACGCGGTGGATGCAGTGAGGCCGCGCCTGAAGCCCGGTAATCGTATCGAAATCGCCGGTCAGGCTCAGTCGATGGCGCAGGCCTACGGCGAGATGATTTCCGGCCTGATGATGGCGGCAGTGTTCGTCTATCTCGTGATGGTCGTGAATTTCCAATCGTGGCTGATGCCGCTGATCGCCATGGGTGGTCTGCCGGTTGCAATCTCCGGGGCAATGTTTGCGCTCTACGTGACGGGCACACCGCTTTCCGTTCCCGCTCTTACGGGCCTCATCATGGTCATCGGCGTTTCGACGGCAAACAGTGTTCTGGTCACGAGCTTCGCGCGCGACCGCCTGCATGAGGGCGAAACGCCTGCTCAGGCGGCGCTCGATGCCGTGCGAACGCGGCTTAGGCCAGTGCTGATGACGGCGACGGCGATGATCGTCGGCATTCTGCCGATGGCGCTCGGTCTCGGCGAAGGCGGAGAACAGAACGCGCCGCTCGGACGCGCCGTCGTCGGCGGGCTCTTGTTCGGGACCGGCGCGACGCTGACGTTCGTGCCGTTTCTCTTCGCCACGCTGATCTCGTTACGCCAACGCCGAACGGGACAGCAGCCAGTCGCTGACGCGGACGGTGGCGTTTCATTATCCATCACGAACAGTACAGGAGCACATTGAATGGCCCCGAAGAAGTTTATCGCCGCGACCATTCTCCTTGCCTTGTGCGCAGGCGTTGGCGTCTGGGTGGTTCAGGACGGAGGCGCTGTGGGCTTCCTCACGGAGGCCAAGAAGCTGATCGGTTGGGGACGTACGGCCGAAGCAGCGGGCGGCGCTTCGCTCGACAAAAAAGGGCCCGGCGTCCGCTCGGTCCGTGTCGTCAAGCCCGAGCCCGCTTCCGAGACCTCCACGCTCACACTGTCCGCGCGGACTGCGCCCGCAGAGCAGGCCTACATTTTGTCACGCGTGAGCGGCGTCGTCGCCGAGAGGCGAGTCGATATCGGCGATCGCGTGGAAGCTGGCGACGTGCTCTTGCGCATCGAGGCGCCGGAGGTTGATCAGGAGTTGATGCGGGCGCGCGCGGCGGTCCGCCAGATCGAAGCACGGCTCACCCTTGCAACGTTGGAATTCGGGCGTGCAGAGGTTCTAGTGCCGAAGGGGCATGTCTCGGTGCAAATTCGCGATGAGCGATTTGCAGCAAAGTTGACGGCCGAGGCAGATCTCGCAGCGGCTCGCGCCGAGGTGAAGCGGCTCGAGGAAATTCAAAGTTTCCAGACCGTGCGTGCACCCTTCGCCGGCACCATCATCGCGCGCCAGGTCGAGCGCGGCAACAAAGTCACGGCCAATCAAACCCAATCCGAAGGCTATCTGCTTCGGATCGGCCGGCTCGAAGAGTTGAGGCTTGAAATTGACGTCCCGCAATCGTCTTCGCTCAAGGTCGGCGCGGGGACTGGCGCTCGTGTCGCGTTTGCGGAGCTGCCCGGGGAAACGTTTAACGCCAGCGTCGGGCGCTCATCGGGTCTCATCGATTCGTCATCAGGCACGATGCGCGTGGAATTTCTCATGCCGAATCCTGAGCGGCGCATCCCCGCCGGATTGATCGGCCAAGTGAAGATTGATGTGAGCGACGCCAAGGGCTCCGTGCTGGTGCCGACAAACACGATCGTTACGCGTGCCGGTCGCCAGGCAGTTATCGTCGTCGACAATCAGGGCGTGGTGCGCGTCAAGCCAATTGTCGTCGACCGCGACCTGGGTGAGCGCGTCGTCGTTACGTCAGGGCTGACAACCGGAGATCGTGTCGTCATCAGCCCAAATGCGCTTTTGCGCGAGGGTGATAAGGTCGATGTCCAAGCGACAAAAGATCAAGGTGTCAGCTGATGTCGGGTAGAAAACGTCGCAGATGTTTGCTCTTCTTAAGCCAGCCTTAAGCGGCGTCTCACTGATGTCATGATGATGGTGTTGGCGAGCGGCGCCTGAGCGCTATGCGCTGAAGAATAGGATGGGAAGATCGATGCGGATCCTCGTTGTTGAGGATGATGCCATTCTGCTCGATGGTTTGCAGGTGGGACTGAACCTCAGTGGCTTCACCGTGGAAATCGCCGCCTGCTACGCCGACGCCGAGACGGCCCTGCGTGCAGGCGAATTCGATGCGATCGTGCTCGATCAGATGTTGCCGGACGGTTCCGGTTTGGATTTGTTGGGATCATTGCGTCAACGCGGGAATACCGTTCCCGTGCTGTTGCTGACGGCGCGAGATACTGTGGTCGACCGGATCACGGGGCTAGATGCCGGCGCTGATGATTACCTCGGAAAGCCGTTCGACCTGGACGAAGTGGTCGCGCGCTTGCGAGCGCTGATCCGGCGCGCCGCAGGGCGCGCGACGGAGACCATTGCCTGGCGGGATATTGTAATCGAGCCCGCGTCGATGACTGTCAGAAAATCCGGCGATCAGGTGCGGCTTTCCCGGCGCGAGTTTTCCATTCTGAAAGTCTTGATGGATCGACCCGGGCAAATCCTTTCGAAACGCCAGCTCGAGGAAAAGCTTTACGGCTGGCAGGAGGATGTCGAAAGCAACACGGTCGAAGTCCACATTCATCACCTGCGCGCCAAGCTCGGTAATCACGTGATCGAGACAGTGCGTGGCATCGGCTATCGGCTGTATGAGGACGCATCATGAGGTCCATCCGCGCACGCTTGTTTCTCATTCTGATGCTGACCACCGGCGGCGCATGGACGGGTGCAGCCTGCTGGATCTATTTCAGCACGAGCGCCGAGGTCGAGCGGGTGCTTGACGCCCGCCTGATCGAAGCGGCGCGAATGGTGAGTTCGTTGATCACCAATCAGGAGAAGCATTCCGGTCGTCCTGGGCAAAGTCCGCTCAACCCCGCCGCAAACCGCACGCTCTATGAGCGGCAGCTGTCTTGTCAGATTTGGGCTCTCGACGGCTCGCTCGTCGGGCGCTCCGACGATGCGCCCGAAACGCCGCTGACTGGAGATGCGTCGGGATTTTCGGAAAACAACGTCGGTGGCGAACATTGGCGCGTCTATGCCGTCGAGAACCGGGCGGCCGGAATTCGGGTGCTTGTAGGCGACAACTTGCGGGTGAGGGATCGGCTCGTCGCTGGGGTCATGAAAGGGTTTCTGCTTCCACTCTTGCTGATTGCCCCCATCATGGCCACCCTCATTTGGCTGAGCGTTGGCCGGGGACTTGCTCCTTTGAACCGGATGGCTCGCGCACTTCAGACTCGCAGTGCGTCCGATCTCAGTCCGCTCGTCGAGAGTGGAGCGCCGTCCGAAATCGGGCCGGTCATCAAATCGCTCAACGGCCTGTTTGATCGTGTCACTGCGGCGCGCGAGCACGAGCGAAACTTTACGGCCTTCGCCGCGCACGAGTTGCGAACGCCGATCGCGGGATTGAAAGTGCAAGCCCAAATAGCGCTTTCGAGCGAAGATGCCGCCGTGCGCAATAGCGCTCTTCGGCAGGTTGCTTTCGGGGTCGATCGTACAGCCCGCCTGCTTCGCCAACTGATGGATATAACGGCGGCCGAATCGAGTGAAGTCTATCCGCCGGAAGATGGGATCGAACTTCGCAAGAGTTTGGAATTCGTCGATGAGCAACTTCGTTATCAGCTATCGCACTCGGCGCAGGTGCATTTTGATCGCAGCCTCGACGGCATTCGGCTGAACATGGATCCCATCCTGTTTGCGATGGCCGCTCGCAATCTCCTCGAGAATGCCATCCTTCATTCTCCGCCTTCTGGTATCGTGCGGTGTTCGGCCGAGCGAGAGGGTAACGTCGCGGTAATCCGTATCGATGACGAGGGGCCGGGCATTCCCGCCGATGAGCTTGCCAATGTGAGGGATAGTTTTTTCCGCGGGCGAAATCGGACTGCCATCGGAAGCGGGCTCGGCCTCACGATTGTGGATCTTGCGCTCACTCGCGCGAAGGGAAGTCTCGCGCTCTCAAACCGCTCGGATGGCGGCTTGCGCGCGGAGCTTCGCATCGAACTTTCTGAGCCATGTTTCGATGCACCGGACGCTGATAAGGTCGCTCAATACGCGCGCCCCCGGCATGAAGCGATCGATGCCTAATATGATCGCCATCGCGTTCACGTCTATCGTGGCACGGGCTGCGAGAATCGCCGGAGTCCGAAAGCGGAAGTGGTGGACCGTCTAACTCAACTCCTCCACCATTTCCTCCAATCTTTCGATGTCGTTCACGATGAGGATCGTGCCTCGCCGCTCGACGATGCCAAGCTTTGAGAGACGGTTCAACTCGCGTGTAACGGCTTCGCGATGCGTGCTTATACGGCTCGCGATATCAGCATGGGTCGGAGCAGGATCTATCTTTATGAGCTCGCCTTGCCGTGCGCCCAGCCGTGCAAGCCGCAAAAGTTCCGCTCTGGTCCGATTGGCGACGTCCAGGCTGCTGAATTCATAAACGCGGTTGGTCAGCTCTCTGATCTTGCGAGCCAAGCGCAATAGTATTTCGAATGCCAGTTCAGGCTCTGTCTTCAACAATGAAACGAAGGCGACGCCCGTCATCGAGACAATGCAGCATCGCGACCGAGCCTCGATGCTCGCGGACCGCGGCCCGTGATCGATTGCGGATATTTCGCCGAACATGTCGCCCGCTTTGAGGTCGCTGAACGTAATAGCCTTGCCGTCGATCGAATAGATGCTCACGCGAACGTCGCCTTCCGTGATGAAGAAGACCTCATCCGTTTTATCGCGGTAGTCGAGGATCAGTTCGCCCGCCGCGTAATGCCTCCAGTTGCAGTGTTGTTGCACGCGCTCGAGTGCTTCCGCGGTCAAGCCGCGGAACGGTTCGATCTTTGCAAACGAAGGTATGGATGAGGCCGAAGTAGCTTGTTTCATCTCACGTCTTCCTTCATCGTGAAGCTGAAACTCAAGTTGACGAGTGTCGAAGAAATTTCCTCACTTGACGGTTCCAGTTGCGATGTGTTCGACGGACCGGATAGCCATTGTCCGCACGTCGTTCGCGCAGTTGAATTCCAGTGTCTCGCCGTTGTTCAGGTTGAGCTGGTCGAAATCGCCCGGTCCAACACTTGCTTCGTGGCGCAGGACATCGAATGTATCGCCGGCCCCGTTTGGGGTGTCGGCAACGGTCACTACGAGCTTGCAACGATTATCTTTAGAATAGAAATACCCGACAGCGCGCTTCGGACCTGCCGCGAAGGTGATCCCTTGTAAGGGCTTCATGACAGTCCCACTCGTGGGGTTTCCGGCGTGTGCAATTCCTGTCGCCGATCCGGAAATCGTGGCAGCTAAAAGCGTTGCTTTGAGCAGGGTGGTGAACTTTTCCATGGCAATTCTCCTTTAGGTCCGTCGGTTGTGTTGCGGTTCGCATCGCTTTTCGATGCTGGATGGATCATGAGGGTCTTTGCCGACACACGCTGTGGGCTTTGTCACAACGCGCAAGAAACTTTGAAAAATTTCCTAGGCGGCACCCAATTGGATGCCGGGTTCCCCATTTGACTCGGAAGCTGGTGGAAGCGGAGCACACTCGCATTCTTCGGGCTCTCCACGACAAGCCCGCAGAACGACCTCTACTTCGCGAGGCATCGACGTGAAGTGCACCATCACGTCGTTTCTCGAACCGGTTGCGACGACCTTCGCGTAGAGTGTTCCAGCTACAAAGCCTTTATCGCCGCTCCGAATGCGGATCTTGAGATTGCAGAGGGCAGATACGGGTTTGGCCAAGTAAGCTTCTGCCCGTTTCGAAGCGAGCTTCGTAAAGCGTCCGCTGAAGACGTCATCGTCCTGAAGGTCGGATTCGAGAACCTGATAGGTGAATTCAAGAGCTTGCGCCAACTCGACGAGAGGTTCGCTCGATTGATAGAGCATGAGCTTGTGTGGGCCGCCTATACCCACGACTTCGCAGATCGTTATCGGCTGTTCGAATCCCTTCGCTCGCACCTCCATCTGCTTTGCGATCTTGAGCATTGTTCCAACTTCGCGGCGCGTACTCTCCGAAGCCAGGATTTGACCGCCGACCGTCAGTGATTGGATGCGGGAGGTCAAATTCACGTGGCTCCCGACGACGCCGTACTTCAGTCGTTCGGCCGAGCCGATATTGCCGACGATGACTTGACCCGTATGCAGGCCAATTCCCATTTCTATATCGGGAAGGCCATCTGTTCTGTTCCGCTCATTGACGGTCTTCATTGCGAGCTGCATTTCGACGGCGCACGCAGCGGCCCGTTGAGCATCATCATCGTGCCAAGTCGGAGCGCCGAAGATCACAAACACGGCGTCGCCGATAAACTCGTCAATCGTGCCGCCGTATTTCTTTATGATCGTCACCATGCTGGACAGATAGCGATTGAGCATGTTTACGACCCACTTCGGATCCAAGCTTTCCGAAAGCGACGTGAACCCTCTCAAGTCTGCCATCAGCATTGTAATTTTGCGCTTCTCGCCGCCCATCTGCATGCCGCTCGGGGAATCGAGGAGCGTCGTGACGACTTCATCCGTCAGATAGCGGCCGAATGTATCCCGTATGAATCGGTTGCGAACCTCGACCTCTCCGGCAAGCCTCTTCAATTCCGCCTCGATTTTTTTGCGGTCACTGATATCGGCCCATGAGCCGATGAGCTCCATGGGATTGCCGTCTTTGTCTTTGGTCGCGGTGAACGTGTCCTGGATCCAGATGTAGTGACCGCGCCGGTGCCGGAAGCGGTATTCGATAACGCCACCACCCTGCGCGATAAGCTTTGCCAGCTCATTGAATACGTGGCCGGCGTCCTCGGGATGAAGGCGTTTTAGCCAGAATTTTGGATCTTCACGCATTTCCCATGGCGCATAACCCATGGTCGTTTTCAGATTTTCGCTGACGAACGTGCATGAGAAATTGCCCGAGGCCTTGGTCGTGTAAATGACTGCGGGACTTGCCGCGACGAGGTTCTGCAGGTCGTTCATCAACGCCATGCGTTCGCCGAGTGCCTGCTCAACCTGTTTGCGGTGGGTGATGTCGGCCCAGGACCCCACGATCTCAAGGGGCTTTCCGGAGTCATCCTCGACAACCTTGAACGTGTCTTGGATCCACACGTAGTTGCCATCCCGGTGCCGGAAGCGGTATTCGATCGAACCACCGCCTTGCTCGACGAGCGGCCCCATCTCCTGAAAAACGCGTTCAGTGTCCTCCGGATGGACGCGCTTCAACCAGAATTCCGAATCCTCAAGCATCTCCCACTCTGAGAAGCCCATGATGGGATCGATGTTGCGACTGACGAAACTGCATCTGTAGCCGTCCGTCACCTGATTTGTGTACATGATCCCCGGGGTCACTGTGAGAAGGTATTGGAGACGACCGCGCGCTTCATTCAGCTCCGTCGTGCGCGCTTCGACCCGCTTCTCCAATTCGTCATAGGCATTTTGCAATTCTTCCTGCGAACGCTTGCGTTCCCTCAAATCCGTCGCAAACCCGACGGTGCCGATCTGCTCGCCGTCATCGCCGAAGAGCATTGAAGCTGAGATGAGCACTGGAATTGACGTGCCGTCCTTGGCCCAAAGCACGCTATCAAATCCGGATACCGTGCCGCCGCGCTTGCGCATTTCCCGCAAGACTTCGTTCGCACCGGCCTCGCCGCCGTAAATGCGGGAAACGCTTTTCCCTACAACCTCGTCGGAGCGATACCCGAGAAGCGTTTCTGCGCCTTCATTAAAAAGAACGATGCAGCCGGCCTTGTCGGTCGAAATGATTGCATCGGGCGAGCTTTCAATAAGACGCGAAAGCGAGCGCTTGGTTTCCTGGAGCTGGGCATTCGCGCGCAGCGCTGCTTGCTCGGCTTCCTTGCGCTCTGTGATGTCGGCCCAGGCGCCGATCAGCTCGAGAGGGCGAGTTGCGTTGCTCGGCCACTCGCCCGTCGCAGCGCCCGTATCATCGTAGACGACCTTAAAACTATCTTGAATCCAAACGTAATGCCCGTTCCGATGCCGGAAGCGATATTCGACCGTTCCGCCTCCGTGTTCGATCAATGGGCCCAGTTCGCTCAGAACGCGTTCCGCATCGTCGGGGTGAAGCTGATCCGGCCAGCACTTTGCATCCGTTGTCATTTCATCGGGCGAGAAACCCATAATTGAGCGGATGTTCTCGCTCACATAGGTGCATGCGTAAGTGCCCGAGGCGAGCGTGGTGTAAATAATGGCAGGGCTCGACGAGAGCAGGTGTTCGAAGCGCTCTTGAGCGCTCTTGAGTTCCTTCTCGGATTGCCGTTCCGGACCGCGCGCTTCGAGTTCTGCGATCTTATCGCGAAGTCGCGCAACCTCCTGCAGGAGCGCTTCACTTGATTTGACCGGATCGTCCATTCCGACTGCCTCCACACGTTTGGAGAGACATCAGGTCGTCAGCATGCGGCATGTTCAAGTATGGGTGCCACGCTAGCACGGACGAAACCGCAAATCGAGCAATCGGCGGCAGTGTTGAGCCGACACTTTGTTGGAGTTCGCCGTCAACTTTCAGAAACTCGGCAATTTTCGAAATTCTTTCATCTTGTGGCAAATCTCACAGCTATCGGCCGAGAGCATCCAGGGCCGTCGCGCCTTGGCGGCAGTCGCAGAAGACGAACTTGCTGCAAAATGCAGGTAGCGATGGAACATCATCCGCGTCTGCCACCCGGAGGCGGTTATGCCGTCCGGAGTGGCCAGACAGAGAGAGAGAGAGCTTCGATCAACGCTCCAGGTTTTCCAGCAAAAGCGGGCGGATCGTCATGACCTGTGCTTCCGATCGACATTCGAACGCGAATGCTTTGCCGGGTACTGGAGTGATTATGCTGGATTGTCCGACCGGGATATTGGCCTCGTACTTCGTTGTCGCGAAGGTTGCGACCTTTTCTTGCCACGTCGGCGGTGCGGCAATCCACATGACCGCCTTGCAAATCCCATCCTCGCTCGTGAAGTAGCTGAGAGTAGCCTTCGCTTCGACCGGGAATGCAGCGCTCTGGTTCGGTCTGAGCTCTCGTGTAGCAGTGGGATCTCCGGCTTGGCCCGCTTCGGACACATGCGCCGTAAATACCCCTATTGCCAGAGCGAATGCCGCTTTTGTCATCGACCTCATGACACGCTTCTCCTTTCCATTTGTTCCGGCACTTGCTTCATGGCTCATGAAGCAAGTGCCTGATCAATGCATGATGTCTAGAGATCGAAGTTCGCGCGGTGGCATTTGCCACAACCGCTCGCTCGTTGAGGCCGTTAATCCGAAGTACCCAAAGGTACAAGCATCGGCGCCCCAGATCTGACTGCCACGCCGCGACGGCGACGTCCTCGCGGCCATCGACACGAAATGACCAAGAATGATTGATGCATACAATTGAATGTATCGGTACGCGCATGCAGACGTTCGCAAGCAATGCCCGCCAACTCTCTCAACCGAGCCGGGGTGTTCCACCGCCAGAAATTTGTCGGTACTTTCGGCCAGTCTTGAAAATGATTGCCTGCCCCAGGAGAGACATCCGTTGTCCGCGCTGGCTTAAAATCATTTAGACCTTGCGAGGCAGGGACGTGAATACAGTTGACACCCAAGTTATGCGCATACTTGGGCAGTACGCTCATAGATCTGAAACCGCCGACCGATTCATCATCCGCTTTCTAGGTTTGGGCAGCATCAAGCTGCTGCCAATCGTGGCCTTGGTGTGGGCGCTGTGGTTCCGCAAGCATGACAGAGAACCGAACCGATCCGCTATTGCCGCCGGATTGATTGGTGCGATAGCAGCATTCGTGATCGGCCGATTTTTGCAGGATGTTCTACCCGAGCGACCGCGGCCCCTCTTTTCGGGAGCTCACGATTTCGTTCTTCCGTTTTATGTTGACGACCGTGCGCTGGCGAAATGGAGTTCATTTCCAAGTGATCACGCAGTCATCAGCTTTGCGCTCGCAACCGTTATCTTCTTGATCTCCCGTCCTCTCGGCCTTGTTTGCTACTTCTGGTCATTCTTCATAGTCTGTATGCCAAGGGTCTATGGCGGGCTTCACTACGCAAGCGACATCTTCGCGGGCGCGTTGATCGGGATCTCGGTTGTTCTTGTTTCGGTCAAAGCCCTTTTAGAGTGGCCCTGGCTCGTTCCACGACTGCTCGCAATGGAGATGAATTATCCAAGCGCCTTCTACGGCGCCGCATTTGTTTTCTCGTATCAAATCGTCACGCTCTTCGACGACTTCCGCAAATCCGCTCATGCGGCGGGAACGCTGTTCCTTTGGTAAAGGATACCGACCCGGAGCGGACACGGGATCTAAGTCTGCTGTCGGCAAAGTCGATAGTCGCTGAAAGCAGCTTTGCGGAGGAAGCCGACATCGCCGTCCGCGAGAGCCTTGTCTTAGACCGTTGACTTAAGGAGAAGGCTGACAGAACGCGTAACTGCGCCAAATATTCCGCCTTCTGTTGCGATCGTACGTAACGCAGCAGTGTGGTTCTCGGGAACGCTTGCAGCACACGCATCCCCAACCACCAAGCATTCGTAATTTCGGTCCACAGCGTCTCGCAGCGTCGAGTGAACGCACACATCGGTCGTTACGCCGGTCAGAATAAGATTTCTGATCCCTCGCGTGCTCAGAATGCGTTCGAGATCTGTGGCGTAAAATGCGCTGTAGCCGGGTTTGTCGACGACGACATCGCCCGACTGCGGTTTGAGTTCGTCAATGATGTCCCAACCATGTTCGCCGCGGACGAGCAATCGTCCCATCGGCCCCGGCGTTCCGATCTCGCCTCCGCCTCGTCGCGAACGCCAAGCCTTGAGGGGCGGTAAGTCACTGAGATCGGGCCGATGTCCTTCGCGTGTGAAGATCACGAGACCACCCCAGGACCGGACACGCTGATAGACGGAGGCTACAGCCGGGACGATCGCTCGTGTGTCGGCGATGTCATACCCCGACGAGGCGAGATATCCCTGCGGATCACAGAAATCGCGCTGCATATCGATAATGAGCAAAGCCGTCGTCTCTGGGCGCAGGTCGCCGTCGTGAGGCCAGGGATATGGGTCCGCCTCTATGAAGTGCTTCGTCACCTTGCCTCCAATTTCGGATTGTCGGCGTTTCAACACGCGATGGCCGCGCCGTCCGATCGTGGATCGCTGGCGCCTTCCAGCTGCCCCGAAGGATGCATAACTACCGCGCCAGCGTGTCCCATCATTTCGGAGTAGTCCGGGACGCGCTCCGTGTTGTGGCCAAGCGTGTTGAGCTGATTTTCGATTTCAGCAGAGAAACGTCCTTCGAGCTTCAACGACAGGCTGCTGTTGCCCCAGGTCTTTCCGAGAAGCCAGCGCGGCTGGCTAATCGCATCCGCAAGAGTGCGGCCAAAGAGGACATAACGCGTAAATAGCGCTGCCTGTGTTTGTGGTTGGCCGTCGCCGCCCATTGTTCCGTACGCCAGAACGCGACCGTCGTTGAGTTCAGCCAACCCCGGATTGAGCGTGTGGACAGGTCGCTTTCGCGGAGCCAACTGATTTGGCCCTTGCGCAAGCGAGAAGCCCGCGCCTCGGTTTTCGAAGACGATGCCGGTTTCCGGGCACGTCAATCCCGAGCCGAATTCCCAAAACAAACTCTGTATGAAGCTGACGACCGCGCCTTCGCTGTCGGCGGCGCCCATCCATATCGTTCCGCCCAGTTGCGATGGGCCGGGCCACGGCGCCGCCCTCGTCGCATCGATTGACGCTGCAGCTTCGGTAATGAGATGAGGCGCAAGGAGTGCCGAAGCATTCACCTCCATCGAATCTGAATCGCCGAGTTTGGCGTTTCGGACTGCGAAGGCACGCTTCGTCGCTTCGACGAGATGATGAATGTACGAAGAGCCGTCGTCTGATCTCACTCCCAATCGATCAAAGATTGCGAGGATTAGCAAGGACGCCAGTCCCTGAGTCGGCGGCGGAGTATTATAGAGCGTGCCAGCGGAAACGGCGATCGATAGAGGCTTAGTGTATTCCGCCGTATACGATTGAAAATCTCCGAGCCCGAGTGGGCTGCCCGCTTTTTCGAGGAAGTGTGCGTGTGTCTCTGCGATAGGGCCCCGATAAAAGCTGTCGAGACCTTCGGCTGCAAGCCTGCGAAGCGTCGTTCCAAGCGCGGGCTGACGATAAAGTTCGCCTTCAACAGGTACTCGCCCATCAGGCAAAAACACCTGCTCAAAACCATCAATCGTGCTGAGTTCTGGCCCAAAGATATCGAGAGTCCGGGAAAGACTGCGGGATACAGGGCAACCGTTGATCGCATGATCCGTCGCGTCCCGCAGCAGGCGTTCCAACGGGAGACGTCGTGCTTCGGGGACAAGATCGAGTGCCAATTTCCAACTGGAAATCGCACCGGGAACTAGCAGCGCCGCATCGGGGCCACGCACTGGAAGTTCCGCGTAACTGCGATCGCGATAATAGTTCACTGTTGCGCGCTCGGCGGCGCGGCCGCAGCCCGAGATGACGATGGGCTCTTCGCCCTTGCGCTTAATCAGCCAGAACGCATCGCCGCCCAAGCCATTCATATGCGGGTAAACGACGGCTATGGTGGCTGCTGCGGCAACCATCGCCTCGATTGCAGTGCCTCCCTCGGCGAGCACCGAACGCCCCGATTCCGCGGCAGCATAGTGCGGAGCTGAGATACAACCCTTCTCGCCCGATGCGTAAAGCTTCGAGACGTTTGCCGGATTTGTTGGGGTGTTTTCAGACATCCGCATGCTGAAGCTGAACCGCTGTATCGAAGGTGCCCGCCGCGACCGGCCACGATGTGATGGCGGTAGTCGACGAGAGATAGGCGAAAACATCGCTCATGCAGAGAAGCGCAGCCGCTTGATGGGCAGGCGAAACGGCCGCTACTGCATCGGTCGGAACTATGACGCGATAATCAAGGTTGCGCGCAGAATAAACAGTGCTCATGACGCAGCAGTGCGTCGTAACTCCGCAGCAGACAAGGTTCTTGATACCGCGCGAGCGCAATAGAAGATCGAGATCCGTTCCGATGAAGCAATCGTATCGCCGCTTATTGCGAATGCGCCAATCCCCGGAACGTACATCGAGGCCCTCGGTCAGCTCGCAGCCGGGCGTTCCTTCGAGACAGTGTACGGGGTCGAACTCCAACTCGATCCCGTAGTCGCTGTGATCCGCCCGATGCATTTCGTGCGTGAAGATGACGGGCATCGCGTTCTGCCGAGCCCATCCGATGAGCCGGTTGATGGCGGGAATGATTTCCCGCCCTCCCGGTGTTTCTTGGACGGCGCCTTGATCGACAAAGTCGCGTTCCATGTCGATCACGAGCAAGGCCGTGTTTTGCGTCCCGACTCTGCCTGCAGGTACGGCTCGGTAAAGCGGCTCCATGGGCTACTTGCCTATGTAGGACGGATTGAAAGTATTCGAGGTGTCGACCACGCCATCGTTGACTTTGACTTCCTTGAAGAAGCCGGCGAGTTCCTTTCCAACCTCGATCGCCGGTCCCTTCATCTGAGCGACGTTGTCGGTTGCGCCATAGAGCTTCACCTTGGGCAGCATATCGAGGACTTCCTCGGGCTTCAGTTCGAGGGATTTCGCGGCGATCTCCGAAGCCGCCTTTGGATCGGAAATCGCCAGTTCGTTGGCCTTGTTCAACGCACGAAGGAAAGCCTTCGTCTCATCAGACTTGTCCTTTGCTGTCTTGTCGCTGATGGCGACAACGTCGAGGATGAGGTTTGGTGCCTCTTTGGACGAGAAAATGACATGCCCTTTTTTCTCGCCCTCGACCTTGGTGATCCAAGGTTCCCAGGTCACGGCGGCGTCTAACTTGCCGGCCGCAAACGCAGCGCCAGCATCGTCGGGGTTCATGTTCGTCAGCTTGATATCACTCGGCGTCAGACCATACTTCGTAAGCGCTTTGCGGAGGAGGAGTTCGTTGCACTGCCCGGCGGTCGCGGCAACAGTCTTTCCCTTGAGATCTGCGGCTGTCGCGATATCCGCCTTCGCGAGAATGGCGTCGGCGCCAGCAGATGTGTCGGTCATGTAGACGATCTCCAGGCGCCCTGGAGCTTTGTCGAGCGCCGTGATGACGCTATCGGCTGTCGTGAAGTGCGCGTCGAGCTGGCCTCCGAGGAGCGGTGCGAGGCCATCACCCGGCGAACTGAACGATTGCATCTGGAGGTCCAGACCTTCGTCTTTGAAGAACCCTTTTTCCTTCGCGATGAAAAGCGAGATGTAGCCAATCCAACTATTGTAACCGACTTTGTAGGGTTTCAGCGCCTCCGCTTGCGCCGCAGACCACGAGATGGCCGACAACCCTAGAGCAAGACCGACTGCCAACACTCTTGACACAGCTTTCATTGGCTTCCCTTTCGCGCTTTGTGCAACTGACTCACATGGGACAATTCCGGCTCCTGCGCCCGCAGCAACCGTTGCAGGTAATCGTCGCGGTTTGCATCAGACTCGCGCCTTAGCAGGCTGAGCATGCGCCGCTTGAGAGAAATGAATTCGGGGGCCAGCTTGAGGTCGAGCGTTCGGACCTCGCCGAACGGAACCGGAATATCGTCAACGATCTTGCCCGGGCGAGGGGAAAACACCAACGTGCGGGTCGATAGAAAGAGCGCTTCATCGACGTCATGCGTCACCATCAGCACCGTCGTGCCTTCGTGGCGGCTGAGAAGTGCCGTTAGCTGCTGAATTTCTTCACGCGTCTGCGCATCGAGTGCGCCGAATGGCTCGTCCATAAGGAGGATAGCTGGGCGCGGAAGCAGCGCGCGCGCAATGGCAACGCGCTGCTTCATGCCCCCGGACAACTCGCGTGGATAAGCATTGGCGAACGCCTCGAGCCCCATCAAATAAAGAAGCGCGTCGCATCGCTCCTTCGCGGCTTTCAGGTTCTCACCACTTTGGCGAGAGCCTTTCAGCGTCGCACTGAAAAGAATGTTCTGGGATACCGTCAGCCAAGGATAGAGAGTGTAGTTCTGGAAAACCATGCCGCGCTCTGCGCCCGGTCCGATGGCCTGGCGACCGCTGACGAACATGTATCCATCTGTCGGCTCTTCGAGACCGGCGAGGATGAACAGCATCGTCGTCTTGCCGCAGCCGGATGGGCCGATCAGCGTGACGAACTCGCCGCGCTCCACTTTGAACGACGTCGGGCGCAAGGCTTCGACGCCGCCGTTGTCGGTGGGATAGACTTTCGAGACGTTCTGAACTTCCAGGATCGGGTTCATTTTCCGCTCTCCGCCCATTTGAATAATCGACGGTTGAGCGCACGGAACATCAGATCGAGAAGTAGACCGACCGTGCCGAGCAAGATGAGATATACCCAGATTTTTGGGGTCTGAAGGAAGCGCGAGAATTTCAGTATTCGAAACCCGAGGCCCTCGTTTGCGGCAACAAGCTCAGCGACAATCAGATAGGTCCAAGCCCAGCCGTTACAGAGACGGAGAGCGTCGAAGATGCCGGGCATCGCGGATCGCCAGAGAACGCGGCGGATGATTTCGCCCTGTGTTGCGCCGAGTGTTTGAGCCACTTGCAGCAACTCAAAGGGGACGCGCCGTACTTCATCAGCGACCATAAGAACGAGCTGAAAGTATGTGCCGATAAAAATCAGGGCCCATTTGGATTCTTCGCCGATACCGAGCGTGACCATCAAAATCGGAATGAGCGCGGGGACCGGTACGTAGCGGACGAATTCCGTCACCGGCTGAACGACGGCTTCAATGGGTTTGAACGAACCTATCAAGATACCCATCGGTAGTGCCACGAGCGCCGAGAGCAGAAAGCCGATCGTCACCCGCATGAAGCTGACCCATAGATCGGCCCAAATCGTTGGATCGCGGAAGATCTCGGTCATCGTTTGGGCAACGGCGACCGGCGAGGGAAGAAAGACCGGATCGACGATGGTGGAAACGCTGATTAGTCCCCAAACAAGGAGGCAGAGCACAAATCCGATCACGGCAAGGACACGATATTGGCGCGTCGGAATGCTGCGTCGTAATTGGATTGTTGTGCTGGGCTGGATCGCGCTCATCGAGCTAATGCCCTCCTATCGTGTGAAAGGGCGAAAAGCGACGAGATCGACTTCCACGCGGGCGCCACGCGCAAGGGCAGTAACCCCGATGCACGTTCGCGCCGGCAACCGATCAGCGGGGAAGTAACTCGCGTAGATTTCGTTGAAGCTCGCGTAATCTTCTTCGAAGTTCGTGAGATATGCGCCAGCGCGCACAACGCTTGACCAATCGAGGCCCAGTCCTGTGAGCACGAGATAGAGATTGGCCATCACGCGATGGGTTTGCTCTTCGATGTCGTTGGCAAGGAGGCGTTCGGGCTCGCCGGGATAAGTCGGCATCTGGCCTGTAACGTGAATGAAGCTTCCTGCTTCAACCGCATGAGAGAAGGTGGCAACCGGCTCCGGAGCGTTCGGGACCATGTAGAAGCTCAATCCCGAGGTTGCGATATTTGCAGACATGAACGGATCCATACAGCGAAAGTGTCTGCACTAGATTTTGCAAGGCATGTGCCACGGCGCTGATGATACGTGCGGGGCCGCGCGGCTTCCGGTTTTCTCTGCGAAAATCCGATATTTTTTGATTATCGGGAGAAAGCGTGCGCGCGAGGTGGCGTCGGGATTTGCCCAACTGAATGGCGGTGTGCTTCCATTATATGCAGACAAAGAGTCTTCAACGGCGCGCGGAAATCCATACACTGACCAAGGGTCATCGCGCAGGAATGACATGAAGTGGATTTCTGAAGTCAGGCGTCTCAAAGGCCCGCGATATCTCGCGATCGCCGACGCTGTCACGCGTGCGATCGACGGCGGCGAACTTCTCAATGGCACCAGATTGCCGACACATCGTTCTCTCGCGGATCAATTGGAACTCGATGTTACTACGGTAACGCGAGCCTATTCAGAAATTCAGCGGCGGGGCCTCGCGGAGGCACGCGTTGGCCAAGGGACGTTCGTGCTTGCGAGCCTTCCAGATTCGCCGGCATCGTCATTGGCAGCGGCGAACAATGCGCCGTTCGTCGATCTCTCGCACAACTTCCCTGCGGGGGCGCCGCCTCTTCCGAACTTACGCGAGCTTGCAAACGAAGTCGCCCGCGACCTGGATTACGGAGTGCTTCTCGGCAGACAAAGCGATATCGGAACGGTCTCCCATCGCGCGGCGGGAGCCGCCTATTTAGAGACTTTGGGCGTGAAGGCTGTCGGCGACGATATCGTCGTTTGTGCCGGTGCGCAGCACGGTATCGCCATTGCTATTGCCGCGCTTACGGAGCCAGGAGAAAGCATACTCATGGAGGCGACGACGTTCTACGGCGCACGAACGGCGGCCCGAATGCTGGGTCGGAACGTCGCTCCCGTTGCGATGGACAATGATGGATTGCTGCCTGACGCGCTCGAGGAAGTGCTGCGTTCAAGCCATTCTCGGGTGCTTTACTGCGCACCTACTCTGCATAATCCCACCACGACGATCATGCCTCCGGCCCGTCGAAAGGCAATCGCCAGAATTTGCGAACGTTACAAGATCGCGGTGATTGAGGACGATGTTTACGGGTTTCTCGTTTCGCCGCGCCAGGAGCCGCTGGCGGCTCGGCTCAGCTCTCAAGCGATTTACATCACAAGTTTTTCAAAGAGCTGCGGGCCCGGCTTCCGCCTTGGCTATATGCGCGTGCCCGAGCAGTGGCGCCGCGCCGTGGGAACCGCGCTCCGTGCGACCACGCTGATGGCGCCCCCCATCGAGGCGGAAATAGCAGCTCGGCTCGTGCGCTCCCGTCTCATTGAGCAACTTGAGGACGCTCAGCGGACGAGAAACGCGGAACGGCAACGTATTGCCGAACAGGCTTTTCGCGGCTTGTCCTATTCATCGAACGCAAACTCCTTTCACGTTTGGCTGCAGATGCCGGCGGATTGGCAAAGCGAAGTCTTTGCTGTCGAAGCCAAACTCCGCGGCGTTGGCGTAAGCCCAGCCGCATTCTTCAATTTGGATCCGAAGAATGCGCATGATGCCGTTCGCGTCTGCCTCTCGGCAGCCGAAAGCAATGACGTTCTCCAGCGAGCTACGAAAGTCCTTGCCGACTTAATGGCTAGCGGCAACCCTTGGGCGACGACATCGGCGTTTGCGTAAAGCGAGGTGTCAATTTATTCTTGGTAGCTTCCAAATCGTCAGCAGCAAGAACCCCGAAATCGTGCCGCGATGGCTCTTGTGCAATTGGTGTCCAGAGGAATCTCACCGCCACCGGTTCACGATCAGCAGCGCGCCCCACGAACCCAGTATCGTAGCGACTATCCCGCCGGCGAGCGCGACAGACATCACGAGACCTCCCGTTTTTGCCAGCGACCCATCCAAATTCGCGACGCCGCCGAGTAACATCGCCATAACCATGCCGCCGATCTGGGCGGCCACAAACGCACCGACGAACGAGACAACGATGTTTACGATCCAGCCGAAAACACCACGTTTCTTCGTCCATGCCTCGTGGATCCCGACAGCCAGCGCGGCGGCGAAAAAAGCCAGCGCGATCGTCATCGACCCGCCGACGCTCGCGAGCGGAATCGAGCCGGTCCATTGCAGAAGCAGAATGCCGATCACAGCAAGCAGCGTGATGTATTGCACGAGGTTCGTCCATTCTGCTCTGTCGGTCGCGTCGGCCAACTGCCGGACTGTAGCGGATCAGTGACCGATGGCAAGCTTCGAAGGCAGAATGGAGGACGGCGACATCAACATCGCGGGAAGCTTGGCCGCTTTGGTGACGCGGCCTCTGGCGCAAACCCGAGCTCGCCAAATGGGTCGCGGCAGCCGAAAAGAGCAAGTGTCACGAGAGCAAAAAATGGCCCAGCCTTTGGGAAAGACTGGGCCGAAGTTTGGGTCTGTAACGGCGTCACCATAAGCATATAGCGTGATCCTGAAACCGCGCACGCATCCCTCGGTAGATCTACGCTGCGGGTGTCATCAGATTGAGAGCCTTGTCGTGATGATCCAGTTGCTGTCGTAAGTCGGCGTGAGAACCGGCGACGTGGTTTTCGGCGATACAGAGAACTGATAACCGCCACCGATAATCAGATTGCTGTCGTCGCAAACCTTGAACCGCCCGAGGATGAGCCCCGGCGTTAGAAACACCTGGTCCTTGCCGCTCCGCTCGCCGCCGGCCCAATGGGTATAGTTGACTTCGAACTCCGGCCAGAAGTACTGGCCGAGGTGGTACTGGAACGTCACGTTCGTCACGATCGAGGTTCCAATTTCATCTTCATGTTCGAGGGGAATTGGAACGCCGACGGTCGCTTGAATGTCAAAATCACCCCACCCTTTGCCCGCCGCGAGCGTCGGCGTCACGACCCAAGCGTCGTTGGTGAAAGCTTCGTCACCCGTCGGCGCCTGAACGCCGAAGAAAGCTGTCACGATATAATCGCCATCGTCCTTGTTCGCGCTGATGAGACGCTGCTTGATCGTAAAGGCAGGCCAATCGCCCCAGCCTGACGCCGACTTGACGTGCGACCGCTCTTCGTAGGGTGGCAGATTGATCAAGACTTCATTCGTCATCGTCGGGATGAATTCGAAGCCCTTTCCTCCTCCGTAGACGTCGAGATGGCCACCGTTCCCCATTTGCTCGAAAAATTGGTCGGACCGAAACTCCTGTTCGAGTCTCGGCGTCACCGTAACAAGTGGTGTCATCCAATCCGGCTGCGAAGCTTTGGAGGCGTGCGAGATTTTCTGCCAGCGCGTGAGAAAATCTTGTATGGCGCCATCCGCGTCCTCTCCTGAAGTGGCACCAAGGTAGCTCGCAACCGGCACATTCAGGTCCGGTGGTAAGGAACCTGACATGTCGCCAGCTGCGGCCGGAGACGCGCAAAATACGGCTGAAAGGAGTGGCGTGTCGAAGGTTTTCAAATTTCCCATTGATGCCCCCCGATGTTATTTCCATGTCGCTATATCGCGAGAGGCCATTGGCCGTCGTGTCGGGAGCACATCCTCGGGGAAGGACGGTCCGTATTCATACGGATCTAGGAAAGTCCAGCAGCAGAGGGCAGGACCACAGGAGAGAGGGGAGATCTCCTCGGCCGCGTCAAGATCACCCCGGCGTTTGACATCGCCGTCACGATGTGCCGACCGCGAGATTATCGGAGACGATCCGAAATGCGTTTGTTGCGCACATCGACGAGTGCCGTCTCAATGCTCGCCGGAGCACATCTCACTTTGAATGCAAGCGTTGCCGCCAACGCAGACGCATGTGCAGATGCACCGACGTCGTTCGAAATCTTCGCGACTTTATAAGGCTTGGCCGCCGACAGATCGGCGAGCAAAATCCACATCTGCTCATAAGGGAAGCGCTTGATCTTTTGGAGCCCAATCTTCAACGCACAGGTGCGTCGGTAAAGGTCGCAATTCCCCGTGACATACGCAATGCCGCAGTCGATCGCCTGCAGATCGAGCAAGTCCTGATGAACATCATATCGAACGCAGTCGATGCGATGAGCGACAACGATCCATCTAAAGAGAGATTGATCAATATCAGCGCCAGCAATATCGACGGCAACCGTATCGAAATTCGAATTAAGGACAGCGGGCCTGGATTTCCAACGGGCTTTGATCTTCGAAAAGCGGGCATCCGCTCTTCGAGCAAAAAGGACGGCTTGGGCGTGGGCCTCTCGCTTAGCCGAACGATCGTCGAAGGACACGGGGGCGAGCTTCTTCTGGAAAACGACGGCAAAGGTGCCCTCGTTCGTATTCGGTTGAATTCATTTCCAAGGGAGATGGTGCAGTGACGTTAGCCTCGGCAATTGCAATCATAGATGACGACGAACCGGTTCGAGATTCCTTGTCGCTGATGCTCAGCAATCGCGGATTTGGCGTCTACGCATTTTCCTCTGCCGAGCAGTTTCTTTCTGCGTTAGACGCCGAACGCCTACCATCGTGCGTCGTTTGCGATATCCGCATGCCGGGTATGACAGGTTTAGATCTGCAGAAAGATCTCGCTAAAAAATGGCCAATGGTCCCCCTTATCTTGATTACCGGCCACGGTGACGTGGCCATGGCTGTTTCCGCCCTCAAGGCCGGGGCGCATGATTTCATCGAAAAGCCATTCACTCCCGATCGTTTGATCGAAAGCATTGCTTCGGCACTTGGAGAAGCCAAAAATCAGCGCAATCAGGATCAGGAAACGATCCGACTCGCAGCGCGCATCAACGAGCTGTCCGATCGACAACGCCAAGTGATGGATCTTGCCGTCAAAGGCCTCTCCAACAAGGAAATAGCGCTCGCGCTCAAAATCAGTCCCCGTACGGTTGAAACGTATCGGGCCTGGGTGATGGAAAGGACAGGCGCTCGCAATATCGCGGATCTCGTCAGAATTGCGGTGCGCCTGGAGGAGATGATCGGTTCTTTGGGAGCCAACCGGAATCACCCTCAAGGCGACACCGAACGCTATTAGTCCTTGTACGCTGCGCAGAAGGTCGAAACCCTGATGTCGTTGTTGCCGCGGCAGAATTCGTCCGGCGTCACATCTCGAGACGATGAAGTTATATCCGTGAGGTGTTGGTGCATTTCCCGCGCCACCTTTGCAGCTTCATATTCCTGGCAACGAGGGGTCGAAATCCAACCGCCGGGTGTGCGCTCGAAATCTCCATCGCAGAGTGACCTTGCTTGGGCTGACGTCATGGCGGCTGCGGTGGAAAGGGCGAGCGCGATCGCGCCAGCGCTCAGCATGCGATTCATATCGATCTCCACGTCGCTTTTGGACTAGTCGTTGTAGCTGGAGCAGTAGGTCTCGGTTTCGATTTCACCATTGTGCCAGCGGCAAAATTCTTCCGGCGTTTCGTCGCTCCGACGAACCGTGTGGCGAGTGATGTGGGCGTGCTCGGCGTGCGCGACGCGCTCTGCCACCATGCGTTGGCAATATCTCGTGGCAACCCAGCTTCCGTTGACCATCTGGAAGTCGCCGTCACATCGACCTTGGGCGCTTGCGGCGGTCGCGAATCCTAGAGCTAGAAGTGAAATGGAAGCGGCGACGGGAAGCTTAAACATCGCGATAATCCCTGTCCGGAGTTGAACGGTTCGATGCTGGAGGATGCAACGGCGTGGATGCAGTTCACGTCCGCGCTATTGGATCTGCATCGCCGCTAAATTTAATTGGTATGATTGCAGAGCGTTATTCCGCTCGCTTCCGTCCGCCCTTCGACGCACGCACAAACACATCCGCAGAAATACGGTGGCAATTTCCCGCGAAGCAGAAGTAGCGGGCGGAAGGCACTCGCGTTCCTCGCAGTGCAAACCCGTACAAAACAAAGCAGGCGCCGCCGAAGCCGCGCCTGATGCAAGTGGAGATCGCTGAGAAGGTCCCGTTTTGAATTGCGATAGGGCGACACGCCTATCGAAAGCGTGCCGCCATAGCTGCTTAGGGCACCTTTCTAGAAGCGGAAGCGCGCGCCAAATGCGGGGTTCCAAGTGTTGGTGTAAGTGAAGCCGCTGGCCAGGCCGTCATCGGCCTGCGAATACGAGACGCCGGCATAGACGTCGAGGCGTTTTGTCCATTGATAGTCCAGCGAAGCGCTAACCCAATCGAACGAACCGGCGCAGTTCCCGCTCGCGGCTGTCCCCGACTTACCGTTGCAGTGCGAAGCGGTCGTGCTCGTTCCGGAATTCGTGACGAACATGTTCTGATCGTAATGATACCAGACCGCCCCAGCTGTCAGCTTCGGCGTGATCGCCCACTTGCCGCCGAACCAGAATAGCTCGAGCTGCTTGTCAGTGAGATACTTGTTGTAGTTCACATCGCCGGCAAACAGCTGATAACCGCCGATGGTGGTCAGACTGTTGAGCTGGCTGTCCGGATTTGAAAAATTGATGTGCTCATAACCACCCATGGTGGTGACGTTGTCGAAACCGAAATGGCCGAAATTATACTTGGCCATGATCGACCAAACGTCGTTATCCGAAACCGTGGCGCTCAAGATATCGAGGCGCTGACAGGCCGCAATACTGGTCGCAAGCGCTGCACAGTCGCCGGCCGACAGATTGCTGGCTGCGATGGCATTATTGAAGTGGCCATAAACCCCATCGATCGATAGCCCCTTGAGTTCGCCGGGTAGATCGACACCGATATTTCCCGAATAGGCGTCGCCCCCCTGTTCCATACCTTCGAATCGGTACATGCCGGCGACTCGGAACATACCGATGGTATTTGCGTAGCGGATTGAGTTGTTCCAGCGTGCATCCTCGGTGGCGCCACCGCCGCCGCCGACCGTCCCCGAGAAAGCGAAGAGCGAGAAAGCATATGAGCCAGCCTCGGGGTCATATGCGCCGAGAGCGTCGTTCAAGAGGGAGTTGTGACGGCCGTAGGTCAATTGGCCCAGGTCGTTGTTCTTGATGCCGCCGTAAAGCGCCCCGTTGAAGATTTGTCCGCAACGGCTGCCATCGAGATTTGCACTCTGCTCAAGGGGAAAAGCTCCGAGGCCGTTGTTCATACGTAACGTTCTGCAGACGTCGGCAATATCCCCGCAGGCCGGATCGAAGCCGATTTGCGCATCGGAGATGAACGACCAGCCAGTCAGAGAGTCGACACCGAAAAGGTCCGAAAGCTTTTCGTTCGCCTTCATGCCAACGAACGATTGGCTCATGGCGCTATTGGTCGCGTTGAACTGCGGTCCCCCGCTGATCTTCGAGATTTGATACAGCGAGCCCTGATAAAGGGTGCCGGTTGGAGTCGCGCCGTGCGAATTGTAAACGGCGCTATAGTCGACTGCGCCGTAGATGGTTATCCCGGCGACCGTCATGGAGCCAGGTGCCGCCCCATCGAAGAAGTTGGCAATGAGCGGCGCGGGAGAACTCGGCGAACTATACGCGCCGTACGCATTGGCCCCGCCCAGGTCGGCAGCATTTGCCGAAGCCGCTAAACCACCAAACGCCATGGCACTAACAATGACTGAGAACCTCACTTGTTACCCCCCTAATGCTACATTTGCCCAAACTCCTTTCCGTTGTTGCAGGCGTTGTTTGACAACTGACCGACTGTTGGCCTCTGTACGAAGCCCTCCGTAAAACTACGGAGCTGCAATATCGGCTTGTTTTTTCTGAGGGCGTTTTTCGCGAACTAGGATCGATGTTCGATCAGCAGGCGGAGCGCGTCATCGCACGTCGCTATGCGTTGCGTGTCGTGATTACGTCTGCATGACCGCCAAAGCGGACAACCACATAATGGCGCGCTATGCCGGGAAATAATTCCCGCTTCCCATTGAATAGTTTCGTTGACGCCTGTTCACTCGGAAGTCGTAACGAGGCGGTCCTTTCTTCGCTCGGCGCTGTGTGGAATTTTTACCGGGGGTGTGACCACTCCAGAGTTGTGGTTTGCCGAGTTTTCCTTCACGCTTGAGGAAAATTGAGAAGAAGGGTCTGGAGAGCTTGGGGTTCGGGTTCACGCATTTATGAACCATTTCCCTTTGGAGATGTCCGATGAAGTGGACGAACGCATGGTGCGCTTCTTACCTCCTCGCAGTAACGACAATTTTCGCCTTTGGCGCGGCACGCGCGGATGATCCCATTCGGGTTTCCGGATATTTTTGCGACGCAAAGAAAGACCAGATAGCATTCCTCCAGCGCCAAGCGGCCGGTGATACCGGAGAGATTGCTGCCAATACCGTCAACAAGGCTGCCGGCAAGCAGATCTGCGCTTTCTTCCTGCCAGCCCAAGCGATTGCCGTGAACGATCAGACCGTTATCAGCGACGGCATCGTCTACAAGATGCAGAGCTTTGTTTTTCTGCCCGAGAAAGTCGAGCGTTGGACCGGCACGCACTTTGGATCGATGCGATCAACGAAGACCGTCCGCGAGCTCTGACAACAAGATGTGAACGCGGTCAGGGGGCTGCCGAAGCGCTAAGAACCATCCGCGGGCCTTCCGGACAGCTGATGCGTTTGATCTCCGTATTGGCCTTGAGATCCAGTACGGAAACGCTCGCCGAAAACCAGTTCGCGACATAGGCCTTGCTACCGTTCTTCAGGACAGCGACACCTTCAGGATAGCGTCCGACTTTGATTTCTGCACGGGGCGTGTGTGTCTTAGCGTCTATGATCGAGATGCTGCCGCTCTGCTGGTTGGAGACAAGGATCTCTGCATCGTCGTGCGTAACGGCCACGCCATACGGCATCGCGCGCGTTGCGGGTGACGATAAAATTTCGAGGCTGGAAGTATCGACGACCGACAACGTCGCAGACTGCACGTTGGCAACGGCGAGCTGAGCCTCGTCGGAACTCAACGCCAGCGCAAACGGTGCACGCCCGACCGGAATTTCTTTCATCACCTCGAAGCGTTGGGCATCGATCACGGCAACGCTGTTCGCTTCGCGATCGGCAACATAAACGCGGGAGCCGTCGCGCGTCAGAACTAGATGGGCCGGCGAACGGCCCACCGCTATCTTCGCGAATATGTCGCCTGATGTCTGATCGACGATCGAGACGCGGTTCGCGCTCCAATCTCCAACGAACAATCGGCCGTCCGCACGCACTGCGATGCCGAACGGCTGGCCGCCGACCTTGAGCACGCGCACAAGCTTTTGGCTTTGAAGATCGACAACGGCAATTTCTCCGCTGTCGGGAAGCGTAGCGAAGGCTTCGCCCGTAGCGGAGCTGATCGTAAAGGCCGCCGGCTTTCCAGGAAACTTAATTTTCCCGGTGATCTCGTCCACCTTCGGGTCGATGACCGAAAGGATGCCGTCGTCTTGACTGAGAACGTAGATAGTCTCGGCAGTGCTATCGCGCGCCGCTATCGTACCCACAGATACGACAGCATAGAGCGCGACGAGCGTTATGAGGCCAGCAAGGGCCTTCATCCCTTGCCTTCCGCTTTCGCCTTGATGCCTGCGAGCCCGGCTTTGATAAAATCTTCCGTCGCCTTGATCGCCGCGGCATCGTTCTTGTTTTCAGGAGGCTCGTTTGTGGTGTCCGCACGATAGAAGCGCGAGCCCCATACAACCTCGCTGCCGCCGGATGCGGGTACGACTTGAATCGTATCGGAATAGAAGCTTGCCGGGAAAGCCTCGTCGTTTTCGGTCGCGAGCCGGTAGCCGTACGACATGTCCTTCTCTTGATAGTCGTCGAGGCTTTCGACGAGTTCGCCGCCGCCGCTCTTGAGAGTGAACGTGCGGGTCGCGCCGCTGGCGTTGCCGCCTTCGCTTTTGGCGCTCGCGACGGAAGGATGCCACGTGCCGATGCTTCCGAAATCCTTGATCAGTTGCCATACGGTGGCCGGCGGAGCCGAAATTGCAATCTTCTCTTCGACCTTCTGCGGCGTGGGCCCGTGCGCCAGGGCGGCGTGGGCGCCCATCGAAAGGATTGCGAACGCAAGAAGAGAACGAAACTTAATCGGCATTCAAGGAAGCTCCTTCTAGCTTAGAATTCAAAGACGGCCGGCGAGACCCGACTGCGGCGCATCGGTGCCCGTTCGATGAGCTGCAGCGCGTAGAGCGCCAAGATTGATAGAAGCGCGAAGAGCGCCGGCACATAGGCCATGTCCGTATTGACGGGAACGATGCGCGGTTCGGTCGACGACAAAAGCTTGGGCGCGATGCCACGGACGTTTTGCAGTTCGACATAGGCGAGGCCCGTACGCGACGCGAGGTCTTTCAAATGGGCGGTCTTCACCGAAGACAGCTGCTCATCTCCGTTCGTTGGCATGGCGCCGAAAGGCGCGTTGCGCGGATTATAACCCTCGCGAGTTTCGGCATCCTTTGGCGCCGCGCCGATGCGATTGTCCTGTGGAACGTCCGTCTCATTGTAGACGCCGACCTGGCGGCCCTCGTCGTCGTACTTCGGGATCGGCGTCTTCTCGCTGCCGCCGACGCCGACGATCAGGCCCTCCACCGCGCCGGGCTTGCCGTCGAACTCAGGGACGCCGGTAAATGGAAGCGGCGGCGCCTCGTGGCCGTCGGTGAGGAAGATCAGATCGGATTTGAGGCTCGATGCGATGTCGATTCCGGAATAAAGCCCTTTGGCGATGAAGCTGTCGCCTTGCCAGGCCATGCGCCAGTCGAGTCCAGAAATAGCACCTTCGAGAGCATCATAATTGCTGCAGATCTCCACGGGATCGAGCAGCAGGAACGAAATCCGTTCGGAAAAAATGCCGAGCCCAAGGCGCGATTGGCATGGGAGGTCCTGCATCATATCGATGAGGGCCTGACGCGAAGCTTCCAGCCGGTTGAGCGACCCGCGAGGGTTGCCCATGTCCCGCGTATTCATGCTGCCGGTGATATCAACGATGGCGAGAACATCAGCGATTCGCTGATCGCGAATGATGTGAATGCCGATGGTTGCCACGATCGTCGCAGCCAGCGCACCAAGCAGCAAAAGCATGCGTCGGTCGAAGTTGACGCCGGCGAAGCTCATGGCAATCCCTTTGGGATGCCGGGAAGATCCGTCCATAGCTTCTTCGGGGCATCGGGCGAGGAAAGATCCGGATTGTCGGCTTGAGGAAAATCGCGAACGACGCGCATTGCAACATCGAGATTGTGCCGCGCGTCCCAGCTCTCGGGGTCGAGTTTCAACGCCAGGCGGTATTCTGACTTCGCGAGATTGATCATGGCCGTCGCGCTGTCGATCTGGCCCTTGCGGACAGCCTCGGCCGCCATGCGGGTCCTTGTATTGGCGATGTTGTAGAGCGCGGCCGCGCGCACCGAGGGAGGAAGCCGATCGCCCGCAATGCTGAGTATAGATTGCGCGTCGTCGATATGATCACGGCGCACCGATTCATCGATGCGCGCCAGGATTTCCTGCGGATGCGCCCGCTTGACGTCGATCGGAACGTCGTGACGCTCGACAAGCAGCCGGATGTTGTCATTTGAGCGCCTAGCGCTGATCAGGCTGTCAGCTGCGTATCCAAACCACAGAACGCTGGCGGCGGCGAGGATCCAAAAGGCTGTGCCGCGCTGCGGAGCCAGGAACGTAAGGATCGAATTAAGCCGCATGGCCTGGCGCCCCCGGAAGTTTGAGAGTGCGTTCGCAGAGCTTTGCCGCAAGCAGAAGACCGAGAGCGAGCGCCGCCAGCGCATAAGCCCACCGAGACAAATCGTACTGCGGGATGCGTTCGGTGTAGACGAGCGGCGTCTGCTCGAGCTTGCCGATATCGGTGATGGCGCCCTTTACCGCTGCCGCGTTCTCGGCCTCATAGGCATGGTAGGGAATGCGCAAGCTCTGGAAGAATTTATTCAGGTGACGCTCAGGCAGCGCCTGCGGCGTGTCCTCGACGCCGGGTGCGGGCTCCGCAAACATGCTGTTAGCGCCTTCGGTCCTCAGATAAACGAAATAGAGATGGACCGGTCTGCGCGCGAATTCGGTTCTAAGGGCATCCTGGATTTTTCGTCCGACCACCGCCACGCCGTCGGAAACCAATACGATCGCGCGCGAGCCTTGATGCACATCTTCTTCAATCATGCTGAGAGCCATTGCGAGGCCGCGCCCGACGTCCGTGAAGGCGAGCCCCGGCCGATCTATCGCATCGATGGCACTGAGAACGATCCCCTTATGATCGGTAATCGGCACGACATGCATCGGAGCCGTCGAAAACGCAGCGACGCCGAACCGGTCGTGCTCACGTTCGACGACGAATTCCTTGATCAGCCGCTTGGCTGCAGAGGATTTGGATTCTTCCGCACCGCTTGGCTGCCTGCCAGCGAAGGTATCGTTCATGCTAGCCGAGCGATCGATCAGCAAAACAATATGCGCACCTTGACCGAAGCGCTCGATGGTTCGTTCGCGCAATGCAACGCCGGCCATGCCGAGAATGAGGCTTGCAAGTGCGGCGACCCCTGCGAGACGGAGTGCCCAGCCTATCGCCCTGGAAAGACGATCCGTCTCGAAGCCGGCGAGAGAGGGATAGGATTCCTGCCGCTGCATTCCGAGAAAGAGCGGAATGAGCGCGAGCGGGAGGAGATAGAGCGCAATCGGGTTGGTGAAGATCATGCCGCCGACCTCTCCTCGCGCGCGAGGTCAGCCGCGAGCCGAGCCAGATCGCTGATGGGAAAGCGATCTTCCGCAGCACGCCGGTCATCCGAAAAGAAGTAGAGTTGAGAGCTTTCAAAGAACGACTTGAGCCGCGGCAGCAGGGTTGAAAAGCGCTGATGTTGCGCGACGAACTCCGGAACGTCGGCCGCGAAGATTCGGCGGCCGGCGGATTGATCGAATGCGCGATGCAGAATGAGCAGGGAGTCGCGATAGGGAGCTTCGCCCGCTCCACCAGACTGAAGGCTCCGGATCTGTCGGTCGGCTTGCGTGAACGGGCGCTTGGGGCGGCGTGCGAAGGGCCAGATCGCATAATGCCAAAGTAGCAGCAGACCTGCACCGGCGAGCGCGCTTGCAGAAGCCAAGAGTAGCCGCTCCCTCGGAACAACGTTTATCTCTTGCGGGACCGCATCCGGCCGCATGACATCGGAGATGTCGCCGGTTTTCTCCGGCATCAAATCATCGAGGACGATGTCGCGAAGTGGAGAAATCACCAACCGTAGCGCCGGAACGGTCGCGGAATAATTGCCGCCTTGAGAAGCGTCAGACGGCTCGCTAGGCGCTTCGCCGTTGGGGGCAACACTGTTCGGGTTCTTGAACCGCAGAGGAAACGACGGAATGTCGAGCTGCTTGGCCTCGAGCGCCGAATAGAAAATCTGGTACTTCAAGGTGATGTCATAAATCTTGCGCCCGTTCTCTTCGCGCTCGCTAAGATCGATCGACACGAGATCGAGCCAATACGTCAGGGCTCCCGGCCGGGGCAACGCCGCCGTGAAGAGCTCGGTGTTGCCGCTTGTTATGACTTCAACCCGTCGCTCCAGCGTATCGCCGAGAAAGTGTCCGAACTTTCGCGGCTCGTAGACGTTCACCGCATCGATGGCAGCTGAACTTCCTCCGACGCTCAGTAGGAGGAATACTATTGCGAGCCAGCTTCGCATCAGGCCGCTCCGTGCAGCAGAAACGATGTGAACCGCATCCAGTCGATATGATCGTTGGCCGTGAATGTTTCGCGCGACGCCGCTTGTAACGCTTGAAAAATGCCCTGGCGTTGCTTGCCTCTCTGCGCGCGCCACCGGGCCTTGAGCGTCGGCCTCATCGCCACGAGCCGATGCCGTCCGGTTTCGAGATCTCGCAGATTGAGGAGACCCCATTCGGGAAGACCATCGAGTTCGAGGCTGTCCCTGATCTCGATCGGAACGATGTCATGGAGAGCAAGCGCTTCTGCCGCCGCCCGAGCCGCCTCCTGCGGCCATAGGAAGTCTGAAATGAGAAAAACAAGTTTCTTTGATCCGGCAATTGCCGCGCCGGCTTCCGCAAGGCCATCGACGCCGGGGTGATCGGGTGCGAACTGACGAAGGCGTTCGATAGCATCGGCGTGCGCGGCCCGCGACAAAGTCTTGCGCAGCAGAAGATCCTGCCGAAGAACGTTGTCGAAAGGATAGAGCGCAAAGGTATCGCCGGCGCGCTCGGTACCGATGGCCAATGCCTGAGCGATATCCGCCGCAAGGGCAATCTTATCGCACCGGCCTTCGAATGCCATCGACTGAGAGACGTCGACAAGCACAGCGACGTCGATAGAGCTTGGCTGCTCGGCCCGGCGGACGAGAAGTCGTTCGAACGGATCGCTGAGTGACGCCCGAATGGCGATGCGGCGTGGATCGGGAAAGGTCGACAACGGCACGATATCGCGAAATAAACCGCCGCTTCCCGATAGAAAGCTTTTATGCGAACCGACACGAATGCTGCTCGTTCGCCACGGGATACTATAGGCTAGATCTCTCGCCTCATCGTTCATGGCGCCGGGACCTTGGCAAAGACATCGGCGATCAACGATCGCACGATCTCCTCGCGTCTCAGCTCGTATACGGGCGTGAGGAAGATGCGATGCGCCATGCACTCATGGAAGATATCTCGAATGTCTTCCGGCACGACCATGTCGCGGCCGGAAAGCCACGCTGCGACGCGCGCCGCGCGAATGAGATAGCTCATGCCGCGGGGACTCGATCCGCCCGCGATCATCCTGTTGACATCGACATTGGCGATCTGAATGCCGGCCGATGCGGGCTCTCGGATGGCCTTCCAAAGATCGAGAACGTAGCGCTCGAGAGCAGGGCTCACGATGATGGTGTTCTGGATGACGTTGGCGAGAGTGTTGAGCCGGCGATAGTCGAGCACGCCGTCTTTGAGCGATGCAATCAGCTTATCGACGTCGTGGAACCGCGTCGCGAAAAGAAGTTCGCGCCGCGATTTTTCATCCGATGGTGCCGAGATCTCGACTTCCATCAGAAAGCGATCGCGAGCTGCGGCAGGCAGCTCGAATGTCTCTTCGCGCTCGATGCGATTTCGATCCGCAAAGACGAGCAGGTGAGGAAACTGATGCTCCTGGTTGAATGCCGTGACGCTACGCTCGGCCATCAGCCTCAGAAGCAGGGAATGCACCTGAGGACGTGCACGGTTGATCTCGTTGAAAAAGAATACGGAGAGATCGCTGCCGTGGCGCAGCACCGGGCCAGGCGCTACCCGCGGCTTACCTTCCTGATTGTGATAAGTATTGTAGATAATTTGGGAAGGCATCCGATCGATGGTGCCTTGGATGCGCTCGTAGGCACCGCCGAGAGCGCGCGCCACTGCCCTGAGAAGTGTAGTCTTCCCGACTCCGACATCGCCTTCGAGAAGCACGTGTCCCCGCGCGAAAACAGCAATCGTCAATAGCCGAATGGCGCGGTTCTGGCCGATGACGGCCTTCGCGATTTCTCGCTCGAAATCGAGCGCACAGCGGCACCAATCATCGAGTTCGAGAGGTCCGGTCTGCTCGTCGGCTTGCGGCTGCTGAACTGTTGGGGAGGGCATTATTATCTATCCCAAGCGCGCCTTTGTTCCCGCCGGCGGGGCGGTTGGATATAATCTTGACGCCAAAAAAGAGGGTGCTGCCGAGACAGCACCCCAGTCACCTCGGAGAGGAATGTGTGGTCCTGCAAGCGTAGCAAGATCCGAGGGTAGATTTGGGTGGGGCTACTGAATCTTCGAAACGTCGTAGACCCACTTGCCGGTCTTCTTGAAGTTATCGGCGCGCAGCTTGTTGCGCTCTTCCGCCGCCTTCATCGAGGTGCTCTGCTTCGCAAGTTCTTTCGGATCGTGCTTCGGATCGTACTTCGAGCCCGCAATCTTTTCCGGGAAACCGGGCTTCGGTTCCCAGCAGTTCCCGTTCGCCTTGCAGTGCGTGCCGTCGTAGGCCAGAGCTGCAGGTGCGGTAGCTCCGGCGAGGCCCGCGAGAGCGACGATGGTGCTAGCGATCAACGGGAGTGAAATCGGTTTCATAGGCTTTCCTCCATTTTTGCTACTCACGATCAGGTGGGTTCACTCCACCCTCATTGTTTCCGTACCAGCCAACTTGCGCGATGCTGCCGCGTCGGGTCGTTGCGCTAGTGCGCGGAAATCTTGCATTGCTCCTTCTGAGCCGCCGCGCGGCCTGTCTTTTCCCAGTCCTCGATTTTGAATGGCTTGAATGATTTCTTCTGGTCGGGTGTGAGCCATTCTGCATCCTTCACGTCATCCTTTTGGATATGCCGTATCCAAGCGATCAGCTTCAGATTGTCATCGAGCTCGAGGTCTTGCCCATGAGGGCCCATCATGCCGTTCGCGCCGCCAAAGATCGTTTCAAACAGACCCTTGTCAGTGGTGTTCTTCGGATACGTCCAATAGGCGTCGTTGAGGCCTGGTCCGACTTTTCCTTCGCCAACGTGCCCGTGGCAGCCGGAGCAGGATTCGAGATAAATCTCTTCGCCCCTCGGCAGGCAGCCTGTGACTTCCACGTAGGGGTCGACGCCCGTCTTCAGGAAGCTCTTAACTGCCGGCGTGTCTCTTCCCTCTTTCGGCGCTATGGCGTCGACGTCCAGAACATCGCCCGTTACCGTGTTCCTGAAGTCTTGCTGTGCAACGGCTTCTTGCCCACTCGTCACCAACGCACAGACTGCCATACCCGCTGCAATAACTGCGAATTTCATATGCTATTTCTCTTCCACTCTTCCTTTGACACGACAGCGCAATTCCCCCTCCCGACCATTTATGTGCGCGGCGCCGGCGGCACGTAGGGGACGCCTTCCTCTTTCAAGACAGACTCGATTTTCGCTTGCGCCTTGGGCAATGCTGCGTCGATGGCGGTCAGCAGATCTTTGTCATCTTTCCGCACCGCGAATGATTGATCGAAGTGAAACGGCACTCTCTCGCCGTCCGATCGGACGTTGTTGTCGGAGATGACGACCATCTTCAGGGCGTTGTTCGCCGTGACGTAACGAGCGACCTCTGGCGCGAACGCGACGGCGAGCGCTGACGTCCTATCCGCGACTTCACCGACCATCCGCTCCGGCGGGATGCGCGTGTAGGAGTTCCGCTTGTCCTTGAAGTTCGTCAGAGACGAAACGTAGTTGATACTGTCGTTGTAAAGATCGATCTTGTTCATCATGACTTCGGCAGGCGTGCCTTGAACGAAGCCGATCAGATTTGCTTTCGCGAGGTCCGGGCTGTCCCAGTTCTCGATCTTCAACGGCGAGTCGTTGCGGATGATGAAGACATAAGGCGCCCGGTAGTAGGGCCGGGAGGTCAGAACACGGTCGTCGCCGGTGTCGGCGCCGATCACGAGGTCGCAGAGCTTCTTATCGAGTTGATCGCGGACTGCATAAATCGCAGGCTTCTCTGACCAGACGAATTCAGCTTTTCGGCCCATCGCAGCTGCAAGAATTTCTGCGATCTTGTTCTCGAAGCCCGATTTATCGCTCGCGGAGTAGGGAAGTTCCTTGGCCGCCGCGCAAATCCGAAGCACGGACGCATCGTTTGCCGGTGTCGCCGACGTGTCGTCCGAATGCGATGGACTGGACGAGAAAATGGCTAGTGCTGTGATGCCGAGCACTGCTGCGAGCTGGATGCTTGATGGCAGAGAATTGGTGAAACGCTTTTCATTCTGCTCGCGCGTCATACTGGAAGCACCTTTTAAGTTCGGGTGTCGCATGGCGACACTGCCTTCGAGCTAGCGGGACTCTCAAATTGCGAGCCGTTTCCCGCGCAGGTTGGTCGCTGCAGTCGTGATGTGAAATCGGCAATCGCTGCGCGGCCCAGAACGATTTTCAGATGCCAACGGCGAGGCAGGTAGTTGCGGCATCAGATCTATTTTCTGATGCCGCAACCTTGAGCCGAGATCAGCCCTTTTCGTACTCGCCGACGTTCACGTCGTCATAGGGGTTCTTGCCGTCCAGCGAGAACACTTCGACGCTGCCGCCCATTTGCGTGTAGTTCTGAAGGTTCTTGAAGGCACCGACTGCGCCGAGACCAGCGGTCGGGTCCTGGAGGTCGAATACCAGACCGACGCCCGGCCAACCGCCAACACCCGACATAACCGCGATGTACTGCGTGCCCTTGTGTTCGTACGTCATCGGATAACCGATCACGCCGGACGGCAGCTTGTGCTTCCAAAGCAGTTCGCCCGTGTCCGAGTTGCGCGCTTTGATGAAGCCATCGAGCGTCCCGTAGAATACGAGGTTGCCTGCGGTCGCGAGCGTGCCGCCCCAGACTGCAAAGCGCTCCATGTGCTGCCACTTATAATCGCCGGTAATGGCGTTGTAGGCCTTGATCTGACCGAGACCCAGATAATTCTGACGGTCACCCTTCGGACCCGGGTACATCCACAACGTTGCGCCGACGAAGAACTGACCGGCACGATAGGGAAGCATGAAGGGCTCCCAGTCCATGCAGATGTGGTTGATGCCCATGAAGAACAACTGCTTGGTCGGATCGTAGGAGTCGTGTCCCTGGTTATGGTAACCCATGGCCGACGGGCAGACTTCCGTCGCCTTGTGATCCATGCGCGTGCCATACTCCGGATCGCGAACAGGCAGACCCGTCTTGAGATCGACAGTCTTGAACACGTTCACCGTATCGTCGAGCTTGTTAGCCGAGATCAGGTCGCCATTTTCGCGATCGAGCGTGTAGACGATGCCGTTACGGTCCGGATGGGTCAGAAGTTTACGCTGCTTGCCGTCCTTGTCTTTCTGCTCGGAGAGCATCATGACGTTGACGCCGGCGAAGTCCCATTCATCGTGAGGCGTCTTCTGGTAGCCGAACTTGAGCATACCGGTGTCGGCGTCGCGGGCCATGATCGTCATGGTCCACTTGTTGTCGCCCGGTCGCATTGTTTCGTTCCAAGGCGCAGGGTTGCCCGATCCGTAGTAAACTAGGTTCGTGCCTGGATCATAAGCGTACCAGCCCCAGTTCGTGCCGCCGCCGATCTTCCAGGCGTCGCCTTCCCAGGTTGCCGTGCCGAGTCCCTTCTGACCGTAGTGCGGGTTGGCCTTGTTGAAGTCGTCACCGATGCCGATCTCGTTGTCCGGACCCGTGGCGTACTTGCGCCAGATCATCTCGCCGGTCTTGATATTGTACGCCGTGGTATAGCCGCGAACACCGAGCTCAGCGCCCGATGATCCGACGATCGCGATGTCTTTCACGACATAAGGCGCTTGCGTTTCCGTCTGGCCGACCTTGATGTCCGCGTTCTCGACCTTCCAGAACTCTTCGCCGGTCTTGGCGTTGAGGGCAACCAAGTGGCCGTCGAGCTGCGTCTTGATGATCAGCGCCGGAACAGTTCCGTCACCCGGCCAATACGCAAGGCCACGGTTCACGAGATCGCAACATGCGACCGAGCGAGCGGCGGGATCCTGCTTCGGGCTGTGCTGCCAAAGGATATGGCCCGGATCGTTGAGGTCGAGAGCAAACGTCTTGTTCGGGAAAGAGGTGTGGACGTACATGATGCCGTCGACGACGAGAGGAGCACCCTCGTGGCCGTGGAGCAGGCCGGTCGAGAACGACCAAGCGTGCTTCAGCTGCTTGACGTTCGTAGCGTTGATCTGGTCGTCTTCGCTGTAGTTGTTGGAGTCGTAGTTACGACCCGGCATAATCCAGTTTTCTTTGCTCTTTGAGAGCTCGACAAGCTTTTCATTCGCCTGAGCGCTGGATGCAACGCCCATTTGCAGTGCGACTGCCATCGCCATGCAGGACGCCGACATCAGCATCGAAGCGCCAATGACTTTCTTCATGCCCATATAACCTCGCGTTTCCAAAGCCAGCTTTTTTTGTCGGACAGCGCCGGTCAACCGAAGACGGTTGAGTGCCGGTGCTTCCTCCTTGAGGCTCGAGCGGATCATGGGCGATCAAACCCCTATCCACCCTTCGATGCGTACCGTCCGGATTGCTGGTTGTTCGGCATTTTCGCGGGCGGTACGGGGCGAACCTATCGATGTGTGCACAGCCGGTCTTTAGATGGAGCGGCAAATAGAGCCGGGAAGATTCGGCAAAGAACCCTGCAACCGTTGACCTGGAAGATGTTGGAGGCGTCTGCCATATGTCGCCGCGTTGGATTCAATCAGCTCTGAAAACGGCCATCATCGTGAAATCGACACGGACCATACTGACGCTCTCGGGTTTCATCTTCTCGTTGCTCCTCTCAGGGTGCGGTGACGAGCAGCCGCGTCAGCAAAGCGGTGAAAAACGTTCCGGTCTCATCAAAGCCGAACAAACGGATTGGCTTTCGATGCAGGACGAAACTGCGCCGGGAGACTGGTTGCTTGCGCGCGAAATGAAGTCAGGCGCCAAACTTGTTCCGGGTGACGCCGATAAGCTTCGTCAGTCGCTCGCCGATGCTTCGGCGAGGTTCAAGGATTCACCGCGGATGGTCGCCAATCGCGCCGTGCAGCTTGAGAAAATGCTGAGGGAAGAAGGCGGCGATGAAACCGCGGTTTTGCTGATTAGCGGGCTAACCAAGGCCTTCCTGCCGGGACGCATCGCAAGTTTTGGTGCGGCAGGAGAGCAATACTACAACATGCGAAAGGCTGGCTTTACCAGCGAGCGCGCCTTCCATGAACTATCCAAGCGTTACGGTCCGGAGGGCTGAGCCATGCCCACGCTCTCGCCTCACACTTTTGTTGGCCGGCTGTCGGACAGGGTGTGGATCGGTCGCTCGATTCGCAACCAGGTGATGCTGGCAATTTCCGCGCTGCTCGTGTTCGCAGCTTTCGTCGCGGCGACGGTCGCTGTCTTCAACGGACGCAAAGCGGTCGACATTGAAATAGAAGCCTCGATGGACTTTGCCGAGGGCAATATCCGCGAGCTTGTACAGCGCATAGCGGCCGAGAATAGATTAGCCGATCTCGATTATCTCGTGTCCCGCGAAGTGAAGCATTTGAGGCACGCGCGCGTTTATGTCCAAGATCCGGGCGCCCCTCCGAAGCTGTTGAAGCCCGAACCGACGTTGGAGGACGACGGCCAAACACTCGATCAGACGCCTGCCTGGTTTGAAAATCTGATGATGCCAAAGGGAGGCAACGATCATTCGCGTCTGATCATGGTTCCGAAAGGCGAAAGATCTCTTTTTCTCAAGGGCGATCCGGACGATGAAATCGCGGAGAAATGGCGTGAGCTTTCGGCCTTGGCCATTGTCGCGATCGTGGCAATAACTTTGCTCGTCGCAGCATTCTATTTCGTGCTCGGGTGGATTCTCGATCCCCTGGTAGCACTTGCTCGCGGGTTGGTCGCCCTCGAAGCGGGCGAGCGATCTCAGCGTCTCAGCATTCCAAAGGTCGGAGAAGTCGCCGACATAGCGAGGAAGTTCAATTCACTCGCCGCATCGCTCGATCAAGCGCGCGCGGAAAATGGCGCGCTCTATCGTCAAATACAGTCTGTTCAAGAAGAGGAACGACGAGAGATCGCGCGCGAACTGCATGACGAAGCGGGGCCGTGTCTGTTCGGAATCACGGCGAATGCGGAATCGGTCGCCAGACTCGCGGGAAGGCTGAGCGAGGAAGACGCCAATCAGATTGCCAAGCGAACCGACGAAATTCTGGCGATAGCGGATCGATTGAAAGTGATGAACCGGGCGCTTCTGAAGCGTCTGCATCCAATTTCCATCGGCAAGGTTCCATTGATAGCGTTGATTCAGGATTTGATCCGCGATTTTGAACGCCGTCACCCCGATGTGCGCATCGTTTCGTCCGTGGGCAATTTCGCGCGGGTCTATGGAGATAAAATCGACCTGATCGTGTATCGCGCTACACAGGAGGCTCTGACGAATGCCATTCGCCACGGTCAGGCAGCGAATATCGTGGTTGAACTCAATGAGGAGAGAGATAGCGGCAGCAAACATGGACAGAATGCACCAAGTCTCATCAGTCTTCGAGTGAGCGATGAAGGGACGGGGCTGAAGCCCGGCACCGAGGCAGGCTTCGGATTATCGGCGATGCGCGAACGCGTGCTCTCCGCCGGAGGAAGTCTCATTGTCGAAGGTCATGAGCCGATTGGTACGACACTATCGATAAAAATTCCGGCGTTACCCAGCGAATTCGAAAGACGCGCTATGGATGACGCCAACAGGGCATCCGCATGACCAAAATTCTTGTTATCGACGACCATCCGATTGTGCTGCTGGGCTGCCGCCGAGTTCTGGAGGACGCAGGCATCACCGATATTACGCTAGCGTCGAATTTGATCGAAGGCTTCCGTGCTTACAGAAGCGACAAGCCGGACGTGATCATCATCGATCTCGCCATCAAGAAGGGAGTTCTCGTCGGGCTGACATTCATTAGGCGGCTTCGGGTTCACGACAAACATACGCCCATTCTGGTGCTGACGATGCATGAAGATCCGATGATCGCGAGTCAGTCGTTGCGGCTCGGCGCTAACGGCTACATCCTGAAGGACACGTCCTCCGTCGACATCATCAAGGCGCTGCAGGCCGTCCGCCAAGGTAAACCATTTCTCAGTCACGCGATCGCATCAGCGATTGCGGTTATGGAAACGAAAGGCCGATCCAATCCTTTGAGCGCGATGACGCTGAGAGAACTTCAGACGCTCGAGCTAATCGCCCAAGGAAAGCAATACACGGCAATCGCCGAGGAGCTTAACGTCAGCTATAAGACAATTGCCAACACCTGTTCGCAGATCAAAGGGAAGCTTGGCGTCAAGTCGCTTCCCGAGCTCATGCGTATTGCAATTGATCACCTGCCCGAGATGTCGGGCCAGGGGATAGGCGAGCGGCCCGCGCCGACGTCAAGGACCGGGAAGTACTGGTAGAAAAATTGCCATGACTTGGCAGTCGTGTTCGCGCAATTCCTTTTGCGCCTTTCTGTCATTCAACTCGGATATGTCATGCGCATATTTTTGACCGCCATTCTCGTCCTCACTTCGGCTCCCGCTTTCGCAGAACAAAGCTGCAGGGAGCAGGTCGACGCTGCATTCGCGAAATTGCGCGCGGCCAAATCCTTCAGGTTCGAAACGACGATCACCAATGCCGAAGGTTCGCTGAAGATGAGTTCGGACTACGTCCTGCCCGATCGTATGCATCAGAAAGTGGTGCTGGGTAAGGACGGCGTCCCGATGGAAATGATTGTTGTGGGCAAGCGAGCCTGGTCCAACCAGGGGGCGGGCTGGGTCGAGCTTCCCGAGGCCTTTTCGAACACTGTTGCCAATCAAATTAAGGAGACGGTGACCGACGCGCCCAAGGCCGCGACCGATTATAAATGCGCGGGCGACAAGGAATTCGAAGGCAAGACATATGCCGTCTACCAAGGCGTGCTCGCGACACCTCTGCCCGCTGATGCAAAGGACAAAGGACCGCGCGTTTCGGCAGTTTCTGTTCCCAACCAGCAAAGCGTCTACGTCGATAAAGCGACAGGGCTTCCCGCGCGCAATATCGTTGCTCCAGTGACGGAACCCGATAAGCGACTCTTCGACGGCACTTTCGTGGTCGGCGAAAATATCGCGATCGAGCCGCCGAAAGTTTCGTCGAACTGAAATAAATGCAATGAAGCCAAGGCTTTTGCGGGCAATTCCGCTCGCCCTAATCGGCGCTGCGATCACGGCCATCGAAGCGACAGCTCCGGCTTGCGCCGATGAGTTGCCCGTCAGAAGGCCGGGGCTCTGGCGACTGACGACTGTAGCCGAGAGCATCGGTATGAAGACGTTCGAGACATGCATCACGCCGGCGGATAGCATTATCACCGGCGTCGGCCAGAAAAACTGCAGCATATCGAAAGTGCTGCGCCTTGGCGGCGAACTCTACGTCGATCTCGAGTGTAAAGCCGATGCCGGATCGCAGAAGACGAGCACGGTTCTCACCGGAGACTTCGCGACATGGTATCGAGCCATGTCGAAGATGACCTTCGATCCGCCGCAACAGGGCATTTCGCACATGGGCGTGACTGTCGACGGAAAATATTTGGGTCCCAAGTGCACGCCGTGATCCGATTGCGCGCACCGAACGACGCGCAAGCTTCGCGGCTCCTGTGCCGGTAATGCCGGAGGATTGAACGCGAATTCCACTGCTCCGGAAGTATGACCTCGAGCTTGGTCTTCTCTCTCCGCTGGACATGACGGTGTGGGAAGTTTGAGCCTCGTTGACATAGAGGCGGCCGAAGCATCAGAGGCAGAGCGCGGCGGCGCCCGCCCCGGTTCGCGCCGGACGCGGGGCCTTTTTTCGTTTCCGGCCCCACGCTATCCTCCCCGGCGCAACACGTCCCGAAACGGAGAAACGGGATGCCGAAGTCTACGCAACTCGTCATCGTCGCCGCACTGATGTCTGGGATCTTCGTCGGCGTTATCTGGTACTTCCTGCCGGGCATTCATTGGGGCGTCTATCTCGTCGTCTGCCTCCTCCTGGCCGGCGCGACGCAGAGCCGAATGCTCCACGACGAGGCGAACCGAAAGATCGTCGACCGCCGATAGCGGGATAGGAAAGCGATGCGGGAAACGGCGGGAAGGTTCGGGGAAAATGGCCCCCGGTTCGGGAACACAAGGCCTTGAAATATAAGGATCTTGGCGCCCCGTAGGGGGGGGGGCGGGGAATAAGCAATTGATTTTTAATGATAATTTGTCCTGCTACTGCTCTTTCGAGTAGCAGATATCAGGAGCAAAATCCAGTGCCGAAATGAGCGCGAGCGCTTCCTTCGAACTCGAAGTTTGGAGTTCTGAGCGGGAGTTGAAACGCTCGCGACTGCCCTCAGAATTCCGATTTCTCGATTGCTAGGCGAGCCAGTTCAGCGACACGCTGGATGTGCTCTAAGCTTGCCGCCGCGGCAGCTTTCTTATCGCGCTGGCAAATCGCTTTGTGTAGCGCGCGCATTTCGGCAATGGCGTGTTGTGCGCGTTCCAGCGTAGCAATTGTCATCGCGCGAAGATGATTTATCTGAGCGTTAAGCGATTGGACAACGCTCCAAGCGACCGGTTTCTCGGCGATCTCAAATAACATCTGATAAAAGGACGTTGTCATCCGAAGAACGTCTTTCGGATTTTTCCGAGAGAAGGCGCTCTCGATCCGATCAATCGCTCCCTTCAAATCTGCAAATGCAGCTTTCGTCCCTTTGTCGGCGCAAGCAGCTGCAGAAAGTGCTTGGTGCCGACACCCTCAAGGGGCTGGCCGACAAGGCCGGCATCACGGCGGAGAAGATGACGGATAAGCTCACCCATCTCCTGCCGAACGCCGTCGACAAGTTGACGCCAACGGCACGACGCGTTGAAACGACTCGCCGGCGCCCGGGGAATTCCCCCGTGCGCCGGCCTCTCGCCTGGTCAGAGGCATCTCACCCGAGTCAGTAGTCCTCAATCGGCTTTGCAATGGTTCAACACTGGAACGTCGGCCCGCTCAAAATCAACCGCATCGCGCGTAACAACGGTAAGCCCTTGGCAAAGCGGCGTTGCCGCGATCAACAAGTCCGGCGGCGAGAACGTGTGCACGACTTTTCGCCTTTTTCCGCCAGCAGCCGTCATTGAAACATCAAGTCCTCGTAAACCGGCAGAACCCGATCGTCAAACATCGGCCGGAGCTTGGGACTAAGCCAAGCATTGAGGTCTGAGCGTTTCACCGCATCGGCGATGCTTTCGATGCCAAACCGAATCTCGGCAAACGTCACGATACTCACATAGAGGTCCACCAACGCCTTTGACGACACGAAGGCGACGACACCTTCGCGTCGCGTTTCGGCTTGCGCAATTCCGGCAAGACATTGGTGTCAAGAAGCCACCCCACTCTCAACTCGACCTTACGCTGGGGCATAGTCGAGCATCTTGGCTGCAAATAAATATCGCGATGAGGCGATGCTGCGAGCGCCGCGATGAGGGCGTCACCATTCAGACGGCGAAACTATTCCGCCGAAATCACTACGACTTCGGCCCGCCCATGCATCGTGGCATGCTGCGGTCTCCCTCGCTGTGCACACACGTGACAAGTTCGCTGAAGCGCGCCTTCGCATCCTGCAACAGCCAATGGCCGCTGGGGCGCCGATGACGCGTCGCGGCACGCTGGGGAGGGCTGGGATGTTTCTGGTCATGCTGGACCACGACGAAAGCTTCGCACATTGCAGCCGCTCAGATTCAGTGGCATCTCAAAATTCTTCTGCGCGGTTTCGCGCGAGATGGGCTGCCCTGAGAAGGCGCGACCAAATAGGAGTAGGACTGTGACACGGACGATCGGACTCATTGGCACTGGAATGATTGGAACCACCTTGGCGCGACTTGCAATTGCTGCCGGCATCGACGTCTTACTTAGCAACTCGCGCGGACCTGAAAGTTTGCGTGGCCTTGTTGCTGACCTCGGGCCGCGCGCCACCGCTTCGACTGTCGCAGACGCTGCAGTGACTGGCGACATTGTCATCGCCGCAATCCCGATGAGCGCCTATCGAAGCCTACAGGGCGACTTGCTCAAAGGTAAGATTGTTATCGACACGATGAACTACTATCCCACCGGTGATGACCACATCCCTATTCTCGACGAGGCTAAACTGACCTCGAGCGAGTTAGTCCAGCAGCACATCAAAGGCTCGACGGTGGTCAAGGCACTTTTCAATCTCGACTTCCATCACCTGCTTACCAACGCCCGTCCGCACAGGCATCCTGAGCGCACTACGCTGCCGATTGCCGGCGACGACGAAGAAGCGAAAAGCATCGTCGCCGGATTCATGGATGAGATCGGGTTTGATGCGCTGGACACGGGCACGCTAGCGGCAAGTTGGAGGATTGAGCCCGATACCCCGATTTATGTTTGGCCCTATGTGCCGAGCATGCCTGACCATCTCAGTGGTGAGGATCGCAAAAAATGGTACTGCGAACATGCGGGCAATCCGGTCACCCGGGAAACCGCGCAGAACCTTGTTGACGAGGCGATCCGTCGTCTCCCGGCGGGTGGTTTGCCTGAAAGACTTCCGCCTGAACATCTTGATTTGGTGGCCCAAATCTTTGCAAGCCGTTCGCTCGTGCAATGAGCTCGACGATTTCGCAAGCACACGAAGTCCTGACGACTGCGACCCAACAAGCTTCGCCCTTGATGCCCGACTACGGCGTCCTCCTCGTCATGTCCTGATGAAGGATTTGGTGGGCATCTTATCGAGCTCGCCGTCGCTTTCCCACGTCGCGCAGTGCACAAAAAATCGGCTCGAAATGTTCAATATTCAGCCTCGCTGGGGTATTGACGAAGCCTTCTACTGGGTCAATGGTAGAACCAATGACCCAGGGGAGCCCATATGGTGAAAAACGTCGGTGAAAAAAAAGCGGCGGCTGGCCGCTCGCCCTATCTAAAAACTGGAGACGAGTTTCGCGCGAGCCTTCGAGACGGACGGCGCGTTGTTTACGGAGGTGACGAGATCGCCGACGTAACGACGCATCCTCTCTTTCGCCGCTCGGTCGACCTGTGGGCGGAGCTATTTGATGCGCAGCACGACCCCGCAACGCAAGACATAACGACCTACTTCGATCCCCAGCTCGGCGCGCGAGCGAGCACAGGGTGGCTCGTGCCAACTTCGAAAGAGGATCTCGCTCAGCGCCGCAGGCTGCTCGAATTCAGCACCGACAAAACATTTGGCGTTTACGGCCGGCCGCCCGACTACGGTCCGACGCTTGCAATGGGCTTTCTAGCTGCAATGCACCTTATTGAAGGTGCAGAGCCGGATGCGTCGGCAAAGATCAAGAAATTCATCGAGTTCGGCCGTGAGAACAATCTTCTTAGCACGGACTTAATCGCGGACGCCCAAGCGGATAGATCGCTTCCGCATGCTGAGAATCCTGGCCGGCTTCGCTGCGTCAAGGAAACAGCTGAGGGCATTACGGTTTATGGCACAAAGCCCGTGGCCTCATCCGCGAGCATGGGAAACTGGGGCGGCGTCGCAACCCTGATCAGTCCCAACATGGATCCGGACGCGGTCTTATGGGCTTACGTACCCATGAATGCCAAAGGCATAACGTTTGTCGCCCGCGAGCAGGTTACGAGCGCTGCCGACAGCGCGGAAGATCACCCGATAAACCATCTCGGAGAAGAAGTGGACGCCCTGATCATTTTTGATCACGTGTTCATTCCTTGGGAGCATGTGTTCAGCTTCCGCAACAAAGCAACGCTGGCGTACTACCTGGATGTCGGTCTGCTGGCCCACTGGGCTATCCTCGCGCGCATGGCACGTCGCGCGCAATATTTTGCAGCGACGGCCAAGTTGATCGTCGACGTCCTTGGAACCGAGAAAATTCCCCAAGTCCGCGCCCAGGTCGCGGAAGTTTACAGCTATGCTTCGGCCTTGGAAGCCTTCATTCTTGCGGGAGAAGAAAAGGGCGCTCAGAGTCCTCATGGAGTGTACGTCCCCGATCGAGCGTTGATCACCTCGGGACGCCTCTACGCCATTACCCAATTGCCCGTCGTTATGCAGATCGTGCGTGAGCTGTGCGGGCAAGGATTGGTGAGCCGCTTTACGGCCAAGGATCTTGAACGTGCCGACATCGGCAAATGGGTCGATGAGTTCCTCCCGGGTCATCACATAACTGGCCGCGGCAAGAATCGCCTCATGAATTTCGTGTGGGATCTGACTTGCAGTTCCCACTCCGCACGGGTGGCGTTGTTCGAGAACGTCAACTCGACTCCGCCGCCGACGGTTCGGCAGCAGGTCTACCAATCTTACGATGTCGCTGCTGCGACACGGCTCATCCGCGAGGCAACCGGACTCGATCAATACACGACTGACTGATTCTGAGAGAGGAGACGAACTAGTATGAACACAATTGCAAGCCGATGGACACCGGCGAAGCGTTTGATGCCTGCAGGGCATTGGGACTGGTCGATGCCAGTTCCATTTTCCCAGGGCTGGAAATGCGGCCCGTTTATCTACGTCGGTGGCCAGATTTCGGCGGATGACAAGGGCCGGACCATTGGCGTTGGCGATATCGAACTCCAGACGCGAAACGTCTTCACGGCCATCAAAAACGTACTTGCAGAAGCTGGCGCCGAGATGCGCCACATCGTGAAGTTCAACACCTTTTATGTCTTTGACGGTCCCGACGAGGAACTAACGCCTTATTGGGAGCGAATGACGCGGGTTCGCCTCGAGTTCCTAAAGGAGCCCGGGCCTTGTGGAACCGCAGTTCGGATCCCCGGACTGGGTTACCCAGACTTGCTGATCGAGGTTGAGGCCATTGCCTACGTTCCGGAGCTAGCCTAGCCGACGGATTTGGCGTCGGCGCCTCACTAAGAGCGCTGACGCCAGACGACCGCCCGTGCCGGGATTGGGTCGGTAGTTCAGCTGAGCCCTACTGCGCAGTGAGAGTCCGGCTAAGCGAAGGGGAAATCCGGGTGGGATCAAGCCCGCCAGTACTCTGGATTTGAGAGCGAGAAATGGCCTTTGCAGTGCAGATCCCTCCGGAACAAACAACGACAACACCCGAACACCTTTCCCGCATGGAGCAGGACGAAGATGCTCCATTGCGTGTGTTCAAGTTCGGTGCGGTGCTACCGCGATCAACCACGTTACTACTAGGCATTGTGGGCTGGGGTGTGCTGCTTGCCGTTTGGCAGCTTCTCGCCGAGACAGGATCAATGTCGAGCTTGGTGCTCCCAGGTCCAGCAGCAGTCGTGTCGGCGCTATACAGGCTGTTTGCCGAACGCGATTTCATCGGCGACGTGACAGCCAGTATCGTTCGTGTGCTCGAGAGCTTCCTCGCCGCCTGCCTCGTTGCTGTTCCCCTCGGCATTGTCATGGGAGCGTTCCGTCCGATCGAAGCCTTAGTCAATCCTATTGTTGCAGCTTGGCGCTACCTGCCCGCGCCCTCGTTCGTGCCCCTGCTATTGATGTGGTTCGGCACCGGCGACACCCAGAAGCTGGCGTTGCTGTTTCTCGGCGTCGTTTGGTTTCTCATCACACTCGTGATGGACTACACCAAGGCCGTGCGCACTGAACTCGTCGAGACTGCACTGACGCTGGGCGGAACCTCCAGACAGATCCTATGGACCGTAGTGGTTCCCGCAGCCCTACCAAACATATTTATCGCCTTGCGTCAGGTACTAGCGGTGTCTTGGACCTATCTCGTCATCGCCGAGATCGTCGCGGCGACCGACGGCATCGGGGCGATGATGATGCGGGCCAGCCGCTTCGTTCGCACAGACGAAGTCATGGCAGGCATCCTGATGATCGGCCTTCTCGGGCTTGTCTTCGACTTCCTATTTGCTTGCGCTCAGCGCTTTCTCTTTCCCTACGAACGCGGAGGAACTTGAGATGGAGGAACATGCCATGTCGCCCTCACCGCCAATGCCCACTCCGTCATCGACGGAGCCCACGAGAGAAAAATTACACATCGTCGGCGTCTCTAAATGGTTTACATCCAGGATGGGCCGGACCACTGCCCTCCAAGACATATCCCTGAAAATCCATGACGGCGAATTCGTCGTTTTGCTTGGGGCATCAGGATGCGGTAAATCAACCCTTCTGAGGATGATCGCGGGTCTCGAAGTTCCCTCCGCGGGTCGGATTTTTGCCGAAGGTCGTGAAATCACGAGCCCAGGCCGCGACCGCGGGCTCATCTTCCAAACCTACACTTCATTTCCTTGGCTCACGGTGCGTAAGAACGTCGAGTATGGGATGCGGTTGAGGGGAATGCCTCGAAAGGAACGAACCAGTCAGGCGCGGCACTTCATAGAGCTTGTCGGCCTGGAACGGTTCATGGATGCCTATCCCTACCAACTCTCGGGTGGGATGAAGCAGCGCGTCGCAATTGCAAGGACGCTCGCGAACAGACCAGAGGTGCTGCTGATGGACGAACCATTCGGCGCACTGGATCCCGAGACCCGTTGGCAGATGCACGACCTCATGTCGGACGTCATGGCCAAGTCTAAAACCACGGTCATCATGGTTACGCATGACGTCGAGGAAGCCATACTTCTCGCCGACCGAATTGTCTTCATGGGCCGGAACCCGGGACGCATTCGCGAAGTCATAGAGCCTGCCCTCGAAAAGAACGCAGGCGACAAGGAAAGCCTCAGGACTACACCAGCCTTTATCGCGCTCGAACGCAAGATCCGCTGCACGATGCGGGCGGACAGCCCCACCACGCTTCAGTGAATCCGGTCGCCCTTCCAACAGAGAGGAGTTCCCATGCTTGACACCCCACTTGCTATGTCGCGCCTCAGCATCGGTAAAACATTTGCCCTGGCCGCAGTCGGAATACTGCTTGGCGCGGCACCATCGATTGCGAAAGAGAGCGTAAAAATAGGCCTCGCTTACCCCTGGGCCGGCTACGGCTTTTGGTACTTAGCGAAGGAAAAAAACCTCGCTCCGGACCTCGACATTGAAATCACTATCATGAGTGATCCATTGCAAAGCCAAGCCCTTTTGGCGGCCGGGGCCATCGACGTCGTCGACAGCACGGTCGACTACGCACCGGTCGCCGCGGAAAATAAACTGCCTCTCAAGATCGTCGCCAGTCACACCGCATCTTATGGTGCCGACAAGATTCTAATCCGGCCCGGCGTCGACATCCCTGCAGGAATCATTGGTCAGAAAGTTGCTGTTCAAGAAGGATTCATCGGCCAGATCATGATGGGTATGTGGCTCGAGAAGAACGGCGTCGGAGTGGACAAGGTCAAATGGGTCAGCATCGGCCCCGAGCAGACAGTCGCCCCTATGATCACCGGAGATATCAAGGTCGGCTATCTCTTCGAGCCGTGGTCGAGCCAACTTCTCAAACAACTCGAGGGCTCGAGCGTAGTGTATAGCACCCTCGATCCCGACTTGCAGAAAGCGGCGATCGTTGCCGACGCCATGTACATGTCGGATAAATTTTTATCGCAGCGACGCGAGATCGCGGTCAAGGCGATGAAGGCCTATTGGGACGGAGTCGCTTACTGGAGGAAGAATCCGGCTGAGGCCAACGCGATTATGGCCAAGGCTCTGCAATTTACGCTCGCTGACGTGACAGGTACGATCGGGTCGACCGGTTCAGGAACCGACGGTCCACTCCACGTCGACACGTTTTCCTACGCGGCAACTTACTGCGGTCAAGCCGACGGCGAAATGCCGGCTGGTCAGAAGAAGGGACAAATCTTCGACAGCCTCAAGACTATCAATGACTGGTGGATAAAGCTCGGCGTCATGAAAACCAAAGTCGACATCGCGGCGCATGTCGATTGCGGGCTGTTTGGCGAACTCATAAAGGCGGGCTACGGCGATCCCGCTAAGTAGCTAGCCCCTGTCGCGCCATGACGCCCCAAATTGCCTGACTTTCTTGGAGAAACGCCCATGATTCAAAATCCCGTTCCGTGGCCAAATGGCGCGCGTTGCGCTTGCGCCATCACGTTCGACATTGACACCGACTGCATCTTGCATCTTGAGCATAAGGAGCGCGCGCCACAGCTCGTCTCGACAATGTCGTGGTTGAAATACGATGAGGTCGCGATACCTCGCATCCTCGAAATGTATCGTCGCTTCAACATTCGCCAAACGTTTTTCTATCCGGCTTGGTGCATCGAACGCTATCCGCGGCTCGTCGAGATGATTCTGAAGGATGGCCACGAAATCGCTGCTCACGGCTACTTACACGAGAATCCTAACCAGCTCCCGCCAGAAGAGGAGTTGTTTTGGCTAGAAAAGCAGATCGACATCATCAAACGGACAACGGGACAGGCGCCGCGCGGCTGGCGCGCGCCGCTGTACAATTTCTCCCAGTGCTCCGCTGAGTATCTCGCACGCAATGGCTTGATCTACGATTCGAGTCTCATGGGTGATGATATTCCCTACATTCTCCGGACGGTCTCCGGCGACGTTGTCGAGTTGCCGACTCACTGGGCGATGGATGACTGGCCGCACTACACCCACTTGCCCGATATGCATTACTCGATGCCGATAAAAGCGCCGGATGAAGCGATGAATGTCTTCATGTCGGAATTTGACGCCATGTGGACCCACGGCGGCCTTTGGGTGACGGTCTGGCATCCCTTCGTGTCGGGCAGGCTCGCGCGGTGTGTACGCGTCTCTCAAATGATCGAGGAGATGCTCGATCGCGGCAATGTTTGGTTTGCGCCGCTCGAAGAGATCGCACGCCATGTGAAGGCATGCATTGCGGATGGGCGGTGGAAGCCGCGTGTCGATTCACTCCCGTACTATGATGCTGTGATACCGGAGCTTTCCATCGAACCGAAGCGGGGCAAGGCCGCTTGACACGCGCTCGAAGCCACGCGCGTTGTTACGAATATCGCCTCTATCCGCTGGTTCCAATTTGAGACGGCCAATGACAAAAGATCTCTTTCTTCAAGGGATGAGTAGAGCAGCCTGCACGGTCTCATTGGTAACGACGGACGGACCAGCGGGGCGGGGAGGAGCGACCGTCAGCACCTTGACGTCAGTCTCCGCCGATGGCGTTCGTCCTTCGCTCCTGGTCTGCATGCATCACCTGAGCCATGCAGCCGGAGCCGTGCATCGTAATCGCGTTTTCTGTGTCAACATCTTGCGCGAGGAACACGCGGAGCTATCGGATGTTTTCGCAGGTCGATCCCAGGTGCACTCAGATAAGAAATTTGAATACGCGAACTGGCATACGTTCAAGACGGGCTCGCCTATTTTGTCGGACGCGCTGGTCGCGTTTGACTGCGAGCTGAAGAGCGAAATGCAGTATGGCACGCACTGGATCTTCATCGGCGAGGTGGCGGATTTGAAGCTTTCCAAGCCGGGCTTGCCTCTCCTCTATGCAAATCATTCTTACGGGATTCCGGCAACGCTCTAACGGCTGACTGCCCCACCTGCCTCAATGGAGCGCTAAGCATGAATACTTTGTTGGATCCGGTGGCTTTGACGAGCCGCTTGGTGCGTTACAACTCTATCACCGGGCCTCAAGCTGAAAATGCCTGCGGGCGTGATCTTGGCCAATGGCTTACTGATGCAGGTTTCCGCGTCGAGTATCATGAATATGGTCCGGGGCGGCCAAACCTTCTCGCCCGATTGGGCCGGTCGGATCTCGGGCCGCCACTTGGATTTAGCGGGCATCTCGATGTCGTCCCGCTCGGAGATCAGGAATGGTCGGTCAATCCGTTCGGCGGCGATATTGTGCACGGCCGGGTCTATGGTCGCGGCTCCACAGACATGAAGGGTGGAATCGCAGCCTTTGTCAGCGCTGTCGCTGGATTGCGACGCGAACTCGAGTCCACCGCTGGCGTTCTCCTTGTCATTACTGCCGCAGAGGAGACGGCGTGCCAGGGCGCGCTTCATCTTGCTAAGCTTGGCGTGCTCGGGAACGTCAGCGGACTTGTGCTCGCGGAGCCAACCAACAACAGGCCGGTGATCGCTCACAAGGGCGTGCTGTGGGTGCGGGCGGAGACGGAAGGGGTTGCCGCCCACGGCTCGACGCCGCAGCTTGGTGTCAATGCGATTCACAAGATTGCTGACGCAGTTCAGGCGTTGCGGGCGCTGAAGCTGCCCGACGACCTCGATCCGCTGATGGGTTGCGCAACGCTCAATATCGGTAAGATCGGTGGCGGCGCGAACATCAATTCGGTTCCTGATCGCGCTTTCGTCGAGGTCGACATTCGCACGCTGCCAACGATGAGGCATGCGGACATTCGCGACGCCCTTGAAGCGGCTCTAACCGCGACGGGCGCACGTATTGATACTCTCGCCGATCTTTCCGGGATATGGACGGACCCAAGAGGGCCATTTGTCCGTGATATCTTTGAGATCGTGAAATCGGAGACCGGAGCAACGCCGGCCATCGAGGCCGCCCCTTACATTACCGATGCGTCGGCTCTGACGCCCGCCTTTGGCGGCGTGCCGACCGTCATCTGGGGGCCAGGTGACCCGGCTTTGGCTCATTGTTGCGACGAGTACATCGAGGTATCGCGGATCGAACAAGCGACGCGATTCTATGATGCCCTACTAAGGCGCCTTGTTATCAAGTGAGGGGAATTTCGTTCAGACGCGCGACCTCTATCGCTCGGTCGCTCCACGTCCGTATATGGCGTTGCATGAGATTCTCGGCGCCACTTGCGTCGCCGGATTTTATCGCCCGAACGATTCTGCTGTGCTCCTTAACGCGCTGGTTGTGTATGGAGTCCCATACTGGGCTTTCGGCAAATGGAGCACGGATCAACCGCCTCAGCGCACTACTGCAGCCCTCCATGACCAAGTTGGCGAGCTCATTTCCTGCGGCTGCGACAACGGCCACATGGAATTCTGCATCAATCTCATCATAAGACTCATGCTTTTGGCCCGACTTCTTCATGGATGTTACGAATTTGCCTAGGTCGGCAGCAATCTCCTCATGCTTCGGCGAGGAAGCGACTTTGCGTGCCGCCCAGGAGGATATAACGATAAGCATATCGACGACATGCTCGATCGAAATGTGCTTCAGAAGCAAATAAAGCTTCAAGAGCTGAACAAATGCGTCACCCGGCTCGCGACGAACTATTGATCCACCAGTTTCCGCGCCACGTTGAACTTTGACGACGCCTAAAGCCTCGAAGACACGTAAAGCCTCGCGAACGGAATTTCTGGAGATGCCAAACTTCGCCGCCAGCTCCCGCTCAGGAGGCAGTCGGTCACCAGCCGACAGATGCCCTTCCAGAATGGCACCTTCAAACTGCTCCAAGACTTCCTCGAAGCCGCGGCGGACACTGACTGGCCGAAAGATATTATCGATCATGACTATGGCGAGGGTTCTCGTCGTGGGTCAACGTTCTGCTGAAACGTCTGCGAACTGAAATTGAGACCGAAGCACTATAGCACCGGTGGGGCGGCAGATACAATGTCGCTTCTGCCAGGAAGATCAAAAGAAACAATCGGATAGTTTCGACGTTGGCCTGTCCGTCGTCAGGTTTTTCGGGACAGCTGAGCATCTGATCCGAGAACGGGTTTCGCTCATCTGGCTGAAGCTCATGCGGATATATTCCAGCGAGGATGCTGATCGAGGGTTCGTTGCTTGATCTTTCCTCGGCGCTGCAGGATGCGAGCACCGTCGTGCAGCACGGTCCGCCTAAGACCACGGGAGAACCCGATGACGTTCATGACCTCGAGCGGGCCATCGGAGAGCATGATCGTTGTGACTGGCCTTGGGGGGGCTCCCTTTAAGTGCCAGCCGCGATCCAGCGGGCTGCTTTTTCGGCGATCATCAGCGTTGGGCTGTTGGTATTACCGCTGATGATTGTCGGCATCACGCTGGCATCAACGACACGCAACCCCTTCACGCCGCGAACACGAAGGTGAGAGTCCACGACCGCGAGCGGATCGTCGGATCTGCCCATCTTGGCGGTGCCGACGGGATGAAAGATGGTGGTGCCGATGTCGCCCGCTATCTTTGCAAGTGCTTCGTCGGTGTCGAAGGCCTTGCCGGGCTTGACCTCTTCGGGCGCAAAGCGCGTAAGGGCGGGTTGCGATGCAATCCGGCGAGCGACACGGATCGCATCGGCGGCGACCTTGCGATCTTCTTCCGTCGATAGGTAGTTGGTCATGATCGACGGCGCATCCTGCGAGCGCGGGCTGGCTATCGTAACCGTGCCGCGGCTTGTCGGATTGAGGCCACAGACACTTGCCGTAACGGCCGAGAACGAATGCAAGGGCTGGCCGAAGGCCTCCAGCGAAAGCGGTTGGACGTGGAATTCGATGTTGGCGTGAGTCTGAGATGGATCGCTCCTGGTAAAGATTCCAAGTTGTGAGGGCGCCATGCTCATGGGCCCGGTGCGAGTGAGCGCATATTCGAGGCCAATCGTCGCCTTGCCCCAGAGCGAGGACGCCAAGGTATTGAGAGTCTTCGCCCCGTTGATCCGGTAGACTGTGCGCAGCTGGAGATGATCCTGCAAGTTGGCACCAACACCCGGTAAGTCTTGCACCGTAGCGATGCCGTGCTTCTGCAAGAGCATGCCAGGGCCGATGCCAGAGAGTTGCAGGAGTTGTGGGCTGCCTATGGCACCGGCAGCGAGCACAACCTCTCGCCGGGCGACGGCCTTCACGGGCGCGGCTCTCGATTCAAACTCGACGCCCTTGCAAACGAGGGCACCGAGGGAATCTCGCCCAAGCGTCACGCCCTTGACCTGCGCGTTGGTCCAGACCGTGAGATTCTTGCGCCTTTCGATCGGTTTCAGAAAGCCGCTTGCCGTGCTCCAGCGCCAGCCTTTGCGCTGATTAACTTCGAAATAAGCCACGCCCGTGTTGTCGCCGCGATTGAAGTCATCGGTTTTCGGAATCCCGGCTTGCACGGCTGCGTTCGCGAACTCATCGAGAATCTCCCAGCGGAGACGCTGCGCTTCTATGCGCCATTCGCCGCCGTGGCCGTGGTGGCGCTGGATTTCGGTCGCAGTACCGTTGAGCCGGGGGCGAGCATCGATGTCAAGCTGGTGGTAGTCCTCGTGTGCCTTGAAGTCGGGAAGGCAGGCCTCCCACGACCATTCGTTAGCGCCGGTCAGGCGGGCCCATTGATCGTAGTCCCTGGCCTGACCGCGCAGATAGAGCATGCCGTTGATTGACGAGCAGCCGCCAAGCGTACGTCCGCGCGGATAGAGGAGCTTGCGCCCGTTGAGGCCTGGATCGGGTTCGGTGCGCAAACACCAGTCGGTCCGCGGATTGTCGATGCAGTAGAGATAACCAACGGGTATGTGAATCCACGGATAGGAATCCCGGCCGCCCGCTTCCAGGAGCAGCACGCTTCGCGATGGGTCCGCAGACAGCCGGTTGGCCAAAAGGCAACCGGCTGTGCCGGCGCCAACCACGATATAGTCGAAGGCGAGTTCGCTCATTTGGACACCGGCATAGCGAATTCCGCGCCCTTCGAGATCTCCTGCGACCAACGTTCTATGATCGCCTTTTGCCTGGTGTCCAAGCGCACGCCTTCCTCGCCGTAAGTGTGCGTATCGCCGAATAGGCTGTTCCTCCAACCACTGAAACCGCGCCACGCCATCGGCAAGCGGCCATCGCTCGCTGCAAGACAGCTGCTGCCGATGCCGTTTCCGATCATGATCGGCTGTCCTGTCGTGTCCATGATCAGTTCCTCCGTTTCAGTCGCAGCGTTGTTCGGGTGGCACTGGCTACGCGGCTTAATTAGACCAACCGTCTAGAAAAGGGCAAAAAACACGCTCATTTTTGGACGACGGCAAAAAAGCCATCGGCAAATATCCTTAGCGGTTTGGCGCTTTGCTCGAGCTTGGCACGTAACACCGCGCCCTCCCAGCCGATCCAGAAGAGGGTAGCGAGTTGTTTGCAGTCGGCATCGACAGCGATTTCTCCTGCGTCTTTGGCGCCCTCCAGGCATTTCGCTGTTCGCGCTTCCCAGTCTTTGAAGACGCTGCTCAACTGCCGTCGGTATCCATCGGGAAGAGCGCCCATTTCCTGGCCGAGATTGCCGACTAGGCAACCGCGCCGGAAACCGTGCCGTGCCATGCCGCGTTCGGCGTCACGCGTGAATTCCTTGAGCCGCTCCAGTGGCGAGCACTCCGCGTTCAACAAAAACCTATCGATACGGCCCGCGAAGTAGGCAGCGTAGCGCTCGATGAGCACGGCGCCAAACCTCTCCTTGCTCTCGAAGTAGTGGTAGAAAGAACCTTTGGGAACATTGACCGCAGAAAGGATCTCGTCGAGACCCGCAGCCAAGAACCCCTTTTCCGTCAGGATCGCCATGCCGACGCGGATGAGATCTTCCCGTGTCTGGCTAAAGCTGGCATGGGCTTTCAGCGGTCGGCCGCGACGGCGTGACGGTGTCGTCATGGCGAATAATTAGACCAATAGTCTAGAGAATGTCAACGATTATGGCTCGGCTGCTGCGTTGAAGTGCTGTTGGCGTCGTAGTTCGAGTGTTCGCCGCTTGATGTCGTCGCGTCATTCGAGGATGCGAGGTCCCCGTCCGAAGTAGACGTCGGCCGAGGCTAGATTGTCCAGGTTTTCGTGATAGTGGCGGTGGTTGTGGCTATGGGCGAAGTTGTCCCTTTAGATCGCCATCAAGCTTCAATCTGAGCGACTATTTACAGTCGTCTCCATTCAAGACAGATGAAGCGACTCGGTTTGATATGGTTTTGATTGATGCGCCGCCGCGATTGCTCACAGGCGTAGTCAACGCGCTCACCGCCAGCACGCACGTCCTAGTTCCGACAATTCTGGACGGCCAATCGCTCAATGCGACGCTCAACACTCTCGCAGCCATTCAGCAGTTCCGAATGAAGCTCAATCCTCAGCTTCAGGTCCTCGGCGTAGTGCCGTCGATGATTGCTGCGTCCACTGGCTACAGCCCTTTGGAAGAGACATTCATTGAGTCTCTCGAACGGCAAATTCCGCCGATGTACAATGGCATTGTTCCACTTCTAACCAGCACCCCAATCTGTCAGCGCCAAGAACTTGCTAAAGCTGGCGGCAGCGAAATACTTTTCAGCTCTGACGGGAAGTCTGCCTCAGTTCGGGCGGCGCGAGATATGTTCCGTGAGCTTGGTCAGTCGATTGGGGAGCGTCTGCGCTGGACCAATCCGATAGACCGTTCGGACGTTTATGTGATGCCCGGCCAAGATAAGAGAGCGTTGGTATCGTGAAAGTCAAAGACTTGCGGGAGAGATTAATCGGAGCTGCCGAAGGGAACTCCGACGCCCTGGCATTGCTGGAAATGCTAGACCAGATCGGAGAGGTCTCCGTCGAGGAATTCGGACGGGCGATAAAGCCTGCTCTTGATAAGTTGATCAAGAAAGTGGCGTCTGAAAAGAAGAAACGAGAAGCATTCAATAACGACGCTATAGATCGCTTTCTTTCCGAACTAGCGACAACGAAGGAAGATAACGCGTCATTCGAAGCCGTCGTAAAGCGGATCGAAAAAGACAAAGCTTTGAAGATCGCCGATGCGAAAGAACTAGCACGGAAGTTCCTTGGCGAACTGCCAAAGACAAAGACAAAAGGCGATCTTCTGAAAGCAATCCTTCAGCGTCAAATAGAGGAACGTCGACTGAAAGATCGTCGCGAACACATCAGCGATCTGTTCTGAGATCAGCGAGACGGACACCAAGGGTACCGATCTCACAACCTACACTGAACTTGATCTGCTCCGAAGATGGCAGTTTGAACGAACGGCTACTTATCCAGTAACCCATTGGACAGCGCGGAAAACTGTAAACTCCATAGGTTCGAGTTTTTGCCTCGACAACGGAGTTCTTCGGAAGGAGTTCGTTCGCTTCTCCGTGTGAAGCCAGGGATAGCCTTAGCTACCCCTGCTTCTTACTCAGACCTATCGCTCGTTATCGGGCGGCAACGCTTGAGGAGGGCGGGGTCGTCTAGCCCATATCTCTCCAATGACGAATCCGATGGCTGCGAATGCAGTCCAGACCTCCCAATCGCCGATGTGAGCGACGCGACTGGCTCCAACTACCGACAAGCCAATCACGAGCCGTAGAAGCCGCGCTGGGGTTCAGAAGCTCTTCACAATCGAGAGAATGATGATTGCCCACAGAGCGGTGCCGAAGGCCGCAAAGACAAAAGTCATCATTGATGGGCCTCCATCGGGACGGCGCTACAAGCAATGACGAATGCGAGGTCATCATTGTCGTTGGCAGCGGAATCGATGACGGCGTTGAGTATGTCGTCAGGGTGCCTCTGTTCTCTTCGGCGCGAGGCCATACGGCTAACAGAGATCGTTTGACGTCTTGTCGCTCGATCGATTTTAGGCAACATTCTCTCATCTCCTGCTAGGTCACATTGAGTGCCCAGCGGAAGTTGCCTACTGAAGTCAAAGCGTTGAAATTACTTGCAAAAACGCCGTCGAAGACGGATTGGCGCCCCGTAGGGGACGGGGACATAAGCTATTGATTATATTGGATAATTTTGACTGCTACTGCTATTCTGAGTAGCAGACTTGGGTTGCTAATTCCAGGGTCAAATACATGCAATTGATTTTGTCACGCAACTCACCACGGACAGAATCGAACGGCGCAGATGCAAAAGCGAGTCCGGCAACGAGCGAAGGTCGTAATTCACAATGCGTCGTCGGAGACGGACTTCGCAGAAGCGCTTAGGCCGCTTGATCCCAATAGCGGAAGTCGATCGCGCGCATGATCGGCGAGGCGGAGGCTATTGCCGACCGAGTCTGCTTACTGTTGTATTGCGTCAGGCCATGGCGAGTTGAACAGAGTGCCTCGCCCTGCATCTGAAGTTTGGTTCGGATCGACCACGCCTGGATCGGCCTCAGCCCCGATTAGCTTGCCCTTACCCGAGGGCATGCGAACTGTGTGCTTGTCAGCCGTGCATGCTTATCCTTGGTGGAGAGACAAACAACATGCACCCGCTCAGCACATCTCCGTGGTCCAACGTCTAGTTTTGGCAACTATCTCCGCTCTTTCGGTTAGCGATCGACACTTAGCAGACATTGACGCTTGTTTATCCACCGGCAGATAGAGCGTAAGTCGACCTGGCGATTCAGCATCGACTTTCAACGGTGGACCTCACGTGTCGCACACCTTCCCTGACCAGACGAGACTTTGATCCTCGTTCTTCCAATTTGATGAGCCAAATGAGAGAAGTTCGGTCCGCGTCTCATCGTTCAGTAGACCGGGCAGTTCCGAGCAACTGAGCATCGTCGTCGCGGATGGGTGTGAGGCGCTTGTAGTGCAGGTCGATGTAAATCGACACTTCCGCGCAGGCTACCGACGGCCAGCTTCGTACCTCATTGTCGATAATCTCCAGCAGCTCGTGCTCTGACCTGCAAATGATTTCCGTAAAGATGTCGAACCGGCCCGCGCAAATCGCGACGTAAGTCGTATTGGGCAGGCATGCCAGTGCATCGGCAAGCTCGGCAACCCGGTGGCCTGGTGCTGCGCGCAATGCCACCAAGGCCATGCTCCGGTATTCAAAACCCATAGGATTGATGAGTGCGATCACCTCGAGGATTCGCGACTCGGTGAGCTGCTTCACACGCGTGCGGACCTGGGTTTCCGAGATATTTAGATCATCGGCGATCTGCTGAAAGGATGCACGCCCATCTCGACTGAGCGCTCTCACGATATTCTTGTCGGTCTGATCGAGTTCGCGCGGACGAATCCCCTCATGCGCTTCGCTTTTGCTTCGCGCGGAAGCAAAATGCGCGTTTTGATAGTGCAGGTTTAGATATGGAAAGACCTCGATCGAATTGATTCCTACTATCGGGCCGATGTTGGCCTCGATCGTCTCTTGCAACTTGCTCATGCCGGAGCACAGGATCTCCGCATACAAAGCGAAACGTCCCGTTGCGATAATGACGTAGTCGATCGCGGGAATCTTCTTCAGCGCCTCCGCAATCCGTGAAGCCGGCACCTTGGGATCGGTCGTGAGGCCGAGGAGCGCTGCTGCGCCATACCCGAGCACTCTGGGATCGGTGAGCGCGGTGATCTGGATGACGCCTTCGTCGAGGAGATGCCGCACGCGTTGGCCCACCGTTTTCTCGGCGATGCCTACGTCGCGAGCGATCTGAGCGAACGACTGGCGTCCGTCCGCTTGCAGCATCGACACGATTTGTCGGTCAACGTCCGAGAGCGGAGCTGCCAGTCGCAAGTAGTCTGTAATCGTAAGCTTTTTTGCCATCCGGCCCTCTTTTGCCGCCTCGGGACGGCGGATCGTGTTCAAAAAAATGTCACTATACCCGAAATCTGCCTATTGACCTGACAAAATACGCGGAATACGGTCCTTTTGTCGCGTTGCGCGGCGGAAGATGAATTCAGCGAGCTGTTGGCTTTCCCCTAAGCTACGGCAGCAGATTGAGAAAACAGGCATGGACGATCTTCCCTTGCACATTCACGGCCTCAAGCACTCAGACATCGAGAAATCGCTCGGACGCATGGCTGGGCAGGTCGATGTGATCGTTCGCCGACAAGCAGTTCTGGCAGTTGCCGGATGAGAGGGGCCGACACGCCGTCCGACGAAATCGTCGCCAGATCCGCCACATTAAGGATGGTCTCCCATTGTGCTCGGCCGGAAGCCCTGGCCGAGAAACCGATGCCAAAGAGGGAACGCGTATGAGCCACATCCTCGATCCTCACTTTGTCGTCGAATGCAACAGCATCGACCCGAATGTATTCAAGGGCGCCATGGCTGCGATGCCGGCCGCGGTAACGGTCATCACGACGCTTGCCCGGGATGGTAGTCCGACAGGCGCTACTCTGTCGGCAGTGACGCCTCTTTCGTTGACTCCCGCCCTCATGCTCGCCTGCTTCGACCACCGCTCGGATACCCTAACGGCTATTCGTGCGACGCGCCGCTTCCTTATCCACGTTCTGGCCGACGGCCAGCAGAAGCTTGCACGGTGTTTCGCCGGTAAGGGCTTAGGCAAGTTCGACGGTGTTGATTGGACTGAAGGCCCTTTGAAACTGCCGTTGCTCAAGGGGAGTGCCATCACAGTCGCGTGCTGTCTATCCGAAGTTGTCCCCGGCGGCGATCACGCCATCGTCCTCGGCGAGATTGCGGACATCAACATGAACAGCAAGCTGCGTCCGCTTGTCTATGCTGAGCGGCAGTTCATTCCTCTGATGCTCGAGGGCTCGAGGTCATGAAACGGTTCGCAGCAATTTAGGCGTTTGGATTTAGTGCCAGGACAAACGCTTCTTAGCAGCGCCTCTTCATCCGCAAACGGTCTGAACATTGCTTCGGTCGTCATGACTGGCGTCATTGCGCCGGCGCAATACGCAGCGGACAGTTTCGGTGGGCAATCATCGTGCTGAACATCTGCAAGAATTGTCCTGACCGAAGTAGCGCTACTTCGGTTCGTTGGCGGCTGGCGAGGCGAATACCAAACCAGAGTGACTATAGATCATTCAGCAATGAGAAATTGGGGGCCTACGTGCGGAAGAAGTTTCTGCCACTCTAAGGCAATCATTCTGACGATCGGAGCTGTAATGCCTGCTGGATATGCCTTTGTAGCAGACGAGTTCGGTGAGATGACCCTTCTCGCGTCGAAAAGCCGAACAACCGGTTTGGGAGTCTTCCCGCGTCTGCCCGCGACCGCCCCTTCTGCCTCGCAATATGAAGATCTCGAGATTCACGGGCACGCTTCGCTCTACAGCTTCACCGTCATTCATCCGAATCCAAAATCCGGTCTCGCACCTTTCGTGCTCGCAATGGCCGACTTCCCCCAGGAGGTGCGGGTCCTGGGCCGGCTCGAGTGTGCACTCACAGACGTTGCAATCGGCATGAAATTGAGCTGTCGGCCGGCCAGCGACAACGCATCGGGCTTCGTGTTCGTTCCTGCTGCGGGGGCTGCGTAATGCGTGAGGTTTACATTTCCGGAGCGGCGATGACGCCCTTCGCCCGGCACACCCGCTCGATACAGGACCTCGTGCAGGAAGCCGTTCTCGGTGCCGTGCGCAATGCAGAGATCAAGCTTTCAGACATTCAGGCGATGTACAGCGCCAATGTTTTTGGAGGCATGATCCTCGGCCAGGTTCTGGTTCGCGACCTCGGGATCACGGGGCCTGCGCTCTATAACGTGGAGAATGCCTGTGCCAGCGGTGCGACTGCCGTGCATCTGGCGCGGATGGCATTGCAGCTCGGCAAATACGATACGGTCGTCGTTTGGGGCGTGGAAATGCTTAGCCAGCTTGGCGGCGGCACCATCCCTCTTCAGCGCAATGACTACAAAACTGAGCTCTACGCCGCTCAAGGCCTGACACTTCCATCGGTCTACGCGATGAGGGCGACACGTTATTTGCATGAGCGCAATCTTCCGCGGTCGGTCCTTGCTGAAATCGCTGTGAAGAATCGCGCCGCAGGCAGTCGCAACCCGTATGCGCAGCAGCGCAAGGAAGTGACCGTCGAGGAGGTGCTCGCCTCGCGTCAGGTCGCGGAGCCGCTGACCTTGCTGCAATGCTGTCCGTCGGTCGTTGACGGCGCGGCGTGCGTGGTTCTCACGACCCGCAAGCCGACCAATAGCGCCAAGCCAGTGCGCATTCTCGGTTCCGCTGTGCAGTCGGGTCACCAAGAACTCGGGTGTGGAGACATTCTCGATGGCGAGATAACCGCGCGTACGGCACGGCTGGCTTACGAAGAAGCCGGCGTCGACCCGAGCGAAGTGGACGTCGTCGAACTGCACGACGCCTTCACGATTGCCGAGCTCATCTACTACGAAGCGCTCGGTCTTTGTGCTCCCGGTGAGAGCGCGTCGCTCCTTCAGAGCGGCGCGACAAGTCTCGGCGGTCGCGTGCCGGTCAATCCGAGTGGCGGGCTGCTCGCCAAGGGACACCCACTCGGCGCGACTGGCGTCGCTCAGATGGTCGAGATCGTCTGGCAGCTTCGAGGCCAGGCGGAAGGCCGTCAAGCTGAGGGTGCGCGCGTCGGCGTCACTCAGTGCACCGGCGGCGGCATCGCCGGCGTCGATCACGCTGCCTCATCAGTTCACGTGCTGGCGGTGTGATGATGGAACAGAGATCTGTCATCGTCACAGGCGGCGCTCGCGGCATAGGCTTCGGCATCGCTAAGCATTTTGCACAGTATGGCTACGACGTTGCGCTGTTCGATCGGGATAGCGCCGCCTTAGCTGACGCGAAGGAAAGGCTCGCGGAGGACGCGGGCGAAACAAGCGTTCTCACTCTGGAGGTCGACGTCACCCAAGGTGCGGCCGTGAAGGAGGCTGTCGAGGCAACGCGAACGGCCTTCGGCCGCGTCGACGTTCTGGTCAACAACGCCGGCATCGTGCGCGACAAGCGCATCGTGAACATGGAAGAGGAAGATTGGGACCTCGTTATTGCGACCAATCTGCGATCTCAATTCCTGGCCTGCAAGCACGTCGCCCCCATCATGCTCGAGCAGGGGGCGGGGCGGATCATCAATATCTCGTCGCGCGCTTGGCTTGGCGGGTTCGGACAGAGCAATTACTCAGCTGCAAAGGGCGGCGTCGTCAGTCTCACTCGCAGCCTTGCCCTCGAATTCGCCAGCAAAGGCGTGACTGTCAACGCCATTGCGCCCGGCATTATAGAAACACCGCTTTTCCTCGGGTTCGACGCCAAAGTGCAAGAAAATCTGCGCTCCTCGGTGCCGCGCAAGCGAATTGGCCGGCCCGATGACATTGCGCGCCTGGCTCTGTTCCTTGCAGAGCCCGACAATGACTACGTCACTGGGCAGACGATCTATGTTTGCGGCGGTCGTTCCCTCTCGAGCGTCAGTGTCTGAGGGGCCCATGGGAATTCGCACAAACATCGAAGCTGGACTAGCGATCGTCACCATCGACCGCGCCGAAAAGCACAACGCGCTCGATATCGATCACCTTAAAGCATTGCGTGATGCTCTTACTCGCTGTGACGCTGAACCGGACGTCAGGGTCGTGCTGCTGACTGGAGCCGGAGGGCGCGCCTTCTCCACCGGAACCGACCTCTCCTCGGTCGGGACTGATGGTCCGCGGTACGCGGAGGCTTACGGGAAGGGCCTCGATTCGGCATCGCGGATGGGGCTCTATATCCGGCTCCTGGATTTGACCAACGTACCGCGCCGCAAGCCGCTCATCGCTGCTGTCGACGGCTACTGCCTTGGCGGCGGTTTTGAACTTGCGCTTCAGTGCGATCTCATCATTGCCAGCGACAAGGCCCAGTTCGGTCTTCCCGAAGTGTCGATCGGCAGTCTGCCCGGAGCAGGCGGCGTCTGGAACATCTTCCGCTGGCTACCGCGGGGGCTGGCCATGCATCTGCTGCTGACCGGAGAGCGCTTATCGGCAATGCGTGCTGTCGAGGTCGGTCTCGTCGGTAAGATCTTTCCGGCCGAGGAATTCGCTGTTCTTAGTCGGTCTTACAGCGCCTCTCTCGCCCGGCAAGCGCCTCTGTCGCTGCAGCTTATCAAGATGCTTGCTTCGCAGACCGAGGGCGCGCCTCCCGCTCTCGGCATGCAGTTGAGCGAACTAGCCTGGGGCCACTTGCGCGATACCGAAGATCGTCTCGAGGGCCGTCAGGCTTTCATGGAGAAGCGTGCACCGGTCTACAGCGGACGATGAATTCCACCAGAAGGTCACCGACACCCGTGGCCCGTTGGGACTGTTGAAGGATATGATGTTGATGAAGCAGACCTCCTCCTCCTCATTGCGTGCTCTTGAGTTTGCAGCACGCTCTCACCGGATGTTCATCGACGGTGAATGGGTGCCTGCCGCATCCGGCGAAACCTTCGACACCATAAACCCGGCGACCGAAGAGCTGCTCGCAACCGTTCCCAAGGGTGGCGCGGAGGACATCGACCGTGCCGTCCGCGCCGCGCGCAAGGCCTTCGAATACGACGCACCTTGGAGGCGCATGACCCCATCGGAGCGGGGCAAGGTCATCCATCGGATCGGCGATCTGATCCTCGAAAATGCCGACGAGCTGGCGATGATCGAGACGCTCGACAACGGCAAGCCGTTTTCGGTCGCTCGTCACGGCGACATCCCCTTTGCCGCCGACGTCTTCCATTACATGTCGGGTTGGGCGACGAAGGTGGAAGGAAGTTCTATTCCGCTCGGGCAGAAGTACCTCGCGTTCACGCAGAAGGAACCGGTCGGGGTCGTGGGCGTCGTCATAGCGTGGAACTTTCCGCTGCTCTTGTGCGCGTGGAAGCTCGGTCCGGCTCTCGCCGCCGGATGCACGGTTGTGGTCAAGCCGGCCGAGCAAACGCCGCTCGCGGCATTGCGCTTGGCGGAGATAGCGCGCGAGGCCGGACTTCCAGACGGCGTGCTCAACGTTGTTACCGGCTACGGCGACGCGGGAGCCGCTCTGACGGCACACCCCCACGTCGACAAAGTCACGTTCACCGGCTCGACTGAGGTCGGCAAGAAAATCGTGCACGCCGCCACGGGCAACCTCAAGAAGGTCTCGCTCGAGCTCGGCGGAAAGTCGCCGAACATCGTCTACGCAGACGCGGATCTCACCACCGCCATCCCGGCCGTGGCAAATGCGATCTTCGCTTATCACGGACAGGCCTGTAACGCCGGCTCGCGGCTCTACGTCGAGAAATCCATATTCGACAAAGTCGTGGTCGGGGTGAGCGACTACGCCAACAGCATAGTCCTTGGCCCCGGCGCCGAGAGCACGACCCAGATGGGTCCGCTAGTGAGCGACGAGCAGCTCAACCGCATCCTTGGCTACATCGCCGCGGGCAAGGGCGATGGCGCCCAGATCGCCGCGGGCGGCGAGCGGCACGGCAGCAAAGGCTACTTCGTCAAGCCGACCGTGCTGACCGATACGCGCCCCGATATGTCGGTTGTGCGTGAGGAGATCTTCGGCCCGGTGCTTGTCGCCATGCCATTCACGGACGCGTCCGACGTTATCCGGCAGGCGAACGACAGTCCGTACGGCCTCGCCGCGGGCGTGTTCACGACCAACCTGTCGCGAGCGTACACGACCGCGGCGCGCCTTCAGGCCGGCACCGTCTACATCAACCAATACCACATGCTCAACGCAGCGCTGCCTTTCGGCGGCTTCAAGGAGTCGGGTTGGGGCCGCGAGTTGGGCCGGCTCGCAGTCGATGACTTCATGGAGTCGAAGTCGGTGGTGGCGGCACTGTGAGGATCGATGCGCAACAGCCTACCCGCCGTTAGCACTCACAAAAATGATCAAGGGAGGAGAAAAAGGTGCGTGTAGGTTTATTGCAAGAGGGTGACTTCACCGGCACGACGATGGCGGAACGCTATCGCGAGATGATCAACGAAGTGGCTCTCGCCGACAAGTTGGGTTTCTCCGCGTGGGGAACGTCAGAGCAGCACTTCAGTCCGCCGTCGTTCAGCGTCTCTGCGCCAGAAGTGCTGTATGCCGCGGTGGCGGAAAACACCGAGCAGATCATCCTTCGCGTGATGGCCTCGATCCTCGTGCAGTACAACCATCCCGTAATGATTGCCGAGCGGGCCGCCACGATGGACATCATCTCCAACGGGCGATACGAGCTGTGCACGGGCCGATCCAACAACAAGACCACGCTGAATGCCTTCAAGGTGCCTATCGCCACCACTCAGGAGCAGTGGACTGAGGGCATTGAACTGCTCCGCCGAGCGTTCACCGACGAAGTGCTGACATTCGACGGAAAATTCTGGCAGGTGGGGGAATGCCAAGTCACTCCCAAGCCGATCCAGAAGCCGTACCCACCACTTTCAGTCACCGCGACCAGCGTGAAAACCCACGGCTTGGCGGGTGCCAAGGGGCTCGGCGTTGTCTCGGCGGACAGCTACTTCGGCTGGGACTACATCCGTCAGTGCGTCCGCGCCTACATTGAAGGCTCCAAGAGCGAGCCGAACGTACAGCCGCGCAACAACTATTACGGCTACTACGTCTGCACGGCCTACTGCGCTGAAACGCGCGAGGAAGCCTTCGCGATCGCTGAAGCGCAAGCGCTCCAGTACTTCAAGGCTGTCGTCGATTTGTACTCCGGGATGTCGTCGAACGCGTCCTACGAATATATGGCGCAGATCGAGCCCCTACTGAAGCACAAGGACGACATTCAGGCGCTCATGCAGCATACTCCTGCTGTGATTGTCGGAACTCCCGACTACTTCATAGAGACCTTCCGCAGGCTCGAGGAGCAAGGCATTGACGAGGTGCTGCTCCGCATCGACGGCTTTGGCCACCAGAACCACCTGAAGACAATTCGTCTGATCGGCGAGAAAGTCATCCCCAACGTGCGCGGGGAGCGTGGTCGTGACGTGCGCACCAACCTCACTATGGGAACGGGAGCCTGACAATGTCGAAGCAATTCGCTCCAGCGGAGAGTGCTAGTTCCGCGAACACTGCCACACCCAGAGGCCATGCATCTGATTATGACAATGAGCTTGCGTCTCTGCTCGCAGAGCGGATCCGCTTGGTGGAATCCGGCGTGTCAGAGGACACGGCACTACGGGCACGCGACTACATTTTGGCAATTTTGGTGGCAGGGGTTCTTCCTCTGATCGCGCTGGTGATCGGAGGAATGCAATGAGCGACTTTACCACTTACGTAACGAGAGCTAACGATGAAGGCTGGTGGCCGGCAGCGCCGGGCGACCGGATCTGGTCGACGACGACCATGTTCGGCGTCGCGGTGAGTGTGTCCGTCGCTACATGGGTGTTCATCATCGGCGCTACCGCTGCTGCGTATCTGAATTTCACTCAGGGCGTTGTGGCGATGCTCGCAGGGTCGATGCTCGGCATTCTCATTCCGGTTCTGGCCGTTCTGCCGATCACTGCTAAGTACGGCATTGACTCGGTGGCGGCACTGCGGCCCCAGATGGGCACGCGAGGCGCATACTTCGGTCTGATTCTGCTTGCGCTCTCCGTCATCGGGTGGAATTCGGTGCTGACCATCTTTCTTGGCCAGGCATCGTCACAAATCGGGGTGTCGCTCGGGCTGGTCGGCGCCGATCAGGCCGCCAGCGTCCAGATCGCTGTTATTGCTGCGACCGTACTCGGTGTATGGATCACCCTGGCGCGCGGCGCCCAATCGGTATCGATGGTCGGCACGCTTGTGGCGCTCTCCGTACTCGTGCTCAGCGCCTTGATCATTTTCCTGATCATCAACGGGTTCGGCTTGGACAAGCTACTGGCCGCCAAGCCCGCGTACGCTAGCGAGTCTCATAGATACAATTTTACCACCGGCGTCGAACTGCTGATGGCGATCAACCTCGCATGGTGGCCATACATCGGCGGACTGGTGCGGCTGGGTAATGGTCCGCGCCGCTCGATGTGGCCCATGATCCTGGGCATCGGACTGTCCGTTGCCGGCGTTTCGGTCATCGGTCTCGCGGCCACGCTCGCAGTGCCGGATTCCGCTGGCGACCCGACGAAGTTCCTGCTCCAACTCGCGGGACCAATTGGGGGTGTCCCGATCCTGCTGTTCATCATCCTGGCCAACTTCGGCACGCTGCTGGTCGGAACTTACGTGTTCGCAGTCGGCATCGGTCAGGTGACTTCGCTTCAGGGGAAGTTGCCGTGGAACGTGGCGACGCTGCTGGGCATCTTGCCGGTGTTCATCGTATCGACGTTCTTTGCCGAGCAGCTGTACGGACATATTCCGGTGTTTCTCGCTTTCCTCGGCCTGACCTTCGCGCCTGTGTGCGGCATCCAGCTTGCCGACACGTTCCTGCTGCGCCGTAAGGCGTCGCTTACGGGGATTTTCGTGCACGGACCGGGCACGCCCTACCACTACGTGGGTGGTGTGAACCCGTTCGCGCTTGTCGCGCTGGTCGTAGGCGTTGCCACGTACATGTTCCTGCTCGATCCGCTGACGTTCGCGTCCAGCACGCCCTACGAGTATGTGACGGCGACCCTGCCGTCAGTGTTGCTATCGGGCCTTTCTTACGCGGCGCTGATGAAGTGGGCGGCGCCCAAGAGTTGGCTGGAATCATGAACCCAACCCGACCGCGAGCCGCGTAGCAGCTCGCGGTCGACCTAAGCCGCGCAGGGCGCTGTCAGTGCCCTGCGCTTCCGAGCCTCTCCCGACTTTTCCGTCAGATCCATCGAGAAGGGTCAATGCATGATCTTCGAGTATCGCAAGTACGTCGCCACTCCTGGCAAGCTGCCGAACGTTCACGCGCGTTTCGAGAACTACCTCGTGGCACTCTTCGAGCGGCACGGAATGGAGGTGATCGGATTCTGGACCCCCGTGCATGGCGACTCCTTCATCAGCCAACTGCACTACATTCTGCGGTGGCGCTCCATCGACGCGATGCAAGAGGCCTGGGCACGTCTCCTTGCCGACCCCGATTGGATAAGTGCAGCGGCAGAATCGGAGCGCGACGGACCTCTTATCCAGAGTGCGGAGTCGCACATCTGGGCAGCGACGCAGTATTCGCCAGTCCCCACTTCGCAGACGACCAGTTCGCAAAAAAGTTCATGACATTTGCTCTCGCCTCCCGGCGGGGACCTCTACCACCACGATAGGTGCTGCGATCGGACGGAGGAACTTCGTCTGATCCAACCGTTCGAAATAGCCTGCAAGGAACTGATGGAATGCTCGAGTTCTTCCACTATGACGATACTGGGCTGGAGAAGCAGTACGCCCTGCGGATGTACCGGCCGGATTTCGATACCGATATTTGGCCGTCCTGGGTGAAGAGAGCCAACGATTATCGTGCGATCGCTCCCTGTCGGCTGGATTTGGAGTATGGAAGCCTCCCGCGCGAGCGATTGGATTTCTTCTCTGCACAAGGTGGAAAGGACGCACCCGTTGTTGTTTATTTCCACGGGGGATACTGGCAGCGCGGAAGCAAGGACTACTACAGCTTCCTCGCAGAGCCGTTCGTCAAGAACGGCATTTCCATCGCGATCGTAAATTACGATCTATGCCCCTCAGTACAAATCAAGGAGATCAGCGAGCAAGCTCGCCGTGCCGTAGCCTGGGTCTGGCGCAACGCGTCCGATCTGGACGTCTCACGAGACAAGGTTTTCGCCATGGGGCATTCGGCGGGTGGGCATATTACGGCAATGCTCATGGCGACCGATTGGCCGTCCCACGGCAGCGACTTGCCGCGCGATCTCCTGAGGGGCGGCATACCCGTCTCGGGACTGTTCGACCTTGTGCCGCTGCTTCCAACGTCCATCAACGCGGGCCTCAAGATGGATGAGGCGGAAGCCAAGGCCGAGAGCCCAATGAACAACCCTCCTGCAACGAACGCTCCGCAGCTTGTTGTCGTCGGGGGCCGTGAGACGCCGGAGTTCCACCGACAATCAGATATCTACGCGAATGCCTTCGCCACGACAGAAAGAAGTATGGAGCGCTACGACGTTCCTGCCAGCGATCACTTCGACGAATTGAATGAACTGGCCCAGGAGAGCAGCGAATTCTTCCGGAGAACGAAGGAGTTCATCTTCGCTACGGTCGACAAAGCTGCGAATGGTCCTGTCACCGAGGTCGTCGTGCGCGAGTACCTGGCCGCTTTCAATAAGCGTAACCTCAATGCGATCGAGGCATTGTTCGCAAGTGACGTTGAAATGCTGACGCCGGGAGGATCCGACTTCTGGGGTACGCGCTTCAAAGGTAAGGACACCGTGATGGATGCGATCCGTGCGCGACTTGCTGCTTCTCCCGATCTGCAATGGAACGATGAACGCTCATGGGTCATGGGCAACAAGGCTGTCATCGAGTGGCGGGTTACCGCTACGCAGACAGACGGAAGCAAGCTCGATTGCCTCGGCGTCGATCTATTGGAGTACAGGGGCACAAAGATCACGAAGAAAGACACGTACTATAAGAATGTCCAAAAAAATGTCGCACGCTAATAGACCGAAGACGTCTCAAGGCCCCTCTCTCGCAGTCCTCGACCATATCAGAGCCTTTGCCCACAAGCGCGACCGGGATGTTTCGGTGTCTGCTGAAGATCAAGCTCGCCAGCGAAGTCTACGCTTCCATCAGGGACGCAAGTTGAGCGAAGCAAACAGGCGACGGGGAGCGAAATGAATTTTCAACTGACGGAAGAGCAGCGATTGCTCGTCGATGCCACGCGGCGGCTTACGCTGGAGACACTCGAGCCGATCCTCAAACGGCACGCGCCTGACCGGTCTTTGCCAAAGCAAGCGATGCTCGAAATCTACGCTGCATTGGCAGAGTTCGGCGTGACCTCGATGCGGCTTCCGGCCGATCGAGGCGGCGCGGGAATGGCGGCTCTCGACTTCGGATTGATGCTGGAGCAACTGCCGCCGGTCGTGGCGATCTCACTGATATCGCACGACGGGTCCACGGTGCGGCTCAGCGCCGGTGCCAGCGAGGCAGTATGCGCGCGCTATCTGCCTGACCTCACCGCGGGGCGCAAAATTGCCTGCACCGCGACGAGTGAAGGCGGGTCAGGTTCGGATTCGAACGCAATATCGACGCGGCTGACGGTGCGAGGTGAGCGCGCAATCATCTCAGGGCAAAAGCTTTGGATTACCAATGGCTCGATCTGCGACGTGATGGTTGTCGCCTGCACGACTGGGGCAGACGACAGGGGCCGTCCACTCAATCGCCGCGTCATCGTGGACCTTCATGAAGCAAAGAACGTCACCATCCGCGAGATCCCCATAACGGGGCTCAGGCAGGGGCATTTGAGCGAGGTCTTCTTCGACGACGTCGAGGTGCCGGTGGAGAATATCGTCGGCGAACCGGGCGATGCCGGAAAATACATGACGCTGATGTGGAACGGGAACCGTCCGCTTCTCGGCTTGATCTGCGCCGGCATCGCATCGCGAGCCTATCAGATCGCGAGAGATCATTGCGCAAATCGCAAGCAGTTCGGCCGCCCTCTCGCCAGTATGCAGTTGGTCCAACAAGACTTGTCAGACATCGAAACCGCCGTCACGGCGTCGCGGCTGATGTGCCTTTCGGCATTGGATGCCCTGGATCATGGACTACGCGGCAATGGCACCTCGGCGATGGCTAAGCGGTTCGCCACGAGCCAATCGCTGCGCGCTGTCGACCTTTCGATGCAGCTCATGGGCGCACTGGGTACCTGCGAGGAGGTCGGGCTGGAGCAGATGTGGCGGGACACTCGCGTCTTCCAGGTACCCGATGGAACCAACGGTATCCTCGCGCTGATCCACGGCCGTGAGATTACTTCCACCGCGGCCTTTCGCTGATCTGAGTGAAGATAGACAGAGCCATGAATGTCTTAAGTTTGGATGGGCGTCTCGCTGTTACACTTTGCGGCCAACTGCTGCGAAAGGCGGGGGCGAAAGTGTATCCGGAAGATTGCGCGCAATTCGCGGGTCCATACGATGTCGTGCTTTTCTCATCGGACGAGAACGATGCAGCTGCGATCGCCGCGGAACATTGCAGTGCAGTCCTGTGCGACATTGCAACCGGCTTTGGGCCAAATAGCGATGGACCGAGCTTGAGCGATGCCGAGATACAGGCGCTTTTTGGCCTGACCGATGTCACGGGCTTTGCTGAGCACGGGGCTACCGCGACGCAGATACCGGTGGTCGAAATCTCGGCCGCCCTGTATGCAGCCGCACTGATTTCGGCATCTCGGCTGGCAGGGAAACCTCCGCGCCGGATCGGTGTATCGTTGGTTGCCACTGCGGTGGCAATGCTGACCACCTTTCTGCCGAAAGCCTTCCTCGGTCATCGCAGCGGACGCGTTGGCAACCGGCACACAGCAGCAGCTCCCTGGAATGGCTATCCTACGCGTGACGGACACGTGTTAATTTGCACCACCACAGATGCTCAATGGGCACGCCTGCGCGAAACAATCGGCGATTCCGCACTTGAGGATCCGCGATTTGCAACCTCGCCAGACCGCATCGCGGCCGTGGACGCTTTGGACGCGCTGATCGCAAAATGGACGGCTTCACTGGCGACCTCAAAATGTGTAGCCGTCTGCGAGGCCATTCAGATTCCAGCTGGACCCATAGTTGCTCCTGAAGATCTTTGGCGTGAGCCGAACTTCGCCTTTAGACATCCTGAAGCCGCAGCAAAGCTGGAAGCCTCAGTCTCCGGCAGCGCCGTTGCGGCAAACGTCGACCTCTTTCGTCTCTCTTTCCTGAATGGTGGGGCAGCTCAAATACCGCGCCGGACAGGCACCGCCACGCAACCCCTGTCGGGCTGGAAAGTGATCGAGCTTGGTCAATTCACCGCCGTCCCCTTAGCTACCCGGCATCTGGCCTCGCTCGGCGCGACGATTGTGAAAGTTGAGGCACCCTCCGGCGAAACATCGCGGCGCTGGCAGCCGGGAATGGATGGGACGAGCTACTACTTCGCGCAGACAAATGCCGGCAAACGCTGCGAGCGGTTGGATTTGACCGCGCACGAGGGCAAGACGCGTCTGGAAGAGTTGATCAGCGACGCTCACATACTGGTCGAGAACATGCGCCCCGGCTCGCTTGAGAAACTAGGTTTCGGCGTCGAGCGATTGGCCCGGATCAATCCAAACTTATTGTATTGCTCGGTCTCGGGTTTCGGGCTTGCAACGGCCTATCCTGGCCGACCTGCATTCGACACAGTGATACAGGCCATGTCGGGGGCGATGGTCGCAACGCCAAGCAGTCGAGGTCCGGTGAAGCTTGGCATTTCGGCTGCCGACATTCTTGGCGCCCAGGTGACGCTGTTCGCCATTCTGGCAGGCGTGTGGTCGACGAACCGCCTTGTCGACGTCGCGATGCAGGACGTCACTGCCTGGGCCGCGCTTCTGGCCGGCGAAGGCGAAGGGAACGCAGGCTATCTGCTTGAAGTCTTAGACGGGCCAATTTGGATCGCCGACGAGAGTATCGTGGACGAAGCTGAATTGCTCTTCGTGACAACGCTTCCTCGAGCGCACGCAGCATGTCGACTCCGTAGCGCGGGCAATCGTGTGCAACCGGTGCGCAGGGTGGACGAGCTGCTCTTCGATCCAGCATTTCAGCGCGACATGATCCTTACCGCCTCCGATGAGGATGGTCGGGGATGGCCGCTTCTTCATCCGCCTTATCGCATCAATGGCGTGGACTTTCCGCCGCCAAGTTTACCGCCGCGGGTCGACCGGATGTCCTTATACGGACCCCTCGATTCGGCTCCCACGCGTGAGACTGTTTTGCCCGACGGACGGCGTCACTCCCATGGAAGTAACATATGAAAACCTACCAGCTCTTCATCGACGGTGCTTTTGTCGATACGGTTTCGGGATCGTGGTTTGATAGCATCGATCCCTACCGGGGAACCATTTGGGCAAAGCTGCCGCGCGGCGGCGAAGCCGATGTCGAACGCGCTGTAGCAGCCGCCAAGCGCGCCATGACCGAGGGGCCCTGGTCCCGGATGAGCGCGACCGAGCGGGGCTCGATCCTAGTAAGGCTCGCGGGACTGATTGCCGACAATGCCGAGCGACTCGCGCAGATCGAAGTGCGGGACAATGGAAAGCTTCTGACCGAGATGCTCGGCCAGATGCGCTACATCCCGCACTGGTGGCGCTACTACGGTGGCCTTGCCGACAAGCTGCAAGGCCATGTCGTGCCTATCGACAAGCCTGACATGTTTGCATTTGTCGAGCACGAACCGGTCGGAGTAGTTGCCGCGCTGACCGCTTGGAACTCGCCTCTGCTTTTTGTTGCATTCAAATGTGCTCCGGCGTTGGCAGCCGGCTGCGCAGTCGTCGTGAAACCGTCGGAGTTCGCGTCGGCCAGCACTCTAGAATTTGCCGAACTTGCAGCATTAGCGGGCATCCCGCCCGGCATGTTCAACGTCGTCACGGGTTTCGGGCCGGAAGCTGGCAAGGCACTCGTCGATCATCCAGACATAGCAATGGTGACTTTCACCGGGTCCGACACCACGGGTGCCGCGATCTATGCTCAGGCTGCGAAATCCATGAAGCGGGTGGCATTGGAGCTGGGGGGCAAGTCCCCCAACATCGTCTTTGCTGATGCCGACATTGACGCTGCTGTAGCAGGGGTCGTGTCGGGAATCTTTGCCGCCACCGGCCAAACTTGCATCGCCGGATCGCGTCTTCTCGTGCAAAATTCGATCCGCAACGATTTTGTCGAACGCCTGATTGAAATGGCGAGCTCCGCGCGGATCGGCGACCCTATGTTGCCGCAGACCAATATTGGGCCGATCACGACGCCCAGCCAGTACCAAAAGGTGCTGGACTACATAGACATCGCCAAACGCGAAGGCGCGCGCTGCATTTTGGGTGGTAAGCCCGCTTCCGGCAAAGGGATATCGGGGGGGCAGTTCATCGAACCCACCATCTTCGACGACGTAACGTCCCGCATGCGTATCGCTCAAGAGGAAGTCTTTGGTCCGGTCCTGTCAATTTTGGGTTTCGATGACGAAGCCGAAGCCGTGCGCATCGCCAACGATACGATCTACGGTCTCGCGGCTGGAGTCTGGACTAATGACATGAAGCGCGCACTCCGGATGCGGAAAGCACTGCGCGCAGGAACCATTTGGGTCAACACTTACCGTGCTGTCAGCTTTATGATGCCATTTGGCGGAATGAAACATTCCGGTCTGGGGCGCGAGAATGGCATCGAGGCGATTAACGATTTTCTCGAACGTAAAAGCGTCTGGATCTCCACCTCGGACAGCATCCCCGGGAATCCATTCGTGATGCGTTGAGCTCTGGCTGACGCATGTTGCCCGGGCGTTTCCTAACGGGGTTTCCGCCAGCCTCCTCGGCTTTTCCAGACGGAGCTGACAGCTTCGCCCACATTCGAAGGTGGCGTTCTGGAGAGCGGACAATTGGGTTTGCTTAGCACCTGGTTCTGTGCAACGTTAAATCTCAAAATCAATGCGCCAAAACAACGCTCCGTTGGTTGTAACGAGATACCGCGAATGCGCACTCTTCCGCCGCTCAATCCCTTACGCGCATTCGAAGCTGCCGCACGGCACAAGAGCATTCGAAAAGCCGCGGAAGAGTTAGGTGTCACGTCAGGGGCAGTTAGCCGGCAAGTTAAGGTCCTCGAAGAATTCCTTGGCATCGCCATGTTTCGCCGCTCGCCTAGCGAGGTAATTTTGACGGCTGAAGGCGAACAATACTTTCAGATTGTAACGGTGCACCTGCACGCTTTAGCCGAAGGAACGAACATCCTCACTGGGTACAAGGACGAGCAGATTGTTCGAATCCGAGCTTACACAACGTTTGCCGCCAAGTGGCTAATTCCGAGGACAAAGTCGTTTTATCTAGAAAATCCGAATACAGAGTTGCGCCTTACGACCTCGCTTGAAGGCGTCGATTTTGAACGAGAAAACATCGATGCCGCCATCCGTTTGTGCGATGGTAGTTACCCTGGCTGCGAAATAGATCGTCTCGTTGCGAATGATCTGACTCCGCTTTGTAGTCCCCAGTATGCCGCTGAGCATGGCTTGCGCACGGGACGGGATCTTGCTCGCGTGAGATTTCTTCACACGGTAGCAAGGCCCGACGACTGGCGACTCTGGATCGAGGCAGCGGGCCTTACGGGAGTGGTCGATGCGCATGGAGGGCCTAAGTTCGCCTCCTCGCTTCTCGCTTACCAAGCCGCGATGGGGAACCAAGGCGTGCTGCTTGGGCCGATTGCACTATTCCGCGATGACATCCAGCAAGGAACGCTCGTTCAAGTATGCGATCCTGTCGTGTCTCGCGGCAATTTCACCTACTATTTTGTTTATCCGCGAAGCCGGCTACGAAATCCAGCATTGAGACGTTTCCGTTCGTGGCTGTTGAGACAGATAGAAGATGAAATGGGACTAGACGCCAAGCAAGGCGCTAAGGCGATTCTGCAATGTCGACACGACCAATCGCTAATCACAGATGAATGGAATTGGCGTTGAGGCGGCGTTCAAGTATTGCCTGTTTTGTGTAACGTGCCTTTTGGCGGCGCTCGCTCTGGGCGCGGGCACCTCTGTTGCGCTGATCGATCCGATCACCCTCGCACCGAACCTTGGGCGGCGCTACCCTCAGTGCTGGTAGGAGCATTGGTCTACACGGTTGCGTTTGGCACCTCGCGTGTTGAGCCGCAAATTTCGCGGATGCCAGATTACATTACAAATACCGGGCGCCAATCACGGCGTCCGGACTCCCTACTCATCTCTTTCGATTTTTTAACCCCGCTCACGTTAGCGGCTTAATGAGCGGAGCTTGCGTTTGGGCGTGTCGTTTCACTTCTTGCTTGTTGCCGTAACGCTAGCCTGTATCGCCGTATTGAAGTATCGCGTAATCACGGCTGCCATCATAGGTCCGAGCGCCATTATTGCCGGCTCATTCTTCTTCGTAGGTGGGGCCTGGGCGGGAGAACGCGTACACATTGACGGTCAGCACCTCGGCGCGCTGTGGATCGTCCCGTTCGTAGGCCTTTTGTTGTCGATCGCCATTGTGCCCCTGACGCATCCGCGCTTTTGGCATCACAACTTCGGAAAGATAGCAGCGGCCTGGGCGTTCGCTTTTCTTTTGCCCAGCTCGCTCGTCTTCGGTCTCACTTCAACGCTCTACGAACTGGCTCACACTTTGTTGCTCGAGTATATACCGTTCGTAGTCCTGCTTCTCGCCCTCTTCACCGTGGCCGGAGGCGTACTGGTGAAGGTGAACCTCCACGGCTCGCCAGCTCTGAATACGACCATTCTTGGAATTGGGGCACTCATCGCCGGGGTAGCCGGAACAACCGGTGCAGCTATGCTCCTGATCCGTCCGGTTATTCGAGCTAACGACCACCGACTTCACAATGTGCACGTCATCGTCTTCTTCATCTTCATCGTTGGAAATATGGGTGGCGCACTGACGCCCCTCGGAGACCCTCCTCTGTTTCTTGGCTTTCTGAAGGGGGTCGGTTTTTTCTGGCCCACCGTCCATCTCTTTGGTCCCTGGCTCGTCGTCGTGTCGGCATTGCTCGCCGTTTTCTTCGTTCTCGATTCATATCTCTTTCGGCTCGAGAAGAGACACCCTCCCAAGCGAGATCCTACTCTCGACAGCAGGCTGAGCATTGCGGGATGGATCAATATTGCGCTGCTCGCCGGTATCGTGCTCGTGGTGTTGTCTAGCGGTCTGTGGAAGCCGGGAGTCGGTCTGAACATCTGCGGCGTTGAGATTGGGCTACAAGATCTACTGCGTGATGTCGTACTCTTGCTGATCACTTGGTGCTCGTGGGCAAGCACTTCAGAGGATATTCGCGCTGGCAATGACTTCAGCTGGGCCCCGATCGTCGAGGTTACAAAGCTGTTTGGCGGCATCTTCATCACCCTTATCCCGGCGATCATCATCCTGAAAGCCGGTAGTGCGGGTGCGCTCGCACCAGTCATACGCCTCGCAATGGACGAGGCCGGTCAGCCAAACAACGTCATGTATTTCTGGCTTGCAGGTGGTCTGTCGAGCTTTCTCGACAATGCCCCAACCTATCTTGTGTTCTTCAATATGGCAGGCGGAGATCCTGCCCTCCTCACCGGCCCTTTGCGAACTACACTAACGGCAATCTCCGTGGGCGCAGTGTTTATGGGTGCGAATACGTACATCGGCAATGCTCCCAATTTGATGGTCAAGGCCATTGCTGAGAGCCAAGGAATCCGAATGCCAAGCTTCTTTGGCTATATGGCTTGGTCGGGGGCCATTCTCGTCCCTTGCTTCTTGCTGCTCACATGGCTCTTCTTCCTATGACTTCAGTTGCACACTGAGTCGAAAGGTGAGAACCGTCGTTACGACCGGTGACCTTCATTAGTGACTATCCAGCGAATGACCGCGACCATGGTGAGATCTATGATCCAAAGGACGCGCAGCGACGTAGTGCAAGAAGGACGACATGAATGGCATCCTGGTCGTCGGCATTCACTGGATTCGCCAGCAAGTAATTTGAAATCACGACGCTGCGGAGCCGGCCAGTCTCCCGCTTCGCCACTAAGGGCGCCGAAGCGCATTTCTGCAGCTTACTTGGATTTGCAGACCCGATGTCCCATACAGCATCCTTTTCCCCCAGAGTGATCCAGCGCATGACCGACGTCTACAGACGCGCGGCCTAGACACTCAAGCTTGACTGGGCGCGCGAGCGCGACCGTCTTGCCGTCTATATTCCGTCCGTCGGAAACACGCTCGACGACACGCACCGGATGCGCGACAGTGCCGTGCGCATGTATAGACGGGCGGCAATGCTCGATGGGCTTCCCCTCGCCAGCACCAACGCCTCTTCCGACCTCGAATCTCGGTCTGACGAAAGCGCAGCAGAGTCACCTCCCTCGGTAGTGGAGCGGCATGTTCCCGAGTGGGCGGTCACCCACGCGAACGCCGGAATGATTTCTGTTGTTGGCCCTTTGCGTCAATTGGTGGTTGTCTGCTTTCGGTGGTCTTGCCGACGTAACCGCAGCACACTTGACCTAGGGGTGACCGCGGACGAAGGAAGGTCCGCTTTCTCGGCAAAGCGGTCCTGTTTCGGTAAGAAACATTTTGATCGCAAATGTTTGTTTCCAGTCAGAAGCGGACCTTTTTCTTTTCTGCATGGTGCAGCTTTTATCGACTACGGCGCAGTCTTTGCAACGTCCATCATTGAATGAAGCGCAAGCCCTATTAAGCGAATTAAATAACGTAAAGAAGACCGTCGTTGTCTCAAATTGGTTCTCGCCAACCTCACAATCGCTGCGCGATTGTGGACGACGCAGTGTTGCGGATTGGCATACCTTTCGCTTGTCACGTTCCAACAGCGTAACGCATCGGAACGGCAAAGCTATGAAATATACGCTTTTCGACTTTGAGAACAATCCCGCTTTCTGGCATGGGACCCCCACGTCGCTGGACAGGAAAAGCCGTCAAGTCGAATTAAGCGCCAGGCTCGCGAAACCATCGCGCGGTAAACAGAGCGAATACGGAGACGCGAAACGCGTTGTCCCGATCATTTTTCACGCGTTACAGAGTAACCGCCTATCGCAGCTTCACCATCGCCATATGCGACCGATCGCGGAGATGATCGCCGAAGAGCTCCGTCGGGCAGGCGCCGCGAGGTCGATCAGAGCTATCTCGAAAATAATGCATGAGGTCTCGGGTATTCCTGAAGCGACCATTCGAGATTGGATTATGAGGGCGGATCGAGTCGACCGCCTCAAGGGAACCGGCAAATATCGCGGTTGAAAATTCCGCCTGTTAACTTCTGGTGGGGATTTTTTAAATTTCCAACCATCCGCTCTCCTCGGTCAAAAAAGCGTTCGGGCGGCACGGTGTCGCCCAACCGTCCCCCCGGAGGAGATCACTGAATGTTGGAAGAATACACAAGCGAGCCATCTAAGCGCGATGCTCACGTTTGCTACTATATTGAAGCTCATCGACGTGTTGCTGATGGCCCCTTGATGCAACTGGGTGTGATCGTCAAGGAAGTTGATCAGCCTGTTCCGCTCTCGATCACGGATCAGAGCGAATGGTTCAATCCTGTCGACGAGGAACTCAGCCATTTTGCTTACCACATAAAATTTACTTTGCCGCTCTCGGCTGATCATGCGGACTTGGTGACGGCTGCGGCGGAGAAATATCCGCTCACCGCCTCTGAAATCAAATCTATTGTAGCGGGCGCCGGAAGCGTTTCTCCCGATGGTGACTGCCCGTTCTGCGGCCGATGGCGAGGGGCTCTAACGGACGACGGGATGAGAAAGCTTCAGGCGGAGGTTCATGAACTCCGCGGGAATCAAGAAGTGATCACATCTCAACTCGGCTCGTCGTGCCGCGGATGTGCTTCCAACGCCTTAATTGAACCGGTAGTGCGGGCGCTGACGATCATGCTTTCGGTCGTCCACGTGCAAGATCCCTGGCTACGCGAGGAAGTCGAAAATTATTTCGAGGAGCTCAAGCGCGCATGCGATGGCTTCGACAGATGGGGAAGCGATTACAGTCACTGATGATGAAAGCGTCGAAGTGCAGTGAAAGTCCGCCTTCGACCGACTCGTTTGATGGCGTGTGAGGCATGCCCGCCGGGGAGAGCCGGTGGACGTACCCCTAGAAAGCAAGGAATCAAAAATGGACCAATTTGAGATGTTCTGCGCGTGGGTCATCCAGCAGAAGCATGGAAGCGTTCATATCGACTCTGTCGAAACGTCGCCAACGAAGAACGAATTTGAGCTTCAAATTGTAAGTCGCCCGGTATCTGGTTCTGCTGTTCAGTCGATTTATCATATCCATTTCTCCCGACAGCTGGTGCCGAGGCGCGACGAAGCGATCGAAGAGGAGGCGATCAAGTTCGGGCTTGATCGTAACGACCTGCGCCAAATCTGCGAGATAGCGGTTCAAATGGTGAGAGAGCCAGATAACGACAATCTCCCTTCAGCACCAACCACCACCCTGCACCGCCATTAATCGCGAAATGCTTTTTGGTCAAAGGTCGAGTCGTGTCTGAAATGAATCAAAAGAAAGAGCGTGCGCCGTTTACGAAAGAAGGGAAAGCGCCGCCCGAAGTGCTGGCGCAAATCCGTGACTGCCACACAATTCCCTCGCTTGCCTCATTGAACGCGCGTATCGGCTCCCTGTCCTATCTTGCTTCCCGTTCGGCTAAGGAATTTCTGCCACTGCGAGACGTTCCATTGGCGGGGATCGTCAAGAACTTGTGCCCAGGGCATCTCGAGCAAAGCGACAAAGACGAAAATGCGCTGATCTGGGGCGACTGCAAAGGCGCCCGTTCCAATTTGAACATGCAGTCGATGGAGGCGCTGGCTTTTGATTGCGACGGTGCCATCAGCCTCTCTGCACTCAAAGCGCGTCTGGCGACATCTGGCCATACGGCGCTCGTTTATACGACTTATTCCCATGGCAAAATCAGCACCAAGGTCAGCGCAGAGCGCTATCAGGTCTTCGCGGCAAAGCATGGGCTGCCGTTTCCGCCGACCCGAGAAGCGATGACGAGGTACCTTCAGGCCAACAAACTCGGTCATCTGCAGAATATCCTTTTCGATCTCAGCCCGGAAAACTTCGCCATACATGTCGCTTGGGGAGGCCATTACGTGGTCTTGCACGACCCGCTCGAGAAGCTGCGGGTGATCCTTTTCCTCGACAAGACAATGCCCCTTGTAGGTGAGGGGGCTGTTGGAATTGATGGTTATAAAGCGCTCTATGAGAAAGCGGCGATCGAACTCTTCGGGCCGGAGGTCCTCGACATCATCGATCTTAGCTGCCGCAATCCATGCCAGCCAATCTACCTCCCGGCCAAGCCAACCGGCTCGACGCTTGATCATGAGATCATAATATTCGATGGCCAGCTCTGGAGCTGGCAGCCGGCATGGCAGGACGTATCGAAGGAAATTGAGGCGCGCCGCCTCGAGATCGCAGCGCGGCGCGAAAAATTCGCCGATATCCCGCACGACCACAAGATCCGTCAGCTCGCAGAGTGTCTGAAGCGAATTCCGGCCGACGATTACGAGACGTGGATCCGCTGCCTCATCGTCATTTTCAATGAAACGGATGGGTCAGACGAGGGATTACGGCTGGCGCACGACTGGTCGGCCACCGTCCCCGACAAATACGACGAGGATGCGCTAGAGCGAAAATGGGAGTCCTTTGGCTCGCCTTCAAATAGCGCATCGCGCGTCGGGCTCGGCACGCTCGTCTACCTCGCACGGATGAGCGATCCAAAGTTCTACCTCGGCCAGGACCAATCGGATTTCAATCTCAGCCTTGTCGGACTTTAATTTAGGAGATTAGTTTTGCGGATCGAGTCTCTCACCACCTCGAGCACCACAGAAGAAGTTGATGCCGCCATCGCGGAGATTGCCGGCTGGCCCGCCTCCTCACACGCCTTTTTCCTCTCACAGGTCAAGGGCAAGACGGGACGCGATATCGCTTCGCTGTCGGCGCGCCTTCGCCGGGCCATTAGGAAGCGAGAGGGGACCAAGTATAGCCGGCTGAAACTCAAATCGCTCCTCGTTGCCACGGGAATTGCAGGGCGTGAGGATGACAACGCGTTGATTATCCCGGACCCCCTGGTCGAGGGTGATGAAATCAAAGTGCGGGACGCGACTTTGCTCGGATATAAGCCGATTGTTGAGAAGGAGACCGGCTACGCTTATCCAGTAGATGACTACGTCGTCGCTCTTATCGGCGACGCTGACATCAAACCGCATCAGATCTCAAAAGCCGAGATCAAGGATTTCGCTAATCAGCTTTGCGATTGCGATATTACGCGTGAGATTTCGCCGCGCTTGCTCTCTACGCCCAATATTTCCGCCTTTGAAGAGGTGGTTCAGGAAAGCCACGACCGTCTTCTCATCACGTTGCGCCTCAACAAGCGCTATTCGCTGGTCGAAAATGCTGGCCAGATTGTCGTCTTCGAGAATGAAACGCGCGTGGCTTACACCCGCGAGGAATTCAAGGTGAAGATCGGGGCAGAAACCGAGATTGTGAATGTTGGAGGCAAACTGCGTGAAAAGCCGCGCTCACTCATTTGGCTGGAGGACCCTGCGCGTGCACTCTATCGAGGCGTCACCTTCGCTCCTTGCGATCGTGACAAGCACGGGCGGCAAATGGATTTGAGCATGGTCTTCAATCTATGGTCGGGCTTCGGACAGATGGGTGCGCCCGGAGACTGGTCGCTTCTCAAGGAACACATCAGGACAGTCCTCTGCCGGGGCGACGAGACCTGCTACGAATATGTTTTGAACTGGCTAGCGCATCTGTTCCAAAAACCGTGGGAAAAGCCCGGCGTTGCCATCGTCTGCTGGGGCGACAAGCGCACCGGCAAAGGCACCGTCGCCGACGCCATTCGTGAGGCGCTGGGCGGGGAGCTTTCACGTATGTTCGCGCAAAAAGAACACGTTGTCGGGCGCTTCGCCGGCTCAGCGCAACCGATGATGTTCAATCAAATCGAAGAGGCGGTGTTCGCTCGTGATCCGCGCGAAGAAGGTCCGCTCAAGTCAAAGATTACCGATCCAACTGAGACTGTCGAACTGAAGTTCAAAACGCCTTATGAAGTGCCATCGTTCGGGCGTTGGTGGTTCAATTCGAATTCATCGACGCCGGTTCCAATCACCTTCGACGAAGAACGCTATTTCGTCCTGCACGTCGATAATAGCCGCGCCAGCGATCACGCCTATTTCAGCGCCATTCGCCAGCAACTCTATCATGAGGGCGGGCTGGCGGCGATGATCGATGAGTTGATGCAGCGTGACATTTCAAATTTCAATATCAGAAAGCCACCGCACACCGAACATCGTGCCAAGATGGTTCTGGAGATGTTGACGTCGCAAGATCGCGCAATTGCCGATATCCTGATCGAAGGGGAGGTAGCGCTCCTCGATACCAACAAAGGTGACGTCGAACTTCGCAAACCGCTTAATTTGAATGGACCGACCTGGGTTGATAAAGATCTTGTCCGTTCGGTGCTCAATCACGCGTTCAAGCGGTACGGTGCCAAGGAGGCTTCCGCTGCTGATATCACGCGTACACTGATGGATTTGGGGGTTGTCGACGCCTCACGCAATGCTCACCGCGATCGCGAGCAGAAGGCGGCCTATCGTTTTCTCCCGCTTAGCGCAGCTCGCGCCAACTTCGCGGACAAGCGCAAAATTGACGTGCAGTTTCTGGTCAGCGGTGACGAGCCCCTTTCTCCCATTGAAGAAATTCAAGATCTCGTCGGTGCCGTGGTCGCCTGGTGTGAAAAGTTCGAAACAGGGCCGGGAGAGCCCCCCAATTTCAAGGCCTTCAAAGCCGCCGTCCTCCACGCGCAGCGGTTGGTGCAAACGAAAGACCCGGCCAACGACAACAGTGAAGCGGCACGTGCGGTGGGATCATGATTAACCATTTGGCGGGCAAAAATCGCGGCTCAGCGGGCTAAAAACGGGCCCATAGGCTGGCGCGGAAGACCCGCCAAATGCTTAATTTTATGCGCAGGATGGGACAAATCACCCTTTCACCCCTCGCAAACCGGCGGAGGGCGAGGCGCACTGCGGGCAGAAAAATATAGTTAATTCACACAGTTAAGTTCGTGGCGAGGCCTGCGAGACCTAATCTTCATTTTGGAGGAAAAAGAAGTTCAGCAACAAACTACGTCAGCCATGCATCAGGCCTCGCCGACCTCGCATGAGGCTAAGTACCTGAATTGACTTGCTCTTGCTTTCTTTTTCGTGCGCTCTGCAGATGCGCGCCGCGAGGGGAAACAAGCGTGAAAACTCAGTGCCGGCGCGCGTCCTGGACGGACGGACAGTGTCAGATATTGCCTTAGCGGCGACGCGCGCCGGCGCGCTGGGCAAGGGCGAGCAACGCCGCCTTGCGGGCGGGGGCGAGCGCCAGGTTTGCGGCCGCCAGCCGTTGCCAGACGCCTTGCGCGGCCCAGCGTCCAAAGCGCCGCCGCACCGCATCGGAAGACGGGCCGCGGTGGCGCGGGTCCGTCCACGCCCCCCGCGCCATGGCAACGAGGACGGCGTCGAGGAAGGCGCGATTGCACATGGCGTGGGCCTGTGACGGCTCGGCGGAGAGATGCGGCGCAATCAGATCCCATTCAGGATCACTGAGCGCTTGACCTGATGGCGCCGCCGCCATGGGCTCAGGCTCATGGGTGCAGACTGGGTCGGGCCAGCGGATGACGGTGGGATCGACACCAATAGCGCGCAGCATCGCATCCCGCTGCGCCGTCTCGGCATCAACGTCCGCTTCCACAGATCCTGGCGTCGCATGTTCCTCCATGGCTTAAAGATGGGGATGCGCACGTCCTCAAACAATGTGCGCGGCGCCGACTAGACGAAGCGCGCGGCGTTGTCGTCGAAGGCGTCAGCAGCGCGAATGTAGGATCTGAGCACGTCGACAGACTTGTGGCGGCTCGTCCGTTGAATGAGGTGCTCGGGAACGTTGGCCGCCGCCGCCGCGGTGATGAAGCCGGCGCGCAGCGAATGCGGTGAGTAGCGCGCGGTCTCGAGACCCGCCATCGACAGGCGCTGGGCGAGGATGTGACGGACGCTGGTCGGATCGAGGCGGCGCTCGAGCGGGCGCCCGGCCTTGCTGATGGCGCGGAACAGTGGCCCGGAGGTCAAAGCCGCGTTGGCCAGATACGTCTCGAGCGCAGCCACCGGGCAGAGCTCATCGCTGCGGCGGGGGAGGGCGACGGTTTCAGTTCTCCGCGACGCCTTGGTCGAAGTTAGATGCAACACGAGGCCGCGATCTGAGAGAGCGATCGGCGAGCGGCCGGTGAGGTCGAGGCTGGCAATCTCTGAGCGCCTGAGCGCCGCGAAGAAGGCGATCAGGATCAGGGCCCGATCGCGCAACGACCGGAGGTCATCTCCTGACAGGGAGGCTATGAGCCGGCGCAAGCTCCCCATATCAAGGGCGGCGGCGCGCTCGCGCGGCCGTTCGCAGGTGCGGGCGATGCCGGCGACGATGTCGGCGATCGCATGATGTTTGCGGTCCAGCGCATGTCCGCAAGCGCGGTGGTGCGACTGGATGGCTGAGAGGGCGACGTTGATCGCCGAGACCGATTTGCCGGCGCGTGCCAACGACGCCAGGTACGCGGCGACGGCCTCGGGCGCCGCCGGCAGGGCCGAGGTGTGGTGGAGATCACACCAGGCCGCCCACTGCGCGAAGGCCTCAGCGTAGACGCGGCGCGTGCCGTCCGATTGCGCCGCTTGTGAGAAGGGGAGCGCCTTCTGCAGTGCCATGGCGAGGGCGCCATTCGCGACTGTTTCGGGTTGGGACGAATTCGGTGTCGGCATCGGATCACTCACGCAAATATCGATTTTCATAAGTAATCACATGGTGCGCCAAGCCGCTTTGAGTAGATCAAACGCTGACGGAATTGTCTCAATTGGTGAATCGAAGCTCAATGCGAAAAGCTATGGTGTGCGGCCGTCGCTGGTGCTCTTCGATGGAGCGTGAATATCGATCTCGTCGCCTAGCAAGGTGAGGACCGAGCCTGCATCACGTCGCGACAGCAAACGCCATTACGCATCGGCTTGCCGCTACCGAGCAACTCGTCGTCTCTTGCTACTGAGCGCGTCTCGGTGGCGTGTTAGGCCGTGGCTCGCCGCCATGCCGATGTGCGACTTCGCAATCAGCAAAATTCTTGATTTGAAATTCGAACTGTCAACGCGAACGACTGGTTCGTAGCAAAAAAAAAATCGCGCAATCCCTCATTACGTCGTCCCGCTCGAGGACCGGCACCCCCGGGGGGTACTTGCCGCCCCGGTTATGGGACCCAAGCCGAGGGGATGGGGGTGGGCATAAAAATTGCCTACTCTGGTTCTTCAAAATGGGGGCGGACGGTCGAGTCTGTGCTAAAAACACCACAAGAAATAGGACAACCCCATTTAGGGTAGGCTCCGGCCACTTGTCATAGCCTTCGCGGCGCGCCAATCTCCGGCTCATATTGGAAATTAATTGGGTGGGAAATGGGTGGCGGGGGGCAGCACTTCCAAACAAAGATATAAAGCCGTTTCGTCAGGTAGGTGTCAGATTATCGCTGCGGAAACTTCCCCGGACGGCAAACACATAGTCATTTGCGCCGAGGTCAAATCTTTCCTTGGCTTAAAGACACAACACGCGGGCATGCTCTTTTGGAACGAAAGACTTTTGTCGGCCGCGTCGCGATCGCAAAGCGAGATGCTAAGTCACCTTCGGGCGTAAAAATCGCAGCTTAGCAGTAAGAACGGGTGTCCACCTACCGTTGAAGCATTTCAAAGAGCGGCCCATGGCGATTCAGTTGAACTCTAAAGCCTCCTTCTGCTCAGGATAAAGCCTTGGGCAAACCTGGCTTAGGTGAGCAGCCTCGCGCCGTACAAGCGGGAGCCCAACGCAAACGCGCAACCGCTAGGAAAGATTCGAAGCAGAAGGTTGGCGGCATCAAATGCGTCCGCTCCATGACGGGCGTCGGCATTCTCGCCGACAAGGCCGCAAAGGACGTTGTTCCGGTCTTCCGTCGCTCTAATCTCGTCTACGGCTTCAACGGTTCGGGAAAGAGCATGTTGTCGCGCATCTTTACCTCGCTGCAATCGGGTCACACAAGTGCTCTGCTCCCCGAAGGATGCGCCTTCGAAGTCGAGATGGAAGATGCAACCATCTACCCAAGCAAAGAACTCTCTGGGCTTGAGAAGTCAGTCTGCGTGTTCAATGCCGATTTTATTGCCGAGCATCTGCAATGGGAGAAGGGCGTCGCTAAGTCCATCTTCTATATCAGCAAGGAGCAAGCTGACGTTGCCGAGCAACTGCTGGCGGCTGATCATCGTTGCCTCTGCGAAGATGCAAAGAAGGCCGCTGAAAAGTTGTCCAAGGAACGCGACAAGACCTTCAAGACATATTGTACCGAGCGCGCCAAGGTCGTGCATGGCGCTTTGCATCTCGGCAGCCGAAAATTTGAAGCGCCGCACCTCAAGGCAGCTTGTGAGAGTGTTCCGTACGGCGAGAAATCTCTACTCAATGCAGGCAATCTTAATGCCTTTCAAAACCTCGTTCGCTTGACCGCTCCCCCGCCGCCTGGGCGAAAGTCGCACCTGCAATTAGCGGCACACAACAATTTCTGGATGCAGCCCGGTGCATCTTCGACGTTATGCCGTAGGCTGTGAAACCTCACTCCGCGCCGCTTGAAATTTCCCAAAACCGCTCGAAGTATGTCGAAAACTGTTTGACCAAAAGCCTCGTCCTTGCCTTTTCAAAATGTGGAAAGAGACAAAGAGAAGGACGGGATCCGCTACTTCGACGTCACCCCTATCGGTATTGATCCCTTCGACGAAGAAGCGGTTGATATCAGCTAAGAGAAAGAGGCGCGCACGGATAACTTCGCTGCGAAAGACACCGATGCTATGGGGCCGCTATAGAACGGTAAAGCCCATTTTCATTCGCACGAATTATCTTGTTCGTGCTGAACGTCATCGAGGTCGTCGGGGAGCTCTACAGTGCCCGTCGAACGATCTGTACCGTAACCGTTCATGGGGATGACCGGTTTATAATGGAGATCGAAACAGAAGTTAGCCTCGACACTACGGACGTTGGGATTGTCGCGAACCTTATTGTCGATAGTGGCTAACAACGCTTCGGTAGAGGGACAGACGATTTCAGCAAAGATATCAAACCGTCCGGCACAGATGACCACGTAGCTGATGTACGGAATCTCGGCCATATCACGAGCCAAGGATCGAAGGCTGCTATTGCCATTCGCCTTTATCGCTAACCAAGCCATAGCGCTGTTTGGTAGGTTCATTGGATTGACGATGGCCATGATCGTCATAGTGCCGGCCGACGCCATGTTTTGTATCCGCGCTCTGACCTGCGTCTCCGACATCCCCACGTTTTGCGCCACATTCTTTAGCGGTGCGCGGCCGTTATGGCTGAGTTCAACGGCGATTGATCTATCGAGAAGATCAAGCTGTTCGCCGTGCGCGCTTGAGAGCCCCTTCGCAGCCTTAGGCTGGGTAAAAAAAGCTGCTTGCTGATAGTAAAAGCTGAAATAGGGGAAAAGTTCGACGCGTGCGATGCCGTCGATTCCCCGGACTTTCGTATGGAAGGTCTCGAGTAACGTTTGCCTGCTGGGTGAGACGAGTTCGGCCAGAATATCGTACCGGCCCGATGTTGACACGACGTAATCCACGTCATCGACGCCCGCCAGCGCCCTAGCAACGTCTGTGATTTGCGCTGAGCTTTCGACGTTTATCGCGACTAATGCTCCAGCGTTGTACCCGATTGCGCTCGGCATAGTGAGAGCGACGATTCGAATGATGTTGGATCCGAGCAACTGACGAACGCGCGTGCGCACGGTCTTTTCCGTTACACCAACGGCACGGGCGATGGTTACGAAAGCCCGACGTCCGTCCTCCTGCAAGTGCGTGATGATCTGTCGATCGAGATCGGACAAGGGCCATTGTCGCAACGGGTCACTTCCCGCCGCGAAGTCACGCTTAGAAGGTCTTGAATTCATTTCTGCGCCCTGTCTGTCCCGCACCGCGGACATTAGGCGGACGTCTGTAAGCTTTGCAAGCCGGGTCGAAACCGGTCGAAATTAACGAGAAAACCCACGTTAAAATCTATTGACATGGACTGCTCCACAAAAATACAGTCACAAATACCGGAAAATCCGCTAAATCTGGAAATCTTTAGCATCGGCGATCCTTAACGGATATCAGACGCCCTCGGCGTCCCAAGGGGAAGAACAAGCATGTCTCATCAAGCTAAGCGCACAGCGACCTGTCTCCTCTTTATGGGAGCTGCCCTCCTCTGCAATTCACCGGCTCGGGCGGGCGCTGAGTCGCAGGATCCCATCAAGCTTGCCATCAACGAATGGCAGGGCCAGCACGTCACGACGTATCTGGCAGGCGAGACGCTCAAGCGGCTCGGTTACAAAGTTGAATATCTGACTGCGGGCTATCTTCCTCAGATCGAAGGCGTGATGGACGGAGACATCACCGCGACGTTGGAGCTTTGGGAGCATACCATCCAAGGCAATTTCGACAGGGCGATCGCGAGCGGCAAGGCCGAAGATCTGGGCAGCACCGGCTTTATGTCGAAGGAAGGCTGGATTTATCCGGCGTACCTGGAAGAGGTATGCCCCGGACTTCCTGATTACAAGGCACTGAACGACTGCGCTCAGAAGCTTGCAACCGCCGAAACGTTCCCGCAGGGCCGGCTACTTGATTACCCTGCCGATTACGGACCTGACAATGACAAGCGCGTCGCCGCGCTCGGTTTAAATTTCAAAGTGGTTCCGCCGGGATCGGACGGAGCGGCAGCAGCTGAATTCGCGGCTGCTGTCGCAGCACATAAGCCAATTCTCATGATGCTGTGCAGCCCGCATTGGCTCTTAGCGAAGTTCCATCCCAAAATGGTGAAGCTGCCTGAAAGCAGACCCGAATGCTACACGGATCCGAAGTGGGGACCGAATCCTGATGCTACGCATGACTGCGGATGGCCCAACGGCTGGGTAAAGAAGCTGGGCTGGGTGGGCATGAAAGATAAATGGCCCGGAGCGTATCGGGTCCTGAAGGAGTTTTCGATTTCGGCTGAGCAGCAAGATGCGCTGTCGCTCGAAGTCGAAGAGAAAAAGATCCCGATTGAAGAAGCCGCCAACAAGTGGCTCGATGGCCATCCTGATATCTTAGCAAAGTGGCTTGCCGCCGCGAAATAACAGCGCAATCCCAGTCGGCGAAGATAAAACCGGAGGCTCGCCATGAGTGCGCGTGGGACAACAGTCCATACCAAAATTCGATGTCGCAATCTTTGGAAGACATTCGGCAGCGAGGCGACGAGCCAACTGCGTCGTACACTTCATGAAACGGGGGACGCCAGCGAGGCACTTCACGCGCTGAAGGCCAGCGGCCACCTTGTGGCGGTCGCCGATGCGAGCTTCGAGGTCGCCGAAGGCGAGATCCTTGTGATCATGGGCCTGTCGGGATCTGGAAAATCTACTTTGATAAGGTGCCTTTCCCGACTAGTCGAGCCGAGCGCCGGCGAAGTCACCTTCGACGGCCTCGACCTGCTGAAACTCTCGCACCGGGAACTCATTGAGATACGGCGTCACAAGATGGGTATGGTATTCCAGTCCTTCGGATTACTTCCGCATTTCAATGTGCTCGAGAATGTTGCTTTTCCTCTTCGCATTCAGGGGGTCTCAAAAGTTGAACGCGAGAACCGTGCTCGCGAAATGATTGGGCTTGTCGGACTTCAGGGGAGGGAAACCGCCTTCCCGCGAGAGCTTTCGGGCGGTCAGCAGCAACGCGTTGGTATTGCCCGCTCGCTGGCGGTGGGACCAGATCTCTGGTTTCTCGACGAGCCTTTTTCTGCGCTGGATCCTCTCATTAGAAGACAGATGCAGGAGGAATTTCTTCGGCTGCAGAAATTGCTGAAGAAGACCATCATCTTTATTACGCATGATTTCTCAGAAGCGTTGAAACTGGCCGACCGGATCATCGTAATGCGTGACGGGCGGATCGTACAAATTGGCCGACCTTCCGAAATTGTTCTCGCACCCGCTGACGAATACGTTGCCAAATTTGCTTCTGAAGTACCGCTCACCAAGGTGCTCTCGGCCGCCGACGTTTTGGAGCCTCTTGAAAGCACAAATGGCATTAGTAACCCTGCACCCCTGTCGGCGTCCGCAGAAGAATTGATAGCCCGTTTTTCCGAAACAGACACCGTTTTCATCGCGGATGATGCCGGCCTCCATGGCCAAGTGACGTCAGCGGGCTTGTTGCGCGCAATCAGCCGCATCAGCTCGCAGATTCGAACAGAGGGCGGCATTTGAGCGTGGTTCAAATTTCCGAAACTCGCGTTGCACCGCAATTCTCAGAATTAAACACTCGCGCAATTGGTTGGCTTGCAGTTCTGCTGTTCGCCGTTTGGTGCGAGACAGCCGGGCGCAACGTTCAAGCAGTCCACGTCATTCCGGTGGCCTGGACTCTCCGCACTGCCGACTGGATCAATCAGGCGTTCGGCGGCATCCTTCCGCATATTCAGTGGATTTTCCGCGCTATCGCCGCACTTATTGCGCTGCCGTTGTCCTTTCTTCAGGCTGCTCTCGCCAAATTGCCTTGGTCCGTGATCGCCGTAGCGATCACCTTAATCGCGTTCAGAGCTGGAGGACACCGCCTCGCTTTGATCACCTCGGGAAGTGTAGCCTACATCATCGTGCTCGGGTACTGGACGCATACGATGAATACGGTCGCGTCCGTGTTAATCGGCGTCCCGATTGCAGTGACAATCGGGTTCGCATTCGGGGTCATGGGGTACGTTTTTGTCTGGGGCCGCCCATTTGTCATGACGACACTTGATCTCATGCAGACGGTTCCGACCTTTTCATATCTCATCCCCATTCTGCTTCTGTTCGGATTCGGGCCAGTCGTCGGCATCATCGCCAGTGCGATTTATGCCATCGGGCCGATGGCCCAGAACACCTTACTTGGATTGAAACGTGTCCCCGCCTCCCTTCGAGAAGCGGGCGAAATGAGCGGATGTACTCGATCGCAGCTCTTTTGGCACGTCGAAGTTCGCGCCGCGCTGGGCCAGATCCTGGTCGGCGTCAACCAAGCCGTCATGGCCATCTTTGCGATGGTGATTATCGCTGCCGTGATTGGCGGCTCCGACGATATCGGATGGCAAGTGCTGACCACGATGCGTAAAGCCCAATTTGGGGAAAGCTTGCTTTGCGGCGGGGTGATCGCGTTGCTTGCGATCATGATGGATCGGATAACGACGGGATTCGCTTGCGGCAAGCAACACAGTTTCACCCGCAAACAGTTCCTGGCAGTTTTCCTCGCTGGCCTTGCATTCGCTTTTCTCGCAGCGCAGATCTTTCCCGAGTTGGACAGATTTCCTGCAGCCTGGCACTATAATCCCTCCGAAGGACTCAACGCGGCGCTAAGAGCGTTCATTGCAAACTTTGGTGAATACCTAGCGACCCTTAAGAACGCAGTATTGTTCTTCGTGCTCCTTCCACTCCGCGTGGGTTTAGTTCAGGCCATCAGTCCATTCACCTGGGGCATTACCTTTACTCCAGAACTGATGATTGGCTATTGGGCGGTCTCAGTCATTCTTGCTTTTCTTTCTTGGCTCCTATTCCGTCGCTTGGGCATCTGTCTTTCGGTGCTTTTTCTCGCATGGCTCCTCTACTTTGGAACTACCGGAGTCGCTTGGCCGGCATTTATTCTGGTCGTGACTATGCTCGCACTCACAATAGGCGGATTAAGGTTGGCAGCCTTCGTTCTGCTGGCCTTGTTGTTTATTGCGGCGAGCGGCGCCTGGAGCAGCACAATGCAGTCGCTTTATCTTTGCACGGTGGCCGTAATCTTGTCGTGCCTGTGTGGGGGGGCGATCGGCATATTGGCTGGTAAGAGCGATCGCGTATCCTTTTATCTGCGTCCGATGCTCGACACCTTGCAAACTATGCCACAGTTCGTGCTGCTGATACCTGCTCTCATGCTGTTTCAGGTTGGCGAATTCACAGCACTTATTGCCATCGTCCTCTATGCCATCGTTATGCCCATACGGTATTTCGAGCATGGCATTCGAAGCGTCCCACCCGAAATCGTTGAAGCTGCGCGGCAAATGGGTTGCAGCGGTACGCAGCAATTGTTCCATGTCGAACTTCCGATCGCTTGGCCTGTTATCATGCTGGGACTTAACCAGACAATTCTCGCTTCTTTGGGCATGCTATCTATCGCGGCCATGGTTGGAGCGCAGGGTCTTGCCCAAGACCTCTATGTGGCGCTTTCCAAAGCGAACGTTGGCCTCGGCATGGTTGCGGGACTTTCCATCGCCCTGGTCGCGCTCATTTCCGACCGCATGATCCAAACTTGGAGTCGCCGGCGCTCGTCAGCTCTAGGCTTGTGACGGTCGACCACTCGCGGAAAAGCGCGGCACGAACTTAGACCTGCTTTCGCAACGCTTGTTGATTGAACGTCGTGAAAGATTTGCTCAACGAGGTTCCATCTATCGTATGGCCCGCACTAGGCAGGTTTCAAAGCCGGCTCTCAGTGCGGCTGTGTCCAGTCGGCGACCGATGAACACCAACCGGCTCTCACGGAGCTTCCCCTCAGCCCAAGGCTCGCGGACATCCCCCTCCAAGATTGTTTGTACGCCTTGAAATATGAATCGACGATCTTCTCCTGCGAAGGCAACGATGCCTTTGCATCGCAGGATGTCCCGCCCGTTGCGGCGGATGACATTGGAAATCCATTCCGCAAAAAGTTCGGCATCAACCGGCTCCTGCGCCGTCAATGAAACGCTGACCACATCGTGCCGCGGCGGTCTGGTTGGTCTGTTAACGAAAGAAAGCCGAGCATGTTGATCGACCGGAATTGCAAGTAAATCCACAACGTCGACAACATCACGGTCCGTTCTGAGGACTGGCGAGATCCGATTGATGCTTTTTACCAGCGCCTCGGCGGATTGCAGTTGCTCGCCGCTTGCAACGTCGCACTTATTCAACAAAACAATATCACCCAACGCAATCTGGCTTTCCACAACGGGATCCTCGCCGATTTGATCGTTCACCAGCGGCACGTCGATCAAGGTGATGATGGCCTTTAGTTTCACGCGGTCGAAAATATCGTCATCCAAAAGGAACGTAGCTGCGATCGGGGCGGGATCAGCGAGCCCGGTCGTTTCGATCAAGATTTCGTCCACTCCGTCAACCCTAGCGACTACCGTTTCTAACGCACCCAAAAGGTCTCCCCGGACGCTGCAGCAAAGGCAGCCATTATTCAGCTCAATTACATTTTCGTTCGCATCGACGATGAGGGCGCCATCAATCCCTATAGAGCCGAACTCATTGACGATGACGCCATAACGACGTCCGCGCTGATTGGCGAGCAAGCGATTGAGAAGGGTGGTCTTTCCGGAACCGAGGTAGCCGGTCAGTACCGAAACAGGAATGTGGGCGTTAGCTCTCATTGATCAATCCTCCAGAAATCGGACCAACGATTGCCAATAATTCTGTTTAACGGTTCTTGACAAGCTTTTTTCCGGCTTATACGGTCATGAGAAAGGTAGGTTTGCGCGAAATTCGGAGAAATGGTGGTTAAATGAAGATCGGCTTGATTCAGGAAGGTGAGGTAATGCCGGGCAATACCGTTGCTCAGCGTTACGACGAGATGATTGCCGAGGTTGAACTCGCTGATCGCGTGGGCTTCCACTGCTGGGGCACTTCCGAACAGCATTTCACACCGCCCCGTTTCAGCGTCGCTGCCCCCGAAATTCTCTATGCCGCCATCGCGCGCCAAACGAAAAATATAAAGCTGCGGATCATGTGCTCCGTGCTGCTCCAGTGGAATCATCCCATCCTTGTTGCGGAGCGTTTGGCGACACTCGACATTGTGTCGAAGGGACGTGCGGAATTGGCGACCGCGCGTTCAAACAATTTGACGACTTTGGCAGCTTTCGGCGTCGATCCTTCCCAAACGCGAACACAATGGGAAGATTCGATGGCTGTTCTCGCGAAGATATTCGAGAAGGAATATATCGAACACGACGGGCCGGTTTGGAAAATACCTCGTGTGCCGATCTTGCCACGCTGCATTCAATCTCCTAATCCTCCGATATTTGTGGCGGCCTCAAGCGCCCAGTCGCACAAAAACGCCGGGGAAATTGGAATTGGCGTCATCAGTTTCGACAACTACTTTGGGTTCGATTATCTAAGGGAATGCATCGACGCTTATCGGAGCGGAGCTGCTGAAGCCGCCGGGCGCAGCTTGATGCCGAAGCGGACCGATCTATTGAGCGTTCTTATCATCACGGCATTCTGCGCTCAATCAAAGCAGGACGCGGTGAACAAGGCTCGCGACATCAGCCTTGGCTATTTCAATTTCATCCTCGACCTATATGCACCGCTAGGAAAAAAGATCTCGTACGAATATCTCGACAAGAAGATTTTGAGGCTCTTGGACCACCGGACAGATATGGACTTTCTGCTGACCGAAACACCTTCGGTGTTGGTCGGCACACCTGATGAATTCATCAAGAGGTTACGTCTACTCGAAGAGCTTGGGGTCGAAGAAGTCGTCATGAGAATTGATGGGATGCCGCATGAAGACATCATGCGCTCAATCGAACTAATCGGTCGGGAAGTCATTCCCGCGTTCAAGCGCACTCGGGAACTCATCTGATGGCCACTGAAGCTGATTACGCCGACCTCATCGTAGTCGGCGGGCGTGCCATTACAATGCATGACAACGATAGGGATGCCCATGGCCTAGCCATTCGCGGCGACCGCATAATTCGCGTGCTACGCCGCGATGAAATTGATCAGTTCCGAGGTCCGGACACGAACATTTATGATCTTGGCGACCGTCCGATAATGCCGGGTTTTGTAGATGTTCACGCTCATAGCGAAGTGATTTTTCGCACCGATTATCAGACAATTGACTGCCGGCTTCCGGAATGCAGCAGTGTTGGCGATATTTGCGATGCGCTAACGACAGGCGCGAAGGCCAGTGACTATTGGATTGTTGGCCAAGGCAACCTGTTCTTCGATCGAAAGCTGAAAGAAGGGCGTCTTCCTACTCGCGAGGAGCTCGACAAAGTCAGTCGGGATCGGCCGGTGGCACTGAGGGCCGGCGGGCACATCACGGTGCTCAATAGCAAGGCACTGGAAGTATCAGGGATCGATCGCAACTACGTGCCTCCTGATTATAGTGTGACCGGTCTGCCCGTTGTTGAACGTAATGCGAGTGGCGATCCCACGGGGGTCGTAAAGGAAATGGACGCTCTTCTATCCTTTCCTCAGGTTGATAAAAGTGAACTTCGGTCAGTGCTGAAGAATGGCGTAGCGAAGTATTTCACCCGCTTCGGTGTGACGACAATCGGTGAAATCTCGGAAACGATCGACGGCGTCGAAACCCTCAATGCGCTCGCCGCATCAGATGAACTCGACGCGAGCTACCGTATCTATATCTGGGCACCTGGGACCCTTAAACTTGAACAGGCCGCCGACTGGAAAAGTCATATAAATTTGAATGCGAACGATGCCGCAATTCGCATTCAAGGCATCAAATTATTTTCGGATGGGGGGTTTTCCGCTAAAAGCGCCGCCGTTACCTGTCCATATGTGGGCTCCGATGGTTGCGGGCAGATCGCCTTCTCCAAATATTTTTTCCGGCGGGCATTTGAATTAAGCCAGGCGTCAAATCTTCAACTGTCTGTGCACGCGAACGGAGACAGAGCTCAGGAATGGCTTTGCGAGTGCATTGTTGAGCTTGGCGGCACATCTTCCGGCCGAACGAGAACACGTGTTGAGCACGCGGGGAACTGGCTGCCTCGCGCACGAACAATGGATAGCTGGGCGCGCGCCGGTATCATTCCTGTTCCCCAGCCTGTCTTCATCTTCGCGTTTGGCGAATATTTTCCTGATTATCTGGGCGAAATCGGAAGTAAAGGCAGATTTCCGTTCAAGACTTTGCTCTCGCAAGGATGGCGCTTGAACGGCAGTTCGGACGTCTGGGTTGGTGGAGAACGTGAAACAACAAATCCCTTCCACAGCATCTGGTGCTGCTTAAAGCGCCAAGCGTACTCCGGGGCCATTATCGATTTGCATGAAGCTATTACACTCGATCAGGCACTGCGAATGCACACGATCGACTCTGCGGCCGCCCTCGGTGAAGAGGATACGAAGGGAAGCTTGGCGCCCGGGAAGTTAGCGGACGTGATCGCGTTGGATCGCGACCCTTACCGTGGATCCGTCGACGAAATTCGCGACGTTAAGGTGGAATTTGTCCTTTCGCGGGGGCGTGTCGTCCTCGATCACATCAGCCGAGGAGTTTAATGCGCATGCCCTCAGCTACGGCAGTCGCTTCCCCAAGAAATAGAGAAAACGAAACTAGCGCTAGTCTCGATGCTCAACAGTTTAAATCGGCGCTCGCTGAATTTCCGGCCGCAGTGACGGCCGTGACCTGCTGGAATGATCTAGGTGAACCGACCGGTGCCACACTTTCTGCGGTCTGTTCATTGTCTTTGGATCCACCCTTGATGCTTGCCTGCTTTGATCGGTCTTCCTCCACCCTCAAGGCACTCTCCCAAGAGGGCAAGCGTCTCCTTATTCATCTACTCGCTCAGGGCCAGGAAGCGGCCGCCGTTAAACTATCAGGCAAAGGGAACGATAAATTCTCTGAATTAAACTGGGCACCTACCGAATTTGGACCGAGGCTTGAAGGTGCCTGCCGGACATTTGAATGTGAAGTCGACGCGTTGCTGACCGCGGGCGACCACGTGATTGTAGCTGCCCTCGTGCACAAAATCGAAGAGACGGTCCACCAACCGCTCCTTTATCACCGACGCGAACTATATGCCGTACCAGCGAAAAACGCGCTGCGATGATTTGATCAGTCGGCGGAAGTTCTTTCAGCGACGCAGCTAGAGTTCTCAATTTCTCGGTAGCACAATGATCAGAGTCACTGTCATCTATGACCCCCCCGCCAATCCGGCCGCTTTTGACGACCACTACCACAACATTCATGTCAAGCTCGTCGCTAAGATGCCCCGCCTGCAGTCGTTTTCGTTTAGTCGCGGGGCCGTTGAGAATAGCAATGCTGAGAGGCCGGCTCATCTGATCGCCTTCCTCGACTACGATTCAAAAGCGGATCTCGATGCTTCGTTGGAATCGGAGGAAGGCAGGGCGGCCGTTGCGGACGTGAGCAGGTTCGCGAGCGGCGGCGTTACCATTCTGACCGCTGCACTAAGCGACTGACCCGGGAGGAAAGCGCTTTCTGAAGGACAAACGTCAGACAATCAGGATCGCTTTGGTCTCTGTTCGCAGAGATGCCCCGCGAGGACTCGAAACGTAATTTGATTACACAGATGCAGGTAGCGAGGCCACTCCGAACATGATCGAACAACCACTGAATGGGACGCAATTGGCGTCGAAGAAAACGATCGATTTTCTTTCGTCGACGCATAAATTGCTCATCGATGGAAACGACGTTTTGAGTGCTGCGGGCGAAACTCTTAGAACGTATGACCCTGCACTCAAAATAGCGCTGGCAGAGGTTCCGAACGCCAAAGCGGCAGACGTTGACGCAGCGGTAACCGCCGCTACTTCAGCGCTTCATGGCAGTTGGCAAAAAATGTCGCCAATGGACCGATCGCAGATTCTGCTGCGGCTTGCCGATCTTATCGAACGCGACACGACGTGGATTTCAGAAGTGGAGAGTCTCGACAGCGGTAAGCCGAAACATCAAATTGCCGCGGTCGACGTGCGCCTCGCCATAAACGCCCTTCGCTATTATGCGGGTTGGTGCACAAAGTTAGCAGGTGAAACGATACCCGCGAGCTCTCCGGAGTTGCTCGTCTATACGCGTCGCGAGCCGGTTGGTGTCGTCGCGGCAATCGTTCCGTGGAATTTTCCTTTGTGCCAGGCGTGCTTCAAGATTGCGCCGGCGCTCGCGGCCGGATGCACAGTCATTCTCAAGCCCGCCGAACAAACGCCTCTCTCGGCCTTAATCCTTGGAAGGTTAGCACTTGAAGCAGGCCTTCCTCCTGGGGTTCTCAACATTCTTACAGGAGATGGCGCAACAACGGGTCAGGCACTGGTCGAACATCCGGGCGTCGCAAAAATTACATTCACCGGATCGGAAAGGGTCGGCAAGCATATCGCACGTATCGCATCGGCGACATTAAAACGTGTATCTCTCGAGCTGGGTGGTAAAAATCCGCACATCATTTTCGCTGACGGCGATGTCGATACTGCCGCAGTAACTGCTGCAGGCGCCATTTTCTTCTACGCGGGTCAAGTATGCTCTGCCGGCTCTCGCCTTATGGTCGAAGCAAAAGCCTTCGACCGGGTAGTCAATCAAGTGGTTTCGGAAGCCTCAAAACTGAAGATGGGTCATGGCCTTCACACCGAGACGACGCTCGGGCCGCTTATCTCCGAGGACCAACTTAAGCGGGTCAGTGGCTTCGTCGAACGCTCCAGAGATACGGGCATAGAAGTCGTGACGGGGGGACGGCGCGGTCAGGGCACATTCGCTTCCGGCTCGTTTTATGAGCCCACCGTCCTAACCGGAGCTAAGGATACTGATGGGGTGGTAAGCGATGAGATCTTCGGACCCGTTTTAGCAATTCAGACGTTTGAGTCCTTCGACGAGCTAGTGAAACGAGCAAACACGACCAGCTATGGTTTGGCCGCTGGAATCTGGACAAGCGACGTTGCGAAGGCGCATGCCGCAGCCGCAGCAATTCAAGCCGGCACGGTTTGGATCAATACTTACAATCAATTTGATGCCGCCGTCGGCTGGGGAGGCTTCAAGCAATCAGGTTACGGCAAGGATAATGGTCGGGAAGGGATTGAACAATATCTTCAGACTAAAACTGTCTGGGTCAATTACGCTAGGGGCTGATTGACTTGAGCTTACCCAGCGGATGTTGATCGGCTTTCGCGCTCCGTCAAACGAGTATGATGTTAAGAAGTGCTAATGAAAAAATTTATCATTGAACGTAATATCCCCGGCGTCGGCTGTTCTACCGCGGAGCAGCTTCGACAAGCAGCGGCCACTTCTAACGAGGCCTTGGCGAAATTATCACCGGATGTGCAGTGGCTGCACTCGTATGTCGCTGGCGATAGCACGTTTTGCGTTTATATCGCCAGAGATGAAGACGTAATTCGGAAGCACGCGGAACTTAGCGGTTTTCCCGCAAACCGGATCATCGAGATAAGATCCGTAGTTGATCCTACGGCGGCCGACTAGACGCTTTGTTTTTTGGCAATTAACGGTGTGGAGCGCTGGAAGAAGATCGGCCGCGCTTTTGAAAAGTGATCTAAGAGCACCTCTGCCCTTAATCGTCCAAGCTACCGTGATGAACGACTTCTCTGATGCCCTGTGGGCAACAGGCGAATAGGATAAGGTGTCCGTCATCCTCAAATCCAATAAAGCCTCGGTCAAAAAGGTGATCGATGGTCGGGAGTGAGGAGGAGACCGTTCTCACCGTTCAACCGCGCGTCGTTGCTGGCGTCCCGCCATGGCTTGCAATGGCTTGCAACTAGATGGGTTGGGTGTCGACGGCCGTAACTCGACACCGGGATTCTATTCGGGCCACGTGGTCACGAAAAAATCCCTGTCCACGCCTTGCCCGAACCAACGCAAGCCGATCGGTCTCGGCAATCGTCACCTCATCTTCAATCTGGCGCTCGATCTTCTTTTCCCAACCGTCCAGATCATCGGCTGCGACAGGCTCAATCGCTGCGCCCGCTACACGAATAGCATCTACCTCTGCGCCGATCAGTCCGAACAGCACCTCGGCAAGTATCTCCGGGATCTCAGCCAAATAAATTGATTGCAGTCCCTTAGCTTGAAGCGGGGAGTATTTATTTGGAAGCAATGGTCTGAGGAGATCGATGTGATCTTTTGGTCGGATTTGATTGAGGAGCTGGGTGAAAGTGACTAACACCCGCCAACCAACATCCTCCCAATGCACCTGCAGTGACAAATTCTGAAGGCTTTGGGCTTTCCCAAAAAACTTGCTTCCAAACATGCTCGCTTGGGGATCGTTCTTCTGGTCTGTTTGTTCGACCTCGCCCTAAGACGATTGTTGAATTTCAACGAAACTTAGAGTGTGGCGTTTGTTGGCGCGGCGTAATTGGCGATGTTTTGCGCTGGAGGAAAGCTTACGCCATCGTAGGCGATCTTCTGAAGCGCTTCATTCAAAGTCGCGAGATAATAGCCGCTGCCGTATTCTCGGGATACGCCATTCTCGCCGTGCCCCTGAATGGCGTCGCGCACCTCTTTCAGTATATGCGCGTTGCGCAAGGCATCTTCAACATTATGCCGTAGGCTGTGAAACCGCACGCCTCGTCGCGATACACCAATGGATTCTCGAAACCGCTTGAAGTATTTCGAAAACTGTTTCGACCAAGAGCCATCATCCTTGGCCTTTTCGTACTCTGGAAAGAGCCGCGTCGATCCCGACGCGCGTCGAAATTCGAGGAAGTCTTCAAAACCAAGATCGAAGAGCATTTTATGTATCGGGATGGCGCGCTGGCTTGAAGAGGTCTTAAGCGACTTCTCTTCGTGAGTATCAACCGCTTCTTCGTCGGACGGATCAATGCCGATAGGGGTGACATCGAAGTAGTGGATTCCGTCCTTCTCTTTGACGTCCGTGATTTGCAGCTGAATGATTTCGCCCAGACGCATGCCCGAGAAAAGGCCGATGAGTGGGACCCAGAACTTCGCCGATCGTCGAAGGACGGATTGGCCGGGCTGCTTCCAATGGGTTTCGGACTGACACCCAATATAAATAGGAGCGGCAAACATCCGATTGAGCTCCTCGATGGTCCAGGGATGTACCTTCTTGCCCTGACGTCTATTCTTGCGACGTTGAATGCTCTGGTCGGAAACAGGATTTACAACGTCTGCGGTTCGCGTCTTGGCCCACTCGAAGAGCAACGAAACAGATCCGATCTTGTCGTTGATTGTGAGCGGGCTCAGAAGCTCAACATCCTGCCCTTTGTTGCGAAGTTCCGTCGCTTTCTCGGCCGCTTCTGTCAACGAAAGCTTCTTGAATGGAGCTTTCTGGCGATAGACTGGAAGAGCAGACTGGACGTCTTTGAATTTTACGCCATCTTCCTGACCATATGAATTGATCGGCCGGTCACCACATATCTCTAGGAACTCTCGTATTTCGGCGCGCTTGCGCAATGTTGTTTTGGGCGGCCAATCGCGCTCTCTTGCCATCGTATCGATGTACTTCTCCGCCAGGACCGAAGCGATTTCTGCTGGACTGGCTTTTGGCTTTCGTTCCTTCACGTCCACAGCGACGTCTTGAGACACGATGCCGTCAAAGGTCGCCTCATTGCCCGCCGTCATGTCTTCGAGTGCTTTAATCTCGGTTTGCAGGAGCTTGCGCAGTAAGCGATTGCGATCGGCGTCGCTAAGGCTGAGTTGTTGCGAACTCAAAAGCGCAGCAGCGCTCTCCTCGATGCCGCAAATGTCACCCAGGTCGTAGTAACGGCGGAGCTTTTGAAGTCGCTCCTTCCGAGCGAAGTAAACGCAATAAAGGAATACCTCCTCGAGTACCGGTTCCTCCATAAGGAGTGCGTAATAGCTGTACGACTGACCATTGCGCTGCTGCCAGTCGTTCGCCGGATGCTTGATGAGATCGCCCGACCAAAACGCTTCTTCATTGTCGCGGGTTCTGCGCCAAAGATCGCTGCGCCAATCGAAGTCATTCTCGTAAATGCTGAGGTAGTGGCTGTCGGCTATTTTTCGAAGGAGGGCCGGAGTAAGAGGCGCAGCGGTCGGGTTCGAGGCGCTGGGGTCTGTCGGGGTGCCGGCCGGGGCAATTGGCAGATTGTCTTCCCGCCGCCATTGATCAAAGCGAAGTTCAATTTCGGCATGCGTTGCGGCGTAGACTTTTTCAGCGCTCCTGCGATCAGGAGTTCGGAGCGATTTCCAGACTTGTTTCCGTCGCCCAGGAGCACGCAACTCCAGCGGGACGTCGCGCTTGTAATACCAGTTTTGGGAACCGGAGCGACGAGTGAGGAAGGAATATTTGGCCATGTCGGACATGCTCGATTCGTAGCAACAAATCGTAGCAGTCGAGTAAAGAAAGCCCTTGTTTCTCAATGGCTTCTATAAAATCAATGGCTTAGCTTGAATTGGCGCCCCGTAGGGGACTCGAACCCCTGTTGCCCACGTGAGAGGCGGGTGTCCTGGGCCACTAGACGAACGGGGCAGGCGCAAAGGACGTGTAGTCGAGTGTTCGCGGCCGATCAAGCCCAGAAGCGCGTGGCAATTACAACCTGGACAGGCGCTTGAGAACGCCCGCGCGGGAAGAGAGACGGCAAGCCTATGACCTTACCTGCTAATTGCGCGGCACCGATTCCACCGGCTTCACTTCGGCAACACGTTGTCCTGTTTCGATGTCGACGATCGCAATCCCCGGGCCGCTCGGCCCCTCATGGTGGACGGCGAGCCGGTTGCCCGACAATGAAACAGACACGATCCGCGCACCCTTTGGAATTTCCAGCGAAAGCGTCGCACCGGGCGAAACGGTGACCGTCCGCGATGTTTGTGCGCCGCCCGAGCCCCCCGAAGCGAGGCCAATCACCTTCACCGCAACGGCTCCGAGCCCAACAAGAATAAGCGCGGCAAGTCCACCGACGACGATCTTGAGATTGCGCTGGAGGCGCTGTTCGCGCATCAAGTCGGCCGAGGATGTCTGCGGCTGATCGTTAGTCATCGCGAGAATTTCTTTCTGATAGTTACGAGCGCCGTGCCCATCGACGAACAAAAACAGAGCCTCATCGAGGTTGTCGCAGGCCCCGAAGATGCTGGCCAACGGGTCGATCGTTGGCTCGCCTCGAAGCTTGATGGGGTGAGCCGCGCCCGCGTCCAGTCTCTCATACGCGATGGCCACGTCCGCGCGGGCGAGACGATAGGGGAGCCGCGCACACCGGTCAAACCAGGCGCCGTCTATACAGTCACCCTGCCGCAGGCGGAAGATACCGGCGTCGAGGGCGAAGATGTGCCGCTCGACATCGTCTACGAAGACGACGATCTGATCGTGATCGACAAGCCAGCCGGCCTCGTCGTGCACCCGTCAGCCGGGCACGCATCGGGAACGCTGGTCAACGCTTTGATTGCCCATTGCGGCGATAGCCTCTCCGGTATTGGCGGCGTCAAGCGGCCCGGCATCGTGCATCGGCTGGATAAGGACACGTCGGGCCTGCTCGTGGTCGCCAAGTCGGACGCGGCGCACCAGGGCTTGGCCGAACAGTTTCAGAGCCACGGCCGCGACGGTCGGCTCCATCGCAGCTACTTGGCTTTTGTATGGGGCAAGCTTTCGCTACCTGCCGGTTCAATCGACGCCCGTCTCGGACGAAGCCGCGCCAACCGGATGAAAATCGCGGTAACGCGAGGCATCGTCGGCCGCAGCGCCAAGACGCATTATGAGGTGATCGACGTATTCCCCGGAGAAACGCCGGGAGGCGACGTGTCGCTCCTGCGCCTCGTGCTGGAAACCGGCAGGACGCACCAGATCCGCGTGCATCTGGCGCATATCGGCCATCCTGTTCTGGGAGATCCGACCTACGGCACCGGATTCAAGACGCGCCTTGGGGCGCTTTCCGGCAAGGCGAAAGACGTGGCATCAAGCCTGACGCGACAGGCGCTTCACGCCGCTGAACTCGAGTTCGAGCATCCGATTTCGGGCAAAAAGCTTAAGTTTAGCAGTAAATTGCCAGCCGACCTTGAACAGCTTGGAGAGGCGTTGAAGCCTACTCACGTCAAACCGACGGAAAAGAAGCGCAGCCGTCGTTTGAAGTAAGGCGGTGTTGAGATGTGGGTAATCGTCACGGCCGTTCAAGAGGAAGTGACGGGAACCCCTAGTGAATTCCTAGATTTCACTACTATGTAACACCAGACGTTGGGGGAGCGTACAGACTCCCACAGTCTGAAGGGAGCACGGGCCGAACCGGAAACGGGAGAAGGTCCGGCAGAGGGCAATGGCATCTAAAGGTCTTCCATCACTGGCCGGCGGTTCGCTGGGTCTCACGCGGTATCTGGAAGAGATTCGCAAATTTCCGATGCTCGCGCCTGACGAGGAATTTATGCTCGCCAAGCGCTGGCAGGAACATCAGGATTCGGACGCCGCCGAAAAGCTCGTGACGTCGCACTTGCGTCTCGTCGCGCGCATCGCGATGGGTTATCGCGGCTACGGCTTGCCGATCGGCGAAGTCATATCTGAAGGAAACGTCGGCCTGATGCAGGCCGTCAAACGCTTCGATCCCGACAAGGGCTTTCGCCTCGCAACATATGCGATGTGGTGGATTCGCGCGTCGATTCAAGAGTACATCCTGCGTTCGTGGAGCCTTGTGAAGATGGGCACCACCGCCGCGCAGAAGAAGCTCTTCTTCAATTTGCGGCGCGCGAAAAGCCAGCTCCAGGCGCTCGATGACGGCGATCTGAAGCCCGAGCACGTCAAGACGATCGCGACGAAGCTCGGCGTGCCCGAGGAAGACGTGGTGAATATGAATCGCCGCCTCGGTGGCGACGCATCCCTCAACGCGCCCATTCGCGCTGAATCGGAATCGGGCGAATGGCAGGATTGGCTCGTTGACGATACGCCGACCCAGGAAGATCGCCTCGTCGAGGACGAAGAACTGCAGCGGCGCAAGTCGTATCTTTCGTCGGCTATGGCGGTCCTCAACGATCGCGAGCGCCGTGTGTTCGAGGCTCGAAGGCTGACCGAGGACCCCGCAACGCTCGAGCAGTTGTCGGAAGAATTTGGCGTCAGCCGCGAGCGCATCCGGCAGATTGAGGTCAGGGCGTTCGAAAAGGTGCAGAAGGCGGTAACGTCGACAGCGCGGCAGGCGGAAGCGCCTGCGGCGCTCGAAGGCGCCCACCACTGACGCATTACCAGCCTTGACGGGATCGTTTAAGGCGCATACCCGCTTATCTCTGTAAGCTTCACATGGCGGCGCCGACCGGTGCCGCCATTGCCTTATGGATTGCGATCCACAGATGCACCGCCGGTATGCACTCGTTTTCAATTCGACCGCCGGCGTCGCTATTCCCCGCCTTCTCGACGGTGTGGTCAGCAGCCTGCGCCATAGCAAGGCAGAAGTCTTCCAAGTCCCGGCACGCAATTCTGCCGAAGCCTCGGAACGCGTTGCGGATTTGGCAAGACGCGGCGCGGCTGACGCCGTCATCGCGGCGGGCGGCGACGGCACATTCCGCGCCGTGGCGACGGGGGCGGCCGGAACGAGCCTGCCCGTCGGTCTCGTCCCACTGGGGACAGGCAACGTGCTCGCTGCCGAGATCGGCCTGCCGAAAGGCGTTCAGGCGCTGGCCGACGTGCTGCTGACCGGCGAGCAGATCGAGATGCGCGGCGGCCTCGCCAACGGCGAACCGTTTTTCCTGATGTTGGGCGCAGGCTTCGACGCGCGCGTCGTCGCGAAGCTCAGTTATCGGACGAAACGCGCGTTCGGCCGGGGCGCCTATGTCTATCCCGTTATTAAGACATTTGCCGAGGCGCACCCCGTCTTCGACGTCGAACTCGACGGGCGAAGGTTCGAAGCGAGCTGGGTAATCCTGTCGTTTGCGATCCGCTATGGCAGCGTGTTCACGCTGGCGCCCGATGCCGGGGTGGGGCGCGATACGCTCGTCGCCGTCGTAATGGAAGCCGGCACTCGCCGGGCAATCGGAGCCAATCTGCTATCGCTGGCGCTGGGATGGCTCGCCCGCCCGGAAACGAGACCGAAGGGCGTGCACGTTTTGCCGGTCAAGGCCGCGACCATCGGCAAACGGGAACGGACGCATTTCCAGGTCGACGGGGACGAGGGCGGAATGTCTCCTGTCGAGGTTCGCGCCGACGGTCCCCGCGTTCGTCTGATCGTCCCGCCCCGCTATGTTGCTGATCTTACGAATTGTCATGCGAATCGCTTAGCCTATGAAGTGTGAAGTGTTGTTAGGCGTGTCCTTACAACTTTGTGCGAGCGTCAGAGCGAGAACCAAGGGTCGATGCCCTTCTCTTCTCTGAACCGGTTCCGGATGGACCGGCAGATGACTTCGAACGGCGCGCGGCAGCAATGGATAGGGCTGCCCGAGGGAGCGTCGTTCTGGTTCAGGTTCGGCAGCTTCACGTTCCTGTCCAACCCTTTCCGCATTTCCGATTTCGAACCTCAGACGTTAGCGCGCCGCTCAGCGAGCCCGTGTGCTGAGAGTCCGCGTGCGTTGTCTCGATATCGGAACACTCGTTCTCCTGAGCGAGTTGGCGGACACCTGGAAGATGGAGTGCCTCATGCAGAAGCGCTGTCACCAGCCAACCGGTTTTCTTCGATCAAGCGAGGCTCATCCCTCGCGCGATTTGCCAAGGAGACGCTGGCTGTTTCTGCTCTGGCGACAACACAACAAATATCCTCCATGTAGGAGGTGACTGATGCATGCAGGGGTCGGTGCGACGAACTCCTGCCACGCAAAAAAAGAGGCCGTCTCCCATGAGCCGGCCTCTTTTTATTTTTGCGCTTCCGACACTGCCGCGCATCTCGCGGCCGGCTCCGCGCAGCGGAGTCGCAAGGCGCTCACATAGGCAGCCGCGCGATATCGTGTGAGAAGTAATTGTCGATCGCAGTTGCGATCGACTGCGCAACCTTGCTGCGCCACTCGTCGGATTTCAGGTTGCTGGCGTCTTGCTGGTTCGTCACGTAGGCAAGCTCGATCAGAACGGAAGGAAACTGCGCGGTCTTCAAAACGCGGAACGCAGCCTGCTGCTCGGGCTCTTGGCGAAGCGGCGTGCTTTCGCCCATGTTCTCGATGACCGTTTTCGCGAACATGCCGCTGCGTTCGCGCGTCATTTCCACGTCGCGGTTGGCGAGATCTGCGAGAATGTCTTTGACGGTACCGACATCGCCATTGACGCTCTTGACCGTATCGATCTCGTCGGCCGACAGGACCATTTGCGCCGAGTTGCCTTTTGCGGAGCGTTCGAGCGACTTGGCGACGCCGTCGCGCAACGAATAGATCGTGGCGCCGCGCGCCCGCGAGCCGTTGTCCGAGTAGTCGGCGTGGATGGCAATGAAGAGGTTCGCTTTGTTGCGCTCCGCGTACCTCGTCCGCTCGTCGAGCGGAATGAATGTATCGTCGCTACGCGTCATCAAAACCTTATAGCGGCCGGTTTTCTCGAGAAGGTCGCGCAATACGAGGCCGAATTTTAGGACGACCTCCTTCTCGACCGTCCCGAATTTCATGGCGCCTGAGTCGTTGCCGCCGTGACCGGGATCGAGAACGATGATCTGCTTGAAAGCCCTTGCCGCTCGTTCCCTCGGGGTTTCGGCAAGCCGCGGCGAGGGCGGCTGCAAGTCGGATGCGCCGAGAGCCGAAGGCTTGGCCATCGATTTGCGGGGATCGGGAAGTGCTGCGGCCGCGGGAAGGATCGCGAGAGAGAGGAGGTAACGGCCATCCTTGTCTTTGCTGATCTTCGAGCTTTCGATCACGGCCGGTTCGGTGACGTCGATGACGACGCGCGTTTTACCGCGTGCGGCGAGGCCCGCACGAAAACTTTTGACGAGGCCCGCCGGCTGCTTTCCTTCGAGCGTCGGAAGCCGAACGTTGACGCCGGGCAGCTCGACGACGACCCGGTTCGGGTTCGCAAGTGCAAAGACCTCATAGTCGACTTTGCTTTCGAGGCCGATGACGAAGCGGGTGCCCGTGGCGCCTTTCGCAGGACCAGACGCGGGGGCCGGTGAGACGGCTGCGGTCTGCACGTCCGCATTCTGAGCGGTCGTGTCTGCGGCCTTGCTACCAGCGTAGGCCGGGCACACTGCGCCGGCGGCGAAAGCCGCTGCGAAGACGCTGCAAATTGAGCGTCGAGCCGAGCAACGCATAAGTGCAATCCCCCTAGGCGCGCTCACCACCCGGTCGAGTGCGCCACAGAGACTTCTGTGTGCCTGGGGAAGATGGCGTTTTAGCGGTCGGAGCAATAGGTTATTAAGACTATCGGGCAACAGCGGTTAATCTCTCGTTAAGAGCTAAAATCAGCAGTTTCGGGGAAAGCTTTGGGCGGCAGCTATTTGCCGATTGATACCCAAGCAGCGGCCGCTTCGTCATCGCTTTCGCGGGCTTCGACCCATCGGGTGGTGCCGCTGACGAGCGTCTCTTTCTTCCAGAATGGCGCACACGTCTTTAAGTAGTCCATCAGGAATGCTGTCGCACCAAACGCATCGCCGCGGTGCGGCGAACACGTGATGACCAGCACGATATTATCGCCCGGTTTGAACTCGCCGACGCGGTGTATGATTAACGACGCCGACAGATTAAATCGCCGGTGCGCTTCCGCTTCGATCCTCTCGAGCTCGGCTTCCGTCATGCCGGGATAATGTTCGAGCGTCATCGAGACGAGCTTCTCGGCCCCCGCTTCGCCGCGAACCTTGCCGACGAAAATGGAAACGCCGCCTATTCCGGTATCGTCGCCGGTGAGCCGCGCCATTTCTTCCGAGACATCGAAATCCGCCTCCGAAACGCGAACGGCCATCTTAGCCTCCGGTCACTGGAGGAAAGAACGCGATCTCGCGTGCGGATCCGATCTCAGCGGCAGGTTTTGCGTGGCTATGGTCGATCGCGACGCGGATCGCTTCGGGCTTCGCGAAAGCCTGATCGAAGGGATGGCCCCGGCGGGACTGCCAGAGGAGCAGGTCGTTCACGGTCAGGATATCTGCCGGCAGGATCAGGCGCTCTTCGCTGAGGCCGGTGCGCTCGCGCAGCCACGCGAAATAGCGCAGTACAGTTTCGCCGGTGCTTTGTTTTTCGGTCATGGCGCCCTCAGCGATCGATCGCGTGGCGTATTCCAGCTTTCAGATAATCGTAGCCGGTCAACAGCGTAAGAAGTGCGGCAATCCATAAAAGCAAAACGCCCGCCGTCGTTGTGCCGGGCAGGATGCCTTCCGCTGCCGGTCCGACGAGCAGCATGGCAAGCGCAACGAACTGAACCGCCGTCTTCCACTTGGCAAGCTGCGTGACGTGAATTTTGACGTTGAGCTCGGCGAGAAATTCGCGAAGCCCGGAAACGAGAATTTCGCGCGACAGGATGATGAGAGCCGCCCAGATCGCCCAGCCGCTGATCGTGCCGGTGTAGACGAGCATCAGAAGCGTTGCCCCGACGAGAAGCTTATCGGCGATCGGATCGAGCATGCGGCCGAGGTTCGACTGCTGCTCCCAGATCCGCGCGAGATATCCGTCGAGCCAGTCGGTCAGACATGCGGCGACAAAGATCGCGAACGCCAACCACCGCGCGACGTCGCCCGTCCCGAAAAACAGGAGGCCGGCAAGCACAGGTACCGCCACCATCCGGCCATAGGTCAGGATATTGGGCAGGCTCGTCGAGAGCGAGCGGTGCGCGACGTGGTCCATGTTTTTTGGGTTAGCCGCAGGGGAGAGGGGCCGTCAATCCCTAGACAGCCCACGGGATGCCCAATGGTGAATCTCCGGGCAGAAAGCCGCACCGCGCCTCATGATGCGGCCGCCGGCAAGGCAGCGGCGCCAACGATGCCCGAACGCCTTAACGCTTCATAGACCGCCACCCTGAGATCGGATTGCACCCTGAGCCCATGCGTGATGTCGGGCAGCAGGACCCTGAGCGTGTAATCCGTCGTATCCTTGGTGTAGCCCTCGAAAACCGCGATCGGCGCCGGTTCCCGCAGAATGCTGGGATGGCGATTGGCGCACTCGGTCAGGACGGTCAGCACCCGCCTCGGATCGACGTCCGGGCCGGCCGAGAATTTCAGCACCACGCGCCCGAGGGCGCTGCGGTGCGTCCAGTTCAGAACGCGGCCCGTGATCAGCTCCGAATTCGGCACGATCAGGCTCGCCCGGTCGAACGTCTCGATTTCGGTCGACCGCACGGAAATGCTTCGAACCGTCCCTTGCTCGCTGCCGACGACGACCCAATCGCCGACCTTGATCGGCCTCTCGATGAGGAGAATGAGGCCGGAGACGAAATTGTTGACGATCGACTGCAAGCCGAAACCGATACCGACGGAAAGCGCACCGGCGACGATCGCGAGATTGGTGATGTTGAAGCCGGCATACGAGATGGCGATAACGGCGGCGAGACCCGTGCCGGCATAACCGACAGCGGTTTGGATGGAATTCGCGATACCCGCGTCCATCTTCGGCGCGATGAGGAGATTCTCGCGCAGGCGCCGCTGAAGCAAGCGGGTGATGAACACGCCCGCGATGAAAATGCCGATCCCGATCTGTATTTTGACGATCGAGATCCGGATCCCTCCGATCTCGAAGCCGAACAGCAATCGCTGCAGCCAGTCCCGGATGTCGGGCGCGGCAAAACCCCATTGCAGAAGGAGGATCGGAAGCGTCAAGAACGCGACGCAGAGCGTCAGCACAACTTCGGTCAGCCAGGCGAGTTGTTTGCGGCGGACTTCATCAAACCCCATCCGCTCTTCGAGAACGACGCTGATCTGGCCACGAGACGTCGTGCTTCCGCGCGTGAACGCGCGAATGGCAAGATAGAGAAGGACCGCGACGAGACCGACGACACCGGTCATGACCAGCTGCTGCGACAGGAACCGCGCCATCGCGATGTAGCCGAAAAGACAGCAGCCGATGATCGCGGCCGTGGCGATCCCGAGCGGCAGCTTGAACCAGATCGGATCGCCGCGTCTGACCGGCCTGGCCAGCGTCGTCTCGCTCGACTCGAACGGGGTGAGCAGCAGTCCGATCAGAACGAGCGCAAAAGCAAGGCTCGAAAAGAGCGACTGCGCTACGCTCATCGACAGCGGGAAGTAAAGAATTTGCCCGAAACTCGAGAGGAAAAGATCGACCGAATAGATCAGGGCCAGCAGGATGAGCAGCAGCGTAATGCGCTTTGCGCTGCGATCTGACAGCTGCATCAGCCGCCGTTCGGGCCGGTGCGGCGCGAACACGGATACGATCAGTGCCGAAACGGCGATGAAAACGAGCGCGTACCTGAAAAACGCCGCACCTACGGGCGCCGCGGTCGGGTAGTAGAGCAGCCCCAGATATTCGTGCCCGCCATAAAGCAGCAAGACCGCAGCAATGCCCGGAATGGCACGGACCGGCGCAATCCATGAAGCCGATGCTGCACGCTGGAAAAAGCTCGGCGGCGTCGCATTGGGTCCGGGCCGGTAGCGCGTCAGCGACATCACCACCGCCTTCAGCAGCAGATAAAGGCCGATCGCTGCCGCATAGAGAACGAGCACGCTACCCTTTTGCCGCTTGATCGAACTCCACCAGTCCTCAGCATTGTATTGAAGGCGCCATTGGACGCTCGCCCGCTGCCGCGCGATATCGTTCCAGAAGGCTGGCATCAGCGGGCTCGACATCTGCTCCGTCAAACTGCGCACGAACATCTGCAGCCTGAGCTCGGTGATTTTGTCGATGGCCTGACGCGCGCGCCACCACGTCACTTCGAGCGTCTTGATGGCGCCTGAAACCTCGGCTTCCTGCACATCGAGCCGCGCACGCTCGGCCGCAACGGCGGCCGGCTCCGGCGCGGCATCTTTGGCCGGCGGTTCGCCAAGTCGTTTGATCTGAACCTGGAGATCGGAAAGACGTGGGCGAAGCCCGTCGGCCGTCTGCGTGGACTTCGAGATCACGCCGTCGATGTTGTCACGCAACCGGCCGAGATCGGTGTTGACCCCTGAAATCGTGGCCAGCGTTTTTTCCGCTCCATCCATGTCGCCGACAATGCTGCTGATCGTCGAGCTGACTTCCGGTGTGAGAACCGGCGGAGGCGGCGGCGGCGGAGCAGCAGCAGGCTGCGCCTCGGGCGTCGCGGCTGCGGGCTCTTGAGCGAGGGCAGGCTGGGAGTCCGCGGGAGCATTCGCCGCAGCGGGCACTGCAGGCGCGGCCTGTGCCTGTGCCGGTGCCGCCTGTGCTGGTGCGGTTTGCGCGGGTGCCGTCTGTTGAGGTGCCGCCGGTGCCGCTGGCGCGTGCGCCGCACCGGCTCCTGCTGCGGGTGCAGTCACGGCTGCTGGAGTACCCTGCGGCGCAGGAGTTGCTGACTTCTGAGCAGCGACAGGTTTTACGGCCGGCGTCCATGCTTCTTGCGCGGCAACGGCGCCCGGAATGGCAAAAAGAACGGCGAGCGTTAAGGTCGCAAATGCACGTCTCAGCATAGGCAGGACAGAACCCTTGAATGACAACAGCGAAATGACAATCGGGAAGAAGGCCCTTCGCCCCCAAGTGCCGCGAAATTAGGGCAGCAGGCGCCTTTCTGGCTAGCCTCAAATAAGGCCGCTATCCCGCCCGCTCGTGGAAGAAATCGTAGATTTTTTTTGCCATATCCGCGGATATGCCCTCCACAGCCTTCAAATCTTCGATACCGGCTCGCGATACGGCCTTCGCTGAGCCAAAGTGCTTCAAAAGCGCCCGCTTGCGCGTCGGGCCGATGCCTTCGATCTCGTCGAGCGGATTGACGCCAAGTGATTTCGCGCGTTTTGCCCGATGGGTCCCGACGGCGAAACGATGCGCTTCGTCGCGCAGGCGCTGCACGAAATAGAGAACCGGGTCTTTGGCCTCGAGCATGATCGGCCATTCGCGGCCGGGAATGTGAAAATGCTCGCGGCCCGCATCACGGTCAGGCCCCTTTGCGACGCCGATCAGCGCAATGTCGTGCAGTCCGAATCCGGCAAGCACTTCGCGCGCGACGGAAAGCTGTCCAAGGCCGCCGTCGATCAAAACGAGATCCGGCCGGTCGGGAAATGCACGATCCTCGACGGTATCGTCTTCTGCGACGACGACCGGCACTAAGGGTCCGCCCGCTACGTCCGATTCGATTTCAGCGACTTCCGATTCGATCTCGCTGATGACCTCGGCCTCCGCGATCCGCTTGAACCGGCGCGTCAGCACCTCGCGCATCATCGCGTAATCGTCGCCGGGCGTCGTATCCGGAGACTTGATGTTGAATTTCCGGTACTGGCCTTTGACGAAACCCTCAGGCCCCGCAACGATCATCGCGCCGACGGCGTTCGTGCCGGCTGTGTGGCTGTTGTCGAACACCTCGATGCGGCGAGGAACCGAGGGCAGCCCGAACCGCTCGGCGATGCCTTCGAGAAGCCGCGCTTGCGATGAGCTCTCAGCGAGTTTCCGGCCCAAAGCTTCGCGCGCATTTGCGAGCGCATGCTCGACGATCGTCGATTTCGTCCCGCGCGACGGAACGCGGATTTCGACCTTTCTCTCCGCCTTCGTCGACAAAGCCTCGGTGAGAAGCTCCCGCTCCGCGATGTCGTGTGATAGCAGGATCAGCCGCGGCACCGGCTTATCGTCGTAGAACTGCGCGATGAAGCTATCGAGCACTTCCTCGACGTTGAGCGTGCGGTCGGCTTTCGGATAATAGGCGCGATTGCCCCAGTTCTGGCCGGTGCGGAAGAAGAACACCTGAATGCATGTCTGCCCGCCATCCTGATAGGCGGCGAAGACATCGGCTTCTTCGACTCCTTCCGGATTTATCGACTGATCCGCAGTGACGTGAGCGAGCGCCCAGAGCCGGTTGCGGTATTTGGCAGCCGTCTCGAACTCGAGTTTGTCGGCGGCCTCCTGCATCAGCTCTTGGTACATGCGGCGCACTGTCTGGCTTCCGCCGCTCAAGAACCGCGCGGCCTCATCGACGAGCACCCCGTAATCTTCGAGACCGATTTCGCCCGTGCACGGCGCCGAGCAGCGTTTGATTTGATAGAGCAGGCACGGCCGAGTCCGGCTCTCGTAGACGCTGTCGGAGCACGAGCGCAGAAGAAACGCCCGCTGCAGCATGTTCACGGTGCGGCCGACCGCTCCGGCCGAAGCGAACGGGCCGAAGTAGTCGCCCTTGCGATTCCGTGCGCCCCGATGCTTCATCACGGCCGGCGCCGGATGGTCGCGGCAGATGAGAATGTAGGGGAACGACTTGTCGTCCCGCATCAACACGTTGAAGCGCGGCCGGAAGCGCTTGATGAGGTTCGCTTCCAAGAGAAGCGCTTCGGCCTCCGTCCGGACGGTGACGAACTCCATTGATGCCGTCGCGAGGATCATGCGGGCTATTCGGTTCGTATGGCCGTTGAGCCGCGCATAGTTGGAGACGCGGGCGCGCAGCGAGCGCGCCTTGCCGACATAGATGACCTCGCCTGCGACATCGAGCATCCGGTAGACGCCGGGGCTCTGCGGCAAGTTCTTCAAATACGCAGCAATCACGTCCGGCCCCGTCTTTACGGGCGTTTCCGGCGGCGATGTGAATGTTGTCGGCTCTTCGGTCATGGCGCACCTAAAGTTGGGCTGCCGCCGAGGTCAAGCAAGGCATCGGGCTTGCGCCACAAAATCAACACGTCATGGGCGTGGTGTGCAAGCTCTTTAGGACATTGGGGAATTTAAGGTAGCGCCGAGGGGGGTGTTATGCGTCGCGTCATCGCCGTTCTCGGCCTAGCGTTGATTGTTGTCTTGCCGGCATTGGCGCTGGCAAAGCCGATGAAGGAAAAGCCGATAAAACCATTCCAGAACTCGCAGGAGCTTCTGAAATGGATCAACGATTACCGCAAGAATCCAGAGCCCCAGCGGGCTCCCGAAGCCGTGAAAGCGATGTCGGCGCAGGGCTCGATCCGGGAAGTGGATCAGGCGGGCGTTTACATTGGCTTCGTTGCGGGTGTCCTCGGCTCCAATCCCGAGATTGCCGACGATCTCATCTCAAAGATGTTTCCGCTGCCGCCTGAAGACCAGGTGCTTGTCGTCAAGGCGATCGCCTATTCGGGGCTTCCGCGCTGGCGCGACACGATGGCGAAGTTCGTCGAGCGCATGCCGGCCCGGAAGGTGCTGATCGACAAGTACATGTTCGGCGACAAGCCGACCCTCACCGCGATTTCCATCAAGGACGACGCGACGGTCATCGATCTCAACTGGGGCTACTACTTCGCGACCGGCTGGGAAGCGCCCGTCCGCCGCATCGTGGGCGCGCTCGAGCTCTCACTCGATAAGGACAAGGTCGAATTATTGACGATCGGCGCGATGGCGAAATGGACGCTGGCGCAGAATGCGTCTCGCAATGACGATTTGCTGCTTCTTCTGAAAAAGATATCCAGCGACAGCGATCCCAAAGTCAGGAAGCCGCTCACCGAAGTCATCGAGGCCGCCGAAACGCTCGAGCTGTCGAAGCTTCGCAAGGATGCGCTGGCATCCATCGACGAATTGAAAGCAAAAGGTCCGGAAAGTCTTCGTAACTACAACTGGTGGGGACAGACCGGTCAAACCGTTTTCGCGCTCGGCTGCGTCGCGGCTGCCGCGACGGGGATGGTCGCAGCTGGCATTCCTTGCGTGGTCGGCGGCGCGGCTTCGACGGCCGCCCTCAAATACCTCGCCCCATCTGCCGAGTAATGTCTTCCGACCGGCGACGTCGTCTGCCGATCGCGGCTGGGGTTCAATTTTCCGGGCAGTTGAACTTGGCGTCGACGAGAGCTGCTTCCGGTGTCGCGTACTCTCCGACGATCTCGGCGCCGACCGCTTCAGTTCGTGCATACGCGTCGAACATCGACTTCTCGAAGCCGTCTACGATCGTGAGTGCGGTGTACTGCGTCTCAACACCTGCATGAGAGCGGATCAGCAACGTTTTGGTGCCCCCGTAACTCGCGGTCAGCACTTTGCACGGCGATGCCGGAGCTGACGCTGCGGCTTTTGCCGCCGCGCCGAGTTCGGCGGGAAGCGGTCCGCCAAGACGCGAAGGCTCTTGCGGAGAGGGCGAAATCTTGAACGTCGGAAGCCACGGCAGCGAAAACAGGCTGGACGGAGCCGCGGCCTGTTGAACCGCGGGCTCCGGCGCTTGCGCCACATCGTCCTGGCCGCCGCTTTCAGCAGGCAATTGCCGCTCCACAACGGTGGTCCCAGCCCATGTCGTGTTCATGAGCTGAGGCGAGAAACTGTCGGGAGCGCGCTTCTTATTGTTCGCTTCGTGAGCCGAAGTCGTCTTCTTGACCTTCCGCGGCGATTTGGACGCGACCGAAGGCTTC
>NZ_JAIELN010000005.1 GCF_019753045.1 Hyphomicrobium sp.
AGGCTGACCTCGCCGAAATAGACGGCGTCGGCCGGCAAGACCGCTCCCGACAGGGAGGAGACGAGCGCCGCCGCCACCGCGAGATCGGCCGCAGGCTCGGCGATCCTGAGGCCTCCGGCGACGTTCAGGTAGACGTCGTGACTGCTGAACGAGACGCCGCAACGGGCGTCGAGCACCGCCAGCAGCATGGCCAGCCGGTTGCTGTCCCAGCCGACGACAGCACGGCGCGGGGTTCCAAGCCCAGAAGGTGCGACAAGCGCCTGAATTTCGACGAGCAGCGGGCGTGTACCTTCGACGCCAGCAAAGATCGAGGCCCCGGGGCTGCGGCTGTCGCGGTCGCCCAGGAAAAGCTCGGACGGGTTGGCGACTTCCTGGAGGCCGCCGCTAACCATCTCGAACACGCCGATTTCGTCGCTCGGCCCAAAGCGGTTTTTGACGGCGCGCAGGATACGATAGGTGAGGCCGCGATCACCTTCGAAGTACAACACGGTGTCGACCATGTGCTCGATGACCTTCGGACCCGCGATCTGGCCATCCTTGGTGACGTGGCCGACGAGGAGAAGAGCGGCGCCTGCCATCTTCGCATAGCGGATGAGTGAGAGAGCGGCGGCGCGCACCTGGCTTACGGTGCCCGGCGCTGCGTCGAGCGTGTCTGCCCACAGTGTCTGTATTGAATCGATGATGATGAGATCGGGCGGCCGGTCCTCTCCGAGCGTCGCCAGAATGTTCGAGAGATTGGTTTCGGACGCGAGCCCGACTTGAGCGTCGGCAAGACCCAGCCGCCCAGCGCGCAGGCGGACCTGAGCGACAGCTTCTTCGCCGGAGAAATAGACCGCGCGTCCGCCACGCCGCGCCACGTGGGCTGCGACTTGGAGCAAGAGCGTCGACTTTCCTATTCCAGGTTCGCCGCCGATCAGGATCGCGGAGCCTGGCACAACGCCACCGCCGGTCACGCGATCGAGCTCGGCGATCCCGGTCGAGAAGCGCGGTGCTTCCTCAGCCTCGCCTTTGAGTGTCTCGAGCTTGACGACGCGTCCCTTGCTTTGCCGCGTGACGCCGGCGCCAGGCGGCGGCCCGGCGTCCGTCTCTTCGACGAGTGCGTTCCACTCGCCGCAAGAGGAGCATTTCCCCGCCCAGCGCGTGGAGGTCGCTCCGCAGGACTGGCAGACGTAGAGCGACGATCGAGAGGCTTTGGCCATGTTGCTATGGGTTGTCGTCGAGGTAGAGGCGCGTGAAGCGATGCCCGAGCCGCGTCAGGATTTCGTAGCCGATCGTGCCGGCCGCGAAGCCCGCGTCTTCGATCGTCAGTCCTTCAGCGATGAGCTTCGCAAATTCGCCGGGCATTGCGGCGCCTTCGGGTAGATCGGTGACGTCGACGGTGATCAGGTCCATCGAAACGCGCCCGACAATCGGTGCGAGATGGCCGCTGATGAGAACGTGGCCGCCGGGCCGGCCGTCGGGGGCGCTAGCACTGCGCGGAATGCCGTCGGCGTAGCCTGCAGCGATGGTCGCAATCCGGCTCGGACGTCTGGCGCGCCATGTCGCCGAGTAGCCCACAGTCTCGCCTGGAGCGACATCGGCGACGGCGAGAATGCGCGCTGCCACCGTCACTGCGGGCTTTACCGGTGCCGGTGAGCTTTGCGATGCCTGCCCGCCGTAGAGCGCGTAACCGGGCCTCACAAGATCGAAATGGTAAGCGGCTCCGAGCATCAATCCGTCGGACGCGGCGAGACTTCGCGGAACACCGGGGAACAGCGCCGAGAGTGTTTCGAACGCCAGGAGCTGGTCGCGATTTTTCGGATCGCGCGGATTGTCGGCGGAGGCGAGATGGCTCATCACGAGCTTGAGTTCGACGCCCGACATCATGGTGGGTTCGGCTGCAAGACGGCGAACGTCGCGCAGAGGCAGCCCGAGCCGGTTGAGGCCCGTGTCGATGTGGAGGGCTGCAGGCAATTTTGCGCCGCGCGCCCTGCTCAGCGCGGACCAGGCGACGACGTCGTCGAGGGTGGAAAGGACCGGCGTTACGTTGAGCCGGTCGAATGCCGCAGCGGAATTTCCGACGAGGCCGTCCAAGGCATAGATGTGGGCGTCAGGCGCTATCTTGCGTGCGAGTTCGGCTTCATCGGGCGTTGCGATGAAAAAGGCGGTGCAGCCTGCTCGCGCCAGTGTGGCGATGACGCGCTCGGCTCCGAGGCCATAGGCATCGGCTTTCACCACGGCTGCGCACTGGGCCGGCGCGACCTTGTTTGCAAGCGCCCGCCAGTTCGTCACGATCTGCGCGAGGTCAACCGTGATCGTACCGGTGGCGCTGGCTAGGCTTTCCGGCATGCGCATATTGACCGTCATCTTGCCGTTTCCACCCGATCTCTTAACGCTCGGGCACCATATAGTCCCGAGCCAAATTGCCAAAGCGCGTGTACTGGCCTTCGAAGGCCAGTTCGACGGTACCGACCGGCCCGTGACGCTGCTTGCCGATAATGACTTCGGCCTTGCCCGATACCAGGCTCATCTTGGTCATCCAATCGGCAAATTCGGGCGTTCCTTCGGCAGGCTTCGTGCGCTCGACGTAATATTCTTCGCGGAAGACGAACATCACGACGTCGGCGTCCTGCTCGATCGAGCCGGATTCACGAAGGTCGGAAAGCTGAGGCCGCTTGTCTTCGCGTTGCTCGACCTGACGAGAAAGCTGGGAGAGCGCGATGATCGGTACGCCCAGTTCCTTTGCGAGCGCCTTGAGACCCGTCGTGATTTCGGTGATTTCCTGCACGCGGTTGGCGCTGCTGCTCAGTTTCGATCCGGCGAGCAGCTGGAGGTAGTCGACGACGAGAAGATCGAGGCCGTGCTGGCGCTTCAGCTTTCGCGCCCGCGCTGAGAGCTGCGCGATCGTGATGCCGCCCGTCTGATCGATGAAAAGCGGGATACGCGACATCTCGGACGCGACTTCTGAGAGCTTGCGGAATTCATTCTCGTCGATCATGCCGCGCCGGATCTTTTCCGAGCTGATTTCCGCCTGCTCGGCAAGGATACGCGTCGCGAGCTGCTCGGACGACATTTCGAGCGAGAAGAAGCCGACGACGCCGCCGTCCACCGTCTTCATCGTGCCGTCCGCTTGGCGTTCGCCCCGATAGGCCTTGGCGACGTTGTAGGCGATGTTCGTTACGAGCGCCGTCTTACCCATCGACGGACGGCCCGCGAGAATGATGAGATCCGACCGCTGCAAGCCGCCGAGCTTGTTGTCGAGATCGGAAAGGCCGGTCGACGCGCCCGATAGATGGCCGGCACGCTGGAACGCGCTGTTCGCCATCTCGACGGCGGTGATGAGCGCGGATTTGAAGGTCTCGAATCCCTTGCCGTACTTGTTCTGCTCGGCGAGCGAGTAGAGGCGGCCTTCCGCTTCCTCGATCTGCGCGCGCGGCGGGTGGTCGACGGCGCTGTCGTAGGCGGTGTTGACCAAGTCTTCGCCGATGATGATCAGCGAGCGGCGCGTTGAGAGATCGTAGATCGTGCGGCCGTACTCGGCGGCATTGATGATCGTCGTTGCGTTGGCTGCGAGACGGCCCAGGTATTGCGGCACGGTCATGTTCGCGTCGATCGGCTCGACATTCTCGAAGAATGTTTTGACGGTGATCGGCGTCGCCGTCTTGCCCGCATGAATGAGGGTCGCCAGCGTTTCGTAGATTCGCCCATGCAGCGGATCGAAGAAATGTTCGGGAGACAGAAAGCCGGAAACGCGGTCGAGCGCCTCGTTGTTGACGAGGATTGCACCCAGAAGCGCCTGTTCGGCTTCGAGATTGTGAGGCGGTTGACGGAAGGTCAGCGCCTCGTCCGCCGAGGATACTTGCTTCAGCTTCTCGGTGTGGAGGAATGCGGGATTTGCCATGCGAGGAGGCTTAGCAGATTCCGCGTCGCATTCGCGGACTGGGGACATGCAACCCGTAAAGCATCCCCGATATCAACATGCCTCTCTGGAAGTGCTTGGCCGTGGGAATCGTGCCACGACCAAGCAACCCAGTATTTATGCGGCTACGCTCAGGCTGATTCGTCGTCCGGGGCAGCGCCGGCTTCGAAGGCCGAGTCGGGATTGAAGGTTTCGAGCTCGAGCGCTTCTTCCTTCACGACGGCAACGTCTTCGCCGCGAGCCTGCTTGTCGGCTTCGTCCTGCGAACGGGCGACGTTCAGATCGATGGTGGCGACGACTTCAGGGTGCAGCTGAACTCGGGCCGGCGTCAGGCCAAGCGCCTTGATCGGCTTGTCGAGAACGATCTGGTTGCGGTCGACGGTGAAGCCGCCTTCGGTGATCACGGTGGCGATGTCGCGCGTCGAGACCGAGCCGTAGAGCTGTCCCGTGTCTCCGGCCGCGCGGATGAGCACGAACGTCTTGCCCGAGAGCTTGGCCGAAACGGCTTCAGCTTCCGACTTGTGAGCGAGGTTGTCGGCTTCGAGCTGTGCGCGACGGCCTTCGAAGACCTTCTTGTTGTCGTCCGTTGCGCGGAGCGCCTTCTTCTGCGGAAGCAGGTAGTTGCGCGCGTAGCCGTCCTTGACGTTGACGATGTCGCCCATCTGGCCGAGGCGGCCGATACGCTGGAGAAGAATGACTTGCATAGTTTGAAGCTCCTGTTGGATGCGTTGAAGTCGAATTGTCAGGTGGAAGGTGTTTCAGGTGGCCGGCCGGCCGTTCGATAGTGAAAGACCGTTTCCGCCAAGCCGGTGACTGCGAGCAGCAGGCCGATGTAGGGGAGGAACACGAGGCCGGTGTAGAGAGCTGTTAGAATGAACGTCCGCCATGGCGAGCCGCGCGTCAGTGAATGAACGACCGCAAGGCCGACAAGAGCGAATGCGAACGTGAACGGCGCGGCGACTGCGCCCGCGAAGAGTCCTGCCATCCCATCGACAAACGACAGTGCGATCGCAATCAGCAGCACGAACACCGCGCTCGCCGGCATCGCGAATTCCGCGAGATCCGGCCATGGCCGCTGAAGGCGTCCCGAGGCGAGCGTAATCCGTCCGGCGAGCCACAGATTGAGCAGGATCGTTCCCATGGAGAGAAGGCCCAGCGCCCACGGCAAGGATGTCAGCGTCGAGCGCGTGATGGAATCAATCTCGCCCGGGCCGATCGCGGGAGCGCCCGGCACTTGCGCGAGCTCGGTCTTGACGAAACTTTCAACGACGGTGCGCAACAATTTCGTCAGCGTTTCGACGTCGCCGCCCATCAGCGTGAGGGCGAGCATCGCAAAGACCGCCGAGAAAATCGCGGCGGCAACGACAACGCGGCCGATCGGATACCATTCGCGTTCGTCTCCCTCGACGCGGCTGAGGAGCGCGAGACGCGTGCAGACGACTGCGGGAGCCGCCGTGCTGATGGCGTAGACGAGAGCGGCGAGCGGATTGGCGATCAACAATACGATCGCGGTTGCTGTGATTGCAGCGATGCCGGCTGCAGCAGGGCCGAGGCCTAGCCCCGTCAGATAGATCGGCAGCGGCGTCAGCAGAAAGAGAATGATGCGGAGCAGGAAAGCGCCGGTCGTCGCTGACGCGAAGACGACCGCCGAGATCAATCCGGCGGCGAGGGCGAGTATGAAAGCTTTCGACTGCATTCGTTTGCTGTCCCGCGATTTGTGCGGTTAGAGCCAGATCCGGTTACCCGTTCCGACCCAACGTATTGAAAGAAAGAGAGGCGGAGCGACACTCGGGCCGCTCCGCCTTCGGTATTACTTGATCACGTAAGGCAGCAGGCCGAGGAAGCGTGCGCGCTTGATGGCGCGTGCCAGCTCGCGCTGCTTCTTCGCCGAGACAGCCGTGATGCGGCTCGGAACGATCTTGCCGCGCTCGGAGATATAACGGCCGAGCGTACGGACGTCCTTGTAATCGATCTTCGGTGCGCCGGCGCCCGAGAACGGGCAGGTCTTGCGGCGACGTTGGAACGGACGGCGGGCTCCGCCGCCTGAAGAGGCGATTTCAGCCATTGGTTAGCCCTCCGAGCCAGGTGTGGAATCACGACGGGGTGCGCGGGGCGCTTCGCCCTCACGCGGGGGACGTGGACCGCGATCGCCGCCAGGTGCGCCGCCTTCACGGGGAGGACGCGAGCGGAACGTGGAGCCGCCTTCGCGACCGCCGCCGAATCCGCGATCACCGCGGGGCGGGCCGCCACGGCCGCCGCCAGGGCCGCCGAAGCCACGATCGCGATCACCGCGCTCGTCGCGATCCTGCTTGCGCATCTGGACGCTCGGCTCGGTCTCGAGCTCTTCGACGCGGACGGTCATGAAACGCATGACGTCCGTGTTGATGCCCATGCGCCGCTCCATTTCAGCGACGGCTGCGGGCGGGGAATCGATGTTGAAGAAGGCGTAGTGCGCCTTGCGGTTCTTCTTGATCTTGAACGCGAGGTTCTTCAGACCCCAGTATTCTTGCTTTGTGACTGAGCCCTGGCCTTCTTCGATGATGCCCTGGAATTCCTTCATGAGGGCTTCAACTTGGGCCTGGGTAATGTCCTGGCGCGCCAGGAATGTATGCTCATAGAGCGGCATACGGTTGGCCTTTCGGTTTGAGTTTCAACGTCTTTCGACGTCAGCTTTTCCGCCGGCGCAAAGCCCCAAAAGGCCGAGAAAGGCCAATCTGGTACCAAATAGGAGAAGACACTGGGGGACAGCGCGCGAAGCGCCCCTTGGGCTCGACCGGCTATTCAGCTGGTACAACCCAAGCCCCCGTTCAGCCTCCTGCCGACGGGAAACCGGGCTTATACAGGAATTTGGGCAGACGGCAACCCGGTCCGTGGGCCCGCTTCCGCGTCTATTTCTGCTCAATAGCCGCGTAACTGTCACCCGCCCGGCGCTGGAATCATGGCCTAGATGGAGTGCCGGGGGACGGTCCCGGCGCGTGAAGGGAGACGAGAAGACATGAAGTTTGCAGCCTATACCGAGGAAACGATCTGGGCGGTCGAGGACGACGAGGCGACTGCCAAAAGCGAAGGCGAGGCGTCGATGCAGGAAAACGGTGCATCGGATGTCGCAGCTCTCAAGGTGGCGCCGATCGATGATAGCCTCGTGGAAGCCCTTGCCCAGGCCGAAGCATCGGGCACCGATGTTCTCTTTGACCTGATCGATGGAGAGCTTTGCGAAGTCGAAACCGTCGAAGGCTGAACTAAGCCACTCTGCAATCCGCCTTCACATGGGCGCCGCGGTTTCGCGGCGCTTTTTTTTGGCGCTGGGAGAGCGAACGCCAAGGCTTGCCTTCGGCATGCAACCCGCCCATTTCCTGGCTCAGGATAATTTGGGAGTTTTACCCGTGACGGATGAGCCTCGCACAACAACTGTTGCGCCTTCGCCGATCGACAGCGGCGTCAGAATTGGTCACGTTCATCTCAAGGTCGCCGATCTTCAGCGAGCGCTCGATTTCTATTGTGGCGTGCTCGGTTTCGAGCTGATGCAGCGTTTCGGCAGCCAAGCGGCCTTCATTTCCGCGGGCGGATATCATCATCACATCGGGCTCAATACCTGGGAAAGCCGAGGGGGGAGCGCGCCGCCTCCGGGTACGACCGGCCTCTACCATGTCGCCATTCTTTACCCGACAAGGGCGGCGTTGGCGGATGCGTTGCGACGGCTGATCTCCGCAGGCGTCCGGTTGACCGGCGCCAGCGATCATGGCGTGAGTCAGGCTCTCTATCTCGATGATCCGGACGGAAATGGGGTGGAGCTCTATTGGGACCGTCCAGAATCCGAGTGGCCGCGCGATGAGGTCGGGAATATCGCGATGTTCACCCGGGCCCTGGACCTTGACGATCTCCTGCGTGAGCCGGTCTAGCTTTTTTTGTTTGCGCCCGGCGCCTTTTGGTTTGCGCCCGGCGACTCCCCTGCGGGGAGCCGGCCGCCGGGCGCGGGGGTTCGTTTGCGCCGGACGGCTCTCCCAGGTTGGAGAACCGGTGGCCGGGCGCGTGCGGACTGGTCTATCCCCTGCGTCTCTTGACACCGGCAGGGTAGGGGTGGACTAAGGCCGCCAAATCTCGCCGTGGGGGTGCGTCCCGGCAATCCAGCACAAGGTCATTTTCCTAACGATGGCACGCGCATTCGTTTTTCCAGGGCAGGGCAGCCAGGACGTCGGCATGGGCAAGGCGTTAGCGGATGCTTTTCCGTCGGCACGCGCGGTCTTCGAAGAGGTCGACGATGCGCTGGGTGAAAAGCTGTCGGCGATCATCTGGGAAGGGCCGAAAGAGACCCTCACGCTGACGGAAAACGCGCAACCCGCTTTGATGGCTGTCTCCGTCGCGGTGATGCGGGTTCTCGAGAACGAGCGCGGCTTCTCTCTCGCAGACAATGTGAAATTCGTCGCCGGGCATTCGCTCGGGGAATATTCGGCGCTTGCTGCCGCCGGAGCGTTCTCGCTGGCAGACGCGGCGCGGCTTCTCAGGCTCCGCGGACAGGCCATGCAGAAAGCCGTGCCGGTCGGCGTTGGCGCGATGGCGGCTCTTCTCGGCGTCGGGATCGAGGTGGCCGAGAAAGTTGCCGCCGAGGCCGCGCAGGGCAACGTTTGCCAGGTCGCGAACGATAACGAGCCGACGCAGGTCGTGCTCTCCGGCCACAAGACGGCGATCGACCGGGTGGCGGAGATCGGCAAGGCATTCGGCGTCCGGCGCGCGGTGCCGCTTCCGGTCTCGGCGCCCTTCCATTGCAAGCTTATGCAACCTGCCGCCGATGCGATGGCTGAAGCATTGGCGTCGGTTACGGTTCGCGCTCCTGCAGTGCCCGTTGTTGCAAACGTTCTGGCGCAACCCATTTCGGACCCGGACGACATCAAAAAGCGCCTCGTCGAGCAGGTTACGGGCACTGTTCGCTGGCGTGAATGCGTCGCGGCGATGGCTGCGGCCGGGGTGACGGATTTCTACGAGATCGGCGCAGGCAAGGTTCTGGCCGGGCTCGTCAAGCGCACAGCGCCAAGTGTCAACGCGATGAGTGTTGGAACACCGGCCGATATCGATGCGGCGATCGCCGCACTCACTCAATAAGGAGATCTGAATGTTCGATTTGACCGGCAAAACTGCGCTCGTTACGGGCGCCACCGGCGGACTTGGCGCAGAGATTGCGCGCGTGCTGCATAAGGCTGGCGCTTCCGTCGCGATATCGGGGCGCAAGGTCGAAGCGCTCGACGCTTTGGCGAAGGAACTCGGCGACCGGGTTCACGTCGTACCTTGCGACCTCGCCGATCGTGCAAGCGTCGGCAAGCTGGTCGATGAGGCGGTGAAGGCTCTCGGCGGACGGCTGGATATCCTGGTCAACAATGCCGGTCTCACCAAGGATAATCTCTTCATGGTGATGAAGGACGATCAGTGGGATGACGTCATCGCTGTCAACCTGACCTCGACCTTCATGCTTTGCCGCGCCGCTTCGCGCCACATGATGCGGTCCAAGACCGGGTACGGGCGCATCATCAACATCGCATCGGTTTCGGGCGTTTTCGGCAATCCGGGCCAGGGCAACTATGCAGCGTCGAAAGCCGGTATGATCGGCATGACCAAATCGCTCGCACGTGAAGTCGCGTCACGCGGGATCACGGCGAACTGCATCGCGCCCGGCTTTATCAAGACGGCGATGACGGATGTTCTGACTGAAAAGCAGAAGGGCGAGATCGCTCAAATCATTCCTGCGCAACGCTTCGGCGAGCCGCTGGATGTGGCAGCGGGCTGTTTATATCTCGCCTCGAACGAGGGCGGCTATATCACCGGCCAGACGCTCCATATCAACGGCGGTATGGCAATGGTTTGATTCAGCCTTCTGCATTGGTAAACGCCCAGAATGCCTGATTTATTGGCCTTGAGCCTGTCGGGCATTCTGATGCTGAACGGTGCGTCACCACGTGCTTTGCATTGCTCCTGAAGTGTGTTAACGACACCACGGTTTTGAGGCGTCGAAATCACGTCATCGGGACTGTGCGAAGCTGGGGACAACTCAGCGCCGTACAAGTTGGAGACGGTGCCGAGCGTTGAGACTCACGCTACGGCGACTAACGAAAAAAGACTTCTGAACGGGGCGAACCCCTATCCGAACAGGCTAAACTTCCCGTAAGTTGATATCCTGTCATGCGGCTTATAGCGGGTTCTGCAGGGCGAACAGGCGAGCAATAAAAGGCCGCCAAAAATTAGAAAGACACGAGGATTGACGATGAGCGATGTCGCAGAGCGCGTGAAGAAAATTGTCGTAGAGCATCTTGGGGTCGAGGCCGACAAGGTCACCGACAATGCAAGCTTCATCGACGACCTTGGTGCAGACAGCTTGGATACTGTTGAGCTCGTGATGGCATTCGAAGAGGAATTCGGCTGCGAAATTCCGGACGATGCTGCCGAGCACATCCTGACGGTTGGCGACGCCGTCAAGTTCCTCGAAAAGAACGCAAGCGCCGCTTAAGCGCGTCGCCGTTTCTTTTCGTCCTTGGCGCAATTGCGCCTATCGGACAGAATTCAGAGGGGGCTGGGCAACCGGCCCCCTCTACGCGCCCAGCGCCGATCGCAATCACTGCAAACGGGAAATAAGAAAAAATCGATGCGCCGTGTCGTCATTACAGGATTGGGTCTCGTCACTCCCGTCGGATGCGGTGTCGAGGCCTCATGGTCCAACCTTCTCGCGGGCCAAAGCGGTGCACGGCGTATCGAGGAATTCGAAGTTTCCGACATAACCTGCCAGATCGCGAACTTCATTCCGCGCGGCGCCACGTCCGAGGGCAAGTTCAATCCCGATGACTGGATGGAGCCGAAAGAGCAGCGCAAGGTCGATGATTTCATCATCTATGCGGTCGCTGCCGCCGATCAGGCCATCGCGGATTCCGGCCTGAAGTTCGATACCTCCGATGCGCAGGAGCGCGCTGGGGTTCTCATCGGCTCGGGCATTGGCGGGCTGTCTGGAATTGCGGATACGTCCATCCTGCTCAAGGAGAAGGGACCGCGCCGCGTCTCGCCGTTCTTCATACCGGGCCGTCTCATCAATCTCGCCGGTGGATACGTTTCGATCAAGCATCACTTGCGCGGTCCGAACAACGCGGTCGTCACGGCCTGCGCGACCGGCACGCATGCGATCGGCGACGCCGCACGGATCATCGCGCTCGACGACGCCGATGTCATGGTGGCCGGCGGTACGGAGAGTCCGATCTGCCGTATCGCGATGGCGGGCTTCGCCGCTTGTCGCGCGCTCTCGACCGGCTTCAACGATGATCCCACAAGAGGTTCGCGGCCGTACGACAAGGACCGCGACGGCTTCGTGATGGGCGAGGGCGCCGGCGTCGTCGTCCTTGAAAGCTACGAGCACGCCAAGGCGCGCGGCGCCAAGATTTACGCCGAGGTCATCGGTTACGGCATGTCGGCGGACGCCTATCACATCACAGCGCCTGCCGAAGACGGCGACGGCGGCTACCGCTGCATGAAGGCCGCGCTTGCCCGGGCGGGCGTTGCGCCGAGCGAAATCGACTACGTCAACGCGCACGGCACCTCGACGCCGATGGGCGATGAGATTGAACTCAAGGCTGTTGAACGGCTGTTCGGTAACAGCGCGGGCCGGCTGGCGATGTCGTCGACGAAATCGGCCATCGGCCATCTGCTCGGTGCAGCCGGGGCGGTCGAGGCAATATTCTCCGTTCTCGCGATCCGCGATAACGTCGCTCCTCCGACGCTCAATCTCGACAATCCATCGGTCGAGACGGCCATCGATCTTGTGCCTCACAAGGCACAAAAGCGTGATATCAATACCGCGCTCTCGAATTCGTTTGGCTTCGGCGGGACGAATGCGTCGCTCGTTCTCCGCCGCGTCGCGTGAAAGCTGCGGCGGGTACGGGTTTTTGCCACATTTTACGTTGAGCGTCCCTCGCGGGTGGGGGATGGAGCAGCGCAATTCGGGGCGATAAATCTCGTACGCAGCGCTCTTTCAATGACGGTGCTCGCGGTATCATGAGTCAAAACAGAAAGCGGCCGGACGGGAACAGGACGTCTCGGACTGCTGGAGCTCGAAGCCCCGCCGAACGGTTAGAGCCGGGTCGTGCGCCGGGCCGTCCGCGTGGCATTCAGGCCCGTGAGCCGTCGCGCGCATTGAGCGGGTTCGTCCGCGTCATCAGCAGCGTCCTGACAGTAGCTCTCATCGTCATGGTGCTCGTCGGCGGAACGGCGTTCGCTATTGTCCATCAGTTCGAAAGTCCCGGCCCGCTCGATGCGCCGCGCACTGTGGTGATCCCCAAGGGCGAAGGCCGTATCGCGATCGCCGAGCGCTTGGAAAAAGAAGGCGTCATCACCAATCGATGGACCTTCGTCGGCGGCTATCTGCTGCAAGGTTTCCTCGGCAGCCGAAAGACGACGGAGCTTCGCGCGGGCGAATACGAAATCAAGGAACACGCCTCCATGCGGGAGGTGATCGATACGCTCGCCGAGGGCAAGTCGATCCTCTACAAGGCGACTTTACCTGAAGGCCTGACGAGCGAGCAGATCGTCGAGCGGCTCAAGGCCGAGCCGAACCTCAGCGGCGAGATCACGAGCATTCCCGCTGAAGGTACGCTGCTTCCCGATACATATTATTTTTCGAAGGGTGCTTCACGGCACGAGATCCTGGACCGGATGCGGGACGGGATGGAGAAGTCCTTGGCGGAACTCTGGGAGCAGCGCGATCCCGATCTCCCGGTCAGATCTCCTGAAGAGCTGGTGACGTTCGCCTCGATCGTCGAGAAGGAAACGGGCCGTCAGGACGAGCGCGATCGGGTCGCGGCCGTTTTCTACAATCGGCTGCGCAAGGGGATGCGGCTGCAATCCGATCCAACCATCATTTACGGCATCGTCGGCGGCCAGGGTGTTCTGGGGCGCGGCATCACGAGGACCGATATCGATACCAAGTCGCCCTACAACACCTACCAGATCAACGGCTTGCCGCCGGGGCCGATCTGCAACCCGGGCAAATCCACGCTAGCGGCCGCACTGCATCCGGCGAAAACGTCCGATCTTTATTTCGTCGCGGACGGTACCGGCGGCCATACTTTCTCGGAAACGCTGAAAGATCACAATTCGGCCGTCCAGAAATGGCGGCAGGTCGAAAAGCAGTCGAAAGCCAAGCAGGGGGCGAGCGACACGGCCGATCCGGACACGGGCACCGTTCCGATCCCTCAGGGGCTCGATACGGCGCCGAAGAGCCCGGTCACGACGAAGGGGCAGAAATCCGCGAAGAGCCAAGCTCCGGCGCCCTCGGCAAACGGCGCCGACGATGGGTCCGCTGCTCCCGTTTCCTCGGTGAATTCGACGGATGTTCCCTTGCCCGTCCGGAAGCCGAAGAAGCAATAGATCGCACCTGATCACAACTCCTGTTGGCGGGGGCGACGCGACCCGTTAAGTTGCGCGCCGCTAGCTCATCCCCGTCGACGAGACCTTTCCCTATGACAATTTCCAGCATGACGGGATTTGCCCGTGTCGATGGCTCGGCCGATGGCCTGGCTTGGACGTGGGAAGCGCGCAGCGTCAACGGCCGCGGCCTTGACGTTCGGCTGCGCCTGCCGCCCGGCTATGAGGGCCTTGAAGTTGCCGCGCGCGACGCCGTTTCAAAGCGGTTTGCCCGCGGAAGCATTGCCCTGTCGCTCGCGCTCGAACGGCAGCAGGGCAACGGCTCCGTGCGTTTGAACGAACTCGTGCTCGCCGATGTGATGAAGGCCGCCGACCGGGTATCCGCGTTATCCGGCGCAGCGAAGCCCGATGCGGCGCAGTTCCTCATGATCAAAGGGGTGCTCGAGACGGCGGATCAGGCGGTCGAGGACAGCGAAGCGCGTGCGGCGCGCGAAAGCGCTGTCTTGCGCAGCCTCGAGGCCACGCTTGATAAACTCGGCGAAGCCCGCCGCGCCGAGGGCACGCGTCTCGCGGAGATCGTTCGCGATCAGCTCACCCAGATCGAACGCTTGGCGGGTGAGGTGCGTGCGTCGCCTTCCCGGTCGCCGGAAGCGATCGTCGCGCGGTTGAAGGATGCGATGGCTCGCCTCTTCGAGGCGACTGCGGCACTCGATCAAGACCGTCTCTACCAGGAAGCCATGCTTATGGCGACGCGTGCCGACGTCGAGGAAGAACTACAGCGTCTTGCCGCGCACGTCTCCGGCGCCCGCGATATCATCAGCGAACCTGGGGCCGTCGGGCGGAAACTCGATTTTCTGGCGCAGGAATTCAACCGCGAAGCCAACACGCTTTGCTCGAAAGCGAATGCAGTCGACGTCACCCGGCTCGGCCTGCAGTTGAAGACGGTCATCGACCAGCTTCGCGAACAAGTGCAAAATGTCGAATAGAATGACCAAAAACAGCGCGGACAATTCGAACAGCAATTCAAACAACGGGCCTAATAACAAGGACGTTGGTGGGCCCAGCATCGCGCGCCGGGGATTGCTCTACATCGTCTCGTCGCCGTCGGGTGCCGGGAAAACGACGCTTGCCCGGCGCGTGCTCGCGGCCGACGACAACATCGAGATGTCGGTTTCGGTTACGACGCGCCAACCGCGTCCGGGCGAAACGGATGGCGTTGACTATCATTTCGTCGACCATGCGACGTTCGAGAGAATGAAAGAGCGGGGCGAGCTGCTCGAATGGGCGCGCGTCTTCGACAACTTCTACGGCACGCCCCATGCGCCGGTCGAAAATGCTATTCGCCAGGGCAAGGACGTTCTGTTCGATATCGACTGGCAGGGTGCACAGCAGCTGTCCGGAAAAATGCCGGGAGACGTCGTGCGAGTGTTCGTTCTCCCGCCATCGGGCGACGTGCTCGAGGGGCGGCTGAAATCGCGGGCACAGGATCCGGCGGACGTCGTTGCGAAGCGTATGGCGGCGGCATCTTCCGAGATCAGCCACTGGCCGGAATACGATTACGTGATCGTCAACTCGGAGATCGAGCAGAGCACGGCGGCGGCGCTGGCGATCCTCTCGGCGGAACGGCTGAAGCGGGCACGTCTTCTGGGGCTATCCGACTTCGTTCGCAAATTGCAATCGGCGCTTTAATCGCTCGCCGCGCCGGCCTCGTCTAGAATGGCAGCGAGACGGGCGAAGTCCGAAACGGAGAGTTCTTCCGCGCGCTTTTCGGGCGAGAGGCCTGCGCGCTGGAGAAGGAGCTCCGGAAACGGCGTCAATTGCTTCAGGCTCGAACGGAGCATCTTGCGGCGTTGACCGAAGGCCGCACCCGTCACGCGCGCCAGCGTCGCAACGCGGCAGTCCGGTTCCGGCTTTGCCCGCGGGCGAAACTCGACAATGGCTGATGCAACTTTTGGCGGCGGCGTGAAAGCCTCCGGCGGCAGATTGAGGACAATCTTCGCCCCGGTTCGCCACTGCGCGAGAACGGAAAGTCTGCCGTAGGCCTTCGACTTCGGCGTGGCGACGATGCGCTCGGCAACCTCGCGCTGGAACATCAGGACCATGCGGTCGTACCACGGCGGCCAAGGCTCGGTTTCGAGCCAGTTGACGAGCAGCAGCGAGGCGATGCCGTAGGGCAGGTTCGCCGCGACCGTCACGGGGCCAGCGCCTTCCAGCAGTTTCGGCCAATCGACTTCGAGGGCGTCGTCCGCGTGGACTTCCAACCGTCCGGGAAAGCGTTCCGAGATATCGGCAAGCGCTGGGAGACAGCGATCGTCGCGTTCGATCGCGATGACGCGCTTTGCGCCTTCAATCAGAAGCGCGCGGGTCAGGCCGCCGGGTCCGGGGCCCACTTCAACAACGGTGCGCTCGCTCAAGTCGCCGGCGAGGCGCGCGATCTTGCGCGTCAGATTGAGGTCGAGCAGAAAATTCTGGCCAAGGGATTTCTTGGCGCTGAGGCCGTAGCGTTCGATGACGTCGCGGAGCGGCGGCAGTCCATCGGGACCTTCACGGTGATGGGGCACGGACTCTTTCATGCTGCGGACGCGAGAGATCTGCGTGCGCTCATCTCGCCAGCGAGTTTCAGAGCGGCTTTGAGGCTTGCCGCCGAAGCGAGCCCTTTGCCGGCAATTGCAAATGCCGTCCCGTGATCGGGTGAGGTGCGGACGAACGGCAGGCCGATCGTTGCGTTGACCCCTTCGTCGAAGCTTAGCGTCTTGATCGGGATCAATCCTTGATCGTGATACATGGCGAGCGCCGCATCATAGGTCTTTCGCGCCGCGTCGTGAAACATCGTATCGGCGGCGTGGGGGCCGGTCACATCGAGCCCCTCCGCTTTCAGAGCCTCCACGGCGGGCCGTATGATCTCGGCATCTTCCGAGCCGAGCGCGCCGTCTTCGCCCGCATGCGGGTTGAGCCCCGCAACGGCGATGCGGGGATTTGAAATACCGAAGTCGCGTTTGAGCGATGCCGCCATGATGCGTGCGGTTTCGACGATTTTATCGGATGTCAGCAGGGACGGCACGTCCTTCAGCGCGACGTGAATCGTGAGCGGGACCACGCGCAACTGCGGCGAGGCGAGCATCATCACGGGGGCGGACGGCTCTCCTGGCCAGAATTCCGCGGCGAGCGCGCCCAGATACTCCGTATGCCCGGGAAACTCGAAGCCTGCGCCGTAGAGCACCGACTTCGCGATCGGGTTGGTCACGACTGCGGAGGCTCGTCCCGCGGCGACATCGGCGACAGCGCGGCGGATGGCGAGGATCGTTGCGGGGCCATTGGCGACAGTGGGCGCACCGGGCTTTGCGGGTTCTGCGAGCGGAATTGGAAGGACGGGCAGCGCGTCATTGAAGATCTGCGTGGCGGCCAACGCGTCCGGAACGGGCACGATGAGGGATGCGTCGATGCCGGCCGAGCGAGCGACTGCGCGCATCAGATCGACGTCAGCGTAGAGTACGAACGTCGGCAATTCGTCGACGAAACGATCTTTCCAGGCCTGGAGGGCGAGTTCGGGGCCGATGCCTGCGGCATCCCCCATCGTCAGTGCGATAGGCAGTGTCATGTGGCGTGTACCAGGTTCGCGCGCGTCCCCTCAGCGGGAGCCGACATTTATCCGGTACTCGATGTGGGCGTCCTCGCGAAGGTCTTTGAGATAGCGCTTGGCCATCAGCTCAAATTCCTTCTGCTTGAGTTCGCCTTCGGCCTGGTTGCGCTTTTCGTCCACCGCTTTCACCACGGTGCGTCCGCAAACGACCCAGAGCTCGATCGCCCCTTCGCTCACGTTCGGCGGCAGCATCTCGCCGTCGGCAGCGTTGACGAGCAGTGTTCGGGTCGGCTCTGAAAGGGACGATGGCCGGCGTTTTCCAAGATCCTCGAACGTGGCACCGGGGACGCCGGTCGCAGCGGCCGCAGTCGTCTGGCAGCCGGTGAACTTCGAGCGCAGTTTATCGGCTTCCTGAATGCGCGCGGCGACGCCCTTTTCGTCGATCTTGACCGGCATCGATATCCGGACGCGCTGCACCTGCAATTCGACGTCGTCGTTGCCGGCGACGGATGTGGCCGCGACGAGTTTATCGACGTCTCTGTTGGTGACGTTGATCAACGGACCAAAGCGGCGGCGGACGACTTCATTCCAAGAAAGGGTGGCCCGGATGCGGGTCTTGATCGGATCGAGGGTGCCGCCCATCTGCTTTGCGAATTGGTCAACCGTCATTTTATTTCGTTCTGCAATGCCGGAAATGATGCGGTCGACTTCGGCATCTTCGATCACGACGCTCTGCTTTTTCGCTTCCTGCATCTTCAGCCGGTCGTCGATGAGTTCTTCCACGGCCTGCTTCTTCATGGCGGGCAGGGCTGAACTCCTGGCGCTTTCGAACGCTTGCTTCTGCAAGCTCATGCCAAAGTCTTTCTTGCGGCGCTCAAAAATTGCGATGATCTCGTCGCGCGATTTTCCCTCGTTCGCCTTGACCGTTTCCTGAAGGATTGCCTTGAGCCGCTCGGACGTCTTCGGATTTTTGATGATGGCTTCGAAATTGGCTTTGGCCTGGTTCTGAATATTCGAGCCGCTCAGCATCATCGCGCGCTGATCGATCTCGTAGCCGGTGATCGGCTCGTCGTTCACGAGAGCGGCGATCGCGCGCTGGTCGCTCGATGGGGGCGTAGAATCGCCGCCGACAGACTCTCTGGCCGCTGCCGTTGGCGACTTCTTTTTCTGATTTTTGCCTTTGCCCTGCGGGTCGGTCGCGGCTCCTGTGGCCGTGTCACCTACCGCTGGCTTCGGCAAAGACGACGTACCGTCGCCGGTTACTGCAACCGTGCCTCCCTGAGCCGCGACGGCGAACGAAAAGGCGACGCTCGCGACGCCTGCCAGGCCGCATCGCCCAGCTAGCGAGGGAAGTTGAGCGGCAATGGTCCGTGGCGAGAGCATGCTATTTCGACATCCATAAGTCCGAATCGGCGCGGAGTCAGGATACCGCAGCCACGCCCGATGCCCGGGCCTTATCCACATCAAGAGTGGCCAAAATCCGGTTCCCGTTGGGTTCGAAGGCCGGAACGCCGACGGCCGGGTCAGTTCGTACGCTGGTCGCCGCCCATGTTGAAGTCGAGATTGCCGGTCGTCGCCGCAAAATCCCCGAGATGCTTAAATTCGAACCGCAGCATGACGGTTTGGTCGGGCGTGATAGAGAGATCCTGGTAGTTCGACTGGATATAGGAGGCGGTCAGCACGAAGCATTCATCGGCATATTTGATGCTGACGCTATCGTAGCGGAAATTGCCGGTCTCGATGTCGTACCGCGTCGAACCACCAAGGCTCCAACGGTTGGTCAGCTGCAAGGTCGCCGCGCCGAGGATTTCCTCGAGGCGCGTCGGCGTTGCGATCACGTTGGGATCATCCGGGTTCGTGAACAAGGCCGCGGCGTCATATGAATAGCCGGTCTGAACCGACAACGGTCCGTATTTAGCGACCGCAGCAAGATCCTGGCGCCTCAAAGCGAGCGTGGATTGGTTGAAGCGGCTCTGCGAAATAATCCTGAAATCGCCGATGGGGGCGAAATAGGCGCCGAGAACGTAGTCGGAGTTCCGCGTCTCGAGGCCGTTAGCGGGATTAAAGGTGAAGTTGCCGTCATCGGTCCGGCCCGGGAACAGATAGGCGTTTTCGCCCGACAGCTGGTAGCTCTGGCCGGCCAGGAATCGCGCATAACCGCCGTCATTCGATTGGAAAGTGTACTGTAGACCGGCATTGACGCGCGTACCCGTTTCGATGCGGTCGTAGCCCGAAAACTTCGTGGTCGCGAACAGGTTGGTGTCGTCGAAAACGAGGCTCTGCGCGTCTTCGTTGGGCAACCGGCGCTGCGGAAGGCTTTCCTGGTGCACGACGACTTGCCCGATCGGCTCGATGATGTGGGAGCCGCGGTCGGTGTTTGCAACCCAAGGATAGGACACAAGCACGCCGCCATCGACGATGCCGCGGGTGACCGTCGAGGAGAATTGCTCGGACGACCCTACAACAGGTCCATCGGGAGTCTGTACGATTGTTACCGATTGAGGATTCGTAACGTTATCGTAGCCATAGATATCGCCCCGGACATCAGCGAACGGCGTATAGCTGATGCCGATTGCGTCGGTCAGGCGGCGGCGCCATTTGAGCTCGGTGATGACCCGATTGATGTTCTGGTCGGTCTGGCGGGGATTAGAGGGACTGCCGGTCGTTGAGCCGTCTGCGCGGGTGAAGCTCAGGACGTTGGTATTCCATTTGAGCTCGCCACCGGCAACCGGGTCGGCGAACACGTAATTGTAGTCGATGATGGGGTGCGTGTAGCTTTCAGTTCTCGGCGTGTCGTCCGTCAGCAGGCCGCCGAACTGATAGAGCTTGGCGCTGAAGTAGTTCCGATCCGACTGACCAGTCAGGTAAACCTGATTGACGCGATCGGTCACGAGAATGCTATCGAGCTTATAAAAGCGGCGGAACTGATCGTCGCTTTCGATGATCGCATCCCAACCGAATTTCCACCAGCTCGACAACGAGAACAAGCCGTGCGTCTCGACACTGCCGCGGAAGCCGTCGAGTTTCTGGTTGTCGGCAGGGTCGCCCGGAAGATTTTTGAAATTCTGGTCGATGCCGGCGAGTTTGACGGTGTATTCGCCGTTGGCTAGACGATGCCGCCACTCGCCCTTCAGGAACAGGCCCTGTTCGCTCATGTAGAGCGGCTCGAGCGTGACGTCGTAGTTCGGCGCGAGATTCCAGAAATAGGGAATACCGGTGATGTAGCCGAGCGTCGATGAACGGCCGTAGTCAGCGGTCAAAAAACCTGATTTGCGCTTAACCGATGGGTCGGGGCTCTGGAAGTACGGCAGATAGAAGATCGGCTGTCCGTAGATCTGGAAATAGGCGTCCTGGTAGGTGAGGGTCGCGGCTTCCTGATCGTGAATGATGCGCGCGGCGCTGATGCACCAAAGCGGAGGCGTGTTGCCATCGCTTTGGCACGGCGTGAATTTGCCGTTCTCGAATTCGGTGATGTTGCCTTCGCGGCGCGTCGCGCGGTCGGCCGAGATGTGGGACTTGTCGGCCGAGACGATCGACAGCGCCGACACGAAACCGTCGCGGAAGTCATCGGTCAGCGTGTAGCGGTCGGCGTGGACGATGTTGCCCTGGGGCTCTTTCAGCGTGACGTTGCCGACGGCTGTCAGCGTGCCGCCGCTCTGGTCGTAGACGACTTCATCGGCGGTCAGGATGTAGTTGTTGTAGAAGATTTCAACGTTGCCGCGCGAAATAACGCGATCGCCGGATTTATCATAGATCAGCTGGTCGCCCTGCAAGCGCATGGGCTGCGCGCGATCGATATTCGTATTGACCTTGCCGAAGATCGTGCCCGGTGAATTCGCTGCACCGAACGACGATTTGTTCTTCTTCTTCAGTCCATTGCCGTTGAGGCCCTGGTCGGTGACTTGAGCGTAGGCAAGCCGGGTATGGCCAAGGTTGACGGTGGCAACAACGCCCGCGATCAGGAATGCGCGCAGAAGCGCACGAGCGGCCCGGCGCACCTGACGGCGGCTGGAACCCTCGCTTAACGGCCCGCAACCCTCTTGCGGTATCCGCCCTTCACGCATCACTCAACCGTCCTCCTGGTGCAACAGCACCGTGGTTGCGATGATCAAAACCAGGGCGACGGGCAACCATGCCGCCGCCCACGCCGGCGCCAAACCTGCGATGCCAATTTGTCTCGCGATTTCCGAGAGCAAGAAGAACCCGACCCCACCGACCATTCCAGTCGTAACCATAGTCTGGATGCCACCTGAGCGGAATGACCGCAATGACACAGTTGCCGCCAAAAGGACCATTGCCACACAGAGCAAAGGACGAACCAAAAGGGACTCGTACTGGACCCTGAGCCGCTCGGTCGAAAGTTTTGCCTTATCAGCAGCTTCTATCAATTCCGGCAAATCCCAGAAGGAGACCGAGAAAACCGTGCCGAGAGCCTCCTGGACTCGGTCCGGCGTGAGGTAGGTCGAGACCAGGTAGGACGTGAATTTCTCGGGCTGCTGGCCGAGGCGTGAAACCCAGGCATCCGTCAGCTGCCAATAGCCGTCTTTGAGTTCGGCTTGGCTCGCGTCCACCCGCTCGGAGAAATGCCCGTCGCGATCATAAGCGAATATCATAACGCCGGTGAGGGTTAGGCCTCGGTTCGACGCCGCCGCCGCGCCCAAAACCGATTCTCCATCGACGCCGTTTTGCGTGATCCAGGAGCCGCCACCCTGGGAGCGCAAGAGATTGGTGTCGTTGCCGAAAGCCTTGGCGAACACCTGTTCGGATTTTGCCCGACCGCGGGCGGCAAGCGGGTTGTAGACGGTCACGGCGAAGACCCCGACAAGAAGTCCGACGGTCAGTCCGGGAGCCAGAAACTGCCAAACGGACATGCCGCCGGCGCGCATGACGGCGAGTTCGCTTTTGCGGTTGAGGTAGAGGAGGGCGCTTATCGTGCCGACGAGGACAGCAAAGCCGATCAGAAATTCGACGTAGGCGCTGAGGCGGAGGAGGGCAATTCCGACGAGCGTTGCAACCGGAACGTTGCCGGCCTTGCTCGATTGGCGAAGCAACTCGACAAAGTCGATCATGAAGATCAGGAGCGCGCAAACGGCGAGGGTGGATGCAATGGCAACCAAGAACAACCTGGCGATGTAGCGCGAGAGGGTGAAGGAGCGGATCATGGCGCCACCTTCCGGCGCGGCATGACGAGACGAAGGACGGTTTCAAGCGTTCCCGTCATCGCATCGGCAGCGCGTCCAAAGATCGAGATCCCCGACTTCTGCCGGTCAGAGCTCTTGATGATGATCAACGACAGAACGATGGCGCCGATCGGAACCCCGTAGAGGGCAATGAGCATCGAGGCGTCCCGCGTTACGGCACTGTTCAACGCCAACCCGGCCATTCGGCATGTGGCGGCAAAAAGGAATGTCAGGACAAGGCTTTGCATCCGGCTCGAGCGTGTGGATTTCGCTTGGCCCACAAAGGCGACGATGATGAACACAAACGCGATCGGATACAGCGGTCCGACCAGCCGTTCGTGAATTTCGGCGCGGAACTGACCGGGGGAATTCTTGAATATTTTGGAGTCCGGGCTCGGGTGTACGAGTTCATCCCAATACCGCTCACGGGGTTTTTTCTCGCCCGAGCCGTCGTCCTGGGACTCGAACCGGTCGAGATCGACGACGTATTTGTCGAAAGCCACGATCTGCGGCGGAGCGTCGGCATCCGTCCGCCGGATGATATGGCCGGTCGACATGACGAGATAGGCCGTTCCGTCCTGCTTCACGATCGTTCCGTGCTCGGCGAGGTAGCTCTGAGCCTGCGACTTGTCGCGGGTGTCGTGCATGACAAGTCCGAGAAGCGCGCCGTCGGCCGAGCGGTCGCGGATGTGAAACATCAGGTCGGGTTCGGGACTGGAGAAGCGTCCGGGCTGGATGACCTGGGTCAGCAGATCGCTTCTGACCTGCACCAGATAATCGCTCAACAGCCGCATACTCCACGGCTGGGCGAGGTGCCCGACGAACGCGAGAAATATGCTGACGAGCAAAGCCAGCAGGATCAACGGCCGCGCCACTGTCCAGACTTTGGAACCTGCCGCCGACAGGACGATGAGCTCGCTATCGGTATTCAGGCGATTGAGCGTGTGAAGCGCTGCGATCAAAAACGAAAACGGGGCGATGATCGCCATGAGATTCGGGACTGCGAGGGACGTCATTTTGACAAGCATCCAGGTGTCCTGACCCTGGCTCGTCACGACGTTGAACTGGCGCAGCGCCAGCGCAATCCAGACGATCCCTGTCAACGACGCGAGGATGAGCGCAAAGGAGCTCGCGGCTTGCCGGAAGACGTATCTCGAGAAAATTCGCATGCGTTAGCCGCTCTCCCCCCTCCGGCCACGCTGCCGAAGCAATTTCCCCATCACCGGCTCCTGTGGGGATACGTCCGGCTCCCATAGCACAGTGGCGGAATTTCGGCTGTTCGCCGTTTCCTGGCCGTTCGGCCGATAGCAAAAATCGTTCTTTGGGCACAATTGCTTAGATCGTGAATGCGCCCTGGAGGGAAGGGCGTTTACAAAGGCTCGCTTGCCACGCATTCGTGAACGACTAAGTTGTGTCCCGTAATCACCGGTGCTTGCCCCTTCCGTCGTTGCCGTGACAGGGTGGGAAAACCCAGCGGATCGGCGTCCGCGTCCCGGTATCCTATCTCCATCCCCGGCCTTCAATCCCTGGCCTCAAATCTTAGATCTCGAATCCCTCGTCTCAAACTCTCGTCCCAAATTTCTGGCCCCCAATCACCCCTTAACCTGGAGTCGCTTTGAAAATGTCCGACCGCCTCGAAGTCACGTTCGCGCCGCTCAACGCCGAGACTGAATCTGTCACCGTCGCATTGGCGGGCGATGGCTTGGTTCTTGGCTCCCGGGCTCGTGAGCTCGAGACGAAATCCGCAAGCGCGCTGAGCAAGGCTGCAGCTGCCGCCGATTTCAAAGGCAAATACAAGTCGACGATCGAGATTCTGGCGCCGGCCAAGCTTGGCATCGACAGGCTGATCATCGGCGGTCTCGGAAAGTCCGCGACGCTCAGCGATCTGCAGCTCGTCGATCTCGGCGGCGCGATATTGGGTGCCATTCAAAATCGCAAGACGTCGGCGGCAAGCGTGATCGTCGATGCGGAAACCGCTGGCAATATCTCTGCCGATGAAGCGGGCGCGCTGATTGCTCAGGGCGCTCTTCTTCGCCACTACAACTTCAAAAAGTACCTGACGAAGAAGTCGGCGGAAGACGGAGCGGACAAGGACGGCTTGAAGAAGCTCGTCATTCACGTGCCGCATCCCGATAAAGCCAAGGCCGCATTCCAGCCGCTGAAGGCCGTCGCCAACGGCGTCAACGTGGCTCGCGATCTCGTCAACGAGCCCGCAAATATTCTCGGACCGGTCGAACTCGCCGAGAAGACAAAATCTCTCGAAAAGCTCGGTGTCAGCGTCGAAATCCTCGACGTCAAGGACATGGAAAAGCTCGGCATGGGCTCGCTTCTTTGCGTGGGCCAAGGAAGCGTCAGGCCGTCTCGCCTTGCCGTCATGGTTTGGAACGGCGCCAAGGGCAACAAGAAGCAGAAGCCGGTTTGCTTTGTCGGCAAGGGCGTCGTCTTCGATACCGGCGGCATATCGATCAAGCCTGCCGCCGGCATGGAGGACATGAAGGGCGACATGGGCGGTGCGGCGGCCGTGATCGGAACGATGCACGCTCTCGCGGAGCGCAAGGCGAACGTCAACGCCGTGGGGCTGATCGGCTGCGTCGAGAACATGCCGTCCGGCAACGCGGTTCGTCCGGGCGACATCGTGAAGTCCATGTCGGGCCAGACGATCGAAGTGATCAACACCGATGCCGAGGGCCGCCTCGTGCTCGCCGACGTCCTCTGGTACGCGCAGGAGCAGTTCAAGCCGAAGGTCGTCATCGATCTCGCCACGCTGACGGGCGCCATCATGGTCGCTCTCGGCAAAGAGTACGCGGGCCTCTTCTCGAACGATGACAAGCTTGCGGACGAACTGCTGTCGGCATCACGTGCGACCGGCGAGAAAGTCTGGCGCATGCCGCTCGACAAGGCATTCGACAAGATGATGGATTCCAAGAACGCCGACATGAAGAACGCCGGAGGGCGCTGGGCGGGTGCAGCAACCGCGGCAGCCTTCCTGCAGCGGTTCGTGCAGAAGGACACGTCCTGGAGCCATATCGATCTCGCCGGTACCGCGATGGACGGCAGCCGCAACGACACGAACCAAAGCTGGGGCGCCGGCTGGGGCGTGCGGCTGCTCAATGCCTTCGTCGCGGAGCATCACGAGAAAGCTGAGAAGTAGGCTTCGGCCACGCTGGGATCAGCATTGCGCTGATCCCAGTTTTTGAAAATTGCCGCTTTGTAGATCCGCCGTATCATATTGATACATATGGCGGCTCTAGCCTTAGTTTCCATAATATATATTATGCGAAATTGAGAGGGGCGCTTAGAAGGGATTCAAGCCAAGCTGAATCGCCCGGGGTTCTGGCGGATGAAATCCGGCAGCTCAGCAACGCTCACGATATCCGTCTCGTTAGCGACCATCTTCGCGTACTCGTCCGCGCACTGGAAGCTCGGCTTCAATTTGTGTTCTGCATGGGAATACGATGAGATCTTACGACGCCAGGTCTCCCAATCGCCCAAGCCCGTCATGTGCCAACCGGCATCCGGGATGACGCGCACCGGAGCCCAGATGCCGGTGTTGATCCAATTCCAAGCTCTGGCGTGAAGGCGCTCAAGCGCCGTGCCTCTGAGCCGCGTCGACGCACAGATCTTGGTCATGCGCAGACGTTGCGCACCCGGGAACAGTCGATACTCGATGAGGCGTGGTCCCTTGTCCCAAGGTGGGCACCTCGCCCGGCGGTTGGCGGCGCCGCGGTAGACCGGCATCTCGAAGATCGTGAGCTCTCCCTGTTTGCGCTCCGTGAGTGCGCTTCGCAACGCCGGGGCCCTCAGAATTTCATCGACGTCCGACACGATGATCAAGTCGCTTGCCGTGGCTTTGACTAATCCCTTGGCGATCTGATTGCGCTGATAGTGCTCCCGGGCCCAATTCGCATCGAGCGGCTTCGTATCCAATCCGTAGCCATCGCTTATTTCGGGAAAGTCGACGACGATGGGGATAATCTTGTCGGAATAGCTTCGGAAGCGATCGGCGTTCTCAGCGAAATAGAGCGGCTTCGGCTCTCCCTGAAATGTCCGGCGCGCTTCAACGAGCACAAAATAATCGACGAGCGCGTGAAGCTCGTGCAGCCGCACATCGAGCAAATCGAGTTCGTTGAAAAAGCTGAAGCAATCGAAGAGCATCACGATTACCCGTCATTCTTGATGCGGACTTCTCGTAATTGCGCGAATTGAAAAAGGCAGGCTCGCCGACCGTAGCCGACGATATTTCCCCGAGTCTCGAGGCTATCACCCGGGCCGAATTCCTAAAAGATGAATCAAGATGCATGCTGAGGAAAACAGGTCGCATGCGTTGCATACAATCGCCTTGCGGATCATTTCCCCGGCTACCGCTTCCGGCGTTCGGGCGCTCTCACGCCTTTGGCGATCGAGAGCATACCCGTCTCTTCCTAAAATTAAATTGAGGCACTACGCGAGCCCGCTCTTCGGTACCAAAACGGAAATGGAGCCCCCATGATCAGGATCAGGAACGCGAGCACCGAGTTGCGGATAGGGTGTTTTTCGAAGCCGTCGCTTTCTATGGATTTGTAGCCCGGGACGTCGTGGGTATCCGCAATCAACGTCCGGGCATTTTCAAAATCCTCCTCCTCGACGAGGATTGAAATTCCGCCGAAGAGCACCGCGAAGTGTGGGCATTGCGTGACGATATCCTTACCGGCCGTCACGAAGCGAATGCCGTGTGCCTGGAGCAGGCTCTCGATGACGAGGATCTCTGGAAGCATCAAGCTGGTGTGGGCGATCACATGCGGCATCTCTTGGCCTCAAGGTCAAATCACGGCTCGCGGCGTTCGAGCGTCCTGATGCCTTCTGCGATCAACACGGCGTAGAGCGCAATGACAAAGCCCGACAGCATGTTGACCGAAACGACGGCTCCGATCGCCTGCGCCAGCGCCGGATCGAACACCCAGGAGAGCATGCGGACGACGATCTCGTCGAAGCTCTGTTTCAGCAGGAAGAGAAACTCGCTCGCCTGTTCCATTGTCGGTTTCGTCGGAAGATCGAACGCGGCGCGCTTTGCAAGCTCGGTGATGCCGGGCGCCGGCAGGAATGTCAGGCCGGCGGAAAACAACAATCCGAGCGGCGCAGCAAGGCGAAAATAGCCCCAGCGCATCGGACGGGCCTTCAGCCGGTCCATCAGGAACCGGACGGCCTGGACGCCGAGAAAGAGCGAAATGGCGAAGATCACGGCGACGAACTTCAGCCGCTCCTGATCGGTGCCTAGAAATGTAAGAAGCCCTACGACGCCTGCGAGAACGGCCTTCGTGATCGCCTCCAGCGCCCCGACCGTCACGATGACGATCATGGAACGCCCGGGAGGCCGGTCGAAATAGAACGGAAATTCGTATCTGAGGCGGGCGATCTCAAGTGCCGCGCCGACGCCGAGCGCCAGCAACGCCGTGCCGGCTGCGAAGATCAACGGCGCTGTGAAGCCCGTCCAGGCGACGGCGAAAATCGCCGCCAGCTCCAGCGCCATCATCAGGCCATTGAAGATAATGTGCATCGATCCCCCGCTCCGCCGTCGAGACTAGCAGAGCCATCTGGCTCGGCAACGGGCGTTGCACATTCGGATGCGCCGTCAGCTGGTCGTCTTCTCGGCTTTGCAAGTTGCATCGCCCGTCCGCGCGAAGTTCGCCTCGAACGGATAGGACCGGCGGAACAGCAGAAGCTCAGGGCCGGTATCGCCGAGGAGATGCAGCTGGCCGATTTTGCTTTCCTCGTCTGTTCTATACCAGGCTTCGATCGCATAAGGCGCCGCGCCTTTCGCCAGTTCGAGTTTGCCCTTGAAGGCGGCCTCGCCTTGGCTGGCGTCGGACGCGAGATGGACGGCGACATCGCCACAAGAGTTGTCGTCCTTGATAGCGATCCCGCACCAGCCGTCCTTGCACGCAACGATATCGTACGTCAGCGCGCACCCATCTTCGCCGCAGTCCTGCGCGTCGCCGTTCCGGCCGTAGCCGTAATAGTGGCCGGTCCACCTGCCGGCGAGAGAAACAGGTGCGATTTCTTCGACTTTTGCTGAGGTCTCGTCGCCGGCTGCCGCAGAGCCGCCAAAACCGAAGACGAAGATGACCGCGATGACCGATATGGCGACGACAACTCCTGCAGCTGCAAGCGTGACGGCGCCAGCCATTTTGCGTTCGGGCGAATTGTCGAGGTCCGTTCTTCGCATCGCGATTTTTTCCGTCATCGGCTTCCTCATAATTCCCGTTGGAGCGGTTGCGATCGGTTCAGGAACCGGCCTCATCGCGTTGCCCTATGAAATGTTCTTACTCGCCGGCCGCGCGCCGTTTCTATTTCCTGCGCACATGCTGTCGTCGGCAATGGCGTTGCTAATTGCGCCGATCGTCATCGCCTGTCGACACCGGCCGGAGCTTCACAGACCGCTTGGCCGGCTGTTGGGCGTATTTGTGGTTATTGGGGGGCTTACCTCGTTACCTGTCGCCATCATGAGCCATTCGCCGGCGTTGGCGCGGGCCGGATTTTTCGTGCAAGGTCTCGTCTGGCTTTATCTCTTCGGATCGGCCTTCGTCGCAATCCGCCAGCGGAACGTTCGCCGCCATGTGCATTTGATGATGGCAATGGTTGCAGTGACGACCGGCGCCGTCTGGTTCCGGGTGATTACCGGCTCCGCAATCGTACTCCACCTGCCATTCGACCCTGTCTATGCGCTCGCAGCATGGATCGGCTGGATGGTCCCACTGAGTATCGTCTTGAGCAATCCGCGGTTCATTTCGGCGAGCTTGGCTCGATAGCCGGGCGACATAGCCGCAGGAGCAGCCCTCGTCGATCCTTTCGGGGTCGTCTACTGTCCGCCCGATCCAAAGAGGACGGATATGGCGGCTACACTCAAACCATCGCGCGACATCACACGGCTGATCGAAATCATGGCGGCGCTCAGGACGCCCAAAACGGGCTGCCCTTGGGATCTCGAGCAGACCTTCGAGACGATTGCGCCCTACACGATCGAGGAGGCTTACGAGGTTGCCGATGCGATCGCGCGCAATGATCTGGTCGATCTCAAGGACGAGCTTGGCGATCTGCTTTTGCAAGTCGTCTATCATTCGCGCATCGCAGAGGAGCAAGGCTCCTTCGCATTCGGCGACGTTGTCGAGTCCTCCACGAAGAAGATGATCCGGCGGCATCCTCATGTCTTCGGCGATGGCGCGGCGCGGGACCCGTCTCAAGTCAAATCGACGTGGGAAGAGATCAAGGCGGCGGAGCGCGCCGAGAAAGCTGCGGAGCGGTCGCGCATGGCCGGCGCGGGCTCGGAGGTTGCGCACAAGTCCGCAACGCTGGCCGATGTTCCCGTCGGGCTTCCGGCTTTGACGCGCGCGATCAAGTTGCAGGACAAAGCCGCGAGGGTTGGTTTCGACTGGGCGAACCTTCAGCCGGTGTTCGAAAAGCTGAAAGAGGAAGTCGCCGAGCTTGAAGAAGTCGCACTACCCGCCGATCCGAGGAGGGTGTCTTCGGTTGCGCTCGGCGACTCTCCTTTGTCGAGCCGGCCGCCGGACGCGGAAGACGCGGTCAAAGAAGAATTCGGCGATATGCTTTTTGTTATGGCGAACATCGCGCGGCATCTGAAGCTCGATCCGGAGGCTGCGCTGCGCGGTGCCAACGACAAGTTCGTCCGGCGGTTCGCTCATATCGAAAAGGCGCTTGCCGAGCGCGGCAAATCTCCGTCGCAGTCTTCGCTCGACGAAATGGATGCGCTTTGGGATGAAGCGAAAGCCCTCGAGAAACGCTAGGCGCCCTTCGCGTTCCTGATTGCCTCGGAAACGTGTTCGGGGCGAAATCCGAGGCCCAAAAGACGCGCCGGGATACGGGAAATAAACGGCAGCCGGGTCAATAGCCGTATGATCAGCGGCGGCGTTATGGGGCCGCTGGCATTTAGGGTCTTTGCTATCACCGCGTTCTGAATGGCGAGTTGCAGACGCTGCGTCGCGCGTGTCGGAAACTCGCGGCGCTTCTGCACAGCTTCCAGATCTTCGAACGTTAAGCGGCCCATCTTGAGGGGCTGCCACAGCAGATTAGCGGCGGCGACGGCGTCCTGGACCGCGAGGTTGATGCCGACACCGCCGACTGGGCTCATTGCGTGTGCGGCGTCACCGATGCAGAGGCAGCCGGGGCGCGCCCACGTCTTCAGCCGATCGACGACGACCGTCAGAAGCTTGACGTGATCCCAGTCGGTAATGGCATCAGCGCGCTTGGGTTCGAAAGGCAGAAGCGCGCCGACCGATTTGCGGAAAGCGTCGAGGCCGGCCGCACGCACTCTCGCTTCGTCACCTTTGGGAATGACGTAGGCGCATTGCCAGTAATCTCCCCGCTGCAGCATAACGAAGATATGCCCGGCGTCGAAGCGGCCCTGGGTTTCCTCGGTGTCGGTTGGTAGCCTCGGCAGGCGGAACCACATCACGTCCATCGGTGCGCCGAAGTTCTCGCTTACGAGGCCGGCGGCGGCCCTGAGAACGGATGAGCGTCCGTCGGCCGCGACCACGAGATCGGCGTTGATGGTCATGGCGCCTTCCGGCGTTTTCACCTTTACGCCCGTCACCCGATCGCCATCGAAAACGAGGCCCGTCGCTTCCGCGTTCATCCTCAGATCGAACTTCGGATAGGCGCGGCCCTTTTCCGCAAGGAAGTTCAAAAAGTCCCATTGCGGCATCAGGGCGATGAATTTCGTCTTGATCGGAAGATGCGAAAAGTTCGCCATCTCGAGACGCGTGTCACCGAACTGCCCGTAGATGCTCTTGGCTTGCTGATGTGGAAGCTTCAGAAAATCGTCGAGCCAGCCGAGTTCTTCCATCAGCTGCAGCGTTGACGGATGAATTGTATCGCCACGAAAATCGCGAAGAAAGTCTTTGTGCTTCTCGAGGACGGTCACGGCAACGCCGGCGCGCGCCAGAAGCACACCCAGCATCATCCCCGCGGGACCACCGCCCGCAATGCAACATGTGACGCGCTCATCCACGGGACGAGCTTAGACCGATATTCCCGCCTTGCGAAGATGGCCGATGACGCGATCTTTCTTTTCGCTCGGCACGCGAAGGCGCAATTCTATATTGCCGTCCTTGCGTGCTTCCCTTGCGAGAACATCGCACGTCTCGTGCAGCCAATGGAGAAGCGCGCCATTGCTTCCCGGCAGGATCACATCGAGAATTTCATCAAACGCGCCGAGGCGTTCATCGATCGTGTGCAGCAACGGCGCCATGCCCTCGCCTGTCGACGCCGAAACGAGTACGGGCGGGCGGGCATTACGGTGCACTTCGTGTTGCATCTCCGCCCGACGCTCCGCAGGCAGAAGATCGATTTTGTTCCAGACTTCGAGAAGGTGGCTTTCGACGGGCAAGGTATCGATACCGAGATCCGCCAACACTTTCTCGACGTCCTGCGCCTGCGCTTCGGTCTCTTCATGGGCGATGTCGCGCACATGAAGAATGAGATCGGCTTCAACAACTTCTTCGAGCGTCGCGCGGAAGGCGGCGACCAGCATGGTCGGGAGATCAGAGATGAAACCGACCGTGTCGGACAGGATGATCCGGCGGGCGCTGGGGAGCTTCACTTCGCGCATGGTGGGATCGAGCGTCGCGAAAACCTGATCCATCGCGACAACGCCGGCGCCGGTGATTTTATTGAAAAGTGTCGACTTGCCCGCGTTCGTATAGCCGACGATGGCAACGATCGGATACGGGACTTTACGCCGGCCCTTGCGATGTAGATCGCGCGTTTTCACGACATCGGCCAGGTCGCGCTTGATCGCATCGATGCGATCCTGGAGCATTCGGCGATCGAGTTCGATCTGGGCTTCGCCCGGGCCGCCGAGAAAGCCGCCGCCGCCGCGCTGGCGCTCCAAATGGGTCCAGGCGCGAACGAGACGGCCTTTTTGATACGTCAAATGCGCGAGTTCGACCTGCAGCACGCCTTCGCGTGTTCTGGCGCGCGCACCGAAGATTTCGAGGATCAGCCCGGTGCGATCGAGAACTTTAGCGTTCCATGCCTTCTCGAGATTTCGCTGTTGGACAGGCGTGATGTTGTAATCGATGACGACGAGACCGATTTCGAGTTCCGCGACGAGTTCCTTGATCTCTTCGACCTTGCCCGATCCAAGCAATGTCGAGGGCCGGGGTTCGGAGACCGGCACGATCGTCGAGTCGATGATGTCGAGTTCGATTGCTCTCGCCAGGCCGACGGCTTCAGCCAGACGATTTTCCGGAGTGTGAATTTGCGCGGAAGATTTGGCTGGCTGCGCGGTCTTGGGCTTCGGCTGCCGCTTCCAAGCGGGCACGACAACGAGCGTTCGCGTCCTCGGCGCTCTCGTCTCCTTCGAGACACGCCGACGTTCGCGATTTCGTCCGCCTTCGCTCTTTTCGCCCTCGCCGTCTTTAGAGCGCGAGGTCAACCGGCTGGGCTTTCGTCCTGGTCGTTCAAATTGACGGGGCCGCCCGGCATGATCGTAGAGATTGCGTGCTTGTAGACAAGCTGGGAGTGACCATCGCGGCGCAGGAGAACGCAGAAATTATCAAACCAGCTGACGATGCCTTGGAGTTTCACGCCATTGATGAGGAAGATCGTTAGTGGCGTTTTATTTTTGCGAACATAATTTAAAAATGTGTCCTGCAGATTCTGAGGTTTTTCAGCCGCCATTTTTTTTGTCCGTTTTTTATCTCGACGTCTTGTTTTAGCGTCTTCTCGTAATTGACCGGTGCTATTGCGGTCGAAAGCAACGAAGCACCGATGCAGCGGTCACCGGGAAATGCGGTGATCGAAGCGAGCCGCACTCTACATCCATTGTTGCCTCGCACAATGCGGCAACGTTCGCACCTGCCTTATGCTGAAAATTCAGCAACCTGATGAAATCTCAACCGGAGCTGCCGGGCAAGCGGTCCCGGCCGCCCATCCCCAATTGCAGCTCCGTCTATTTTAACAACCGGCATGACGATATTGGTGGCCGATGTCACAAATGCCTCGCGGGCTTTCAAGACTTCTTCCCGAGTAAAGGTCCGCTGTTCAATTTTTATTCCCTCCCCTTTCGCAACATCGATCACAGTTGCGCGAGTTACTCCGGGCAAAATGTGATGATCGAGCGGATGGGTGACGAGCGAACCGTTCGAGGCGACGATCCATGCATTGCTCGAGGCGCCCTCGGTGACGTTGCCGTCGGCGTCAACGAACCATGCTTCGCGGGCCCCGGCCCGGCGTGCTTCGTCCTTCGCCAGAACGGCGGGCAGTAGCATCACCGTTTTGATATCGCAGCGGGCCCACCTATTGTCGGGGGTGGTCTTCACGCTGATCCCCGTTTCGGCGAGTTCGGCCGCCCATCCCCGCCGTTGGGAGCGAGCGAGCACAACAAGCGTCGGCGCGGTTTCCGCAGACGGAAGTGCGAAGTCCCTCGGCCCAGCGCCGCGCGAGACTTGTATATAAACAATGCCGTCGCGGACGCGATTGCGCCGGATCACCTCGTGAATGACGTGGCGCAGCGCGCTCTCCGACATCGGCGCGGGGATCGCAAGTTCCTTCAATGACCGGGCGAGACGCGCGTGATGCCGGGGTGCATCGACCAGTCCGCCGTTGCGGATTTCAATGACCTCGTAGATCGCGTCGGCGAATTGGAAGCCGCGGTCTTCGACATGAACGGCGGCCTGCGCATAGGGCCGGTAGCCGCCATTGACATAAACAATGCGTGTCAAGCGACCTCGCTCCTAGGACGCCGATCTCAGGTCGCCGCTACGCTGCTCGGAGGAAACGCCGAGCGCGCGGAGCTTTCGATGCAATGCCGATCGCTCCATGCCGACGAATTCAGCGGTTCTCGAAATGTTGCCGCCGAACCGGTTGATCTGAGCCAGGAGGTATTCACGCTCGAATATTTCCCGCGCCTCGCGGAGCGGAAGCGACATCAGGTGTTCGGCGCCGCCGTTGACGGGCAACGGCACGTTGGAGCCGATTTCATCGGGAAGCATGTCGGCCGTGATCGCCGCATTCGGTTCGCCGCCTGCGAGGATCAAAAGACGTTCGACGTTGTTGCGAAGTTCGCGAACGTTACCTGGCCAATCGTGCGCCTGCAGCACCGCGATGGCGTCTTCGCCGATCCTGCGGGGCGCGAGGCCCGACGTCTGGGCGACCTGGCCGATGAAATACTGGATGAGTTCGGGAATATCCTCCCGGCGCTCGGCGAGGCTCGGCACCCGCAGCGTCACGACGTTGAGGCGATGATAGAGATCTTCCCGGAAGCGTCCCTCGCGGATGTCCTGCTCGAGGTCGCGCGAGGTCGATGAGATGATCCTGACATCGACCGAGACTTTTTGCGAGCCGCCGAGGCGGAGGAACTTCTGTTCGACGAGCACGCGCAGGATCTTGCCCTGCGTTTCCATCGGCATGTCGGCGACTTCGTCGATGTAGAGCGTGCCGGTGTGGGCTTCTTCCAGAGCGCCGACTTTCCGCGGGCCGCCCGTGCGGTCCTCTGTTCCGAACAACTCTTCTTCAACGCGATCAGGCACCATGGCTGCCGCGTTGAGCACGACGAACGGTCCGTCGGCGCGCAGCGATTTTTGATGGAGAACGCGGGCCGCGAGTTCCTTGCCCGTACCGGACGCGCCGCGGAGCATAATGCGGCTGTTCGTTGGGCCTGCCTTGTCGATGTTGTTCTTGAGCTGGTTGATGGCGGGCGACTTGCCGATCATCTCGGCGGAGACGACGGAGCGCTCCTTGAGCTCGCGCACTTCGCGCTTCAGCTGAGATGCTTCGAGCGCGCGCAAGGCGACGAGGATAAGGCGATCGGATTTGAACGGTTTCTCGATGTAATCGTAAGCGCCGCGTTTGATCGCGGTCACGGCGGTTTCGATGTTGCCGTGGCCCGAAATGATGACGACGGGCAGATCGGGATACGTCCGCTTCATTACCGTCAGGACTTCCAGCCCATCGAGGCGGCTTCCCTGCAGCCAGATATCGAGGACGACGAGATGGGGCCTTCGGTCCTCGATCGCGCGCAGAGCCTCATCGCTATCGCGTGCAAGCCGGGTCCGGTGGCCCTCGTCCTGTAGGATGCCGGCGACCAGGTCCCGGATATCCGCCTCGTCATCGACGATCAATATATCAGCTGACATTGCTGCGCTCCTGGGGGGGTTAAGCGTTTCATCTCATGCTCCGCCGGCTATTTGGGCTGCGGCGCGAATTTGATCTGTCGTCATTTCGCGGGATGGTCCGACCTTTATCGGCAATGTCAGCCGGACCAGGGCGCCGCGCGTTCTCGTATTGCTTACAGGAGCATCCTCAAGGACCAGCGTGCCGCCGTGCTGCTCGACGACTTTCTGCACGATGGCGAGACCGAGGCCAGTGCCCTTGGCTCTTGTCGTAACATAGGGTTCCAAAAGCTTCGCACGATTTTGTTTCGGCAGACCGATGCCGTTGTCGATGACTTCGATCGCGACGCGGTCGGTCAGGGGTACCAGCCGCACCTCGATCTCGCCCTTATAGCCGGGCGGACGGCCTTGTGCTTCGCCGTAAGATTCAATCGCCTCGGCTGCGTTCTTGATGAGATTGGTGACGGCCTGCGAGATCAGCCGTAGGTCGAAATGCGCAGTGACGGGGCGATCCGGCAGCACGAGCTTGAAGTCGATGTCCTTGTGGCCTTCCCGGAAAAGGACGGCGGGCTCTTGGACCGCGAGTTTCAGATCCTGATCGGCCATGACCGGCTGCGGCATGCGCGCGAACGATGCAAACTCGTCGACCATGCTTTTGATCTGACCGGTCTGGCGTTCGATTGTCTGCGTCAGCGTTTCGAACAGCTCGCGGTTGTCGCCGATCTGCGTTCCGAACTTCCGGCGCAGGCGTTCGGCTGAAAGTTGTATCGGCGTAAGAGGGTTTTTGATTTCGTGCGCGATGCGTCGCGCGACGTCCGCCCAGGCGCTCGTTCGTTGGGCCTGGACGAGTTCGGAGATGTCATCGAACGTGACGACGGAACCGACGTCGCCCTCGCCCGCTCTCTCGTGCGTGATGCGGACAGCGAACGTTCGCTCCTCGTCGCCGATCTGCTTTTGGATTTCATACTGCTTGTTCTTCAGACCGGGCTCGTCTGCGGAGGCAAGAATGCAGGCGAACTCCGGAACGACTTCCTTCAGCGGTTTGCCGACGACTTCCGCACTCGTGAAGCCGACCAAGCGCTCGGCGGAGCGGCTGATGAGGGTGATGCGGTCGGCGCTGTCGAGGCCGATGACGCCCGCGGAGACGCCCGACAGGACGGCTTCGATGAAGTTCCGCCGCTCGGTCAATTGCGCGTTGGTGGTGACCAGCGCGTTCTGCTGCTGCTTCAGATCCCGCATCATCACGTTGAACGTATGCGAGAGGCGCCGCAGATCGCCTTCTCCGCGGATCTCGGGCAGCGCGAATTCGAGATTGCCTTTCGACACTTCTTGCGCGCCTGCGATCAACCTTCGGATCGGCGCAACGAACCTGCCCGCAAACCACATGCCGACCCAAATTGCCGCGAGGAGCGACGTCATCGAGATCATGAAGTAGATGAGGCCGTGGGCGACCTTCAGGCCGCCTTTGGCCTGCCGCAGGCGCGTATACTCATAGACGTTCTGCTCGGTGCTCTGGAGATGGCTGATCACCTTCGGACTGACGCCGCGTGCGACGTAGAGATAGCGCCCCGGCATGCTGTCGATCTTGGTGATCGCGGAAATCCGATAATCGCTCGACGGTTTCGATAGTGCGACCTGGCCGGATTCCGCCTGCTGAATTGCTGCGGGCGGCGGCACGACATACGGCAAATTCGGATCATCGAGCGCAAGGACGATCGGCACGCCTTCGCTGTCGATGATGTAGGCCGACGTCAGATCTCTGAGACCTGCCTGGCCGATGAGAAACTTCTGAAATGCGTCCGGGTCGTCTTTGAGTGTCGCCGCCTCGCCGTTGATGTCGCGGACCATGTTGACGATATCGGTCCGGATGATCTGGCTGTGCTCGTCGACGTAAGCTTTCGCGACGTCGTAGGAGTTTTCGACGATGGCGCGTGTCCGCCCTGAGAACCAGCCGTCGAGCGAGCGGGAGAATGTCGTCGTCGCGGCGACGGCGAGCAATACGGCCGGCAGCGCGGCGGTGAGCGTAAAAAGGGCGACGATGCGCGTATGCAGCCGCGCTCCTGGAACCTTTTGCTTCCACGCGCGGCTAAGGCCGAGCGCTTGCCAGACAATGGTGCCGAACATCGCGACGAGGAGGACGGCATTCACCGCCAGCGCCGTCCAGACATATTCGTTGCGCGGCGTTATCGCGGTTAGACCCGTCAGGATGAGATAGCTGACGAGCGCAGACATCAAAGAGAGCAGCACGACGCCGAGGCCGAACCAGAATGCCCGGTCGGAGGGGTTCAGCGGTGTTGCTCCTTCCTCGACCAAAGCAGCAGAAGGCACTCTATCGCGCGGGGCGATCGTGTCGGCTTTGCCATCGCTGTTGCTGGCGTTCATCAGTTGTCGACCGATTCAACTATTGCTCTGAATTCGTTCCCAATTGATCGTCCGCCCATTACTGTGGACGGCATTTCCCGACGCGGTATTTTCGCGCCTGGCGAGCATGCAGCGACGATCACGCTACAGCTGCCCAGACCCAACAGCCTAACTGTGACATTTTCGCGACGGGTGTGGCGCAGATCAAGCGCCAAACGCGTGTTCGGTCAAGGCCTGTGAATAACTTTTTGGGATACGAACCGGATCGTTAGCCTTCGACGGTGCGAAATACCCGGATATTGAGATCCCGAATGCGCGCGCGCAGCGTGTTGCGGTTGAGGCCGAGAAGCTCGGCTGCGCGAATCTGATTGCCCCGCGTGGCAGCCAGCGCCGCGCTGAGCAGGGGCTTCTCCACGTCGCGGATGACCCGGTCGTAAAGGCCTGGCGGCGGCAGATCGTTGCCGAACGAAGAAAAATACCGCGAGAGGTACCGTTCGACGGCTTCTCCGAGATCGCCGCCTTCGGCGCCACCTCCGGCCGGGGCCGAGATGGAGGAGCCGGCAAGCTCCTGTTCGACGATTTGAGCAGTCAGCGCGTCCTGCGTGTAGAGGGCGACAAGGCGGCGGACGACGTTCTCCAGCTCACGGACGTTTCCGGGCCAAGGATGCGACTTGAGGCGTTCGATCGCAGCGCTCTCGATCGACTTCTGTCCGAGGCCTTCCCGCGCGGCCTGCCTCAGGAAGTGGCGAACGAGATCGCCGATGTCTTCGAGCCGCTCGCGAAGCGGTGGCAGGCGGATCGGCACGACATTCAGCCGGTAGAAAAGATCTTCGCGGAATAGACCCTGTTGAATCTGCGTTTTGAGATCGCGGTGCGTCGCTGCGATGATGCGCACGTTCGTCTTGATCGGCGTCCGTCCGCCGACGGTCGTATATTCGCCCTGCTGCAGAACGCGCAGAAGCCGCGTCTGCGCCTCGAGCGGCATGTCGCCGATTTCGTCGAGGAAGAGCGTGCCGCCCTCGGCCTGCTCGAAGCGGCCGGGCGTGCGCGTCTGGGCGCCGGTGAAGGCTCCCTTTTCGTGACCGAAGAGTTCGCTCTCGATCAATTCCCGCGGGATCGCCGCCATGTTGATCGCGACGAAGGGGCCGTGCCGGCGCTTGCCGTAATCATGCAGAACGCGCGCGACGAGTTCCTTGCCCGTGCCGCTCTCGCCGTTGATCATGACTGTCAGATCGCTCTGCGTCAGGCGGGCGAGCACGCGGTAGATGTCTTGCATCGGCAGCGAGCGGCCGATGAGCGGTAGATCATCCGTCTCGCGTTCTGTGTTGACCGTCTGGCGCTTTCGCCCCGGCTCCGACAGCGCGCGCGAAACAACCGCCACGACCTCATTGAGATCGAAGGGTTTGGGGAGATATTCGAAGGCTCCCTTCTCGGCCGCCGTCAGCGCTGTCATCAGCGTATTCTGCGCGCTCATGACGATGATCGGGAGATCCGGCCGCAGCTTCTTCATGCGCGGGATGAGATCGAACGCGTTCTCGTCCGGCATGACGACGTCCGTGATGACAACGTCGCCCTCGCCCTGGCTCACCCAGCGCCACAGCGTCGCCGCGTTGCCGGTCGCCCGGGGCGCGAAACCTGCCCGCGCCAATGCCTGGTTCAACACCGTGCGAATAGCGGTGTCGTCGTCGGCGATAAGTATGGTGCCTCTGGCCATCAAGTCTCTCTCGTCGTCGGCACGGGAGCTGGCCGCGTGCGTTGCATGGGAAGCAGCACGCGGAAGATCGTGCGCTTGGGTTCACTTTCACATTCGATGATGCCGCCGTGATCGGCGATGATCTTGGCGACCAGGGCGAGGCCGAGGCCGCTGCCGGACGTCTTCGTGGTGACGAACGGATCGAAGAGATGCGGCTTCAAATGATCGGGGATGCCGCAACCGTTATCTTCGATCTGGATCATCAGCGGGAGGCTGACACGTGTATCGGAGCCAGGAAGCGACAAGCGCACACCCGGCTTGAACGCCGTCTGCATGATGATGCGGCCGGCGTCGGTTCTATCGCCGATGGCTTCCGCCGCATTCTTCAGAAGGTTGAGAAAAACCTGCACGAGCTTATCGCGATTACCGAGAACGGGCGGCAGCGAGGGATCGTAATCCTCGACGTAGCGGACGTTGCGGCCAAACCCGTGCTCCGCGATGCGTCGAACATGATTGAGAACGTCGTGAATGTTGACAGCATCCTTCGTGATCGGGCGCTCGTCACCGAACACCTCCATGCGATCGACGAGATTGCGAATGCGATCGGTTTCGGAACAGATGAGCTGGGTCAGCGCTCGATCTTCGTCGGACAGAGCGGGCTCCAGCAGCTGGGCGGCGCCGCGGATGCCGGACAATGGATTTTTGATTTCGTGCGCCAAGACTCCGGCCATTCCCGATACCGACCGCGCGGCCGCGCGATGCGTCAACTGCCGCTCGATCATTTGCGCCATCGAGCGCTGCTGGAGCATCAGGAACATGTTGCGCGGCTCTTCCGGCAACGGGCCACCGTAAACATCGACAAGCTTTGCGCCGGAGAAGCGAGGCGTTGCGACCTCGATGCCGTATTCGTTGACTGTCGAGCTGGTCGCCTGCACCTGCTCGATCAATCCAAGCAGCGGGCAGCCGAATGCGACGATGTCGGAAATCCGGCTTCTCGTCAGCGCGGATGCGCTCATCGAGAAAAAAGACTCAGCCGCCGCGTTTGCAAAAACGATGGCTTGATCGTTGCTGATGACGAGGATCGGGTGCGGCAGCGCACTCAACAGATCCTCGCAATCGACCACTCTGGCAGGAGGCGGCGGCGAGTGACGATCAGATTTGCGTACCGATGCCGACTTGCTACTCATGCTGCGCGGAACTCCGTACAAGAATAAAAAGTCTTGAGGCCGTCGAGCACGCGCTCGGGCTCAAGCATCGTGCAGAGCTTGGCGCGCCACGACTTGACGACTGCTTCGCTGGCGCCGCTCGTCGCCAAATACCAGCCGACGTGTTTGCGGGCGTTGCGCAGACCGAGGTCCCTGCCGTAGTGGCCGAGCATCGCTTCGACATGTTCGATGGCGATATCGCGCTGATCGTCGAGCGCCGGATTGCCCGCATCGCGGCCGGTCGCCAAGAAGTTTGCGATCCGACCCGGCATCCAAGGTGCGCCGTAGGCTCCGCGTCCGACCATCACTCCTCTCGCCCCGGAAGCTTGCAGCGCCTCTGCGGCGTGGACGGGCGAAAGGATGTCTCCGTTGACCAGGACGGGAAGCGAGGTCGCTTCAACGACGGGGCGCACCGCCGTCCAATCGGCAGTCCCTGTGAAGAACTGACACCTCGTGCGGCCGTGCACCGTGATCAACTTGATGCCTTCCGCCTCAGCACGCCTAGCGAGTTCAGGGGCGTTGCGGGACTGGTCGTCCCAGCCGAGGCGCATCTTCAGCGTCACGGGAACCTTCACGGCATTGATGACCGCTTTGATCAACGCCTGGGCGTGGTCGAGATTGCGCATGAGCGCGGAGCCCGAGAGCTTGCCCGTCACCTCTTTGGCCGGGCAACCCATATTGATGTCGATGATGTTCGCGCCCTTCGCTTCGGCGATACGGGCTCCCTCGGCCATCCACCGCTCTTCGCGGCCGGCGAGTTGTACGACGAACGGCGTTAGATCCCGTCCCTCGACGCGGCGCAGGACATCAAAACGCGATTTCACCAGTTCCTCGCTCGCGACCATCTCGGAAACGACGAGGCTCGCTCCAAGGCGATGGGCAAGGCGGCGGAAGGGCAGGTCACTCACCCCCGACATGGGGGCCAGGACTGCGGGCGGTGCGCCGTTTACGATGTCTTCCAGCATTTGGTCGAAATCAGCTCCCACCGTCCTGCCTAATCCATGAGCAGATTGTAGATGTGCCGCGAGTTTGGGCAGCCTATGCGCCGAAAATCGATTTCGCAAGGGTGAACAAGACGTTTCGGAATTGCCGATTTGACGCGGCTGAGCATCTGGCGACCATGAAATCGGCAGTTTCGGTTTCACGGCGGCCAGTCCAGCGGGCAACAGGGTGTTGCGAAAGCTTGCGGCAGCGGGCACGGAAGGCCTGGGTTTTCAACCATAGAGCATTTCCAGGGAGATCGTATCTTGCGCATTGCCGCTTTGATCGTCGCGGCCGGTCGGGGGACGCGCGCAGCTTCGGGCCAGGGCGCCGGTCCGAAGCAGTATGCAGCCATCGGAGGTAGAACTGTCCTCACCCGCGCGATCGACGCCTTCGCGCGGCATCCGGAGATCACCGAGGTCAAGGTCGTCATCCATGCTGACGATGGCGAGTTGTACGAGCGCGCCACGGCGGGATTTGGCTTCGGAAAGCTCTCACCCGCCGCCATTGGCGGCGCCAGCCGGCAAGCCTCCGTTTTACGCGGTCTCGAGGCTTTGGCTGACGCTGCTCCCGACGTCGTCTTGATCCACGACGCCGCGAGGCCGTTCGTATCGTCAAAAACAATATCCAACGTCATTGCAGCGCTTCGCGAGCGGCCCGCGGCCTTGGCAGCGCTGCCGGTCACCGACACTCTGAAGCGGACTTCCGCGAAAGGCGTTGTAACGGAGACTGTCGCCCGCGCTGGACTATGGCGCGCGCAGACGCCCCAAGGTTTTCAATTCGCGCCTATCATCGCCGCCCACCGTGAGGCAGCGAAGAAGAACTTGGACACGTTCACCGACGATGCCGCGATCGCCGAATGGGCCGGTCTCGAGGTGGCCATCGTCGAAGATTCAACCGGCAATATCAAAATTACAACGGCAGAGGATATCGAATTGGCAGACCGGCAGATGACCAGCGCGCTCGAACCGCGTACCGGCACGGGCTTCGACGTTCACCGCTTCTCAGAAGGCGACCACGTTTGGCTCGGCGGCGTGAAAATTCCGCACACTCACAAACTCGAGGGACACTCCGACGCCGACGTGGTGCTGCACGCGCTGACTGATGCTCTGCTTGGAGCGATCGGAGATGGCGATATCGGTCAGCACTTCCCGCCGTCCGATCCGAAATGGAAGGGCGCGGCGTCGCGGTTGTTTCTCGAGGACGCCGTTCGCCGCGTTCGCGAGACCGGCGGCCGCATCGGCAACGTCGACGTTACCGTGCTTGCCGAAGCTCCGCGCATCGGACCGCACCGTCCGGCGATGCAGAGCTTGATCGGCGAAGTCTTAGGTCTTCCGCCGAACCGCGTCGGCATCAAAGCAACGACGATGGAAAGCATGGGTTTCGTCGGGCGCCGCGAAGGCATTGCCGCAATGGCATCGGCGATGGTCTTTGTTCCGGCTGACGAGGCCAAATGAGCGAGGCACCCAATCCTGCTGCCGACGACATCGCAACGAATGCTCGTCTGCGCACGACGGTCAGGAACGTTGCGGCGCTCAATCTCGGATATTTCGGGATCGAGTTTGCCGTGGCTGTCGCGATCGGATCCGTCTCGCTCTTTGCCGACAGCGTCGACTTCCTCGAGGATGGCGCGATCAATCTGCTTATCCTCGCCGGCTTGGGTTTCAGCGCTGCTCGCCGAGCCAAGCTCGGGATGCTCCTTGCAGTGATTATTCTCGTTCCGGGTCTTGCGACGCTCTGGACGGCTTGGCAGAACTTTGCAGACGTGCGCGTTCCGGATGCGGTCCCGCTCAGCCTCACCGGGTTGGGTGCGCTTGCCGTCAATGCCTTCTGTGCGTGGCTTCTCGCGCCGTTTCGAGCGGGAGGCGGCAGCTTGACCAAAGCAGCGTTTCTGTCGGCGCGTAACGATGTGGCCGCGAACATCGCAATTGTGTTCGCCGGACTTTTGACTGCAGGAACGGCCTCCCGCTGGCCGGATCTCATCGTTGGCCTTGGCATCGCGGCACTGAACGCCGGAGCAGCCGTCGAAATCTATCAGGCCGCCCGGGATGAACACGTTTCGGCCAAACCGTGATTACCGGGTTGCATGCCTCCATCAATTCGTCTCGCCAACGAACTTGATGCTGCCTTGCAACGGCTTTCTTCGTTGACCCTCAAGGCAGAATCGCGGCATCAAATGGTTAAGTGGTTGTATTGCCACGACCCACGAAAGTGCTCATACGGGAGCCGATATGAACATCATGCCCCAAAATCTAGAACGCAAGCCTGTCGACGACGCCATCAGCACAATCGCTGAGGCGCAATCGGAGATGTGCTTAGCGACCCGTGTGCGTCAGCTTTCGCGGATCGTCACGAGGGTTTACGACGATGCCTTGCGCCCACTCGGCATCACCGCGAGCCAGTATACGTTGCTAGCCCAGCTGGCTTCTCGTGACGGGATCACGGCCGTCGAGATCGGTCACGAACTCGACATTGAAAAATCGACTCTCTCTCGCAACTTGAAGCGACTCCTGGCACTTGGCCATATCATCATGGATCCTCCCGCCGGACGGCGGGGACGCGGCTTGCACCTTACGCCCAAAGGTCAAGCGGTCCTGAAGGATGCCTACCCGATTTGGCAAGATGCCCAGAAGCGTACTGTCGGGGCCATGGGTTCCGATAGCCGGTCCGTCCTCGATAGCCTGCTTTCACATGCTGAGGTCTTAGCCGCGGCTTGATCAGCCAAGCCGTTTGCACATTCTTCTCTCTCTGGATAGCTTTGTCGGGGAGTGCTTCATCTGAAGCGCTCCCCTCCTTCTTTTGGGAGCAATGGCGAGGCTTCCCGCGTGTTTCCACCTGACGTACTCGATGATGCGCGCCGGCTCATTGCCGCTCTCAGGGCCAAGCGGCGAATGCTGGCGACGGCGGAGAGCTGCACGGGCGGCCTCGTCGCAAGCGCGATTACGGCCATCGCGGGGTCGTCGGACGTATTTTTCGGTGGCTTCGTCACATACGCCGACGATGCGAAGTCAAGCATGATCGGGGTCGATAGCGGGCTCATCCAGCGCTACGGCGCCGTCAGCGAGGCGGTCGCCCATGCCATGGCGGACGGCGTCGTCCAGACGACGGGCGTGGATCTGGCCGTTTCCATCACGGGCATCGCCGGGCCCGGCGGCGGCAGCCCGCACAAGCCCGTCGGGCTGGTTTACATCGGGATCGCTTCCGTGTTCGACGCTCCGCTCGTCGAACGCCATATGTTCGGCGAGGTTGGGAGGGACGAGGTTCGCCTCGCGAGCCTCCGGGCGGCCCTCAGGATGCTTCTAGAGGTGGCTGCATGAGGCGGGGAATATTCGGGGCATCCTCTGGTGACGCCATTCGCGCGCTCGTCCTGGCGGCTACAAGTGCGCTGGCATTCGGGCCGGCGGCCGCGGCCGATATGTCGGCGCGGGACGTCTCTCTCCTGGTGTTTCGAGCCGCTCCCGGAAGCCACCCTTCCCTCAATCATCGGGATCTGACGCGGCTTGATCTTTCGGGCCTCGACTTCAAGCAGGCGGACCTCAGTCAATCCAATCTGTTCGGAGCCGATCTTTCGGGTGCAAACCTTTCGGGAACGGATCTCTCCGGCGCGATACTGGACCGCGTCACTCTCGTCGGCGCGAAACTCGACGGCGCTCGCCTCGACAATGCGAGCCTGATGCGCCCATCGTCGTTCTCAACTCTCGCCCCACTTCCGGCCGAGGCACCGAGCCTCAAGGGCGCGTCGATGCGGGGCGCGCGGTTTTTTGGAACCTTCGCGGGCTCGAATCTTGCCGGCGCCGACCTCACCGATTCCCATTGTGCACCCACGTACACCACGGGCTTCATCGAACACATTTGGCGGACGGACTTTACGAGCGCGAATTTGGCGGGCGCCACTCTCACGCGCGCCGATATGGGCCGAGCGCAATTGAGTTTTGCGCGGCTCCATGGCGCCATCATGCGCGACGTTATCCTGCGAGGCGCAGACCTTTCGGGCGCCGATCTGACGAATGCCGATTTGTCGGGAGCCGATTTGACGGATGCTGACTTGACCGATGCGGATGTTCGCGGCGCCAATCTCTCAGGCACCAAACTTCGCAATGCCAAGGGATTGGATCGGCTCAGAGGCTTGGCGCTCGCTAAAAATTCGGACAAGAGCGTCCGCTAGTTTTCGCCGTCAGGTTTCCGCCGTCTTGGGCGTCGCGCCATAGACCTGAGAGGCGCGCTCCTCGAAGGCGTGGGTAAAACGACGGAATGCCTGATCGAACATTGCGCCCATGAGCGCGCCGAGCAGTTTCGAGCGAAATTCGTAGTCGATGAAAAAGTCGACCATCGAGCCCGATGCATTGTCCAAAAATTTCCAGCGATTTTCGAGGTGCTTGAAGGGACCGTCGAGGTAGCTGACATCGATACGCCGGTCGGGCCTATCGATCACGACGCGTGTCGTGAAGCTTTCGGCGATCGATTTGTAGCCGATGCTCATCCGGGCGGTCAGTTCCTCTCCCCCGGCGGTTTGCTGGCGTGACAGGATCGTCAGGCCGGTGCAAAGCGGAAGGAAGTCGGGATATTTTTCGATGTCGGCGACGAGAGCAAACATTTGCTCGGCCGAAAAGCGGACATGGCGCTGGGTTGAGAAAGATGGCATGGCGCCGGTCTTATGGCACGGGTCGGCTCTGGGCGGAAAGCATATGCTTCAAGCGGCCGCACCGCTGCGCGGGGTTGATCGCGCCTTGTTCTATCAGGCGATGAGGCGAGCGAGCAGCACGATCACGATCGCGCCGATCGCGGCGGTAACGACTTCCGACACGAAGGCGTTTCCGATACCGAGATTGATGCCCAGCGCCTTGAACAGGTAACCGCCGACGAAGGCGCCAATGATGCCGGTGATCAGGTATCGGATCAGACCGTCGCCTCCGACCACGAGAGACGCCAGAAAGCCGGCGATGATCCCGATAATTGCGAAGATCACCAAATCGCGCGTTTGACTGTCCATGTTAGCTCCGAAGGCTTTCCGCTTCGAAACGGCGGCAACTGAACCGCAGTTTCCGGTTCGTCACTGTGGAATCAAAACGGGGCGCTCAAACGTGGCAGCGAGCACCCAGGTACTGGTTGAGCAGGTCGTTGTACTTGTCGACGTCCGCGCGTTGGGCCGGCGTAAGCTTGCCGCCGCCGCTGGCGCGTTCGACTTGAGCGGGAACGCCTTTAGAATCCAGTCGATTGAGTTCGCCGCGAATCGAACCGCACGATTCGCCCGGAGGAAGTGGCCTTGCTCCCGGATCGCCGCCGGTCGTTCCCGCAGCCCCACCGCATCCCTGCAGCGCGCAGCCAAGAGCGATTACAAAACCAACCGCTAAACAACCCCGCATTATCCGTCTCACTCAGCTTGAATTTAGGAAGAGGTTCCCAAGGAAGGCTCTTCTATCGTGGCAGAGATCACAGCCAGGGAGCCTTCGCAATCCCCCGTGGCCTTCCTGTGGCACTGATGCAGCAACAGAAATTCCAAAACACCTGTTTTCCACACGCCGAAAAAGCGTGCGTGCCATCGTCGCGTCAATGCTCGGGATCAGGTCAGTTCGCGGCAGGAGTCGTTGCTGCTGCGGCCGGTTTCGCCGCCTGTTGCGACGCGACCTGGTTGGGAACGCCCGTGCCACAGCGTGTCTGATACTCGCCGTAGGCCTTGTTGAGCTCGGCCTGCTTCTGGAGAGCTGCGCGCTTCACAGAAACCTTGTCGCCTTTTCCGTCAGCCGCCTTCTCGAGTCGCTCGATTGTGCCGTCACCCTTCAACGTCGTGATCTGACTGGCAAGCGAGGCGCAGACAGGGTCCGATTTCGCTGCTGTCTTCTCCGGAGACGTTACCGAAGCGGTTGAAAGATCAAAACCCGAGTTTGCACATCCGCACGTAAGCGCCGCCGCAACGACGACGAAACCGATTTTGCCAATATGAACTTTTCTCATCGAAACCCCCAGAGAGTTGCCACCCACAACTCAACGCGCACGCACCGATTGTTAGCGATCCGAGAGGACGCGGCGCAAGGAGGGGCACCCCTGTCATCCCCCGCCAAAGCGCGGGCAAGTTCCGAAAGTGTGGAGATCAAATATCTGGCGCAAATCGGCAACAGAGCGGAGAGCACGCCCCCTGTTCATGGCGCGCTTTACACCCGCTGCACCAGGAAGCCCGCTTGTCGAGCGCTAGTGGGTGACGCGCTTACGGCTTTTGCCGTAGGCAGCCAATTCGTTCTTCGGGAAAGCCTCGTCGAAGCCCTTACGGACGGCCGCGATCATGCGCTGTTCGCCCGATTCTCCGTTCGCGGAAGCCGAACGCGCGACGTGGTGCCCGATCTGCGCGAGCAATCTGCCCCATTCTTCCAATCGCGGCCCGAACGCTTCGCCGTTGAGGGTTACCACGAGTGCGCCGTCCGCCACCCAAGCTCTGATAAGTTCGACGGCCTGCTCGGCCTCCGGCACTTCTTCCGGAATATCGAGTTCGAGGAGGACGTCGGAATCCTGCAGGTCTGACATTTCATGGACTCCCCTCGATGCACCAAACGCATCTCTGACGTAGCCACTCTCGGCCTGGTGCTCAAGCGGCGATTATCCCACGGGAGCACTCATTTGGAGCTGCGAGATGCCAAGGCGTAGTAATCAACTACGGTGCTTATTGGGCGGTGATGATTTTGTCGTCGGCGCGCACATAGCCGAGCATGTCGCGCGCGGTCTCTTCCACGATATCGGCGTTCGGGACTTCGGGAGACAGTAGCGCCACGTCATGGCGGAGTTTCGTGCGCACACTTTCGAGACCTTTGATCTCGAAATCGAGAAGCGCCGAGCGCTCGACGAGGCCAGCCCGCGCCTCGAGACCGTGCCGTCCATATCGAATGTGGTAGGCGAAATAGCTCGTCAGGGCGATACAGGCCAAAGTAATCGCGAACTGCTCCATGAGCCGCCCGGCTCCATTCGGCCTGTTCGTTGAGTGGCTCAAGTAACGCAATTGGCGATCCCGAGAAGAGAGGGCGAGATCGACGGTATATGAGGGGGCCGATTAAGAGCGGGTAAACCCGGTGTCCAGGAACGGACAGCTGACTGACGGGCATGTCAGAAGTGAGCGCTGATGGGCAGAATCGCGCGGAAGAGCGAGGCCAGACGGCCGCTCGCATCTAGAAGCGGTGTTTCACCGATCCGTGGATCATCAGGTCTTTCTGATCATCGGAATTCTGAGAATCGGGAAGGTTGGGAGCTTTGTTAGTGTCCTCGGCTGCGCCGTACAGAAGATCGAGCCCGAAGTCCATTTTCGGCAATGTGCCGATTTTGCCGAGACCGGGAATTCTGATTTCGGTTCCCTCGGTTCTGGAAGGATTAGCGGTAGCGGGATCTTGCTCTTGAGCCTTCGGGGCATCAGGCACGGCCATGCCGCCAGGGATCGCCCCGCGTTGCTCTTCCATTGACAATACACTGGTGCTCGCCGCGGCGGCCAACGCCACCAGCATGCCAGTCACCATAATCAATCGTCTCACGTCTACCCCGCAATGCCTCGAAAGCACGCACATGTCGTAGTGTTGCGCGGTAGATAGCAGAAGTTCAATGGCATTAGCCCATCCTTAACTGGACAGAGGACGTTTCTTATCGTCGCTGTTGTAGCATAGCCATGTTGCTAGGACGACACACGTTTCCAGGGGTTCGCGCCCGCAGCTGGTCACGAAGTTCAGATTGCGAATCCTCAACAAAAAGGGGCCGCCCGGAGGCAGCCCCAATACTCTGACGCAGACGGGAGATAAGCGATCAGAATCTCAGCAGTGCGCCCATGATGACCATGTCGAATGCATCAAGGCTGAGCCGCGTGTCAGCTGTGTTGGTTATCGAACCGTCAGCATGACGGTACATGACATACAGATCCATGGCTGCAGGTTCGATGTTTTGGATGATACCTGCACCGGCGAAGTTGATGTCCGTCGATTGCAGGTTGCCGCCGTTGAAGTTTACGTTCAGCTTGCTGCCGCCGTTATCGTTGCGATATTCGCCGAAGATGGTCGTCTTGCCGATCGGCATCCACTTCTGCTCGATACCACCCTGGATATACCAGAGCGTGCTGGTCGCATCAGCGCCGGGATCGCTCTCGCGAATGCGGTTATCGGTGTTCTGCGCAAATCCGCCATAAACGAACAAGCCCGTGGGAACGTGCTGGATCGTTGCTGCCGTGCCGAAAAGTTCGCAATTTTGAGCCGAGAGGCCTTTCGAGCACGCCGATATATTCTCGTCCGAGTTCTTCCCGTAGCCGGCCTTGCCAAGGACTTTGAAGTCGCCCCACTGGCCGGTGTAGGTCAGCGCCACGCCCCAAAGGTCGTCTTCTCCCCAGCTTGCGGTCACTACGAAGCCAGCGATCGTCGGCGAGTCGTAACGGACGATGTTACGACGTCCGTCCTGACCAACGGTACCATTGTCAACGCCAGCGAGGATGTTGCCCCAGGTGACACCATTGCCACCGCCGACCTGCGCGCCGTTATGACGGAGAAAAAAGCCACCCTGGTAGACGGCCGGAGCCTGCGCGTCCGAGAAGTTGCGTGTGTTGACGCCGTCGGCATCGTCAAGCAAGTGATAGAGTGCGGTACCTTCTTGGCCGACCGTGAGCTTGCCATAATCCTTACTCTTCAGCCACCAGTTGCTCTTACGAACGGTGAGAGCGTTGCTGTTGGAAGAAGAGGGAGAATTCTGGTTGAAACCGTTCAGTGGATTGCCTTGAGCACCAATTTCAAGGGTGTAACCAGCAGAGAAGCCTGGAGCGATCTGAGCTTCGCCGTTGAACTTGACGCGGGACTGTTCCAGTGTGTTCGTGCCGACGTAGGCGTTGCGCTCGCTGCCATCATCCCAAGCGAAAACCGCTTCGTTCACCCAACCTGTAATGGTCAGCGAAACCTTGCGGTTACCTTTGCGGGCCGACGTGGCTTCAAGTTCGGCAACGCGTTCTTCGAGATCGGCGCAGCAATCGCCGCCGAGATCGGCTGCTTGAGCCGGTGTAAATCCAATGGCCAACCCGAAGGCCGCCACTAACGCCATACGGCTACTAGACAATTTGAATACCGACTTCATCGGTGCCCCTCTGTTTACAGACCCCAAATTTGACGACGCGCAATCCCCTTCGCGTCGGGCGATTTTTCGCCGTAGCCCCTGAGAAGTTTTTCTCCGTGAGCAACTTACGTGTCTGCTAACCACGCCAATTTAACAGATGCGTGACAGTCCGGCCCCAAACAGCGTTGCACGCCTGCAACGGCTGCCCTTTGGAGCATTTCTGTGTTTCAATGATCACACTTTCAGGGGCTAAGGCATGAGCCGAGAAGACATTTTTGACATTGCTGTCGTGGGCGCCGGCCCTGCCGGGCTCATTACAGGATTGTCCTGTGCGGTGTCGGGACTTAGCACCGCCGTACTCGGCCCGCGCTCCAGTATTGCCGACGGGCGCACATCGGCGCTCTTCGGCGGTTCCATCGATCTTCTGAAAGCTGTCGGGGTCTGGCCGGCGCTCGCCGATGTCTCCGCGCCCATTTCCGGAATCAGCATTGCGGATGCGAGCGGCGGCTTGCTGAGCGCGCCGGAGGTGCATTTCCAGGCAAAGGAAATCGAACTCGACGCCTTTGGCTACAATGTCCCGAATGTCCTCCTCACCCAGGCTCTCGAGGACGCGAGCGCTGGGCGCGTGAACCGCGTTATCTGCGCAGGCGTGACGGGCTTCGCCTCGGCAGCCGATCATGTTGTGGTCTCGGACAGCGACGGGAACGAGATCCGGGCGCGGCTCGTCGTGGCGGCGGACGGCAGGGCATCTTCGGCGCGGCGGTTCGCCGGCATCGAGGTTTCGACCTGGTCGTATCCGCAGTCGGCAATCGTCGCGACCTTCCGGCACCAGCGTCCGCATCGGGGCATATCGACCGAGTTGCATCGGCGCGCCGGGCCGTTGACCGTTGTTCCCGGCCAATCCGGGCTGTCCCACCTCGTTTGGGTCGATACTCCCGAAGAGGCCGCGAGATTGCTTGCGCTTGATGATGTGGATTTTGCCCGTGCGCTCAATGCAGAACTCAAAGGACATTTGGGCGCGCTTTCGGAGTTCTCCCCGCGGCAGGCCTTTCGGCTGACGGGACAAACCGCGCGCTCGCTCGGCAAAAACAGGGTTGTGCTCGCCGGTGAAGCTGCCCATGTCATTCCGCCAATCGGCGCGCAGGGTCTCAATCTCAGCTTCCGGGATGCGGCTACCATTGCCGAGATAGCCAGCGAGGCGAAACGTAATGGATCGGATGTCGGCGGCGACGCTACGCTCGCTCGTTATGAAGGCGCGCGACGCAGAGACATTGCGACGCGGGTTTTCGCAGTCGACATTCTGAACCGGTCGCTCCTGAGCAACCTGCCGGGCGTCGGCCTCGCCCGCGGGTTTGGCCTCTTTGCACTTGCTTCCAGCCCCGCCTTGCGGGTTCGGATCATGCGGGAAGGTTTCAGACCGTCCGCTTCGACTCCCGACTTGATGGCCTCGCCCGCGGCTCTGACCGGGGGAAATAGGGCGATGGACGCTTGACGGGCCCCTCGTCGGCGGAGCATGACCCTCGGTCAACGGCAATACGAGGGTCGGGCACTGTCCACGCCAGAAGTTTCACGGCTGCGCGATTTGCAGTTCAGGCTGGAGTATTGGCTGCTTCGGGGTGTTGCCGGGGTGGTCCGCTCGGTGCCTCTCGACGCTGCGACGCATTTTTCGGCCTGGTGCTGGCGCCGTCTGGCGCCCAGGATCAACCCGAAGCGCCACAATCGAGCGCTCGACAATCTGAGGATCGCTTTTCCGGAGAAGTCGGAAAAGGAACGCGAAGCCATTGCGCTCGCCCATTGGGAAAACCTCGGGCGCGTCATGGCCGAGACGATGCGCATCGATCAGATCATCGCCGAGCCGTCGCGGCTCACCATCAAGAACCCTGAGGTCTTCAACCGATATTCGAGCAAGCTCGGGCCGATTGTCGGCGCGTCGCTTCACATGGGGAACTGGGAGCTTGCCATCTGGCCGTTGACGATCTCGGGCGCCAATCCCGCGTGCGTCTATCGCACCGTCAACAATCCCTACATCGACCAATATGTCCGTTATCAGCGCCGCGATCTTTATCCAGGCGGTCTTTTCGGCCGAGGCAAAGTCGAGGGCGATCACGGCGAAAGCCAGAAAACCGCGCGGGTCATCATGGATTACGTTCGCAACGGCGGCCGTCTCGGCGTCGTTTGCGATCTCTATGATCATACCGGACTTCCGGTCCCGTTCTTCGGAAGAGACGCCCGCACTGTCAGCATCCCGGCGATGATCGCGCGCCGGGTAGGCGCTCGTATTTGGATGGCTCGATGCCGGCGCATCGGCCGGGACAGCCGTTTCGAGATCGAGCTCAAAGAACTTCGCGTACCGCGAACGGCCAACCAGGGCGAGGACGTGAAGTGGGCGACGGCCGAGATGACCCGTCAATTCGAAGCCTGGGTGAGAGAATTCCCAGAACAGTGGATGTGGTCGAACCGTCGCTGGAAATGAGCTTCGGACGTTGCCTCCGGACCTGAATAGGAACTTCGGGTCGATCGGTTGCGTTTTCCGAGGTTGAACCGCGACGGAGCGCCGGATGAGCGACGCCCTATCACCACTACGGCTGTTGATCGTTTTCCTTGGACTGCTGTTCCCGACGCTGGCGCTTATCCCGCTCGGCAGCCTGTGGCTCTGGCAGCATGGCTACCTGATCTATTGGGCTATAGCGACGCTCTGCTGCACGCTGATTGCGTTCGTCTTCCAGCGGCGAACTCTCGGGCCCCCACCTAAGGCCGGCACGGATGAGCCGGTCGCCGAGATCATCCCGCCGCGCAGTTCCTCCGATGGCGATCCGATGCGTGCGGCTGCACAGAGGTCCGTCGATACATTTGCGAGCGACGCAAATACCCGAACCATCGGATCGTGGAACGATCTGCTGAATACCGGTCTCGAGACGGTGGAGATCGTCGCCAAGACCTATCATCCGGACCGCAAGGACCCGATGTTGCGATTCACCGTTCCAGAAGCGTTGACGCTCATCGAACAGGTGAGCGCACGTCTCAGGCCGGTGTTCGAGGGAACCATTCCGCTTGGCAACCGCCTGACGGTCGCGCAGTTCGCGCAGGTCTATCGATGGCGCGGAATCTACGATGTTGCGGGCCGCGCGTGGTCGGTATGGCGTCTTGCGCGGATGTTCAATCCTGCGACCGCCGCTACGTACGAGTTGCGCGAGAAGCTATCGAACTCCCTGATCCAGTGGCTCAAGGGGACGATCTCGGGCCGCTTGGTTCGGGCATTCATTCAGGAGGTCGGAGCAGCGTCGATCGATCTTTATAGTGGCGAACTCAAGAAAGCGGCCTCCGCTCGCAAGACCGCAAATCTACCGGCGACAATTCCGAAACAATAGTTCGCTCAGAGTTCGTTTTGATCGCGATCCAACGCACGAAGGCCGCCGAGAACCCCAGACGGACAGTTGCCCGATGGAGCCATTCGGCGGCCTAATATGTTCTCACGAGCGGAACGTTGACTAACGCTGCATTACTCGCGAGCGCGTGATTACGACTTCCAAAGAGCGCCGATGACGAAGCCGACTGCGGCTGCCATAGCCAATGTTGCGATCGGCTGATCCTTTACTGATCTATCGATCGCGCCCTTCACATTGCCGGCAACTTCGCCAACCTGCTGGCGAGCCTGACCTGCCATCTCCTGGGCGCGGTCGGAAGCTTCGTCGAACGTCTGCTTGGCTTTGCCTTTAATGTCGTCGATTGAGTTCGTTCCGTACTGGGTCGATGTGGCCATCGTCAAAACTCCGTTCGTTGCAGGTTCATGGTGCAAACGCGGAGCCCGACGCGTTGGTTGCACGCGGCTGGCCCAAAAGAAATATCGGCGATGTGAGGCCGCCGATATGCCGATATTCAGGCTGCAGATCACATCTGCTGGTCGCGGCGCCGGTTATCTGAGGTCCGGCGGCACGGCCTCGGCGGACAGCGCGGTTAACGCCTCATCGAGGCTGAGCACGGACTGATCCTGGGAACCCAGGCGGCGGATCGAGACCTTCTTTTCCTCGGCCTCGCGTTTTCCGACGACGATGATGACCGGCACTTTCGCCAGCGAATGCTCGCGGACCTTGAGGTTGATCTTCTCGTTACGAAGATCCGTCTCGACCCGTAGCCCTAGCGCCTTCGCTTTCTCGGCGACTTCCGCCGCATAGTCGTTCGCGTCTGAGACGATCGGCGCGACGACGATCTGCAACGGCGCGAGCCACAGCGGGAAGTGGCCAGCGAAGTTCTCGATCAGGATTCCGGTGAAGCGCTCGAGCGAGCCGAAAATGGCGCGGTGTATCATCACCGGCGTCTTCTTCTCGGAGTGATCGTCGATGTAGAACGCGCCGAGGCGGCCCGCGAGGTTGAAGTCCACCTGCGTCGTGCCGCACTGCCAGTCTCGGCCGATGGCATCACGCAGCACATATTCGAGCTTCGGTCCGTAGAATGCGCCCTCGCCCGGCTGAACCTCGGTCTTGATGCGTCCGTTCGAGCGACGCTTCACTTCGTCGAGCACGTCCGACAAAGCCTTTTCGGCCTTGTCCCACAACGCGTCCGAGCCGACGCGCTTCTCAGGGCGCAGCGACAGCTTGATGACGATGTCGTCGAAGCCAAAGTCTTTGTAGATGCCGAGCAGCAGATCATTGATCTTGAGGCATTCCTCCATGATCTGATTTTCGGTGACGAAGATGTGGGCGTCGTCCTGAGTGAAATGGCGCACGCGGAGCATGCCGTGCAGGGCGCCCGACGGCTCATAGCGATGCACCTTACCGAACTCTGCGATCCGGTATGGAAGATCGCGGTAGCTCTTCAGGCCGTTCTTATAGATCTGAACGTGGCCTGGGCAGTTCATCGGCTTGCAGCAGAACACGCGCTCGTCCGGCAGGACGGTCGTGAACATGTTCTCGCCGTAGTTTTCCCAGTGGCCGGAAAGCTCCCAGAAATGCTTCTCCATCATGTCGGGAGAGTTCACTTCCTGATAGCCCGCGCGCTGCTGCTGACGGCGCATGAAGGCAATCAGCGTCTGGAAGAGCGTCCAGCCCTTGGCGTGCCAGAAAACGGAGCCCGGCGCTTCTTCCTGGAAATGGAAAAGATCCATCTCGCGGCCGAGCTTGCGATGGTCGCGCTTCTCGGCTTCTTCAAGCTGATGCAGGTAGGCTTTGAGCTCGTCTTCGGTCGCGAATGCGGTGCCGTAGATGCGCTGGAGCTGCGGCTTCGTTGAATCGCCGCGCCAATACGCGCCGGCAAACTTCATCAGCTTGAAAGCCTTGCCGACCTGACCGGTCGAGGTCATGTGCGGGCCGCGGCAGAGGTCGAGCCATTCGCCCTGCTTGTAGATCTTGAGGTCCTGATCCTCAGGAATGGCATCGACGAGTTCGACCTTGAAGTACTCGCCCTTGTCCTTGAAGAATTCCTTCGCCTTGTTGCGCGTCCAGACTTCCTTTGTGAACGGCGCGTTCTTGGCGATGATCTCGCCCATGCGCTTCTCGATCTTCGGAATGTCTTCGGGCTCGAACGGCTGCTGCTTGGCGAAGTCGTAATAGAAGCCGTTGTCGATCACGGGGCCGATGGTGACCTGAGTTCCGGGCCAGATCGATTGCACTGCTTCGGCGAGAACGTGCGCGGCGTCGTGCCGGATCAGCTCCAAAGCTGCCGGATCGGTGCGCGATACGAAGTTGATCGACGCGTCCTTGGTGATCGGATCGGCGAGGTCGGCCAATGCGCCGTCGAGCTGCATGGCAACGGTACGCTTGGCGAGCGACGGCGAGATCGACTTCGCGATTTCGAGGCCGGTGGTTCCCGAAGCGACTTGGCGCTGCTTGCCATCGGGGAACGTAATCGTGACTTCACTCATCGCGGCCTCCTTTGCTCACTCGCCGCAAACGAACGCGGCGTAAGTCGATTTCGAATGCGCTAATGGGGCGTGGCGGGCCACGAGTCAAGTCAGCCCAATTGCAGCACCGGCTTAGCGCCAGCGGCCGTAACGCCAGGGCTGGAAGGTGTGTTTAACGGCGCGAATATCGGGCACCATGTCGACGCCGTGCGTTCCGCCAGGTCCGCATCTCACGAAGCGAGAGAGGGTCAGCCAGAACCCCCGCCAAGCCCCATTCAGTTCGATGGCCTGAAGTGCGTATTCAGAACACGTCGGCCAATGGCGGCACTGGCCGCCCGCCATGCTCTTGAAGGTGTAGCGGTAGACGTAGACAGGGGCCTTGAGCAGCGCTTTGGCGAACGTGGAACTCATAGGGTGAGCAGACGCCAAGTCCCAGGGCGGACGCAAGAGCAAACCCGTCGCAGATATCAGGTAGCAGTTATCAGGGCGTCGGGGTTGCCGGTGCCGCAGGAGCCGGAGCTGCAGGGGCCGGTGCCGGCTGGGACGCCGCTTTCGCCGCGTCCAGCTCCTTCTGGACCGCACTCAGCTGCGATTTCAGGCTGTCGTTTTCGGCACGAATGGTGTCCAGAGCTGCTTCGGCATCGGCCTTCGCCTTGTTCGCGATATCGAGCAGAGCCTTGACCTTATTGGTTTCGTCTCCGGCTGCCGAGAGTTTCGCCTTCGCGTCCTCGTCGGCGGCTGCGAGTTTGGCTTTCAGTTCGTCGGTTTCCTTGGTCAAGGCATTCGCCTTGTTGTCGAGTTCCGACACCTTCGCCATCGCCGTCGAGACGTCGGCCTTGCCCTCGTCGACCTGACGCAGCGCGTCGGTCTCAGCGGCCTTCAGGCGATCGATCTCGTCTTGCGATGATTTTCTTACCTGCGCGGCATCGTCAACCGCCTTGCGGAGCGAGGTCACTTCACCCTGCATCGCCGTAAGTTCGCCCTCGGCCGACGTCTTGCCATGCCAGCCATAGAGCGCGAGGAAACCGAGAATTGCGATCACGGCCCATTTGAGCGCGCTGGTCGATGAGGCCGCACTGTCCGCGCGCGCGCCGCTATCGTTGTCCTGCGCTGCCATCTGAAACTCCGTTTCTGGTCAGGGCCACGGCTTGCGGGCGCACCCGACGCCGCTTCGGCCTGCCCGAAATTCTCTTCGACTCGGTTCGACTCGTGACTGGCATACTCCGCAGACGGGTCGACTTCCACACTCAGTTTGCCGGATGTAACCGCTTGAAAAAGATGGCATTGCTGAGGCTGTCGGCGCGGATGCGTCCTGCCGGTCGTGTCTTTTGGACATACAGCATGCCGTATCGTGCTCGTCGATTGGCTGAATGATTTCGCGGCAGCCTTAGTCGCAAAAAATTGCAGTAAAGGTTAGCGCGCAGCCTGCAGCCCGGCCTCCGTCCGATGTAGCGCGTCATCAAGAGCTCTCTCGACGGCGTCGAATACAAGCAACGTCGAAGCTTGGCGCGCTTTGTAGTTGCGGACAGGCTCGAGGACCGCAAGGTCCGCCCAACGCCCGCCGGGGGGCGGTCCCCCTTCCTTCAGCATGGCGCGCATCGCGTTGCCCACGGTGCGGAGCTCCTCCGGCGTCGAGCCGACGATCTCGCGGGCCATAACCGATGCCGAAGCCTGACCGAGAAGGCAGGCCTTGACCGACTGGCCGAAATCGCTGACCCGGCCATTCTCCAGCTCGAGATCGACGGTCACGGTCGATCCGCAGAGCTTCGAATGACCCGTCGCGGTGCCATGGGGATGAGCTAGCCTTCCTGTTCGCGAGATCGCTCCCGCCAGCTCGAGAATGCGTGTGTTGTAGATCTCATCGAGGTTGGCCATAGGTCTCTTTTACGTCTTATGGTCTTTTGGATCGCGGGCGGTGTCCCGCCTCTCGTCTAAATATATCAGTCGCCGTATATAAGGCCTGCCGGCCGTGAATACGAGATCTGCCGGCATTCCGACGCGGAACGATACCCCAACGATCCCAGCACGATTGGGCCTTTCCAACCGCCATAATTGGCCTGCGCGGCGGCGGACCCGATATTATAGCGGCTCCAATGATGGCCCCAACCTAGACAGAGTTGCAGATGGCGGACGGCGAAACCGACGAGACCACCCTTTCCTTCCGGCCCGTATTCGGACCGGACGGCTTGATACCCGCGATCGTGACGGATCCCGCGTCCGGCAATGTGCTCATGTTCGCCTATATGAACGAGAAAGCCCTGGCGGAAACGATCGCCAGCGGGTTTGCGCATTTCTGGAGCCGGTCGCGGGCCAAGCTTTGGAAGAAGGGCGATGAGAGCGGCAACCTTCTCAAGGTCGTCGAACTGCGTACCGACTGCGACCAGGACGTCATCTGGATTGCCGCTGAGGTTCAGGGCGACGGGGTCGCCTGCCATACGGGCGCTCGTTCCTGCTTCTATCGCCGAGTTGTGCAGGCGACCGGCAACGGAACGCCCGTCCTCGAGTTTGCGGATCTTCCGACGCCGACGACGCCTGCCTGAGACGACGATTGTCTGAGAGGATGTGCTGGCCTGATTGAACATGAGGGCCAACAGTCTCCTGGCGTTTCCGCTAGTTGTTCTCTCTCCCCTTGTTCACACCTTGATTACCTATTGGTAGCGGGGCCTTAATGCCGCAGCGCTAGCATAAGGTTTGCGAGCGCTGCTCGGCTGGTAGAGCCGTCGCCCGCTGGCAGGGAGTGCCAACATGGATCGTTCGGCGGGTGTTAGGATTGGATTGGCGCTGGGCGGAGGTGCCGCTCGCGGATGGGCGCACATCGGCGTTCTCAGGGCTTTGGAACGGGCCGGCATCAAGCCCGATATCATCGCAGGCACGTCAATCGGAGCGGTCGTCGGCGGTTGCCACGCGGCGGGCCATCTCGACAACCTAGAGCGCTGGGCGCGCGAACTCACGCCGAAGCGCATATTCGGCTACCTCGACTTGAACTTCGCCGGCACCGGCCTGATCAGCGGCCAACGTTTATGCGAACGCCTCGAGCAACATCTCGGCGACCGCAACATCGAAGATCTTGGAACGCGTTTCACGGCAGTCGCGACCGAAATCGGCACCGGGCACGAGCATTGGCTGTCGCGCGGGCGATTGGTCGATGCCGTCCGCGCATCCTATGCGCTGCCGGGCGTTTTCAAACCGGTGAAAGTCCATGGCCGCTGGCTGTTCGACGGCGCACTCGTGAACCCCATCCCCGTCTCGGTCTGCCGCGCTCTCGGCGCGCGCTACGTTATCGCCGTCAATTTGAACTTCGATATTCTTGGCCGCGGCAGTGTCATCTCGACACCGGAGGCGCTTTTTGCGGAAGGCGAAGAGGCGTTGCACATGGCTCAGGAGAAAGAGCCGCAGGACAAACGCGGCGTGCGCGCTCTTCTGCAACGTCAAATTCTCGGAAAGCGCGATGGCGCGCCCGGCATCTCGACGGTGATGGTCGATGCTCTCAATATCGTACAGGATCGCATCGCACGTTCACGGCTTGCCGGTGATCCGCCCGACGCCATGATTTCACCGCGGCTTCAGGATGTCGGCCTCTTCGATTTTCATCGTGCGGAAGAAGCCATCGAGCGCGGCAGCCAAGCTGTCGAGCGTCAGCTGGACGATATGGTTCGGGAAATTGAAATATGCGATCCGAGGCGCGCACCAAATCGCGCGCGCCTGCAAACTGGTGGCTCGATCGCCAACGATCAGCCGGTCGCCAAGTAGCCGCGCATCGCGGTCACTTCAAGTTCCACCTCGGCCGTGTGGTGCTTGACGACGTCTCCGATTGAAATGATGCCGACGAGCGCGCCGTTTTCGACGACGGGAATATGGCGGAAGCGTCCCTTCGTCATCGTTTCCATGATCTCGTCGAGCGTGCACTCACGCGTGCAGCAAACGACATCGCGAGTCATTCCTTCTTTGGCCAGCATCGTGAGCGCTGCCGCTCCGTGCTCCGCCACCAATCGTATGATGTCTCGCTCTGAAATAATGCCGACGACGTTTTCGGTGTCGCCGAGAATGAGGATGGCGCCGATCTTGCGGCTAGCGAGCCGCAAAGCAATTTCCTGGATCGAGTCATCCGGACGCGCAGTCATGACACCGCGCTCTTTCGACTTCAGTATTTGTCCAATGATCACTGGTTCAGCCTCCGTTCCGAACGTCATGCGTGACGGAAGGCAGAGCTTTGCGCTTGCGCGCTCCACAGGATTCGCAAGCTTGCCTGGTCTTCAGCCGGCACAACGCTGCGTTTTCACCCTAACTGATATCCGCTCTTACGGCGAACTGACTAAAAGCTGGGGCAAATCCGGAATGAATGCAAGGCTTCAATCGAAATCCGGTGAAGGCGGCGGATCATTTTGCGCTGCACGATCGAAAACACCGAGAGCGAACAAACCAAATAGATATCCGCCGACGTGCGCTTCCCACGCGATATCACCCTCTTCGCCGAATTTACCGAAGCCGATGATCGCCAGCAAATTGATCGCAAGAAATGCGGCCGATACCAGGATAATGCGTTTGTCTCTTAATGCGCCTCTTAACGTTAGTGCCGGAATTGCAGACGGCTGTTCGCGAAGCAAATAGCCTTCGCCCCTATCGATCGCGGGAAAGAGAAACCGCATGACGCCGCCCATCATCGCGGAAATGGCGCCGCTTGCACCGATGACGGGCGCCAGCAGTTCAGGATTGAGGAATAGAAACAGAAGTGCGCCGCACATTCCGCCTGCTATCGAGAACGCTAAAAAGCGACCACCGCCGAGGCGCGCGCACAAGACGGATCCGAACGCGAGCATCCAAGCCGAATTGAACATGAGGTGGGTGATGTCGGCGTGAACCAGCATGTGCGTAATCCACGACGTGACTGACGACACGTCGCCGCCCGGCAGCTCGCCTGCCAATCCCGAATAGCGCGCGGGAATGAAAGCGAGTGCGAGCAGCCACCACATGGACTGGTCAGGTGTCAGAAACGACATCGCGGCGTGGACGGCGATCAAAACGGCAATGATCGCGAGGACCGTGCCGGGGACGTTGAAGATTGGTTCTCGGTTCACTGGCCGTCCCACTTTGATGCGATACGGCATCTCGCTGCCGGACGGCCGTTGTTAGCCGTTCGGTTCGAGCCGGGCAACACCGGGAACCCGCGCCCTCCAGCGGAAGATCTCCGGATGGCACGAAGGATGCTCCCCAACGGTCCATCGGGCCGCCGCGTTAGCGTCGTGCGCCGAAATGGTACGGATCGGCTTTTGCCGCGTCCGGCCAAGATGCAATTGTTGCAGGTGCCCGTTCGCATGAAAGAAGCTGTCAGCCAATCGCTGTTTACCTATTGGAACGACCTCCGAGGAGATCGGCTGGCGCCGAAGCGTTTCGAAATCGACCCCTCGAGCATTGCCCACTATCTCCCCGACACGTTCATTCTCGAGCGCGTCGATTATGCGACGCTGCGGTTCCGCCTCGCCGGCACACGGATCGGCGAAGCCTTCGGTATGGAATTGCGCGGACAAAGTCTTCTCGGGCTCTTCAACGAGGAAGACGCAGCCACATTGGAAGGGCAAATATCGCTCATCACATCGGAGGCCGCGGTCGGCATATTCGAGATCTCAGCCCATGACGGACGCAGTCACTCGGCCGCTTTCGAAGTCATGATCTTGCCTTTGCTTCACACGCGCGATGTCGTGGAACGCTACCTCGGTTCGGTCGTGCCGATCGACAGGCCGGAATGGCTCGGCAGGGTCCCTCTTCCGCATCGTTCGCTTGTCCGGCATCAACTCATCCGGCCCGACGGCGCGACACGCCGCGAGATCGAAACCGCCAATCGCCAGTCACCGTTCTGCCCAACCATTCGCGAGGCCCGGATCGTGCGATCGGCGCGGCGGCAATTCCGCGTCTATGAGGGCGGCCTCAGCACTTCGGCGAAGACGGATAATCTTTAGGACGGACATAACCTTACCCCGAGCCTATCGATTTTGATGCGCTGATTAGAACTTCATTAAGGAGGTCTTCGGCATAGTCGTTCTGGGCAGCGTTCATGTGTTGACACCGCGGATAGCGCCCAATGAACCCACCCCGTTCAGTCCCAAGGGTCGGCTATGTCCGTGCATTCGAGCATCATCCGGGAAGTCCTGCAGCAGACTGATGCGCTAAAGGCGGGAGACTTGCGCAAGCATCGCAGGGTTCCGCTTTCGCTTTCCGGCCGCTTTATGCGCCCTGACCGCACCGAATACACATGCCAGCTCAAGGACATCTCGGTCGGCGGCGCCGCGATCAGAACGACGGACGTGCCCGAAATTGGTGAGCGCGTCGTCGTCTACCTCGAGCATCTCGGCGGCCTTGAAGGCGTCGTCGCGCGAATTACGTCCGACGGCTTTGCATTTGCTTTTAAAGTCACTGAGCACAAACGCGAGAAGCTCGCGGCTCAAATCATGTGGCTGGTCAACAAGGACGACTTCCCCGATGAGGTCGGCCGGCTGCATGAGCGCATAGGAACTCGCGGAAGACGGACGACGTTGAGGGTCGAGGAGGGCGTCATAATTGACGTTGAATTGCTCGATGTTTCAGCATCTGGCGCTTCTATCGGCACTCCGGCACGGCCGCCGATCGGAAGCCTCGTAATTGCTGGAAAAACCCGGGCGATCGTTCGGCGTCACCACGGACACGGCATTGGTTTACAATTTCTGTCGCTGCTTTCGCCTGAGGCGTTGCGCGACAGATTCCCCTGAACAATACGCGTTGGTTGTGTGATGCCTCAAATCGCCCGCCGAGTTGCCAAAATCCTAAAGTTCAATTTGGATGTAACTTTAGTGCGAATGCCACGGCGGGCATTCATGCTAAAAGCAGCTGTCTCGCGTACTGTATCGTACCGTGTTCGAGGGCGTATCATGAAGTACGGTAGCGTAGCCATTTACTTGGCAGTTGGACTATTTGCGGCAGTAATGCCGGCGGCAGCGCAGCAGGTAGCGGTGGTCAGCCCCGCGACGCGAGCTCCGGAATTTATGCGGGTATACGGAAGTTCCCAACCGCCATATGGCTTTGTGGCTTTCTGTGATCGCATGCCTCAGGAATGTGTCGTCACCTCACCGGATGACGCGCGTTACCAGGCAACACCTCAGGCCTTGAGCGAGCTCGACGAGATCAATCGGGCGGTCAATCATGAGATTGAGCCTGCGACCGACCTCGAAGTTTACGGCGTTGTCGAATACTGGACGCTGCCGAAAACACGCGGCGATTGCGAAGATTACCAGCTTCTTAAGCGTCATCGTCTCATCGCGCGGGGCTGGCCGTCCTCATCGCTTCTTATGACGGTCGTTCGCGACGAAAAGAACGAAGGGCACGCCGTACTTACGGCCCGCACGACGCAAGGCGATTTCATCCTCGACAACAAGGTCGATGTCGTCCGGCTGTGGAACCAGACGCCTTATCACTACGTGATGCGGCAGTCGTACATGGATCCGAAGGTTTGGGTATCGCTCGATCCGAACGACGCCGCGACGCCTTCTGCGCTGTCGGGTGTTCAGTCGGTTAACCAGGGCATCATCGAGACGACGCCGGGGTATCGCTGATTGGACTATAGTGGAGAAAGAACTTCGCAGGCCGGGCATAAAACCGATCTTTGGCCGTTCCCCCGGCCTTTCCCCCCGATCGAGTCCGACCTGTTTGCGGGCCGCGCGTCTTCCCCCGAGACGCCGGCCCGCTTTTTTTTGGGGGGGGGCCGGTTCCTGCAAACTCGGTCAACGAGCTTTTAACGTCGGAATTTCAGGTTTGCGGCGTGAGGCCGGCCGCGTAGTGCTTCCACTTTTCGACGTAGCGCCGCGCGCCGCCGCCGAAGCGATGAGCTTCTTCGTCGCTCAGCTGACGAACGACTTTGCCGGGCGATCCCAAAACCATTGAGCGGGGGGGGATTATTTTGCCTTCGGGTATCAGCGCACCGGCGCCGATCACGCATTCCTCGCCGATCTCTGCACCGTTCAAAATGATGCTGCCGATGCCGACGAGGCTGCCGCGGCCGATGGTGCAGCCATGCAACATCGCCATGTGACCGACGGTGCAGTCTTCGGCAATGGTGAGCGGGAAGCCTGGATCGGTATGCAATACGCAGCCGTCCTGCACGTTCGAGCGCGCGCCCACGGTGATCAGTTCGTTATCGCCGCGGAGCACTGCGCCGAACCAAACGCTCGCGTCTTCCTCGAGCTTCACTTTGCCGAGGAGAACGGCGTTGGGGGCGACCCAGAACACGCCGTTTGCCGGCCTGCTCACGCCTATGCCATCGAATTTATAAAGGGGCATTCTGATCGGGCTCTAGACGCCTTCGAGGTCCATATCGAGGATCGCCATCTGAAATTGATAGGACGTCTCGCCCTCTTCGACTTCACGATAAAGCGTCGCGACGAACTCGCCATTGATGAAGACTTCTGCCATGTCGTCTTTCTTCGGCTGCGGCTTGATTTCGAGGCTGGTGGCGCCGAACGTTTTGCGCAGATACGACTGCAGGCGTGCGAGTTCTTCTTTCTTCAATGTCTTTCTCCTGAACGAATTTCAGAGGCCGCCGAAATCATCAACCCAACCCTGCTCCATTGAGCGGGCGGGTTCGGCGCAACCTGCGCTGCCGACGATTTTCGCGGGCACTCCGGCGACGGTTACGTTGGGCGGCACTTCGGCGAGAACCACCGATCCGGCAGCCACGCGCGAGCAACGCCCGACTTTGATATTACCAAGGATCTTTGCCCCCGCTCCGACCAGCACATTATCGCCGATCTTCGGGTGGCGGTCACCAATCTCTTTGCCGCTGCCGCCAAGTGTCACCGCGTGCAGGAACGAGCAGTTGTCGCCGACGACGGCTGTCTCGCCAACGACGAAACCCGTTGCGTGATCGAGCATGATGCCCTTGCCGAACTGTGCGGCCGGATGAATGTCGACCGCGAACATTCGCGACGACTGGCTTTGCAGATAGAGCGCAAAATCGTAGCGGCGGCTCTTCCACAGCGCATGCGCGAAGCGATATGTGACGAGGGCATGGAAGCCCTTGAAGTACAACAGCGGGTCGAGATAGCGCGTGCATGCCGGATCGCGATCGTAGACCGCCTGAAGATCGGCACGGAAAATTGCGCCGATGCCCGGATGCTCGGCTATCACGCTTTGGAATGTTTGCGAGATCAACCCTGCATCCACGTCGGTGTGGTTCAACCGCTGGGCGAGCCGATGGCAGACAGCGTCTTCCAGCATCTGGTGGCTGAGAACGGTCGCGAAGATGAAGCTGCCGAGCGCCGGCTCGGTCTTCATCGCGGCTTCGGCCTCGGCGCGGATCTGCGCCCAGATCGGGTCGACGATTTGGACCTTTGACGTCGCTGTCTTTGTGTTCGACACGTCTTGCCTCTAACACGGAATGAGGGCCTGGAGACCCGCGTATGCACACGCGAACCGGTCCAAATTAGCAACAGGCGAATTAACGCCAGCGTAAACCCCGGTCAATCGATCGGGCGATTAACATATACACTTTCTCGCCGCCGCGTGCATCTGCCGCCCTGGCCCCGGTTTGCGGGCCGTTTTATTGCGCCTTAGATGGCCGCCGGAATACCGGAATAGAAGGATCAAGACGCATGGCTCAGGCCGCGGAAGTCGCCAACCCGACGCTGCGATATGTCAAGGACGGGGGCATTGGCTGGATCACGGCCGACAATCCGGCACGGATGAACGCGCTCACGGCCGCCATGTGGGAGGCTATTCCAGGTGCAGTCGCGGAAGCCGTTGCCGATCCAGACGTCCGGGTCGTCATTTTGCGCGGCGCGGGCGACAGGGCCTTTTCGGCCGGCGCCGATATTTCCGAATTCGAAAGTTCCAGGACCGGGAATGCCGCCCAGATCTACGACACGTTGAACGACAACGCCTTCAACGCCCTCATCGACTGCGCCAAGCCGACGATTGCCATGATCCATGGATTTTGTCTCGGCGGCGGACTTGGCCTTGCTCTCTGCTGCGATATGCGGATTGCGGACGATGCGAGCCAGTTCGCCATTCCGGCGGCCAAGCTTGGGATTGGCTACAATGCACGCTGGGTGCGGCCGATCCTTGCCGCTATCCCGGCGGCGCGCGCCAAGGAACTCTTATTCACTGGACGCCGTTTCCGCTCCGCCGATGCAGAGGCGATGGGCCTCGTTTCGCAACTCGTGACGACGGCCGAACTCGAGGCGACCGTCAGGGCGCTGGCGCTGGAAATTGCCGCGAACGCGCCTTTGTCCGTTGCGGCCGCGAAGCAGGTGATCGACGAAATCTCACGTCATCCCGAGAATCCCGATATGGACCGCCTCGATGCCGCCGTCGCTGCCTGTTTCGAAAGCGAAGACTATGCCGAAGGCCGCCGGGCATTTCTTGAAAAGCGCAAGCCAGTATTCAAGGGCAAATGATTTGACCGAGCGCATGACCTGGTTTCGCATTCTTGGTTCCGTGGCCGTCGTCTCCTTGACGGCGACGGCTGCATGGGCAGGCGACAAGACATTGCTCGAGGCGTGTTTTTCGCCGTCTGCACTCGCAGCCGTTCAGGGCGAAGAGACGATCACAAAGGGCAATCGATCTTTCGATGCTCAGATCAAAATCAAGGGCTTTACGCCTGCCTCTCCCGTTGCCGATGCGCTCCGCGGCGCGATCCGTCGCGTCAACCTTCCGCCCGGCGAGAAAGCGATTGCGCTGACGTTCGACCTTTGCGAGCAACGTGGAGAAATCGCCGGTTACGACGGGCGAATTTTCGACTATTTGCGGCAGCAGGGCGTCAAGGCAACGTTCTTTGCGGGCGGAAAGTGGATGGTTTCACATCAGCAGCGCACCGCACAGCTGATGGCCGATCCATTGTTCGAAATCGGCAATCACACCGAAACGCATGCGAACCTTCGCCTGTTGCAACCCGCTGCCGTGAACCAGCAGGTGCTCGCTCCGCAAAAGGCATATGAAGACGCACGCAGCCGCTTCGGTGCGCAACAATGCGTTGCGTCGTCATCGCCGGACTCGATGAGCCGCATTCCAGTGCAACCGACGCTTTTTCGCTTTCCCTATGGGGCCTGCAATGATGCGTCGATGAAAGCCGTCAACGATGCGGGCATGCTTGCGATCCAATGGGACGTCGCCACGGGCGATCCCGATCCGCATGAATCCGCTGCCCGGATTGCGCAAGCGATGGTGAACGAAGCGAAGCCCGGCTCGATCATCGTCAATCACGCGAACGGGCGGGGCTGGCACACTGCCGAAGCGCTCGCGATCGCTATTCCGAAGCTGAAGGCCAAGGGCTATAAATTCGTGACGGTCAGCGAATTGATGACAATGGGCAAACCAGTGATCACGTCCGAATGCTACGATCGCAAGCCCGGCGACACCAATCGCTACGACTTCCTCGGCGCTCTGCAGCATCCGCTGAATTCGACGGCCAAGAACGCCTCCGACAAGAACGGGGCGACCGCCGCCGCTTCGTCCCCGTCCAAATCAAAGACAGCCAAAAGCACTTTGCAGAACCCCCTGGCGACCGATAACTGAGATGACGGGAGCCGACACACTGCCGGTCTCCCCTCGCGCGGTGACGTTCGAGCCGATGACGGCCGAGGCGGCGCAAAGCCTCGGAGCGGCGCTGGCGCAAATCGATCCGTGGGCGCGCTACGAGTACACGGGCGAGACGCTCGCCGCGTTCCTTGCGGGCGAGGAGCCGGGTGCACAGCGTTTCCAGATCATCGTCGATGGCGTGCTCGCGGGTGCAATTGTCATCCGGAGCAATTGGCTCCGGGGATCCTATCTGCAGTTTCTCGGAATCCTGCCGGCGTTCCATCGCCAGGGCGTCGGGCGCTCAGCGCTATTGTGGTTCGAGCGCGGCTCCGAGGCGAGCGGCGCCCGCAATCTCTGGGTCGTCGCTTCCGATTTCAATGCCGGCGCGCAGGCCTTCTACGAACGGCATGGCTTCGCTCGCATCGGGATAATCGACGGGCTCGTTGCCGACGGCGCCGGAGAAATTCTTTTTCGAAAACGGCTAACGATTGGTTGAGGCGGCGAACGCAGCGCGGCTGAGTTGCCTGGACCGCTAACGAGCCGTTGATACCTCTGAGCCTCCTTGCCGGCGTACGCCACTAACGTCGTGGTGAATGCAAGCAATTAATTTTGGATCGTTATTGTGCGGCGCATCTCAACCATTCCGCAGTTATGACGGGATGCGATCCATCCTCATGCTCATCGCGACAACCGCGCATTTGCAGGGCTTTTTGAAGAGAGCGCCCCATCGCCACGAGAGCTGCGGTCTTTGCTTATGGTTTCAGCCGTCGGCGATGCGCGGAGATTATTCGATTCAACGGTGACGCCGCTTCTGCGACGCAAAATGCTTTTTGCTTGTCAGCGATGTCGGCTGTTGCATAGCTTCCGGCGGACGCTTCGAAGAAAGCGAGACGAATTCCAAGGCCTTCACAAGGGGGGGCCAGTGGCAAGGCTCTGCAGGGCGAATTAACTCTCTTGCGGTATGATTGTCGTTTGGATTTCGTGGAACTGGTCGTGCTCGGGACCCATTGAGAGCGACCGTCTGGAGGAAATGCCTGAAACAGTAATCCCACGCACGATGCTCCAAGGAGCCAACGAGACGGGGGACTATTTCTGGGATGTCTGGCGCGAGCCAAACGACCATACGGCGCGGGACCGAAAAGCGGACCGCGCCGATTTTTTTGGCCAGACGAGCCCTCAGGCGGCCGCGGCTCTGGCGGACCGTTCGTAGTTCAAAACGGGGGCGAGCCAACGCTCCGCTTCTTCGACAGTCCATCCCTTGCGAGCCGCGTAATCCTCGACCTGATCCCGCTCCACCTTGCCAACACCGAAATAGTGGCTTTCGGGATTTGCGAAATAAAGCCCCGAAACGGATGAACCGGGCCACATCGCGTAGCTCTCGGTCAACGTGATGCCGGTGGTCTTTTCAACGTCCATCAGCTTCCAGATGGTCGCCTTCTCCGTATGGTCGGGCTGGGCCGGATAGCCCGGCGCCGGGCGGATGCCTTGGTACTTCTCGAGGATCAAATCCTCGGCCGAAAGTTTTTCGGATTTCGCATGGCCCCACAGCTCCTTGCGAACCTTTTCATGCATGGCTTCGGCAAACGCCTCCGCCAAACGATCGCACAGCGCCTTCGCGATGATGCGGTTGTAGTCGTCGGTCTTTTTGATGTGACGCTCGATGGCTTCTTCTTCGCCAAGGCCCGAAGTCACGGCGAAAGCGCCTATGTAATCGGCGATCCCCGTTTCCTTCGGTGCGATGAAATCGGAAAGCGCCACGTGAGCGCGGTTGCGCGTCGGATCGCGGGCGATCTGCTGACGAAGGGTATGCAGCGTCGCCATCCCTGCGGCGCGCGTTTCGTCCGCATAGAGCGCAATATCGTCGCCGATGCTGTTCGCCGGCCAGAAGCCGACAATGCCAGATGCCGTTACCCATTTTTCGGCAACCATGCGCTTCAGCAGCGCTTGGGCGTCGTCAAAGAGCTTCTTCGCTTCTGCGCCGACTTTATTGTCGGTCAAGATTTGCGGGTAGCGGCCCGCGAGTTCCCATGTCTGGAAGAACGGCGTCCAATCGATATAGGGAACGAGCGCCGCGAGGTTGAAATTCGCGAAGGTGCGCGTGCCGAGGAAGCTCGGCTTTACCGGCTTAAACGCCTGCCAATCGATCTTGAACTTGTTGTCGCGAGCAGCCTTGAGAGTGATGCGCTGTTTGCGCGCTTCGTTGGCGAGATGGGACTCGCGAACCTTGGTGTACTCGGCTTGGATGTCCTGAACGTAAGGCGTTTTATCGGTATCCGACAGCAGCTTCGAGACCACGCCAACGGCACGGCTGGCGTCGAGAACGTAGACGGCCTGCCCACGGTTGTAGTTCGGATTGATCTTGACGGCCGTGTGCACTTTGCTGGTCGTCGCGCCGCCAATCAACAGCGGCATCGAGAAGCCTTCGCGCTCCATCTCACCTGCTACGAAGCACATCTCGTCGAGCGACGGCGTGATGAGACCGGACAGGCCGATCATGTCGACCTTTTCCTTCTTCGCCGTCTCGAGGATTTTCGCGGCGGGCACCATGACGCCGAGATCGATGACTTCGTAGTTGTTGCACTGGAGCACAACGCCGACGATGTTCTTACCGATGTCGTGGACGTCACCCTTGACCGTCGCCATCAGGATTTTGCCCGCGGCAGGCTTCTGGTCGAGGCCCGAGGCTTTCTTCTCGGCTTCGAGGTAGGGCTGCAGGTAAGCAACAGCCTGCTTCATGACGCGCGCCGATTTCACGACCTGCGGCAGGAACATCTTGCCGGCGCCGAAGAGATCGCCGACGACGTTCATGCCGGCCATCAGCGGGCCTTCGATGACGTGCAGCGGCTTTTCCGCCTTGGCGCGCGCCTCTTCCGTGTCGACCTCGATGAAGTCGGTGATGCCGTGAACGAGCGCATGGGTTAGCCGCGCTTCGACGGGCGCCTCGCGCCATGTGAGATCTTTTTCCTTCGCCTTCGCGCCGCCGCCGTCGCCTTTGAATTTCGGCGCGGCTTCGAGCAAGCGATCGGTTGCGTCAGCTCGGCGATTGAGGATCACGTCCTCGCAGAGTTCGCGCAGCTCCGCCGGAATGTCGTCATAGAGCGCGAGCTGACCGGCGTTGACGATGCCCATATCCATGCCAGCCTGAATGGCGTGGTAGAGGAACACCGAGTGCATCGCCTGGCGCACCGGCTCGTTGCCACGGAAGGCGAACGACAGGTTGGAAACGCCGCCCGAGATATGGACGAGCGGCATCTTCTCCTTGATCTGACGCGCGGCTTCGATGAAGGCGATGCCGTAGCTGTTGTGCTCTTCGATGCCGGTCGCGACGGCGAATATGTTCGGATCGAAGATGATGTCTTCCGGCGGAAAGCCGACTTTCTCCGTCAGGAGTTTATAGGCGCGCTCGCAGATCGAAACCTTGCGCTCTATCGTGTCGGCTTGGCCCTCCTCATCGAATGCCATGACGACGACGGCCGCGCCGTAGCGCAACACCTTGCGTGCATGCTCGAGGAATGCGCCTTCGCCTTCCTTCATCGATATCGAATTGACGATAGCCTTGCCCTGCACGCACTTGAGGCCCGCTTCGATGACGCTCCATTTGGAACTGTCGATCATGATCGGAACGCGGCTGATGTCGGGTTCAGACGCGATCAGATTGAGGAACGTCGACATCGCCTGCTCGGAATCGAGCAAGCCTTCGTCCATGTTGACGTCGATTATCTGGGCGCCGGCTTCCACCTGCTGGCGTGCGACGGTGAGAGCTCCCGAATAGTCGTTCTGCTCGATCAGCTTCCGGAACTTGGCTGAACCCGTAACGTTCGTGCGTTCACCGACGTTGATGAAGGACTGTGCTGCGTTGGCTGTGGTCATTGTGCTCTGTTCACCCATGAACGAACGGTTCGAGACCGGAGAGGCGTAGGCGCGGCTCGTGCTTCGGGAGCGCACGCGGCTTATAGGATTTCGCGTGGCTTGCTATGTGCGCGATGTGGTCGGGCGTCGAGCCGCAGCAGCCGCCGATGACGTTTATCAAACCATCGGCAAGCCAAGGCTCGACCTTGCAGGCCATCTCGTCGGGGCCTTCGTCATACTCGCCCATTGCGTTCGGCAGGCCGGCATTCGGGTAAGCCGAGATACGCACGTCAGCGACATGCGAGAGCTCGGCGATGTACGGCCGCATCAACTCGGCTCCGAGCGCGCAGTTGAGCCCGATCGAAAACGGCTTCAGGTGCCGCATCGAGTACCAGAAGGCTTCGGCCGTTTGCCCAGACAGAGTCCGGCCCGAACGATCCGTGATCGTTCCGGAAATCATGATCGGCAGCTCGAGATCTTTTTCCTCGAAGACTTCCAAGGTCGCGAAGCCCGCGGCCTTGGCGTTCAAAGTGTCGAAGATCGTCTCGATCAGAATGATGTCGGAACCGCCGTCGATCAGTCCCCTCACCTGCTCCTTGTAGGCTTCGCGCAACTCATCGAAGCTGACGTTGCGATAGCCCGGATTGTTGACGTCAGGTGAAATCGACGCCGTGCGATTGGTCGGCCCGACGGCGCCCGCGACGAAGCGCGGCTTCTCCGGCGTCTTTTTCGTCCATTCGTCAGCCGCGCGACGAGCAAGCTTCGCCGCCTCGACGTTCATTTCATACGACAGCTCTTCCATGTGGTAGTCGGCCATGGAAATGCGCTGCGCATTGAACGTGTTGGTCTCGATGATGTCGGCGCCGGCTTGCAGATACTTACCGTGGATCTCCTGGATGATCTCCGGCTGCGTCAGCACGAGCAGATCGTTGTTGCCCTTGATGTCCTTCGAATGATCAGCAAAGCGCTCGCCGCGATAATGTTCTTCGCCGAGCTTGTATCGCTGGATCATCGTGCCCATCGCACCGTCGATGATCAGGATGCGTTCGCTTGCGGCCTTTTCAAGCGCGGCCCAACTTGGTTTGCGTCTCATATCACGCCTCGACTTTCCTGAAATTTCACGCCGCGTCCGCGTTCGCCGCCCTGACAGAGCGCAAGCCCAGCAGATGGCAAATTGCGTAGACGAGATCGGCGCGGTTCAACGTGTAGAAGTGGAATTTCTTGATGCCCTCGTCGACGAGGTCCATCACTTGCTCGGTCGCGACGGCCGCTCCCACGAGATGGGAGGTGGCGCTGTCGTCTTCCAGCCCTTCGAAACGGCGAGCGAGCCAGGACGGCACGCTCGCGCCCGCGCGCTTCGCGAAGCCCGCGACCTGCTTGAAGTTATGGATCGGCACGATGCCTGGAGAGATCGGGACCCAGATGCCTGCAGCACGGGCGCGCTCGATGAAGCGCAGGAAGTGCGTGTTATCAAAGCCGAACTGCGTGATGATGCGATCGGCGCCGGCATCGACCTTGGCTTTCAGATTTTCGATATCCGCCTCGATCGACGGGCTTTCGGGATGCGTCTCGGGATAGCCCGCAACCGAAATTTCAAAATCCGCGATGGCCTTCAATCCCGCGACGAGGTCGGCTGCGTTTTTGTAGCCGCCCGGATAGGGCTCGTACTTCGCGCCGGTTCCTTGTGCCGGATCTCCGCGCAGGGCGACGATGTGGCGAACGCCCTCCTCCCAATAGGTCTTGGCTACGGCGTTGACCTCTTCCTTCGTGGCGTCGACGCAGGTGAGATGCGCGGCGGGCTTCAAGGGCGTCTCTTTGATGAGGCGGGTGACCGTCGCGTGCGTGCGCTCGCGCGTCGATCCGCCTGCGCCATACGTCACTGAGACGAATTCGGGGCCGAGCGGCGCGAGGCGCGTGATCGAAGACCACAGCGTCTCTTCCATTTTTTCGGTCTTCGGCGGGAAAAATTCGAAGCTGACGAGGATGTCGCCCGATCCCAGCAGCTTGCTTTTGCGTTCATTGGTTTGTGCCATCAACCTGCCCCCTCGCGCACTTCTTCTGCAGGTGCGCCTATTCTTGCGACCGATGCCTGCGCCGCGGGACGTTCCGCCAGCCAGATCGTAACGGTCAGGATTTCTTCGCTGTCGCCGTCCTTAGGTTTCAGATCCTCGGTCGACTTCGGAACGAGGCCGGCATCCTTGAGCCAGCCGGTGACCTGTTCGTTCGGGAAGCCAAGCCGCTCGTGCGCTTCGCGGGATCTCAAGAACTCGAGATCATGCGGGGCGAAGTCGATGATCAGCAGCTTGCCGCCGGGAGCGAGCACGCGTGCGGCTTCGCGAATGGCGAGTGCCGGATCGGATAAAAAGTGCAGCACCTGATGCATGACTACGACGTCGGCCTGCCGGTCAGCGAGCGAGAGCGAATAGATATCGCCGTGCCGCACCTGCGCGTTGAGGCATCCCTTGGACTTCAGATTGGCCTGCGCGTAGTTGAGCATCGCCTGGTTGACGTCGAGGCCAAGACCGCGCGTGAACCGGTCTGCGAAAAGTTCGAGCGTGCGGCCGGTCCCGGTTCCAAGATCGACGAAGAGGCCGAATGGCCCCTCGCCTATCGCTCGGCGCATGGCCGCTTCGACGTCGTTTTCGGCGACGTGCAAGGTTCTGATCCGATCCCAATCGGCGGCGTGCTGTTCGAAAAACGCCTGAGCGGTGGCTTCGCGCTCGCGTTTCAGGGCTTCCGCGCGCTCACGATCTCGCCGGACCGAAGCCTCCGCCGGATCGACGTCCGAGACGAGGCGCAGCGCCAAGCGGCCGCCAGGCTGGCGATCGGAAATATGAAAATAGACCCAGCTGCCGTCGCGGAAGCGCTCGATCAGGCCAGCTTCGCACAGGAGCTTCAGATGGCGGCTGATCCGCGGCTGGCTTTGGCCGAGGATGAGAGTCAGATCCTTGACGTTGAGTTCGCCGCCCGCGAGCAGGAGTAAAATCCGCAGACGCGTCGGCTCGGCCGCTGCTTTGAGCGCGGCAACGAGGTCAGCGGTTCGCATTTCGGGCGATCGGTGCATGCACCACAACATATAAAGATATCTTTATGTGTCAAGTAGCCCCGAGGTCAATTTCGTTAATTGAACGCCGATACGCGGGGGTTAACGGCCTTTTAGCTATATTCGCAATAATGTGCGCCGTTAGGTCTGCGGGGATCGAGTTCGGAATGCGGCGTCAGGATTTTGAAGTCATTGAGGTTTCGAGCAGCCCCTTCAGGTTGCCGATCGTACTTCGCCAGACCAACTCGAAGCTTTCCCGAGTTCCGGGCCTCGTCTTGATGATCATTCTGGCCGCGCTGATCGTCGGCCCGCAGGTGGGCTTCGCGGCCTACGCGATAGCTTCTCCGGAAGTCCGAAGCGCGATGATTGCACAGCCCTTGGTTGCGATAGAGCTGGCGCTTGCTCTCGTCTTCTGGGTCGGCCTCATCGTTTGGCCGTTGCGCAACATTCTCTTCGCTTTGCTTTCGGACCGGGAGGTCGATATCCGCGATGGCGAGGTCAAGGTGATTGACCGGACTGCCTTTTCCAAGACTTTCTGGCGGATGCCGCTGGCAACCTACGAGGGTGTTGCCGTGCGTGTGCGTTCGTCACTTTCGGGTGTGCGGCAGGAAGCGGTCCTTGTGCATCCAAACAAAAATCGCAGCATCGTTTTGATGGCCGCTGAGCATATCGGGGCGCGAGAAGTCGAGGAGCTTTGCAATTTGCTGAGCCTTCCTTCTGCTCCGGTCGAGCGCCGTTTTGGTGCCGGTAAGCAGGCCTCGGGCCGAGAAAATGCTGTGGCAGCGTAGCCATCCGGCATCGTTTTGACGTGATTGTTGCCTCTCTAACGCGACGTGAGGCTTGTTTCGAAGCAGTGAGGACGGCAGAGTCTGGTTGAGCAACCTGCCACTTCCGGTTTTTTCAGGGGACGACTATGCGAGGGTTTGACATGTTGTGGGCATTTTCACGGATCCGCTCCGCTGGTTGCCTTGCCATTTTGGTCGCTTGCTTTGCCGCCATTTCTGCCGGGGGAGCGTGGGCTGAATCTCCGGCTGTCTACATGCAGCGCGTGCAGAACGAGTTGATCGTCGCGCAGAAGTCCGGCGGGGTCGCACAGTTTGCCAACGTCCTGCGCCAGCACATGGATGTGCCCGGCATCGGCTTGACGGCCCTCGGTCCTCATGCCCGGACGCTGCCGAAGGACGAGCGTCCGACGTATTACAACGGCATGATCAATTTCATCGCCAAGTACGCGGCCAAAGAAGGCCCGAAGTACATGGTCAGAAGCGCTGTCGTGACGGGTCAGGGCCCTGGTGACGCCGGCGGCACGAATGTCGATAGCCGCATCACGTTGATGACTGGCGAAAGCTACGACATCCGCTGGCTCGTGATGAAATCGGGGTCAGGCTACAAGGTTCGCGATGCGCAGGTGGTCGGCTTCTGGATGACGTCGTTCCTTGACGATCTTTTCCAGAATTACATCACCGAGAACGGAAATAATCCGCGCGCCCTTGTATTGGCTCTGAGCCGGTAACATCTGCCATCGGGCGGTTTTCGCCTGATGTGCGTGTGCAATTGCCGGTAGTGGTCACGGAATAGCTTGCAAATCACACTTCCATCGGCCGGCGCCGAGAATTTTGACAAAGGGCCGTACTCATGGTCCTTGTCGAACGGGGACGGGAAATGTCGACGCGCACGTTCTATAAGAGCTGTGCGCGTTCTGTCGTGAGTGGGGATTGGAGACGGGCAATGAATTCTCTGAAGTTGCGTTTTGTGTTCGGGATGGCGCTTGCGGTGGGCCTCGGCACAGCGATGTCGATGTCACCGGTGTCGGCGCAAGATCAACAGCCGCCAGCCGCTGAGAGCGATCAAGCGGCGCCTGCCGCTGAGGGCGGCACGGATACCCTCCCGGCCGCGGGGAATGGGTCGGAACAGGCTGCGCCCAGCGCAGAGCCCGCGCAGGACGGCGGGGCATCGGCCCCTGAAGCTCCGGCCGAAGCTGCTGCGCCGGCCGAACACCAGGAAGCTCCAGCTGCAGCTGAGGGTGCTGAAGCGCCCGCATCAGGAGCATCAGCCGTCTCGGCCAGCGACTTGAAAATCGGAGCCGCGGTCTATGGCGCCGACGGCGCGAAGATCGGCGAGGTCAACGGCGTCAAATCCGACGATGCCGGCAAGGTTCAGGAAATTCTCGTTACCGACGGCGTTGCAGCCGGCATCAACGCGAAGGTCTTCGCCATTTCCGGCGACAAGATCACAAGCGTATCCGATGGCGTGAAGCTGTCGCTCAGCTCGGAAGATGCGAAGAAACTTCCGATCATCGACAACAGCAACGGCTGATCAGTTCACAGAATCTTATTTTGGAAGCCGCGCTTTTAACCGAAGCGCGGCTTTTTGCTGTGAATTCTCCGTGTTCAACGGAATTTGCCGGCCGGTTCTCTCGCAATCGGCTCGCCGCTCGCATATGCAGGTCCTCCGACCTCAACCGCATCAGCCGCGTCGGAGAATGGAAACGTCATGCGCAGCACTGGCTTCCTTGCCCTTATTTCGTGTGTCTTATCGGTGTTCGCACTCGTCGTTGGCATTGGGGTAGCTGCGGCGGACGAAGCTCTCGATACGAGCAAGCTCCCACGCGTCCCTGGCACGAAGGACATCTTCGCAAGTCCGTCGTCCACGATTTTCACGGCGCCAGGCGCTGTCACCGAGGCGGCCGACGGTACCCTCGCAGCGCTCACGGCAGCGGGTTGGCAACCGTATGCGCCAGCCTTCGGCGAGCCGATGAAGAGCCCCACCATGGCAATCGCGAACTTGAAGAAAGGCGCGATTGGCCTTTCCGTGTTCATCACCGTCGCGCCGGCACAGAATAACGCGACGAGTGTCACCTATACCCTGGTAGCCATTGCGAACGACTTGCCGTTCCCCAAGGATGCGACGGACATCAAATTCGACGGCGACCGTCCGTTCCTCTCGTGCGTGACGGCCGGCAACCTCGCGGCAACATCGGATTTTCTCCGCACGGAGCTGATCGCGCGCGGCTGGTCGCCATGGTCGGTGAAGGACAACGCCAAGTCGGCCTACGCTGACGAGAAGACCGAGAAGGGCCTCTATGCCTACTACGTTCGCGATACCGGCAAACCTCTGATCCTCGTGCTGCAGAGCGCGGATGACGGCAAGACGACCGTGAAGATCGAGGCCGTTCCCCCTGAAGTCCTGCACCCGGCCGAGAAGAAGGAAGCGGCGAAGGCGTCTGAACCTCCGCCGGCACCGGCAGCCAAACCTCAGGACAAGGTCGGCGATGCCATGGATGATCTGGCGGCAAGCATCATCAAACAGGCGCAGCAGTCGGTCGCTGACGCGATGTCGGGCGCAAAGCCCACTGCCCCCGACACGGCCGACAGAGTTTCTGACGCGCCCGCGGAAACATTGACCGTTCTCGACGGCAACACAGCGCCCATTCCGGTTCCGTCGACAGCGGCCGACGTCGACTTCGACGGCGCTAGCGGCAAACTTGAATTCAATTCGTCATCAAGCGTCAAGCAACTCGCAGCCTTCTACAGGAGCCAGATGAAGATGCTGGGCTGGAAGGAAGAGAAGTCCGTAATCAACCAGGCGAACATGGTGGTGCTGGCATTCCAGAAGGGCGAGCAGGACGTTTCGCTCACTCTGATGAAGATGGGCGGCGCGGTCAACGTCAGTGCCAGCGGGTCGGCACTCGAGAAACCGGAGGCGACGGAGGAAGCTGCAGCGAGCAGTGATGCTGCGAGCGCGCCGGTGAATGAGCCGGAAAAGGAGCTTGAAGCCGAAGATGCCGGAGGCCTTCCGGTGCCGAAAGAGCATTCGCTAAGCGGTAGCGAGCAGTCGATGTTTCGTCACGGCGCTAATGCCAACGTTCCGGCGAAGCTCACCTCGGTGCTCACCTTCTATCGTCGAGAGCTCGGCAAGCGCGACTGGAAAGAAGATCCGTCAAAGTCGGTCATCAAGGACGACGCTGCGGAGGTTCACTACGCGACGGCTGAGGGCCCCGCCGTTCTGAAGCTCGGGCGCGCCAATGGCGAGACTACGGTCGCCCTCAGTGTCCGCGAGGACGATAAGGCGAAGAAATCCGGGTTGCTGGCGAAGCCGGGGCAGACGAAGCTTCTGATTGGCAACTTCCTCGAGACCGAAGCCGTCATCACCATCGCCGGGAAGACGATCAAGGTTCCAGCCGGCGCAGGCAGCAAGGGGCCGGACGGGCCAACGCTCGACGTTGCGCCCGGCAAATACCCTTACAAGCTCAAAGGTGGCGCCAGCGGCCCTGCACCCGACGATCCGGTCGAGGTCGGCGCCGATGAAATCTGGGGCCTGATGATCGGCCCCGGCGGCGTATTGCCGGTTCAGATGTATTGAGGCCAGCCTGGACGGACACGCTCTCGGACTGGATGTGCGTGTCCGTCTGTCAGCTGGCCTCGGATGGCGTCACCGTTCGAAGCGCTTGAACTTGATCCGGTGCGGCTCCACGGCCTGATCACCGAGACGGCGCTTCTTGTCTTCTTCGTAGTCGGCGAAGTTGCCTTCGAACCATTCGACGTGGCTGTCGCCCTCGAATGCGAGGATGTGCGTCGCGAGACGATCTAGGAAGAAGCGATCGTGCGAGATGACCACGGCGCAACCGGGAAAATCTTCAAGAGCTGCTTCCAGCGCGCCGAGCGTCTCCGTGTCGAGGTCGTTCGTCGGCTCGTCGAGCAGCAGCAAGTTGCCGCCCTCCTTCAGAAGCTTGGCGAGATGCACGCGGTTGCGTTCGCCGCCGGACAGCATGCCGACCTTCTTCTGCTGGTCGGCTCCCTTGAAGTTGAACCAGCCGCAATAGGCGCGGCTCGGAACTTCCTTTTTACCGCCGAGCAGCATTTGATCGAGGCCGCCTGAGATCTCTTCCCAGACCGTCTTCTTGTCGTCCAAATGTGCGCGGGACTGATCGACGTAGGCGATCTTCACGGTATCGCCGAGACGGATCGAACCCTTGTCCGGCTGTTCGACGCCGGTGAGCATCTTGAACAGGGTCGTCTTACCGGCGCCGTTCGGACCGATGACGCCGACGATGCCGCCTGGCGGCAGCTTGAACGAGAGATCGTCGATCAGAAGCCGGTCGCCGAATGCTTTGCTTAGGCCCTCTGCTTCGATGACGATGCCACCGAGGCGCGGTCCGGTCGCGATCTGGATGGATGCGCGTCCGTTTTCCTCGCGGCCGGCTTCATCGGCCAGCTTCTCGTAGGCGGTGATACGCGCCTTCGACTTGGCCTGGCGTGCTTTCGGCGACGATCTGATCCATTCGAGTTCGCGGGACAGAGCCTTCTGCTTGCCTTCCTCCTGCGCCTTCTCGACCGCCTCGCGCTTGGCCTTCTGTTCGAGCCAGCCGGAGTAGTTGCCCTTCCACGGCACGCCCTGCCCGCGGTCGAGTTCGAGCGTCCACTCAGTGATGTTATCGAGGAAGTAGCGGTCGTGGGTCACGAGGATGACGCAGCCCGTGTACTCTTTCAGATAGCGTTCGAGCCAAGCGACGCTCTCGGCGTCGAGATGGTTGGTCGGCTCGTCGAGGAGAAGAATGTCGGGCTTCGACAGCAGAAGTCTCGTCAGCGCCACGCGACGCTTCTCACCGCCCGAAAGCTTCGTCACGTCAGCGTCGCCCGGCGGCGAGCGCAAGGCATCGAGCGCCTGCTCGACCTGCGCGTCCAGATCCCACAGGTTCTGCGCGTCGATCTGATCCTGGAGCGCCGTCATCTCATCGGCGGTCTCTTCCGAATAGTTGGCCGCGATTTCGTTGTAACGGTCGAGAATGGCCTTCTTCTCCGCAACGCCCTCCATGGCATTGCCGAGCACATCCTTATCGGGATCGAGTTCCGGCTCCTGCGGAAGATAGCCGACCTTGATGCCGTCGGCGGCCCAGGCTTCGCCCGTGAAGTCGTCGATGCGTCCGGCCATGATTTTGAGGAGCGTCGATTTACCTGCGCCGTTGAGGCCGACGACGCCGATCTTGGCGCCTGGCAGAAACGACAGCGAAATGTCCTTCAGCACCTGCTTGCCGCCCGGGTAGGCCTTGGACAGCTTGTGCATGTGATAGACGTACTGATGTGCAGCCATACGCGGCGCCTCGTTGGGAGTAAGGTTTAGGGATTGGGGGCCTTCCTACCCGATTGTCGCGACTTCCTCAATTGCATCATTGCGCCCATGTGCGACGTGCCGCGGCGCGGCTTTTGGGGCGGGCCGGAATGCCTCATCTAGCTGTCGCAAACGGCGCAGGGCACAGAGCAAAATCAGGCTCCGCCTTGACCGTCACCAGGCGGGATTTTTGACGCCGGTAAAGAAATAGACGCCGAGACCGATGGTGAAGACCAGCCATCCCCAGAGGACGTGCTCCATATAGACCGCCGCGAACGATCGGGTGCGCTCGTATCGCCACGCCAAGAGCAATCCGATGACGAAAGTTCCTCCGACCGCGATCCAGTTGCGGAAGAGGATGTGGCCAAATCCGAATGCCAGGGCGTTGGCGAGGATCAGGCTCCATCGGGAATGAAACAACGGTCCGTAGCGGTGGAAGAAGAATACGCGGTACGCGAACTCCTGAGCCAGCACCGACGTGAAAGGATAGAGCACCATGATCTTCAGCCAGAGGCCGGGTCGCTCGGCGGCGAGTGCGAACAAGCGCTCTGGCATCATTACCGCGACCAGCGAGCCGACGAACGCGCTGCCGACGATGAATGTGCCCAGAATCGAGAGTGCGGCCGATCTTGTTACACCGCGGCTCGCTTCCGTTTTCAGGCTGAAGGTGCGATCGTAATAGAGGAACGCAACGAACGCGATGAGCACCGGCGGCAGCGCGTAAAACAGCGGCACGCCGTAATCGAAAACTGCAATCCGCATCAGCAGTGGGGTTCCGACGTAGATCAGCCCGAACTCCGTCCAGAGCTGCAGCCTGCGCCGTTCCGAAGGATGAATAACGTCGAGAGATTGCGCGAGCGTTCCGCCAGCGCAGAGATCGGCAGAACCGGAGACCACATCTTTCGAGGAGAAGGCTGTCGTCATCTCGTCTGCACCTCTCGCCTCCCCTCGTTACGTCTTTGCCTTGACCAGCCCCGGGAGCATTTCGGCACGCCGGAGCCAGCGTTTCGCTATTTCTGCGGCGATGACATCCGCCGAATGCAACGGTTCATAGGTCCACGACGGCAGCGGTTCACCAGATGGGGGCAACGGCCTCGTCGCGCCATAGGACGCGAGGCCAGAGTGGAAACGGTTGAACTTCGCGCTTCCGCCGGAAGGGGAAAAAATAAAGATCGGCCGACCCGTCGCTGCCGCCTCGCACGTCATGCTGACGCTGTCGGCGGTGATGACGAACATATCCGCGTGGGCGACAAAATCGGGATATGGGTTCTGCCCTTCGCCATCCCAGAAAAAGGCGCGCTCGGCCGCCACCGAGTTTTTGATCCGAGCTGCGAGCCGCTCGGGGGTTCTCCTGGAGGTTGTAATCATCAGCCCTGCACCGCTTGCCGCGAGCCCCGCCAACGCGTCCACCAAGCGCTCCTCATCGGCCGGCGAATACCGGTAATAGCCGTTCGGACCGCCGATCAGGCAGGCAATGCGGGGCTTCGGCAGCCCGGCGATCCTCGGCGGCGGGTTGGTGTGGAGTGCGCGCAGCCGCGCGGGCGAGAAGCGATGCGGGGCCGTCAGAGTCGAGATGACGTTCGGGCCCCGGCGCCGATCGTGCGCGGGGACCCATATGAGGTCGGCGCTATTCGCTCCCGTCCGGGGGTCCATCAGGATGACGGTATATGTCTCGAGGCCGGCGCGCCGGCGCAGGGCGCGGATGTAAGGTATCGTCGTGCGGCCCGTGGCGAACGCAAACGCCGGCCACGGCGGGTCGAGACGCAGCCTGTCGCCATTGGGCGCCTCGGGCGGCAGCGGGCCCCAGGGAGCCATAAACTTGTAGATGCCCGCTATGTCGACACGTTGAATTTCGGCCTGCAGACCGAGCGCCTCGACGACGCCCAGGACTTGAGCTTCGTGGCCCGCCTTGCCATCGGAGAAGATCCAGGCCGTTTGCCCCTGGAACATGCCTGAATATGGAGCTGAAGGCGGGTCGCTACGTGCCATGATGGATTAACTTATGGGCTCCTCGTGTCGGCTACGCCGCGGCTGCCGACGATCTTGTTAAAGAAATAAGCGAAACTTCGTGCGCCCTTCTACATTCCTGATATTACTCAAATCTCCCTGTAGTGGCGCGGCTCCATGGCAATTGAACTCGACGAAACGGACTGGCGGATCTTGCGAGAGCTGCAAGCCGACGGACGAATTACCAATATCGCTCTCGCCAACCGCATCGGTTTATCGGCTCCGCCCTGTCTGCGCCGCGTACGCGCGCTGGAAGAAGCCGGACTTATCGCAAGCTATACTGCTCTCGTCGATGAGGTAAGGCTCGGTTATGCGCTGACGGCGTTTGCGATGGTGAGGCTCCATAACCAGGCGGAGTCCGATCTCCGTTCATTCGAAAACAGAATTCTCGGCTGGCCACTCGTCCGTGAGGCCTACATGCTGTCCGGCGAAAGCGACTTTATACTGAAGTGCATTGCTCGCGACCTACAACGGTTCCAGAGCTTCGTGCTCGATGAATTGACCGCGGCACCCAACGTCGCCAGCGTCAAAACCTACCTTACGATCCGCCGAGCAAAACGGGAGCCCGGGGTACCGATCACAGTGGCGGGACCAGACGGGACTTGACAGAAGCGGGTATTGCGGAGGGCCGATGGCAACCTTTTCTGATCTGGCGCTTCGGATTGGAAGACCGCTCATAGTCTCGGTTGTCAGCATATTGCCTTCGGCCGCCGCCACGTCGGACGATCTCTACAATAGCTATTTCGCGAATGTGCTCGACGGCGCACCCTGCTTTGCCCGGACGTATGACGAAGCCCATCTCAAAGATCATCCGGATCAGCGCGTCCGCAAAATCGAGATCGACCTTTCGAAGAAGAATTCGGACGGTACGCCGAACTCCGCCGACCGGTTTGAAATCGGGTTCGGGCTCATGCTGACGAGCGGCCCCGAATGGTATGGACAGGCCGCGAGCTGCAAAACCAACGATGCCGATTTCGAGTGCTTTCTCGAAGGCGACGGCGGCGTGTTTCGCCTCTCGCCTCAAAACGGCGGCGGGCTCCGCCTAGAGACCGGAGAAAGCGGGATCGCGCTACAAGGCGGCGCAGGCGACATCGAACTCTCCGGAAAAGCCGGAGAGGATCGCGCTTTCGATCTTACTCAATCGAAGGAAGAGTGCCGGTCCGCTTCTGCGTTCTTCGAAGGCGGCAATGAGTAGCCAGCCTGTGGAGCGAGAAGCGCGAGCCTGAGCCCGTGGCTGGGGCTTAGCCCCAGTTCACCTGCAATACTTCAAGCGTACGCGTCCCCTTGGGCGTCGTGACGTCAACACTTTCGCCCTTGGATTTGCCGATGAGCGCGCGCGCGATGGGAGACGAAATGGAAATTCTGCGGTTGCGCAGATCCGCTTCCGTGTCGCCGACGATCGTATAGGTGACCTTGTCGCCCGAATCTTCGTCCTGCAGCGTAACCGTCGCGCCGAACTTGATCGTGTCGCCGGAGAGCTTCGTAATATCGATGACTTCGGCGCGGTTGATCTTGTCTTCGATCTCAGCAACGCGCGCTTCGTTGAGGCCCTGCTGCTCCTTCGCGGCATGATATTCCGCGTTCTCGGAGAGGTCGCCATGGGCGCGTGCCTCGGCGATCGCGGCGATAATGCGCGGGCGCTCAACAGCCTTCAGGCGGTGCAGTTCATCCTCGAGGTTCTTGTAACCCTCAAGCGTCATCGGCACCCGTTCCATCATGTTCTCCAAAGTCTTTCGAACGGCTAGATCATTGCGGGGAAGATCCCCCCAACACACGGTAACAGTAGAATTGGCAAATAGGTACGCAGCGACGCCCGGCCGCGCCTTTCAGCGCGTTCCGAACACTCGACGTAAGGCTCAGCGATGGGCGAAGGCCTGCAACGGGGCCACTTCCAGCGTGTCCGATGCTAGCGCCTTAATGGCCCGTGTAACCGCTACTGCTCCCGCCAACGTTGTATAGTAGGGGATGTGGTGAAGCAAGGCAGTGCGCCGAATGTCCTTGCTGTCGCTGAGAGCTTTGGACCCTTCGGTCGTGTTGAAAACAAGGTGAATATCCCCGTTTTTCATCGCGTCCACGATGTGCGGGCGGCCTTCCAGCACCTTGTTGATCGCATCACACTGAATGCCGTTGGCCTCCAGTAAGCGCTTCGTGCCGCGCGTGGCGACGACCTTGAAGCCCATGGCCGCAAGCTCCTTTACCGGCGCTACGATGCGGGCCTTGTCACTTTCCTTGACCGAGACGAAAACCGTGCCGCCCGAGGGAAGCTTCTGTCCTGCGCCCAGCTGGCTCTTTCCGAAGGCCATCGCGAAGTCGTGGTCGATGCCCATGACCTCGCCAGTCGAGCGCATCTCCGGTCCGAGGATCGGATCGACGCCGAGGAAGCGGGCGAACGGGAAGACGGCTTCCTTCACCGCAACGTGCTTGTAGGACGGCTTTTTCAGGTTGAACGCCGCGAGCGGCTTACCCGCCATCACCTCGGCCGCGATCGTGGCGATGGGCAGCCCGATGACTTTGGCAACGAAGGGCACGGTTCGCGACGCACGCGGATTAACTTCGAGAATGAAGACCTGCTCGTCCTTGATGGCGAACTGAACGTTCATCAGGCCGACGACCCGCAACGCGAGCGCAAGCTCCCGCGTCTGGCGCTCGAGTTCGGCGATCATCGCGGGCGAAAGCGAGTATGGCGGCAGGGAGCAGGCGCTGTCGCCGGAGTGGATCCCGGCTTCCTCGATATGCTCCATGATGCCGGCGACGAAGGTATCCTTGCCGTCCGACAGGCAGTCGACATCGACTTCGACCGCGTCGGTCAGATAGCTGTCGATCAAAAGCGGGCGCTTGTCCGAGACAACAAGTTCCGAAGGCTTGTCGAGGGTCGCGGAAAGGCGGGCGACGTAACGGTCGACCTCGGCCCCGTCGTGCACGATCTCCATCGCGCGGCCGCCAAGGACGTAGGACGGACGAATGACGACGGGATAGCCGATCTTTTCAGCGACGCCGCGCGCCTCGCCCGGCGACTTGGCGATGCCGCTCTTGGGCTGCACGAGCTTCAGCTTTTCGATCAGCGCTTTGAAACGATCGCGATCTTCGGCAAGATCGATGGCGTCTGGCGACGTTCCGAGGATCGGCACGCCGGCTTCTTCCAATGCGCTCGCAAGCTTCAGTGGCGTCTGGCCGCCGAACTGGACGATCACGCCTTTGAGCGTGCCCTTTTTGCTTTCGACGCGAATGACTTCGAGGACATCCTCGGCAGTCAGAGGCTCGAAGAACAGGCGATCAGATGTGTCGTAATCCGTCGAGACCGTCTCGGGATTGCAGTTGATCATGATCGTTTCGAAGCCGGCTGCGGTCAGCGCAAAACACGCGTGGCAGCAGCAGTAGTCGAACTCGATGCCCTGGCCGATGCGGTTCGGACCGCCGCCCAGGATCACGATCTTGTTTTTCGCCGTCGGCTCGGCCTCGCAAACGGGGTCGCCGGTGAGGCCTGTCTCGTACGTCGAATACATGTACGCTGTCGGCGACGCGAACTCGGCGGCGCACGTGTCTATCCGCTTGAATACGGGTTCGACGCCGAGCGCTTTGCGCGCCTCACGAACCGTCGTTTCGGTCGTCTTCGCGAGCTTGGCGAGGCGAGCGTCCGAGAAGCCTTGCGCTTTGAGCGCGCGAAGATGCGTAGCCGACTTCGGCAACCCGTGCGCGCGGACGCGCGCTTCCGCGTCGACGATCGCCTTGATTTCCGTCAGGAACCAGGGATCGATCTTGCAGTACTGATGAATTTCATCGAGCGAGAAGCCCTCGCGGAATGCCTGAGCCACCTTCAAGATGCGATCGAAAGTCGGACGGGAGACGGCAGCGCGAACGACGTTCTTGTCATCGCCCTGACCGAGGCCCTCGAGCTGCACGTCGTCGAAACCGGTGAGGCCGGTTTCCATCGAGCGAAGCGCCTTCTGCATGCTTTCCGCGAACGTCCGGCCGATGGCCATGGCTTCGCCGACCGATTTCATCGATGTTGTGAGCGTCGTATCGGCGCCTTGGAACTTCTCGAAGGCGAAGCGCGGGATTTTCGTGACGACATAATCGATCGTCGGCTCGAACGAAGCCGGTGTTGCGCCGCCCGTGATTTCGTTCTGGATTTCGTCGAGCGTGTAGCCGACTGCGAGCTTGGCCGCGACCTTGGCGATCGGGAAGCCCGTCGCCTTAGAAGCCAGCGCCGACGATCTCGAAACGCGCGGGTTCATCTCGATGACGACGAGACGTCCGTCTGCCGGATTGACCGCGAACTGAACGTTCGAGCCGCCGGTTTCGACGCCGATCTCGCGCAGCACGGCGATCGAGGCGTCGCGCATGATCTGGTATTCTTTGTCGGTCAGCGTCAGCGCGGGCGCGACGGTGATGCTGTCGCCCGTGTGCACGCCCATCGGATCGATGTTCTCGATCGAGCAGATGATGATGCAGTTGTCCGCCTTATCGCGAACGACCTCCATCTCGTATTCTTTCCAGCCGAGGACGCTCTCCTCGACAAGGACCTGGGACGTCGGCGACGCGTCAAGGCCGCGTTCGATGATCTCGAAGTACTCTTCGCGATTGTATGCGATACCGCCGCCGGTGCCGCCGAGCGTGAACGACGGCCTGATGATCGCCGGCAGCCCGACGGTCTCGAGCGCTGCCGCTCCCTCATCGCGCGAGTTCACGAGTGCCGAGCGCGGCGTTTCGAGGCCGATCTCGCGCATGGCCTCGCGGAAGAGCTGGCGATCTTCGGCCTTGTCGATGGCTTCGGCTTTGGCGCCGATGAGTTCGACGCCGTATTTGTGCAGGATGCCTTGCTTGTGGAGTGCGAGCGCGGTGTTGAGAGCGGTCTGTCCGCCCATCGTCGGAAGAATCGCGTCCGGGCGCTCCTTGGCGATGATCTTGGTCACCACTTCCGGCGTGATCGGCTCGATGTACGTCGCATCCGCGAGATCCGGGTCGGTCATGATCGTCGCCGGATTGGAATTGACGAGGATGATCCGATAACCCTCCGCTCTCAGCGCCTTGCAGGCCTGGGTGCCGGAATAATCGAACTCGCACGCCTGGCCGATGACGATCGGGCCTGCGCCGATGATGAGAATTGAGTTTATGTCAGTTCGTTTTGGCATGCGGCGCAGGGATTTGGCCGAAGCTCGCGATATCGCGGTCGGCTCAGGATTGGATCAGAGGTCGGGCTAAGGGGGCCTTATAGGCAATGCGCCCCGCGGGGGAAACCCCGAAAATTTTTCGTTCGGTCGTTCTTCGCGGATAAGCGCGTTTATCCCTTTTTCACCTTGTCACGTTCCTGTGCATCGGAACTCGGAAGAAAGACGGTCAACAGACCCAGAAACGGCAGGTAAGAGCAGATCTGGTAGACATAATCTATGCCGCGCGCATCGGCGACGACGCCTAAGACGGCCGCTCCGATGCCCGCCATACCAAACGCGAAGCCGAAAAAGATACCCGCGATCATGCCGACCCGGCCCGGCACAAGTTCTTGTGCGAAGACGACGATTGCCGGGAAGGCCGAGGACAGGATGAGGCCAATCACCACAGACAGCGCAATCGTCCAGGTGAGGTTGGCATACGGCAGCGCCAGCGTGAACGGCAGACAGCCGAGGATCGAGAACCAAATCACCATCTTAGAGCCGAATCGATCGCCGAACAGGCCGCCGAGAATAGTGCCTGCGGCGCACGCTCCGAGGAATGCAAACAGCATCAACTGGGACTGCTGCACGGAGACGCCGAAGGTATGGATGACGTAGAAGGTGTAGTAGCTCGTCAGGCTCGCCATGTAGACGTTTTTCGAGAAGACCAGGATGGCGAGAACCGTCAGGGCGACTGCCGTCCGGCGGCGCGAATGGATGAGCCCCGCAGGCAGAAACTCTTTGCTGACCTTGCCCCGCGCGGTCGTTCCCCACTCGCTGACTTTCCAGAGTATCGCCATCCCGGCGAGCGCGATCGCGCCGAACCAGGCGATGCTCTGCTGGCCGCGCGGCAACACGATGAACGCCGCGAGTAACGGTCCCAGCGCGGTACCAAAATTGCCGCCGAGCTGAAACAGCGATTGTGCAAAGCCATGCCGCCCGCCAGATGCGAGCCTCGCGATGCGGGAGGATTCCGGGTGAAAGATCGCGGAGCCGATGCCGACGCAGGCGGCGCCCACGATGAGGACGGCATAGCTCGTCGCGTACGCCAGCATCATGAGTCCGATGAACGTCGACCCCATGCCGATGGTGGTCGAATAGGGAACGGGGCGCCTGTCGGTGAAGTGGCCGATGAAGGGTTGCAGCAGCGACGCCGTTACCTGGAACGCCATCGTGAGAAGCCCGATCTGCCAAAAATCCAGGCCATAATCGTGCTTCAGCATCGGATAGACGGCTGCCAGCAGCGACTGCATCACATCGTTGAGCAGATGACAGAAGCTGACTGCGATCAGGACAGTAAGGGAAGCCGTTGCCATCGGCGTGCGCAGCGCCGAGCGTGACGATTCTATCGTGCTCATTGAAATCTCCGGCGCTGCTTCTAGCGCCGAAGAGGGCCTCGGTCATAGGCCAAACCGGGCATACCAGCCATCTCAGCAAGCATGGTCGGTATCACAGCGAACATGTGCGCAAAGACGGAAGGTAATCGAGACCTATTTGCCAGAGGATGGGTCGGCGGCGGGCGTCTCCGCAGCGGGCGAAGCTGCGACGTCCTTCGGGGGATCGATCTTCATGTCGAGCGGGAACGTATAGCTCGTCTTGAAGATCGGCTTGTCCTCGTGTCCCGGCGCCAGAAGCATGTTGCTGGCCGGCAGGCCCGTCAGCGCGTCGACGTAGAACATCCGGTACGCCTGGTTCGGATCGGCGGTAGAGCCCTTCTCCATCTCCGAGTCGAGCCGGTACGACAGGACATCGCGGCCGTCGATGGTCGTGCGGCCCTTGCAGGCGTAGCTGCCGACATCCGTCTGCTGCGTCACGACGGAGTCCTGCATCTGCTCCTTGATCTGGGTCGCGACCTTCGGCGGCACCGGCTTCCAGCCGGTATCATCCTGCTTCGACCACGCTTCATTGCCGACGAGGATCAATTCCGTCGTCTTGTTGGTCAGCTTCGCGGTTACGGTCTGGTGCATGCGATCGGGAAGAACGTAATCGACCTGCATCGTCGACGGGCCGCTCTCGGTCAGCATATGAGTGTCCATGCGGAACCACGACGACTTCCGCAACTTTTGCAGCGCGGCGGAAACTTCATCGCTGCAGGGATTGGCGTTGGGCTTTGCTCCCGGAGCCGCCCCGGGCGTCGGGGCTTGCGCCAGAACGTTGCTGGAGAAGGCGGCGACGGTGACGAGGGCAAGCGCGATGCGGCGCATAGGACTATCCTGAATAATGCCGGGCCTAACTAATGCCGGATGCGGCTGGATTTAACGGAGCTTTTGCACGGGAGCGTTCGTGGGCGCAACGATGTCGATATCGGTCGGGTAGGAATACTTGACCTTCAAAACGGGGGTTGCCCCGTCCGCGCGGGACGCCACGACGTTGAAGGCCGGAAGTCCGCTCGTGGGATCGACATAGATCGTCCGCGCCATGATCTTCGTATGATCAGCTTCGGGCGGAGATTTGTCCGCGGTGCGATAGGCGATGAGATCCTGGCCCTCAAACTTCGCGGGGCCGAGGCATTCGAAATCGCCAAGCCCCTTGGGCGGCGCGTACACGGCCTGGTTCACCTCGGCGACGATCGATTGGGTAAACTGGGGCAGAAGCTCTTCCATGGCGCCGCTCGTTCCGGCGAAGGCGCGGTCGCCGACCAGCATCGTTTGCTGCTCGCCCGGCATGGCAGGAGACGTCACCGTCTGCAGCATCCGATTGGGCGGCATGTAGTCTATCCGCATATGCGCCTCGCCCTCAGCCGTCGGCTGGCTGAATTCGACGCGGAAAGCCTTCGACGCGCGCTGCTTCTCAAAAGCTGATAGAACATCGTTCGTGCAGTCGGCGGCGAAGGCCGGTGTCGCTACGGCGAGCGAGAGGACGGCTAAGCAAAGCGCGCGCATCGATTTCCTCCAGATTTTTTCCTTGCGTTATACCCAGATCGGCACGTGAAGCGATCTTAAAGTTCAGCAAGGTTGATTTGTGGAATCGTCTATTTGGGGCGCGCCCTGAGCGGGACTATTTTTTGAGCATCTTCTCGCAAGGGTCGCCGCGCTCGGTGCGAGCAGTGAACACGACGAAATCGGCAGCCGGCTGGCCATCAGGTCCGCGTGGTATGTAGGACTGGGCGTCGTCGTTGCCGTCTTCGACCTCGATGAACATGACTGAGACGACCTGCTTCTCCGGCGTGCGCTTGCGAACATACCAGGGCACACCGCGATCCGTCCGCGCGTGGCCTGTGCCGGCGATCAGAAAGGCCGCGCCATTGGTTTTCCCGGCCGCGATAACCGCATCTGCCAGATGCGCATCGCGATAGCGCTGCGCGAAGGCCATACCGCCGAATGCTTCTTTCGGAAGCGCGCCACAATGGGAGACCTCGATTTCCTTCTCCGAGGCTGCGTCGACCTTTTCGCCCAGGGGCACATCGAGGCCCAGCCGCGAACGGTCCTCAGAGGCGAGCGCGCCCTCCCCTTCCTTGGCGGCCTTCCTGATATCGGCGCGAGCGACATCGCCGGCATAGATCGGCAAATCGAGCGCAATCGCGGCGCTGAAGAGAGGTTCGTAGACATTCTTCGGCCACTGGGACTTATCCCAATCGACGAGGCGCTTCAGATCGTCGACGGTACGCGTCTCGGACGTTGCACTTGCTGACAGCGCCCTGAAACTCGCGACGCCCGTTTCCTGATCGGCGCGAAGTTGTTCGAAGACGATCGCGGGGCGCTTCGCAGACGAAGTGTCCGTAAATTCGGCGAGAGCCGCAGATTGCAGAAGATGATGCTCGGCGTTGTCGTGCGTCTCACCGAGGATCAACGCGCCGCCGGATGACATCGCGGCGGACGCGGCCGTTCTCAGACGCATCCACGGATGGGTCGCACACGAACCATCTTTGGCTTCGGCCCTCGCCGGAGCGGTGGCCAGAATTTGTCCGCAAAGAGGGTGCGAACAGGTTTTGGCCTGTCGCGCGATCTCTTGCAGGAATGGGCCTTGCTCAAACGCACAAGCCTGTGCGTCCGATCCGAATGACAGCGCCGAAAGAACGGCCGCGAGCAGGCTTCCGACGCCTCTCGCCCCCTCGGACTTTTTCACCGGTCAGTGCTCCCGGCTCGCCGACAATCCCTTTTGCTTGCGCATCATGTTGACGAAGCGCGTGAACAGATAGTGGCTGTCCTGCGGGCCGGGCGAGGCTTCCGGATGGTGCTGCACGGAGAACACGGGCTTGCCTTCGAGTGCCAAGCCGCAGTTCGAACCGTCGAACAACGAAACGTGCGTTTCAACGACGCCGCTCGGAAGGCTTTCGCGATCGACAGCGAAGCCGTGGTTCATCGAAACGATCTCGACCTTGTTCGTCGTAAAGTCCTTCACCGGGTGATTGGCGCCATGGTGGCCTTGATGCATTTTCTTCGTCGTCGCGCCGAGCGCGAGGCCGAGCATCTGATGGCCGAGGCAAATGCCAAACACCGGCTTGCCGCTATCGACGAGCTTCTTGATTTCAGGCACCGCGTATTCGCCGGTCGCTGCGGGATCTCCCGGCCCGTTCGACAGGAAGACGCCGTCCGGGTTGCGGGCAAGTACGTCCTCAGCTTTTTCCGTTGCCGGAACGACGGTCACCTTGCAGCCCGCTGACGCGAGGCAGCGAAGGATGTTGCGCTTCAGGCCGTAGTCGATGGCGACGACGTGGAATTCAGGGTTTTCGTTACGCTCGAAGCCTTTGCCCCACACCCAGCGCTGCTCATCCCAAGAGTAGCTCTGGCCACTGGTGACTTCGGGAACGAGGTCGAGACCCAGAAGGCCGTGCCAGGCCTTCGCCTCGGCCTTCAAGGCGTCGATGTCGAACTTGCCGGATGGATCGTGCGCGATGACGCCGTTCGGCATGCCCTTCTCGCGGATGCGCGCCGTCAGCGCTCGCGTGTCCACACCCGAGATGGCGATGATGCCGCGGGCTTTCAGCCACTGATCGAGATGCTCGGCGGCGCGGTAATTCGAAGGCTGGGTGATGTCGGCGCGCAAGATGCAGCCCCGGACACCGGAACGGGAGGCGAGGTTGGACGTCTCGGTGTCTTCCGGATTGGCGCCAACGTTGCCGATATGCGGGAAGGTAAACGTAATGATCTGTCCGGCGTAGCTCGGGTCGGTCAGGATTTCCTGATAGCCGGTGATCGCGGTATTGAAGCAAACCTCGCCGACGGCGGTGCCCGTCGCACCGAGACCACGGCCCGCTATGACTGTGCCATCGTCAAGCACGAGGCGCGCGGTCAGAGGCACTTCTGTCCAGGGTTCAGGTGCGGTCATCTGTCATCCATTGAATGGGTCTTCGAGCAACGGCTCAAATCGCGCCGGAACCTAGGGGAACCGCCATTCAACGTCAATTATGGTTCCCCCCCTAAAACTTATGTCCTGCAACGCTTGCCGGGAGATACATGCACCTCGTAAACCAATCCCTCAGTTTCAAGGAGACGTTACCCATGCGCGCCAAGATCAGCGCCGATCTCAAGACGGCAATGAAAGCCGGTGACAAGCCAAAGGTCGCGACACTCAGGCTCATCAACGCCGCCATCCAAGCCGCGGAGATCGAAACGCGTAAGGAGCTCGATGACGCGGGCGTCCTCGCCGTCATGACGAAGATGGTGAAACAACGCCGGGATTCCATCGCGCAGTACACAAGCGGCGGCCGTCCCGATCTTGCAGCCACCGAGCAGTCGGAAATCGATATCATCGAGGCCTATCTTCCGAAGCAGATGGACGAAGCCGCCGTCACCGCGGCGGTCGCCGACGCAATCAAGGAAACGGGGGCCGCGTCCGCCAAAGACATGGGCAAGGTCATGGGCGTGCTCAAAGCCAAGTACGCGGGCCAAATGGATTTTCAGAAGGCGAGCGCCGCAGTCAAAGCAGCGCTTGGCTGAGCCCACCCGGTTGAAGCCGCGCGATCTGCTCAAATGCGGCTCTGTGGAAAGCGGGTATGGTTTGCCGCGACAAGGCATTGAAGCGCCGTGCTTCTAGGCGAATCACCTATTCAGTTGCGTGCCGGGGCGAAGCCGAAAGCGCCTCGGCATAGGAGTCCGCTTCATCGAGGCCCGCTACGCCGATGCGCTTCAGCCCGAACCTTCTGGATGAAATCCGCTCCCGGCTGCTCGTGAGCCAGGTTGTCGGCCGCAAGGTTGTGCTGAAGAAATCGGGCCGTGAATTCAGGGGCCTCTCACCCTTCAAGGCGGAGAAATCGCCCTCGTTTTTCGTGAACGATCAGAAGGGCTTCTACCATTGCTTCGCGTCCGGCGAGCATGGCGACATCTTCACATTCCTGATGAAGACGGAGGGGCTTGAGTTCCCGGAGGCGGTCGAGCGGCTCGCGGCTGAAGCCGGTGTGCCAATGCCGAAGGCCGCCGAACGCAATGTCGAGCAGGAAGACCAGCGCGAGAGGCTTTACCGGCTGCTCGAAGCTTCGGCGGCGTTCTTCGAGGCCAGCTTGCGTGCCGGGATCGGTTCCGAGGCCCGCGGCTATCTCGAGAGGCGCGGACTGGCGCAGGAGACGATCCAGACCTTTCGGCTCGGTTTCGCGCCGAACTCGCGCTCAGCTCTCAGCGCGCACCTCAAGGGCAAAGGGTTTTCGGCTGCCGACATGGCGACCGCGGGCATGCTCATTTCCGGGGACGACATTCCCGAACCCTACGACCGTTTCCGCAACCGGGTGATCTTTCCCATCCTTGATTTGAAAGGTCGTGTCATTGCGTTCGGCGGCCGGGCGCTCGACAAGGAGGCGCCGGCCAAATACCTGAACTCTCCGGAAACGCCCCTCTTCCACAAGGGCCACATCCTCTTCAACGCCGCGCGTGCCCGGACCGCAGCCCACGACAAAAACAGGGTCATCGCAGTCGAGGGCTATATGGATGTCGTGGCGCTTGCCGAGGCCGGCTTCGTTGAATCCGTTGCGCCTCTTGGAACTGCACTCACCGAAGACCAGTTGAAACTCCTGTGGCGTTTTGCACCAGAACCGCTGTTGTGCTTCGATGGCGATGGCGCCGGCCGCAAAGCGGCTGACCGGGCCGTCGAAATCGCGCTCCCATTGGTAAAGCCTGGCTTCAGTGTCGCCTTCGCCTTTCTGCCAGACGGTCTCGACCCGGATGATCTCATTCGCCAGCGGGGCGCGGGCGCCATGACCGAGGTTCTGGAGAAGACGCGCCCGCTCATCGACGTTCTTTGGGACCGGGAGGTGAAAGCCCAGCCGATCGGCACACCGGAACAGCGGGCGGCGCTCGAGGCACGTCTCAAAGCGCTGACCGAATCGATTCAGGACGCGACAGTTCGCAGCTACTACTCGCGAGAGCTACGCGATAGGTTGTATCAACTTGGACGGGAAAGGTTTTCGGCACAAGCGCGAGGCGCCGGCGGGCCATCCGTCCAGGCCTCGTACGCCCGGCCGGTGGCGGCCCCAGACTGGCGTGGACGCGAGCGCTATCGGCTCAGCGGGCCCGAGAAGCGCTTTCCAAAAAAGCCGGCTTACCCTGGTGCAATGACGGCCAGCCCGGAGCTTGTAAGTCATTTTCAGAGCATATTACCGCGCGAGGCTCTTATTCTGAAAACACTTATTAACCATCCATGGCTGATTGATGAGCATTCGGAGGCTGTTGCGGTCATCGAGTTCGCCTCCCCTGCGATTTCAGCGCTTCGCGATGAGATTTTAGCGGTGCATGCGCGCCAAAATTCCCTTGACAGCGCAACTTTACGAACCCAATTGAGCAAATCGGGGGTTGCAAAGGTGGTGGACCTCGTCGCGCGAACGATTACGCACAAAAGCGACCGTTTTGCCGAGCCAGATGCCTCCGCCACCGATGTCGAAGCCGCCTGGCACCATATTCTTGCGCTTCAGCAGCGACAGGCCGAGCTTGGCCTTGCCCTGAAGAACGCCGAGGAGGCTTGGTATCGGGATTGCACGGAAGACGCAGAAAATCGCCTTCTCGACATCAAGCGCCAGATCGCCCGCGAAACGGCGGCAGAACAAATGGACGAGTTCGATCAACCCGACGACGACAATTCAGACTTCAAGCGCGCCGGATAGGCGTGTGGTTTGCATACCCGCTTCGGCGAGCTGCAGCATGCGGCGGTTCGAAGCCTAGCCTTTGTGAGATTTAGCCTCTCTCGTGCGGGAGCGGCGCAGACGACAAGGAACCAAGGATGGCACGCGCCCAGCAGGCAGTCCAAAAGACGGAAGACAAAGACCAGGCCGCCGACGCCCCAGAACGCGACAGCCCGTTACTCGACCTGTCGGACCAGGCTGTTAAGCGTCTTCTGAAGACAGCGAAGGCGAAAGGCTACGTCACGCTCGATCAGCTGAATTCGGTTCTGCCGTCGGAAGAGGTTTCTTCCGACCAGATCGAGGACCTTTACGCCACGCTGTCCGACATGGGCATCACGGTCGTAGAGACCGAAGAAGGCGAGGAAAAGGAAGAAGCAGCCGAAGAGCTGGCCGAGGATGAAGAGGGCCGCGCCCTCGTCACTCAAAATAGCAGCTCGCTCGTCAAATCCGACACCAAGTCGGAGCCCGCCGAGCGCACCGACGATCCCGTCCGCATGTATTTGCGCGAAATGGGCTCGGTCGAGCTTTTGTCGCGCGAGGGCGAGATCGCGATCGCAAAGCGCATCGAGGCCGGTCGCGAGGCGATGATCGCAGGTCTCTGCGAAAGCCCCCTCACCTTCCAGGCCATCATCATTTGGCGGGACGAGCTCAACGACGGCAAGATTCTTCTTCGCGACATCATTGATCTCGAAGCAACATATGAAGGCCCCGAGGCCAAGGAAGTTTCGGCAATTCCGGGCGAAGGTCCGGCTGAGTCCGATTCCGAGACCCCGTCCGGCGAAGGCGAGGACGAGGACGAGTTCGAGAACGCCATGTCGCTTGCCGCGATGGAAGCGGAACTGAAGCCGAAGGTTCTCGAGACCTTCGACCAGATCGCCGCGACCTACAAAAAGCTTCGCAAGCAGCAGGACAAGAAGCTCGAACAGCAACTCGTCGGCGATCAGGGCTCGCGCCAGCAGCAGAAAGCGTACGAGAAGATCCGCGACGAGATCATCGTCGACGTGAAGTCGCTATCGCTCAACAACAACCGTATCGAAAGCCTCGTCGAGCAGCTTTACGCGATCAACAAGCGCCTCATCGGCCTTGAAGGACGTTTGATGCGCCTGGCGGACAGCTACGGCGTGCCGCGTCAGCATTTCATCGACGAATACTACGGCAACGAACTCGACCAGACATGGCTCGACCGTGTTGCCAACAACGGCAAAAAGTGGGGCTCGTTCGTCAAGACCGAACGCGGTCAGGTCGAGCAGATCCGTGGCGAGATCCATCAGCTCGCGACCGAGACGGGTCTCGAAATTCCGGAATACCGCCGCATCGTCAAAGCCGTTCAGAAGGGCGAGCGCGAGGCACGGCAGGCGAAGAAGGAAATGGTCGAGGCCAACCTGCGTCTCGTCATCTCGATCGCCAAGAAATACACGAACCGCGGTCTGCAGTTCCTAGATCTCATCCAGGAAGGCAACATCGGCTTGATGAAGGCCGTCGATAAGTTCGAGTACCGCCGCGGTTACAAGTTCTCGACCTACGCGACGTGGTGGATCCGGCAGGCGATCACGCGCTCGATCGCTGACCAAGCGCGAACGATCCGTATTCCCGTGCACATGATCGAGACGATCAACAAGATCGTGCGCACGTCGCGGCAGATGCTGCACGAGATCGGTCGCGAGCCGACACCGGAAGAGCTGGCTGAAAAGCTCGCGATGCCGCTCGAGAAGGTGCGCAAGGTTCTGAAGATCGCCAAGGAGCCGATCTCCCTCGAGACGCCGATCGGCGACGAAGAGGATTCACATCTCGGAGACTTCATCGAGGACCGCAACGCGGTGCTGCCGATCGAAGCGGCGATCCAGTCGAACCTCAGGGATACGACGACGCGCGTTCTGGCTTCGCTGACGCCTCGCGAGGAGCGTGTTCTGCGCATGCGCTTCGGCATCGGCATGAATACCGATCACACGCTGGAAGAAGTCGGCCAGCAGTTCTCGGTGACGCGCGAACGTATCCGTCAGATCGAGGCGAAGGCTCTGCGAAAGCTGAAGCATCCGAGCCGGTCGCGGAAGCTTAGGAGCTTCCTGGATAACTGATTGAAAGGGCCGCGAAAGCGGCCCTTTTTATTTCCTTGCCCGTAGCGCCCGCTCCGGTTCGCCCATGAACCTTTGGGTTCGTGCGCGGTAAACCATAACGTATACGCATTGCTGACCGTTGCTCCGCGCTCGAGCGCCGTATTTGGTGCCTCGCCGGCGCTTGGCAATTCTTGAAGAAGCCTACATTCTCGCGAAAGCTGCCGCAGGGAGCTTGGTAGCCACGGCCTTCGATCACCCACGCTCCCCAATAAACGTCTTACGCGGCCGCCAAATAAAAAATGGAGGAGCGAAATGACCCAAACACAGGAGAAGACCGCCGACGGCATTCGAAGTGACGACCTTCAAACGATCACTCCGCACTTGGTTTGCGCTGGCGCCAGCGAAGCCATCGACTTTTACAAGAAGGCTTTTGGCGCGGTCGAAATGATGCGATTGCCGGGTAAGAACGGCAAACTGATGCACGGCGCCATCAAAATCGGCAAAGCGCAGGTGATGCTCGTCGATGAAGATCCGGAATGGGGATCGCTTTCGCCGTTAGCGCTCGGCGGCAGTCCGGTTACGATCCATCTTTACGTTGCCGACGTCGATGCGTTCATCGAGCGAGCGGTGAAAGCCGGTGCGATACCTCTAATACCGATCGCAGATATGTTCTGGGGCGACCGCTACGGCATCATCGAAGATCCGTTCGGTCACAAGTGGTCCATCGCAACACATCAGCGCGACATGAGCGCCGCCGAAATCGAAGAAGCGATGAAGACGTTCATGCCGTCATCCGGCGCGGGCGATTGCAAATAGCGATCAGCGCCTGCGCCGTGATACTTCGAGGCCGTGAGCGGCTCTACTCGATCTTCACGATCTCAGCTTCGCCAGTGCCGGCGTGTACGACATCACCGACGCTCTTCTCCATCAGCGCTTGCGCCAATGGTGAGGTGTAGGAAATCTTGCCCTTCGCCGGGTTCGATTCATCTTCGCCGACCAGGCGGTATTTCTGGATACGGCCGTCGTCCCGTTCGAGGGTGACGAGCGATCCAAACGAGACGACCGATGAGCCGGTCGGCGGGTTCTGAACTTCGGCGCTGCCGAAACGCTGGTTCCAATAGCGGAAGTCGCGCGAAGCCCGCTGGATCGCATCGCGGTCGCCCGAACGCTGGGCTTCCGCAAGCTCGGCCTGCAGCCTTCCCACCTCGGCCTCGATGTGAGCCAAGCCTTCCGGCGTTACCAGATTGCGATGCTCAGAGACGAGCTTCTCGGGAAGCTCTTCTACTGCGTCCGATTCTTTGACGAATGCTCTGCTCATCCCCCTTATATAGGCTCTCTCGGAGGCAGGTACCAGAATGCGGCAACACCAGGAAACGCTGGAAATCAGAACCAATGGTCCGGGCCTCGTAGAATTCACGGAAGCGGCGGCCCGGGTCGTCGAAGAGGCAGGCATTTTGACTGGCCTGGCCCATCTTTTCTGCCGCCATACGTCGGCCTCGCTGCTGATCCAGGAGAACGCCGACCCGGACGTCCAGCTCGATCTCGCGGCCTTTTTCAGACGTCTGGTTCCGGATGGCGATCCGCTCTTCCTGCATCAGTCGGAAGGTCCGGACGACATGGCGGCGCATGTTAAGAGTGCGCTAACCCAGACGACGCTCGCTATCCCAATCGCGGACGGGCGAATGCTGCTCGGCACGTGGCAAGGCATCTACCTGTTCGAACACCGCCGACGGCCGCATACCCGGCAGGTCGTCATCCACGTGCTTGGATCTTAGCGCACACGCGTCTCGTGCCCTCACCGATGCGATCGATCAATCGAGACGATAATTGAAGCTAACCGACACGCGCTCGGACTTCGCGTGATTGACGGGCACCTCGTGGCGGAGCCAGCTTTCCCAGAGCAACAGCGTCCCCGCGGCCGGAGCGACTGCGACAAACGTCTTGTTCTTCTCTTTTGCCGCCGGCTTGCGCGATGGAGCGGCCATCATCATCGGCAACCGGGGATCTTCGTATTTGATCGCGCTCGCATCCTTCGGAACGGCGAGGTAAAGCGTGCCGCTGATCACCGAATGCGGGTGGATGTGCGCGGTGTGAAAGCCGCCCGGCTTCAGGATATTGATCCATAGGCTGTCGAGGGCGAGGCGCTTCCCCGTCAGCTCGAATTCGAGCGTTTTCGCGAAGGCGCCCGCATGCCGATCCAATACCGCGACGAGATCGGCAAATGCCGGGTGCCTACCGGGAAGGTCGTTTAGCGAAGCATAGGATGTATATCCTGCATAATCGTTCGCCTTCGACCACGCCTGCCCTGCCCGGTCTTGGGCGGAGATTTCGCGCGCCGCCTCCCCAAGCTCTTGGATCAGCGACGATGTTTGGCCGCGCTGGAGCTCTTCCCGGTAAATCTGGGTGACGAAAAGCTCTTGGAGGCGCGCCATTGACTACTCCCCGCTGCGCAATCGAAGGTGAAATGTCGCGTTTACCCCAGCACGCTTGCGCATGGAAGGGCCGGTTCCGACCTGCTAAACACCGCGGCAAATCAATCGCAGAGCCTTTCGGAGAGACAACCAATGTCCGACACTTCGCCTGAATCGCAAGCACGCGCCGCCACGGCGGCCCTGATCCGCGAATACTACGCGGCGTTCAATCGCGGCGATACCGACACCATGCTGAACTTCCTGACCGACGACGTGATCCACGACGTCAACCAGGGCGAGCGGCGCCAGGGCAAAGAGAAGTTTCGCGCCTTCAACGCGCGCATGACGCACAATTACAAGGAAGAGCTGAAGGACATCGTAGTCCTCGTCTCCAAGGACGCGACGCGCGCGGCCGCGGAATTCAATGTGCATGGAACGTACAAGAACACGGAAGAGGGTTTGCCCGACGCCGTCGGCCAGAAATACGTTCTACCGGCCGGCACGTTCTTCGCGGTCCGCGACGGCAAGATCGCCCGCGTCACCACCTACTACAATCTGACGGATTGGATCGCGCAGGTCGCGGGCTGAGGCATCGACGAGATATGGCGACTAACGCGGGCGACAAGAAGAAGCTCGAAGTCAAATCGGTCACCGGGGAGGACATTCTCAAGGTCCTTCCCGATCTCAGCCGCCTGCGGATGATCGTGTTTCGCGATTGGCCGTATCTCTACGAGGGCACGCTCGAATACGAGCAAAAGTATCTCGAGAAGTTCGCCAAGGCCAAAGGGGCCGTCGTCATCGCGGCCTTTGACGGAGACCAAATGGTCGGCGCGTCGACCGGTGCGCCGATGATCGAACATGCGGACGAATTCGGCGAGCCCTTCAGAAAAGCCGGCTACGACATCACGAAGATCTTCTATTGCGGCGAGAGCGTGCTGTTGAAGAGCCACCGTGGCCATGGACTAGGGCACGCTTTCTTCGACGGCCGTGAGGCTCAGGCGAAAAAGCTCGGCGGGTTCACCCATTCGTCATTCTGCCGCGTCGTCCGGCCTGACGATCACCCGTTGAAGCCGGCGGATTATGCCCCACTTGATCCGTTCTGGCGCAAGCGCGGGTATGCTCCCGTCGACGGGATCATCGCGACCTACGACTGGCAGGACATCGACCAGCCCGGCGAGACGCCCCACAAGATGCAGTTCTGGATGAAGACCCTCTGATGACAGCGAAGCATCTCAAAGTTGCGAGCTCGCAATATCCGATCGGCCAGCCGAAGACGCTTGCCGAATGGGAGAAGAAGATCGCACTGTGGGTGAAGAACGGCGCGGCGACCGGCGCGGAACTTCTCGTATTTCCCGAATACGCGGCGATCGAGCAGGCTGCCTGCTTTGGCCCCGAGATCTACGAAGATTTGCAGGCAACGCTTACAAAAGTGGCGGAGCTGAAAGAGAGCCGCGTCCAGTTCCATCTGGAGCTCGCGGCGAAGCATAACGTGCATATCCTCGTCGGTTCTGGACCGACGAAGAAGATCGACGGCCGCTTCGTCAACGCCGCTCAGCTCGTGACCCCCAAAGGTTCGGTCGGCGAGCAGGAGAAGCTCGTGATGACGCCGTTCGAGCATGGTTGGGGCGTCACCGCAGGCGGTCCAGTGCGCGTGTTCTCGACATCGCTCGGCACCATCGGCATCGCCATCTGCTACGATAGCGAATTCCCGCTCATCACGCGGGCAATGGCGGAAGCGGGCGCGGAAGTGCTGCTCGTTCCCTCGTGCACGGAGCGGGTCTCCGGATATCACCGCGTTCGCACCGGCTCGATGGCGCGTGCGCTGGAGAATACGATTGCCGCCGTCCAGAGCCCGACCGTCGGCGACGCGCCTTGGTCACCCGCGGTCGACTTCAATGCGGGCGCTGCAGGCGTCTATGTGCCCTCCGAACATGGCGTATCGGATACCGGCGTGCTTGCCGAAGGCACGTTGAACGCCGCCGAGTGGGTGACGGCCAGCATCGACCTCACCCGTCTCGCGCGCGTTCGCGAGACAGGCGAGATGCACAACTATGGCGACTGGCTGAAGCAGCCCGGCGGCGGAACGACGGCGAAGGTCGCCGTCGAAGTCGTCAAACTAATCTGAGTCCGGGGGGCGCTATTTCAGCGCCCAGGTGACCGTCACGCGGGCTTCGAGCGTGCTCGTTCCGGCTTCGATCGGAACGGACATCTCGGCCTTCGCCAACCGCGGGGCATAGGTCACGGGGCCGCTTGCCTGCGTTTCTTCCGATATCTGCAAGACGTTGCCGACTTCGGCGCCGGCAGCACCGGCTAGAAGCTTGGCGCGCCGCAAAGCATTCGCGATGGCTTCCTTGCGGGCATCGTCCTTCAGCGTATCCTCTTTGGAAACCACGAACGACAATCCCTGAATTTGATTGGCGCCTGCGCTTACGATCTCATCCAGGACCTCGCCCAGTTTATCGAGGGCGCGAACGTACACGACCACCTGATTGGTAACGCGATATCCCCTGAGCTGCGGCGGTTGTCCGTCCTTGGAATAATCCATTACCGGCTCGACGTTAAAAGCTGCGGTCTGAATGTCCTTCGGATCGATCCCTTTCGCTTTGAGCTCCGCGATGACTTTGCTCATCGTCTCGCTATTTCCGGTCAAAGCTTCACGTGCGGTCTTGGCTTCCGTCGTGACGCCTGAGGTGATACGCGCGCTATCGGGTTCGGCCTCTGCGGTGCCGGTTGCCGAGACCGTGATAGAGCGTTCGATGGGCATCTGCTGGGCCTGCAATCCTGTCGCCTGTGTCATGAGGAACCCCGTCGCGACGGCGCCCGAGAGCGCCGAAACGAGAAATCGAGAACGCAGAGCTATTGGCATGTTGGTCTCCTCACCTTTTCCCAGGTCGCTATAAGCGGTTCGCGGGCAAATGAGGGCAAAATCCTGTATTTCAGCTGAACGCACGGCATTTAGCGCCAGTATGCGCTCTTGGGTTGTCTTGCGACCCTCGGTTCTCCTGATATAGCATCCGCGCCAGGCAGCATGAACTCCCGAAGGCACTGAGACCAAGGAATGACTGAAACGCATCTTCGCGAGCGCGCCGCAAACATGGCCGACGATTCCGACATTCGTCATTTTTTCGCAACGGACTTTCTCGTCGTCGGATTTTTCACCCCGAACTACGAGCCGGCCGCACGAGCCTTTGCACAAAACCTCGCCGAGCACCGAATCTCGCATCACCTTTACGCGCGTCCGATCGTCGAAGGCGACTGGTACTCGCAGACCCGCCAGAAGCCGACGGTCCTCGCTCACGCCCGTCGCGACTATCCAAATGAAAATCTCATTTTCATGGATGTCGATTGCCGGGTCCGCGGTGATATCAGCGGGATACTCAACACGCGCGGCGACGTCGTCATGCGAACGAAGGGCACTGCAAAAGGAACGCAGCGTGCGCTGAAGCCGACGACTCGCGTCTTGCTCCTACGCCCGACACCCGGGGCCGACGCCTTCATCGCCGGATGGGAGGGCACGTGTCGCAGCGCGGGCCCCGGCCAATCAGCCGAATTCATGCTGATCCATGCGATGTCGGATAGTCCCGAGATTTACTCTGTCGGAACGCTGCCGATCAGGCTTGCAGGCATAGAACTGCACGATGCTCATCCCGACGCCGTCATCGTGCACGATAGCATTCGCGATCCGACGCGTCCCGCCTGGGCGCTCCGCCGGGGCGCGCAGAAATATTTCCGCGCGGGCCGCAACGCGGCTTACCGTTTGGCGACCGGCAAAACCTATGATGAACTCTATGGCAAGCGCCGTGCGGGGCAGAAAATTCAGTAAAGATGTGTCGGCGACAGAATGCCAACGCAGAATCGTCAACCGGGACTGGCCCTTCTGCGAACATCTGTTAAGAGAAACGCGCGCGGGCCCGTAGCTCAATGGTTAGAGCTGACGGCTCATAACCGTCTGGTTCCAGGTTCGAGTCCTGGCGGGCCCACCAATAAAATCAATAACTTATAGGAATCTCCCGGACCCTCGGCGGCTTCGCTGGGTCCATTCTGGGTCCATACCCTGGCAAAAAAGGCGCTGACCTAGATCAGCGCCTTGAGTTTGCCCGAACCACAGAAGCAGAGCCCATCTGCACAGTGATTGCATTTCGTCGGCTAGTTTTATTCGCGTGACTCATCAATGCGTGAATTGCTGACCTCACAGAATTAGTTGCCTGGAATCTCTGCGAAGACGCACTTCGTGCGAGCAATTTTTTCTGCTCGGTGAATTTGGCTTGAGCACCAGCTTGACCATCCTTCCGAATACGAGTCCCTCATCAAAGCCTAGCCATCTCGGCCTTTCGTCGTTGCGTTCCTGCCGAAGGTGCTTGGCACTGTCGTCAATCATCAGGGACGCATCTTGTGCCGAAGCTTCGTCTTGTTCTCACAATCATTGGCTGGCTGCTTGCGATGGCTATCGCTGTCACTGCGTCAAGCACCAGCGTCATCTACGCCTATCGCTATGGGCTCATCCTCGCAGGCTCAGAGCCACAGCCCTGGTTGACCGGCGCCGCACTCGCAATCGCCGATGTTGTGAAGATTGGCCTGCCCGCGATTATCGTAGCGCTGTGGGCCCGATCGCACAGCGCAACGGCGCGAACGCTTAGCGTCGTCTTTGCGATGTTGCTTGGCCTTTCACTCTGGTCCTTGACGTCGATCACCGCGATCGAGCGAGCCGCGAATGACGCAAAGGCTACGAACGCATCACGGATCGAAGCTGATTTGCGCAATGAGCTGGCCGCTGCTGAGAACCGCATTGTCGAACTGGGTTCGCCACCTCCCGTGGCGGCGGTGGAGGCCGAGATTGATAGCGTTAAGGCCGATGCCCGTTGGCGAACGACAGCGGCGTGCAACCCGGTCCATATATTCCCATCTACCCAGCGCTTCTGCGAGAAGGCGGCGCTAAAGCAAGCGGCGCTGGCCAATGCGAGCGAGGCCGGCGGCCTCAGGGTGCGCATCGACGAGATCAGACGGAAGCTGACAACTCCACCGCCTGATGTGGCCAAGATCGCTAGCCCCGAGTTGACCACGATCTCTGACGTCTTTGGATGGCGCACCGAGAGTGTCGGCTTTGCTCGCGCAGTGTTCTTCGCGATCTCGCTCGAACTTCTCGGCGCATTTGTGCCATCTGCCGTCTGGTACTTGCGCCCCACTGTCGGCGCCAGTTCACCCGCACCTACGGGAGTGCCGCAACCCGCCAAGGTTGCCGATACGTCCATCAAGCCGAAATCTCCAGCACCGCCGGCTCCCTCGCGCCAGACGGCCAGAACACCTTCAACCGGAAAACGCGGGCGCAGGCGCGATCCGAACGTACTCGATTTCGTTCGCAAGTTTCGCGAGCGTCACGGGCGGTCGCCGAATATCCCCGAGATGCGAGCCCAGTTTCCGGATCTCCACAAATCGACACTGTGGCGCGCAACCCAGGCTGCATCTGAGGAGGACGGTCGCCGGCAACTTCTGTCAGCGTAGCGGTTTCAGAACTCGACGACGATCGGTTGCAGATCGTGGATTGTCAGTCTCACAAAATCTCGGAAGTGAACGCGCCACCAGATGCTTAGGCATTTTGCAACCCAACTTCTGCAACCGCTACCTAGCGCGAGTGTCGAATAGCAACCCGGTAGGGCGTTTCCATCATCCGCTCTGCATCGCATGGGTTCGATCTCGGCTTGCCAAATGTATTGGCGCTACCAAGCAATCGCCCACACGGTCTAGAGAAAGCGTACCCAGCGCATCCGTGGCCAGTGCATGCGCTGGGTCACTCCTGCTTCAGATCCCGGGCAGGCGACCATCTCGCCCCCCTCCACACCAAATGCAAGGAGTTCGGATTATCGCGAAATACCCGTCAGGCGCCGCGCCTCGGTCCAGATTTCTCCAGTTTCCCATTCCTGGATGGATGAGCCTTTGATCGTGTCGACAATGAGCTTCGCTGCAAAGTCCGCGGCACAGGTACAAGGCAGCGTCATCAGCTCGTTCTTGATCGCTTCGGCTCGGCCATAGAAGAGCCGATCCAGCAGCTTGTCCGCGGCATCAATATCAAGGCTGTCATCCACGGCATACTCATGCGCCTCCGCGTTGATGGCTTCCCAGGCGCGTAGCAAACGCAGAATTGGTGTCTCGGTAGCGGATCTCATTGAGTTAGCGTTCACGTGAGTTGCCTGGCGTCGAGATGGGATCGAAACTGCCGTATCCATATAAACCTCCATTGCTCTATTCCGGTGAGGGTCGGATCAAAGTTGCGATTGTTTGATTTTTATTGAAAGCATATGTAAGCATTTTACTCTCATTTGTCAATGAGCGTTGTCAATGGTAAGCAAATTTCTTACAAGAGGGGTCTGTCCATTTATACTTGACGGGATGCGCATGGCTAAAGAGACAAAAACCGCAATGCTCGCAATTCGGGTGACGCCTAAGCTGAAGGCTGTGCTCGATCAGCTTGCGGATGCCGAACGCCGCTCGACGGCCACACAGGCCGAAATTCTCCTCGAAGAAGGACTCGAAAAGCGAGGTCTTTGGCCGGCTTCAGGCAAGAGAGGCCAAAAATAGCGTCCTTTGATCCAATCAGATCACATCATTGTTGTGGAGCGCGCGGTCCGCAGATGCGCGATTATCTTCGCGTCGTGCTAATGAGTCAGTCTGAGTTGTAGGGAGTTTCACTCATCCGCCAACAAGTGCGAGGAGGAGACGATTTCTAGTCCCGTGCTCAATCCCGAAATCGCCTCACTCGCGCTTGATTACGCAACCTCTCATCCATTCGAGAGGATCGGCGATCATGCTTGGATTTCTTCGACATCTACAAAGTTGAGACAGAGCCGCGGTCATTTCGCGCTTACTGGGCGAGCACTGTTAATTTTGGGCGCTATTTGGTTCTCGCTTGGCCTCTATGAGATGATCTTCAATCGACACGAGCCTGTCCAGACAGCGCAACATGCTCTACCGCGAAACGAAAAAACTAACGACGTTGACCGATCCAATAATGAGCTGGGAACAAGTGTCTCCAACAACGCTGTGGCGCCCGAGGGACGTCCGTGGCCGAAGAAGGGCGTTCAACTGTTTCAATTGCTAGCGGCGCTGGGATTGCTTGGGAGTTGGCCTTTGATTAAGGCCGGGAGACGGCGCCTTACTATTGCGGACGAGCGGGGCGCAGCCCTGGAAAATACGCTCAGATCGCAGCTTTCACTTCACCGCAATGTGGCTCAGCAAGTCGATAGCCGCAAGGAATTCCTTGAGGACAACGTTCTGTGCGAGAGCGCAGAGTGCGCCATTTGGAAATGGGATTACCGATTGAATGTTTCGAAGGTGCTCGTCCGGGACTACGATGACCCGATCGTGGACAGGTATCTGCAGGCTGAAATGCGTGCCGAAGAAAGGATTCGCGAAACATTTCCTGATTTGATCTCGTGTTCGGAAATCTTTCGACAGGGTGTCAGTGCCTTTGAATTTCCTGAGCCTGAAAAGATCGTCACATTCCAAGTGCCGGGATTGGGCGGGCGACAACTTGAGTTTATTCGGAGAAGCCATATCGAGCGCATTAACGAAAGGCGCTCCGTATACGATGCAGCCATGAGATGCCCGCTTCCAGGATGGCAGGAAGCACTAGCCTGCCAGCAAGAGCACCTACGCCGCGAAGAGGCCAAAGAAGATGCCGAGCGGGATCACGTGCTCCATGCCAAAGAGGAACAGAGGCAAGCGCGCCGGATGGCAGTAACTGTGCACCTGGGAGATATCTAGTCACCTTGAGGAAACGTCAGTGCGCCAAATTCAAAGCGTGCCGTCCCGCCTCTATAATTTGAGGCATCAATTTTGGGATGAAGGGCAAACTGGCAAGAAACACCCAGCATGCGGCCTCGATCAATCGATGCGTTACCAAGACTCGACTGTCGTTACGCCGTACGTGCGCGATAGCGGTCCCTTTTTCGCCATGCCCTTCGCCGACGGCCTCACGCCATCAGACGAGAAGACGTGGCACTGACTGATTGACACTTATTCCGAATAATATTGTTGGATTTTATAGGCCGAACTTTGACTTGGTCTGAGCCTCGGCACCTACGCCGATTTTGTCGTCACCCTGATCAACTTTCTCCAACCGGGTGACGCATGGCCTCGACGCCTTCGCCTTCGCTTCAACTCGAAATCCCAGCGGCTGGCGATTACCGCGGTCAATGGGCCGATGTCATGCAACGCCTGCTGACGCAGATCGACAAGTCGATCGCGGGCGTGACTACGATCACCACGACCGGCGGCACAATCATTCTGTCGGATACGCAGTATGTCGACAATCAATCGCGCCAGTCGACCATCATTGTTTCTGGCGCCCTTACTGCGGACGTTGTGATCGTCGTTCCTGCACGCAACAAGCGCTACGTCCTCGTCAACAAGACGACAGGCGGCAAGGCTATCTCGATCAAAAGCCCGACCGGAAGCCCAAAGGAATGTCCCGCGCAGGGTTCAGTCGGAATTCTCCGAGTTGCCGAGGACAATTCGATTACCCATGCCGGCCCATATGTGGATATGGCAACCGGTGCCATCACCTCGACGAATTATGCCCTTCAATCGTCGCTTCAGTCCGAGATTAATCGCGCCAGCGCTGAAGAGGCGACGCTCATCAAGAGGGATGGCTCGCGCTCATTCACTGCCGTCGTTTCTGGCATCACGCCGACGGCAGACGCACACCTTACAACGAAGAAGTACGTCGACGACGCGACCGGCCTCCAGGACGCGATCTTCACTACCGGCGGCACGGCGTCAGCCTTCACCGTCACTACCGGCAACAACATTACGCCATTCGACAATATGGCGCTGTCTATTCGTCTTCATGCCACGAACAACAAGGATTGCACGCTCTCTGTCGATGGAAGCGCGGCAAAGCCCATTCGCGGCTTCACCGGGAAATCACTCTCCGCCGGCGTCGGCATCGCTGGCACACCGTATCGCGTGATCTACGTCGCCGCGACGCAGGAATGGATTTTCTCGGGCTTTTTCCAGAACCCCTATCAGATCCCGATCGGCGGCTTCCTGCCGTTCTGCTCGACCGCCGTTCCGAACAGCAACTTCATCCTGCCATTCGGTCAGGCTCTTTCGCGAACGACGTATGCAGAACTCTACAATCTCATCGGCACAGCATTCGGAGCTGGCGATGGAGCCAGCACGTTCAACGCTCCGGATCTTCGTGGCCGCACGATCTTCGGCCTCGACAACATGGGCGGTGCTGCCGCTGGACGCCTCACGACGATCGCCGGCACGACTGTCGGCGGCGTTGGCGGTGCGGAGACGGTCGCTCTCGCTCGCTCAAACCTTCCGAACGTGCAGCTCGCCCTCAGCGGCTCGACCAGCGCATCCGGCGATCACCAGCACTTGATGGAGCCGGATTCCGCAAAGACCGGTTCTAACGCCGCTACGCCAGGGGGCTTTTACACGTCTTCGGGTGACGCCGGCACGAGAACGCCCGCCAGCAAGTTGACTAACTTGGCCGGCAACCACGCGCACAGCGTCAGTGGCGCGACCGAGAGCATGAACGGAGGCGTTGAGCAGACGGCGATCAACAAGCTGCCGCCGGCAATCGTGCTCCCGATGCTTCTGCGCGTGCTCTAAGGAGGTCAAGGATGTTTTCACCCATCCCCCAGGGCCTGCCTCTAGGTGTCGTCGGCAATTGGTCGAATACGCTGCGAAGCGCCAGCAGGTTTCAGGAGTAGAGTTGTGTCAGTGGAGTATTCCGGTCTCGGAGACCGCATCAAGCTTCCATCGACGAACCCGACGCGGACGCTGGCGGATGCTCGTCAAATCCTTCGCGCCAATCTAGAGACAGGCAAACCGAGTTGCTGTCCCGTCTGCGCCCAGGATGCGAAGTTGTACGCACGGAAGTTTCGGGCACCTTGGCTCAAAGCCCTTCGAGCGCTCGCAGACAGCCTTTATCTCTCGCCTCGCGAGATGGTAGCGATTTGCAAGGCACGCGATTACCCAGCCCTCACCTACTTCGGACTGGCGCACCGGAATCCATCGGATGGCATGTGGCGCATCTCACAGCTTGGACGCGATTTCCTTGATGGCCGCGTGACGCTGCCGAGCCACGCGATAATTTACAATAAGGAAGTCGTCGGCTTCGATGAGACGAAGCGCATCCATATCTTGGACCTTGATCCGTGCGAGCGCTTCTCACTCGACGAGCTGATGTCGACGAAACCGATGGTTGCTTAGGTTGTTTGTCCCGGACTATCTGCTGACTTGCCATGGCTCAGTCAGTCCACGGCTGCATCCGATCAATCGCCTTCAGCAATAAGCTCGCCGGTTTCATCGTCAATCTTGGCCTGCTCAAGCGCCGGTCCGAGCAATCTTTTCGTGTCGGCGCTCAATGAATATCGTCGAATGGGTGCAAGGGCCGGGATACGACCTTGTAGTTCGTGGTGCATCTCGACAAGCCATGGCTTCTCTTCAGCCAGTGACTCCGAGAGCCGTCCAGTTTGATACCGCTCCTGCAAACCCTCCAGAATTGTTCGCTGGGCTGCAGGCGACGCATCCAGCAGTGTATTGACAAACGTCTTAGGTGTAATCGCCGTCAGTACGGGATCATCGGCACAATCTGGCTTTGTGTGACTGCCAGACCAGCATACGCGGCCCCGGAATAGCTCTGCGTCCTCCGACATCGCCTCAAGTAGGCTCTTGCCCAGCGCCGGCCACGTCTCCCTATAAGCTAGACCGGACTGCTCAAAAAAGTAGTCGTAGACCGTCGTAAAGCCGGCCCGGTCGGTATCTTGGAAGCCGAGGCCGAATGCGCCGTGACGATAATCGCGAAATGACCATCGGCGAAGCCGTCCTTCTTTCCGGAGATCATCAATATAGGCCTTCCCCTCATCTAGGACCTCAGCCTCGCTCTTTTTAAGTTCTCCGATCCGTGCCCCCCAGTTTCTCAGCCCGAGAACGTGCAAGATGACGCCTGGATCATCAAATACCCTATGCTGAAACTCTGACTCCAATCTGGCGAATGCATTCTCAAACTCAGATGTCTCGCGCAAGAATCCGTGCCAAACTTTACGCCAATTCGGTTCCTCATCCGGCGCAACAAATGCCTCGTCTATAGACAGCGAGGCATTAGTAGTTGCGGGTTCGATTTTTCCATCACAAAGCGTTTGGATGAGCACTTCGTCGCTTAGGATGGAATCGTGAAGATAGATCCGGGGATAACGGTCTTGGGCTATCGAAAGTGGCGTGCCTTTCTGCGCGGGATCTTTTTGTTTGATCATACTGCCTGCAACGATAGTGTCGACGCGCGACGTTAGGTGTTCCCGTTGCAATCTTCCGGCATTGACTTCTAGGGCGAGCGCGAGAAACAGTTTGAATGCCTGTTCCATCCCGGGTCGTTTTGCCCTGAGATCCGCGGCGATAATTTTATAAACCCGCTCCCAGCATCGAAGGGATTGGTCGAGAACACGCAGGCTGTGCGTTTCGGACTGAGCAAAGATGTCCAGGATCGAGTTGAAATTTTGAGTAAGGAAATCTCTAGCGCCCTCGTCGCCTATGTTTGCAATAAAATGCATAAGAGCCGGAGGCACATCTTCAATCAGCGAGAAGGTAATCCCTATGACTTTCTCACGGACACGAAGGTATTTTTCCTTTTCGAGGATCTCGACTTCGTTGGCAATAATGAGGACTCGACGCCCTTCATGCTCGACAAACGTATTGATGAAGGCGAGGACTTCGTCCGGCGGTAGGACGGCCCGTTCGAGGTCATCAAAAACTATTAAGTCGCAGAAGTTGTCAGGTAGCCAAGAGGTTGCATCGGCGGCTGTTCCGCTTCCGATACGTCGATAGATGGCCTTTGCAAGCTGGGTACCTAGTTTGGCGTATTTGTTATCTTTGACCGGGGCGAGCGCGGCGAGCAAAGAGAACGCGATATCGTCGGTTGATTTGGCGCCATACAGACTGACGTAGGCAATTTTTTTGCCGTTTGCCTTCAGCTTCTGCAGATGATTTTTGACGTTAAATGATTTGCCAATGCCCCATGGACCATTGACCATCACCGCATAGTGGGGTGGGTGCGAAAGGCCCAGATAGTAGTCGAGATATTCGAATATATGTCCGTTGCTCATGCAGCAGCCTTACAAGATCCTTCGAATAGGAATTCGCTACGTGTTTGAGCCGGTCAAGAGGATCCGACAAAAATATCCCTTTTGAATTGGTGATTCGCTTTCGTGTACCGTCAGTGCGAATCGATTCGATCGGTCAGGTGCTTATGCAGGCGCTAATGCCGTGGAGGGATGAAAATGAGCGGGATCGAGGATTTTGCTGAACTGGGTCGGATGTTTGGGGATGCTGGGAAAGCTATCGAGGGACTCGATGGCGAACTCGGAACTGTGAGTTTCGACCCTCATGATCCCTCAAGTATCGAAAAGGCGATATCCGATCTCGAACGCATAATCGATGAACGCGTGGGCCCGCATTCCAACAACGCGCTTATCACGCAAATCGTTGAGGATCTCAAAGAGACCTATCGCCAAGGAATTTTGGACCAAGCTGCAGCGGCGCGATTGAATCCCGAGTGAGGAAAATGTCAGACGACCCCGAACTCTTTGACCAAATTAATAACGCCGTTTTGGATCTGCAAACGGCAGAATTTCAGTCCTATGAACGTCCGTTACGACGGTTGGGTACGTTGCTGCGGCATGAGGCTTTGGCCAACATCAATCAAAGTCTGACCGACGGGCTCGATCTCGACGGATTTCTGAACGAAAGTTTTGCTACACAGGGGGGCATGATTGGAAGTGCGCGCCTAGCATGGCCCGATGAGCCTAAAAAGGTACTTGGCTTGACGCTGCTGCTCGTTGAGCGGTTTGCGGACTCTCCGGAATGGATTCAGGACTTCGGGCACACGTACTATTACACGGGCCGTAAGATTATGGGTGACGTGCGCGCAGTCGTGTCGCAATTGATCATTCCCTTTGTTCGGGACTACCGCAGCTATGTCGTACGTCAGGGAAGAATTACAGCGGTGATGAGAACACCTGCACCGCGTAAGGTGTTCATCGTCCACGGCCACGACCACCAAGCGTTGTGGGAAGTGGCGCGTTTTTTGGAGCACAGTGAATTTGAAACTGTCATCCTCCAGGAACGCGCGAGCCAGAGCCGCACGATCATTGAAAAGATCGAGGCAAATCGAGATGTTGGATTTGCGGTAGTGATCTTGACCCCCGACGATGAAGGTTGCGCCAAGGGCGAAACTCTGGCACCGCGAGCGCGGCAAAACGTTTTGCTAGAACTCGGGTATTTTATGGCTCATTTGCAGCGTGAACGCGTGTGTGTGTTGATGCGTGGCCGCGTGGACGTACCGACGGATTTTGCTGGCGTGATTTGGATAGATATGGATACGGCGGGCGGCTGGAAGTTACGGCTTGGTCGGGAGCTAAGAGCCGCGGGCTACGAGCTTGATCTCAACAAGGCCGCCTAGAACGGCCAAATTAGTCTGGAATTTTTTGTCCTAAACACTGGTCAACCCTCCAGTCGCAGTCCCACCCCACGTCGTCGGCCAGGTCGCAGATTGTTCTTATCGGCCTGCCTGACATAGCGCGCAAGAATGGCCTGCGATCGGTGCCCGGTCACGCTGGCGATCTCCAACGTGGATGCGCCCGCCTCCGCGGCGCTTGTTGCAAAGCCGTGGCGCAAGGAATGTGCTGCATATCGCGCGCCCTCAGACTGAGCGAGCTTTTCCGGCACACCACTTTTGACAAGGTGCTCCGCCACGCGTGCCTTCACGATTCGCGCCACATAGTCAGGCGATAGGCGTTCTGGCTGCAGCCGGTCACCTTTCCTGATTGACCGGAACACGGGTTTGCCGGGCTCGATCCGAGCACTATCGAGCCAGCGATCAATCGCCTTTGCCGCTTCCCTGTTGTCCTCGCGATTGACGATGATGGGATCATCATCATCGGTCACAGTCTTGCCGCGCACGAGCACTATCCGGAAATCCTTCGCGTTCCGAACGAGGATACCGCTTCCCTCAGCCAGCCAATCTAGATCAAGACCGACAAGCTCACTCCGCCGGCGCGCTGCCGCGAAGCCCAGCGCCAACAGAGCAGCATCTCGGACTGAGACTAGATCGTCACCTAGGCCTTCGATGATGTCGAGGAGCTGGCGCGTCTGAAGCGCAGCGGACTGACTGGGCAACTCGGCCTTCTCTCGCTTGATGCCTTGAAGCACGCCGCGGAGAGCGGGGTGATGGGTATCGAAGCTCAGCCCCTTCGCAACATGGGCAGCACGGATAGCGGGGATCGCCGTGCGGACCGTTGCGATCGCCTGGCCGGTTTCACCGTCCCCTGCTCGCCTACCTCCGCGTCGTCCGCTGTTCGCGCGTTCGGCGACCCAGTTCGCCACCGCCACGGGGGTTGCAGGATAGGGAGCGGCGCCCTGCCCTGCGCAATATGCCTCCCAAGCTTTGATTTGAGCGGCATAGGCGCGAAGCGTGTTCGGAGCGAGCGATGCTTTCAGGAAGTCGAGGGCGTCCTTCGACAGAAGATCAATGCGCGGAATGATGTCTGTCATCGCCATGGCGCGCCTCCCCGGCGCCACAAAACGAGATAGGTCCCGATAACCATCCCTTGTCGGAACCTATTTAGGGACTTTTTCGTCCCCGACAATGACGACATCCGTCTTCGGCGGAATCTGCTACCTCGCTCCTATGGATAAGTGGCACGGACGCCAGATCACAGCGGCACGAGCACTGGCCGGCTTGACGATCACAGAGCTGGCTACGGCGGCTGGCGTCACTGAGCGGACAATCGGGCGGATAGAGTCTGCAGGGACGATCACGATTTCCGAGCGCTTGACGCATGGCGCCAACTCTCAACTTAGCAGAAGGTTGTGTCAGCTCTTTTGCAACATGGTGTGCAGCTGACATCTTGCAGTTCCACGCAAGGCGCCGGGGTTTTCTGGACGCGTCGTTCGAAGCCCCCCTCTCTGACGCCATGAGCCGACCTTCGCAGTGTGAATCATGAAATTGCATTCATCTATGCCTAGCGGACGCGTTCACGATCAACTTTGCCAGGGCTTGCCGCAGTTCACGACCTTCGGCTTTAACAGTATCAGCCCACCGGTCTTTCTCGAATTCACGACCGCGTTGGCCTTGCTTCAGAACTATCGCTCCGAGCACGTTGCCAGACTCGACCAGCTCTTCCATTGGCCACGGAGGAATGTGCGGGGGATACGGATCCTTCTCTGGCTTCTCCACGAAACTCTCTAGGTTACGCATCGTGAAATTAGCACTTAGACGTTCGCGACACCGCTTCGCAAGCCGATCCATCATCGATGCGGCGGCATCTCCGCACAATATTCGCGCCTCTTCCAGCTGTCTTTGAAGATTATCCCTCGCCGCTTTAATTTCGGTGTCAAATCCCTCGAAGTCATCGAAGAATGCACCATACTTGTCCACCATCTCAGAACGTGATCCCTCCTGCATGATGAACAATTGGCGCCGACGAAAAAGCAGCTCTTCGACTTCCTGTACTTCGCGCAGAAGCTTTTGAGCAAAGTCTGCTTGACGCCTCGCATCATCTGGTTGCCGCCAGCGGTAAAATGCGAGCATCGCGACTAGCAATGTCCCTATAGATCCTATTGCTTGCAGCCAGTCTGTGATGCTTGGATGCTGGAAAATATCCTGCACATTCAATCCTTCAGCCTCAAAGAGCAATCGGCATTGACGAACAGCCCGCGGCAAAGCCGAAGCCGGAATACATAGAATAAGTAATTTGCAATAGTCGTGTCTCCGCCATTCGGCGCGTGTCGCTAGCTTGGAGTACTAAATGCCGCCCCTCAGGTTCGTATAGATTGCAAGAACTTCTTCGGCGAGTTCGTCAGACAGGGGCGGATCGACGTTGATCTCAATAGGTCCGTTCTGACCTCCGACCTTCCGCTCATCCATTTGACCAATCAGCTTCGTGAAGCGCTCCCTTAGATCTTCCGGGAAATCCTTTTCTACATTTAAAATGAGCAGCATTCCGTAGACGAATCCAAATCGCTTTCTCAACGGTCCGTCGCCGACTAGGATGTTCAACGCCTCCCAGAATTTCTTGCGCGCATAGGAATTCTGCTCCACCCGCTGCTCTCCTTTGCTCCCTAATGCCTGAAGCGCATCCTCCCCAGCTTTGCGAAACTGGCAAGTGCAGATCTCGCTAGCGGCATACATTTTTGCGGAGTCTAATAATGGTGCAAAGGGAAACCGGCGCACATTATCGTTTCAACCCAAAACAGGGAGCTAATCCCTGCAAGTGAGCTGCATTCCACATGACTGAGAAGCCGAAGCCGCCGTTAGATGGCGAGTTAAGGACACGAAGCGGAATGGCAGTGCTGTCGGCACGACTTACGAACTTTGCTCTCGCCAACTAGAACGATCGGGCAGAGGTCAGCACATCTGAATTGAATCACGACTTCTTCTCTTCGTCCCCTGTGGAGTCGAATTCATACCAATCCGACGCATCTGCCAGTGCCGTCAAATAGCGAAACCGACTTCTGAGTAGGTCCATCTCCATCTCAGGCCGATAGTCGAGATGCCTCACGGGGCGCAGAAAGACAGAGTGATCAATCACGTCCAGGTCAGCCTTGATAGCAGCGGCATTGGCAACCTCTGCATCCTTCCAAATAGCCACCGGAGAGTGCTTCGGATCGGCCAAATGGGAAACCTTGGCGTAATGCGCTTCGAGCTTCTTCTCCAAGGCGGCAATCTGAGACTGCAGCTTGCCAAGGTCGTCTTCCGGGACGAACGAGGCGTCGAGCCGGTTCGGGAAATCCTGTGACGCGTGTTTCGTGATTTCCGCTTCCAGGAGTTGGATGCACTTGATGACCGCCGCACCAAACTGCTTAGGCCGCTCTAACTCCCACAAGTCACGCACCGAGAAGTGACCGATGACGCCCCAGCCGATTTCATGCACAAGGGTGTGCCTTATCTCAAAAAGCTCGTCGATAATGTCGTGCAGTGACTTTTTGATCCTTTGGCCCCACCGAGATTCATGAAATTCGCAATCGCGTAATACCTTTTCCGCGGTGGCTTTGATATTGAGGCCGTCGAACACTCTTTGGAGTTCCCGGACGTAAGCGGCGGTGTTGGCCACCCGGATGGACGCGCCAACCAATAGAGGCACGGTGACTTCCTCCATCATCATTTGGCTTAAAGCCTCTTCGCGCGCCGCCTTCACATCGTCTTTGGTTATGCGTGAAGGGTCGTACGTCAACAGATCCACGACGCGGGAACGCACATGCCACTCCAAGCAGGTGATGAAACCGACCGCGTAATAGTTGATTATCTCATAGGTGTAGATGAAGCGGCCAAAAGCTATTCCTTTCTCTTCACACTCTTTCTTGAGCGCAATGAACGAATTTATATCTTCGACCAAACTCTCTGCGCGAGACAGCGCCGAAAATGCTCTCAAGCTGCGGATGCTGTTTTTCGCGTGGCGAGTCGCGAATTCTATGTGATAATGCTTCTTAGGCGCTGCCTTGGCCATCGCCTTCCCCCCAAAACTTGGCATGCTGATTTCTAAGGCGAAGCTACATCCCAAAACAACCCCGGCGGCGGATTAGTCTTTTGGGAGTTCGCTTTTCGCGCCGACTCTCGCTCTGTCATCGTCCGGTTACCAGGTGCGCTTCTCACCTATCTCGACCAACGCGCATCGAATTGCTGTTTCGTTTCCGGACGTAATGACGCCGCGAAACTATTATGGAATGAACCAGCACCAATATTGAGGCGCTACTTCAGGGTATCACCATGCGTACTCGGTCTCATTCGACATCAGCATTCGATCCCCTCGAAGATAAGATTCGAAAACTAGAGGAGGAGCTAGACTCGGCGCGCAGAACTATCATCCGCCTCGTGCCGATCGAATACCAAGAGATTCTTGAATCGTTTTACGAGTGTCAGTCGACCCGCGATTTTTGGAGGTGGAAAGAGCTGGCCGCAGAGAAAATTGCCAATAGAGTTCCTGAGAACGCGATAACAGAGTCCTTTGGAACGCGACGCGCCGATTGCCCTCTTTGTGGAAGATCGACGATGGGTCCGTATGCCGAAGGCTTTGCTATTCCGAGAGGCTTGATTCACCACTTGACCGGCTTCGGCAACGCGCACCATTGCGATGTTTCCGAGGCTGCATTCCGGCTCGGCAGAAAATATGTCGAGCGCGAATTTGGAGAGGCCGAGAGAACCGCTCAGCAAGCCGAAGATGCAGACAAAGCGCGTGTGCTTGCGGCGCGGCGAACGACGGAAACACTGTATAAAGTCCACCCATTCAGTCCGCCGGAACTTGTGGATGAAGGATCTCGTTCCTGGTTCGGCACTTGTAGAGCAGCCGAGAAGATTTCTTGGGCTGAAGCCAGAGTAATCTCGCTGGGTTTCAGCCGTCATCTCGATGGAAATGTGCTGTCACTCACGCTGGAGCGCGAAGATCACATTATCTTTGCGGACATTCGCGACGAAAAGAAAATCACGTTCAACATATTCAAGAGCCCTCCCAAAAAATCGAAGAGACTGAAAAAAGGCAGCTTCGATTTTCTCGACAGCATCAAACACGATCTGCAGTCTAAATTTGAAGAACGGCTGTCCACGGCACTGCTATTGTTCTAGGCCGCGCATTTCATAAGCGTGGCAACGTGACGTATAGGAGCAGTCTGCTCTGCCACTAAAGCGACGCGGTTTACGCACGGCTGCGAAATGACGCGTAGGGCCAAGAGCGGTCATTCCTGAAACGAGTGGCTAACTACTACTTGTCCGGCACATGCAAGGACATTGTGAAGATGAGCGTACCATCGACTCCCCGCGCCGAGACCTCTTTCACAGCGCCAAGTGGGGCGTCGTTTTCAAACGTCATAAGAAAGTCCTTTACTGCTCGCATGGCCAGCGTCGGCGTCGCTTTCGTTGCGGGATAGTTCATGCGGAATTGGCCTTTTCGGTCGAAGCCCTCGCCGCGATTTCTGTAGGTGAATGTCACGTGAACCACGTACTTTGCTCCTGCCTCAAATGCGCGTTGCTGGTGTGCACGCACCACGGAGTCATCCCATAATGGTTCGGCAAACGTGAACGCGATTTTCTCGGTGATCATCATTGCGACCAAGGCGAGTGCTTCGGCCTCCTCCTGCCGGTCTGGATGCCAAGCGCTTGGCTTCTTCAGATTACCGTGAAAGTAGTGGCCGCGTTTTTCCACCAATTCGCCGATCAAGGATTTTGGGGTGTTGAACGTCGCCAAGAATGCGCGCTCAGGTTCAGAAACTAACCGATCCGCCTTTCCCTTTTGGATCACCATCTCGATCGCGCCTAAAAATACCTCGTTTTCACTAAGTGCACCCTTGAGAGCCTCGCTCTTGAACTTTCCGCCTCCGTAAAGCGATTCAAATAGCATGAACGAATACCGGAACGAGTCGATGTATCGCCGGTCGAGCAACTCTCGCCGCGCAAAATCGGTTAGTGTTGCCGTGAAATCCGGGTCGCCTGATGTGAGGTCGGCTGCGAGCACCGCACGAGTGATAAAGTCGTAAGTTAGCGTAAGGGGGCGTGGTTGCCTTCTAACGCCCATCGAGAGCAGATCAATTTTGTCTTTCTCCTCATCGCTTTCGGCGATGTAGCGGATATCCACGGTCTCTATGTCGAGTTCCACATCGAACATGCACTTCAGATAGGAAAGGGTGCGCTTCATTTTGGAGTGGACGGAGGCTTTATGCATGCAGCGGTCAGTGATGCTTAGCTTTGCCGGTCCTTCGGAAAGCTCCTCCACAAGCGGTGCGCTCGTCAGCGGCTCCCCCGCGATGGACACTAGGAATGCCTTTGCGAGCTTATCCTCGACCTCAACGGAGAACTCTCCGCCAAGGGCAGCGAATGCCCAGTGGTCATCCAACTCGATCGGACGTGTAAGTGGGAAGCGAAAGATAATTTTCATCAGCTACCGCTGGTTTGTCGCTGCGCTCGGGCACAATTTATATGTGCGGCGCTCGTTCCCGGTTCGCGTGCCTGTCGATACCGAAGGTTAGGTGGCGCCGAGAAAAGCCCCAATCAAGCAACTAAGCCTTGTACCCGACGAAACGCCTCGTCCTGTTCGAGCGCCGCGCTGCGCCGGTCTCCAAGGTCGATCAGGGCGTCGAGGATCCTCAACAATCCCCGCGCGCGAGCTACTTCAAGGGGGTAATTCGCCTCTGCCAGGCACTGGATGATGGCAGCAAGCCGTGCGGGCAAAGACGTCCCAATCCAACTTCCCTTTGCGTATTCGATTGAATCCAACGCCGCCGTGGCTTGTTCGATAAACGCATCAATCGGGTAGGACGCGCCGGTCCGCTCGCACAAGGTCAGGAAGTTTTGCATGACGAAGGTCGACCAGCCGGTTGCTTTCATCAGCTTCGTCACGTGAGGCATGATGATTGCGATGCTGCCCCAATCGCCATTGACGAACCGCGCGGCGCCCGGACATTCAGCTTCGACGTTCACAAACAGAAGTGCCCTGATGATGCTCGGCAGATCGTGGCCGTGCACTTCGCCCGCACGATATCCGTTTGGCGAGAATGTTCTGTCGTCGATCACTCGTTGCACGCAGTCGTCCAGAATCGGCAGCGCATTGGCCGGGATATCTTTTGCATCGAAGATATGACGACTTACGACGCTGTCCGCGAACTCTGCGAGTACGCGCAATGCTCCCTCGTTGTCCGGCGAGAACGGTTTGATCAAGTGTTCTTGAACCCATTGCAGTTCGAAAAACGGTAAGACGCGGGCAAACATGGTGCCCAACGTGTGGTCCCATTGGAAAAGATTCGTTTGTTTGTCCGGGCGTTTCTTATCGTCCCACGAAGGCATCAACCGCTCGGCGGTCCATCGCGAGAGGTCAACAAGGAGTGGTTCAATCTTCGGGCGGTAAACATCTGACCGGCACCACTCCTCAAGCGGAAAGTGGGTGAAGAGCTTGGCGGCATATTGACCGTCAAACGAGCGCTTCGGGTTGGTCCAATATTCCCCCTCCCGTCTGTTCGGCTTCGATGCCTTCACCCAAGCAGGCGGCAAAGGCGTAAACTCCTCCTCGGCTTCGACGCCAAGGGCGTGCAATGCCTTCGCGAGAACTGCCCTGCGTGCCTCACGATCTGCCGTGTCGTCACGCTCGAAGGTCTTTTCATTGCGGATCGGATCAATGTAGTGCGCAAGGTCGAACGCGAAGTGCGCGGCCACCCACTTCACATGCGGGTCTGGGCCAAAATAGAGGGCTTGGAAAGCCATGAGCTGCACATCCTCGTTCGGATGGCTCGCGAGCTGCATCAGGCTGACTGACGATTCTGAACGGGGCGCGCCGCTCTTGCAGTCGTGGAATAGCGCGGAAATAACATGGAAGGCAGGATGCCATGGAATCTTTGACCCATGGAAATCTTTGGGCTCGCGCATTTTCACAACGCGCTCCACCGCGGTCCATGCCCATGGCCGATCCGATGAATCGATGTCAGAAAATCGGATAACGCACGCGGCGATAGCGGAGACGCCGCTTTGGATCGCGTGGGGCCCAACATCGGCGCGCTCATCGAACAGGTCGCTACGGTCGTGCTTCTTAGCGTAGTCGATAGCCTTTTCTAACGTCCATCCCTCGACAGGCTTCCCCTCATTCAAGGATTTGATTGCCCAATTGAGCACACGGTTTTGGCCCAATGATTCAGTGGCCTTGGCGGCTTTCTCTTGTGTGGCTTCGGGCAGCGGTTTCGGCGGCTCATAGCCTATGGCGACTTGATCGCCTTCCATATCGTACCGTCGATAATTTTCGATATTGCCGAGACCAGACCAGAGTTCGGCCTTCTCCTTCAACTCCTGGGTACCCTGGGCGTCTTCGCGTTCTTCTTCGACGATGTAGGGGAGGTTTTCCGGGAAAGCCTCAAGCGCCTTCTTGAAACGATCCCGCAGGCTCATGTCACCGCTGATGGCAAAATGCTTCGCGAGTTCGCGCACATCGTGTTTGCGATATTCACGGCTTTCGAGAAACGCCTTCGCCTTGGCCTTCTCGCCTGTCAATTTCGTGAGGAACCCGAGCCCGAATAGGTCGATGTCCTTCTGCGGCTCTTGGAGAAGGCGCGCCATGTCATGCTCCCAAAGGCGCTGGCACGTGACGATGGGCAGTGTGGTTTCCGAGACCTCGAACGTTTCGATGGCGAGGCGCAAGCAAAGACCCAGCGATGCGTAACACTCACTGCCTTCAAGGATTTGCTTGATTACGTCGCTGGCGGAGCGGCCTTTCTCGATCTCCTTGAACGCCCAATAGGCGAGCGAAAGATAGGCGCACTGGAGAAGCTCCGAGCCAAGCATTCCAAGACCCCAGCCGAAGACGTGCCAATCTCCCCAGAACTCCTGCCGCCCCCACGGGAAATCAAGCACGACAGGGATCGGCGTGCCGCGTTCGCGGCGGTGGAATCTATGGATTTGATGCCAGCCGGTGGTCGCATGGTTCGTAAGCTTCTTGATGAGGCGAAGTCCTACCGCGGAACTCTTCGTTAGCAGACTGGCGAAGGGTTCGTGGAGCGCTGACGAAGGGTAGAAATAATGATTGTGGGCTTCGAGGCCGATATTATCCAAATCGAAATCTGACATGCTTGTCGGGAAGTTGATCGACGACAACGCCATGTTTTGCTGATGCGTGCGTTTCTCTTCGGGAATTGCTCTAAGCTTTTCGCGCCACTTGGCCTGCTCTTCTTCTTCGCGACGTCGGCGGTCATACTCATCTTGCGGCAACTCCTGCAGGAGTTTGGCCGCAGCGACCTTTTCAACCGCCTCCGGTTCGACTTCCGCCATGATCGGCGTAAAGCCCACGAGATCGTCGAATGCGGACCGCAGCATGCGCTCGTCGCCAGCAGCACGCTCGAAAAGAGCGACGGCGAACTCGGGATAGCCACGGGCGGAGCGGAGGATGATGCTACGCAGTCCTATTGCGAGGCTCTTCTGCGCTTCGCTGCCGAGTACGTCCCATTTGCCGCAAGGGCGCGAATAGACCTCGGCATAAATCTCGGCTTCGAGATCGATCAGCCACGCACTGCACGTGGCCAGAATCTCCTTCGAGCGCTTGTTCTTAAAATCAGAGAGAATGTTCTGCCAAACGCCGAAGACTTCGAGCGCCTGCGGAACGAGACGCGCCGGGAGCGTCTGGTGTCGCGCGATGATCCAATCAATGAAGCGTCCCCATGCTTCCCCGTCCGAAGGCCATCCCATGAGATCGGCCATGCTCATAGTGTTCATGCCTTCGATCTTGATGCCCCGTTGCAAAATGATGGGACTTGGCACGGTGTGCTGCGCCTGAAACCACACCAACAGCTTTTCGCACAAGGCAAAGTCGTCGGCCTCCACACGTTGTGTGAACTCCTCGATGGCCTTCTCGAAGGCGTTCGTAAACGGCGGTGCCGTGAGCCATTCGCGCCGCCATTGGGCACGCAACGAAGAGCTATCAAGCTGGGATAAACCGGCGGTCCATCGACCCGTTTCGGTAAGCGCGTCTTGAGCCAGCAAACCCACCACGCGACCAAGCAATGGCGGCTCGCCTGCGGCGGTAAGCGCCGAAGGCCATTTGTCGCCAAGCTCGATGAGCAGGCGGAAGAAAACCCATTCAAAGAATATATCGTGCGTGAATGACACCATCGCGCCTGCGCGCTCAAGACGCACAATGTGATCCGCCTGAAGCGCTGCCAGTTGCGCGACGGTCTCCGGTTCGAGAGCGCGGACTAAGATTTCCTTGCCGAGATTACGCACGCCTTTTTCAGCAAGATCGATAAGCGCGCGCTGACGTTGCGGCACCGTTTCAGCCATCGCGTCGTGTCCGGCACGCAGCCACCACGCGTTGATCAAATCAGCTTCGGTTTTCGGCTCGGCGTCCTGCGGAAGGGCTTTGGCCAGAACCGCTGCAAAAAACGGACGCCGGGCGATCTGCTCCACCGCGCGGCTGGGGCTGAAAAGGAGTCGGCGGAGATGAGGCTTAGATTTGGCAAGGAGTTCGGCCTCCTCCTCGGAAAACCCCTTGACAGAAACGCTGCCCATACCCTTCGCGGAATAAAACGGTCGGGGAAACCAATTCCGGTAGGCTTCGAGACCTTGATCGCGCGAGCTGGCGAGTACCTTCCAGTGCTGGAGACTTGGGTCGGCCTCAATGGCGCGGATGAGATCGGTGATGATGTGTTGTTGGTCTGGCCGGATACGATCGATGCCATCGATGAAGAGGATGGGCGTACCTGAAGCACCGATTTCAGCGAGAAGATCGGGCACGTTGGTGTGGCGCAGACCGAGCGATGTCGCAAACGTCGTCCAGCTCGTTCCTTGCAACCGGTCGTTTTTGAGAAAGAGGATCGGACCCGACTTCGCCGCGTTGGCTGCAAAGTGCTTCAGTACGGCTGACTTGCCGCAACCCGGCAGGCCGCCGATGGAAACAACGCGATGCCTCTCAAGCTGCTGCGCGACTTCCGCCTGCAAACCGTCGCGCGCGACATGAAAATCATCAACAGATTCGGAAACATCGTTGAGGGCATCGAGCGATGCGGTGTTCAGCCGATTGATGTCGTCGCTGAAGTTCGGTGCCACTTTGAGACGCACAGAACCTTTCAGTTGGGCGAGCAAGGAGGATCGCGTCCATTTGGTTGCGTTTGCTGCGCCTTCGCGCGCGATGCGGCAAAGGCGGTCAAAAAGAAGGATGTCTTGACCGTCCACATTATCTGCGATGAGCTCTTGCAGGCGATTGACGATCTCGGCGCGGAGCGCCCCGCCTTCGTCCAAACCTGCCAGGTGGAGCGCTACAAAGTTCCGGTAGAAGCTTACTTCCTCATCCAGATTTGCTGCGTTGATTACAATCCGTAGGGCTTCTCGTAATTTCTTATCGTCGGCTCCTGCCGTGCCTGTCGGCGCGAAGTATTGTTCGAAGTCCTTGGCGTCAGGGCTCGCCTTCGCCTTGCCGATCAGCCGCGAAAGGCTTCGGAAGGTCGCATCCGTGACATGCTCAACGACAATCCCGCTCGCGTCCGTTCCCTTGCCAAAGGTCTCGCATCCTTGCGTCTTCACAGCCGCCGCGATGATCTCTTTGAATTTCTCGTCAGCGCCGCTGATCGTGACGGAGCGTTTGACCTGAAGATCGATCGCTTTTTTTGTCCCGGCATCGTCCAGCCCGACGATGACGTCATCCATCGGATGGCCGTGACCTTGCCGTTGAACTGCGACGCTAGCGACAATGCCGGGCTGGCCAGCCGCGCGCTCATGCCGGAGCAAATGCGCGAGATAATAGGCGACAACCGTGTCTTCATATGTGAACCCCGCACCGCCGGTCAGTTCGGTGGAGGCTGGTTTCTGATTAAGTGTGTCGTTCAAGGCGTCCTGCCGGGAATGTCTTTTTGAAAAGGTTTTTTATGCGCGCGAGCAGTATACAGGGCGCAGGCCCTTTATTTAGGTGGCATTTGGAATCGGGCAAAGGCTTCACAAGCCTCATTCCCCAACGATAAGCCGATCACGCAGCCGGATGACGTAAGAGGGTTCGAACCACGAAATGGCGGATGTCCGCTTCGGGGTCATTTTCGACCAAGTCCGAGGGCGCTGCCTACCATTTGATGTCTGCTTTGCCTCAAAAGCGGCTGGGTCGATAAGAGCGGCGACGAGGCGACCGCTCCATCACTGGATCGAGGTTGATCGCATAAGGTTGCAGAGCTACCGCGCAAGCGTCCATATGATGCCACTCATCTCAGACAATGCTCGGATTACAAAGAAGGCTGTTGGATCGCAGCGAGTGCACGGAATCTGAGTTGCATCCACTCTTGGGTTATGGACTGCTGTAGCAAGTCTCGTAACAGCCCCTGCTCGACTAGAATGTCCTTTGCTGTACCCGGTTTCGACCTAGGACGGGCATTTGAATGCCGGCTGGTAGGCTGGTGGCCACCGGACTAAAAAGCCGCCTACGGCTCAATACGGGCTATTCCTCCTCCGAGGCAGTCCAAAACTGGATGCGCAATCCCGAACGCTGGCGGTCATAGGCCACAAGCTTCGAGGCCGCATGGATACTTTTCACCTCGGCGTCGATTGCGTGAGGAGACTGGGCATGACGGAAGCGCGCTGGTCCATCGGGAACGCCGGCGGCTACCAAAGCGCGGCAGGCCGCAAAGATCACACTCGACGACGCTCGCTCGACCAACCGATGAGCATCGAGCATCGCTGTGAATTTCCCCCGCCCCGCCGAATGAAGGGTGACCACAATCGGAACAACAGAATTTGTTCGCGACTCGTCGCTGCTCGTCAGATCTTGCGCCATCAAATCGGCGATTGGATAGTATTCCATGTTCGTGCCTCCCTCGATCAATCTGCGCGCTGTTCCCGTGAAAACGACCAGCTCCGTCACCGACATGAACGCAAACGCCGCTCCTGAGCGATCCTCGTGAGCCTCAGATGCCTTTGAAGTTTCTCGCACCCCATCCGCCGCGACCGATGCTGAAGCGCTTCGGGCCGCCAGCAGCAGGCGAGCGCTTGTCCTGCTCCTGGTAGGCAAGCGCTTGGTTGATCTCGGCGAGGACCATCGTCGGCGTCGCATTGCGCGGATCTTTGGCGATGCGGGTCGCGGCCTTCACGAGCGCCGCGGAGAGATCGAGGCCGCGCTCTGCGCAGTGCGTCTCGAACGACACAAGTGTTCCATTGACCAGCGTGAGCTTCCCGAGCTGGATGTCGTAGTGGACCCCCTCCGAGCCATCGAGCGTCGTCAGTGCGCCATAGCGGCGATTGTTCCGGACGCTGTAGGCGTGAGGGTTCAGGTTGTTGAGGTCGGAGCCGAACCCAGACCCCAATGTTGCACCAACAACGTGCTGACCCCTATTTGTTGTATCTGCAATCTTCGAGCGGGGGGACATAGGGGGGTCTTCACTTGGTCCCGTTCCAGCGTGACGATTACCGCTACTCTTCTCGGAAGAGCTTGCGCCAGCAAGAAGCGGGGTTTGGGCGCTCGTCGCCCTTTGGCCCTTCACTTGGTCTTTCGATTGGCCGTTATTAATCCTTTTGGTCGCCTGAAATGGCGGGGGTGTATCGTCTGAATTGGCAGGGGCAATATCGTGTGAAATGGCGGGGGTACAATCGTGTGAAATGGTACTGGTGTTGCTCGCCGCACCATCGTTTGAAGTGGTGGGGCTGCTATCGCCCGAATTGGCGGGGGTATTGGGCACAGAGCCGTAGATGGAATAGACTTTCCTTTTGGCGCGTTCGGCGATCAGACTGTCGTGGATAGAATAGATGCGCTGGGCATTCACTTGCACGATTGGCGCTCGGCCAGGGCGCTCGGTTACGAAAATCAAACCTTCTTTGATCGCGGCTTGGCGCGCTCGACTTCCTGCGCGCGGATCAGTCGAGCCAACGGCTGCTGCATATGTGAAGTTGGACGCCCACGAGGTTCCACTTTCACTATTTTCGCGACGAAGCGCAACGAGCGCAGCCAGCTTCGGACGCATATTGATTTCTGGATCAAACAAGATGGCGTCGATGCGTTGAAAATCGCTCAACTCATTCGTTTCATTCTTTTTGGACAATGCACAAATCTCCCCCCGTTCGTCGTCAAGACAATCTTGACGGCGCTTTCGACTGCTCGTAAGTGGGAGATCAGATCTGCTGTCTTGATCTTCCCGATCTTCGACAAAAATCCGCGAGGTTCTGGCGAGCCTCGCTCCACAATCTGAGCCGGTGGTCTTGCAGGACTGCCGGTTCTTTCGTTTCTGAAAACTCGTTACGCTGACTTCTGCATGACGCGTGCGTCGCGCTCTGCAATGCGCTCGCGTTGCCAGCGAATGATGTCGGACTCCAAAAAACCGATCCTTGAATTTGATGTTCGAATTGGCGCGGGATAGGCACCCTTGGGCCAACCGCGCTTCAACGTGCTGACAGAAATACCGAGGCGCTCTGCAGCGCCGGAAATACCAAAAATGCGCCCCGCGACGATTCCAGCGACAATCGCGTCTTCGTTTGGCGATGCCATCGTATTAGACCCCGTATGATCAGTCTTGCGATATGTCGTTTATATGCCTTTCTCTTCTAAACTTCCATCGTAACCCATTGAACTGCCTGTCAAATTTTTCTGGACAGGCAGCACACTCAAGTCATTGGATGGATTCAGCTTTTTTGTTGCCCGCTATCGCCAATTCCAATTTGCTTTCGCGGAATCGGATACTTGTTGTTGATAAACATGCAATTTGTAGCGGCCATCCCCAAAATGGATCACTCTCTGATCAAGACCGAATGCGCCAGACTCGCAAGAAGTGCCGAGTTTTGGGGCGCGGAGCCACAGGGCGGGGCACTCGCGGAGCTTGCCCAGTATCTAGCTGCCAATGACATCGTGGGCGCGATGTGGGTCAGGGATGACCTTCTGGACGCGCGCAACCAGGCAAGACAGAGAAGGCTAGCCCTGGCGGGAGAGGTTTTAGAAGGGATCATATTGGCGCCTGTGGCGCTGCTGGCGAGGATCGGAAAATCAATTCAGAAGGCATTTCCGTCGATACTCGAAATTGCCATCTGGTTATCTCTCATCTTGATACCTGTCTGCGCCCCCTGGCTCGCGCACTTGCTCGGACACTAAAGTCGACCACTTTAGCCAAAGCCGCAATCGAGTCTGTATGCGAAAGGGGGCTGACACCTCGGCAAAGCGATGGTGCTCAACTGGTGCGTTCGGCGCCGTCGTCATGAACGAGTAGACGTCCAGCTCGACGTTCGGGCCGTCCTTCTTCACCGGTCCCTTCCAGCGCTGCCAGATGCCGGGAAATGCAAACAGGCGCCGCTCTTCGTCGCCATTGACGGCGAACCAATGGCGCCTTGCCGGCTTACCGGTATCGGGTTCGCAGTAGCTGGACGCGGGCACGAGGCAGCGGCACTGCTCAAATGACGGCTTCCAGAAACGGCTCGATAGGATTTTGTCGTCGCGCACATTGGTGACATGGCACGATGCTTTGCCCGGCTGGAGGAGCACGAAGCTCCAGCTCATAGTAACTAGTTCGCGCTCACCGTCTCCGACCTAGCGGATCACGCTGCCGTTCCAGCCCGCGAAGATCGCGGGCTGCGGATCAATTCGGGTTGCTCGATTATCGGAGCCACAACAGCCGAGGATGATTCTAATGCCGCACTCCTCGATGTGCGCGAGCGTCACGGCCATCCAGTCATTGCCACGCGGCAACGGGTGAGCGCGATCAATATCATTCTGTAGGATAGAGTTTTGGGTCGTACGGCGACATCGAGCAGGCCTCCAGATGGCTTGCCGATCCCCCCCTACCTGCCGGATACTCGATTGTGCGTCAGCCGTTCAACTCACGAATGGTTTCTGCTCCGCCGAGCCCAACGCGTTCAAGGAACGGGTCAGTTGCCGACGCCCGCGACCCGAGATAGTCTCATTTGGGGGATATCTCGATGTTCAAGCGTTTCCTTGTAGTCGCTGCATCCGGCCTGACAATTCACGCGACGCTGTTGCGCGCTGACGCCTTGCCGTTGCCCGACCCAAGAGCCGAATCTGCATCGACGGAGACGACGACAAAAGAAGTGCTAACCGATGCTGCGATTGCTGCGCTGATCATCGCGGGCTCGATCGCACTTTACAAAGCGCGGGGTCGTCCATGCGCCTGCCCAAGCGACAGGATGCGAAATGGCCGGGCGTGCGGGGGGCGAAGCGCGTGGAGCAAAGCCGGCGGTGCAAAGCCACTGTGCTTTCCGACAGACATAACCTCGGAAATGATTTCCGCTTATAGAGCCACCCAAGCCATACCGCCTGTGTGGTAACGTTCAGTCATGGACCTGTGATGCCCATCGATCCAACGCGAATACTTTCGATCCTCAGTGAACTCGAACAAACGTCGCCAGACGCTTTGAAAGAAATGGATCGCGAGTTGCTGATATCGATCAAGAGCACGATTCAAGAACACAAGCGCAAAGTCGATAAGGTGCTTTTGCGGTTGTCGTTCGTCGATGGGCAGCAGTTGAACTAGCCGAATTTTATCCAACAAGCGATCATCGCCACTGCGAGGACCCAAGCTACCAGCCAAGCCGACCGACGCGGATCTACAGGTGGCCGACCACCATAATCTGGAGACTGCTCGTAACCGGACGGCATTTACGTCTTCCTAGATTGGCTGCTTCGAAGGCAGAGTTCGTTCGCCTACCACGGCGAGTTGCTTCGGTCAGCAGCTAATCACTGATGGCGCCCCGTCGCGGGATAGTCGAGAGACATAAGCGCGCGACCTTCGACAACCAGAAATCGCAGCAAACGTCCGACAGCGACGCAGTTGTATTAACACTGTCATCTCGAAGGCATAATGTCAGCGACGTCCGAAAAGCGTTCATCGATTAAACGGGTGTGGACCCGTGGGGATTCGTGCTGCTGAATATGTTCGGATGTCGACCGAACATCAAAAATACTCAACCGAAAATCAATCCGATGCCATTCGGCAGTATGCAGCTCGGCGTGGGTACGACGTCGTCCGCACTTATGCTGATAAGGGCAAGAGCGGTCTACGTCTCGATGGCCGGGAGGGTCTCAAAAATCTAATCGACGACGTACAGAACAAAGACGCCGACTTCGAAGCTGTGCTTGTTTACGACGTGAGCCGCTGGGGTCGATTTCAAGACGCCGACGAGAGCGCCTATTACGAATACATCTGCAAACGCGCGGGCATCCGTGTCGAATACTGTGCCGAACAATTCGAAAATGATGGGAGCCCCGTCTCGACCATCGTCAAAGGCGTCAAGCGCGCGATGGCGGGCGAGTACAGTCGCGAACTATCCGCCAAGGTGTTCGCTGGCCAGTGTCGACTAATCGAGCTGGGATTCAGGCAGGGTGGCCCGCCCGGCTATGGCTTGCGCCGCAAGCTTATTGATCAATCCGGCAATGCCAAAGGTGAATTGGCTCCAGGCGAACACAAAAGCATTCAGACAGACCGGGTCGTCTTGATTCCCGGGCCTGCAAACGAAGTTGGGACGGTACGTTGGGTCTATAGAAGCTTCATTCGCGATGGAAAATCTGAGGCTGAAATTGCAGCACTTCTCAACGTGCGCGGGATTGTAACAGACTATGGGAGATCGTGGACGCGTGGGACAGTGCATCAGCTGCTCACGAACGAGAAATATGTCGGAAACAACGTTTGGAATCGGCGTTCGTTCAAGCTCAAAAAGAAGTACGTGACAAACTCTCCTGACATGTGGATCCGTGCCACGGGCGCCTTCGACCCAATCGTCACGTCGGAAGAGTTTCTCGCGGTTCGTGAAATTATCGAAAGGCGAACTGCTCGCCTTTCCGATGGCCAGATGCTTGAAGTTCTGCAGCAGGTCCTCGACGCAAACGGACGCTTATCAGGTCTGATTATTGATGAGTGGGAATCCGCCCCCTCTAGCAGCAGCTACGTACGACGTTTCGGAAGTCTGAGGCGCGCCTATAAGTTAATTGGTTATTCAGCAGAGCGCGACGAGAGACACTACGAAATTAATCGGACGCTGCGTGCGCTTCATCCCGAAATTGTTTCAAACATCTTGGAGGGCATTCATGCGCACGGCGGTAGCGCTCGGTTGCTTCCCGATTCTGGCGCGATCCTCATCAACGGTGAAGTTTTAGCGACGGTTACCATCGCTAGATGCCGCACAACATTGTCCGGCGCATCGAGATGGATAGTCCACTTTGATCGCCGAACATGCTTCGATTTGATTATCGCCGTACGCATGGACGGGGCCAACGAGCGTCCGCGCGACTATTACCTTCTGCCTCGTCTTGACTTCGTCGAGAAAAAAATTCGGCTTGGAGAAAGTAACGGCATTTGGTTTGAGGCCTACCGCGTCGACAGTCTACAGCCTCTATTCGAACTCACCGCGAGAAACAGCGTAGCGGGGTTGGCAGCATGACCGAAGAAGAGGTCCAAGAAATCGAACTGATTTCTGTCGATCTGATCGACGTGCTCAATCCTCGCGTACGGCCAGATCGGTCTTTTGAGCAGATAAAAGCCAATATCTCGACTGTCGGACTGAAACGCCCCATCACTGTCGCCCGCCGACAGCATCTGGACAGGAATCGGTACGACCTAGTATGCGGCCAGGGCCGATACGAAGCCTACCTCGCCCTCGGCGAAAAGCAGATACCAGCAGTGGTTATCGAGGCAAGCGAGCACGACTGCTTGGTAAGGAGTCTAGTCGAGAACTGCGCTCGCCGACGTAGGGGCGCTCTAGACCTCTTCAAAGACATTCAGCGCATGAAAATACGCGGCTACTCTGTAAATGAGATAGCCACCAAAACGGGCCTACACAACAACTATGTCAGCGACATCAGCAGACTCTTTGATCGGGGCGAGGAACGCCTTCTGCAAGCGGTAGAAGCTGGCCAAATTCCAATCAGCGTGGCAATTGAAATAGCTGAATCGGACGATGCCGGTGTTCAGAAAGCTCTTACTCAAGCGTACGAAAAGAAAATCCTGCGCGGACGAAAGCTTATGGCGGTTAAGCGCCTAATCGATCGACGTCGCCAATACGGCAAGGGCTTTCCTTCCAAGCATCAGAAACGACAAACTTCTTTGACATCCCACGCGCTCGTCAAAACGTTCCAACAAGATGTCGATAGAAAGCGCGTTCTTATCAGGAAAGCTTCAGCCACCCGGGACAAATTGATATTCGCGGCTCACGCGCTCCGAACACTTTTTCATGATGAGAATTTCCGATCGTTGCTGCAGTCTGAGGGCTTGGACACTCTTCCCAAAAGCCTGGCCTCGCGGATTGAAACGGGAGCTGTGTCGGCCCAATGAGCGCGAAATCTCGTGGTCCAGTAAAGCTGAGCTTCGAACGTAAGACCGTGCGCATAGCGATCAACGACATTGCGCCGCTCCATCAAGTCGCACCTGCAGTAAAGAAAGGCGTCAAGTATCGGCAGATCTGCTCATCCATTAGAGAAGTCGGCACCATCGAACCGCCCGTTGTTTTACGTTCGGGCGAAGCCGGTAAGTACATCATGCTCGACGGCCACCTTCGGTTGGAGGCGTGCAAAGATTTAGCGCATACGCATTTGGTGTGTTTGATCGCGATCGACGATGAAGCGTTCACGTACAACAGACACATCAGCCGGCTCGCTGCCGTTCAAGAACACAAGATGATTGTTCGGGCCATAGAGCGAGGAGTTCCGGAGAAAACGATCGCAAAAGCGCTCGACGTCAGAATTCCAACACTGCGAGCGAAGACGCAGATGCTTCACGGAATATGCTCAGAGGCAGTCGATCTTCTCAAAGATAAGCATGTGCCGGTACACACTTTTGGGGCGCTCAAAAAAATGACCCCCCTCAGACAAATCGAGGCTGCCGAGCTGATGATCTCAATGAACATCTTTTCTCAAGGGTACGCAGCATCCCTCCTTGCGAGTACGCCAAAGGAGCAACTTGTCGAGCCCGACAAGCCCAAAAAGGTGAAGGGGCTCACCGAGCGGCAAATGGATATGATGGCTCGCGAATCTACGAGCCTAGATCGAGAGTTTAAAATGGTCGAGCAATCCTATGGTGGCGATCATTTGGAGCTCGTTCTCACGATCGGTTATCTGCGTAAGCTGATCGATAACACCCGTGTTACGCGCTACCTTGAGCGCAATTACCAAGAGATATATGCGGAGTTTCGTAGGCTGGTCGATTCAGGACAAGGCGCGACGTGAGGGAGTTATCTCTCACTCCTTCGTGGTGCGGTCTATTTGGTTCACGAGCATGGCCGCCCGTGTACGATTTGGCAGCTTAAGCTTCTGCAGAACGGCGGTCACATGCCGCTTAACGGTGTTAATCGAGCAAGATAGGTCGCCCGCAATCTCCACATTGCTCTTTCCCATACCGATGAGCTTGAGTACTTCGCGTTGACGGTCCGTGAGACTTTCAATGCCGTCGTAATAACCTTTCGGCTTTCGCCCATCCTGATGAGCCAATTGCTCGCCGCCCATGAGCGTCATGGCCATAGCCCTCTGAAGCAGCCCTTGGCTAAGTTCAGAAGGCATCTCTGCTTGGTGCTTGTCGCTGCCGACCCACGGTGAAATGTCCATATGCACGAATAGCGCCCCGCCCTCCTTCGAAACGCCGAGCGGAACTCCGACGACCGCGAACCACGCATGGGTTCCGAGTGTCGGCGGAGGCATTACGAGCGACAGGAGTTGCCGACGGCGGTTCAACAAGCCGGTGATCGCATCCCGAAAACTTGAAGCGCACTGATCCGCGTAATTGCGACCCTTGAGATTTACTGGAGCTGTGTCGTCGAGCATGTGGTGGGCCCGGACGTCTATGATTTCGCCAGATGGCCCAACCAGCACAGCGTAGGTGGGCAGTTCGACTGGCTTAGATTTGTTGCTGCTCATGACACGCCAAACAGAAGAGAATCGTCAGATACTAATTGACTAGTACCATGAAACAGGCAACAAACCATTTCCTTCCTGTTGGATAGGGGTCGTGCGGCTGGGTGTTCGCTGTTCAATGGCGTGAAAGCTGGAATGGTCGTGAAGCGTGACGTCCGATCGACTCGGCCACCGCACGAAAGCGAGAAATGCCGTGAAATGCCTCACCATCGGCGTCGCGGCGTGCTTCGGAAAACTCGTGGCGCAGATTGACGAGGCGATGGCCTTAGAGAGGAAGACGCTGGTTGTGTAGCGCATCACGCGCAGCCGCGATGACAGCCTATGCTTCTTTGCAGCCACGGGCGCGCGACCAGACGTGCAGCTGATGACGTGCTCGTAATCTTCATCCGTTCCGGTCGACCAATCGTGTTCCGCGGACTGGCCGAGCGTCATGAAAGGAAATTCTGCGCGCGCCGGAACGTCATCATAAATACGTGGCCCGCCAAGCGCTGTCGTTGCGGCGGCATCGCTCACCAACTTCGAGAAGATCGCCTGCTGAAGAGCGAAATCGTGGTCGAAATCAAACCACCCGAAGCCTACTTACTTCACTAGGCGAGACAGGTGCCGCGCCCACCGGTCCAGCGCTTCCCACTTTTCTCTGGCGCCGTCGTGCCAATCATAGTGCTCCGCGGTGACGCCCTTGGCCGTGTGATTTAGCACCATCCCAACGGTGTCACGATTGATCCCCAGGCGTCGCATGCCCGTGGCCGCCGAGCGACGGAGATCGTGAACGGTGGCAGGCGTCATCGATTTAAGAGTTTTGACGAAGAAATCGCGCTGGGCTGATGGCAGCACGACATCCGCGATCGGATTCTCTGCATCATCAGGACTCGGAAAAACAAGCAGCGAACCGCTGTCCGAACTGGCGGCTGCTGCTTCGGTGAAGAGCTGCGCGGCCAGGTGCGACAGGGGCACATAATGCTGGCGCCCGTTTTTAGAGTGCTCGACAGGAATCATCCAATAGGGCTCGGCGGCGGTTAGGTGCAGGTCCTGCTTGCGTGCTCGCCTCACCTCTCCTGGCCGCTGTGCGGTAACCAATACTAGCTTGAGCGCCAACTTCGTCCCGAGACGCTTCTCGCTATCGTCTAGCGCCCGCCACCATTTCGCGATCTCCGGATCGTCTAGAACACGCTCTCGCGCCTTCGGTTTCGTATAACTGCCGCCTGCCCCTCTCCTGCGTCGACCGAGCATCACCGCGGGATTCGAGGTGATCCCATAACGCTGTGCTAGACTAGGTTGATCGAGGATCACGTAGTTGTATAGCGCCTTCATGTGCATCACGAAACGCGAGGCCATCGCCTCTGAGCCACGGCGCAGAATGGCGCGGCCCACTTCGTCGATATCTCCGGCAGTGATCAGTGCCGGGTGTTTTGCGCCCAGCGCGGGAATTGCATCCTTCCGCAGCTCGCGCTCGGCCTCTCCAATGCGTGCAAGGCCTCTTCGTTCGGCCAGGTAGTCATCGAGCAACTCTGCAAAGGTGAGCTTCCCCTTAGCCTGGGCAGCCAGCAGGAGCCCGTCATTCGCGACGACGTCTCCCTCATTGGCCACCCGCTCCAGTAGCTCAGCCGATTTTTTCCGCGCCTGAACGAGGGTAGTCGCGGGGTACTGGCCCAACCTGACCTTTCGCTTTTTGCGGACGCCGTCCTTCTGAATCGAATAGTGCGCCTTCCAGGTCTTGCGCCCCCTCTTGCTGATGTGAAGGACGAGGCCGGCAAGGTTTCTAAAGCGATACTCGACGTCAGGTTGACATCCTACATACCGCGCTGCGCGAACCGAACGATCAGTGAATTGCAATTCGCGCAATGACATTCTGGGTCCATTTGTGGGGGCACTTTTGTGAACCTAGGTGACCCGCATTGGCCCCGCAAGATCGACATCAGACTGTCAACAAGTCCTTTGTTTTTCGGATTTACTGCACATTCAAGAGGATCATATTGGATCAAGCGAGTTCATGCGATATCATACCAGAAACCGTCTGGTTCCAGGTTCGAGTCCTGGCGGGCCCACCAACGCGATTTTGGCACCCAGCGGACTGCTTTTAGGTCCATCCTAGGGTCGGCGCAGATAAAAAAGCGCTGATCGAAATCAGCGCCCTAAGTTTTGCCCGAACCACAGAAACAGAGCCCTCCGCTGAGGTGATCGCGTTAGCTGAGTAACACCGACTACGTCATAGAGCTTGTCCTTCCGCCCAGTTACTGTTCACTATTGTTACAGGCCGTCGAGGAGAGAGCATGACAGCGATTGCCATCATTCATCATTTGTCCAGCAGTGGCGGTACTGTCTTTTCAAAATGCATTGCAGCCCAGCCGAACGTTGTACTTCTGAGCGAGGTCCACCCGCTGATCGGAAGGCACGAGCCGATATTCATGCCTTTCGACCCGTTGGTCCACTTACTTGTAAATTATCCGGAAATCGGCCCCTCCGAGAGCGAGATGAACTCTCTATTCTTGACACGGCTGGAGCCAGTTGTGCGCGCATGCGAACGAAACGGAAGAAAACTGGTCCTGCGAGACCATTCCCACTCCGACTATTTAACTGACCGCAGCCCGCGACCTCGACTAGCTGAATTACTCGCCGAGCACTACGAACTGCAACGCATCGTAACTTTTCGCAATCCCATCGACGCATATTTAAGCATGCAGTCTAGTGGCTTCGATACCTATCTGACCGGATTTGATGACTATTGCCAGCGCGCTTTAAAGTTTCTTGATGACCACAAAGGACTGCCGCTGTGGACGTACGAAAAATTCGTTTCCTCACCTCAAAAAGTGATCGAAGATATGTGCGCGCGGATCGGAATCACGTTTGATGCCGCCTTCCAAGAGCGCTTTTGTTCAGTACGTCTCACGGGAGATAGCGGACGACGTCCTGACAAGATTCAGCCATTGGAACGTAGATCCTACTCGGCGGACTTTATGCGTAGCGTTGAAAGCTCCAAGGCCGCCGGCGCGATTGCCTCACGTTTGGGTCACGATTCTCAGCAGTTTTTTTTTTGCTGAATGATTGCAAACCGGCTTCCTTTCAGAGAGGATCTGTCGCGTAGCCTGAAAGCTAATTTATCAACTGACTGCCACATAAAAACTTCTGGGATGCTTCCATATGCCCGAGCATTTCCCTCTCAGCTTCGCCAAGATGTGGTCGAGTTGCGGAGTGTGATCGTCGACCCCGCGCTGCGAGACGCCGCTGGACATCATTTGAATACTGCTCGCAGACTGTCATTCGCCGCTCGCTGTTTCGGACATAAGCCCACATGGCTTGGCCACAAACATCTCAATGCTGCGCTGGTGCCCGACTATGTCACCTTTGTTCCGGCCTTCTCTTCCACAATTTATCAAAATCAAATCGGAATTGTGGGGAGAGCCTTGCGACCGATTATTGGAGATAGGAGAATTTTGCGGAGCACCCTTCGCGAACGCGCGTGGGAGATCAATTTTCGCCAACGGTTTTCGACTAAGTTGCTTTGGGGCGATCGGCGCAGAGAGCTTGTGCAGGCTCTTCGGGACCTGTGCTTGACGGAGGACGACAATATAATTTTGCCTACCGCTGATGCGCAAACGATCGACATGTTGGTAGGTTGGTGCAGCTCAAATCTGCTACATGCTCAGCCTCATATTCATATTAGAACGTGCTGGTCGGATACAAACATGCCTTACGCCGAATACGCAGGCGGTTTTGCGACTGCTGTCAAGCGCATCGCGACTGTTGCACGCAAACTTTCTCTCTCGGCGGAAACGACTGACGCCGCAATTTTGTGGAGCGAGAGAACCGGCTTAAGATTTGACATCTGCCGCTGCATAGTTGACGCAACGGAATTGCCAGTGGCGCAGGAATTCCCAGTCAAGAAACCACTTGTTGTCGCTTGGCTTGGGGAAGTGCGAGCGGAAAAAGGATCGGCAATTCTACCCGCAATTATCGAGCGTGTTCTGGCGAAAGCGAAATCCGCTGAGGTTAAGTTTTTGTTGCAGGGCTCGGGGAGGACATCGCGAAAAGCGCGGACGTTCGATGCCCAGATCGAAAAGTTCGGCGACTTGATAGAACGCCTCCCTCACGGACTTGATCCGAATAATTATACGGCAACGCTAGAACGGTCGAACATTATTTTGCTACCCTACGATCCCACTTGTTATCCGCCGACTCGGGGTTCGGGAATCGCTGTCGAAGCTCTTCTGACAGCCAAGCCGATGGTGGCGACACGTGGCACCTTCGCTGGGTCGCTGATCACTTGCGGGAATGGCGTAATCGGATCGGACGTTGAGGAACTATCAGCGGGCATCCTACAGATCCTATTGAATTACCAAGAATTCCACGCTGCATCATTGCGCGCCCGAGAAAAGGCATTGGTAGATTACGATCTTTTGTCGACTTATCGGCGGATGTCTGGCCTGCGCGAACAGCATCAATAGGTTTAGGCTGCTCATGTTGTTAATCACTTCCGTGCCGCCCGTTTTTTCGCGGAAAGACCGTAAGACCGGCGAAGAAATCGGCACTCGCTATCTCAAATCGTGCATCGATTCGTGGCGTAATAACGGTTTTCGACCGTTGTCTATCAATCGCCTGGATGAAGTGGATGCGATCAATCGATTGGGATTGATCGACTGCTGTGGCGTGTCGAATGACGCGGCCCATTTTCCGAACCGTTTTGGTCCCAGCCTTGGCGCGCTTTTAGATGTTGTGCCGCCGACCGAGCCGGTGGCAATCGTCAATTCTGACATTTACATGCTCTCGGTTGAAGGCTGCGCGGATTTTCTGGCACAACATTCGCAAGATTCTATCGTTGCTGCTCGGCGTATCGATGTGGCGGATCACGGTGCATCGCGCGGCACAATTTTCGAATTGGGCTATGATCTTGTGGCGTTCACTCCAGCGAAGATCCCAAAGACTATATCAAGCGATCGCATACGCCGCTTTCAGCTGGGAGCCCCGTGGTGGGATTACGTATTTCCGTATTCCTGTTCTGAAGAGATGCCAGCGTTTAGAATAAGAGAACCCTTTCTGACGCACTTGTTGCATCCGGATCGATGGGATAGCGACGTGTGGGAGAAATCCGCAGTAAGGGCGCGTGACGCCTGTCCTTCTGTCCAAAACGATGCGATGAGAGCGGCTGTTGGCTCTGCTCAGCTTGGGCCAGCAATAGCTCTGGGCTTCAATGAGGCGCTTTTTGGCGCTCGTTTCTGTGAAATTGAAGCGCCGCCGTTTAGAAGCGATTCCGTCTATCGAAGCCGCCCTCTCGCAATCAATCCCGTCTCGCAACTTCGCTTGGCGCAATCAGGTTCTCGAGATTGGGATTTTCAATCCCTCATTGAAAGCGCTTTTGGCAACACCAAAGTGCCTGCTTCTGGAAAACGCGACCCTATCGGACGGAAAATACGGCGAGCAATTAAGAGCACAATTCTTCTGCGGTCGCAGTCCCGCTAGGACGATGTCGCCAAGTGCAAAGTGCCGTTAGGACGCTCTTCGCCTTCGTTGAACGTGTGCACCACAAGGATACCGCGTCGGTGCAGGAAGGCATCTGCGAACGTCGGCAACCCGTCGATTGTCTCGACCGCGCGTGCATGTGCTCCGGGCGGAATGGGTTCTTGTCTTTCCTCCAGCGAAGCCCCACCGCATCGGAACGATTTCACGTCGAACCGAGCGATCAGTTACTTTCTAATTCGCGCAGTGGCATTCTCCGCAGCAACGCTCGCCGCCTTTAACCATAGAAATCTTGAAACCGTTTCTGCCGCGCGTGGTTACACGCCAGGACATCGGCAATCCTGGCAGGTCAATATGCGCGCAATCATTGTTATGGCGGCCTTTGCGATCCTAATTCCGGAGGGCGTCGCTGCCGGTCAGATTGGGATCGCCTCTCGGTATTGTCACCACAATAGTGCCAGCGGGCGAAAGGTGACGTGCCGGAGCAAAGTCGCGGCCCATCGCACCCTTCCCCTCGGAACGCACATCAAGGTGAGAAACTTGGCCAACGGCCGATCAGTGATCGTCACGATCGTCGATCGCGGTCCTTTTGTGAAAGGACGCATCATCGATTTATCAGAAGGAGCTGCGAATGCCATCGGCTCCTCCGACTTGATGCGCGTTGAACTTAGCCGTTACTAGTCGGTGCGATTAGCGGGCATCGATGAGGCCCGAATCCATAAGCCGCCGGTGAAACGCAAGGATCTCCTGCGATTTCTTGCACGTGAAGTAGCGTCCGTCGCAGAGGCCCAGAAGGCGCAGCCGTTCTTTATAGGAGTCAGGCAACGGCAAACGTGCGGCCTGCAGCATGATCGTGCCTAGATAAGGCACATCGACAACGTCGACCTCCGGCAAAGACGGGGGGCTATAGTTCACGCCATCAACGGAATAGTAGGTCAGCAGACCCCGACTTTCGGGTGTCAGCTTGATGTCTTCGGCGAACGAACTTGCGTCGAAGCCAAGCAGCGTGCGCGTTGCGATCGGCTGGTGATCGCCGTATTGCACGATGAGAAAGCGCTCGTTTGGAAAGCGCTTCGAGAGCGACGTCCGAAATTCATCGTAGTCCATGTGCGCCAACGCGAGACGGCGCAGATATTCATTCATTTCCGGATCTGTTCCAGGGCCGCCGCCCGAAACGTGCACGTTTGGTTCGTACGTCTTGTCATACGGAAGGTGCGTTGCCGACGTGATGACGAATGTGAAGAGCGGGCTGGTCGACACCGCGATATGGCGCTCAATATCGTTCAACGCGTTCGCATAGTAGAAGCGATCACGCTCATCGAAGCGTTTGGCGCCCTGCGCCCTATAATCGAAGATCTCCGGCATTCCGACGGTCGCGTAGAAGCGATCGTTAGAAACGAATGCCTTCGGAACCGGGTAGAAGACACTGTTGTGATATCCGCAGCGGGCCAGAACCTGTGGCACGGCGTCGTGGATCTTTCCCTGCATGAGTGATTGAACGAACGTGCGCATACCGCCGAACGAATAGGACGATACGCCGGCGAGAACTGAGAACTCAGTGAGCCAGGATGCTCCGCCGTACGTTTCTACGCGTAGTTTGTGCAGTCGTCCGTCAAACGACTTGAAGAATGGGTCGAGCCCGTGATCGTAGTCGATTTCGGAGAAGTATGAGGGAGGAAAAACGCTTTCCTGGTGGATCAGGATAATGTGCGGCGGCTTCTGCTGCAGGGCGCATGTTGGAATTTTGAAGGGCGGCATCGGCTGCGATTTCAGCGCATCAAACAATTGACCTTTCCAAAGCGTCTGCAAAGTCTCCGACCACGAGGAATAGAACGATGAAACGTAGAGATGGTCCCAGTAAAACTGCGTATTCCGCCGTTCGCCTTTCGCGTAGCTCGCGCCCACACTGAGCACAACGAAAAGAACGAATAGCCCACCACTGGAGCGACGCGGAACACGCGAGCTATCCAGGCGCCAAAGCACCAGACCCGAGACAAGCGCGAACGTGATCATCGCCAGAAGCACGAGCAGCATCGACCTATGGTCGGTCCATAGGTAGACGACGGTCGACCACGACATCAGGTAGAATACGACGTCGTAGGCATGCAGCACCATCTCGATGTAGTGCTGCTTGATATCGGACGCGATTACGATCGACGCGACTAAGATTGCGATGAGCGTGATTGAAAAAAGAACACGCCTGGAAAGAAACGTCAGCGCACATATCAGAGCCGACGTGATCGCCGCTGAGAAGATGATGGTTTGGAGCCAGCCTTCGTAACACCAATGGTAATAAGCAAGGCCAACCGCAATTGCAGCCGTTGCGTACCAGACGGTTGCGGCCGAAAACTGACGCTGAAGCGGTTGGTCACCGATGCGCGTCAGCGACCCGGTCCGATCAATCAGTTCGACACTCATCGGAATGCAATCGCCTAAGGACCCGCCGGTCGGCGGGAGAAGCACCGTAGCTCTCATCTAGTTTAGTTCAATACGTTTCTTCTTATTTCACGGCGGATTTGAGGGTGATCATGAATTAGCTCTCATGCTGCGATGCAACCGACCGAATCCACATCAGGGTTGCGGAGGCGCACCTAACGACGGCGGACGGACGCTCTCTCGCCGCTGGACTAGGCTCGGAGAATTATCCACTTGCCGTCGAGGATTTCTTCCCGTGGACGATATCGCCGAACAGTATGGGCCGTCGCAGAATTTGGATAGCGACGGGGCGCGCTGGACCGCTCCCCGCGATCGAGCGCGACCAGCGCGAGCCTATGCCCGGCAGCTACTGCATGCCCCGCTGTTGAAGCTGCTCGTCGATCATCCTGTTCAAGCCGCCGCGAATGCGGTCGAGGTCCAAGTTCTTCTTGAACGCCTCCTGCCGTTTAATCTGGTCCATTTCCTCGTCCAGGATATTGGCCGGATTAAAGCTCGGCGGGAACGAGCGTGGCGGGAAGTCTTTAAACGATGAAGCGAATTGGAAGACGTCGTCCATCGTCCCATATACGCCCCCGACGTGATTGAGCTGCCAATCCCAGAACGTGTTGGACGTGATGTCAGCCCGTTCGAATGGGTCTTGAAAGAGGTTGAATATTTTCTGCAGGCGAAGCGTTGTGAAAGGCTCGGCCCACAGGCCCATCGTGCCTTCCATGCGCTGCTCGGAATAAACGTACTTGAGGTCCTCCTTGCGATAGGCGACCAGCAGGCCGTCGTCGTTGGAATAGAAGAAATTGTTGCGCGCGCTTTTCTTCCCGTTGTTGTTCGTCGCGCTTCCGCTTACGGCCTTCAGGAACGCCGACTGGTCATAGCCATCAAGGTGAACTTTGTAGTTGATGCCGTTTGCCGTGTAGCCTGCTTTGAGTTTGTTGACGATGTCCGGCTCACCCGCGATGGAGCAGAGCGTCGGGATCCAATCGTTGTGGCTCATCAGTTCGTTCGTGACGGTTCCGGGCTTAATTTTTCCCGGCCAGCGAACCAGGCAGGGCACGCGGAAGGCGCCTTCCCAGTTTGTGTTCTTCTCCGAGCGGAACCAAGTCATGGCCCCGTCTGGCCACGTGTTCATGTGGGGGCCGTTGTCGCTCGAATAAACAACAATCGTGTTGTCGGCGATCCCCATGTCGTCCAGCGCTTTGAGCAGCGTGCCTATGGTGTCATCGTGCTCCATCATGCCGTCGATGTACTCGCTGTCTCCATGCGTATACCGGCCGCGGTGACTGGGACGGACGTGCGTCCGCAAGTGCATGCGCGTGGAATTGAACCAGACGAAAAATGGCTTGCCCGCAGCGTGCTGTCGCTTCATGTAGTCGATAGCCGCCGATGACGTTTCGTCGTCAATCGTTTCCATGCGCTTCTTGGTGAGCGCGCCCGTGTCTTCGATCGTCTGCTTACCTATTTTGCCGAAGCGCGGATCGACAGTCGGGTCGTCGACGTCCGTCGCTTTGCACTTCAGAACGCCGCGGGGGCCGAACTTGGCGCGATAGGCCGGGTCCTTGGGATAATCGGGCAGTTCTGGCTCTTCCTCGGCGTTGAGATGGTAGAGGTTGCCGAAGAACTCATCGAACCCATTGACGGTGGGCAATGACTCATTGCGGTCACCGACGTGGTTCTTGCCGAACTGTCCGGTTGCGTAGCCAAGATTTTTCAGCAGGCCGCCAATCGATGGGTCAAGCTGGCTCATGCCCATCGGTGCGCCGGGAAATCCGACCTTGCTCAATCCGCTGCGCATGATGTGCTGGCCGGTCAGGAATGCCGAGCGGCCAGCTGTGCAGGATTGCTCGCCGTAGTAGTGCTGGAACTTCAACCCTTCCTTGGCGATCCGATCGATGTTCGGGGTCTCGTATCCCATCAGCCCATTTGAGTACGTGCTGAGATTCGCGATGCCGATATCATCGCCCCAAAGGACAAGAATATTGGGCTTTCCGGCGGACGAAGGCGCCGCGGTTGGTCCCGCTGGCTGGGTTTCCTGCGCCGCCGCGCCGGCGGTCAGTGCCGTCGATAGAGCGAGCAAAGATGCCCCGCTCCTCAGAACATGTCGGCGATCCAGGGCGCACTGAAGTTCGGTCTGTGCGTCGTCTTTTCTGTCCTTCGCGTCAACACTCATCGGAGGGCTCCACTGCTGATTTTCGCTTTTTTTATTTTCGGATGACGCACCGGAATCCAACATGGCTTGTCGATGTATCGACTGGCTCCGGATGGCGCGCTGCGGGACGGTAGCGACGGCAATAGTTGGGCGCGCAAAGATGCGAGCCCCCTTTCAAAACTTTCCGCGGAATGCGGATATTCGGCTGCTGCGGATCGAAACTTCGCTCCTTGCTCGGGCCTCGCGGATTTTCGGGAATGCAGCAGGCTTTCGCAGCATCCGCTGGATGCTTTGGCGCATACCAATCGGTCGTCCACTCCCAGACGTTTCCGATCATATCGAAGAGTCCATAGCCGTTCGGCGGAAACGTCTTGACCGGCGATGTTCGCGCGAAGCCATCGAGTTCGAGATTTTCGTGAGGAAAGTTGCCTTGCCACGTGTTGGCCATGTGCTGGCCGTTGGGCGTCAACTCACCGCCCCAGGCAAATTCGGCGCCCTCCAAGCCTCCGCGCGCGGCGTATTCCCATTCGCCTTCCGTCGGCAACTCCTTTCCCGCCCACTTGGCGTATGCCTCTGCGTCTTTGTAGGCGACGTGGACGACGGGGTGATCGTCTTGCCCCTTGATCCACGAGCCCTTGCCGTAAGGGTGACGCCAATTCGCGCCGAAACGAAACTCCCACCATTGGCTCCAGTCGTTTAGACCGACGGGCCCCGCAGGAGGACGGAAGACAAGCGATCCGGCCTTCAGCATGTGCGGCAGGGCACCGGGGTAGTCTTTGGCCGTGGGCGCGATTTCTGCGAATGTGATGTAGCCCGTTTCTTCAACGAACTTTCGGAATTCGGCGTTCGTGACAGGCGTCTCATCGATCCAGAAGCCATCGATAGCAACGCGATGGGAGGGTGCTTCTTCCGGGTAATGCCGGTTCGACCCCATGGCAAAGATGCCGCCGGGTATAAAAACCATGCCCTTGCGATGCGCGTTCGTCATCGTCTCGTGGGCGATATCTTGGACATCTGCGTGGTTGGCAACCATCGTACCTCTGCCGTTTGGACACGAGTTGATGCGTTACATTTCTGCGCGAAATGTCCGAACTGGAAAGTTGCTGGAATTGCTACAAATGAAGGCTTGTGATGGGTGTCTGGTGGTCGACACCGTGCGCCGCTTCCCCCCACTTAGCGTTGCGTAAGTCGAGGCAACGCTGCGCGATGCGGCAGTCCAAAAGCGCGTTGAGGAAAGAGAAAAACGTGAAATCGATTCAAACAATCGATTTAACAATCCGACAAAGGCTAACCGCATTTCCAGCCTCGCTCTGGATGCGTAGTCGCCCTGCCCGTCCCAAGTCACTGTCGAATGGGCGGCCAATGCAGTCAAACGAATAGGTCGCCGCGGCGCAGCGGATTGCGTCTCATGGTAAATACAAAGTACGAATATTTAGATTTGCGGACGTCAATATCGAATGGTGCCGGACAGAATTGTCATGCTGCCGCTCCATCGGCGCTCGACGGCAAACTCCTCATAATGACGTGCGCTGAGTATCAAAGGCGCACCGTTCGCCATCGTCGTGTAGGTCAAGCCGCCACCGATTGCGTCGACGCTTCCCTGAAGCGAACCTAGCCGGGCGCCGGATCCAGAGTCGCCCGTCAACTGACGATAGTCATATCCGACGATGCCGATCATGAGCCCCTTAGAGATGTCACGGCCGATCGCCCACTCGTGGTGAAAATCGATGCCGCTCAAATAGTCGGTGGCGTCATTGTTGAAATTGTAAGTGATGCCCAACGTGCTGTTGAACTGGAGCTTCGTTGTTTTCTCAGTCCACGTGAAAGCCCATCCACCATCGATGCCCGGCCGATTAAGGCCGATGTTGGGCTCGAAGCCGACGGCGTATCGCCCGGTTGGGGCGACACCCTGAAAATAAACGGTATGGGCAAAATCGGCTTCTTGCCAACCGAGCTGAATGCGTGCCGTTAAGTCACCAAGGCCCCCGCCCGATGTTTCCTCTTCGAACGTGTTGCCGAGCGGACCAGTGACGGCTGCCTTCAGATCGATATGGCCGACAGGCACCGTTACCGCGAGCCCGAGGTTTCCGCCCAGAATTTTCTGCTTGGGGACGTAAAGGCCATTCACCGCTTCTTGGAAGAACTGAACTCTGCTGCCGACGTTCAATGTAACTCCGCCCAAAGTCACAGGCGCATTGATTTTGCCTTCGTAATAGCCACTGACGAAAGACACGTAGGTGCCGGGCGGTGGGGTGGCACCGGCGCCGAAAGCTGATCCGCCAAGCCCGTATGACGAAAAGCCGAATTCGGCGGCGTCGGCACTCGAATCGAGGCCCATGGAGAGCGCGCCGCCGATAACGATCGCCATGCTCGTTCGCATTCTTGGAACCCTTCCTAAGAACGCAACAGCAGCCGAAAAAGCGTACTTGACTCATATGCTGCCTGCTGTAGCGGGAATGGCACGGTGCGATGTTATTCATTGAGCTGAGATAAAGCATTCACCCCGTGGCTTCGGCACGCGCCCCACTCTTGTTGTCGACGCCCGTCGCGCTGTGATCGAAGTCGAAATCATACAAGTCTGTAACTATTCCAACGCATTGGAAATGCAGACGCGCATTGCGCTCGCGCGCGCTGCGTTTATATCTTCCGGGCTTTGCGGAGACCGCTTATGGACGATGCCGTGCCTCGTCTTCCCATTTCTGCGTTTATCATTTGCCTCAACGAAGAGCGCTATCTCGGCAAATGCATAGAGAGCCTCGCCAATTGCGCGGAGATCGTCGTCGTCGATTCCGGATCGACGGACGGCACGCTCGCGTTGATCCGCACCTACGTCGACAAGGGATGGCCGATACGCGTGTTTCAGGAAGCCTGGCGCGGTTATGCGGCGCAGAAGCAGTTCGCGCTCGATCAATGCAACCAGCCTTGGGCTCTCAACATTGATGCCGACGAACGTTTGGATGCGACACTCATCAAGGCGTTCCCGGAGCTGATCCGTGCGGACACCGCCGTCGTTGGCTGGCGGGTGGCGCGGCGGCCCTATTTGATCGGTCTCGGCTACACGCCGGAGCACGTGCGTGAGCGCAAAAACCTTCGTCTTATCCGGAAAGGCAAAGGCGCTTACGATCTATCGCAGACGGTTCACGAGGGCATTGTCCCCTCGGGGCAGGTCAACGATGCCGAGGCGGGCAGCATCCTGCATTTTCGTCCGCTCATCATGGATGAGCAGATTCTGAAGGAAAATCGCTACTCCACCCTCAAGGCGGATCAGCAGGTGGCTGAAGGAAAGCCTGCGAGCGTGATGAAGCTTATCTTCAGTCCGCCGATTTATTTCCTCCGGCTTTATTTTAGACACGGTCTATGGCGCTGCGGCGCTCCGGGCTTCATCCAGTCTGCGACCGGCGCGGTGTATGCGTTCTTGACCCAAGCTAAAATTTATCAACGTCACGCAATGAAGCGCCGTCCCACCGTCGACTCAGCCGGCTAAATGCGGGTTTGCGAATGCACGTGATGCACTATCACTTCGGCAAGGACGGTGGCGCGGAACGCTTTTTCGTCCATCTCGTCCGCGCACTCTCTCGCCGCGGCCTCGAGCAAACCGTCGTCATTCGCAAAGACAGGAGCTGGCGCGGCGAGATCGAAGGTCTGGCAAACATCATCGAAAGCAACTTCCGCAATCTATCGCCCGAACGGATTCTGTTGCCGCTCAAGGTCAAGCGCATCGCTCGCGAGACGAAGCCTGACGCGCTTTTCGCATGGGCTACGAGGGCAAGCCGCCTCATGCCGAATTACAAGGACTGCATCCGGATATCGCGGCTCGGCGATTTCCCGACAAATCTCAGCTATTTCAAAAATTGCGATGTCCTCGTCTGCAATACACCGGCGATCGGCGAGCACGTGCGAAAGATGGGATGGACGCGCGGCATTGAGGTCATTTCCAACTTCACGGACACCGATCGTGCCGTTCCCGCCGATCGCACTGCACTCGGCACGCCGCGTTCCGCGCCTGTGGTCATGTCCATGGGGCGCTTTGTCGAGCGTAAGGGCTTTGCGCAGCTTATCGCGGCTGTTGCGCTGCTGCCGGGCGTTCATCTCTGGCTCGCAGGCGACGGCGAAGAGCGCGCCAATCTTGAAAAGCTCGCAATGGATCTTGGCATGCTGGATCGGATGCGATTTCTCGGATGGCAATCCGATCCGCGCCCGTATCTCGCTGCTGCCGACATCTTTGTTATGCCATCGAGCCACGAGCCGCTCGGAAACGTCATCCTCGAAGCGTGGGCGCAACAGAAGCCCGTTGTATCAAGCCGCGCCGAAGGGCCGTCCTGGTTTATGCGGGATGGCGAGAACGGATTGCTCGTCGACATCGGCGATGTGAAAGGTTTTTCGAACGCGATCGCGCGATTGATCGCCAACCCGGATCTCGCGGCCCGAATTGCCGAAAATGGCAATAGCACACTTTCAGACTGGTTTTCCGAAGAGGCGGTCGCCAACGCCTACATCGATCTCTTCAAGCAGAAGCCGCCGACGCAAGCGTAGGCTTGCCTCCTCTAGCTGTCCCTTGCTCAATGCGTTTGGTTGCTGTGCGAATATTCCGCGTCGGCAAGCGGCAGACCATCGAGACCCCTTGCGCTCGCTTCCGCGGCCGACGGGTGTCGCAACAAGGCTCGATAAACTTCGAGGATCTTGCCTGCTTCGGTTTCAATCGAGAACTCTGTCGCGACGCGGGCGCGGCCAGCTGCTCCCATTTCGGCAGCACGTCCCGGATCATCCAACAGGCGGGCCGTGGCGGCCGCTAGCGCCTCCACATCCGAGGGCGCGACCAGAATGCCGGTATCATCGGCCACGATCTCAGGAAAAGCTCCGACCGTCGTTGCGACGACCGGCAAGCCACTTGCCATAGCTTCGAGCGGGGTGACCCCAAATCCTTCCCATCGTTGCGGAGCGACAAAGATATCAAGCGCGCGATACCAGCGCGGCATTTCCGACGTTCCGACTTCCGGTAAAATCAGGAGCCGTTCGTTAAGCCCTGCGGCCGCTATCTTGGCGCGAAGCCCTTCAAGAAAGTCCGTATGTGCGAAGGTTGCGCGCCCTACCAATACCGCGCCGACGCCGGGGCGCGACGCCAGTACGCGGAGCATTGCGTCGACGAAAACATCGCTACCTTTTCCGGGGCGAATGCGGCCGAAGCAGCCAACCAGCTTCAAGTCGGGAAGACCAAGCTCGTCGCGCGCGGCAGCCCGATTTTGAGCCGGGTGAAATGCGTCGGCGTTGATGCCGTGGCCAATCACTGTCGCTGGATGCTCGAGGTACATTGCAGTTTTGCTGGACGTCGCGATCAAGCCGTCCATGCGGGCGATCAGCGAGCGGGTCCAGCGCGTGTGATGTCGTTGCGACGCCGAAGTGAACACAAGCCGCAGGGGAAAGCCAAGCACGTCCCGCAGAACGACTCCGGCCAGCATCTCGATATTCCGGCGCGCGTGCCAAATCCGGTAATCTCCGACAGCGGGCTTTTGCCAAAGCGTTGGCAAATCGAGAACGCTCATTTTCGGCGTCGAGGGCGCCAACCCCGGGCCCAATGCGGCAATTCTCGCGTTGCGCGCCAGAACTGGCAAAATCCGTTCGAGCGTGGACGTGACGCCCGACAGGCGCCGGGTGAAATTCGGCGCGACGATTTCGAGGTCACGTACGGACACCGGCGTCGAGGATCCGGCCGCGTTATCGCCTGGCGCAGCATAACTGCCCAGCTCATTGTTCTTTGTACGTCCGATTGCCGTCAGAATGTTGAGAAGGCGGCTCGGCCGCGGTCGATCCTTGTGGAAGCCGCTTCCGCTTTCAGCTTGATAACCCTGATGCAGCGACCCGATGTGCCCGGGGTAAAACGCCCGCCTTTGACCAATTCCCATTGTGCCTCCCGGCAAGCCGCTAAAATGGGCTCGTCGGGAGTTCTTGGTGGTCAGCAAAGGCTGAATAGCGTCCGTTTTGTTACTGTTTTGTATGCGTTGCGTTACTGGCAATTCCGTGATGGATCTGCGCAACAACAACAGCATGCATTGACGGGATCAGACGGTGCCACAAGACGAACAACCCGATTTTGCGCCGATCGCGCTGGTCTTCCTGGTGGTGCTGGGCATTTTCGGCATCGTTCATGCCGTCCTCGGGAATGGCCGTAATATCGTCGATTACGCGATAGCGGTCATACTTTGGCTCGGCGCGTGCTTGCTCGTCGTTGCTGCAGTCAATCAGGCTTTTCGCGCGACACGGGCCATTGCAGAGTTCATCCGGTCGCGAAAGGCGAAGTGAACGTCGTTCGCAGAATCAATCGATAATCAGTGCGAGCAGACTCCCAAGGCGCTGCGAACGCGTGCGTGAAGCGGGCGGATGTATCGTTTTTCGAGGGGCTGGAAGATACCGTTGAACCCAAGGTTCAAACGCGAACGCGATAAAAGTGTGGTGATTGCCCATCGAGCTGCGCGATCCCGGCGCGGCATGCGTCGAAGAATATCGTACCAAAACATCAACTCGACCTCCGATAGACCTTGGATCGAGAGGATTTGAGATGGACCCGGTATTCGCGAAAAGGTCGGCTTGACGTCACCGGTCGCCACGTAAAGGCCCATTGCGGTCCGAATGCACTTTTCACATTCCTCGCAATTGAGGCGGTTGCCCACGCCATTCGGCTTCCTGCAGACACCGAGCCTCGATAGCGCGTCAGGGATTTTGGCAAGATAAGCCATCTTATCGACCCTCAGCGTATCTGCGCCTCCGCCGACAACTGAAAATCGCGATGAGCCGAGCAGGTGCGGCATGTACTGGTTGTTTCCCCACGGCATGATCTCGAGGTCTTCGCCGAAAGTAAAATCTGCGGCAATGCTGGCACCCGCGTGGGTCGCGCTTAATGTGTGAGCGATCGCGGAAAGACCAAGCTGCGTGTCGAGTTCATACTGGATGCAGAACTCTCTCCAATTCGTCGAACAGACGAGCATAGGCAGACCTAGAGATTGAGCGATCGCCGATACGCGCTGTTCGAGGAGTGGAAAAAACGTCGTATCCGACAACGGGTAGTCGAAGCCGTGAACAAGAAAGACGCTCCCCGGCGTGCGGTTGTCGCGTCCCGCGTCACCCGCGCAATTAGCAAAGATGGAGAACATGCTGTCGACGCCACCCGAGAACGGGTACGTCCATGGCTGCGAGCCCGGATGGGGCGCTTCTTCAATTTCACTTTCCGCAAAAAGCTTGGCTTGCTTGTATTTATCCGGACGCCATTGCGACCAGATTTTTGTGTAGCGTTTGGCATTCTGGAGAAGTTTGGCGTCGACCGCGCCCCGAACGTACAAATTGCTGCCGGTATTCATCGCGATCGGCAACGCCGCCAGCAGTGCGAAATTGGCGTTCGGAGGCTCGACACCGACGATATTCGCCGGCCCCCTCCAATCGAACCAAATTGTGCCCGCGATTTCCGGGACATCAACTTCGATGCGTGATCCTAAGATGCGCGGCACTGCTGTAATTGCGGCGATCGAGTTCATCTCGAGATGTCCATCGCTTGGATAAGAAATCGTGTTCGTGGCCAGCAATAACCAAAGAGCCATTTGTGGCTAACGTTGTCGTGCATCCGCCGTTTGACGAGAGCCGCGAGCATTTCGTAGCGCTCGACATGGTTCATTGCTATCGAGTATTTGACAGGGAACTTTGGTGATATTCCAGCGGGACAGTTCAGAAGGCCAATGCGGAAAGTTGGGATCGTATGCGCGTTCAATCCAGGCAACACAGGCATGTTCTCGGTTGATCTCGCGGCCAGCCGAGTGTTCGACGCATGGAATATCGAGCACACGCTGATCAACTTTCAAAAGCGACGCTGGCGACTGCCCTTAAAGTATCAGGTCTCTAGGACACCCAACAAGCTTGCAAAGTACTCACACATCCTCTTTTGGGGTGATTTCCAGAACAATCCCGTATACGGCACACGGGATTTTGCAAACCGTGAAGTCAAGTTCCGGTACGCGCGCACGGCCCCTGAGGGCGTCGCCAACTGGACTCGTCTGCACCTCGAACTTTCCAGTGTCTTGCCGAAGAGCACGGTCGTCGCCTCAATCGGCAACTGCTTTCTTGGATCGCGCGAGGCAGCTTCGCAACACAACCTCTCCGCATCGCTGAAGACCTTTGCTGACAGTGCAGTACGGATCTTGCCACGAGAATCCCAGTCCGGGGCGGAACTCGTGGAGGCTGCGGGAGGCTCACCACGCAGCAACGTTTTGACCGGACTTGACCCGGCGTTTTTGCTGGAGCCCGAGAAGCGAGAGGATTTTCGGGAACGCAAATATTTCGGATACTGCTTTGCAAGATCCCAGGTCCAAGATGTCACCGAGGGACTCGACGCTATCATCAAGGCAACGGGATTGACCCCTGTTGAAGTGCCGTGGAGCGTCGGCAAGCGAAGAGTATCGCAGAGGCAGATTTTTTCCGACGCGTTAGAGGCGTTCGCAAAATGCCGGTTCATTGTGAGCGACGTCTATCACCTCACTGTGAATGCAATCAATCACGGCGTACCGGTCATCGTTCTGAGCCGACGCCAGGAAATCACCCGATCGTCCGTCGATGATCAGAAAAAATCCGCACTCACAGATCAAATCGGAGCAAGCGGATTGCACGTCATGCTGGCCGACGACGCCTCGTTCGCAACGCAGGTTCCAACGGTCGTCGGGGCATATGAGGCGCTGATGGACGGCCAGACATCTTTCGACGAGATCATAGAAGGTCTCATTTCTCAAAAGACGCGATATCGATCCGCGATCAAAGAGATCTTGTGCGCTTGATCACGGCAATTATCTGCCGTCGATGGTTCGATAATATGCGCTGTAAAATCCAAAGCCGCCCAAGATCTGGCCAGCGGCTTTGACGATGCGGAGAGCCCCGCTGTAGAACAGTGATTTTCCGGCTATGGGGCGAACAATCCACACGATCGCGCTGAACAGCAAAGCGGAGCTTCCGATGATAAGTCCGCGCATTATCTTAGGGAGCAATGTCAGAAAGCCCCTGACGGCTCCGCGCTGAATTCGTAAAACCTGAGCTTGCGAAGTCGCGACCATGTACGTCCGCGAAATGCGCTTTTTGACGGAAAGGCGAGACGCCGGCAGCTCTTCGCAGAGCCGAGCTTCGGCGACCCATATGATTTTTGCACCATTGTCTGTTGCCCGACGGAAGAACTCGACATCTTCCGAACCGCCCAGCAACCGTTCGTCAAATCGTAGCGCCAAGCCGTCTTTACGCACCAAATGCGCGCGCATCAAAATGTTGTTGGTTGCCGCTCCGCGTAGAATTTTTCCCGTCGGACGGCACGGCCTGATGCGCGGCGTCCACCAATCGGGGGGCTCTCCCACGCAGATCTGGTCGACGGGTCCACTTGCTACATCGGCGCCAAATGTAACGCTACCTTCGTAAAGTTTTATCAGCCAGTCAGGCTCGGCATATTCGTCGTCGTCGATCAGCGCGATCCAGTCGGCACCAAGCGCAGTTGCCAAATCGAGCGCAGCGTTACGGGCAAAAGGAATTCCCGATCGTTGTTCGAGCCGGTAGTGGATTTCTATCGGCGATTTTTGCTGTATGCTGGACACGATTTCCGCCGAATCCGGCGTCAAGGCATTTTCGACAACGATAATCTGAATGCGCGCATCAGTCGGTGCCGTGAGTTGCACGAGACTTTCCAGACATCTCCTCAGCATTTCCGGTCGCTGCGCTGTGCAAACCGCGACAACAAATTCGGTCATCTGCTCGTCACCAGCATGGTCAATGGCAAGAAGACGAAGTCGTAAACTGAAGTGATTCGGGCCTTAAAGCGCCCAAATGCCTCTTGCGGTTGCAATATGTTTGGAATGCCGTGTTGATAACTCTGCGAGCGTCAATTCATCGGCTCCGCGGTCGCTTGAGGCGATCCGTCGCCGCGGAAGGTTCTCGATTGAAATCGCGACGGAGACGGCATTAGCTAACCGATGCCACCTGTTATTCTTCCTCAGACGCCGGGCCTTTGGGGCCATCGACCGCTGCAGGTCTTCCTTTGGGCGCGCGGTTTCTCGAAATTTTCCTCGCAGATACTAACGGTCGCGGTCGGCTGGCAGATCTACGATATGACGAGCAGCGCACTTGCTCTCGGCATGGCAGGTCTCGTGCAATTTCTGCCGACTGCAATTCTGGTGTTCGTCGCCGGGCACGTTTCGGATCGATATGACCGCCGGCGATTGATGCAGCTCTGCCAGCTTATCGAGGCACTTACCGCGCTCTTTCTCGCGTGGGGCAGTTACGAAGGCTGGCTGACCGTGCCGCAGATTTTCGCCGCCGTCGCACTTTTCGGTGTCGCCGCCGCGTTCGAGAGCCCTTCAACAGCTGCATTGCTGCCAGCTGTCGCGCCCACGGGCATGCTGCAAAAAGCAACCGCGCTTTCAACAGGGGTGTTTCAGCTCGCGGCCATTACCGGTCCGGCCGTCGGCGGACTTTCCTATGGGGTTTCCGCTGCGTTGCCTTATGCGATCATGGCGGGCTTCTGGGCCACCGCGGCGATCCTCAATGGCCAGATCAAAATCGAGAGGTCGGTCAGCGCGCGCGAGTCACCGACGCCTGGGGCTCTCTTCGCGGGCCTGCATTTCGTTCGCAATAATCCCGCCATCCTTGGCACGATCTCACTCGATCTCTTTGCTGTTCTGCTTGGCGGTGCTTCCGCGCTGCTGCCGATCTACGCTCGCGACATCCTGCAGACGGGCCCGTGGGGTCTCGGAATGCTACGCGGCGCGCAGGCCGTCGGCGCCTTGTTGATGACGGGGTTTCTCAGTCGCCACGCGATCATCGACCGGGTTGGAATGCGCATGTTCCAAGCGGTCATCGTATTCGGCGTTGCGACCGTGATCTTCGGACTTTCGCATACGCTTTGGCTGTCGGTGCTGGCGCTCGCGGTGATGGGTGCGGCTGACACGATCAGCGTCGTGATCCGGGTTTCGCTGGTCCAACTCAAAACGCCTGACGAGATGCGCGGCCGTGTCGGCGCGGTCAATTTCCTTTTCATCAACGCGTCGAACCAACTCGGCGAATTCGAAAGCGGGATGATGGCCGCGCTTCTCGGCGCCGTCCCAGCGGTCGTGTTCGGCGGCATTGGAACGATTGCGGTGGCGCTGCTCTGGATGAAGCTCTTCCCGGCACTGCGCGATCTGACCCGCCTCGAATAGCCTCGTTCAGGTCTCGAGAGTGCTTGGTGTTATCGCGTCGATGGTGCGTACGCCGGCGAGCGCCATCGTGACGTCGAGCTCCTTGGCGATGATGTCGATGGCTTTGCTGACGCCCGCCTCGCCCGCGGCGCACAAGCCGTAGAGATAGGCGCGCGCAATCAGGCACGACTTCGCTCCGAGCGCCAACGCGCGGAAGACGTCCTGGCCGGATCGAACACCACCGTCGAACATGATCTCGATGTCCGATCCGACCGCGTCCGCGATCCGCGGCAGCATGGAGATCGACGATACGGCGCCATCGAGCTGGCGGCCGCCGTGGTTCGAAACGACGATTGCGCTCGCTCCTGTTCGGGCAGCGAGGCGTGCATCTTCGACGTCGAGAATGCCTTTGATAATGAGCTTGCCGGGCCATTTCTCGCGAACCCAGGCGACGTCGTCCCAAGACAGCGCCTGGTCGAACTGACTGCCGATCCAATCCCGGTAGGAGGCGAGGCCCTCGGTCCCGGCGATGCGCCCTTGGACGTTTCCGAACGACTTCCTTTTGCCCATGAGGACATTGGCGATCCAGGCAGGTTTCGAAAGCGTGTTGGCGATCGTGCGCAGGCGCAAGCGCGGCGGCACTGAGAGGCCACTATGAATGTCGCGGTGGCGCTGACCTAGAACCTGAAGATCGACCGTCAGCACAAGAGCGGAGCACTTCGCAGCTCGCGCGCGGGCAATGAGATCGGCAACGAAGCCGCGGTCCTTCATAAAGTAGAGCTGGAACCAGAACGGCTGCGTAACCGCGGCGGCTACGTCCTCGATCGAGCAGATCGAGAGCGTGCTGAGCGTATACGGGACGCCGGCTTTCTCGGCGGCACGGGCGGCTGCGATCTCGCCATCGCGATATGCCAATCCGCTCATGCCAACCGGCGCGAGCGCGAGCGGCAGACGCGCTTTCTCACCGAGAATGGTTTGCGTTAGATTTCGATTGTCAGCGCCTGCGAGAACGCGCTGCCGGATATGGATATTCGCGAGGTCGCGGAGATTGGCGTGGAGCGTTTGCTCCGAGTACGAGCCGGATTCGTAATAGCCCATGACGTCGGCCGGCACCCGACGGTGCGCTAAACGCCGTAGATCTTCGATGCAGGCAACAGAGTCGAGTGTCACGCGGTCCGTCCGAAAAGATCAGCCGCCGAATTTCAGTGAAGCGAAATCATGCATCGGCTTCGCTGACAGAAATGGCTACGCCGGGGTGGACGGATTTGAGCTGGCGGACGTCATCGAGGGCCTGTGCCCAGACGTTGCAAGGTCCAGCGAGGCGAATTTCGCCCCGCGTTTTCGATAGCGGCGTCGGCCCGAAGCCGATTGAGATAGCATCGCCATCGGGCCAAAAGACAATGTCGCCCGCCTTGACGAGGACGCGCGCGTCAGGCTCAGCAGCCGAGCTAACCGGCGCGTCGAAATAAATTTCTTCGCCCCACGTGCGCGCCGCGGACTCGATGGGGAGCGCAGCCCAAATGCGTTCGGCAGTCGGCGTGTCGAGCAGCCTCGCTCGAATAGCAACACCCCCGGCCCGGATGACGATTTTTCGCATACCGCACAATCCCGATCAGCTGCGCGACCGGGATCGTTTGCGGTCGCAGAGGCGAAGTCTCTCATCGAGGCTGTCCGCCCACAAGGGGCTTCACGGCTTCGAACCCGAACAAAATGCCACTCGCCGGCCAAAAGTTGCCTAGAATCGTTTGGCGAGCAGTGCATTGCCAATGCTGCAGGTGCGAAAAGCACCTGCGAGGCACCTTCAGACAAGCACAGAGGATCTGCGATCAGGGAGCGGGTCCGAAGACCAGCGATGTGTTCAGGCCGCCGAACGCAAGCGAGTTCGACATCGTGTACTTGAGCTTCATCTCCCGGCCGACATTCGGGATGTAGTCGAGATCGCATCCCTCACCCGGCTCATCGAGCCCGATGGTCGGCGGTGCCCAGCTCTCGCGCATCGCCATGATGGTCGCGACGGCTTCGATGCCGCCACCTGCTCCAAGAGGATGGCCGTGCATCGACTTCGTCGAGGAGATCGCAAGCTTGTAGGCGTGATCCTTGAAGACGTTCTTGATCGCCTTCGTCTCGTTGATGTCGTTGTCGGCCGTCGCCGTTCCGTGGGCGTTGAGGTAGTCGATCTGGTCCGGCGTGAGGCCGGCTTCCTCGATGGCCGACTGCATGGCGACACTCGGGCCTTCGACGGTCGGCTTGACCATGTCCTGGCTGTCGGAAGCCATGCCGTATCCGCAAAGCTCGGCGAGGATGGTCGCTCCGCGCGCCTGAGCATGCTCAAGGCTCTCAAGAACGAGGATACCCGCGCCATCGGCCAGAACCGTGCCGTTGCGCTTCTTCGCAAACGGGAAGCAGCCTTCCGGCGAGAGAACGTGAAGCGCCTGCCAAGCCTTCATGGTTCCGTAGTTGATGACGGATTCGGACGCGCCTGCGATTGCAACGTCGGCCATGCCATCGCGGATGTAGTCGCGGGCGATGCCGATGGCGTGCGTTGCCGTCGAGCATGCCGAGCAGGTTGCGAACGTCGGTCCCTTGACGCCGAATTCGATGCCGACGTGAGCGGCGGCAGACGAACCGATAATGCGCAAGAGCGTCAACGGATGAGTCGCGCGCTTATTGTGAATGAAGAGGTCGCGGTAGGCGGTCTCAAATGTTGTGAGGCCACCGGCGCCCGAGCCGATGATGCAAGCCGAGCGATAAGGATTGGTCAGCGGCATCTCGAGGCCGGACATCTTGATCGCTTCGTCGGCCGCAGCCGCAGCGAACCAGGAATAGCGATCGGCAAGCGTGATGATGCGATCGCGTTTGAAATGTTTCAGGCGCTGCTTAGGATCGAAATCCTTGATCTGCGCAGCGATCAGAATCTTGAGATCGTCCAACGGAAATCCGGCGAGCGGGGTGACTCCGGATTTCCCCGCCTTCAAACTGGCCCAGAAATCAGGAACGTTTTGCCCAATCGGGGTTACAACTCCGAGGCCCGTGACGACGACTCGGCGCCCCGGTTTACCATTCGACATCAATCAATCTTTCTTCTCTGACGAACGCGCAGAAGCCCCATGAGGGGCCTCCGGCATTCATACCCGTTACGTCCGAAGACGCCGCGAGACCGTTAAGCTTTGGCTGCGGAAGCCTGCTTCGCGGCGATCAGCGACTTCACCCGATCCACGACCGAGCCAACAGTCTTGAAGGCTTCGACTTCTTCGTTGGCGTTGTATGGGATCTCGATCCCAAAGCCATCTTCGATGTCGAATACGATCATCGCAAGATCAAGAGACTCGATCTTGAGATCTGTTAGCTGGGTGTCGAGCGAGATGTCGTCGCGCGGCTCCTTCATATGCTTCTTGAGGATTTCGATAACCTTCGTCGCGACTTCGTCCATCGGCCTCTCCCACCCTCGCAATGTCTGCGATGGGCCAGTTTTGCTTGGCATCTACCTAAGCCAAGACCATTTCTTCAGCAAGCGGGGGGGTCACTTATCCTTAAACAACCGGCAAGTCTAGACGCGGACCGTCGCGCACCATCCGGGACCCCGCTGGGGTGCCAAAGTTGTACCATCCTAGCGGGGATAGGTTTGATCGAGCGCTAGCTTTCGGAAGCCGAATTTGACTAATATTAAGCGAGCGCCGCAAGCGTTCGAAAGTTCTGCGAAGTAAACGGGATCCGGACAACATAAATTCCAAACATACCGGACGGATATGAAACCCGAAACAACTCAGGCGACGATGATATCTCCCCTGTGGGTCGATCATTACCCGCGCGGCGTCGATTGGCACATGCCAATACCGAAGCGGACGGTGCCGGAGCTCCTCGAACGTGCAGCGAATGAGTTTCCCGGTAATCCCGCCATTAGCTTTCTCGGCCGGACAACGAGCTATTCGATGCTCGCATCGGAGGTTGATCGGGTCGCGGCCGGCCTGCAGTCAATTGGAGTAAAGCGCGGCACTAAGGTCGGTCTCCTACTTCCAAACACTCCGACGTTCGTTGTCTATTATTTTGCAATACTGAAAGCGGGCGGCACAGTCGTCAATTTCAATCCTCTTTATACTCTCGAAGAGCTAACCTTCCAAGTCAAGGATAGCGAAACTGAGATCATGATAACGCATGATCTCAGCCTGCTATTTTCCAAGGCTGAGGCACTGATGCTCAGCGGCGTTATTGCGCGATCGGTCGTCATTCCGTTCGCCAGCGTGCTCCCGCCGCTAAAATCTGTGCTCTTTCGCCTCTTCAAAAGGAAAGATGTCGCGGACGTTCGAGCGTCGCGCGCGGCCGATCGCGTCATCAATGGCCTAACGCTGGCCGCGACATCCGCGCCGATGACGCCCGTCGCCATCGATCCGGACGAAGATGTCGCGGTGCTGCAGTACACCGGCGGCACCACGGGCACGCCCAAGGGCGCGATGCTGACGCACGCAAACCTGACCGCGAACGCCGCGCAGATCGCGGCGTGGGGCGTCGATCTGGAGCCCGGAACCGAAAGCATCCTCGGAGCGCTGCCTCTGTTCCACGTTTTCGCGATGACCGTCGTGATGAACCTCGGAGTCGAACTCGCGGCCAAGATCATATTGATTCCGCGGTTTCAGCTCGTCGAAGTTCTCAAACTCCTCAACCGCGAGCGGCCGACTGTTTTGCCAGCGGTGCCGACGATGTTCACGGCGATGCTCAACTATCCCAAATTCAAATCATACGACGTCTCATCGCTGCGCTTTTGTCTTTCGGGCGGGGCTCCGCTGCCCATGGAGGTCAAGCTCAAGTTTGAGGCGGTGTCGGGAGCAAAGGTCGTCGAAGGCTACGGACTTTCCGAGGCCTCTCCCGTGCTGACCTGCAATCCCGTTCAGGGAGAACCCGTGGCCGGCTCCATTGGGCCGCCGATGCCCGGCACGACCATTTCGCTTCGCGATATCGAAGACCCGACCAAGGAAGTGGCGCAAGGCGAGCGCGGCGAACTTTGCGCCAAGGGCCCGCAGATCATGAAGGGCTACTGGAAAAAGCCGGCCGAGACCGAAAAGCAGTTCGTCGGAGAGTTCCTGCGCACGGGCGACGTCGCGATCATGGACGAACACGGGTATTTCTCGATTGTCGACCGGATCAAGGATCTCATTATTTGCTCGGGTTACAACGTCTATCCGCGGCGCATCGAGGAGGCGATCTATACGCATCCGGCAGTCGAAGAAGTGACGGTCATCGGTATCGCGGACGACTACCGGGGCGAAGCACCCAAAGCTTTCATCAAGTTGAAAAGCGGGATGTCGGCAACGGCGGCAGACATTCTCAAGCATCTGGAGCCGAAGATCTCCAAGATCGAGATGCCGGCCGCAATCGAGTTTCGCGATAGCTTGCCCAAGACGATGATCGGCAAGCTTTCCAAAAAGGAGTTGGCCGCCGAGGAAGCCATGCGCGGCCGCCCGGCGTCATGACCGGCAAAACCGCGAACGCGCTTCCGCCGGCTCGGGGCGCCCATCAGGACGCGCATCACGAGCCCTCCTACACCATTTCGGCGCTCGCCAAAGAATTCGGTATTACAACGCGGACGATCCGCTTCTACGAGAGCCGCGGGCTGATATCGCCGGAGCGTATCGGGACAGCGCGGCGGTATTCGAAGCGGGACCGGGCGCGGCTCATCCTGATTTTGCGTGGCAGGAACCTCGGCTTCACGGTCGAAGACGTGAGCGACTATCTTTCGCTTTACGATTCAGATCCCGGGCATCTCGCCCAGACGCGTCACCTTCTCGACAAGGTGACGGCGGCAATTGCGGAGATCGAGACGAAGCGGCACGACATCGAGCGCTCGCTGGCGGACCTCACCGAGATCCGCGCACGCTGCGAAGCACATCTCAAAAAGAACGCTTGAGCCTTCAGCGATAAAGATCGGCGCGCGTCGGCGGCAGAACGGGGTTCGGTTTTGCCGACTTCGATGCGAGCGTCTGGAAGAGACGCAGCGTACCGCGCGAAAACGCCAAGCTGACGCCCGCCAGATACGCGACCCAAATCCGGTACTTCTCTTCGCCGACATAGCCGATCGCCTGCTCACGATTGGCGGTCAGGCGTTCGCACCAGAGCTGACAGGTGCGCGCATAATGGAGACGCCAGCCTTCGACGTCGTGGACCTCGAACCCTGCCCGTTCCATCGCCGCGATCGAATGACCGATGTCGTCCAGTTCGCCACCCGGAAAAATGTATTTCGCGATCGCCTTCTTTTCAGGGCGCATACGCGATTTCAGCCAGCCGGTTTTCGGTTTATGTGCGCGGCGCGAGATGGCGTGATTGAGGAACAGGCCGTCGTCGGCGAGCAGGGAACGAACCTTCCGCATGTATTCCGGGATGTTCTTCAAGCCGATGTGCTCGTACATGCCGATCGAGGCGATCTTGTCGTAGGTGCCCGTCAGCTTCGAGTAATCGTTGAGTTCGAACGTCACGCGGTCATCGATGCCGAGGCGTTTGGCCTTGTCGCGCGCAAACGCGAGCTGTTCTTCCGACAGCGTGACGCCGTGCGCGACGACGCCGTAGTTCTTCGCCGCATGGCACAGGAGGCCGCCCCATCCGGCGCCGATGTCGAGCATTCGCTCGCCGGGCTTCAGGCGCAGCTTCCGGCAAATCATCTCGAGCTTGTCGTGCTGCGCCTGCTCGACGCCGTTCGACCAATCCGTGTAGTACGCGCACGAGTAGACCATCTCGGGATCGAGGAAGAGCGCGTAAAAGTCGTTCGACAGGTCGTAGTGGAACTGGATGAAGGCCTTGTTGTCTTCGGTCTTGCGGTTCTTGCCGGTTATCTCGCCCTCGAAGCCGTGAGCGTCGCGTGCGTCCGCGGATTTGGCGAAGAGGAAGGGCGACAGCTTCAGGGCAAGGCTCGCGAACTCTCCGGGCTTCATCTTTATGGATTTGGCCTTGCGGCCATCCTGGAGGCCCAAACCGAAATCGACGAGGGTGCCGCCCGAAAAGTCGATGCCCTTCTCGACGTATTGGCGGATGATCGAGTCGAGCGATGGCCGGCGGAGGATCGCGCCGATGACGCCCGGATCGCGAATGGAAATCTCGAAGTCCGATTTCGGCGCGCTGCCGAGCGGTAGGCGGGTGCCGTCCCACAATCGCACCCAACCGTCGGCATTGAGGCGGCCTGCGAGATCGCGGACAAGCCCGCGCGCCGCCTCGAGTTGCTTGTCGTCCTTCGCACTCATGCGCGTCCCTCGCTTGCCTTCGGCCGCAAGCTCAATAGCGCATCGAAACGGCCAAGTCTTCTCTTCCAGATCCGGCGCATTACGCCGCGGCGCGGGCCTCGATCGTCTGTGGGGCTTCCATGATTGCCGCGACCCCCATGCCGCCTGCGGTGCAGACAGAGATGAGGCCGCGGCCGCCCTTCGTCGACAAGAGCTTGGCGAGGTTTGAAACGATACGGGCGCCGGTTGCGGCGAAGGGATGGCCGAAGGCGAGCGAGGAGCCTTTGACGTTGAGTTTCGCGCGATCGATCGAGCCGAGCGGGGCATCCTTGCCCATGTGCGTCTTGCAGTATGCCGGGTCTTCCCAGGCCTTGAGCGTGCACAGCACCTGGGCTGCGAAAGCTTCGTGGAGTTCGTAGAAGTCGAAGTCCTGCAGCGTGAGGCCGGCGCGGTCGAGCATCTTTGAGACGGCGATGGTCGGCGCCATCAGCAATCCGTCGCCGCCGACGAAATTGTTGCCAATGTGCTGGCCGAACGTCAGATACGCGAGCACCGGCAGATTGCGGGCCTTGGCCCACTCTTCGGACGCGAGAAGCACGGTCGCTGCGCCGTCAGTGAGCGGCGTTGAGTTGCCGGCCGTCAGCGTGCCCCGCTCGGATTTTTCAAAGGCGGGCTTCAGGCTCGCCAGTTTCTCGAGCGTGATGTCGGGACGCAAATTGTTGTCGCGGAAGACGCCGGCGCACGGAACGATCAGATCGTCCATGTAGCCTTCGTCATAGGCGGCAGCGCCTTTCTTATGGCTCTCGAAGGCAAGCTGGTCCTGATCTGCGCGGGGAATGTGCCATTCCTGCGCCATCAGCTCGCAGTGCTGACCCATCGTCAAACCCGTGCGCGGCTCGGCGACGCTCGGCGGCTGCGGCGCCAGCTCGGTGGGTGAAAGCCCCTTGAAGACTTTGATCTTGTCGAGCGCGGTCTTGCCTTGCTGAGCGCCGACGAGGCGCTTCGAGAATTTTTTCGAGAATACAATCGGGGCGTCCGACGTCGTGTCGGAGCCGACGGAGATCGCGCTTTCAATTTCGCCCGTTGCAATCTTGGCAGCTGACATGAGCGCCGATTGCAGCGAGGTTCCGCACGCCTGGATCAGCGTGACGCCCGGCGTCGAGGGCGCGAGCTTGGTCGACAAGACCGCTTCGCGCGCCAGGTTGAAATCCTTGGAGTGCGTGACGACTGCGCCGCCGACGACCTCGTCGATGTGCTGGCCCTTGAGCCCGAACCGGTCAACCAGACCGTTCAAGGCGGCGGCCATCATGTCGAGGTTCGAGAGGTCGGCATAAAGTGTATTCGAACGGCAGAACGGGATGCGGACACCGCCAATCACTGCAACGCGCCGGAGTTCTCGTGCCATTTCAATCTCCCAAACTATTCGGCTGCTGCAGCGTGCGGAGCGGACGCAGGACCGGCCGCGCTCAAGCTCTTCTTGTAATGCAGCGGGCCGCCGCGGAACGGCGCGAAGCCGGTGCCGAAAATCATGCCCGCATCGACGAGGTCGGCGGTTTCAACGACGCCGTCGTCGAGCGATTTCTGCGCTTCCGCGATCATCGGATCGACAAGCTCGCGTCCAAGGCGGTCGAGATCCGCCTTCTCGAATTTCTTGTCCGACTTGACGGGCTTGCCGTCCTTCCAGACGTAGAAGCCCTCGCCCGTTTTCTTGCCGAGACGGCCGGAGGCAACGAGCCGGTCAAGCCGCGAGCCTTCGCTGCTCTGGCCCAGAATTTTCGCAACGTGGGCGCAGATGTCGAGGCCGACGTTGTCAGCCAGTTCGATCGGGCCCATCGGCATGCCGAAGGCGCGCGCCGCTTCGTCGATCTTTTCCTTGTCCTCGCCCTCTTCGAGACGCTTCATCGCCGCGAACATGTAGGGCGTCAGCACCTTGTTGACGAGGAAGCCCGGGACGTCCTTGGTGATCAGCGGGAACTTGTCGATGGCGATGACGAACGCCGCGCCTTTTTTCACTTCCTCGTCGCGCGTGTTGGCTCCGCGCACCACTTCGACGAGCGGCATCTGCGCGACGGGCGAGAAGAAGTGCAGCCCGATCAAGCGGCCCGGATCTTTCAGCGGGCTAGCGATGTCCTCAAGCTTCAACGAGGACGTGTTCGTCGCGAGCACGGCGCCCGGCTTGATCTTCGTTTCGAGGTCAGCGAACAGCTTCTGCTTCACATCGAGCCGTTCGACGATCGCCTCGATGACGACGTCCGCGCGAGAGATGCCTTTGCCTTCGGGGTCCGCAATCAATCGCGTCTTCGCAGCATCGCGCGCGGGCTTCGTCTTGAATTTCCGCGCGAAGAGCTTGCCTTGCGCCTTGATGCCCTTCTCGAGCTGTTCGGCGGAGATATCCTGCAACGTCACTTCCATGCCGGATGCGACGCAGACACCTGCGATATCGGCACCCATGGTGCCTGCGCCAATGACGTGAACGCGGCTCGGCCGCCATTTGAAGCCCTTCGGCGCCTGGCCCTTCAGCAGCTCCGTCAGACGGAAGACGCGGCGCAGATTGCGTGAGGTGTCCGACACCATCAGCGGCGCGAAAGCCTTCGTCTCCTCGCGCTTCATCGTGCCGAGATCGCCGCCGAATTTCTCGAACAGGTCGATCAAACGGAACGGTGCGGGATAATGGTCTTCGCGAACCTTCTTCGCCGTCTCCTGACGCATTTTGTTGGCGATGAGGCCACGCACGGGCCACTTAGCCAGCAACATCTTGGCGAGACCGGCCGACTTCGAACGGCGGTTCTGCAGCACGGCCTTGCGCGCCGCCCAATGCAGCTCTCCGGGGCTGCCGACGAGTTGATCGATGAGGCCCTGCGCCTTTGCGACGGTCGCCCGGATCATGCCGCCTGTCAGCATCAGTTGCATCGCCGCCATCGGGCCGGCCTGCTTGATCGAGCGCGCGGTGCCGTTGAAGCCGGGGAAGATGCCGAGCTTCACTTCAGGGAAGCCGACGCGGGTCGAGTCATCGCGCGTGGCGATGCGGTAGTGGCAGGCGAGGATCAGCTCGAGGCCTCCGCCGACGCACACGCCATGAATTGCCGCGACGACCGGAATGGGCAGCTTCTCGATCCGGTCGAGCAGATCGTTCACCGGCTTCAGAGCGTTGACGACGTCCTGCTCGCTCTGGAACGTCTCGAACTCGCGGATGTCGGCGCCGACGATGTAGCCGCGCTCCTTCCCCGACATGATGACGAGGCCGCGAACAGTCTTCGCACGAGCTTCCGCCTCGACGCGCTCGATGATCGCGTTCAGCTCTTCGATGGGGCGACGCCCGAGAGAGTTCGCGCTTTCACCTTCGCGGTCGAAGGTCGCCCAGGCGATGTTTTCGCCGTCGATCTTGAAGCGCCAGTCTTTCAACTGCGTTTCATTCGCTTCGGTCGCTGCGTCCGTCATCACTCACCTCAATCGTTCGAGACTTCAACCCGGCTCATTCCGCTGCCAGGCTCTCGGCTCCGCGCGCGTTATGACCGAGCGTCACATAGTGTGGTTTCAATTCAGCGGGGTCGAAGTGATCGACCGCAATCACGCGAGCGACAAGCTGTTCAACCTCGCGAAGCTGATCGGCCTCTGCTTCGCTGATGACGCCCTTCGCTTGCGCCTCCGCGAACCAGTCGATCCCGTGATACCGGCGTACGAGGCCGTCGCGGATGGCTTTCTCAAGCCGCTTTTCGATAGGTTCGGCGGCGATCACCTTTTCCAGCGTCACTTCGAGGACGCCGGTCGGATCGTTGACGTCCTTCGATACGAAAATGTGCCGTGTCAGGCGGTCACGAACATCTCCAGGCTGCAACGCGTGCCGCGCCACGAGGTGGCCCTGCAGGTCGGACGCGGGTTTGAAGCGGCGTCCGAGCGGGAAGACGACGACGCGCATTAGCGGCCGCGCCCAGCGCACAGGGAAGTTGTCGATCGTGCCGCCGATGGCTTCCTGGAAGCGATACAGCGCGTTCTGAGCGGCAAGTTCGACGATGTACTCGTCGCCGGCCGGGCGGCCGTCATCGTCGTAACGCTTCAATGTCGCCGCGAGCATATAAAGCTCGGAGAGGGCGTCGGCCATCCGGCCAGTGATCTTCTGTTTCGTCTTGAGGCCGCCGCCGAGCAGCGCGACCGTAAGATCGGCAACGAACGCAAACGACCGGCTGGCGCGTCCGAGCTGGCGATACCAATGGGACATCCGCAGCGCGCCGGCGGGCGCCGCGACGAAGGCGCCGCCCGTCAGATTGTGGACGAAGCCGCCCGTCGCATTCGAGAGCGAAAAGGCGATGTGATTATTGAACGCGTTTTCGAAGGCATCGAGGCCGCGCTTTCTATCGGTGTCCTGAGCCGCCTGCACTTCCTTGTAGAGATACGGGTGCGAGCGGAGCGCGCCTTGCGCGAAAGTGATCAGCGTGCGCGTCAGAATATTGGCGCCTTCGACCGTGATGCCGACGGGGACCATCTGGTAGGCCGACTGCAGATAGTTCGCGGGGCCATCGCAGATGCCGCGGCCGCCGTGGATGTCCATCGCGTCGTTGACGGCGCGGCGCATCTTCTCGGTCGTCTGATATTTCATCAGCGCGGAGATGACAGATGGCCGTTCGCCTCGCGACACCATTGCGGCCGTCATGGCGCGGGCCGCCTCGTTGACGTAAGCGGCTTCGACGATGCGCACGAGCGGTTCCTCGACGCCTTCCATGCGCGAAACGGGAAGTCCGAACTGCTTTCTGATGCGGCCGTAAGCGGACGTTACGCGCAGCATCATTTTGGCGCCCGCCGTCGCCGACGACGGCAGCGAGATCGCGCGTCCGGCGGACAGGCATTCCATCAGCATGCGCCAGCCGTGACCGGCCATGGCTTCGCCGCCGATGACCCAGTCGATCGGGATGAAGACGTCGTTGCCCCAGTTGGGACCGTTCGGAAACGCGGCGCCCGAAGGCAGATGTCTGCGACCGATGTTGACGCCCGGATGGCTCGCCGGGATGAGCGCGAGCGTGATGCCGACGTCTTCGCCTTTGCCGAGAAGATTGCCCTGGTCGAAAAGCCGGAACGCCAGGCCGACGAGCGTCGCGTTCGGCCCGAGGGTGATGTAGCGCTTGTCCCACGAGAGGCGGATGCCGAGCGTGTCCTTCCCCTGGTAGGTGCCGCGCGTCACGTGGCCGATGTCGCGCATGGTGGCGGCGTCGGAGCCGGAGGTCGGGCCGGTCAGCGAGAAGCAGGGAACTTCCTCGCCCTTGGCAAGACGCGGCAAGTAATAATGCTTCTGCTCGTCGGTGCCGTATTTCTCGATCAGCTCGCCCGGTCCGAGCGAATTCGGGACCATGACGATCGTCACGACGTCGGGCGAGCGCGAGGCGATCTTGCCGAGAATGAGCGATTGGGCCTGAGGCGAAAATCCGAGACCGCCGTGCTCCTTCGAGATCAGCATGCCCAGGAAGCCGTGCGCCTTGACGAAGTCCCAGATGTTGTCCGGGATCTCGTGCAGGTTATGGCGGATCTGCCAGTCGCTGATGAGGCGGCAGAGCTCTTCCGTCGGGCCGTCGAGGAACGCCTGTTCCTCCGGCGTCAGTTCAATCGGCGGAATGGATTGGAGCTTGTCCCAGTCGGGCGTGCCGGAAAAAAGCTCGGCGTCGAAGCCGACGGTGCCTGCTTCGAGCGCTTGGGACTCGGTGTCGGAGACTTTGGGGAGAATTTTGCGGATCCGGGCGAAAACGGGTGCGACGACGAGGTTCCGGCGGACGGACGGAACCGAGAGCGCTGCGAGCGCCAAGAACGGGATCCACGCGATCCATGCCAGGATACCGGAGCAACCGCCGGTCGCGAGCCACGTGAAGACGCCGACCGCTGCAGCCCAGCCCCAAAGCGGCGCGCGGATCATTCCCAGCGCCAGTAAGCCGATCAAAGCCACCAGTAAAAGTACGACGGGCGCCATTTCCGTGCCTCCCATACGGGCTGCTGCCGCATTCGCGGCGAGCCCAGTCATCAGCGTTAACGTATACGTCAATCTAGGGATTTCTCGCGTGCAGTCCAGACGAGGCGCCATAAAGAGGCGCCACGACGCGTTGCTGGCCTCAGGTATCCGGCAGTCGTTCGGCCATGTCTCGCGCCCAGTTAATCACGTTTCTGCAACGGAACCTAACTTGCAGGTACATTGCCCTCACCCATCCCGTTCCCAATCCGCCGGAACAGATGCTGCGCGCTAATCCTTAAGGATTGCAGAAATCAGCGGACGGGCTTCGCGGGGGCCTCACCGAAAAGATCGGCGACGAGGGTCTGATACCACTCGGCGCTCTCCTGATAGGTCTCGCGGCGAACCTCGGCGCTGTCTTCGGGTTTGGAAATGAACGGCTCTTTGACTTCGAGATAGGGCTTTCCATCCTTTGTTGCCGGCACGTAATCGCCGCCGATTTTAGCACTGTTGTCGGGCGCGAGCATTGACCAGCACGTATTTCTGTATTTGCCGGGGGCGTGCGGTTTCCCCTCAAGGCTCGCAAGGATGTCGGCTGCGACGACGCCCGCCTGGCTGACGGCGGAGTACGCGGATTTCGGCATGTCGTTTGCTATCGCGGCGTCACCGAGGACGTAGACGTCCTTCGCCTTGGTCGACGCAAAGTTGTCGGGGTGGACCGGACACCAGTCGTTCTCGGTGAGGCCCGCGTGGGCCGCAATCGATCCCGCCTTCTGCGCCGGGATGATGTTTGCAAGTGCGGCCCGCTCCGTGCGGCCGGCCTTCGTCGTTACGATCCCGGTCGCCGCATCGACTTTGACGACCGCGAAATCGTCGATCTCGTTCGTCAAGTTGATCTCGATGATGCCCTTGTAATACTCCTCGAACGCCTCCTCGAAAACGGCCTGCTTCGAATATGTTTTCTTGGCGTCGAAAAGGATGAGCTTGGCGTTCGGCTTCTTCGTCTTCAGGAAGTGCGCGATCATGCAGGCGCGTTCATACGGGCCAGGCGGGCAGCGGTACGGGTTGGGCGGGGCGGACATCACGACGAGGCCGCCATCCGGCAGCGCCAGCAGCTTTTCCTTGAGCAGCCAGGTCTGCTCGCCCCCTTGCCACGCGTGCGGCATGATCTTGGCAGCTTCCGGCGAGTAGCCTTCGATCGTCTCGTATTTGAAATCGATGCCTGGAGCGACGACGAGCCGGTCGTACTTCATGGGCGATGAACCGCGCGCCAGCGTCACGGTCTTTGCCTTCGTGTCGATCGCCGTCGCGGTATCCGTGACGATGTTGATGCCGCGCTGCTTCACGCCCGCATAATCGTGCGTGATCGATTTGAAGGACCGGAACCCGCCGAGATAAAGGTTCGAGTAAAAGCAGGTCGTATATTTTTCCTTCGGCTCGATCAGCGTTACGTCGAGGCGCGGATCGGAAGCCTTGAGGCGATTTGCGACGGTCACGCCGCCGGGGCCGCCGCCGATGACGATGATCCTGGCCGGGCCTGCGGCAAGAGCCGGGCACGGCAGCCCGGACGCCGCGACGAGACTTGCGCCTGCGGTCAGCAGAGAAAATTCGCGGCGCGTGATCTCGGTCATTCCCCCGCCTCTCATTTCGACACCCGGCTTGAAGTTCGGCCGCGCCTTTTGACCGTTAGCTTAGGCGTTTCAATGGCTCATTTGCCACGGGCAGCTACCCGATGTCAGGAAAATAAATCGTAAGGAAGCTGGAGGTCGAGCGAGCGGGTATCCTATATTACACGCAACCTTCAGCTTCGAGGCCCGGCGCGTGCCAGATCCCATCGATATTTCAATTCTGAGCCGCCGGGAATTCATTGCAGCGGGCGCCGCAGCGGCGGCCCTTGCTCCGTTCGTTGCACGTGCCGAGGACCCGGCGCCCGGCACGCCCGCCCCCAGCCAAAAATTCAAGGATGACTTCGCCCGGATCGCCGGTTCCGCTAACCCGATCGAAGGCAAGATCATGGTTGATTTGCCCGAGACGGCCGAGAACGGAAATTTCGTGCCGATCACCATCGCTGTCGACAGCCCCATGACGGACGCGGATTACATCAAGGCGATCCATCTTCTCTCGACGGAAAATCCCGCCGCGCATGTCGCCACGTTCCATTTGTCGCCGGTCAACGCCGTCGCGCGCGTCCAATCGCGGATGCGGCTCGCGAAGACGCAGGACGTCGTGGTCCTGGCGGAGCAGTCGAACGGCGAGATGCTGATTTCGACGACGCGCGTCAAGGTCGTCATCGGCGGCTGCGGGATTTGAGGCGCAAGCACCATGGCAGCCAATCCGCGCATCAAGCTTCCTGAGACTGCCGCAATCGGCGACGTCATCGAGATCAAGACGCTCATCACGCATGTGATGGAAACCGGCAATCGCCACGACAAGACCGGCAAACCGATACCGCGCGACATCATCCATGCTTTCGTTGCGAAGTTCGAGGGCAAGGAAATTTTTCGCGCCGAGTTCGGGCCGGGCATTTCGGCGAACCCGTATCTGGCATTTCACATGCGCGTTCCGGGCCCCGGCGTTTTCGAGATCGCGTGGACCGACGATCACGGCGTTACGACCGTTGCGACGGCGCCGCTGAAGCTTGTTTGATTGTGCGCTTCTTTGCCTGTGCCCCGCGACTCGCGTTCCGCGAGCCGGCCGCCGGGCACGGCCAGTTTGCTTGTGCCCCGCGACTCGCGTTCCTGCCAAGCCAGCCGCCGGGCACGGGCTGTTTGCTTGTGCCCCGCGACTCGCGTTCCAGCCAAGCCGGCCGCCGGGCATGGAAGTGAGGGTCAAGAGGCGGACCTCTCGACAAGATGCGCGCGCGAAGGTCCGGGCGCGAACGGATCGGCGAAATATTGCGTTTCGTTGGCCACCAGTCCTTCGCGGAACTCCATGATGCTCACCGCGTAAGATGGCTTGCCGTCATACGTGAGAATGAATTCCGTGACCCAAAGGTTGCCGCTGCCGCTCATTCGCCGGATTTTGAAACGCTTTCTGTTCGGCTGCACGAACCGGCTCTCTTGGATATTGCGCCGACCGCGGATGCGTTCGCCCGATTGCGGGTATTCGAGCACCGCATCCTCGCGGTAGATCTCATGCTCCGTCTCGAAATCATTCGCATCGGAAGCGTCCCAATGGCGGACGAGCGCGGCCCGCACGGTTCCATCATCCATCGTCAATCTCCATTTCCCGCCGCGCAAATGCGTTGGTCGATTTCGAAAACGTGCGAAACGCGCCAACGTTCTGCGTTTAAAAAAATTGGGGTTGCTCATGGTGAAAAGTTCGTGCGCCGGGCGCGGCTTAGCGCCCAACTCCGCGGAACAGAGCCGGTTGAAAGGAAGCGAAGGGGCAGATCGGCGCGGCCTCGCATTTTTCTGTTTTTATTCGGGATGCAGCCTTCGCCGATCCGCGACGCGCAACGGAGGTGGGCCCCCATTTCGAACCGTCGACACCGCCATCCGCCCGCGCATTCCGATTTTTCGAACGGGCGTTGAACCACGGCGCCACGCAGTGGCTACCGCGGCCGGCAGACGACCCCGGATCCAGCTGATGGGTCCCGGCAGTCCGGCGCGCTCCCACCGCCCTCAGGCGCCCAGCTCGAGCCTTGAGCCCTTCGCACGCGGCAGGATCAGCGGAGTATGCCGACGGCTGGGAGAGCGGGGATAAGTTTTTCGACGAATGCGCGGCTCGCATTCGTCGACCGCAGTGCGCTCCGCAACGAGTTCGGTTCTTCCTCCGCCGAGCAGCCTTTGGCGCGATCGATCCATACTGACGCCGCCTGCAGACAAAGCTGCGCCGTCAGGACGCGAGCGACCGTCTGCAGGCGAACAAGCGTTCAAAAAAATATTCTGTCGGAGGTAGACGCATGAACCAAGCTGCATTCGCGGTTATCGCAGCGCTAGCCGCCGGCGGCCTCGTCGGCATTTCCGGGGCGATCGCACATGACGGCAATTCGCAAAACAACAAATCCATCGTTCTGAAGGATCAGGGAAGCTTTACCGCCGGCGGCGGCGTCATAACCAATGCTGGAACTTTCGACCCGATAAAGTTGACGCCTGACGGCCAAACGATCCACGGCGACTTTGCCTACGTGCAGTACCAAATCCCGCCCAACGCGCGCCAATATCCGCTCGTGATGTGGCACGGCGGCGGCCAGATGGCGAGAACGTGGGAGTCGACGCCGGATGGACGCGACGGCTTTCAAAACATCTTCATTCGCCGCGGATTTTCGACGTACATCCTCGATCAGCCCAATCGCGGGCGCGCGGGGCGCGCGTTGCAGCCGACGACGATAACACCTGTTCCGGGCCCCGGTCCGACGGGCGAGCAAGGCATATTCGTGCGGTTCAGGATCGGCATTTGGCCGAACTACTTTCCTGGCGTGCAGTTCTCACGCGATCCCGACGCGCTACTTCAATGGTGGCAACAGCAAACGCCAAGCACGGGGCCAGCGAACGATGAAGTTGCTTCTGACGCAGGCGCGGCGATTTTTAAAAAAACCGGCCCAGCCGTTCTGCTGTCGCATTCGGCCGGCGGCTATCCGGGATTTCGTACCGCCGAGAAAAGCGCGAACGTGAAGGGCATTATCTCGTTCGAGCCGGTCGGCTGGACTTTCCCCGCGGGTGAAGCGCCGGCAAACATACCGACCAATGCGGGCGATATCGTCGCTCAAACGGTGCCGATGGACCAATTCCTGGCGCTTACGAAAATTCCAGTCCTGCTCGTATACGGCGATAACATTCCCGCTCCCGATAAGCCGAGCGTTTATCCCGGCATCGACATCTGGCGCGGCCGATTGATGATGGCGCAGCTCTTCGTGGATGCGATCAACAAGCATGGCGGGAACGCCGAGCTTCTGCATCTTCCCGACATCGGCGTGCGTGGCAATACGCACTTCATAATGTCGGACCTCAATAACGTGAAGATCGCGGATGTTGTGTCGAGCTATCTCAAAAAGCGCGGTCTCGATAAGTATCCGCGCGGGGGCGGCCACGACTAGCAGGTGAGGCCGTTGCAACATCCTCCGATCAAACCCAGCGGTCCGGCGGCCCTTTTTCAAGCTGCCGGATCAATACGATAATCCGTGATTGAAGAAGCCCGCCGTCGCCGGAAATGGTTGCCCCTTTCGGCCGGCTCAGCGCAGCTCAATCGGAAGGCGCGCAGCAAGCCACCGCCGTCCCTCATTTTTTTCCGAAACCTATGTCGGGATGGCCCCTCGCCGTGCGTCCTCGTGCGGTGATGGACTTCAAAATGTTCCCGGTCGAGGCGATAATCGGGCTTCGCCGGGCAGGATGACAGGGAGGCGACATGACAGGTGTACGGGTCTTGGTTGGAACGCGAAAAGGCGCATTCGTCTTGACGTCCGACGGCACGCGGAAATCCTGGGACGTCAGCGGCCCGCATTTTCCCGGTTGGGAAATCTACCACATGAAAGGTTCGCCGGCCGATCCCAATCGTATTTACGCCTCGCAGTCGAGCGGTTGGTTCGGGCAGCAGATCCAGCGGTCCGACGACGGCGGCAAGACCTGGGCGCCGGTCGACAACAAATTCGCCTATGACGGCGTTCCCGGCACGCATCAATGGTACGACGGCACCCCTCACCCGTGGGAATTCAAGCGCGTCTGGCACATCGAGCCATCGCTCACCGATCCCTATACGGTCTTTGCAGGCGTCGAAGATGCAGCCTTGTTCCGTACGAGCGACGGCGGAAAATCGTGGGCTGAACTTTCGGGCCTGCGCGGCCATGGATCGGGAGCGCATTGGATGCCCGGCGCGGGCGGCATGTGCCTGCATACCATTCTGCTCGACCCCGTCGATCCAAAGCGGATGTTCATCGCAATTTCGGCCGCGGGCGCTTTCAGAACGGATGACGGCGGCGAAACATGGCAGCCGATCAACAAGGGGCTGCGGTCGGAGTACATACCGGACCCGCACGCTGAAGTCGGCCACTGCGTGCACCGCCTCGCGATGCACCCGTCGCGATCGAATGTGCTTTTCATGCAGAAGCATTGGGACGTGATGCGGAGCGACGATGCTGGCAATTCGTGGCGCGAGGTGAGCGGCAATCTGCCGACGGATTTCGGGTTTGTCATCGACGTGCACGCGCACGAGCCGGAGACGATCTACGTCGTGCCCATCAAGAGCGACGCCGAGCACTTTCCGATGGACGGGAAGCTGCAAGTCTGGCGCAGCCGCTCGGGCGGGAACGAATGGGAGGCTTTGACCAAGGGTCTGCCGCAATCGAATTGTTACGTGAACGTCCTCAGGGACGCAATGGCCGTCGATACGCTCGACACTTGCGGCGTCTACTTCGGGACGACTGGCGGCCAAGTCTATGCCTCGGCCGACGCGGGCGATACGTGGAGCGCCATCGTTCGCGATCTGCCGGCGGTGCTCTCGGTTGAAGTTCAGGCTCTCAAATGATCCGCGTGGTGCTGCCGTCGCATCTCAGAATGCACGCGAACGTCAACGGCGAGATCCTGCTCGACGTTGACGGGGAAGCGACGCAGCGGTCGCTGCTCGACGCACTCGAGACGCGCTACCCCGTGTTGCGTGGAACGATCCGGGATCACGGTACGCAAAAGCGGCGGCCGTTCCTCAGATTTTTCGCCTGTCAGCGCGATCTTTCGCACGAGCCCGCGGACGCGCCGCTGCCGGATGAAGTCAGGAGTGGATCGAAGCCGTTCCTGATCGTCGGCGCGATTGCGGGCGGGTGATCACACGCGCGGCCCGGACTCGTCAGCCGAATCCTGTCACCCGACGTGAGCTTCGTCCTTCAGGAGCTTGTAGTTGATACTGTCGAGAAGGGCCTCGAAGCTCGCATCGATGATGTTCGGGGAGACGCCGACGGTCGTCCAGCGTTCGCCAGTGGTTGCATCGTGGCTTTCGACGAGGACGCGCGTCACGGCGTCGGTGCCGCCTTCGTGCGTCTGCGTCAGGATGCGGACCTTGTAGTCGACGAGTTCGACGTTCTCGATGTGCTTCTGGTAACGGCCAAGATCGCTGCGCAGCGCCTTGTCGAGCGCATTGACCGGGCCGTTGCCTTCACCGACCGAAACCAGCGGCGCGTCGTCGCCCGCGATCGATACGGTGACGACTGCGTGCGAGACGGTCCCATTGCCGTTCATCGCTCTCGATCGCTCTTCGCGCCGTTCGACGGTCACGCGAAAATTATCGACCGAGAAATAGCGCGGCACGGTTGCGAGCGCGCGGCGCGCCAGGAGTTCGAACGACGCCTCGGCTGCCTCGTAGGAATATCCCTGATCCTCGCGCGCCTTCACCTCGTCGAGGAGTGCTTGCACGCGTGCATCGTCCTTGTCGGACGGCAGGCCCAGCCGCTCGAGAGCCGACGTCAGCGAGGAACGGCCTCCTTGCTTCGAGACGAGAATGCGCCGCTCGTTGCCGACGCTTTCGGGCGGCACATGCTCGTAGGTTTCCGGCGCCTTCATCAGCGCGGAGGCGTGAATGCCCGCCTTCGTCGCGAAGGCGCTTTCGCCGACGTAGGGTGCGTGGCGGTTCGGCGCCTCGTTCAGAACTTCGTCGAGAACGCGGCTCGCGTGCGTGAGGGTGCGCAACTTTTCGGGCGTGATGCTTGTCGTGAAGGCATCCGCGAATTCGCTTTTCAGAAGCAGCGTCGGAATGATCGATGTCAGGTTGGCGTTGCCGCAGCGCTCGCCGAGGCCGTTGAGCGCGCCCTGGATCTGGCGGCATCCGGCGCGGATGGCCATCAGCGTATTGGCGACGGCGTTGTCGGTATCGTTGTGCGTATGGATGCCGAGGTTCGCGCCCGGAACGTGCTTCGCGACATCGGCAACGATACGTTCGATCTCGTGCGGCAGCGTTCCGCCGTTGGTATCGCAAAGAACGACCCAGCGCGCGCCCGCGTCATAGGCCGTCTTGGCGACGGCTAACGCGTAGTCGCGGTTCGACTTGTAACCGTCGAAGAAATGTTCGCAGTCGATCATCGCCTCGCGTTGCGTTTCGACGACGGCGCCGACCGATTGCCGGATCGTTTCGAGGTTTTCTTCGTTAGTGATGCCAAGCGCGACGCGCACCTGATAGTCGGACGATTTCGCGACGAGACAGATGCTGTCGGCGGCGGACTGGAGAACGGCCTGCAGGCCTGGATCATTGGATACGGAACGACCCGAGCGCTTCGTCATGCCGAACGCCGTGAAGCGGGCAGACTTCAAGTTGGGACGCGACGAAAAAAGTTCCGTGTCGGTGGCGTTGGCGCCGGGAAAGCCGCCCTCGATATAGTCAATCCCGAGGTCGTCCAGCACGCGCATGAGGCGGCGCTTGTCTTCCAGCGAAAAGTCGACACCCGTCGTCTGCGCACCGTCGCGCAGCGTCGTATCGAAGAGGTAGAGGCGCTCTTTGCTCATGACGCTTCTTGAGGCTCAGCTTTTGCCGGACTTCCGGCGAGACGCTTTACCATGGTCGTGTTGGAAAGCCATTGATCATCGAGGGGAATGGAATTGCGTTGCGCTGCGACGTAACCGCGACGCTCAAAAAACGGCACGGCCGTATCGCTCGCATCGACTGTGACCCCCTCGGCTCCGCGTGCGGCTGCGATCTTCTCGAGCGCGTCGACAAGCGCGGTTCCAACCCCCTCGCCCGCGAAGTCCGGATGCACATAAAGCATATCAATGGTTTTGTTGTCCTTAAGGGACCCGAAACCGAGGTATTCGCCGTCCAGATGAACGACGAGCGTCAGCGCTGCCGCGAGCCTGTCGCGGAAGGCGGCCGCGTCCTCGGCTGTCGCGACCCATGCGAGCCGCTGATCCTCGTCGTAGTCATCGCCGGTCAACCCATCGATGCTTTGTGCGAAGAGATCGCGGAGCACCATGGCATCGGCGGGGAGAAAGGGACGGAGCGGATAGTCGTCGGTCATGGTTCAAGTACACGGGGTCGAAAATTGCTTTAGGCCGGATGGGGCCGGCCTTGTCTCGCTGAAACGGTTGCTAAGGGATGCTGTGTTCCGCGTATCCCTATGTGGCCGGGGATGCAACCCCCCGTAAGGTCGCCGCCTCCGCGGAAGATGCAATCAGAGCCTTGATGCGCTCCCTGTCGTCCTCCGTGGCAGGGTTGTAGACGACCAGCCCGAGATCAGGACGGCCATCGACTGCAAACGCCGAGAATTCCAGATTAACCGTCCCGAGGACCGGATGGCGAAGCTGCTTCAAGCCACCGCCATGACTGAGGACGTCGTTGCTGCGCCAGAGCCTATCGAAATCCGGGCTTTGCCGACTGAGATCGTCGACGAGAGCGGCAACCTTTGCGCTCGCGCCGACGCGCGCGACGTCTGCGCGGAAAACACCGACGACGAACCGCGCGACACTCTCCCAATCGAATTGCGCCGCGCGCACATGCGGATTGCCGAAGAAGACGCGGAGCACGTTGCGTCTTTCCGGCGGAAGCGCGCCGTAGTCGGTCATTACCGTTGCAAACGCGCGGTTCCAGGCAATGACGTCCCAGGTGGCGTTCTTGACAATTGCGGGACTGTACTCAAACGCATCGACGAGCCTTTGCAGGCGCGGCGTGACGCTGTCGTCCGCTTGCAAGCGAACCTCCGGAAGCCGCCCGAGACCGAGGACGAAAAGGTGCTCGCGCTCGGCGCCGGTCAGCATCAAGGCCCGCGCGATCCGGTCGAGGACATCGGCGGACGGCGCCCCGCCCCGGCCCTGTTCGAGCCACGTGTACCAGGTGGCGCTGACGTTGGCGCGCTGCGCCACTTCCTCACGCCTGAGCCCCGGCGTGCGGCGTCGCGTCAGCGGCAAGCCAAAAGAGGCCGGGTCGAGCTTGGTGCGGCGGTCGCGGAGGAAGGCGCCGAGCGCGCTCTCTCTGGTGTCGGTTTGGCTCATCCTAGTAGGAATTATACCCGTATAACGTCACTACTTTACCAGCATAAAGACTAGCACGACTTTCCCTCCAACGTAACCAGGAGGGCATTTCATGCGTGTTTTCATAACCGGGGCCGCGGGTTTTATCGGCACCGCCACCACCAAGGAATTGATCGCAAACGGACATCAGGTCGTCGGCCTGGCGCGTTCGGACGCCAATGCCGAAGCACTGCAAAAAATTGGTGCCGAGGTTCATCGCGGCTCGCTGGAGGATCTCGACAGCCTCAAGCGCGGCGCGAAGGAAACCGATGGCACCATCCACTGCGCTTTCATCCACGACTTCTCGAAGTTCGCGGAGAACGGGCAGATCGACAAGCGCGCCATCGAAGCGATGGGCGATGTGCTGGCGGGCACGAACAAGCCCTTCATCGTGACGTCCGGAACGGGGCTCGTTGCACCGAACGTTACGGTGACCGAAGAGATGCGGCGCGAGTCCAGCCCGACCGCTCCGCGCGTGTCCGAACAGGCTGGTTTGGCGTATGCTTCCCGCGGCGTGCGAGCGATTGCGATACGCCTACCGCAAGTGCACGGCGGCGAAGGTAAAGCCGGCTTGATCACTTATCTGCTCCAACTTGCGCGTCAGAAAGGTGCGGCCGCCTATGTCGGCGAAGGCAACGAACGCTGGGCCGCAGCGCACAGACTGGATGTCGCTCGCCTCTATCGGCTCGCGTTGGAGAGGGGCACGGCGGACGCGATCTATCATGCCGTCGGCGAGGAGGGCGTCCCCATGAAACAAGTGATCGAAGTGATCGGCCGTGCGCTGAATGTGCCCGTGATTTCGATCAGGAAGGAAGACGCCGGCGATTATTACGGCCCGCTCGCGATGTTTGCCGGTCTCGACATGCCGGCATCCAGCGCATTGACGCAGCAGTGGCTCGGCTGGAAGCCCAGAGAGATCGGGCTCATTGCCGATATCGGTCAGCCGGGATATTTCGGTTGAGAATTCCCGTCATCCTCGATGCGGCAAGCGTTGCGAAGCGCGTGGAGGATGACGGCCCAGATCAACGCGCGATTTCCCAGGTGGTTTCGATTTCGCCGGTTTCCTTGTTCTTCGTGTCCTTGAGGGCGATGCCCATCTTGGCGAGCTCGTCGCGGATGCGATCGGACTCGGCGAAGTCCTTGCGCTTGCGAGCTTCAAGGCGGGCGATGATCAGTGGTTCGACGGTGGATGCCACGGATTGCGCGGTTTCTACCGCGCGCGCGTCCGCCTGTCTCAATGTTGCGCCATCGAAGCCTAGAAAGCCCAGCGCAGCGCCGAGATTTTTGAAATCCTTGGCAGCGGCGTAGCCGTGAAGCTCGGCGATGGCTTTCGGCGTATTGAGGTCGTCCTCGAGTGCTTCGATAACGTCACGCGGCAAGCTTGTGCGGTCGTCGGTGTCGAGGCCTTCGTGCGCAAACCAGCCCGTCAGAATCTTCTGGCTTTCCTCGAGGCCCTTCTTCGTCCAGTCGATCGGCTGGCGATAGTGGGTCCTCAGCATGTTGAAGCGCAGCACCTCGCCCGGCCAGCCGTCGGTCAACAGCTCATGAATCGTCACGAAGTTGCCGAGGCTCTTCGACATCTTCTCGCCTTCGACCTGCAGGAAGCCGTTGTGCATCCAGACGTTGGCCATTTTCGACGTGCCGTGGGCGCAGCGCGATTGCGCGATCTCGTTCTCGTGGTGCGGGAACGTCAGGTCGATGCCGCCGCCATGAATGTCGAATACGGGGCCGAGCAACGCGCCTGCCATCGCCGAGCATTCGATGTGCCAACCGGGGCGGCCTGGAGTCTTGATGCCGCTCGGTGAAGGCCACGCGGGCTCGCCGGGCTTCGATGGTTTCCAGAGGACGAAATCCATCGGCCCCTTCTTATAGGGAGCGACTTCGACGCGGGCTCCGGCCTCCATCTCCTCCAGCGTGCGGTTGGAGAGGCGCCCGTAATCGGACATCGAGCCGACGTCGAAGAGCACGTGATCTTCCGCGACGTAAGCATGGCGGCGTTTCACCAGCGCTTCGATGAGCGAGACCATGTCCTCGCGGCCGTCCTTGCGGCGGATGTACTCCGTCGCGCGCGGCTCGTAGGTGGGCGGCAGAACGCCCAAGGCGGCGATGTCGGCGTGGAACTGGTTCTCGGTCGCTTCCGTGACTTTGCGGATCGCTTCGTTAAGCGGCAGGCCGGGGTAGTCGCGCGCGGCGCGGGCATTGATCTTGTCGTCGACGTCCGTGATGTTCCTGACGTACGTGACGTGATCGGGGCGGTAGATATGGCGCAATAGCCGGAACAGCACGTCGAACACGATCACCGGGCGCGCGTTGCCGATGTGGGCGTAGTCGTAGACGGTCGGACCGCAGACGTACATGCGGACGTTCGACGGGTCGATCGGCACGAACTCGGCCTTTTGCCGGGTCAGCGTATTGTAAAGTTTGAGCGCCAAACTGGACCTCTTCAGTCGCGTGTCTCTGCGGTTCGGCCGGAAGGTATTCCGGAAACGTGAGTATGCCATAGGCCGCCTCGGGCGGCACAAGGGCGCCGTCGCGCCTTAGGCGGTTGTCCCCTGCCCCGTCAAGCGGCGTCCAAGTTTTTGAAACCCCACGTAAAATGGTCCACGTCGCAATTGCTCCGCATTGACCCGCTAGCAAATCGCTGCTTAGGGTCCGGAAAGTGCCGCTTCGGATGACTTCATCCGGAGCGCGAAAGCCGTCAAAAGGGGCGTCGGGGAGCAGGCGTGAGCCAAGGGAATTCGATCAATATTGCCGCTCGCCGGTTGCTACTCGTGGCGACGGCGACGCTGCTCGCCCTGCTTTTGGTCTCGGAAGTGGCCTCGGCGCAGAGCTGGTGGCCCTTCGGCGGTGGAGGCGGCGACCGTGAGGACGGCGATCGCGCGCCCGTTCCGCAGGAGCCCGTTTACCGGCAGCCGCCGCCACCGGCGCAGGCCCCGCCGCCCTATCCCGCTCCCGGCCAGCAATACCCGCCGCAGTCCCAGTATCCGGCTCAGCCGCAATATCCGAATTCTCCGGCAGCGCCCGGCGCGCCTGCGGCTCCGGGCGCCCCCGGGGCTCCGGCACAGCCGGCGACGAACTGGTCCGCCAAGAACCCGATTTGCTACCAGCTCGAGCAGCGGCTCGTGCAGGAAGGTCAAAAGAGCGGCCAATCGCAGAATGATTTGCCGCGACTCGAAATCGAGATCCGGCAGCTTGAACGCGTCGCCGACCAGACCGGCGCGCAGCTCGATCGCGGGTGCTATGAATATTTCCTGTTCACGAAGTCGCTGAAGAACACTCCGCAGTGCAAAGACCTCGCACGGCAGTCAGACGCGACGAAGCGGCGGCTCGCCGATCTCGATGCCCGGCGGCGCGATATTCTCGGTTCGGCCGGACGTTCCTATCAGGACGACATCATCCGCGAGCTTGCGCGCAACAACTGCGGCGCGAACTACGTCGACATGGCGCGTCGCAGCCGCGGCGATAGCGGCATGTGGGAAGACGAGGAATCGAGCGGCGGCAACGTATGGAATCCCAACGCTGCGAACGGGGCGCAGACATACCGGACGCTTTGCGTTCGCCTTTGCGACGGCTTCTATTTCCCGGTGAGCTTCTCGACGCTGCCGAGCCATTTCTCCCAGGACGCCGACGCGTGCACCTCGAAATGCGCGGCGCCGACCGAGTTGTATTACTATCCAAACCCTGGCGGCACGGTCGAGCAATCCGTGGCGCTCAGATCGCAAGAGCCCTACACGCGGCTCAAGTTCGCCTTCCGCTACCGCAAGGAATACGTGAACGGCTGCTCGTGCAAGACCGCCGAATACGTGCCGCCGCCGGAAGGTGCCGCCGACAAGAAGGCGGACGCGACGACGCCCGGCTCGAAATCGCCAGCGCGGCGTGCCGATGGCGCGGGGGCGACTGCGATAACGACCGGTTCAACGGCTGGGCGTTCACCGGTCCCCTCGCCTGCGGCTCAAGCTCCTGCAGGTCAGCCAGGCGATACTGGCGGATGGCAGACCGAGGCCCAGCCTCAGTAACGCTCGGTCGTCAATGGATGGGGCGGAGGTGTCAGGCGCGTTTGCCTTCGAGGCGCGCGAGGACGCGGTCGCGGCCCATCAACGGCAGTAGCGTCTTAAGTTCCGGTCCGGCTTCGAGGCCAGTCAAGGCCAGCCGCAGCGGATGGAACAGGGCCCGGCCCTTGGCGCCGGTTTTCGCTTTGACTGCGGCTGTCCACTCCGACCAGGTGTTCTCGCTCCACGGCGCGTCCGGCAGGACGCTCGCCGCAGCGACGGTCAACTTCGAATCTTCGATCACCGGCTCGATGTCGCCCGCGACGACGTTCCACCAGATGCCGGCGTCCGCGAAGGTCTCGAGGTTGCCGCGAACGGCATTCCAGAAGTCCTCGCGGCCTTCGATGCCCGCGGCGCGCAGACGCTCCGCGACGGCTGCGTATTCGAGCGTGTGAAGGAGCTTGCTGTTCAGCACCTTCAACTCGGCGACATCGAAGCGTCCGGGAGCCGTCGAGATTTTCGAGAAATCGAGCTTGGCTGCAAGTTCATCGCGCGACTGCAACGGCTCGATCGCGTCCGACGTGCCGACGAGCGCCGCGTGGCAGAGGACCGCCATCGGCTCGAGGCCTTCGTCACGGAAGCTTTGGATGGAGAGCGCGCCTAGGCGTTTCGAGAGCGCCTGTCCGTCCGCGCCGACCAGCAGCGAGTGATGACCGAACGCGGGGGGCGTTGCGCCCGCCGCTTCGAAGATCGCCATCTGCACGCCCGTATTCGTTACGTGATCTTCGCCGCGTACGATGTGCGTGATGGCGAAGTCGACGTCGTCGATGACGCTCGTGAAGGTGTAGAGGTAGGTTCCGTCGCCGCGGATCAGCACCGGGTCCGACAGCGAACCGAGATCGACCGACTGATCGCCGCGGATCAGGTCGTTCCAGGAAATGAGCGTCGGCTGCGGCGCGAGCCCGCGCCCTTCCGAGGTGTTCGGCAGTTTGAAGCGCCAGTGCGGCTTTTCTCCGGCTGCGATTTTGGCGGCGATCTCTTCGGCTGAGAGCTTCAACGCGGCGCGGTCGTAGATGGGCGGCCGGTGCATCGCGAGCTGGCGCTTGCGGCGGCGGTCGAGTTCCTCTTCCGTCTCGAAGCATGGATAGAGCGCGCCTGACGCTTTGAGGGCCTCCGCGGCTTCGTCGTAGCGGGCCGTCCTGTCCTGCTGGCGCGCGAAATCGTTCCAGGTGAGGCCGAGCCAAGTCAGGTCATCGCAGATTGCGGCGGCGAATTCCTCCGTCGAGCGCACCGTGTCGGTATCATCGAGGCGCAGCAGGAAGCTGCCGCCATGCTTTCGGGCGAACAGCCAGTTGAGCGCCGCCGTCCGGATGTTGCCGATATGGAGCCGCCCTGTTGGGCTCGGTGCGAAGCGGACGCGCGGTGTCATGTCTGGCCTTTGATCGATTCAGCGCCGCACCCTACTTCCTGCTAGCCCAAACGCAAGGCGTGCGATCCGGGGGGGGCGGTCGCCTACTGCGTCTTCGACGCATCCAGCGCGGGATCCGCGGCCTTTGGGGCGCCTTCCGGCGTGCCCGGCCGAGGTTGACGGGCCGGCCCGACATCCTCGCGGAATTTGTTGGTGATCGGATAGCGGCGATCGCGGCCGAAGTTCCGGGCCGAAATCTTGACGCCCGGCGCAGCCTGGCGGCGCTTGTATTCGGCGAGATAGAGAAGCCGTTCGACCTTCTTCACCGTTTCGACGGTATGGCCGCGGGCGATCACGTCGGCGACGGGCATCTCCTTCTCGACAAGGCATCTGAGGATGTCGTCGAGCGCTTCGTAGGGCGGAAGCGAATCCTGATCGGTCTGGTTGGCGCGAAGTTCTGCGGTCGGCGCTTTCGTCAGGATACGTTCTGGAATGACGACGCCCGAGGGACCGAGTGCGCCTTCCGGCAGGTGGGCGTTCCGCCAGCGCGTCAAATCGTAGACCTCGGTCTTGTAGAGATCCTTGATCGGATTGAAGCCGCCATTCATGTCGCCGTAGAGCGTCGCGTAGCCGACCGACATTTCGCTCTTGTTGCCGGTCGTGACGACCATGCCGCCGTACTTGTTCGACACGGCCATCAGGATCGTGCCGCGCACGCGGCTCTGCATGTTCTCTTCGGTGATATCGGCGTTGGAGCCGGCGAAAAGATCCTTGAGGCTCCAGGTGAGACCGGCGACGGTCGGTTCGATCGAAATCTTGTCGTAGCGAATGCCGAGCGCCTTCGCACAAGCGGCGGCATCATGCAAACTATCGTCGGACGTGAATTTCGAAGGCAGCATGATCGCGTGGACGCGCTCGGGCCCCAGCGCGTCGACGGCGATGGCCGCGACGAGCGCTGAATCAATGCCGCCGGAAAGTCCGAGCACGACGCTGGGGAAACCGTTCTTCTCGACGTAGTCCCTGAGACCTAGAACGCAGGCTTGATAAGCGGACGCCGGTCCTGCGGGAAGCTTCGCGACATCTCCCCGCTCGCATCGCCAGACATCGGCAGATTTTTTCCACTCGGTCAAAACGATTGCTTCGCGCCACGCGGGAAGCTGAATGGGCAAACTGCAATCGGCGTTGAGGACGAACGACGCGCCGTCGAAAACCAATTCATCCTGGCCGCCGACCTGATTGAGATAGGCGAGCGGCAAACCGCTTTCCGTCACGCGTGCGACGGCGACGTTCATGCGGTTGTCGGGCTTCGGCCAATCGAAGGGCGAGCCGTTAGGCGACACGAGGATTTCGGCTCCCGTTTCGGCAAGCGTCTCGACGACCTCAGAGCCCCAGATGTCTTCGCAGATCGGCACGCCGATTCGGACGCCGCGGACGTTCAGCGGGCCCGGCATCGGTCCCGCTGCGAAAACGCGCTTCTCATCGAAGACGCCGTAGTTCGGCAGATCGACTTTCAGTGTCGTCGCCTGGATGCGGCCGCCATCGAGCAGCGCGACGGCATTATAAATTTTGCCCTCGTGGTTCCAGATCGCGCCGATCAAAATCGCCGGGCCTTCGGCGCAGGCGGCGGCCAGCCATTCGAGCCGCTCGCGCGTCGCCTGTTGGAACGCGGGCTTCAGCACGAGATCTTCGGGCGGGTAGCCGTTGAGAAAAAGCTCGGGGAACACGACGACGTCGGCGCCGAGTTCCTTGGCGCGGGCGTGGGCGGCTGCGGCGCGCTCGGCATTACCGTTCAAATCCCCGACGACGGGATTGAGCTGCGCGAGGGCGATCTTGAGTGAATGAGGTGCGATCATGCCCGGTATTTAGAGTGCACCGCAATCAAGGTCCAGGACCACAACGTTCTCGCGGCAGCGGAACCCTCCTCAACCATCATCGTCTTCACAGGGAACCGGGAATTCCACGTCGGGGTCCCAGCAGATTTCGGCTGCATGGATGCGGGAATCGACAGGGGCCGTTCGCGCGTGGGCCGATGCCGCGGAAATTCCCGCGAGAACGGCCAAGATCAGAAAGAGGCGTATTCGCATAGCCGCAACATCCGGTAAAACCGAATTGGCGGCTCGCTATCGCAAGCCGTCATTCAGTATACAGCATTTGCAGTCGGCGGGAAATCGCGCCGGCTATGCGATCAGCGTTTTCGGCTCCGGCCGCCCCTCAGCATCTCGCTCTTTCTTCAATTGCTCAGCAACGAGGAAGGCAAGTTCCAACGCCTGATCGGCGTTGAGGCGCGGATCGCAGTGGGTGTGGTAGCGGTCCGAAAGATCCTGCTCGGAAATGGCCGTCGCGCCGCCGGTGCATTCGGTAACGTTCTGGCCCGTCATCTCGACGTGGATGCCGCCCGCATGCGTTCCTTCGGCCCGGTGGACTTCGAAGAACGACAGGCTTTCCTTCAGGATGCGATCGAAGGGGCGCGTCTTGTAGCCATTGACGGCGGAGATCGTGTTGCCGTGCATCGGGTCGCAAGACCAGACGACGGAACGGCCGGCCTTCTTCACCGCGCGAATGAGCTTCGGGAGATGCGCCTCGACCTTATCGTAACCGAACCGGCAGATGAGCGTCAGGCGGCCGGGCTCGTCCTTCGGGTTCAGAAGGTCGATCAGGCGCAACAGACCGTCGGCGTCGAGGGACGGACCGCACTTCAGGCCGATCGGATTCTTGATGCCGCGGCAGTACTCGATGTGGGCGTGATCGGGCTGGCGCGTTCTGTCGCCGATCCAGATCATGTGTCCGCTCGTCGCGTACCAGTCGCCGCTCGTCGAATCCTTGCGCGTCAGAGCCTGCTCGTAGCCGAGAAGCAGCGCTTCGTGGCTCGTGTAGAAGCTCGTTGCGCGAAGTTGCGGCGTGTTGTCGGACGTGATCCCGCAGGCGCGCATGAACTGTAGCGTCTCGGCGATGCGGTCGGCGATCTCCTGATAGTGATGGCCTTGAGGGCTATCCTTCACGAAGCCCATGTTCCACTGATGCACGCGCTCTAGGTCGGCATAGCCGCCCGTTGCGAAGGCGCGGATCAGGTTCAGCGTCGCCGCCGATTGGCGATAGGCTTCGAGCTGACGGACGGGATCGGGAATACGCGCTTCCGAAGTGAACTCCGGGCCGTTGATGATGTCACCGCGATAGCTCGGCAGTTCCTGACCGTTCTTCTTCTCGGTCGGCGACGACCGCGGCTTCGCGAACTGCCCGGCAATGCGCCCCAGTTTCGTAACGGGTTCGCCGCCGGCATACGTCAGCACGACCGCCATCTGAAGAAAGACGCGGAAGAAATCGCGGATGTTATCGGCGCGGTGCTCGGCGAAGCTTTCGGCGCAATCGCCGCCCTGGAGCAGAAAACCGGTGCCCGATGCGATGACCGCGAGCTGCTTTTTCAGCTCCCGCGCTTCACCTGCAAAAACGAGCGGCGGGAACGTCGCGAGCTTGGCTTCGGCATCGGCCAAAGCCTTGGGGTCCGGATACTCCGGCACCTGCATGATGGGCTTGTTACGCCAGCTGTCCGGCGACCATTTTTCAGTTTGGGCGTTCGACGCCATAGTTAACTCCTGAAGAGCACATATCGGGCGCGTACCCAGCGGCGGCGCCTTCAACTGCTCTGTGGCATATTATCTCGGGGCTTATAGGAGATATCCGCGGCCCGCGCTAGCGCCAGAGTGACCTGCTTTCATGCGCTCAGAGTCCGGCAGACATACCGCCATCGACTGCCAGTTCCGAGCCAGTGCAATATAGGCTGTCGTCGGAGGCAAAAAAGACCACGGCTCCGGTCATGTCTTCGGGCCGCCCGAGGCGTCCCATCGGCGTCTTGTCGATCAGGGCCTTCTTGACCGGCGGCAGTTTCAAGAGGCGGTCGGTAATGCCGGTTTCGACATAACCAGGCGCGACGGAATTCACGCGAACGTTAAAGGGGGCGTATTCGACGGCGAGGCCCTTGGTCAACGCGGTGATCGCGCCCTTGGTCGCCGTGTAGGCTGCGAGCGGACGCAAGCCCCGGTTCGCCATGATGGACGAGATATTGATAATCGACGGCGCCTTCGACTTCCGCAGAAGCGGCAGCCCATCGCGCGAAAGCCTCAGAATTGCGTCGAGGTTGACCTCGCGCAGTTTCGCCCAATCGGAATCCGACAACTGACGAACTTCGCCGCGAACGAGAATGCCCGCGTTATTTACGAGGACGTCTGCGTATCCATGCGCCTTCTCGACATTGCGGAGGAGCGCCGTCGTATCCTGCCCCTTTGAGACATCGACGGTCATCGCGGTCGCGGCGCCGCCCTTCGACTTGATGTAGCCGACCGTCTCTTCTGCGGTTTCGCCGTTGATGTCGGTGACCCAAACATGCGCGCCTTCGACAGCAAAGCGCTCGGCGATGGCTCGCCCGATGCCGCCGCCCGAGCCCGTTACGATGGCGATCTTTCCGCTGAGCCGCGTCATGTGTTCCCTCTGGTCGTGGCGCCCGGCCGTCATGAAGCCGTCTTGTCGTGAAGTGGGCCGAAGGCATACGGCGGGGCTATCCCCCGATCAACCGGCAGCTTCGCCAGGTGCGAGCCATTTTTCGCGAAGTGTTACCAGTTCCTCTGCGGCGGATGGATGCAAGGCCATCGTCCGGTCGAAATCGGCCTTGCAGGCGCGCATGCGAACAGCAACTGCCGCCATCTGCACAATTTCGGCGGCATCCGGCCCGAGGACGTGGACGCCGACGACCCGATCCGTCGCGCCCTCGACAACAATCTTTACGAGCATTTTCTCATCGCGGCCGGCCACGATGGCCTTCATCGGCCGGAAGCTCCCTTTGTAGATATGGACGTCGGCGTATTGGGCGCGGGCTTCCTGCTCGGTGTAACCGACGGTGCCGATCTCTGGCGTCGAGAAGACGGCGGTCGGGATCGTGGTGTAGTCGACCATCCATGGCTTCTTGCCGAATAGCGTGTCGGCAAAAGCGTGGCCTTCGCGGATGGCTACCGGCGTCAGGTTCACGCGATTGGTGACGTCGCCGACGGCATAGATCGACGGCACCGACGTTTGCGAGGCGTTGTCTACGACGATGGCGCCTGCGGGATCGAGATGGACGCCGAGGGCTTCGAGACCGAGATTCTTCGCGTTCGGAGAGCGGCCGATGGCGAACATGATCTGATCGGCTTCGAGCGTCTCGCCTCCGGTGATCGTGCCGGCGAGGCCCGATGCCGTCTTCGCGATCTTCGTGAATACTTGCCCGGTGATGATGCGAATGCCGCGCGCCGTCATCGCGGCTGCGAGCCCGTCGCGCAAATCCTCGTCGAAGCCGCGAAGGAATTTGTTGCCGCGATAGATCAGCGTCACTTCGGAGCCGAGGCCATTGAAGATCGAGGCGAACTCGACGGCGATGTAGCCGCCGCCCGCAATGACGATGCGGCGCGGCAGTTCTTTCAGATTGAATGCTTCATTGGACGTGATGACGTGTTCGACGCCCGGAAGCTTGGGATCGACGTTGGGATGTCCACCGGTCGCGACTAGAATCGTCTTCGCAGTGACGATCCGGCCCGACGTCGCGAGGCGAATCTCGTTGGGCGAGACGAGCGTTGCCCTTTCGGCGAAAACCTCCACTTTGAATTTTTGGAGCGTGGCGCGATAGGCGGCTTCGAGACGCGATATTTCGTTGTCTTTCGCGCGTATCAGGGACGGCCAATCGAACGTCTCGCTGACGGTCCAGCCAAAGCCCTTGGCGTCTTCGAAGTCATCGGCGAAGCGGCTGGCGTAGACGAGAAGCTTTTTCGGAACGCAACCGCGGATGACGCAGGTCCCGCCGACCCGATACTCCTCGGCGATGGCGACCTTGGCGCCGTAGCTTGCCGCAATGCGGGCAGCCCTGACGCCACCGGAGCCCGCGCCGATGACGAAGAGATCAAAATCAAAGTTTGTCATGGCTCGGTCTGATGTGAACTATTTCTGATCGGCGGGCTGCGGTGTTGCGCTCGCCTTCATCTCGTCGGCGATCTTGCTTGAGTATTTCAGGCCGATCTCGGCGCCCTTCCGCATCAGCTCCGGCGTTTTCTGGATGAACTTGGCGCCTGGGCCCGAGCGATAGAAATCGGTGACAGCTTTCAATTCTTCGGCCGTGAACGTCTCGGCGTAAAGGTTGGCGCAATCGGTAATCAACTGCTCCTGATAATCGAGGAGCTTCTTCATGCCGATATCGAACTCCTCGGAACGCTTTTTACCCGCTTCCGATGCGTCGGCACCGACGCCTTGGGCAAAGCCGCGCGCCATGGCTTCGATCATGCCAGCCATCTGCTTCTTTACGCCCGTCACTTCGAGCAGTTCGCGCGCCGCGGCGACACGCGCGGGATCGGGAGGCGGCGGGGCATTATCCGCGAGCGCCGCAGTTGTGAAGCAGATAAGGCACAAAGCAGCTATTCGCAGGGTTTGCCCCATAATCAGAAGTCCTCTTCAAAATCGGCTTCAATGCCGGACAGCACTTCAACGCCTTTTGGCCCCGCAATGATCCCGACGTCCGCTATTCCTATGAACAGGCCGGATTCGACGACTCCGGGCACCAGCTTCAGAGCGTCGTCCAGGGCTTCGGGATCGTCAATCAAGCCGAAGGCGCAATCGAGAATATGATTGCCGTTGTCGGTTACGAATGGCTTGCCATTCGTGCCAGCACGCAGCTTCACCTCGCCTTCGCATCCGCAATCGGCGGCAAGCTTGATGATCAAGTTCTGGGTCGCCGCCAGTCCGAACGGCACGACTTCGAGCGGCAACGGGAAGGCGCCGAGATTTTCGACGCGCTTGGTGTTGTCGGCGATGATGACGACACGATCGGAGGCGACCGCCACGATTTTCTCCCGGAGGAGTGCACCGCCGCCGCCCTTGATGAGCCGCAGGTCCGAATCGATTTCGTCGGCGCCGTCGATCGTCAAATCGAGTTCCGGCGTCTCGTCGAGCGTCGTCAGCGGGATGCCCAGCGCTGCCGCCTGCGCGCGCGTCGCCTCCGATGTCGGCACGCAAACGACCTTCAGGCCGCTTTTCACTTTGGCGCCCAGAAGATCGACGAATTTTGCTGCAGTCGAGCCCGTGCCGAGGCCAAGCTTCATACCGTCTTCAACGTACGTCAGCGCCTGTTCGGCGGCTTGTCGCTTCCAATCGTCAGTGCTCATTACGGCCTCAAGCTTTTGCGAAAATCGCGCCCTCCGCGCGGGACCTCTCTAGGCTCCGGATGCGGCTCTTTCAAGCCAGCCATCCGAGCGAGCCGTCGTGACGCCGTGACAGGGGCGCCTGAGATGAATACGCTACTTTGAAAATGCGAGGAGAATTCATGCAGGGCTGGACCATCGTCTTCGACCTTGACGGCACGCTCATCGATACGGCTCCCGACCTTGCCGAAGCGACGAATCACGTGCTCGCGACGCTCGGACTCGACCGCATCAACGAACTCGAAATTCGCCCGTTCGTCGGGCACGGGGCGCTGGCGATGATCGAGGGGGCGGTGAAAGCCCATGGCCGGAAGCTGTCGGAGCGGGAGCTGCACGACCTCTTCGAGGTGTTCATCGTCTATTATTCCGCACACATCGCAGACTATAGCGTCCCTTATCCGCACGTCATCGCGACGCTCGAAGGGCTCAAGGCCCGGGGCGCCGCGCTCGCGGTCTGCACGAACAAGATGGAGACCCAAGCGCGCGCCGTTCTGGAGACGATGAAGCTCGACCACTATTTTTCGGCTTTGACCGGCCGCGATAGCCTCGGCGCCTATAAGCCCGATCCGCGACACCTGACGGGCACCATCGCGCTGGCGGGCGGGCGGCCAGAGACCAGCATCATGATCGGCGACAGCGAGACTGACATCAAAACGGCGAAAGCCGCTTCGATCCCGGTCGTCGCGGTCAGCTTCGGCTACAGCGTCGATCCCGTCGCGTCGTTCGGGCCCGACGCCATCATCGACGACTACCGGCACCTGCCGCGCGCGATCGAGACGTTTCTCGGAAGTGCCGTCAGTATGTCAGAACCCGGCAGTCGCTCGACATGATTTCCTCGATGAAATGCGCGGCGCCGATGACGCCGCTGCATTCGGGGATCACGTCTTCCTTGCGCATGGCGCAGACATCGAGCCCCGGCGAGAAGCAGAAGAACCTGACGCCTGCGGCGTGCGCTTCCTTGATGAAATCGTAGATCGAGCGGGCTTCATCGGGTTTCAGCCGAATGCTGGCTGCGACCCCGGTTTTCAGAAGCGTCGCCGCGGTACCCGTGCAGATGACCTCGACGTGATAGTCCATTCCGGCGGCGACAGATGCCTGGAAGAGCGGTGCGCTCAAGCTCTCGCCGCTTCGCTGATCGGCGTTCGCCAGGACGATGATGAGCTTCTGCGGCATCGCTGCCCCTCGCTCCGCTGAGAATGAGGGACACACTACGCCCGCGGGGCCGCCTGCTGCAACCTTGCGGCAACCCGCTTCGTCAGACGTCGTGACCGCTGATGTAACGGCGATAGACGAGAATCGTCGCGGGCAGGAACACGAGATCGGCGATGAGCGATGCGAGAAGCGTCACGCCGCAGACGAGGCCGAAGAGCCGAAGCGACGGCAGCTCGGAAAAAACGGTCACGCCGAGGCCGAAGGCGAGCACGATCGTCGTCAGGATGATCGCGGGGCCGACGAGCACGCGGGCGTTGCGGATCGCAACCTCGGGAGGCACCCCGGGCTTTTCCTCCAATCGCAGGCGATTGAGGAAGTGAATGAGCGCGTCGACGCCCAATCCGAACACCACGATCAGCGCGACGACGGACGAGAACTCGAGGCCTCCTCCCAGAAACCACAGCATCGCTCCCGTCGTGACGACCGGGAAAAGCCCAGGCAGCAAGCTGATGACGCCGACAAAGAAGGAGCGGAACGCAATGGCGAGCAGCACCGCGGCGATAAGCACGCAAATCGGGATGCTTTCATCGAGCTGCGTGATCATGCGGTGGCTGTTGCGGGCGGCGATCGCCGGCAATCCCGTCACCGATATTTCATAGGCAGGAAAGGCTTTGCGGACCGGATCGAGCGCCTCGTCGACCTTATGGACGAGCGGCAGAATCTGACTGGCGTCGACGTCCGGCAGGCGGCCGGTGACAAGCACCGCGTCCTGCTCCTTGGCGATGAAGCGGCGGACCAGATGGTCGGGAAGCAGATTGACGTACTTCTTCACCGTTTCGACGTTGTCGTCGCCGTTTTCGCGCAGCCAGCGCCTGAGGCTTTCAAGCGACCAGACGTTGCCGAGGCCTGCTGCCTTTTCGAGCGCGAGGTGCGTCTCCTCGATGACTTTGAGCGTGCCGGGATCGTAAAGGCTGGCGCCGTTGTTCCAGCGAATCATGACGTGGAAGGGGTTGGCGCCGGTCAGCTTGGAGTCGATGCGGCCCGTCGCGGCGAGCGCCTGCTCGCGGTCGGGCACCTGATCGGCGAGCCGGTAGCGCGGCTCAAGCTGCAGATGGAGCGAGGCGAAATAGATGAAAAGTCCAACTCCAAGGAGCGTATAGAGGACCGAGTGCTTGATGACGCGATCGACGATGGCGCCGACGAACGTGCCAAGCGCGTCCATCATACCGTCGGCAGGCGCGTGATCGCGCGCCAAGGACTTTTCATTGCGGATGAACAGCAGACCCAGGATCGGCAGGACGACGATCACGGCCACGAAGGAGATGCAAACCGCCATCGCGCCGGCTTCTCCGAACGTGCGGATGAGGCCCGATTCCGACAACAGAAGTGCCAGGAACGCGAGAAGCGTCGCGCCATGCGCCAGTACGCACGCGGGACCGACGACGTTCACTGCGAACGTCACGGCCTGAAGCTTGGTATCGCCCTCGCGCAGACGAATGCGAATGGCGGACACCATCTGCATGCTGTCCGCGAAGCCCATCACCAGGATGAGCGGCGTCATCACGTTCAGGAAGAGATTGAGCTTAAAATTGAACCAGCCGAGCAGACCCAGCGACCAGCAGACCGCGATGACGGGCGGCAGCGCGGCGACGAGCATCAGAGACACGCGCCGGAAGAACAGCGCCGCAATGGCCGCGCCGAACAACAGGCCGAGGCCGTTATAGACGATCTGATCGCGTTCGACGGCGTTGCGGATTTCGAGTTGCATCACCGGTGCGCCGGCGAGTTTCACGCTGAGACCGGCGGGTTCCAGATCTTCCTTCGCGGTCCGCTCGATGTCGCCGATAACGGCTTTCGCGGATTTCTCGGCGACGAAATCACGATTGAGCGAGAGGACTATCAACGCAAGCTGGCCGTCTTCCGACAGGAACTTGCCCTTGACGATGTCGTTGCTTTTCAGCGCGTCCATGATCTGGTCGAAGGCCGGACCTTCGGGCAGCTCATCCGGAACGATGGGCGGCGCGTATCCCGTGGGATCGGGTTTGCCGCGGGCCGAGAGCATCGAGACGATGCCGTTGACGCCGTCGGCCAGCTGCAGATCGGCGGCCGCGCCTGAGAAGGCCTTCAGGCCATCGTGGGTGAGAAGGTTCTTGCCTTCGACGACGACCAGTACATCGTATTCGCTGGACGGGAAGCGGCGGTCGATCTCTTCGTAGGTGTGGAACTCCGGTGTCTTCGTTCGAAACAGCTCAGAGAGGCTGTCGTCCACTTTCAAGCGCGTCAACCCGGTGACGGCAGCGGCGGTGAGGAGCACGACGATGATGGCGGCGAGGATTGGGGCCTTGATGCCGATGAGGCCGAGCTTGTTCAGGCCCAACGACATCAGATGCGGGCGTTGCGGCTCCGTTGGCTTCAAAGCATCCTCCCCAACGACTTCGATCTAAGAAGCCGCCCAGGCGCCCCCTGCAATCGTGCGTTTGTTTGCGGGAGACATCGCATTTTGCTGGGGTTCCGTGCAAGAACTACATAGCATTGAACGCAGCGGTAAATGCGCCGTCAACAAGCGTGCGCCGGCATTGCCGACAACTTTGGCTAGAGGTGCCGCGTTACAGGCGACGCGAATCACACAGGTCACGCAAACTCTCCTTGCTTCAAGTCCGCCGGGTGTGGAACAGCCTCATGTTCATCCCCCCAACGCCTCCGATCTAGGATCTTCGATGCTTAGAACCTCGCCGTTGCCGATTATCGCCACCCTATTCTTCGCCGCAATCGCCTTGGCCTTCGCGGGAGTGCCGAGCGCATTTGCGTTGAAAAAGGCGGTCGTCGGGCCTGTCACGCTCGAGGTGCCGGACGATTTCAAAGAGGTCGCGGGCGCCGAAACGCCGACCATCCGTCAGGATGCTTCGGGTATCACAGTCGAAGTCTCAGAGCTTCCGCCGGAAGCATTGGAGGAATTCAGGGGGCAACCGTTTCTCGATTTTCTCGCGAGCCTCAAGTATACGAACGCCGCGTACGCCACCGGTGCGCTGAACCGGAGAGACACATACAGCTACGTCCTGGCTGATGCTGTCGGGGCCAAGGGGCCCGAGTCGCGGTTCCTGCTGATTATCGGCGATTCCAAACGGGCCGCCATCATCACCGCTTACGCGCCGAAGAGCGAGATCGACAACGGTCACGCGACCCGCGCCGCGATTGAGGCGATCCTTTCGAGCGCTGCTATCCTCCCGGCCGGTGCGGCGAAGCGGTGAGCTTGACAGTGCCATGCGACGCCTCGCATATGGGCCATCCCAAAATGGGCGGTTAGCTCAGCGGTAGAGCACACGCTTCACACGCGTGGGGTCATAGGTTCAATCCCTATACCGCCCACCATCCTTAATGCTTCGCATATTGAACCGCGTGTTCGCCTTTTTGGCGTGCGCGCAGGGAGACGCGCGTGGTTTAATCGTACCATTGGAAGCCATTTATCGCGTTTTCGCCACATTGCGCGCAAATTCGGCCATCAAACGCCGTCACTAGTCAACCGGGGGAGTTCGAGGGAGAACACTATGTCTATCAGGGGAATGAGCGTCGCGTTGCTGGTGCTGTTTGCAATCGTCATGGCTGCGCCCGAGAGCCGTGCGGCATCCGCGCGCGAGATCGATGGCAGCGTGCACGAAACGCTCGAGAGATTTTTCTACAAGATCGGCGGGGCGCGTGACCTCGCGAACAAGGCTGCCGGCATTCTCGTCTTTCCGTCCGTCGTGAAAGCCGGATTTGGCGTCGGCGGCGAATACGGCGAAGGCGCGCTTCTCGTCCACGGACGTAACGCAGGGTATTATAACACGATCTCGGCCTCGTTCGGCTTTCAGCTCGGCGTGCAAGCGCGGTCCGTCATCATCGCGTTCATGACGCCTGAAGCGCTCGAACAGTTCCGGCGCACGGCCGGATGGAAGGTCGGGGTCGACGGCTCCGTCGCGATTATCACCGTGGGCGTCGGCGGCTCGATCGATACGAACAAGATCACGAGCCCCGTCGTCGGCTTCATCCTCGATCCGAAGGGCTTGATGTACAATCTCACGCTCGAGGGATCAAAGATCTCGCGCATTTCAAAGTAAGCCCGGTTCTCTGGGCATTTGGCCGGGCTGTTCCGCAGGGAACAGCCCGGTCAACTGGATAAGTGCTGTGCTGCCCCGGTTTACGAAGGGGCACACATGCAAAAATCATTTTTGAAGGGCCGCGCGTTTGGCGCCGCCGTTATCGCATTCGCCGGCATTGCAAGCGGCGTTGCACACATTGATCATTTCCGATGCCGGGCGGTAACGAAGCCCGCAGATCCAGCGTACACGCCGTAACGTAGTCATTATGCAGCGAGCCCGCGTCAGCGCAGCCCTACTGCCGGAGCGACCCCCATGGCACTGAACAGCACACCGTTCTCGAAGCCAGATCGCTGGTTCTTTTGGCTCACCCTCGCCGCCGCGATCCTCGGCGTGTTGTCGTTCTTGAGCGGATCGCGGCTCGTCGCCGAGGAAGGCGTGCCTATCCCGGCGCCGGTTGCCGATGAGCACCCGGCGGCGGATGCCGGTTTGGAGACAACGGTGCTAGCCGGCGGCTGCTTCTGGGGCGTGCAAGGCGTGTTCCAGCACGTTCAAGGCGTGACGAGCGCGACGTCGGGCTACACCGGCGGCAAGCAGGCGGACGCGCACTACAATGTCGTCGGCACGGGCGATACGGGCCATGCCGAGTCGGTTCAAATCAAATTCGATCCCAAGACGATCAGCTACGGGAAGCTCTTGCAGATCTACTTCTCGGTCGCGCACGATCCGACATCGCTCAACCGGCAGGGACCCGACACGGGGACGCAGTACCGGTCGACGATTTTCCCGCAGACGCCTGAACAGGGCAAAATCGCGGAGGCGTATATCGCGCAGCTCGAAAACGCTCACGTCTTCCCGTGGAAGATTGCGACGACGGTGGAACCCGGCCGCACGTTCTATGCAGCCGAGGACTATCATCAGAATTTTCTGACGCTCAATCCGACTTATCCGTACATCGCCATCAACGACATGCCGAAGGTCGAGAACCTGAAGAAGCTTTTCCCGGAAAACTATCGGGCCGCGCCGGTGTTGGTCGCGGTCGCGAAACCGGCGAACTGAAGCTATAAGTCGCGTGCTTAGGCGTTGCGCGCCATCGGCTCGAGGTCTTCGGTATAGATCGAATACATCGGCTCATCCTGCAGAATGACGTCGGTGTATTCGCCGTAGCCGTTGAAGCGCGTTCCCATAGCGCGCGCGTACGCACCGAGATTGCCGATCTCGATGTAATCGCCTTCACGGACGGACGCGGGCAGCATGAACGGTCCTTTCATGCGATCGATCGAGTCACACGTCGGGCCCCAGAATTCGAATGGCTCGAGCGGCTCGTTCGGATCGAGACCTGGGCGGATCAGCCGGACCGGGAAGATGAAGCCAAGGTGTGCGCTGTCGAACAGCGCGCCGTAAGAGCCGTCGTTGATGAACAGCTGGTTGCCGGGCTTTCTGAGATCGACCTTTACGATCAAGCTCTCTGCTTCGGCCACGAGCGCCCTCCCCGGTTCGCAGATCAGGCGGCAATGCTCGGTCACCGGCATCTTCGCCATCGACGATTTGATGACCTCCATGAAGTCGGAGAGGCGCGCGGGGACACTATCGGTGTAGCGCGACGGGAACCCGCCGCCGATGTCGATCGCGTCAACGACCACACCGGCTTTCACGATGTGCTTCTTCACTTCCTCGAAGGCCATTGCATAGGCGTCTGGCGTCACCGTCTGCGAGCCGACGTGGAACGTGATGCCCAGCTCGTCGGCGACCTGGCGCGCCTTGACGAGCAGGCGCTGCGCCCGTTGGCCCGTGATGCCGAACTTATGCTCGAGGGGAACGCGGCTGTTTTTCGCCGGCACCGAGATGCGGACGAACAGCTCGAGGTCTTTCGCCCCTTCGGTCTCTTCGACGATCTTCTGCAGCTCGTCCTCGCTGTCGAGGGCAAAGCACTTGATGTCGTAGTCGAAGTACGCGCGCCGGATTGCGTAGCGGGATTTGACCGGATGCATGAAGTGGAGCCGCACGCCCGGAATGGTCGCGGCGTCTTCCAGTTCGGCCACCGAGGCGACGTCGAACTGCTTGATTCCCGCGCCGAAGAGAGCGCCGATCAGAAACACGGAGCTGTTCGCCTTGTAGGCGTAGGCCACCTCGCCCGGAAAGTTCTTGATGAACCAGCGGGCGGCACGGCCGGCTGCGTGGGGCCGAGCTGCGAAGACCGGAAGATCCGGCTTCATCTCGGTCACCATTTCAAGGGCGCTGGCAAACTTCTCCATCGCGAAAGAACCTCCTGCGGAAGACCTATCCGGTTTCGCTCGCGGCAGCCGAGCAATGTCGGCTCTGGATGCAATATTGAAGGGGTGCATTTAGGTATCTCGGCCCCTGCTGTAAAGCCTTTCGGAACCCAAACGCTCTCCATGGTCGCTGGATTCTCGCTCCGTGGCGAGGGACTGCCGCGAATGACGCACCTTGCGATGCCTTTTGGCACCTCTCACGCGCGGCACATGTCAGTTTGATGAAGGTCTAGATGAAGGTCCGGCGTACGCGAATCGCAGGCTAGCTGCGCCCGAGGACGAGAATCGCGCGCCCGTCCCTCAGAGACTTCTCGCTCGCCACGTCCGGCCGCGGCGCGGGAATGCGTTCGCCGCGATCCTGCTGGCGGCGAAGGGCGCCTGATCGCGCGATACGGGCGCGCTCGGCCTTTTCCGGATTCGTCCGCATCTCCCAATCGGTGACGAGCGTGTCCTGAAGGAAGTTCTCCCAATTGCCGAGAACCGTAAAACGCTGCCGTTCGAAATCATGCTCGATACCGACAGGCGGCGTCGCGCTCGTCGAACAGCGTCCGAGGATCGTTTCGCTGCCTTCGGCCTTGTAGCGCAGTTGAAACGGCGCGTCGGAGGGCGGGATGCTGACGGCTTCACCCGCGGTGATGAGGTTGTCGGTCTGGAAGTCGCTCGGGAAGAGTACCGTCGCGACGCCCGCTGAATCGACGCTAATGACGGTCAGATAGCATTGGTTGTCGGCCTCGGCCTTGATCGTCACGAGGTCGCCCGGCGCCGGACGCGGTTTGTCGAACCACATCGTCAGCCCGATCTCCGACTTGACGTCGCGCAGAAAGCCCGCCGACGCCGTGGTTTGAACCGGCGCATCCGTGCCTTTCAGAAGCGAAAAAAGATGCTCGAGCTCATTGCGGGAGAGCACGCCATGCAAGAGGCGGCGTGCGAGCGGGGCGGCCGCGCCCTTCGCATCGGCCAGCTCCTTCAGAAATTCCGGACGTTCAAGACCTGTTTCTCCCAGCGCCACCTCGAAGTCGGCGCCTTCGCGATAGCGGCGCGCCAAGCCCGTGACCAGCTCGTCGCCGTGCACTCTCGCATCGAGATCGATGCCTACGGCCTTGGCGGCGGCGCGATAGCGATCCCATCCGCCGAGCATCAACAATGCATTTTCGCTGTCGGTGCCAAAGAGCGGCAGCGCGGCACGACGGTCGGGCGTCATCGGTCCCGCGGTGATATCGACCGGACCGGCTGCGCGGAAATCATCCTTGGCTTGCACCAGTCCGTCCGTGTGGCACGCAAAGCAATTGGCGCCCGCTTTCGTCACCGGTTCGACGGCATCGGCCTCGACACCTGCGTAGGGCTTTTCGATACCCGGTAAGGCACGGTCGACGCGATTGCCCGCAGCGTCGAACAGCGCGAAGGCGTAAAACCCGTTTGGAAGTGCGAAGAGCGCGCGTATCTGATCCGGCTTGAACGGCTGCTTCGCCTTCATCGCCGATTTCGGACCCTGCGGGTGCTCGAAGACATTCTGCTCTCCGGTACTCGTCGCGAAGTCGTAGGCGAGCCAGAGACCGGCGGGCTTTCCGGGGTGTCTTTCGATCAGCCGGTTGCCACGCGTCACAGCGCTTTCCCGGATTGCAATGCGGCGCACCGAGCCGGCTCGAATGTTCGCGTCGAGGTCGGTTCCGTTCATTATCGCGAGGTCGGCAAGCTTCGCGGGAAGCCCGAGCAGCGCGTAATAGAGCGGCGTTTCTCCGGCCGCGGCAGCGAGCCAATCGCCGTTGACCACGATGGCCGGACTGCCGGCGGTTTTCACGACATCCGGCGCGACGACGTGCTGGAGCGCGGAAGGATATGCCTTTTCGATCAGCTTCCAGCGCGCGTCATCCCAGCCGTAATCGGCGAGGCGGAAGGAGAACAGCGTGCCTGCATCGTCGAGCGGTGTCAGCTTTAGCGGTTCAGGGGCCCACGACAGACTGTTCATGAGCTTGTTGAGCGCTTTGCCGTAAGCCGTCATTTCAGCTGGGGTGGCGCACGAGTTGTAGAGATGGACGAGCGAGATGAAGCGCACGTCCTTGCCTTGATCGCGTTCGAGGTGCTGGGCCTCTCGCATCAGCTTATCGATCACAGCCGGGCGCACGGACTGGCGCGACGGGCAGCTCTGCACGGCGGGGGCAAGATCCTTGATCCACCGGCGAACGGCTTGGATGTCATCCGGCGTCGGCTCGGGCTTCGCGTCAGGACCGGTGAAAACGTCGAGCGGCGCATGGCGCGTTTCGAAAACGTCGTAGAGACGCGACGCGTCGGGGAGACCGGGCTTCACCAGAACCGGATCGCGCGCCTGATCATCGATCGCCAGAATGTTCGCGAGGCCGCCCGATGGGAGAGGCCGCTCCAGCCGTCCGGCCTGGTGACAGCGGGCGCAGTGAGTCTCGAGCGCACTATAGGCCTTCGCCGCGCGCGGCTCGTCGGGCCGAGCTGGCACCGATACGGCAGCGTTCTTCGTGGCGTTGGGGCTCACCTGCGCGATGACGAGATTGCTTGCACTCACCAAGCCGAGCAGGCTCGCAATCACGCATGAAAAATTTATCAGGTTTCTCAACCGCACGTCCTTGGGGCCCCGCCCGTGTCTTCTTCTTGTCCGACGCTCCCTAGCGGCCGGGTATATTTAAGCGACGCGGCACCATCGTGGCGCGGCCCGTTGGGTCGCCGCGGCGTGCCGTCGTTAACAGAGATGAAGAATTCGTTAAATCGCTGAAGTGCGAGTTAGGCATTCCGCGACTTCAAAATCGACCCGAAATCAAAGATCGGTTACAAAGATCTTACTTCAATCGATCAAACAGGCGCAGGCAACTAAGCAATGGACCTCAAGGCAGGGTATCGGAATTCGCCAGCCGACCGTCTGGCTTTAGCGACCATGATGATCTGCTTCCTTGCGACCGGAGCACTCTTGATCACGACGCTTGCCCGTATGCCCCACGCTCAAGTTCAAGACGCAAAGATCCCAAGCACCGTCACTACAAAGTAGTCACTTGCCTATCTGACTCACCCTTCGATCCTGACTTTCTAGATCCATACCGATCCGATTGGGCCCCTCGCCAGCAGCGCGGGGCCCTTTTTCTTTCTTGTTCGGCCTTGCGCATCAGGGCGTGCCGGCGCCTGAACTTTTCACAACCACCACATAGCCGCCGGCCTTGAGCTCGGCGACGACCTGCTCGAGATGTCTTCGGTCGCGCGTCTCGATGACGAGATTGAGCTCGGTGCCTTTCGCCGGCACATCGGTGAAAACGCGCTGGTGGTAGACTTCGACGACGTTCGCACCGGCTTTGCCGATAATTCCGGAGACCCTGGCGAGCTGGCCGGGACGATCGGGAATATCGATGGCGAGGCGCGAGAGGCGGCCGTCGCGCGCGAGTTCGCGCGTCAGTACGCTCGCGAGCAGCCGCGTATCGATGTTGCCGCCGCAAAGCACCAAACCGATCTTCTTGCCCTTATAGAGCCTGTTGGCCCCGATGAGCGCCGCCAATCCAGCGGCGCCCGCGCCTTCGACGACGGTCTTCTCGATCGTTATCAGCAGTGAGACGGCGCGTTCGAGATCGACTTCCGAAACAAGCAAGATATCGTCCACGAGGGTCTCGATGATCTGCTGCGTGAGGCTTCCCGGAGCCGTGACCGCGATGCCTTCCGCGAGCGTATCGCCGCCGACGGGCAGATGCGATTTTTTCACCGCGTTGAGCATCGATGGATAAAGCTGGGCTTCGACGCCGACGACCTTGATGTTCGGGTTGATCGCTTTCGCGGCGACCGCCATGCCCGAGATCAAGCCGCCACCGCCGATCGGCACGATCAGCACATCGAGATCGGGGGCGGCCGCGAGCATTTCGAGCGCCACCGTCCCCTGCCCTGCGATGATCGCGGGGTCGTTGTACGGGTGAACGAAGGTCATGCCGCGTTCGGCGCCGTAGCCGACGGCAAAGCCGTAGGCTTCCTCAAGGCTCTGGCCTTCGAGAATGACGTTCGCACCGTGGCTACGGGTGTTCTCGACTTTGATCGTCGGCGTCCAGGCCGGCATGATAATCGTCGCGGGGATGCCAAGGCGATGGGCATGGTAGGCGACGCCTTGCGCGTGATTGCCGGCCGACATCGCGATCACGCCGTTTTCGCGCTCCGCCGGGGACAGCGAGAGCAGCTTGTTCAACGCGCCTCGCTCCTTATAGGACGCCGTGAACTGCAGATTTTCGAATTTCAGCCAGATCTCGGCATTGAGCAGCGCGCCCAGTGTCCGGCTCTGCTCGAAGCGAGTCGGGATCACGGCGCCCCGAATGGCGTCGGCGGCGCGGACGATGTCGTCATAGCCGACGGCAAGCTCAGGCGGATGAAACGTCGCTAATTTGGTCATTATCTTCCGGCAGGTTTGATCAGTTTTGCAGGTCTTATCACACTGGTTATCACACTGGCACGCGGTTGGCCCTCAGCGCTTTTTTTCGAAGTGGTTTAGCGCGCGGGGCTGCGGAGGCCGAGGCGTTATACCGTTCAGCGTCGGCTCAGGTAGGGTCCGTTTCAATTGCGGGCGCGGAATTCAATACGTCTGTGACATCTGCTGCGGAGATAATGCATGGCTGCCCTGCTCGCGAAGACGGCTTGTGCGGTGGCCGTTGGTCTTGCCGCCGTTCTCACAGCAAACCCGTCACTCGCCGATCCCGCCGGCTCGAGCACAGCCCCGGCGGGCCAGAGGTTCGAGTACGGTCCCTATGGGTCGCCGAACAACTCGCCGGGCGGCGGTCAGGCGCTTCCGCAAAACAATGCCATCGATCCAGCCGGTAACGACGGCGGCGGCGCAGCCGAAAGGCCGTCAACTGACGATCAGAGCCAGGCACCCGCTTACCGGGATGACTATCGGGGCGACAACCGGGACGACGGGCGCGGAAATGCTCAACCGGGCGCAGACGACAACGATGATGTTGACGGTCCGCCAGTCGATGCCGCCGGACCTCCGCCGGGTGACTACGATCGCGGGCTACCTCGCGTTGAAGTTCGCGCCAGTGCCCCCGACAGCAACGTTCCCTACGAAATCCGCGAACACGATGCACGAAGTGCGGCCATCAAAGCGTGGCGCAGCAAGGTCGCGGGTCGCTTCGGCCCCGAGTTCGCCCATTGGCGCACCGCCGCCGACAAACACGTCGACTGCAGGCCCGACGCCCGCGAAGGTCTCGTCTGCATCGCGAGCGGGCTGCCTGTGCGCGGATTTGACCGGTACGGACGATGGCACCGCGAAGGCCAATAGGAGGCTCTCGCGATCGCTTCACTGCGGCCGCCAACGATCTCTGGTGATTATCTCCGTCGATCATCTCTGTTGATTTTGGGGCTCCTTTTTGCCATCAGCCGCAGAGGTCGAGCCGCGCTCCCCGTGGGCCGCTCTCCCCGGTCGATTGGCGCAGATGGGAAATCACAACATGGCGAAGGTTGCGTGGCTCGGGCTCGGTGTCATGGGCTATCCCATGGCGGGTTATCTGAAAACGCGCGGCGGCCACGACGTTGTCGTTTACAATCGGACGTCTGCCAAGGCCGAGAAGTGGAAAGAGCAGTTCGGCGGAACCGTCGCGGCAACGCCTGCGGAAGCGGCGCGCGGCTGCGATGCCGTATTCGCCTGCGTCGGCAACGACGACGACGTGCGGAGCGTCACGATCGGGCCGGACGGCGCGTTCTCAACCATGCGGCCCGGCGCGATCTACATCGATCACACGACGGCTTCGGCGAAGGTCGCGCGCGAATTGTCGGAGATCGCGGACACGAGGGGTTTCAAATTTCTCGATTGTCCGGTTTCGGGTGGACAGTCGGGCGCGGAGAACGGAACGCTGACAGTGATGGCGGGCGGCGACGCGAGCGCCTTCACCACCGCCGAGCCCTTGATCAGGAATTTCGCACGCAGCATTCGGCTTCTCGGCCCTTCGGGATCGGGACAGCTCGCCAAGATGGCAAATCAGATCGCGATTGCGGGCCTCGTGCAGGGGTTGGCCGAATCCATTCATTTCGCGGAATGTGCGGGGCTCGACATCAAAGCGTTGATCGAAACGATCTCGAAAGGCGCGGCGCAGTCCTGGCAGATGGATAATCGCTGGCAGACGATGCACGCCCGCAAGTTCGACTTCGGCTTTGCCGTCGACTGGATGCGCAAGGATCTCGCGATCTGCTTCGACGAGGCTCAGTCGAACGGCGCCGATCTGACGGTTACGAAACTCGTCGATCGATTTTACGCCGAGGTTCAGGAACTCGGCGGACGCCGCTGGGATACGTCGAGCCTTATCGCCCGGCTCGACGCGAAGAAAGAAACTTGAGAAAAGTTTTTGTTTGCCGCGTGCGACTCCCCTCCGGGGAGCCGGCCGCACAAGAGGCTTGGTCGCCGCGTGCGACTCCCCTCCGGGGAGCCGGCCGCACGCGGATTATGCTTCCGCCCGCTCGCTCTTCGACGAGCGTTCGGTGATCGCGAACTGCAGCGGCAATGCGGTCGTGTACTTGATCTGCTCCATCGCAAAAGCAGATGAGACCTTGGCGATGTCGACGCGCGAAATGAGCTTCTTATAGAAAGCGTCGTAGGCGGCGATGTCGGGGACCGCGACGCGGAGCAGATAATCGATGTCGCCCGACATGCGGTAGAATTCGACGACCTCGGGAAATTCTGCGACGGCTTCGTGGAACTTCTCGAGCCACGTGAGCGAATGCTTATCCGTTTTAATGGAGACGAACACCATCACTCCCGCGTTCACCTGATGCGCGTCCAGGATCGCAACGCGGCGTTGGATAACGCCCGATTCCTCAAGTTTTTGAACGCGGCGCCAGCACGGTGTGGTCGATAGCCCGACCTCCTTGCCGATGTCGGCTACCGGGCGAGTACAGTCCTGCTGAAGAATTCGCAGGATCTTGACGTCCATTTCGTCCAACATTCGGCCGCCCTTCGATCAAGAAACATGATTTTGCGTAATCTGCGATTTTGAAATTAATATTTTCTAATTTGCCGGTGTCAATGAGAGCATTAGCATTTTTTTTCGTTTGAACGACATTCTACCTTGATCGGGCAAGGTGTCTCCCACATGTATGGGCCTTCCCCCTTGGCAATAACGGTTCTTGGATTCTCACCATGCCCCCCATCAGGCCCATCTCTGACAGCGTCGCCATAAGCGGTTGGCTGGATGAAGAGGACTTTGCGGAGGTCAAGTCGCTTGGCTTCGACAAAGTGATCAACTTCCGCCCGGACAACGAGGCTCGCGATCAGATTCCGAGCACTGAAGCCGAAGCCGCCGCCCACCGCTCGGGCCTCGACTACGTGCAGATCCCGGTCACGCGACAGGACCTCTTCAAGGACGACATCGTCGCCCTCGCTGCGAAGGAATTCGCATCGGGCGGGCGCACGCTCGCCTATTGCGCGTCCGGCCAACGAGCCGCCATTGTCTGGGCTGCTGCGACGGCGCGATCTCATCCCGTCGACGAAGTTCTTTCCACGGTTGGGGCCGGCGGCTTCGACCTCCGGCTCATCCGCGACGATCTCGAGGCGCAGGCCCATCGCGGGGAAGCCTCTTAAGTTGCGCTCGGCGACTCTCCTTCGGAGAGCCGGCCACCGAGCGCGAGAACTCAGGCCTGAGCGCTCGGCCTAGACGAGACCTCGCGATACCATCGCATCGCATTGCCGAAGTCGTCCGGCCGGCCGAGGCGCGCCGGCTTCATGAAGTCGATGGCGACGAGCGCCGTTATGTCGGCAATCGAGTAGGTGTCGCCTGCCAAAAAGGGGCTTTCGGCCAGACGCGCGTCGATGCGCGTCAGTTCGTGCGCGACCTTTTCCTTGTTGGCTTCACCCCACGCCGCGACTTGCGGCACCTCGAGATGCGCCATCTTGGGGTGCAAATGCCTGAAGACGGCAAAAACCGCATTGAATAATCCGATCTCGATACGCCTGTTCCACATCTCCACCTCGGCTTTGCCGACGGGGCCGATGCCGAACAGCGCCGGTTCCGGCGAGATCTCTTCGAAATAGCGGCAGATGGCGACGGTCTCGGAGATCGCGCGGCCATCATCGAGAATGAGGACCGGCACGCGAGCCCAGGGATTGAGCTTCGCGAAGTCGCCTGTCTTCAAATCGTCCGTCATCATGTTCAGTTCTTCGCGAGGGACCTCAATTCCCTTTTCGGCAAGGAAGATATTCACGCGTCTTGGACTTGGCGCTGCATGTGTTTCGATGATCCGCAACTTCATTACCTCGTGTCTTCAGAATTGTGCCGCGCACGCCACTTTTGCGGCTCTTCGAATTCGCCGGACCAGACGCCGCGTCGCGATGACCTGGCATCGGCTTCATCTTCAGCATAGCCGCCATAGGCGACCGCCATGCCTGCCTGGACCATGGCGGCATTGATGTCGCGACCGCCAGCAGTGCAGCGCGCGAGAAGCCGGCCGTACCGATCTCGTTCGCGGACATCGCATGAGACTATCTCGCCGCCGATTGCGCGGGCGAGTTCGAGCTTCGCCTCGTCTCCGCAGTTCCATGTCTGATCGCCGCGCGAACACGTCTGGCGGCCTTCGGGCGCATCTATTCCCAGAAGCCGCACTTCGTTTCCACCTACGAACAGGCTGTCGCCATCGATTGGCCGGGCGGCGCCGCTGATGCTGGCTGGGAACGGTTCGTTCTGTGCCCGGCGGACGCGCCAATGGTCGCGGCCCACAAAAATGGCTGCCGCCGCCAGCGTTAACATCAATACGAGCCTTACATAAGCCCGCCGGGGCCTTACATAGGCGTATCTTCGGCGTCTCTGAGACGAGCGCCATTGCTTCGGCGGTATGGGTTGCATAACAAACCCCTCAACCAGTTCGGCGAGACTTTAAGTCTTGCTTTAACAAATTGACGCCAATTTACAGGCGTTGCGCGGGCACACCCCCGTACGACCCCATCTATAGGACGCGGCTCGCGGTATGGACGATAACGCCTACAGCGTCGAACCGGCAGCTGAAATGCCAGCTCGCCCGGCACGACGAGGCCGTTCTCGGGATGATCTCAAATCATTCCGGGATAAGCTGACTCACGGCACCGTCCATAAGCCGGAATTCGAGTACGAACTGCTCACGATGTTCGCGCGCAACGAGACCAGCGCGCCGTTCGCGATGCCGGCCCTTTGCTTCATCTTCTACATCACGTCGATGTTCTGGGCGTCGTTCACCGAAGCGACGACTTGGATCGCCATCGTTTCCATCTCCCGCGTCTACATGCTGGACCAGTGCCGGCGGTTGCTTTCAATTCCCCGCACAGAAGTCAACGTCGGCCAGTGGCGCCGCCATTTCAACCGCATCGAACTCGTCAACGGATTCGCGCTGGCGGCTTTCGCACTCATCGGCATCTCGATCCACAATACCGAGAGCGCGTCGCCAGCGACATTCTCATCGCATGTCTTCATTTTCGCGACGTTGATGGTTGTGCTCGCCATCCGCATGACGTTCGCGTCGACACTTCCTCGGCTTTTCCTCGCGGGCACCGTTCCCATGACGGTCGCGGTCGCCGGCCGACTGTTCTCGCTTGGCGATCCGTTCTATTTCGCGCTCGCCTCGATGGCCATCGGCATCCATGTGTTCTTCGTCTATCTCGCGCGCGGCTTGCACTCGACAGCGCTCGCCATGGTGGAGTTCCGCGCCGAGAAGGACAACCTGATCTCGGAACTCGAAGAAGCGAGCGCCATTTCGGACGAAGCACGCCGCCGCGCCGAGGCTGCCAACAAAGCCAAATCGCGCTTTCTGGCGACCATGAGCCATGAGCTTCGCACGCCGCTCAATGCGATCATGGGTTTTTCCGAAGTCATGGAAAAAGAGCTGCTCGGACCGATCGGCAACGACATTTACCGGGACTATGCGCGCAACATCTATCAGAGCGGCGATCACCTTCTCTGCATCATCAACGAGATCCTCGACCTCTCGCGCATCGAGGCGGGCCGCTACGATCTGCACGAGGAAACGATGCGCCTCACGGACATCGCCGAGGATTGCCAGCGCCTCGTCAAGATCAAGGCCGATGCGAAAACCCTTTCGATCGTCGAAGACTTTGCCGCGGACTTGCCGCATATCTGGGCCGATCCGCGGGCCCTCCGTCAGATCTGTCTCAATCTGCTGTCGAACGCGTTGAAGTTCACGCCGAAGGGCGGACGCATCACGCTGATCGTGGGCCACACTCAGGATGGCGGGCAGTTTCTAACGGTCGCCGATACCGGCCCCGGCATTCCAAAGGAAGAGATTCCACGCGTTCTCCAGGCCTTCGGCCAGGGCTCGCTTGCGCATGAAACGGCCGAGGGCGGAACGGGTCTCGGGCTTCCGATCGTTCAGAACCTCATTCATTTACATGGCGGCACGTTCGATCTGCAGTCGGAATTGCGCAAGGGAACGGAAGTTACCGTGACGCTTCCGCCCCAGCGCGTGCTCCAGGCCATTGCGCCATTGCAGCCGCTTGGGCAGGAGCGTCACCGCGATCCCGCGCCGCGTCCGGCGCGTCAGCCCCGCATGCGCATGACCCCAGCGGGCGTCCCCGATCAAGTCGCCTACCGAGTTGCGGGCGATGCACGATAGTTGTTTTGCGTTTGAGGTTCGGCGTTGATGCTCGGCATTCTACTCATGGTCATTCTCGGTCTCGGCTCTCTTCTCGCCGCGACCCTTTTCGGCGGCGTGAAGCTCGATGCCGTTCCAGATTTGCCGATTGCCGCAACGGTGATCGCGATACTCGTCGCCATCTATTTGGCGACGCTGCTCAATCATCGCGGCGAACGGCGGCTTGCTTTGTGGCCGACGCTCGCTGCTTGCATCTCGGGCGCCGTGCTCGTCGCGGGCGCGTTCAACAAGAACACGCCGCTGGTCATCGCGGACTTCTTCGCCGGAGCGACCGCTGCCGCAGATGCCCCCCCGACAAGGCGGGATGCATCTGCATCGGTGCGCATCCGCCGCAACGAGGACGGCACTTTTTTTGCCAATTCCGAAGTCAACGGACAAGCGATGACCATGCGGATCGACAATGGGTCGGCGACGGTCGTGCTCCGGCAATCCGACGCCGAGAAGGCAGGCATCGATGTCAGCAATCTCGCTTTCGATACGCCTTTCAAAACCGCGAACGGAACGAATTACCTCGCGCCCGTTCGATTGAAGTCGGTACGCATCGGCCCCTTGGCGATCGACGACGTCGAAGGGCTCGTCGCGCGGCCCGGAACCCTTAACGAAAACCTGCTCGGTACAAGTTTTTTAAGACGTTTGGCGTCTGTTGAACTCACCGGAAATTTTGCAACGCTTCGGCAGTAGAGCGCCGATCACGATCTTGAACTGCTCTCTTGGACAGGGGCATCTGGAATGTCATCGGCAACGGTCAGCCTCTTCGGGTCTTTTGCGCTCGCCGCTCTCGGAGCGGCAGGCCTCGCATATACTCTGACGCATCCCGGCGTTCTCGTCTCGGCGTTCGATCATGCGAAGGCGACGACGGGTCTCTCCGCGCAGACAGCGGCCGGTCAAAGCGATGCCCCGGTTCTCGACGCCCAGGAAGCGACACGTGTTCAATCCGGCACCGTGACATTGCCCGCCGGTGACTATGGACATTTCCGGGCCGAGGCCGACATCAACGGGCGCGATATCGATGTGATGGTCGACACGGGCGCTTCCCTTGTCGCGCTGACTTACGAAGACGCGCGCCGGGCCGGCATTCTCGTGAAGCCCTCGGACTTCACCCACACGGCCCAGACGGCCAACGGAATCGCCCGAGTTGCGCCTGTCACAATTCCGCGCATCAGCATCGGCGACATTACGGTACGGAACGTGGCCGGAGTCGTGTCCGAGCGTGGCGCATCTGAACGGACGCTGCTCGGCATGTCGTTTCTAGGGCGGCTGTCCCGTGTCGAAATGCGCGGAGGAACGCTCGTGCTGCAAGAGTAACTTTCCCCTTTGCCGCAATTTTACGCTCCACTATTCCACTATTCCGCCCTCAACATTGCTGATAGAGCGCAACCCGGAACCCCGCCCTGGTCGCAGTGCGTTAGGTTCCCCGAATGAATCACGTTCGAGGAGAGGCATATGCTGCCGAAGCCACGCGCCGACCTGAAGCCGAATACCGCCGACTTTGAGCGCCTGCCCCTCGTCAAGCCAACCGGCTTTCGCGAATACGATGCGCGGTGGCTCTACCCGCAAGAAATCAACCTCATGGGCCTCAATGCCGTCGGGCTCGGCATGGCGACCCTCTTCGCGCGGCGCGGCGTTCCGAAGCGTCTCGTGGTCGGCCACGACTACCGGTCGTATTCCGCCGCCGTTAAACAGGCGCTCATGACCGGCCTTTTGGCCGGAGGCTGCGAAGTTCACGATATCGGATTGGCCCTGTCGCCGATGGCGTACTTCGCGCAGTTCGCGCTCGACGTCGAAGGCGTCGCAATGGTGACCGCGAGTCATAACGACAACGGCTGGACCGGCATCAAGATGGGATTGGCGCGTCCACTGACGTTTGGGCCCGACGACATGTCGGAATTGAAGTCCATTGTTCTCAACGGCGAGTTCGAGCCGAAAACAGGCGGCCGGTATATCTTCGTGCCGGATCTGGCCGAGCGTTACATCAAATCGCTGACGGATCGTCCGAAGCTCAAGCGCCGCCTGAAAGTCGTCTGTGCGAGCGGCAACGGCACGGCGGGCGCCTTCGCGCCGCAAGTGCTCGCGGCGATCGGCTGCGAAGTCGTGCCTCTCAACACCGACCTCGACTACACGTTCCCGAACCACAATCCCAATCCCGAAGACATGAAAATGCTTCACGCGGTTTCGGCGAAGGTTCTCGAAACCGGCGCGGATGTCGGGCTTGCTTTCGACGGCGACGGGGACCGTTGCGGCGTCGTTGCCAACGACGGGCATGAGATCTTCGCGGATAAGGTCGGCGTGATGCTGGCTCGCGATCTTTCCGCGATCTACAAGAACGCGAAATTCGTCGTCGACGTGAAATCGACGGGGCTTTTCTCGACCGACCCGGTGCTGGTCGCCAACGGCGCGACCACGAGCTACTGGAAGACGGGTCACAGCTACATCAAGCGTTATAATTTCGAGCACAAGACGCTCGTCGGCTTCGAGAAGTCGGGCCACTTCTTCTTCAACGAGCCGCTCGGCCGGGGCTACGATGACGGGCTCGTTTCGGCCATCGCCGTTTGCGACATGCTCGATCGCAGCCCGGGGAAGACGGTCGCCGATCTGCGCGACGCGCTGCCGAAGACTTATGGCTCGCCGACTATGTCGCCTCATTGCGATGACGAGAAGAAGTACGGCGTGGTCGATCGCATCACAGAACATTATACGCGCCAGAAGGAGAGCGGCGGACACGTCGCCGGACAGGCGATCCGCGATCTCATCACCGTCAACGGCGTGCGCGTGATGCTGGAAGACGGCACGTGGGGTCTCGTTCGCGCCTCGTCGAACAAGCCCGAACTCGTCGTCGTCGTCGAAAGCCCGACGTCGGAAGCAAACATGAAGGCGATCTTCAAGGACATCGACCAGCAGCTGGCGCGCTTCCCCGAGGTCGGCGAATACAATCAGAAGATCGCAGTTTAATATTGGCGCCGGCGACTCGCGTTCCGCGAGCCGGCCGCCGGGCGCGGAGTTCTAGGTTTGCGCCCGGCGACTCGCGTTCCGCGAGCCGGCCGCCGGGCGCGGGATTGCTTCGTCGTCAGTGCCACATGTGTCGCGCTGGCGGCCGGCTCCGCGTAGCGGAGTCGCCAGCGCCAATCAAAGAAGCGTCCAAAGAAAGCGAGCGACGACGGTCGAGATGAAGACCGCGAACGCCAGTTCGAGCGTCCGTTTCGAAATGCCGTGCGCAACCTTCACGCCCAAGGGTGCCGTCAACACCGCGAGCGGAGCTATAACGCACGCGCCGAGGTTGACGTAGCCCAGCGATAGCGGCGGCAAGTCCGCTTCGCCCCAGCCCGAAATAATATATCCGGCGATACCGGGAACGGCGATGACCGTACCAATGCCGGTCGCGGTTCCGACGGCTCTCAGCAGCGGCATCCCGTAAAGCGTGAGCAGCGGAACGGTGAATGTCGCGCCGCCGATCCCCATGAGCGTCGAGATGAGGCCGATGATGCCTGCCGCGCCCTCGAGCCACGGCGGCCGCGGAAGCTTGCCGGCAATCTTCCAATCATCCCTGCCGAGAAACATTTTCGCGGCGAGCGCCGTGCCGAAGACGACCCAGATCCAGCGGAGCGCTTCGCTGCTGGCATAATGCGCAATGACGATGCCCGCGATCACGCCAAGGACGATCCAGGGCCCCATGCGTTTGACGACGTCGATATCGACGGTCCCTCGCGCGCGAAACGCGGAGAAGGATCGAAACACCGTCGGCGCGATGACGCCGAGCGTCGTCCCGAGCGTGACGTGCATTCTGACGTCCTCGGGAACGCCCACCACGCCGAAGGCTTCGTAGAGCACAGGCACGAGAACGCCGCCCCCGCCGATGCCGAGCAAACCTGAGAGAAACCCAGCGAGGAGGCCTGCAACGGCGAGCAGCGCGAGCAACGCGATCAGATATTCCATCGATATGGCGGCGGGCATCCGGGTTGCCTCAAGCCGCGTCCGACTGGTCTTCGCGGCCGAGGCCGTGCTCGGCGAGAGCAATCGCGTCCCGCAGCACGTCGACCGTGGCGGACGGATCCGTCACTCGCTCGCTCAGCAGACGACGAAACGCCCGTCCGCGCGGCTGACCATGATAAATGCCGAGGATGTGCTTGGTGATGTTCGACAGGCGGCCGCCGTTTTGGATATGGCGTTCCGCGTAGGGAATGAGCTTCGAGAGCGCTTCTTCCCTTGAAGGCGGGGTGGAATTCTCGCCGAATATCCAGCTGTCGACGTCTGCGAGAATGAAAGGATTTTGATAGGCGGCGCGGCCGAGCATGACACCGTCGACGTGCTCGAGATGACCGCTGGCTTCATCGAGCGTTTCGATGCCGCCATTGATGACGATCGTGAGTTCTTGAAGCGGTTGCTGACGCCGGAGGACACATTCACGTGGCGGGGTAGTGCGCAAAAAAATTCGGCACACTCTCATTCTGCATCGCCGCGAGCTTTTTTCTTGAGCGGCCTCGAATAACGCAATGTCACAAACGTAACGATGCTCAAGATCAGCGCAATATCGTAAAGCCCATAACCAACCGCAGCACCCAAAGCTCCGGTCGCCCACAGACTGGCGGCGGTCGCCGTGCCGGAAGCGCCTTCGCTTGTCTTGAGGATGGCGCCACCGCCGATGAAGCCGACACCGGTGATCAGTCCCTCGATAATCCGCGCCTGACCGGTCGAAGTCTCACCCAAAACGCGGATCGCGATCAGGACGAAACTGCAACCGCCGATCGCCACGAGAGGAAATGTCCGAACGCCCGCGCTGCGATCCTCGTGCTCCCGGTCCCAGCCTATGGGAAGCGCCAGAACATAAGCAATCGCGAGATCCAGCAGGTGGGAGGCGACCTCCCACACCATCAGGGCGTTCATTCTCATTGATGGCTGTTACCACAGTCTGTGCCACATCGATAGTTGACCTCGGCGCTTTCTCGCGCCGTGATGCGTGTCTGGGCCGGCGGACGCGAATGACGAAATTCGGTATACCCCGGATGATGGGTCCAGACCGGTCTGGCCATATGAAATCCTCGCCCAAGAAGGCGCCCTCAAGCTGCCCCAGCCCCTCCGGAGGTGACAGAGGTGCCGCATGAAGGGCAGAACTTGGTTCCCGGAGGAAGGGTCACTCCACATTTGGCGCAAGCCTGCTCCACAGAGCCGAGTGACTGCCCGCATTGCGCGCAGAACCGGCTGTCGGGCGCGTTGTCCGCGCGGCACGACGGACATACGACTACACGCTGAAACGCAGCCGTTCTTTGGCCCGACGGCGACCCGTAGCCATAGTCGCCACGATCGCCGTGGCCGCGCCGCCCATGACGGCTGCCACCGCCGAAACCGCCGAGCAGGCGACTTAAAAAATGCGAGCCCATGATCCCTTACCTCATCTGCGGGTGACGCCGTCAGCCCGAGCCTTCACTCACCATCATATAGATACTGCGGCCACAAAAACCACAGCGCTAGAAGAGAAGCCGATCAAACCAAAGCCACTATGTCCGCTACAATGGCCGCCATTGTCTACGCGAAAATGATGACCGTAATAGCCCCCGAACAGGCCCAACCGGCGCGTAGTCTTAAGCGTATGGCGAGGAGTAATAGCGTACGGATAGTAAGGGCGGCACTCAAGTATTCGTACCAAGATCAATGGAGACCGATAGGGAGCGGTGGCTCGAACCATCATCTCAACACTCGCCTCAGGTTTCTGCGTCAGCCGGATTGACGAGCACACCGAGGGTGTCCTTTGGCGCCGTGCTAGTGGGAGCGCCGTCCGTAGGCCGCCGCAAACGCGCCGAGTATCCTTGGCAGGAACATGATCGCGAGAGCGCCCAACCCAGATCACGATGGCGAATGGCTTCAGGATGACTCTCAGCAGCGAAACTGACTGGTCGAAGATTCCGCTGGACTTCAGGCTGTCGATCGCGCCCCCGATTTCCCTGCCGACGCCGATCGCGCTTCCGGCGTTCTTGCCCGCTTCCAGCACGGCGCCGCCGCTGGTCGAGAGCCATGGCGGCCGCGGAAGCTTATCAGCAATCTTCCAATCATCCCTGCCCAAAAACATTTTCGCGGCGAGCGCCGTGCCGAAGACGACCCAGATCCAGCGGAGAGCTTCGCTGCTGGCATAATGCGCAATGACGCTGCCCGCGATCACGCCAAGGACGATCCAGGGACCCATGCGTTTGACGACGTCGATATCGACGGTCCCTCGCGCGCGAAACGCCGAGAAGGATCGAAACACCGTCGGTGCGATGACGCCGAGCGTCGTCCCGAGCGTGACGTGCATCCTGACGTCCTCGGGAACGCCTACCACGCCGAAGGCTTCGTAGAGCACAGGCACGAGAACGCCGCCCCCGCCGATGCCGAGCAGCCCTGAGAGAAACCCAGCGAGGAGTCCTGCGACTGCGAGCAGCGCAAGCAACGCGATCAGATATTCCATCGATATGGCGGCGGGCATCCTGGTTGCCTCAAGCCGCGTCCGACTGCTCTTCGCGGCCGAGGCCGTGCTCGGCGAGAGCAATCGCATCCCGCAGCACGTCGACCGTGGCGGACGGATCCGTCACTCGCTCGCTCAGCAGGCGACGGAACGCCCGTCCGCGCGGCTGACCATGATAAATGCCGAGGATGTGCTTGGTGATGTTCGACAGGCGTCCGCCGTTTTGGATGTGGCGTTCCGCGTAGGGAATGAGTTCGGCGAGCGCTTCTCCCCGTGAAGCCGGGGCGGCGTTCTCACCGAATATCCGGCTGTCGACGTCTGCGAGAATGAAAGGATTTTGATAGGCGGCGCGGCCGAGCATGACGCCGTCGACGTGTTCGAGATGACTGCTGGCTTCATCGAGCGTTTCGATGCCGCCATTGATGACGATCGTGAGTTCGGGATGGCGCGCCTTCAGACGGTAGACGCGCTGATAATCCAGCGGTGGAATTTCCCGGTTCTCTTTCGGCGACAATCCTTTCAGCCACGCCTTGCGCGCGTGGACGATGAACGTGCTGACACCGGTCGCCGCTACGACGTCGACAAAGCGCTGCAGGTCGGCTTCGGCATCCTGGTCGTCGATGCCGATACGGCACTTGACCGTCACTGGAACAGGCTGGCTCGCGCGCATCGCCGATACGCATGCGGCGACGAGTTCGGGCTCCGCCATGAGGCAGGCGCCGAAGCGGCCTTCCTGAACGCGGTCCGAAGGGCAACCGATATTGAGATTGATTTCGTCATAGCCAAGCTCGGCGCCGATGCTTGCTGCTTCGGCGAGCTTTGCAGGGTTGGATCCGCCGAGCTGCAAAGCAATCGGATGCTCAATTGGTGAGAAGCCAAGCAGGCGTTGGCGATCGCCGCGGATGACGGCATCCGCCGTCACCATCTCGGTATAAAGCAGCGCACGCTTCGTCAGCCCACGGTGGAAGACGCGGCAATGCCGGTCAGTCCAATCCATCATGGGGGCGACGGAGAATCTATGGGCTTGGTATCGCAAACCGGGTCCTGCTTTCAGCGGGCATCGAAAGCTTGCAGATTGTCAGGCTTAAATGTCCGCGTTAGTAAACGTCCGCGCTAATGGGGCACGGAATAGTGCGAGTTGGCAGTGCGGGCAATGCGCTATGAATGCTTCAGCAGGCGCGGCGGCACGCCACTGGGGCGGATTACCGAACGTTGATGCATTAACGTCTATATCGTCCAACAGAATCAAGCCTGAAGCCGAAATAGGAATAACGCCCTATGCCCGATGCCAAACCAAAGGCCCTCATCGTCGGCGCGTCCCGTGGTCTTGGCCTTGCGATGGTCGAGGAATATCTGTCGCGCGGCTGGGATGTGGTCGGCACCGTTCGGGGCAGCGGCCGGACCGGACTTCACGATCTCAAAGACAAGCACGGCGCCTCACTTCAGATCGAAACCGTCGACATCGCCGAGCAGGATCAGATCGCGGCTCTTCGCGAAAAGCTCGCGGGCCAGACCTTCGATCTTCTGTTCGTCAATTCTGGTGTCGCCAACGGCCCGGACGAAGCGGTGAGAAACGTTTCAACCGACGAATTCATCCGCGTGATGGTCACCAATGCGCTCGGCCCTATGCGGGTCATCGAGGAACTCGACGACCTCGTGACGCCGACCGGCACGATCGGCGTGATGTCATCCGGCCTCGGCAGCGTGGCCGACAACGAGGATGGCGGCTGGGAGGTCTATCGCGGCAGCAAGGCCGCGCTCAACACGTTCATGCGCAGCTATGCCGCCGAGCACCGGAAAGACGGCCGGTCCCTGGTGATCATATCTCCCGGCTGGGTGCGCACCGACATGGGCGGGCCTCACGCGACGCTCGACGTCAGCGAGAGCATTCCGCGCGTGGTCGATGTGATCACGGCGCAGTCAGGCAAACGCGGCCTCAGCTATCTCAACTATCAGGGCAAGAGCGTCCGCTGGTGAGCGATTGACGTCGCCGCGCCACCACTCGAGATGCTGAAGAACCTTGATCGCTTCTTGTAATCGAGCCTACGGCTGTGCGGTTTCTCCGCCTTTGGCGGAGCGCCCCGTCGTCGAATAAAGCGGAAGCGTTCCGGTCTGGAAAGCACGCGCGTCGTAGTCGCGCAGCTCCATTGCAAACGTCACCTGCGCGGGACCACGCCCGAGAATGTGGTCGAGAGGTCCAAAATCGTTAACCTCTGCCTGATCCAGCACCAGACGAAAGTTGTAAGCGCCGGGCTCGCGAATGAGCTGATCGGGCTTTTGAGCCGGGCCATTCGTGTAGAACAGCACCGTCTGCGTCTTGCTTGACTTGCCGGCCAAGGGGATCGGCGCGAACGGCTCAAAGCCGTTGGCGCGGGCTTTATCCATCGTCCACCTGCCGATATCGGCGGCGTAGAAACGTTTCGTGTCGCCGGTCTTGGGGTTTGTGGCTTCTAGATCCATCGACAGGATCGTGCCAGTGCGGCCCCCATCATTCAGGAGCGTTACGGGCACCTCGATGATCTCGAAATTCGTGTTGTTGTAGGGCGCGCTGAATTGAATGACAGATGGCACGAAGACTTTGATGTCCGGCGCCTTGAGAGAACTTTCCCAAAGGCTGTAACCGGAGAAGACGAGCGCCAGCACCGAGATCATCGCCGAAAGCGTGCCCCGGCCATGTCCGGATGGCTCGCTTGCATCGTTTTCCAAGCCGGCACCTGCCAGCTCGTGTTGAGCCTTCGCCATATCTGACATCCCCCAATATACAGTCCCCGCGGCAAGCAACCAGCATGCTCGACGGACGTCAAGGCACGGCGGGAAGATTGCGATCTCTCGTGTCTTTCAGATGCGCTCTGCCGCGGCGGCAATCGCGAGAATGCCGCCAATCGACGCTTAGGGTGATGCCTTCACGGTCGAGCCGACGACGGCCGCTACGGCTTTTGAATCTTGGGGGCCAGGCTCGCGATCTGCCGGTTCGTCAGTCGTGCCTGGCGCATTCTCGATCTCATCAAGCCATTTGGCCGTCCGCTCGAAATCGGGGTCGGCCTTGAAGCGTTCGCTTGGAGCAAAGCCTTCGGCGCGGCTGATGGTCTGAGCGATCAGCTTGCGGAATTCGGGAACGTCGAAATACGAGGCGTGCACGAGTTCCTTCCAGGTGAAGTACGTGCTTATCGCCGTGTCCGCGGTATGTGACGGAACCGCAAACCTGATCTGCCCGATGGCGCGGCGAAACTTGGCAATCGACTGGCTCGCTGCGGCATTGCTGTAATCCGTTATGAGGTCTGCGATGGTCGACGGAAGCCGCGGCAGGGATTTTTCGAGCCACATCGGGCGATCCAACGCGCCGATGGCAATTTCTCCTTCGGTGTCGTTGCCGTAAGCGGCGCGCTTCACCTCGGCATTGGTGATGCGGTTCAGGAACATGCTCGCGACAGCGCTGATGAACGTCGCGAACGCCTGAATGACGACCATCAGTAGAAGCGCGACCACGCCCAAGATAACGGGGACGATAATCGCGGGAACAAACAGCGACCAGAACCAACGCTTCCGCCGATCCTGGAGGTCGGCGGCTCCGAGCGCCCATGATAGCTCGTCAGTCACGACATGAAGCAGGAGGCCGCTATTGGTGACGACGTCACGTCCGCCTCCACACAATGTGCCACCGTCACACGGGCGTCCCCTCGATTCAAAGAAGCGCTTCTTGAAGCGCATGCCCCGCTCGATCGCGTCGAGGTTCGGATATTGGGTTTCAAGTTGCTGGCGCTTTTCGCGGTACTGCCGCCACGCCGCCTGGCGGTCCAGCGGCGTCTGCACGGCGCCCCCGCTTTCCGTCGTTACGGCTTCGCCATCACCTTTGTGCGCGACCATCAGCTGCTCGCGGAGCGCGCTCAATGCCGCTTCGGCCTCGGGAGACGCATTTGCGTCGTAGATTTCCGTCTTGAGCCATTCGGCTATGCCGACCATGGCCGGAGGCGACAGCAGAATGATAAAATAAATTACAGGCAGCGCGATGACGGACAGCAGCGTGATCGACGAGACGGCGAAGGATTTGTCAAAAAAATTCAGCCGCGCGTCAGGCAGCAGCGCGAGGCCTTGGATGGCTTCATCTTCAGGATGTGACAGCGGCAGCCAGCGCGACCCAAAACTGGTTTTGGCGCGCCGCGTGATCCTGGAATGATAATTCAGCAAGCTTCGGCTATCGAGCCAGTGCAGCGCTAAGTAGAAAACAAGCGCGGGCAGGCTAGCGAGAACGCCGGTTATAACCCATACACGCGGGAAAGTTCTCCCGAAGACCGTCTGGTCGCCGCCGAGCTGGGACGCCAGGACGTATACGATGAACATCAAGAGCAACATCATCGACGCGACGAAGATGACCTTGCGCATCAAACTCAGCCGCGTGAGAAGCCAAAGCTCTCGACGCAGCTTGAGAAACGGCGTGCCGACGGTAATCCAGCGCTTAAGGTTCGCGAGCGGCCTCTTGCGAGCGGCATTGTCGAGCAAGGCATCGGAAAGGATCGAGCCACCGTGGCTATGGCCAACGATGCAATAGGGCTCGCTCTTGGCTTCGAGCTCGCGCATTGTCTTCGTCAGCCGTTCGCCGGCGTCGCGCCGCTTCATTTCGCTGTTGTCACCGGCCCAGGGAAAGGGCAAGAAGTTCAGCTCGCCGTCACGCGCGTCGATGAGAGCGCGCATATCGTTTTCGAAGACGCTGCCTTTTTCCCACCATTGCAACACAGGCGGAGGTTCGCCGTCGGAGCCCGCAGCTGTCGGGGCCGCGAACGTACCGTGTACCGCAATAATCGTTGCCAACGCCCCCTCCTCCGTCCCCGCTACGCAGTCCCCTGCGATCACGATTTGATCGCGTTCCGCGCTCGTTCGCTTTACGGGATTTTTATCTCGCGAAAAATAGTGCTCACATGCCGGATTGGCGGCGGATGATGCCCCATTGTATCCCACGCGGCATCACGGCGAGCTGCAATCACACCACGAATGCAGGCACCTGTGGCCTCAATGCACTCGTCTCTTTTGTGCAGGAGCGAAGTGCAGGGGCGATCTCAATGCAACTTCTGTCGTCGACGACTTAGTCTCTGTTCGAGAACAGCTGCGCCCAATGCGCCGTGATGGTTTGACGCGATTTGGAGGCCATCTCCCTCACATCCGATTTTCATCCCCCGATGAGAAGAGACTGCGACTGCTGAAACCTGTTTTCTTCACTGAGTATTTGCGTGCTGAACAACTTGCGCGATACAAAAACCAAGGAAAAGAAGTTCAATGAGCCAACCGCCGTCTACCAATCCCCAGCGTTCCGTCATCCATCTTCTGCGCCGCGTCGATCAGTGCGCTGCCCAACTCTACTTGACCGAAAGCGCCGACAGCGATCTCACGCTCCGTCAGCTTGCGATCCTCACCGCGATTTCACGTCAAGAGAACCTGAGCCAGACTGATCTCGTCGCGATCACAGGCATTGACCGCTCTACGGTTGCAGGTATCGTCAGCCGCCTCATCCGTAAGGGCCTTCTGGAACGCAAGCGTTCGCCGCTCGATGGCCGCGCCTACTGCGTTCGTCTTTCCAAGCGCGGCGCAAAGGCCGTTTCCGGCGCCGACCGCCTCTACTCGCGGGTAGAAAAGAAACTTCTCGCGTCGGTTCCTGCTTCAGAAGCGACAAAGTTCGCCTCGACCCTCAGAACGATCCTCTCGGCGCACTCAGAAGACGGCGCATCTGCGTAGTACTCTGAGTTTTTTCGCATTCACAAGGTCGCCGGCAATTCATCCATAGAATGTCGGCGGCCAATCGAATTTGCAATTGACGTGTCGTGATTGCCACCTATCATCCAAAAGTGGTAGGGGACGAGAATTATGTTGCGCACGCAGTTGGATTGGCCACATCCGTCGTCAGATGGGCTGGCCGAGTATTCCATTCACACATCCGATGTACACCCGCGGGACCGATTCCAGTATTGGTACGAGTCGAGCCGCCGTGTGTTGGGACCTTACGAGAACCGCCCGGATCAGCGGGCTGGTTTCGAAGGAGATTTGCGCTTTCTTCCGGTACCGGGGATGTCGCTCATCATCTTCCGCTGCAATGGCATGCGAGCGTGGCGCACAGAACGTCAGGCCAACATCTTTGGCGATCTCGTTCATATCATCATGCCCCTCACCGGCACGGTGAAGCTTAGGCAGGACGGTCGCGAGGCGGAACTCCATACCGGAGACATCTGCCTCAGCGATGCCGGACGGGCGTCGACGTTCATTCAATCGCCGCATGCCCGTTGCCTTGTGGTTGAATTCCAGAGGCGCGAGTGCGAGGCTCGCCTCGGTCCGCTCAGCCGGTGGACGGCGCGTCGCATCGACGGCAATCAAGGCGGCGGTGCACTGGCTTCCGCATTTGCGCGACTTCTTCCCGACCAGATCTCCTTCATTAGCACACAAGCGCAGCCGGAGATCGCGCGGCAATTCCTCGATCTCGTCGCTTTGGCGGTGAAGGAAATGGAAGGCGTCGCTTTTGCTCACTCGTCGGCGCGGCTTGCTTCCTTGATGCGTCTCAAGGCCGTGGTCGAGTCCAACCTGACGAACAGCAACGTAACCTGCGAAGAACTCGCGACAGCAGCGGGCATTTCGGTTCGTTATGCCAATCAATTACTCGATGCGGAGCAAATTTCGCTGCAAAGGCTGTTGTTCAGCCAGCGCATAGAGAAATGCCAAGCGGCACTTGCGGATCCCGCCCAGGCGCATCGGCAGATCAGCGATATCGCGTACTCATGGGGCTTCGGTGACGTCTCGCACTTCGGGCGCCTCTTCAAGGCGATGACCGGTATGACGCCTCGCGAATACAGGAAGCTCAATATCCTCGGTCGTTGACGAAATCTGAACGAAATTCTGGTACGAGATGTGGCTTGCGGAACCTTCCGCGGGCCAATTTACTTTTGTTTGGTCCCCGAGACCATCTGTGGTCAAAATTTCCATCTATAGAAGTGAAGATTGCGCGCGGGCGCATTGTAAAGGGTAACAGCCGGTAGGATCCCGTCTTGAGCGTGCAACAGGAATTGTTAGCCCGTGCCATGGCGCTTCGATCCAAGGCCGCGCGCAAGGCACATAGCCTTGCCGTTCGGTATTCGATCACGCTCAGCCGCGTCGTCTTCTTCGGGCTCTTACTCCTTCCACTGCTCGAGCCCAACAGCTTCTACATCATCCGTGCCGGCCGCGTGAGCCTGCCCGCCGAGCAGGAGTTGCATGCACGATCAGAAGTTAAACCCATAGCGCCTGCGGTTGCACCTGGCGTCACCGCCGAAGCGGAGGCACCTTCGGCGACGGCCGCCGGCGAGCCGCCATCGGCGAAGACAACCGACAGTAAAGGCCCGGAGTTACCGGCGACCGATACACCTGCTCCGTTGCAGCCGCTGAAGCCGGGCGATCCGCAGGCTGCTCCGGCTAAGCCGCTGCCACCTTCGAAACAGGCCGCGTTGCCGTGGACGGATGCGGAGATCGCGGCTGCGAAAGCCGAATGCGCGCAGCTTCTCGCAAACGTCACGGTCGTTTCGGAAGAACTTCCGCCGGCCCGCGAAGGAATTTGCGGCGCGCCGGCGCCTCGCGAACTCAGGAGTGTCGGCGAGAGCAAAGTGAAGATCGAGCCGCCTGCAACGCTCAATTGTCCGATGATCGCGGGCCTCAGCACTTGGATCACCGATAAGCTGCAGCCCGCGGCTCAAAAAAGCTTCGGCTCGCCCGTCACGCGCGTAATTGCGGAATCCTACTCATGCCGGAATCGGTATGGCCTCGCACGGGCGCCGCTCAGCGAGCATGCGTTGATGGATGCGGTCGACATATCGGCGTTCGTGCTCGCCGACGGAAGGATCATCCGCATTTCCAAGGGATGGGGCCCGACAGCAGGCGACCTGAAGCGGGCCGCTGACAAATCCAGCGAGGCGCCCGCCGACGAGAAGATCAAAGGCAGCAAGATCCTTGTATCGGCGTCCAAGCTCGGCGCTCACGACCTCGCGAAACAGGGCGAAGCAAAAAAGGGCGAAGACAAGCCGAAATCGGAGGAAGCCGAGAAGGAAGCCGCGGCGAAACTCGCGTCGTCAACGTTCCTTCGTCAAGCGCACGATGACGCCTGCGATATTTTCGGCACCGTACTCGGGCCGGAAACCAATGATGCGCATCGCGATCATTTTCATCTCGATATGAAAGTCCGGAAATCCCAGCGCGGGCTCTGTCAGTAACTCCGCCTGTAAGACCACATGTGGCCGTCGCCGGGTATCACGCTCAGATTTTCAAAGCGATGAGATCCATCGAACTGCGATGGCGATCGCCGATGTCGTACTCGGCGAATTTGAAGCCTTGCGACTCGAGCAACTTGACGAGCCTCGCGCGCGTGAAGTGATGATAGCGCTCGATCTCAGCCCAATAGGGGTTTGTTCCCGTCGCATCGAGCGCTCGCCACACAATCGAATCCATGTTGAGCGATGAGATGAAAAGCGCGCCTCCGCGCTTCATCATCCTGTTGACGAGGCCGAGCGTTGTTGCCGGAAATGGCGTGCGGTCCAGGACGTCGACCATGCTGACGACGCTAAAGCGGTCCTCGGCGGCGAGGGATTCCAGATCGCGGTGCGCCTCGTATCCGAACTTTTTGAGCTTCGCGACGCTCTCTTCGCTTGCGTCAATTCCGGCCGGGGAAAATCCCCATTCTGCGGCCGTGAAAAGGAGCGACGCGTTGCCGAACCCGACGTCGAGCCAATCTCCTGACGGCACATGGCGCGCGACGCGGGCGACGATTTTCGCCGAGATCTTGCGTTGATTTTCGGCGTCCTTTCCGACTTTCTGTTCGGTCCTGGCCGCCGGATAGACGATCTCGTGACCTTCCGGTGTCAGATAGCCTTCGGTGAAGACGTGTGCACAGGATCCGCAACGACACCATTTCAGCATCGGCGGAAGCATCGAATTGTAAGCTGGGTCGTTCGTTATTCGCGCTTCATTCGCGCGCGCAATCTCGTGACCTTCGCAAAGCGGGCAGGCATCGTAGATTGCCCGCGGACCTTGCGGCTTCGGCTTGATCGCTTGCACTGTCGGCGGAACGCTCGTCTGTTCGACAACCGCAAAGGCCTGAGGGGCTTGGCCCAATCGCATGATTTCCACCATCTTCTCAAAGGATGCTTCGAGGTTGCGTGCATAGCGCGTGGAATCGAATAACGGCGCGGTATCTCTCATCGATATGAGCTTGCGCCGGATCCGGTCGAGCTCGCCCTTGTCGCGCGCGAGTTCAATCGCGAGGTCGGTGTAGGCATCGAGGTCGGTGGTGATCAGTTCGGGAAGTCCCATCGCGGAGAGGAGACTCCCGGCGACGCGTCCGGAAAACGTTTCGCCGAGGCACGTCAGAACAGGCAAGCCGACCCAGAGAGCGTCGCTCGTCGTCGTGTGCGCGTTACAAGGGAGCGCATCCAAGAAGAGATCGGCGAGGCGCTGCCGCGCGAGGTGCTTTGGAATCGACGTGCGGTTGGCAAAAACGAGACGACCCGGATCGACGCCGCGGCTGGTTGCCTCTCGCCTCAAATTGTTGGCGCAGGTCTCGTTCGGCACGAGCAGCCAAAGCACTGAGCCCGGCACCTGCCTGAGCACGTGCATCCAGACGTCGAACATCGTCGGATTGAGCTTGTAGCTGTTATTGAATGAACAGAATACGAAGGCATCCTCCGGCAACCCGCAATCGGCGCGCGTCACCGGCTCATCCGAGATCTTCCGCTGGCGGTCGTTCGGCTGATAGGTATTCGGAAGATGGACGATTTTCTCCGAATAGTCCGGCTGGTGCTCCATCGGCGCGACGATGGCATCGGCAAGAATGTAATCGATGAAATCGGCGCCCATCGTCGCGGGATATCCTAAGTAATTCACCTGGATCGGCGCGGGGCGATAGCTCGGAATTTCCGAGCGGGCGTCTTTCGTATATCCCTTGAGGTCAATGAGGATGTCGATCGCATCGGCATTGATCACTGCCGCGGCATCGCGGCTCGTCATCTCGCCGATTTTTCTGACGTGCTCAAATGCCTTCAGCAGGCGCTGGCGCATCGCGCTGCCATCTTCCGGGCTGAAGCAGTAGCCGAAGATCTCGAAACGGTCGTGGTCCAGCTTTTCCAAGACTTCGGCGAACAGCATGGCGGTTGCGTGCTCGAAGAAATCGTTGGAGAGAAAGCCGAGCCGAATTCGGCGGCCCCGTCCGAGACTGTTCTGATAGGATGCGAACCGAAGCTGCTGCGGAACGGCGATCGGCTTGATGTAGTTGCGGGCCGCTTTCAGTTGGTCGTCTCGCGTAGACCACAGCGAAATCAGCGGGAACGGCGAGATATGCATCGGCTTCGTTCGGAAGTTTTCGAGGCAATAACTTCCCTCTTCGTCGACGCCGTACCAATCACATTGAAAATGGAGCAGGTTCAAATATTCGAACCGGTTGACGAAAGCCTCGGGCGCGCATTCGAGGCATTTTCGGAAGGCTAAGTCCGCCTCTTCGTACCGCTCACATATTTTGTGCGTGATCGCGAGATTGTAATGCGCTTGCGCAGAAGTCGGGTCTAGCTTGATCGCGTGCTCGAGCGCCTGAACGGCGCCCGCTTCCATCTTCAAGGCGCGCAGCACGCCGCCGACGGCGGTGTATGCGTCAGCCCGTTGAGGATCGATCGCGAGGCCGGCCTGGTAACTTGCAAGGGCTTCCTCCAAATTGCCGCGTGCTTCGAGTGCAAGGGCAAGGTTGAAGACGTAGTCCGCATTATCCGGATTCGCCGCAACGGCGCGCCGGCAAAGTTCTATCGCTTCGTCGTACCGCCGGTCCTGGCGAAGAAACAAAGCGAGTTCGTCAAGGCGCTTCGCAAGCTCATCGCTGCTCTTCGATTCTGCTTCGATTTCCGCTGCAATCAACGCCACGGGGCGTGTCATCGCCGATATTCGGCGGTCGAGAACGCGTGCTTCCGCGAAGTCCGGATCGAGCTGGAGGGCCTGCCTGCAGCGCGCCGCCGCCGCTTCCGGCTGGCCGGACTTCAGCATCAGATTGCCGAGCCGCACGAGCACGGCGGGCTGATCGGGCTTCAGCTCGAGCGCTTTGACATAGGTCGATATCGCCTCGGTTTCGTTCTCAACCACCGTGAGGAGGTTGCCCAACACCGTGTGGACCTCAGCGTTACGAGGCTGCAAAGCGAGGCACTCGCGGCAGGCGGCGATTGCCTCATGGGACCGGCGCATTTCGCCGAGGATGATCGCGAGGTTGAGCCACGCCTCGTGGTAATTTGGCTGATTGGCGACGCTCTCGCGGATGTATTCGACCGCATCATGCGTTTCCTGCCGCTTATACGCGATGAGGCCCATGTGGTGCAGGCTTGGAGCATGGGTGGGCAGACGGGAGAGCACGCGCCGATGCGCAACTTCCGATTCGGCCAAGCGGCCGTTTTTGAGATGATCAACTGCCTGATGATAATCGCGTGCGATATCGGGCTCGCCGGTGCGTTGAGGAATGCTCCGTGACGTCGCCTGCGCAAGCCGCCGATCTCTTCGATTCATGTCGCAGTCCCGATTCGCGTTCGCCGATGAAAAAACGCCGGAGTCTGTTCTGACTCCGGCGTCCTGTGCGAGGCTTGCGGGTACCCGAAAGGCGGCTTGCGCCTACTCGGCCGGATGAAGCGGCGTCTCGTGAGATGGTGCCCGAGACCTGCGGCCGAGATCGGACAGCCAGCGGCACACCACATAGAAGACGGGCGTGAAGATCAGGCCGAAGAAGGTTACGCCGATCATGCCCGCGAATACGGCGGTTCCGAGCGCTTGACGCAGCTCGGCACCGGCGCCGACCGCCCAAACCAACGGCACCACGCCGAGGATGAACGCCAGCGACGTCATGATGATCGGTCGCATTCTCAACCGGGCCGCTTCGGTCGCGGCCTCGAATCGGGATTTGCCCTGAGCTTCGAGTTGCTCCGCAAACTCCACAATCAGAATAGCGTTTTTCGCCGCTAGACCTATGAGAACGATGAAGCCAACCTGGGTCAGGATGTTGTTGTCCATTCCCCGGAGGATGACGCCCGAGATCGATGCGATGAGGCTCATCGGGACGATCAGGATGACCGCGAGCGGCAACGTCAGGCTTTCGAACTGTGCGGCAAGGACGAGGAACACGAACAGGACGCCCAGAGCGAAGGCAAAGATTGCCGTGTTGCCGGCGCGGATCTGCTGATAGGCGAGATCGGTCCATTCATAGCTGAAGCCAGGCGGGAGCGTCTCGGCCGCCAGCTTCTGCATGATGTCGATCGCCTGCCCCTGCGAGTATCCGGGAGCAGCAGAACCATCGAGTTCGGCTGCCGGATAAAGGTTGTAGCGGGGAACGCGCGCCGGGCCTGAAATATCGCTCACGGTCGTGAACGAGCCGAGCGGGACGGCATCGCCGTTCGAATTGCGCACGCGAATGCTCAGCGCATCTTTTGGCGTCAAACGAAATTCACCGTCGGACTGCGCCGTCACGCGGAAGGTGCGGCCGAGGAGGTTGAAGTCGTTGACGTAGATCGAGCCGAGGTACGTTTGCAGCGCGGCAAAGACTTCAGGGACGCGGATGCCGAGCATCTGCGCCTTGACGCGATCGATGTCGAGATAGAGCTGAGGCGTCGACGTCTCGAAGAGCGAGAACACCTGCCGCACGCCCGTCGTCTGAGCCGCCTTGCCCATCATCGCATTGACAGCCGCCTGCAACGCAGCCGAGCCGGCACCCGATCGATCCTCCACCATCATGCGGAAGCCGCCGGAGCTGCCAAGACCGCGGACGGGGGGCGGCGCAACGACAAGCACCATAGCTTCCTGGATCTCAGAAAATTTCTTGAGGAGCGCACCCTGAATAGCTTTCGCCGACATGTTCGGATCTTTGGCGCGCTCTTCGAAGGGCTTCAGCGTGACGAAAACCGCGCCAGCGTTCGAGGCATTGACGCGCGTCGCACCGGAGAAGCCCACGATATTGACGGCGTGAGCAACGCCCGGAACGGTGAGCGCAAGTTCGACGGCCCGCTTGTTGACCTCGTTGGTACGAGCCAAAGAAGCGGCAGGCGGAAGCTGGGTGATCGTGATCAGATAGCCGCCGTCCTGGTCGGGGATGAAGCCGACCGGAGTTTTGCGGAACTCGTTCAATCCGAATGCGATGAGGCCCGCGTATAGCACCAGCATCAGGATGGAGAACCGGACGGCGCGTCCAGCCAGCCATCCATAGCCGTGGGAAAGCCTATCGAAGCTCCAGTTGAACGCATTGAAGAACGCGCGGATGGGCCACGTGAGGGGGCTATGGCGATGCTCGGTCGAATGGGGCTTCAAGAGCATGGCGCAGAGCGCGGGCGACAGGGTCAACGACACGATCAGCGAAATCACCGTCGCGCCCGCGATCGTCAGCGCGAACTGACGATAGAACTGGCCCGAGATGCCGGTGATGAATGCCGATGGAACGAACACCGCACTCAAAACGAGCGCGATGGCGATGAGCGCCGTGCCCACCTCCTCCATGGTCCGGTAGGAGGCTTCTCGGGGACTCATCCCGTTTGCCATGTTGCGTTCGACGTTTTCGACCACGACGATCGCGTCGTCGACGACGATGCCGATCGCCAGCACGAGCCCGAAGAGCGACAGGTTGTTCAGCGAGAAGCCGAACATCTGCATCAGGAAGAAAGTGCCGATGAGCGAAACGGGGATGGCCACGATCGGGATGATCGCCGCGCGCCATGTTTGCAGGAAGAGGAGGACGACGATCACCACCAGAACGACGGCTTCGAGTATGGTGTCAATGACGGCGTCGACCGACTGCTGAATGAAGTCAGTCGGGTTGTAGACGATGGTGTACTCGAGCCCCGGCGGGAAGCTCTTCGACATCTCCGCCATGGCTTCTTTGATGTTCTTCGCCGTTTCGATGGCGTTCGAACCGGGCAGCTGGAAGACGCCGAGACCGACCGCCGCCTGCTTATCGAGATACGAGTTGATGCTGTAATCGAGCGCCGCCAGTTCGACTCTCGCGACGTCCTTCACCCGGACGACGGAGTTGGCGTTTTGCTTGACGACGATATTTCCGAAATCATTCGGATCTATCAGGCGACCTTGCGTTTGCACCGTGATCTGGAATGCGCCAGGCTTTTCGAGCGGCGGCTGATTGAGCACGCCGGCGGCCACCTGGACGTTCTGTCCCTGCAGCGCGGTCACGACGTCGCTTGCCGTCAGCGCCAGCGATTGCAGGCGGTCGGGATCAAGCCAGACGCGCATCGAGTAATCGCGTCCGCCGAATACCGTGATCGAGCCTACGCCCTGCACTCGGGTGAGCGCATCGACGATGTTCACGCTCGCGTAGTTCGAAATGAAAAGCGTATCGCGTGAATTGTCGGGCGACAGCAGATGCACGACCATCATGAGGTCGGGCGACGCCTTCGCAACGGTGACGCCGATGTTGCGCACGTCGGCCGGCAATCTCGGCAGTGCGATGGAGACGCGGTTCTGCACCTGAACCTGCGCAATATCGAGATTGGTGCCGATATCGAAGGTGACCGAAATCGAGAAGCGGCCGTCATTCGTCGAGTTCGACGATATGAAGAGCATGTGCTCGACGCCGTTGATCTGCTGCTCGAGCGGCGTTGCGACCGTCGCCGCGACGACCTCGGCGCTGGCGCCCGGATATTGCCCCGTGATGTTCACCACCGGCGGCGCGATTTCCGGATACTGCGCGATCGGCAATCGGCTGACGGATACCAGGCCGATGATGACGAACACGACGGAAATGACGGCCGCGAAGATCGGGCGGTCGATGAAGAAGTGCGATATGCGCATTGGACGGGCCGTTCTTTATTGGGTCCGGACCGTCTGGTCCTTCGGATTGGAAGCGTCGGCGGCTGCCTGCTGCGGCGTGACTTTCGCGCCGGGTCGGATGCGCATCAGGCCGTTCACGATGACCGTGTCGTCAGGCGAAAGGCCCGTCGTCACGACGCGCAGCCCATCGACCAACGGTCCAAGCGTGACGTATTTCGGTGTCGCGACATTGTCGCTGCCGACGGCATAGACGAACTTCCTGACCTGCTCGGTGCCGATGGCGGCATCGGGAACGAGCAGCGCCTCCGCCGGTTCAGAAGCCGCAATCCGGATGCGGCCGAACATGCCCGGCGTGAGGCGTCCGTCAGCATTCTTGAAGACCGCGCGGCCGCGGATCGTGCCGGACGATTTATCGATCGCGTTGTCGATAAAGTCGATGTGTCCGTCGTGGACGAAGTCCTTTTCATCGATCAGCTTCAGTTGAGCTGGCATGTCCAAGGCACCGCCTTTGCTGTCGGTTGTCTTCGCCGACGCAGCCTTGAGGTAGCGGAGGTATGAGGCCTCATCCATCGTGAACTCGAAGCGGATCGGATCGACCGAGGCGATCGTCGCGAGCAGCGTCGTGTTTCCGGTCGTTCCGCCGGTGACGAGGTTTCCGACCGATACGCGGCGATCGCCTATTTTGCCGTCGATCGGAGCGACAAGCTCCGTGAACTCCAAATCGAGAGTCATCTGCCTCGACGCTGCCTGCTGAGCGGTCAAATCCGCTTCTGCCACGCGCTTCGCCTGAAGGCGCTGATCGAGCGACTGCTGCGTGATCGTTGTTCCGCGGACCAGACTTTCACCGCGCTCCAAATCGGACTGTGCGAAGGCGACCTTCGCCTCCGCTTGCGCGATGGATGCTTTCGCCTGATCAACCGATGCCTGGAATGGACGGCGGTCGATGGTGAAGAGCGGATCGCCGGCCTTGATCATCTGGCCGTCGGTGAAGTGGATCTTGTCGAGGTAACCCGAAACGCGCGCCCGCACTTCGACGAAGTCGACGGGGACGAATCGCCCGACGTATTCATCGTAGTCGGCGACGATCTTCTTCGTGGGCTTGGCCACGGTGACCTGCGGCGGTGGCGGAGGCGCCGCTTGAGCTGCGGTTTTCTCTTCGCTGCATGCCGAAAGTCCCGCTGATAAAGTCAGCAGAACCGCAGCGATTGAGGCGGACCGTTGGAACACGGGTTCTGTCTCCGTCATGTAGATTTGAAATCGACGCACGAGGGAACCGGTTGCGTTCCATATCGAGCGCCAGCGTCTAATCGCGCCGAGCGTCGCCGCGTTCGGCCCGTGTGAATTTTCCTTCTGACCCCACCGCGAACGGGCGCACGGCATTCGTTCCGCGCGCGTTAAGTACCGAGTGACAGAGATGACAGAGTCATGTTACCCGGTACCGATCGGTAACATACAGCTACCGATCGGTAACATTCTCGTCAAGGGCGCATGAGCATTGCGCAGGAGAAAGATTTGCGCAGCGTTGGCGGATCAGAAGCAGTCGCCGAGGGGCAATTTGCCGCCAAGTCACCACGAGAGCGAATTCTGATCGCAGCTCGCGATCTTTTCTACCGGCACGGCGTGTATGCCGTCGGCGTGGAGGCAATCGCCGAGGCCGCGCTTACAAACAAGATGACATTGTACCGTCACTTCAAATCGAAGGACGAATTGATTGTCACATACGTCCAACAGCTCGCCGATGAAGGCGATGACGTTCTCAATCGCATTCTGGCCGAGAATGTAGATAGCCCCCAAAAACAAGTCGATGCCTGGGTCGATTTTGTCGAAGACGTGCTGACGAACAAGCTCGAACGCGGCTGCGCGCTGGCGAATGCCGCCGTCGAACTCGATACCGGCCACCCGGCCCGCGCCGTGATCGAAGCCTACAAACAGCGTAAGCATGACCGCCTCGTCGGGCTCTTCCGCGCCGCCCGATATCGCGACCCCGGTTTGCTCGCCGATGAAGTCTTTCTTCTGTTCGAAGGCGCGCGGATCAGCATTCAATGCGGCGGCAAGGGTCCGGCGTCACGCGTCGTCGGGATGCTGCGCGGACTGCTCTCGTCGCGGCCGAGGTTGGTCGAGGCCTAATCGTTTTCGTGACGAAAGCGCGGCTCCCGTGGAACTGCCTAGGTACTAGGCGTTCAGCACAAGCAGCTGGCAACGCAATCACCCGCACCCGAAGATTTCCTGCGTTTTTCCTGCAAAAAAGCCTTGGCACGCCCCGTGCAGAGCATGGCGCATAACGCCTCTAGGGTTCCGGCTTCACAAGCGTCAGGTCCGAGAGAGGCTCTCCCGCTTCGCGCGACGCGAGGCGGAGCCACGGCGGGATAAAAGCCCGGGAGACCTACACCGCGAGTTGCTCCGGCGCTCGAACGGACAGGCCTCCCTCCGCGCGCTCGTCTCCGCGCTCATCCGAGGTCTTCCGCTCCTGTCCCGAAGTTCCTTGCGGCCTCACTGAGTGGTCAGCACAAGGACAGGGGTTGGCGATGCGCTTTTCCGTCAAGCAAATTTTGAAGGCCGCGATTGGTCTCGCGGCCGTGACAGGGTTTGCCCTGTCGCCTGCAAATGCCGCCGAGAAGAAAGACTTCAAAGTCGCCTGGTCGATTTATGTCGGCTGGATGCCTTGGGGCTATGCGGCCGATTCCGGCATCGTGAAAAAATGGGCCGACAAATACGGCATCAACATCGAAGTCAAACAGTTCAACGATTACGTCGAATCCATCAACCAGTATACGGCGGGCTCGTTCGACGCGGTCACCGTGACGAACATGGATGCGCTCTCCATTCCGGCTGCCGGCGGCGTCGACACCACGGCCGTGATCGTCGGCGACTTCTCGAACGGCAACGACGCCGTCATCCTGAAGAACAAAGACAAGCTCGCGGACATCAAGGGCCAGAACGTCAATCTCGTCGAGTTCTCGGTTTCGCACTACCTGCTGGCGCGCGGTCTTGAAAGCGTCGGGCTCGCCGAGAAGGACCTGAAAGTCGTCAACACGTCCGACGCCGATATGGCGGCCGCTTACAAGACACCCGACGTCACGTCGGTCGTCACTTGGAAGCCCATCGTTTCGACGATCCTTGAATCTCCCGACGCAAAGAAGGTCTTCGACAGCTCGCAAATTCCGGGCGAGATCATTGACCTCATGGTCGTCAACACGGCCGTGCTGAAAGACAATCCCAAATTCGCGAAGGCACTCGCAGGTATCTGGTACGAGACGCTTGCGACGCTGAAGGACGGTACGGCTTCGAAGGAGGCCATGGCCAAGGCTTCAGGCACCGACGTCAAAGGCTTCGACGAACAGCTTGCAACGACGAAGCTGTTTTCAGATCCGAAAGACGCCGTGGCGTTTGCCACCGGCAAAGATCTGAAGACGACGACCGAACGCGTCTCCAAATTCCTGTTCGAGAAATCCCTGCTCGGCAAGGACGCGAAGTCCGACGGCGCGATCGGCGTCGAGTTCCCCGACAAAACGGTCTTCGGCGACAAGGCGAACGTCAAGTTCCGCTACGACGCGACGTTCATGAAAGAGGCGGAAGACGGCAAGCTTTAAGCGCCGTTTTCTCGTAACGCACCGAAGGAAGGCGACCGCATGCGCGCTATCAACTACCGGCCGGACAAGACTTGGCGCCTTGCCCTCGCCTTCCTGCCATTCGCATTACTGTTACTCACTTACATTATCGCTTCCGACATTCGACTGACCGAAAATCCAAACGACAAACTTCTTCCGTCGTTCGCCAAGATGGGCGAAACGATCGACGCTTACGCGATGAAGCCCGATACCCGCACGGGCGATTATCTGCTTTGGGCTGATACGTCGGCGAGTCTGACGCGGCTCATTGCCGGCCTTGCCATCTCGACGGCCATCGCCCTGGTTCTCGGCATCGTCGTCGGGTTGCTGCCGGTGATGAGCGCGACACTCGGGCCGGTCGTGGCGGTGTTATCGATGGTGCCGCCACTCGCGCTCCTTCCCATTCTCTTCATCGTCATGGGGCTCGGCGAAGCCTCGAAGATCACGCTGATCGTCGTCGGCACATCGTTGAAGCTCATTCGCGACATCGCGCTCAGGGTCGAAGACATTCCGCGCGAGCAGCTCATCAAGGCGCAGACGCTCGGCGCATCGACGCCGCAGATCGCGTTGCGCGTCGTGCTGCCGCAAATCCTGCCGCGACTGATCGATTCCGTTCGGCTGGAAATCGGTCCGGCGTGGCTCTTCCTGATTGCTGCCGAGGCGATCGCCGCCGATTCCGGCCTCGGCTACCGCATCTTCCTCGTTCGCCGCTATCTCTCGATGGATGTGATCCTGCCCTACGTCGCGTGGATCACGCTTCTGGCGTTCGTCATGGATCTTTCCCTGCGGCTGCTTCAACGCAAGTCGTTCCCGTGGTTTGCCGAAGCGAGAACAGCATGAACGCCATCGTCTTCGACAAGGTTTGGAAAGAATACGGCGATCACGTCGTCCTCGAGCAGATCAATCTCGAGATCGAGACGCGCTCGTTCGTGGCGCTGGTCGGCCCATCAGGATGCGGCAAGACAACATTCTTGCGCATGCTTCTCGGCGAGGAGCGGCCAACGCGCGGCAGCATTCTCGTCGATGGCGTGCCCCTCAAAGCGGAGCCCGATGCGGACCGCGGCGTCGTCTTCCAGCGCTACTCGGTATTTCCGCACCTGACAGTTCTCGGCAACGTCATCATCGGGCGGGAGTTCGAGATGGCCGGCGCGCTCGGCCGATTATTCGGTCGCGCGCGGAAACAGGCGGAAGACGATGCGCGCGAGCTTCTTGCCGCTGTCGGCCTCGCCGGCCAGGAAGCAAAATATCCGGCCGCGCTTTCGGGCGGTATGCAGCAACGTCTTGCACTGGCGCAGGCAATCATGCGGCGGCCGAAGGTGCTTTTGCTCGACGAGCCCTTCGGCGCGCTCGATCCCGGCATTCGGTCCGACATCCACGTTCTGATGCGGCGCATCTGGAATGAATCCTCGCTGACGGTCGTGATGGTCACTCACGACCTCAGTGAAGCTTTCGAACTCGGTACGCGGATCATCGCATTCGAGCGGCCGCGCAGCCGGCCCGAGGAACTCGAGCGATATGGCGTCCGGCTATCGGCCGACATTCCGACACCACCTCCGACAGCGCCTCTGCTGCCGAAGGGCGCGACGATCACCAAGGATATCGAGATCTGGCCGAAGAAAGTTGCAGGCAGCCCCGGCGTTCTAACGCGTCACGGGCACTCTGCTCCGCGCTCTTAGGTGTTCACGCTTTCCGCGAGGGACGACCCTCGGCGGCTTCTGACGAACCCGGGACGGCCCGGACTGGCGCGCCAGCGTCTTGCGAGGAACGCTTCTGCTTTGAGGTCAAAAATGGGCAACTTGGTCTACGGGGATACGCTGCCAGGAGGCAAACACTGGTCGCTGCTGCTGCGCCGAAACATGCGGCTGCGCCTGACTGATGTGGAGGGCGGTGCCAACATCGGGATGCTCTTCTACAATCCGCTGAATTTGCTCGAGCGCTACAACGCGCCCGACACGCTGAAATGTCAGCACACGTTCAAGCTCACCGCCGGTCATTGCCTCTACTCGGATATGGGTCGCATCTTTTGCTCGGTCGTGTCGGACACGTTCGGCTGGCACGATACGGTCTCCGGCAATACGACGAAGGCCATCGTCGCGCGGAAATGGGGCGAGAAGAACTATCAGAACGCACGCAACGACTGGCAGCAGAACGGCCACGACAGCTTCCTCGTCGAAGGAGCGAAGTATGGGCTGACGCGCCGCGATCTGGCGGCGAACGTCAACTGGTTCAGCAAGATCGCCGTCGCCTCCGATGGCGCGATGTCGCTCGATACCTCAGCAGCGAAGGCTAGAGCTCAGGTTGAACTGCGCTTCGAGATCGATACGCTCGTTCTCTTTCACACCTGTCCGCATCCCTTGAACCTCGCGAATGCGTATCCCCGGAAAGCAGTGCACTTCGAGATCTTCGAGGGGGCGCCGGCGGCGGCCGACGACCCCGCGCGGCTTTCCGCGCCCGAGAACGAGCGCGGTTTCGAGAACAACCGCATTTTCCTCGCCGGTTGCTGTGGAGACGCGCATCAATGATCAAAGAAAGCACGCTTCGCGAAGTCGACGCGATCTATCGCCGTATCGTTCCGGCCGGCGAATATTGGATGCACGTCGTCCACGAAGGCGAAACGCTTCGCCTCCTCGATCTCGAAGGCAATCAGGCGGCAGACACCCTGTTCTTCAACGCCGACGATCCAGCGGAACGCTACTCGGCGTCCGACACCATCCGGGAGCAAGGCAATATCTACCTGACCGCGGGATCGGTACTTCGTTCCGACATCTGCCGTCCGATGCTGACGATCACGGCCGATACGGTCGGCCGTCACGATACGCTCGGCGGCGCCTGCGCGACGGAGAGCAATACCGTTCGCTACGCGCTCGAGAAGAAATCGATGCACGCATGCCGCGACAGCTTCCTGCTCGCGATCGCCGAGAACGAGCAGTACGGCCTCTCGAAACGCGACATCGGACACAACATCAATTTCTTCATGAACGTGCCGGTGACGCCCGAAGGCGGGTTGACGTTCGAGGATGGTTTGTCGGCGCCGGGCAAATACGTCGAGATGACCGCGCACATGAACGTCATCGTGCTCATCTCGAACTGTCCGCAGCTCAACAATCCTTGCAACGCCTACAACCCCACGCCGATCGAAGTTCTCATCTGGGGTAAGGGGGCCTGACGTCCATGTTCCGCAAAGTCCTGATCGCCAACCGCGGCGCTATCGCCTGCCGTATCATCAGAACGCTCGACCGCATGGGGATCGCGAGCGTCGCGGTCTATTCCGAGGCCGATCGCCATTCGATGCATGTCATGCAGGCGGGCGAAGCCGTCGCCATTGGCCCATCGCCGGCAGCCGAGAGCTATCTCAAGTTCGACGCCATTCTCGACGCCGCGAAGATGACCGGCGCGGAAGCCATTCATCCGGGCTACGGCTTTCTGTCGGAAAATCCTGATTTCGCGGAGGCGTGCGAAGCGGCAGGCATCGTGTTCATCGGGCCGAAGGCAAAGCACATGCGAGCCTTCGGATTGAAGCACAAGGCGCGCGAGCTTGCGCTTCAGGCGAACGTGCCGTTGGCGCCGGGCTCCGGGCTCATCCGCGATGTCGAACATGCCAAGAGCGAAGCCCAGCGCATCGGCTATCCGGTGATGATCAAGAGCACGGCCGGCGGCGGCGGCATCGGGTTGCAGCTCGTGTCGACGGCGGAAGAAATCGCCCCGATGTTCGAGCGCGTCGAACGCCTCGCCCGCAACAACTTCAAGGACGCCGGTATCTTCATCGAGAAGTACGTGGCGCGCGGCCGCCACATCGAGGTGCAGATTTTCGGCGATGGTCGCGGCAACGTCGTCTCGCTCGGCGAACGCGATTGCTCGGCGCAGCGGCGGAACCAAAAGGTCATCGAGGAGACGCCTGCGCCAAATCTACCCGAGAAGACGCGCGCGGCGCTCTGGGAGACAGCGCGACGCCTCGGCCAGTCCGTCAATTACGAAAGCGCGGGCACCGTCGAATATCTCTACGACGCCGAGACGAACGAGTTCTATTTTCTCGAGGTCAATACGCGGCTTCAGGTGGAGCACGGCGTGACCGAAGAGGTCGTCGGCGCCGATCTCGTCGAATGGATGGTGCGGCAAGCGGCGGGAGAACTGCATCCGCTCGATCAATCCAAGATTTCGCCAACGGGCGCGTCGATCCAAGTCAGGCTTTATGCGGAAGATCCTGCGCGCGATTTCCGGCCAAGCTCCGGTCGGCTGACACATGTCTCCTGGCCGTCTGACGCGCGCATAGAAACATGGGCGCAAAGCGGATCGGAGGTTTCGCCCTACTACGATCCGATGATCGCAAAGATCATCGTCAAGGGATCGACACGCGACGACGCGCTGGCGCGACTTCGATCGGCGCTCGATCAAACGCGCATCGGCGGTCTCGAAACCAATCTCGATTATCTGCGCCAGCTCGCGGGCTCCAGCGTCTTCGCGAAAGCCGAAATGCTGACGCGGACACTGCAGACGTTCACTTATAAGGCTGACACGATCGAAGTTCTGTCGCCGGGCACGCAGACGACGATCCAGGATTGGCCGGGACGCGTCGGCTACTGGGCGGTCGGCGTGCCGCCATCAGGACCGATGGATGCGCTGTCGTTTCGCCTCGCCAATCGCATCGTCGGCAACGACGAAGGCGCTGCCGGGATCGAGACGACGCTCGCGGGGCCTTCCCTCAAGTTCAACACCGACGCCGTGATCTGTCTAGCGGGAGCGGAGCTGACGGCGACGCTCGACGGCGCGGCTGTCGACTACTGGCAGGCTATCCAGATCCGGGCCGGACAGGTGCTCAAGATCGGCGGCGTCAAGGGTCCGGGCGTGCGCGCCTACATCGCCGTTCGCGGCGGCATCGATGTTCCGTCTTATCTCGGAAGCAAATCGACATTCACGCTCGGCAAGTTCGGCGGGCACGGCGGCCGCGTGTTGATGACGGGCGACGTGCTTCACATCGGCCGCGACGCGACGAGCTTTCCTTCGGCACGTCTTCCGGCGGAACTCAAGCCTCGCCTCGTCCATACCTGGGATATCGGCGTTCTCTACGGTCCACATGGCGCGCCGGATTTCTTTGCGCCGGAATACATCGATACGTTCTTCTCGAGCGATTGGGAGGTTCATTACAATTCCAATCCGACCGGCATTCGGTTGATCGGGCCGAAGCCCGTCTGGGCACGCACCGATGGTGGCGAAGCCGGGCTTCATCCGAGCAATATTCACGACAACGCCTATGCCATCGGTACGATCGATTTCACCGGCGACATGCCCGTCATTCTCGGCCCCGACGGTCCGTCGCTCGGCGGCTTCGTGTGTCCGGCGACCATCGTGCAAGCCGAGCTTTGGAAGATGGGCCAGCTTCGGCCGGGCGACAAAGTCCGCTTCACGCGCCTCTCTCCTGCGGAGGCGGCTGCGCGTCTTGCCAAGCAGAACGCAGAGATCGCATCGCTCAAGTCTATCGCCGCGCCGTCGTTTCCGCATGCGAAGTGGGGAGCGGATGATTGCATCGTCGGCGGCCGCGAAGCGTCCGGCGACAAGCCGCGCGTCGTTTATCGCCGCGCGGGCGATGCTTACATGCTCGTCGAGTACGGCCCGATCATCCTCGATTTCACGTTACGTTTCCGCGCGCACGCTCTGATGACCGCTCTCGAACAGCGAAAGCTCAGCGGCATTCTCGACCTGACGCCGGGCATCCGGTCCTTGCAGGTCCATTACGACAGCACGGTTCTGCCGCTCGAAGATCTGCTCGCCGAACTTTCGCGCATCGAAGATACGCTCGGCGACCTGAGCGACATCGAGGTGCCGTCGCGCATCGTGCATCTGCCGCTGTCGTGGAACGACCCCGCGGTGCAGAAGACGATCGACAAATATATCCAGGGCGTTCGACCAGACGCGCCGTGGTGTCCTTCCAACATCGAGTTCATTCGGCGCATCAACGGGCTCGAGTCCATCGAGGACGTGTTGCGGATCGTTTTCGACGCGACGTACGTCGTCCTCGGACTCGGCGATGTGTATCTCGGCGCGCCGGTCGCGACGCCGATCGATCCTCGTCATCGTCTCGTCACGACGAAATACAATCCGGCGCGAACGTGGACACCCGACAACGTCGTCGGCATCGGCGGCGCTTACATGTGCATCTACGGCATGGAGGGTCCCGGCGGCTATCAGCTCTTCGGGCGGACGTGCCAAGTCTGGAACACGTATCGCACCACGGAAGCGTTTGAAGCCGGGTCGCCGTGGCTTTTGCGGTTCTTCGATCAGATCCGTTTCTATCCAGTCTCGAGCGAAGAGCTGGTGAAGTTCCGTGACGGCTTTCTCGAAGGGCAGGCAAGCGTCAAAGTCGAAGAGACAACGTTTCGTCTCAGGGATTATCAGGCTTTTGTTACCGAGAACGCCCAATCGATCAGCGCCTTCAAGTCGCGTCAGCAGGCCGCCTTCGAGGCTGAGCGGGCGCGCTGGCAGCAGGTCGATCAGGAAGGTGCCGCTGGCGCATCCGACGGCGGTATCGAAGAGGATGGAGCCGCCGCGCTGCCGCCAGGGGCCACGGCCGTCGAGAGCCCGGTTCCCGGCAGTGTCTGGAAGGTTCTCGTCGAGCCCGGAACACCCGTCGCCGAGGGCGAGACGCTGATAATCGTTGAATCGATGAAAATGGAAATGGCCGTGCCGGCTCCGCAAAGCGGGGTCGTTCACGAAGTACGCTGCGTCGAAGGGCGGCCTGTGGCCCTTGGCCAGGCTCTCGTTATCTTAAGAGAGCCACATGCGGAGGCGACGGCGTGACCCTATCGCTCGACATTGCAAATCTCGCCGCCCTCTACGCGCGGGGGGAAACGACACCCGAAGCAACGGTCGAAGAGGTCTTCGCGCGCATCGGAGCCAAGGGCGTTGCGCCCGACTGGATTGCGCTTCGCGATAAGGCGAACGTTCTCGATAGCCTTCGCCGCGCGCCGCACGGGCCCCTTTACGGCATTCCATTTGCCGTCAAGGACAACATCGATGTCGCCGGTATGCCGACGACATGTGCCTGTCCGGCTTTCGCCTATGTGCCCGTGCGTTCGGCGACCGTCGTCGAACGGCTTGAAGCGGCAGGCGCCATCCTGATCGGCAAAACGAACCTCGACCAGTTTGCGACCGGGCTTAACGGCACGCGCTCGCCATATGGCATTCCGGCGAGCGTCTTCAATACGGACTACATTTCCGGCGGCTCGAGTTCGGGTTCGGCCGTCGTCGTGGCCGCGGGTCTTGTTTCGTTTTCTCTCGGGACGGACACTGCGGGATCGGGCCGCGTTCCGGCGGCCTTCAACAACATCGTGGGTCTGAAGCCGACTAAAGGCATCATCTCTACGCGTGGCGTCGTACCCGCATGCAAGAGCCAAGACGCCGTTTCGATTTTTGCGCTGACTGTTGCGGACGCCGCGAAGGTTGCGGAGGCAGCCGTCGCCTTCGACAAGGACGACTGTTTCGCGCGGGCCGACGCGCCACCATTCGCCGTCGAGACGGCCGGACGTCCGCTGAGAATTGGCATTCCCAATGCGCCGCTCTCGTTCTTCGAGGACAGCGAATACCGCCGTCTCTATCATCACACGATCGATCGCCTCGCCGGGCTCGGCGCCGAGATCACTCCCTTCAACTTCGCGCCATTTCGCGACACGGCGGCGATGCTGTACGACGGTCCTTGGGTTGCCGAACGGCTATTTGCCGTCGACGACATGAACGATGACGATCTTCATCCCGTCGTTCGCGACATCATCCATAACGGCCGGAATAAATCCGCGCTCGCGACGTTCGAGAGCTTTTATCGTCTCGCAGAGTATCGCCGCGCTGCGGACGCCGAGTGGAACCGCATGGACGTGATGGTGCTGCCGACGGCGGGCACGACGTACAAAATCGCCGATATCCTGGCCGACCCAGTTCGCCTCAATTCGAACCTCGGCGCGTATACGAATTTCGTCAATCTTCTCGACCTCTCGGCTCTCGCCGTTCCGGCGGGCTTTCGCGAGGACGGCATCCCGTTCGGCGTGACACTGATCGGACGAGCGTTCGCCGACGGACAACTCGCGGCGATCGGTGACACTCTTCACCGCACGCTCGATGGTGCGAAGCTTGGCGCGACGCAGGCCGCATTATCCGATGCCGCGCCGGTCACCCCGCAGCCCGCCACGAAGAAGAAAACGGTCGAGGTCGCAGTGGTCGGCGCGCATCTCAGAGGCCAGCCGCTCAACAGTCAGCTCACAGAGCGCGACGCCATTTACCGGGAGACGGCGCGCACGGCGGCGGGATACCGGCTTTATGCCTTGCCCGGAACGACCCCGCCAAAGCCGGGCCTCGTTTTCGAAGGCACGGGGCCCGGTGCGATCGAAGTCGAAATCTGGGAAATGGACGAGGCCGCGTTCGGGTCGTTCGTGGCGCTCATACCGGCCCCGCTCGGGATCGGGACGCTTCTGCTCGAAGGCGGCCGACAGGTGAAAGGCTTCCTTTGCGAAAGCCATGCCGTTCGGGGCGCCGAGGACATTACGGAGTTCGGGGGCTGGCGCGCGTGGCTCGGCCGGTCGGCCGTCGCCTGATCCGGCGCGGGTCAAGATGAAATAAAATGCTGCGAATACCGTGTTTTAGACCACCGTCCGCCGGCGCGCGGCCGCGCCTTGGGAAATAGATGACTGCGTTACGATATTAATGTAGTCTTTTATTCTAGATTTAGCGTCCCGGACGCATGAGATCGCCCTAAAGCGACGAGCGAGGAAACGATGCGCAACAGAATATTCCGCTCCACGATTGTTGCCGGATTGACGGCGGTCCTGGGGATGATCGCGGCCCAGTCGGGCGCGCGGGCCGACGACACGGCTGTCATCTGGGACAGCATCCGGACAGATCTCTTCGGAACGCGCGAGGTTGCTGACGGTGCCGGAAAAGTGGCGCTCGAAGCACCGTACCGGGCCGAAGACGCCTCTACGGTTCCTCTCACCGTTCGCCTTCCGGCTGAATTCGCCAAGGACGTGAAATCCCTGACGCTCGTCATCGACAAGAACCCTTCCCCCGTCGTCGCTACGTTCACGTACGGCGATGCGGCTGGCAATGGCGAACGCGTTCTAGCCACGCGCGTCCGCATCGACCAGTATTCGAATGTTCGCGCGATCGCCGAGACGAACGACGGCAAACTCTTCATGACGATCAAGTTCGTGAAGGCGTCGGGCGGCTGCTCGGCTCCGGCCGGCAAGGACCCGGAAGAAGCGGCGAAGACCATGGGCAAGATGAAGGTGATGACCGCCTTCAAGGACCCGCAAAACGCGACTGCGCAAGAAGCTCAGGTGATGATCCGTCATCCCAACAATTCCGGCTTGCAGATGGATCAGGTGACCGGCCTCTATATCCCGACGCATTTCGTGGACAAGGTGGCCGTGAAGACTGGCGGCAAAACTGTCTTCACGATGACGGGCGGCATCTCGATCAGCGAGAACCCGAACTTCCGTTTCACCTATCAGGGCAATCCGTCCGATGTGATGAGCGTCGATGCCGAGGATTCGCAAGGCAACGCGTTCAAGGGCAATTCAACTCCGAGCCAATCCTGACGTTGTTTGCGGAACGGCCTCGTGGCCCGCAAGCTTGCAAGTGAAGATCTAACTCCGGTTGCCGGCGGCGGGCTTTTGCATCGCCGCCTTTTTCTCAAGGCGGGACTGGTTCTCGCGACGGCCCAGACGGCAACATCGCTCAGGGCGGAAGAAGTTGCAGCCACGACGCCCAGGGCGAAGCCTGAAGATCCGGCTGATCCCTCCTGGATCCACAAACCCGGACTTCCGTTCACTGGCTACGGCACGCCGTCAAAATACGAGAAGCACGTCGTTCGCAACATCGGCGGCAACCGCACGCCTCAGGGCGACGGCGTTTCGTGGACGCCTCTCGAAGAGCTCGAAGGCATCGTCACGCCGAGCGGCCTCCACTTCGAGCGCCATCACGACGGTGTGCCGGACATCGATCCGGCCGTGCACAGGCTCGTCATTCACGGTCTCGTGCAGCGGCCGCTGGAATTTACCGTCGCGAACCTGCTTCGATATCCCATGCGCTCCCGCTTCCTCTTCATCGAGTGTGGCGGGAACAGCAACGCCGGGTGGCACGAGGAACCGATCCAACGTCCCGCCGGGTCTTTTCACGGGCTCGTTTCGTGTTCGGAATGGACCGGCGTGCCGCTCTCCCTTCTGCTCGACGAGGCGGGCGTCGATCCGAAGGCCTCGTGGGTGATCGCCGAGGGCGCCGATGCCGGGCTGCTCAACGTCAGCCTGCCGCTTTCGAAGCTGATGGATGATGCGATGGTCGGCCTCTATCAGAACGGCGAACGCGTGCGGCCCGAGAACGGCTATCCGTTACGGCTAATCGTGCCGGGCTGGGAAGGCATCACCAACGTCAAATGGCTGCGCCGCCTGCACGTCACCGATGCGCCCGCGATGACGCGCAATGAAACGGCGAAATACACCGAGCTTCTGCCGTCCGGCAAAGCGCGCATGTTCACCTTCGTGATGGATGCCAAATCGCTGATCACGTCGCCTTCGCCGGGGCAAAAGATGCACGGGGCGAATGTCTATGAAATTCGCGGGCTCGCGTGGAGCGGCCGCGGAAAGATCAGCAAGGTGGAGGTTTCGGCGGACGGCGGCAAATCGTGGGCCGAGGCAGAGTTGCAGGACCCTGTCATGTCCCAATGCTTCACGCGGTTTCGTTCTCCGTGGGCTTGGGACGGCAAGGCTGCGCTGCTCAAAAGCCGCGCGACGGACGAAACCGGCTACGTCCAACCCGAGCGCGACGTGTTGATCAAAGAGCGCGGGCGCGAAGGGTACTTTCATTACAACGCCATTGTCTGCTGGGCCGTCGATGAAGATGGTACGATCAGCCATGTCTATGCTTAGGTGCGTTGCGGCCCTGATGATTGCGGTTTCGGTCGCGTCATTGGCGGTCGCGGAAGAGGACACTCGCGTCAAAGGCCACATTGATGGCGCTCACGGCTCCGCTGCCGTGGAGCCGGCCGCGAGCGCAAACATGCGCCTCGGCACGCCATTAACCTCCGACGATATCGCCAAGTGGGATCGCACGATCTTCCCCGATGGCCGCGGGCTGCCGCCGGGGCGCGGCTCGGCGAAAGAGGGCCGCGTCATCTACGAACAGAAATGCGCGCGTTGTCATGGCGAGCACGGCGAAGGCGGCACGTCGGAAGAACTCGTCAGCGGGCCAACGCCGCCCTCGCCCGATAATCCGAGCAAAGCGATCGGTTCTTATTGGCCGTATGCGACGACGATCTTCGATTTCGTTCGCCGCAGCATGCCGCCTGCGGCTCCGGGTTCACTATCCGCGGATGAGACCTACGCCGTCACGGCCTACCTGCTCGCCGCGAATGCGATCATTCCGGAGAGCGCAGAGATGAATGCGGAAACGCTCGCCGCGGTGCGGATGCCGAACCGCGACGGCTTCATCTGGATCGACGTAAAAAAGTAAGTTTGCGCCGCTTTCAGAAATTGATCTTCGCGCCAAAGATGCCCGCCTGGAAGGAATCGAGCGAGGTTTTCCCCACGGGAGCGCCACCACCCGCAGCCGTCACGCTGTTGCCGAAGATGTCTCCATCGGCGTGCTCGTAAACTGCATAAAGGGTCAAGTCAGCAGCGTCGACAAACTGAATGATGCCGCCCTGCCAGAAATTGATGCTCGAGGAAACCGTCTTACCCGGATTGGAACCCGCATCGTCATGACGGTACTCGCCAAAAATGTTCGTTTTGCCGAGCGAAATCCACTTCTGTTCGATACCGGGCTGGATGAACCACACATTGCTAACAGGCTCTATAAGCTGCGGCTCTGTGGTCGGGTTCCCGGTAGCAATGTGTTGCGTACCCCAGCCGCCGAATACGAATAGTCCGGTCGGCTTGTGCATGATCGTGGTGGCGGCGCCGCCCCAGTCGCATCGAAAGTTCGGCAATGATGCCGTCGTCGTGCTCGAAGATATGCAGGCCGTTCCTCCGGCGACGTAGGTGCTCGGGGTGCCGCTGAACTGGGTGCCGGGATTATTGCTTTGGCCATAACCGCCACGGGCGAGAACACTGAAATCGCCGATATCGTTTTTGTACTGGAGTGCGACATCCCATAAAGTGGCTTCGCCCCAAGCAGCAGCGGCCGAAAAGCCTTCATAAGTCGGCGAGTCGTAGCGAACGACATTGCGACGGCCGCTATCGCCAGGCGTCGAATTATTGAAGCCTCGCAAGGCGTCGGTCCATCTGAGCGCAGGCGAGCCAATGGGGAGCCCATTGGCCCTCAGTTGAAACTGCGACAGGTAGATCGCGGCGCCCTCCGCGTCGTTGACGTTACGTGTCAAAGTGAAATCGGCATCGTCGAGAAGGTGGTAAGTTGCGGTGCCGTTTTGGCCGACGGCGGCCTGTCCCCATTCCTTACTCTTGACGTACCAATAGCTTTTGCGGACCAAAAGCTGATTGTCCTGGTTATTCGGATTGCTGCTCGATGAACTCGGAGAATTCTGATTCCACTGATTTGACGGATGGCCCTGCACGCCGATCTCAAGCAGGTAACCCGCCGACACGTCAGACGTGATCTTTGCCTCGCCGACGAACCGGAAGCGCGACTGCTCGACGGAGTTCGTGCCGACGTAGGCGTTATGCTCCGTGCCATCATCCCAAACGATGAGATTCTCGTTGACCCAGCCCGAAACCGTCAGACTGACTTTGCGGTTGCCCTTGCGCGCGGTGGTCGCTTCCAATTCGGCGATACGCTCCTCGAGGTCAGCGCAGCAATTTCCGCCTAGATCAGCAGCAGCCGCTGGCGACATGAGAGCCAGTGCGATCGCAATGCCGCCGAAGCCGCTTTCAAACGCACGAGATATTCTCATGAATGCCACCCCCTCGCGGAATCATCTGCATGCCGATCATATGTGCGCGGCGCGACTGGCCAACGTTGAACGGACCGCAATTACCGGAAGATGATTGGGTGTGACTCAAAAGACATTATTCAGAGCCGTAGAATTATTCGCCGCGGCGCAACTTGAAGCCGTTGATGCATTTTGACTTGAGCCGGAGACATTCAGTTGTTTCCATCGCAATTCGGCTCACGTGGCGGTTCATATTCCGCGTGCATCGTGGAGAAAATTGCAATTTGAGCCTTTAGCGGATCAAAAATTCGTAAGGCTCTGCCGTCGCATATTGTAAGGCTGGAGGCGCCTCCGAATATCATAATATGCAGAGTGGCGACGTCCCGAGACCGGGCCTGGCACAGGACGCCACTATCAAGACTGCTGACAGGCTTGGGACGAACGTCCCGCCAGTCGCAACTCCCAATCAAGGACGAAAGCCATGACAATATCACGAGTGTCGGCCACCGCCGCTGCCGTGATGGCGGCAGGTATGGTGATGGCAACAAGCGCGTTCGCGGCGGATCCGGGAACGCCTGCCTCGGTAATCGCAATGAACCAGAAGCCGAAGGGCGAATCCGTTTCGATTACCTATGCCTTTGCCCCCGCAGACGGCACTTTGGCGATTTTCTCGGTCGATCCGGCAGGACACGCATCCGCGCAACCCCTCGGCTCAGCTGCGCTAACGCGTGGAGATCATCGCGACGTGAAAATCAAACTCAACGAAGAGTTGAAGCCGGGAACAACGCTTTGGGCAGTCGCGCGAAGCAAGGACGGCAAACCTTTCCGGAATGTCGACGGCCCCGCTGAACAGACCTTCAATATCCTCTAGCCGTCGTGAAGTTCCCCGGCGCGATCGCTCCCGCGCCGGGACTCTGCCAGGGATCGTTGCAGAATGGTGGCACGTTCGCCGGCGAAAGCCCGCTCCCGCGGCAGTAATCGAATGATACCGAAACACGCGTGCCACTCGGACATATCAGACAGGCCTTTTGGCGAAAATCGTGAAAAAATCGTCTCCTGGACTGTCACAATCCGGCTTTGTGACGGTTTCCGCCTGGAGTTCCATCGAGATAACCGGCTGCATTGATCGCGGAGTATTGAATTAATGCCCCGCGTGCCCTATTTCGGGCCCCCAGCGCAACTTTACGCGCTTGCTGGAGCCGGAGAGACCGGCCTTTCAACATCGGAGCGTTCGTTGGACAACGTACTTATCATCGGGGCAGGCGCTGCAGGCTCGGTCGTCGCGAAGAAATGCGCGATGAACCGCGATGTTTTCAAAAAGATCCATCTTGCTTCGCGCCGCATCGAAAGCTGCAAGAAGGTCCAGGCCGAATGCAAAACGCCGATCGAGATTTCACAACTCGACGCGGACAACGTCGCCGATACGGTCGCGCTGCTGAACAAGGTCAAACCTGACCTCGTCATCAACATGGCGCTCCCCTACCAGGATCTCGCGATCATGGACGCGTGCCTCGAGGCCGGCGTCAACTACATGGACACCGCGAACTACGAGCCCCGCGACGAAGCCAAGTTCACCTACAAATACCAATGGCCGTATAACGATAAATTCAAAGCCAAGGGCCTCATGGCCGTCCTCGGCTGCGGTTTCGATCCGGGCGTGACGAACATCTTCTGCGCCTACGCGCAGGAGAATCTGTACGATGAGATCCACACGATCGACATCATCGATTGCAACGCGGGCAGCCACGGCAAGGCATTCGCCACGAACTTCAATCCGGAGATCAACCTTCGGGAAGTGACGCAGCGTGGCAAGTATTGGAAAAACGGCGAATGGATCGAGATCGATCCGCTGTCGATCTCGACGATGATCGACTATCCGGAAGTCGGACCCGTCAAGTCCTACCTCATCTACCATGAGGAGGAAGAGAGCCTCGTCGAGAACATCAAGGGTCTGAAAGAGATCCGCTTCTGGATGACGTTCTCGGACAATTACATCAAGCACCTCGAAGTGCTTCAGAACGTCGGCATGACGCGCATCGACCCCGTCATGTACAAGGGCACGCCCGTCATTCCGATGGAGTTCCTGAAATCCGTTCTTCCGGAGCCGTCCTCGCTTGCCGAAAATTACACCGGCAAAACGTCCATTGGCGTCGTCCTCAAGGGCGAGAAGAAGGGCAAGAAGAAGCGGTACATGATCTGGAACGTATGCGACCACGCCGAGACCAACAAAGAGGTCGGCGCGCAGGCGGTTTCCTACACGACCGGCGTGCCCGCGGTCACCGGCGCGATCATGATGTTCAAGGGCATCTGGAAGGGCAAAGGCGTGTTCAACGTCGAGCAGCTGCCGCCCGAGCCGTTCCTCGAAGAGCTCGCCGAGCAGGGTCTGCCCTGGCAAGTGAAGGAAATCGAGAAGTCCGATCAGAAGAAGCTTTTCTCGGTCGATACCTGATGAGCGAAGCCGATATCCTTTCGATCCGCAACGAGCTGACGGGCCTCGTGGTCTCCGTCGTCTCGGTGAGCTTCGGGATGATTTCGGCCTATATCGCGGGACTTTGGCTCTTCCTTCGGGAGGCGCCAATCTCGCTTCGCCTGCTCGCCTTTACCTTGTTGTCGTGCGGCCTCGCTTTCATGGGTGCGCTGACATGGGGCCTGAATGACCTGCTCGTCGGAACCGACCGCGCATGGGCAAAGCTCATCAGCCCGGCGAGCGATATTCCGGGCTTCGGCAACGCACGGCCGCCCTGGCTCCATGGTTTGACGCTTTACGAAGCTGCGGCATTACTTGGAAGTTTTGCATTCGGGGCCATTTATATCTCGCTCGCCTATCTGACCTTCGTTTACAGATGGCCGGGCTCGACAGCGGGACCGGTGCGCGTCTCGCAGTAACAGCTTTCACTAACTTCACCGGTGACCCGAATTGTCCGATCTCTCCAAATTGAAATTGCCGGCCTTCGACTGGGCTCAGTCGATTGCGACGCCCTCGTACGTTCTCGACGTCGCGGCGCTGAAGCGCAATCTCGCTCGTGCAGCTGAGATCAAGCGCGAAACAGGATGCAAAATTCTTCTCGCGACGAAAGCGTTCGCGCTTCCGGCCGCGTTTCCGCTGATGCGCGACGTTCTCGACGGCACAACCGCGAGTGGCGAATACGAGGCGCGACTCGGCCACGACGAGTTCGGCAAGGAAGTGCACGTCTACTCTCCCGCCTATGCGACCGGCGAAGTCGAGCGCCTGACGAAGCTCGCTCAGCACATCTATTTCAATTCGCCCGAGCAGATTGCGAAGAATCTTTCCGTCGTCAGGTCGCATCCCGGCGTCAAGATCGGCATCCGGATCAATCCCGGCTATTCCAACGCAACGCTCGGCGGAGCGCTTTACGATCCGTGCGCGCCCAACTCACGTTTCGGTGCGACGCCCGATACGCTCAATCGCGTCCCTTGGGACGAAGTGGACATTCTGCACACGCACGCCCTCTGTGAGTCCGGCGATGAAGGATCCGTTGGGCTCATCGAGCATGTCGGACGCGTGTTCGGAGATTACGTGCGCCGCGTGAAGACCGTCAATTTCGGCGGCGGTCATTTCATCAATAAGCCGGGCTACGATATCGGAAAGTTGATCGCCGCCATCAACGCGTTCAAAACCGCGTTCAACGTCGACGTCGTCCTGGAGCCGGGTGCCGGTCTTGTCGTCAATACGGGCTATCTGGTCGGGAGCGTTCTCGATATTCACCACAACGGCAAGGACATCGCCATTCTCGATGCCTCGGCTTCGACGCACATGCCCGACGTTCTCGAGGTACCCTACACTCCGGAAGTGATCGGCGCCGCTCCGCCTGGCGAAAAGCCGCATTCCTACATCCTTGGCGGGAAGACCTGCATGACCGGCGATATCATCGGTGAATATTCCTTCGATCGGCCGCTGAAAACGGGAGATCGCGTGATTTTTACGGATATGATGCAATATTCGTTCGTCAAGAATAACACCTTCAATGGCGTGCCTTTGCCCGATCTTGCCGTTCTTGACGAAGATGGCACCACGCGGACGCTTCGGTCATTTGGCTACGATGATTTCCGCCATCGCCTGGGGTAGAAGCGAAGAGGTGGCTGCGATGCGACTGAGCGCGCCGATCGAGAGCCGCCCAAGATAACCTTCACGGCGGGTATTATGAAATCAGAGAACCCCAAACCAGTCCTTCTTGCCGACTATCGCCCGCCGGAATTTCTGATCGACAGCGTCCACCTCGATATCGTGCTCGCGCCGTCAAAGACGCGCGTTACGTCGAAACTCACCGTTCGCCGCAATCCGGATTCGGAGACTACCGGCAAGGTTCCGTTGAAGCTCGACGGCGAGCTCCTCAAACTCGAAAGCATCGCCCTCGACGGCCGCACGCTCAAGCCGTCATCCTATCGTGTCGACGACACAAGCCTGACGATCCTGGCTCCGCCCAAAGAGCCGTTCACGCTCGAAATCGTGACGCTGGTCAATCCCAAGGGCAACACCGCGCTTCAGGGAATTTACCTTTCGCGCGGCGTCTACTGCTCGCAATGCGAGGCGCAAGGCTTCCGCCGGATCACGTATTTCCTCGACCGGCCCGACGTGCTGGCCGAATACACGGTGCGTCTCGAGGCAGATGTCGAAACGGCGCCGATACTTCTGGCGAACGGCAATCCGGTCGAGCGCGGCACGCTTTCGGGCGGCGAGCGCCACTATGCGGTCTGGCACGACCCGCACCCGAAGCCTTCCTATCTCTTCGCCATCGTCGGCGGCAGTCTTTCGCCCGTCGCGTCGACCTTCACGACGCAGTCGGGTCGCGAGGTCGATCTTCGGATTTATGTCGAGCGGGGCAAGGAATCGCGCGCTCACTGGGCCATGGAATCGCTGAAGCGCGCCATGCGTTGGGACGAGGTCAAGTTCGGTCGTGAATACGATCTCGACGTCTTCAACATCGTCGCCGTTTCAGATTTCAACATGGGGGCCATGGAGAACAAGGGCCTCAACATTTTCAACGATCGCCTGATCCTCGCGTCGCCGCAGACAGCGACGGACTCCAATTATGAATCGATCGAAAGCGTCGTCGCGCACGAATACTTCCACAACTGGACGGGCAACCGCATCACGTGCCGCGACTGGTTCCAGCTGTGCCTGAAAGAAGGCCTCACCGTCTACCGGGACCAGGAATTCTCAGCCGACCTGCGCAGCACGACCGTGCAGCGGATCTCCGACGTCCGGCAACTGAAGGCGCTGCAATTTCCCGAGGACCAGGGGCCGCTCGCGCATCCGGTCCGGCCCGAGAGCTATGTCGAGATCAATAACTTCTATACGCCCACGGTTTACGAGAAGGGCGCCGAAGTCGTCCGGATGATCCACACGATCGTCGGGGCTCAGAAATTCCGCGCGGGCATGGATCTCTATTTCGAGCGTCATGACGGACAGGCGGTAACGATTGAAGACTTCATCGCCTGCTTCGCGGATGTGAGCGGCGCAGACTTCACGCAGTTCCATCGCTGGTATTCGCAATCCGGGACGCCGGAGCTCGTGTGCGATCTCTCGTACGACCGGCGCAAGAAGTCCGCCGAGCTGACCGTCCATCAGGTGCTGAAGCCTTCGCCCGGCAAGGCGAAGAAGCAGCCGTACTTCATTCCGATCAGCATGGCTCTGCTCGGCGAGAACGGCCAAGAGATGGATCTCGAGGTCGAGGGCGGCATCAAGATCCGCGACGGCGTGATGGCTGTTTCCGAGCGGACGACAAGCTTCAAATTCAAAGGCGTCACCTCGCGGCCGGTTCCCTCGCTGCTCCGCGGGTTCTCGGCGCCCGTCACCGTCACGATGTCGATATCGGATCAGGATCTCGCGTTCCTGATGCATCATGACAGCGACCTGTTCAATCGCTGGCAGTCGAGCAATGCCTACGCGACACGCAGCATTATCGGGCTTCTCGACGCGAAACGGCCGAACGCCATGGTTGCAGCAAAATCCGCAAAGCTCGCTGACGCGCTGCGGTATGCGTTGCGCGATAACGAACTCGACGATTCCTATAAGGCTGAGTTGCTGAAGCTGCCGTCGGTCGCGGATGTTGCCCGGGAGAAGGCGAGCCGCGTCGATCACGCCGGGATCTTCGATGCGCATCGCCTGTTCAGCCGGACCGTCGGCGAAAAGCTGGCGGACGATCTCGAGTCCCTTTACGCGAACGCATCGCGCGACAAGAAGTTTTCACCCGACGCGAAGAATGCGGGCCGGCGAGCCTTGCGCAACGCGGCGCTGACGCTGTTGACGGCGCGCGGGAGCAGCGAAGACTTCGCCCGGGTCGAGGCCCATTATCGCAAAGCCTCGAACATGACGGATGCGTGCCATGCGCTGTTCCTGATTGCGGGCGTCGACGCGCCCGGCCGCCTCGAGATCATCGAGGACTTCTTCGAGCGCTGGAAAGACGATCATCTCGTCATCGACATGTGGTTTGCGGCGCAGGCGCAATCGCCTCGACCAACCGTGCTCGACGAAGTGAAGGCGCTCTGCCGGCATCCTCTCTTCAAGATCACGACGCCGAACAAGGTGCGCGCGCTCATCGGTACATATGCTTTGGGCAATCCGCTGCAATTCAATCGCGCGGACGGTGCGGGTTATGACTTTCTCGCAGACAAGGTGCTCGAGATCGATCAGCTCAATCCGCAAGTCGCGGCGCGTATGCTTGGCGCTTTCCGCAGTTACCGAGCGCTCGAGCCCGGCCGCAAAGTCCTAGCAAGAGCCGCATTGAAGCGTGTTGCCGCTGCTCCGATTTCGCGCGATTGCCACGAGATCGTCTCGCGGATGCTAGAGGACTAATTGAGCATTTCTGCCACAGCGGACTGCCGTTATGCTCGCGCTGCCGTCATCGCAACAAAATTGATTCCTTAGCGATTTTTTCTCCCTCGACGGTGAGTCGCAAATCGGCGAATGTCGAATCACGCCCACGGACATGATCGTCCACCGCCTTACGGGGTTGGGCACTTAGACAAAACTCAGCAAGGGAATTCGAGATGGCTCGGACTTGGTCCGTCCCTCAACGGGAAAGCTATGCCGGCTTCGGCGGCTCGCGGCGACTGTCAACGGACATCGCCAACGGGATCGGCTTCTCGCAACGCGGCCCCCTTTTGCTTGTCGCCGCGCTCCTGACGCTCGCCGGAGCGATCGTGCCGCAACTCGATGCGGATTCTCTCTCCACGCTACTGTTCGTGGTTGGCGCTGGACTTGCAGCGATGGTGGTCGCGCTTCCGGCACGGGGCGCTCGAAAGCCCGCACCGAGCTTCGCACAAGAGGCTCAGATGCCCTCGCAACCCTCCGCCTTCGACGCACGCACGCAGGCCCGTTTTCCGGAACTCTTCGGATCCGGCGAATCTCAATCCGCTCTTGATCGCGCCGCCTGGGCGAAGCTCACCGCGCATATGAGCCACGAGCTCAGGACGCCGCTCAATGCGGTTCTCGGCTTTTCCGAAATCATGACGAAAGAGGTCTTCGGCCCGCTCGGCTCCGGCTACGACACCTACGCCCGCGATATTCATGCGAGCGGTCGCATCCTGCTCAAAAGCGCCGAGGATGCGCTGGCCATCACGGCGTTGCTGACGGCTCCCGAATGCAAGGGCCGTCAGACGAGCCGGCTGGCGTCGGTCATCGATGAAGCGTGCGCCTTCGCGGCGCCGGATCTCGCCGCGCGATCTATCTCAATCGTCAGGAGCGCCGACGCCGGCTTCGATGTGCTCGGCGACCATCAGGCCATGCGTCAGTTGTTGATCAACCTCATCAGCGAAGCCGGTCGCAACGGGGCGGGGAATACGACGCTTCGGATCGAAACGAAATCGCTCGCCGGCGCGATAGACTTGTCGATCGCTATTCAGGCCGACCGGCGCGGCGTTACGGCTGACGAAGGTTTCGGGATGATTTTAGCGCGGACGCTCTGTGAGCTTTCGGGTGCCGAACTCGCCACCTCGGCGCGGGACGGCGAGCGCAAGTGGACGGTGCGGCTTCTGCCTGCCGCACAGCATGATCTTTTCTTGGCAGCCTGAATAATTACCGCTTGAGGTCAGCGAGCGTTTGCCAGACCTAATTCTACTTGGGCGGCTCCTCATCCTTGACTTGCCCGCCTCGCGTCTTCAGCACGTTTGGGCGGCGCTTCTCCCGCCAGGTCTGCAAAATTTTTCGCTCCTCGGGGCTAAGACTTGCAGCCGTCTCGGCAATAGCGTTGTTGATGGCCGTTTTATAGAGGTTTTCTTCCTCTCGCAGTTTCGCCAGCGCTTCGGAGAACTTCGCTTTGTCGAATGGCTCGACGGTCAAGAGCGCGTTGGCATCACTCCAGGATTTTCTCACGGTTGCGCGCAAGTCCTTCATCCCTTCCCGCGCACCTGTGATCTCATTACGGACCGCTGCCTGACGGCTTTCCGGAAGCTCCCTCACAAAGCCCAAGAGGCCAGGCTCGAAAGGTTTGGAGCTTTCTTCGTGGTGATGCCAAGCGGCAGCTGCGAACAGGCCGATGAACAAAAGGTTCAGCGCCAGCGAACCGATGAAGGCCGGATAGAGATATCGCGGCCGCGCTGGCGAGAGATGATTGACTTCAGCCGTCACAATAAATCCTCATCGAGAAGAACGTCGGCCTCGTCGGATTGAGCCATCCGGGTGTTGCTCGCGTTCCCACTGCCGCCGCCGAGAAGCACATCTGCGCTCGCGTTCAAAACATTCAGCTGACCTGCAAACACGCCAAGCACCAACGAGGCCGCAAGAGCGGTTGCCGCAAAGCCTTGACGGCGCGATCCCGGCCACGCCGTCCGGCGGTTCGCGGGTGCGGTGACGATGGCCGCGCCCCCGGCGACGATCCGAGGCTGGCGTTCGGCCGCGAAGGCTATCCGCTTACTCAAAGTATCGAGGCGGCTCTGATCATACTGGGGCGCCTTATCGAGAAGACGATCGAACGCCTCGGCGTCTTTCAGCATCTTCTGCGCATCGGCATTGCCAGCGATCAAACCTGACAAGGCGAGACGCAACGGCGCCGGCCATCGCGTACGGTCTGCACCATACGTGTCGAGCGCAGCCTCCAGCTTGTTGAGCCCCATGGGGCCTAGAGCATTACGTGACATCGTCCTGCCGTCTCCCGCATTCAGAGTTCGCCATCACTACGCAGCGACTCCCAATCCGATCTCAGTTCCGCCTTCAGCTGCCGCCGCGCCCGGCTCAGGAGCGACTCAATCGCTTCGTCGGATACTCCCATAACCTGGCCGATCTCGATCTGACTCAAACCCTCGAAGTGAAAGAGGGTTAGCGCCAACCGCTGCCGGTCCGGCAATTTCTGCATCGCCATTTCAACACGGCGCTGCGTATCCTGGCTCTCGAGCCCCGCCAGCTGTCGTGCCGGTTCCGGGACCTCGGGCAATTCATCAACAACTTTCACCCGGCTTTGACCGCGTACGCGATCGAGGCACAGGTTCGAAACCACACGGCGCAACCAGGGCCTGATGCCGGCCGGCCCGATTTCCAGCGTCCCGCTCGAGCGCCAAAGCCGCAAGAACGCCTCCTGCGCCACGTCCTCAGCCTCCGCGTCGTCCCGCAACATGCGGCGCGCCACGGCGACAATGCTGCCGAGGTGACGCCCCATGAGCAGCCGGAACGCGTCACCGTCGCCGTTGCCGACTGCGGCAACGAGCACAGCCTCGTCAGCCCGGCTCTCGGCTGCCGCCCGCGGAGCAGCTGGGCTGCCATCGGTCCTCGTCGCCGCCACTAATCCTCTCGACATGCTTGTTAGCCTGCCTCGCGCCTAACGCCCCGGATAGTGCCGCCCGAAGGCCGGGATCCGTGTCGGTTATCGCAAGAACGTCGTAACCTGCCACAATCCGTCGCCGGAGTGCAAAGGCGCTAGGCGACCAAGCGGTTAAAAGCCGAAAAAATCTCGCCGAGCGTCTTTTTAAGCTTTGTTTCAAGGTCCTCGAACGAGGCGGCGCGCCCCGAGCGGACCAACAAAGCCTTAAGCCCCTCAGGCGCTTGGACGGGGTCAAACCGTCCTTCGAGCGTCAGCCGCAGCACCTGCGTCAGGTCGTGCAGGAGCTGGCCCCCTTCCGAGAGACGCAGGTAGTCGGCCTCGCTGATGAGGCCCTCGGCGGCCGCCGCGGCGAGTGCGACGAGAGTCGTCTGGTTGAGGATCGCCGGGTGATCGGCGGCGTGAACGAGTTCAAGGTGCTGGGTGATGAACTCGAGATCGACGAGCCCGCCCCTCACCTGCTTCAGGTCCCAGATATCGGTCGTGGCTTTCTCCGCCTCGATGCGCTGGCGCATGTCGCGGATGTCGGCCGTGATCTTTGCCGGGTCGCGGCGCGCCGTCAGAACCTTGCGGATCTCGCCTTCGACGCGGGCGCCCAATTCGCGGGAACCCGCGATGACGCGTGCGCGCGTCAGGGCCATATGCTCCCACGTCCAAGCTTCAGTCGTCTGATAGTTCGTAAAGCTCGACAAGCGCGTCGCGACCGGGCCTTTTTGCCCTGATGGTCGAAGACGCATGTCGACCTCATAAAGGGCCCCCTCCGGCGTCCGCGCAGAAATGGCGTTGATAAGACGCTGCGTCAGCCGCGTGTAATAGTGCGGCGGGGCGAGAGGTTTGGCGCCGTCCGATTGCTCGGCATCGGCGTCGAAATCATAGATGAGGATCAGATCGACGTCGGACGCCGCGGTCAGTTCGCGCCCGCCGAGCTTGCCCATCGCGACGACCACTGCGGCCCCGCCCGGCACGCGGCCGTGATCCTCCTCCATCTCGCGGGTGACTTCCTCAAAGAGCGCCGCGATCAGCCGTTCCGCGAGCGTCGCGTAAGCGGCCCCGGCCTCTGTCGCCGAGATGCTTCCCGTCAATATTCTGACGCCGACGAGGAAGGATTGCTCGCTGCCTATCCGTCTTGCGGTGTCGAGAATTTCCTGCATCGGGTCGCCGACGGCCGTGGCGCGCGCCGCGCGAAACGCCTTCATCACCAGCTCGTCGATGGCCGCGCCGATGAGATCGCCGCCGTGGACTTGCGGGTCCAGCACGGCATCGAGCAGCCGCCGGCGGCGCGAGAGGATGCGTGCCAAGCGCGGCGCAGATCCCATGATGTCGGCCAGCAGCCGGATCAGGCGGGGTTGCGCCTTGAGCAGCGAAAAGAGCTGCACGCCCGAGGGAAGCTCGGCGATGAAGCGATCGAAGCTCGCGATCGCGGCGTCCGGATCGACGGTGTCTGCGAGCGCCTCGATCAGCAGCGGCTGCACTTCGGTCAACCGCTCGCGGGCGCGCGGCGACCTGACCGACGGCGCGCGGCCATGATGCCAGCCCCTGACGATCGCCAGCACCTGCGCCGGCTGCGAATAGCCGAGGCGCTTCAACTCCTCGAGCGTCCGCGGATCGTCCTTTGCGCCGGCGAAGACCAGGTTCGTCCCCTCGGGCGCCAGCTGCGGCGCTTCTTCGAACAATCCGCCGTAGTGTTTTTCGACCGTTTCCAACGTGGCTATGAGATCGCGCGAAAGCTCCGGCGTGCCGGCGTAGCCCGAGAACCGAGCGAACGCGTCGAGCGCTGCTGGATTGGATGGCACATCGTGCGTCTGCTCGTCGGCGATCATTTGCACGCGGTGCTCGAGGCGGCGCAGGTACCGGTACGCATGATCGAGGTCTGCGCGCACATCGGCCTTTACCCAGCCACGCCGCTCGAGCGCCGCCAAAGCATCGAGCGTCGCGCGGACGCGGAGATCGGGCTGCCGCCCTCCGGCGATCAACTGCTGCGTCTGCGCGAAGAATTCGATCTCGCGAATGCCGCCGTGTCCGAGTTTGAGATTTTGTCCGGCGACGGATATCGGGCCGATGTCCTTGTGGGCGTGGATCTGCCGCTTCATCGCGTGGATGTCCGCGATCGCCGCGAAATCGAGATACTTGCGCCAGATGAAGGGAGCGAGCTCGGCGAGGAAGGTTTCTCCCGCTTCGAGATCACCCGCCACCGGCCGCGCCTTGATCATGGCGGAGCGTTCCCAATTCTGTCCGACCGTCTCGTAGTAGCCGTGCGCGGCAGCGGTTGAGAGCGCGATCTGGGTGGCGCCCGCATCGGGCCGCAGGCGGAGATCCGTCCGAAAGACGTAGCCATCGGGCGTGCGTTCATCGAGCAGCAGCACGAGGTCGCGCGTGAGCCGTACGAAGAACGACTGCAGGTCACCGTCGCCGACGAGGCGGGACTTGTCGCGATCGAAGAAGACCGTCAGATCGATGTCGCTTGAATAATTGAGCTCGAATGCGCCGTGCTTGCCCATGGCGAGCACGAAATAGCCGGACTGTTGCTCCGGTTCGTCGATAGCGAGCGGCTGCCACTGCCCGCGGGCGGATGCGAGCCGAAACAGAAAGCGTACTGCCGTCGCGACGGCGGCGTCGGCGCATTCCGAAAGCGTGCGCGTTACTGTCATGACGGGCCAGACGCCGGCGAGATCGGCGAGCGCGGTCAGAAGCGCAACCTCCGACTTGTAGATGCGGAGCACGCGCTTGGCCGCGATCAAGTCCGGTGCCTCGCGCATTGCGGCGGTCAGTTCTTCGGTCGCCTTGGCGAAGCGCGTTTCGGGAGGCTCGCCGAGGATACGGGCCAATCGCGCAAGATCGCGGTTCGCAAGTGCGGAGAGATAGGGCGATCCGTCGAAAACGCCTGTGAGCAGGCTTTCGACCTTCGGATCGCTCAGCAACCGGCTAAGCGGCGGGCAGGAGCTTTCGGCTTCCCCCTTCAGGGCATTGAAGCGTTCGGCACCGATACCGGTGGGCAGCGCGTGCGGCCATTCGGCGATTTGCGTAGCGAGGCTCGAGGAGACGGTCTGATCCATGACTTCATTGTGCCGCAAGGCCGGGCTCGGCGTCACCCTCGCTGTTCGGCGCCGCGATCAAGCACTTGGCTGAGAGCAGCAGCACAACCCTCAACCCCGGCTGGTTGTCTTCGAGCCGGACTTCTCCGTGATGGAGACGAGCGACCGCCGCGACGAGGCTCAGCCCGAGGCCCGTGCCCGGTTTGGTGCGGCTTGCTTCGAGCCGCACGAACCGCTTCAGCACCTTTTCGCGGTCGGCTGGGTCGATGCCGGGCCCGTGGTCGCCGACTGAGATTGCGGGACGGCCCTCCAATAGGGAGGCGCGCACGGTGATCGTGCTTCCAGGCTCACCACCGCGCGAATACTTTATCGCGTTGTCGATGAGATTGGCGATCGCCTGCCCGATCAATTGCCGGTTGCCTTGCACGAACAGGCCTTGCTCCGTCTCGATCGACAGCGCGAAGCCTGCTTCCTCGGCCGCAGGCGCGTAGAGTTCGCTGACGTCCGCCACAAAGCGACCGAGGTCGAACGTCTCCGTGCTTTCCTGCAGCGGGCCCGCTTCCAGGCGCGCGATCAGCAGAAGGGCGTTGAACGTCTTGATCAGCTCGTCCGACTTTTCGATCGTTCGCTCGAGGCCTTCGCGATAGGCCTCGCCTCCGCGCGGATCGCGGAGCGCTGCTTCCGCCGAGTTGCGCAGTCGATTGAGCGGGGTTTTGAGATCGTGGGCGATGTTGTCGGAGACTTCGCGAAGGCCGCTCATCAGGCTTTCGATGCGGTCCAGCATCTCGTTCAGGCTACCCGCAAGCGCGTCGAGTTCGCCGCCTTTGCCCGACGTCGGGATACGGCGAGATAGGTCGCCTTCCATGATCTGCCGGCTGGTGGCGGTGATCTCATCCATGCGGTTGACGATCAGGCGGCTGACAGCGAGACCGCCGAGCAGCCCGAGGATCGACAACACGCCAAATCCGAGAAGAAACGTCAGCCGGACAGAATCGGCGAAGGCGCGCTGATCCTCGATGTCACGGCCGATGATCAGGCGCAGATGGGAACCGACGTCGACGGGAATGGCCACCGCGAGATGCGCCCTCTCCGGACCATCGGGCGTCGGCTGATATGTGAACACGCCGCCGTGGCCCTCGCCTTCCAGTTCGGGCGGAATGCGGTTCAAGTTTCCGGCGATCTTCGTGCCGCTCGTATCCGCCAGATAGTAGAGGCCGATCCCTTGAGGACGGGAAAGGGCCGATACCGTCTCCGTCAATTTGCCTTGCCCTCCGACTTTCATTTCGGAGGAGAGAATGCGGGCCTCGGCGTTGAGCGTGGTCAGGACCTGATCGGTCAGCAGGTTGTTCGTTTGCCAGAACAGAACGCCGACGACGATTGCAGCGGCAAAAAGGAAAAAGGCTACCGCCAGCGCGCTCAGTCCGAAGGCTGTCGTCGATGCCGCTTTCGCGACGCGGTCAAGCAGGGCCGTCACGAATTGTATATCCTGCGCCCCGAACCGTATGCAGAAGCTGCCTGTCGAAGTTCTTATCGATCTTGGCGCGAAGGCGCGAGACGTGAACGTCGATGACGTTCGTTTGTGGATCGAAGTGATAGTCCCAGACATGCTCGAGCAGCATCGTGCGCGTGACGACCTGACCGGCATGCTGCATCAGATATTCGAGCAGCCGATACTCGCGAGGCTGCAGCAGAATGTGCTCACCGCCGCGCGTAACGCGGTGCGAGAGGCGATCGAGCACGAGATCGCCGACGGCGTAGCGGGTTTGCTGTTCTTCCGGCGCCGTGCGGCGGCCGAGCGCTTCGACGCGCGCCAGTAGCTCGGAATATGCGTAGGGCTTCGTCAGATAGTCGTCGCCGCCGGCGCGCAGACCCTTGACGCGATCGTCGACTTCGCCAAGCGCGGAGAGGATAAGCACGGGTGTGCGATTGGATTCTGAGCGCAGCGATTTGATGAGTGACAGTCCGTCGAGGCGGGGCAACATGCGGTCAACGATCAGGACGTCGTAGGCTCCGTCCGTCGCGAGAGCCAATCCGGCCTCGCCATCATGCGCGAGATCGGCGGTATGGCCGTTCTCTTTCAAAGATTTCTGAAGGAAAAGCGCGGTTTCTTTATCGTCTTCAATCACGAGCACGCGCATGGTGTATGTCCGACTTTCGCCTTTTCTCCGCTCACTGTGTAGCTGGGTCGTACCCGGACGTCGAGGCAGCCCCGCCGTTTCACTGACGAGGCTGCCCGAGTTTTTCATGGGTGGTTAACCCTCAGCCCTTCTTCGAGCTGAGCTGAACGGCAACGAAGCGCTTCTGATCGGCGGTCTTGATGTGAAGAAGAACCGCCGTGCGCTTCAGGCCTTCGGCCTTCTTGATGCCCGCGAGGACATCGTCCGGAGAGGCGACGGTCTGGCCCGATACCTCGAGGATCACGTCACCCGCCTTCAGGCCCTTCTGCGCGGCGTCCGAAGAGGGATCAACCTCAGCGATCGCAACGCCGTCCTGCGCATCTTTGCCGGTACGGGCCGGCATCAATGTGAGCCCCAGCTGGCTCAGCTCGACCGAAGACGGCTTGGCATTGTCGTCGTCGTTGTTGCCGTTGCTGTCTTCGTCGTTGTTTTCGCCGCTCATGGCTGCTTCGGCGTTCTTCGGGAACAGCCCGAGCTTCACCTTGACGGTTTCCTCCGCGTTGTTACGCCAGACCTTCACGTCCACCGCCGTGTCCGGAGCAAGCTCGGCGATCTTCCGCGCGAGGTCGCGGCTATCGGCGATCTTATCACCGTTCACCTGGATGATTGCGTCCTGTGCCTTGAGGCCCGACTTCGCTGCTGGGCCGTTCGGCGTCACTTCGCTGACGAGCGCGCCGTGTGCTGCCGGTAGCCCGATGCTCGCAGCCGTGTCCTCATCGACGTTCTGGATCTTGACGCCCAGCCAGCCGCGATTGACGGTGCCGCCGGACTTCAGCTGCTGAACGACTTCCTTCACCGTTTTCGCAGGTACTGCGAAGGCGATGCCGACGTTGCCGCCGGACGGAGAGAAGATCGCGGTGTTAACGCCGATGACATCGCCATCGATGTTGACCGTCGGGCCACCCGAGTTGCCGCGGTTCACGGCAGCGTCGATCTGGAGGTAGTCGTAAGGACCCGAGCCGATGTCGCGTGCGAGTGCCGAGACGATGCCGGCCGTGACCGTGCCGCCAAGGCCGAACGGATTGCCGACGGCCAACGCCCAGTCGCCAACGCGCGATTCCTTTTCGGCCAGCTTGAGGGTCGGGAACGTCTTCTTAGCGCCCTCGATCTTGATGACGGCGATGTCTGTGCGCTGATCGGTGCCGACCAGCTTGGCGTCGTACTTCGTCTCATCGTTGTCGAAGGTGACCTGGATCTTCGTGGCGCCATCGATGACGTGATTGTTGGTCACGACGTAGCCATCAGGCGTGATGACGAAGCCAGAACCCTGACCTTGCACGATCTTCGGCTTCTGGTCCGGCTGTCCGAACTCCTTGGGGAGATTCTTGAAGAAGTCGTGGAGCGGATGATCGGGCGGGAGATCGGGAAGCGTAAATCCCTTGTCGCCCTTCTTGCCGCCCTTCTCGTTCGAAGCGAGCTTGGAGGCGCCGCCGTCGTTCACGACCGAGACGGAGACGACGGCCGGTTTGACCTTGTCCACAATGTCGGCAAACGAAACGGGCGCGCGGCCGAACGGGGTCTCGATGGTCTGACCCGCGGGGGTGTCAGCACGAACCGGATAGGATGGCGCGAAAAGTCCAATTCCCACCACCGCAGCGGCCGCCATCGCAAGCGTGGCCGGTGCGATATTTGAAGCAAATTTGAAGTTTGAGGTCGTCGACGAACGGTGGGGCAATCGCATCCCATGGTCTCCAGATAAATGCAGGCTTCGCGAGCCTTGTCTGGAGGCGTACCGGAGAATGGATTACGGCAGCATGTCAGCGACGTTAACTGTTGGTAATCTGCAGCCCGCAGTGCGCAAAATCCGGCTAGCGGCGCTCGTCCGTCAGGATGGAATTGAGCTTCGCTTTCTCCTGTTCGGTCAATGGCGTGCTTGGAGACAATGCTTCTTTTTTTCCGGCGCTTCGGACAACAAGAACGAGACCGCCGAGCAGAACGAGAACCGGAGTCAGCCAAAGCAGAATGGTGGACAGCTCAAAGCGTGGATTAAGGAGAACGAATTCGCCATAGCGGGCGACGACATAGTCGAGGACTTGCTGGTCGGAGTCGTGCGCTTCCAGGCGTTCACGAACGAGCCGGCGCAGGTCGCCGGCCAACGGCGCATCGCTGTCGTCGATCGACTGATTCTGGCAAACGAGGCAGCGCAGCTCGGCCGAGATGTTCCGGGCACGCTGCTCGAGCGCCGGATCTGCGAGCATTTCGCCAGGCTGAACAGCAAGCGCCATCGGAGCGCCTACGAAGAGCGCCCATGCCGTGAGCAACATCGCTATCATGGAGCGTCGCAAGCGTTTCACTCCGCGGGTACCGCAATAGGTTGACGCGACCTCGACGGCGCGCCGACACGCAAGCGCCGGTCAGACAGCGAGATGCCGCCACCGATAAACATGATCAACGCGCCGAGCCAAATGAAGCGTACGAGCGGGTTGAAATAAGCTCTGACCGCGTAGCCGCCGTTCGGTTGCGGATCGCCGATGACGAGGTAGAGATCGCCGCGCCACGCGGCAAGAATGCCGGACTCGGTCGTCGTCTGCGGCGGGGCATCGTAGAGCCGCTTCGAGGGCGTGAGCCGCGCCACCGTTTCGCCGCCGCGCTTCACATTGAAATCGGCGATGTCTTCGACGTAGTTCGGCCCGCGGGCCCGCTCGAGACCGACGAACGTCACGTCATAGCCGTTGACCGTGATCTGCTCGCCCGGCTTCATGGCCTGTATGTGTTCTTCGCGGTAGGCGCTCGTCGCGACGATGCCGACCACGAGCATGCCGATCCCGAAATGCGCCAAGAGGGTGCCGTATGCGGAACGCGGCAGGTTTCGCGCACGGCGAATGATTTCATCCGATTTTGCCGAGCCGAACTTCACTCTGTTCGCCCACTCGACGATTGCGCCAGCCATAACGTAGACGCCGAGCGCGATCCCGAACGGTGCGAGCCAAGGTCCCCGATACTCGGCGGCGAATACGGCAACGAGAGCCACGAGAGCCGCACCGAATGCAAACGCCAAACGTTGCATCGCTCCCGCGAAATCACCGCGCTTCCAGGCCAACATCGGCCCGATCGGCAAAGCGACGAGCAGCGGTATCATCAACGGTCCGAAGGTCATGTTGAAGAACGGCGGGCCAACGGAAATTTTCTCGCCCGTCAGTCCTTCGAGCGCCATCGGATAGAGCGTGCCGACGAGCACGGTCGCAGCGCCCGTCACGAGCAACAGGTTGTTGAGGACGAGCGATCCTTCGCGGCTGATCGGCTGGAACAGGCCACCCGCCTGCATGTCCTTGGAGCGCAACGCAAAGAGCGCGAGGCCGCCGCCGGTGAAGAGGACCAGAATGGCGAGAATGAATACGCCGCGCGCCGGATCGACGGCGAAGGAGTGGACGGATGTCAGCACGCCGGAGCGCACGATGAACGTGCCCATCAGCGACAGCGAGAACGTCAGGATCGCGAGCAGCACGGTCCAGATCTTCAGCGCCTCGCGTTTTTCCATGACGAGCGCGGAATGCAGAAGCGCGGTTCCGGCGAGCCACGGCATGAAGGATGCGTTTTCGACCGGATCCCAGAACCACCAGCCGCCCCAGCCGAGTTCATAATATGCCCACCACGATCCCATCGCGATGCCGATCGTCAGAAACATCCAGGCGGCGAGCGTCCACGGCCTCACCCAGCGCGCCCAGGCTGCATCGATGCGGCCTTCGATCAACGCCGCAATCGCAAACGAGAAGGCAATCGAGAAGCCGACATAGCCCATGTAGAGAAACGGCGGATGGAAGGCGAGCGCCGGGTCCTGAAGGATCGGGTTCAAGCCGCGTCCGTCGGGCGGCGCCGGATCGAGGCGGGTGAATGGATTGGACGTCAGCAGCGAGAAGAGCAGAAACGCCACCGCGATCGACGCCTGCACGGATAGAACGCGGGCCTTCAGCGTCAGCGGGAGGTTATTGCCAAAGAGCGCGACAGCGGCGCCGAAGAGCGCCAGGATCAACACCCAAAGCAGCATCGAGCCTTCGTGATTGCCCCAGACGCCGGCCAATTTGTAAATCAGCGGCTTCGTCGAATGGGAGTTTTCAGCAACGTTCAGAACGGAGAAGTCCGACGTCACATAGGCGTGCGTCAGCGCAAAGAAGGCGATGGCGATCAGGAAGAGTTGCGAAACGGCCGCAGGGTCGGCGACGCGCATCATGCGCTCGTCTTTGAGGTGAGCGCCGATCGCGGGAATGACGACCTGCGCGACGGCAACCAGCAAAGCGAGGATCAGCGCGAAATGTCCGAATTCTACGATCACGGCATGTCCTTCTAAGGCATCCCTGCCTTCACTTGGCCCGGATGGGCGCCCGCGCCAAGCTTGACGCCTTTCGCTTCCAGCGCATTCGCTACTTCGCGCGGCATGTAATTTTCGTCATGCTTGGCAAGCACGCTATCGGCTTTGAAGCGGCCCTCGCCATCGAGCATGCCTTCAGCGACCACGCCCTGGCCTTCCTTGAAAAGGTCCGGCAGCACGCCCGTAAATGTAACCGGAATATCGCGCAGCGTATCGGTCACTTTGAACGTGATCGTCGTACCCTCGCCGCGAACGACGGAGCCATGCTCCACGAGGCCGCCGAGGCGGATGCGCTGACCCGGCGGGACGCCCTTCTCGACGATGTCGCTCGGCGTATGGAAGAATACGATGCTGTCCTTCAACGCGAAGAGCACCAGAACGAGCGCCACGCAGAGCGTTGCGACCCCTCCGCCGATCAGAACTCCGCGCTTCTGCTTACGTGTCATCAGAGACCCTGCATTGCATTAGCTTCCGAGGCCCAGCTGGCGCGCGAGATGCTCGACTTCGGCCAAGCCGTCCTGGTTGCCTTTGAGGTTGGCGCGGGCATCTGTCAAAGCTTTGATGGCATCATCGCGGCGACCGAGAACTTGATAGGCCCGTATCAATTTTACCCATCCCGCGGCGTCGTTTCCATCGGACTTGAGACGGGCTGCGAGACTATCGACCATACGCGCTATGAACGCCTGCCGTTCCTCGGGGTTCATTGCCATGACCGCGGCGGCTTCAGGATTGGCGGCCGGAGGTGGGGATGCTGAGGTTGAAGCGGGGCCGGCGTTGCCGGCTGCTCCCTGATTACCATCGCCTGCCGGTGGACTGCCGATCCTGAAGCCGATATTTGCCAGCCGTTCTTCGATGACCTTGCGCCAAGGCGCGTCCGCCGGCGCTTCGGCGATGAGCTTGCGATAATCGGCGGCCGCGTCAGACACGCGTCCGTCCTGCTCCTTTGCGAGCGCCAGCCAAATGCGCGGCTCAATTGAATGGTCCGGCGCCAAAACAATAATGCGCTCGAGAGCTTTGCGGGCGTCTTCCGGAACGACGCCGTTCTCGATGTGGATGCGCGCGTTAGCGAAGCCTTGTAGACGCTTCGGGCTTTCGCCGATCAACCGGATGGCATTCTGGTAGGCGGTCGCGGCATCGGCATACCGTCCCATCGCATAGTAGACGGGTGCGATGACATCCCATCCGGTACCGTCTTCCGGATGGTCTCGCAGCCGCTCTTCGACTTTGGCGACGAGATCGTTGGGCTTGTTGGCGTCCGACGCTTGCGCGAGGCGCTCGCTCAACGGCTGTGCCGGCATGCCGGGTGCGCCATACGTCAGATAAAGGCCCAAGCTTGCAATCGGCAGCGCAATGGCAGTGGCGATGGATACCGGAACGACGAAGCGATTGCGCTCTGGGTCGCGAGCGGGCTTACCGGCTTTCGGATGGTCCTGCGATACACGCAAAATCCGGCGGCCGATTTCGGTGCGGGCGCTATCAGCTTCCGCAGGGGCGAGAGTACCGCGCGCTTCGTCGGAATCGATTTCTTTGAGCTGATCTTTGTAGACGGCGATATCGGGGCCGGCGGAATCCGTTGCCGCCGATGACGGACGCATCAGCGGCCGCGTGATGGCGAGCGTCACGGCTGCCACTAATCCAGCCACTAGAATCCAGAAAACCATCGCTGCGCGATCCTCAAGCTTCGCTGCAGGGAATAGGATCGCATGCCTGCCGAGGCAAGCCGACAAAGCCTAAGTTAGCCCATCTGTCGCGGACGGGATTAACTTAGCGAAATGAAACGAGTTGGTCCGCTGCAGCGCGTCAACCGACGTTCTGCCACGTTCCGTCCGAACTCCGGCAGGCAGTGCCATGCATCTTCTGCGGCCGGCCGTCGATGTAAACGGTGTGCGTGTAATCACGGCAATCGGCGACGCCGCGCTTATAGGGCTTGCTCGGGACGATTTCCCCGTAGTGACCGGTATCGGGATCGCGCCACTGCCGCGGGTTGCCGGACTGGCCGCGCTCGAGGGCGTCATATTCCGCTTCCTGCGCCAAACGGCGATCGCGTTCGTCGAGGCTTTTGCCGATCTGGCTGCCGACGATACCGCCGATGACAGCACCGCCAATGGTGGCAGCGACCTTGCCTCCCTCACCCTTGCCGATCGAATTTCCGAGGACACCGCCGGCGATGCTACCGAGAACGAGGCCGGTACTGGTATTGTCCACTCCGCCCTGGCCATTGCTGCAGGCGCAAAGCAAGGTGACTGCCAGAAGCGGCAGCGAAAGGCGCGCAGTGCGCATGGTAAACCCCATTTGTGGCATCCCCCGACACGCCGCTGGCCCCACCGGCGCGTAGTCCTGCGATATTCGCTAGACCGATATTGCGCCTTCGACAAGGCGGAAATCCACCACAATTCGGGCAAATCCCCACTCCATCCGCTGTTGCAATGCGGAATCAACGCGCGTCAGGCGGCGGGGAGTTCAAGAACAGCTTTCAGGCCGCCGTGCTCGGAGGCATCGAGCCTCAACCGGCCTCGATATGACGCCGCAAGATCGGTGACGATCGAAAGTCCCAGCCCCGAGCCGGGTTTGGTCTCATCGAGCCTAAGTCCGCGCTTACCGATCTTGGCTCTTTGCTCCGCCGAGAGACCCGGGCCATCGTCCTCGACGATCAGGGTGAGCTTTCGCCGGGCGGTCGTCTCCTGACTGTTGACTGTCGCCGTCAGGTAAACCCTGCGCTTGCCCCACTTGCAGGCGTTGTCGAGAAGGTTGCCCAGCATCTCCTCGAGGTCCTGCTTTTCACCTTGGAACTTGGCACCGGGCTGAACCGCGTAGTCGATCGATATGCCTTTTTCCCGATGGATGCGCTCTATCGCTCTGACGACTGGTTCCGCCGTCGTGTCGACCGGCGTGACGCGGCCAATGGTGTTCGTCCTTGCGGCGATGCGCGCGCGGTCGAGATAATGCGTAATCTGATCGCGCATCAGATGGGCTTGCTCGGCAACCTTCGAGCCGAATGCGCTTTCATCTTCCCGCGCTTCGTTGGTGATGACTGCGAGCGGGGTTTTCAATGCGTGCGCGAGGTTACCGACCTGCGTTCGGGCGCGGTCGATGATGTCCTGGTTTGAATCGATCAACGCATTGAGCTCGGTTTGCAACGGCTCGATCTCGGCCGGCAACTGGCCTTCGAGGCGTTCGACTTGGCCGGAACGGATACTCGCCAGGCCTCGTTCGATCCGGCGCAATGGCAAAAGACCGAAGCGAACCTGGAAAACGGTCGCCGCCAAAAGACCCAGACCCACAAGCGACAGCGCACTTGTCAGGCGGGCGCGGAATTTGGCGACGGTTTCCTCGAACCAGTCCATGGGACCGGCGACGATAATCGAATACTTCGTCTTTTCGGGATCGTGACCGGGGGAATCGATGAATTCGAGGATGCGGATCGTCGAACCGGTCGGGCCGGGGACGTTCATCCATCGTGTCCCAGTGTCGTCGGTCGGGAACTTTCTGTCATAGGGGGACGGCAACATGGCCGTTGCGAGGGAGGGCGATACGAGCGTGCGGCCGGGAGCGCCGTCAATCGGCCGTATCTGCCAATACCAGCCCGACTGCGTGACTTCGAAAAGGGGCTCATAAAGGTTCGGCGGGTTGACGGGCTCGTCGCCCATCGTGCTCATGCTGTCGATCGTGATCTGCGTCAGCAGTTTCTTCAACTGGGCGTCGAAGCTCAGCTGCACGTCATCCCGATACAGCGCGTAAATGATGTAGCCCGCGAGCGGCAGCGCCAGTAGCGTCCACGCTGCCGAAGTTGCAAAAAGGCGCAGCGCAAGTGAGTTAAGCCTCATCCGGTCCTTGGCTCATGCGGTATCCGAGACCGCGGACCGTCTGGATCACGTCGCCGGGAATTTTCTTCCGCAGTCGGCCGATAAATACTTCGATCGTGTTCGAATCGCGATCAAAATCCTGATCGTAGAGATGTTCGACCAGTTCGGTCCGCGAAACCACGCGGCCGTTGTGGTGCATCAAATAGGCCAGCAGCCGAAATTCGTGCGAGGTCAACTTGACGGGCAAGCCCTCGCAGGTCACGCGCGCCGATTTGGTGTCGAGACGAACCGGTCCGCATTCGATTTCCGATTTTGCATGGCCTGACGCCCGACGGACCTGAGCCCGAACCCGCGCCAGCAACTCTTCCATGTGGAAGGGCTTGGCGAGATAGTCGTCGGCGCCGGCATCCATTCCAGCGACCTTGTCGCTCCAGCGGTCGCGAGCGGTCAGAATGATGACGGGCATCTTGCGATCGCTGCGCCGCCACTGCTCGAGGACAGAAATGCCATCCATCTTGGGCAGGCCAATGTCGAGAATGACGATATCATACGGCTCGGTATCGCCGAGGAAGTAGCCTTCCTCTCCGTCTGCTGCCGTATCGACGGCGAAGCCTGCGTCTTCCAGAGCCGCCGAAAGCTGACGATTCAGGTCCTTGTCATCTTCGACGACGAGCGCTCGCACGGTAGTCCCCTCCCCCTCCTACAAGACTTGCGGACGCTCGGAGATCTCGACGAGAGATTTCCATCCCCGCAACGACGGACCGACTACCGGCCCCTCGCTGTCATAACGGTCGTTCTAAGCTGTCCCGTCGGACTTCTGATGACCAGACGATAAAAATATCCGGCTTCCGTACGGCACAGCGTGGTCTTTACGAGCTTGCCGATACCATCTGCTGCCAACGAGCGCGATACCTCCTCGACGGTTATCAGGTTTTCCCGGCGGACAATCTGGCCGGCCATGCCCCAGTCGGTCAGGCAGTCGTCGGCGCGCAAGGCGCCGCACGGCAGTAGTACCACTGCCGCTGTCGCCACTGCCACCGCTCTACCCGAATTGACCATCCGCATTCTTCCGGAAAACCGACGGTCTAACATAGCGCGTTGAACCGCCGATGAATACGGGAGGCCGTTAAGGATGGGCCCCTGATATTATTCAACTCTTTCGTAGGCTGAGGACCGATGACGCCTTGAACCGGCCGTAGATCGCCAGCGCCGTCCCGAACAAGCCGGCGAGCGCCTGAACGGCGGTCACCGCCTGATTGCCGAAAGTCTGAATGAGATCGGCGGGCAGGCTCACACCGATCGCCGGGGCGATGACGGGAAGCACGGTCGCCGCGGCGGTAATCAGCGTTCCCCAAAGCGTCCTCGATTGGGCCCACCATTTCGCCGTATCATCGACCATCGGCGCTGTCGTCGCTTCTTTGCTCATGCTGGATTCTCCTTTTGCGATTTGTGCCGGCTCCAAAAGCCCGCGGGTGATGCCGTCGGCCGCGCCCCAGGATTTTCCGAGGGCCAATGTCGCGTCGACGCGTTTCAGCCAACCCCGTCCGAAGCGCCAAAAATGCGGGAGCGCCCGGTACCGGGTGCGCCGGATTTCCGCGTAGTCGTCGATCAGATCCGTCAGTCTTCGGCTGCCAATTGCCGAGAGCGTCTCGGGGCCGATCTCGCCGTCGACAGTCACGTTCACGACCTGCTGCAGCATCCGGGTCGCGGCGCCGACGCCGTGGTTTACGGCGGCATCGAAGTGCATCAGCGCCAGCGGCGCCGTGAACGCTGCACACTGAGCAGGATCGAAATACCGGCGGCGATAGATGGCCTCGACGACGGCATCCGGGATCGACTTCAACTCCGAAATGAGCCGCGGGCGCGAGCCGGCGTCGACCGTCTGGCCTTTGAAGTTGGCGTAGACTTCGAGCGTTACGCCGCGATTGGTCGGGCCGCCGGGATCGTACGGATCGTTCGAAAAGCCGCCCTCCATTTCGAGGACGTGGGCGAGCGCCTTCGCGAAGATGCCGTTGTCGGCCGTCGCGCTTTCAGCCTCGGTTTCAGCGTCCGGCCAGCGGAAGCCGAGAAGGCGCGAGGCATCGAAGGCTGAGACCGTCACCGCGTCGCCCTGGTTGCCGCCGAGGAGGTAGAGCTTGTTCGCCGCCGAGCCGATCAGAAAGCCGACGTGTCCGGCGGTCGGATCGTCGCCCCGCGCCAAAACGGCGAGCGCGCCAAAGCGCGGCTCATCGAGACCAATTCCCCAGTCGAGATACGACCGTGCCATGAGCGATCCGGTACCCTGGCATCCGGCCCGCTTCAGCATGGCGCCGGCAAACGCGGCGCACCACGGCGTCTCTTCGCTTTCGACCTTTATGTCGCCAGCTTCGCGGAAGTAGCGGAGGATTTCGGAAGAATTCTCCTTGCCCGGAATTTCGCGCACGCCGAATTCGGCCCACGCGGCCGCGAGCCACGCCGGTTGATCCATATGCTTTTCGCCTTGCTAAACAGTGGCCGCGCGAGGAGCGCCCCGGCCGAAGATTACGTTTGTCTGATAGACCTTGACCGACACGCTCGGCTGCACGCCGCCGAAGTCGGCGATTTGATCTGCACTCGAATAAACAATGCTTGGCGACGGCGCTCGGAGCGTGCGCTTCACCGCCCCGCCGTCGAGAATGTCGACCTCGTAGCTTTCGCTTTCTTCGCCGAGCGGCACTTCGGGCAGCTCCCAGTTATCGCCGCCGCTCCGCGTGCGCCGAATCCAAGAAATGCCTAGGTCGTCTGGCGTGCGCACGCCTCTGACATGGACTGGCGACAACGGCCGAAGCCCAAGCGCGTGGTAGGCGAACGGCTCCGTGACGTACGACGCGTCGCCGATATCGCGGTTGCCGGGTCCATAGCGCCAATTGAGCGATACCTTCTGTTCGCTCTCCCTGAGCGGCACGGATGTCACCGCACCGTCGAGCAGAACGAATTGCGCACCGGCTGGAAGCGCGTCGTCCATCGCACCTTCAGTTCCGAACTGGCCACGGAGAAGTCCACCGATGCGATACGTTTGCACATCAACGAGTTCGGCGGTTTGGAACTGTACGATTTCCCAATTGCCACTCGCGTTGCGAAGCGCCGCGAGGTTGGCACCCGCCAGCATCCCAACCCGATCGACGGAAGAAAGCGTTCCGCTCGTCAGGCGCACACGGACGGACGCCCGGTGATCGATGCGTCCCTCGGGCCCCGGCGGGAGCTCGTCAAGCGTCACGCCGAGCGTTGCTGGCGCACCAGCGATCGCCTTAAGCTGATATCCCGTCTCCTGCGGAGACGCGAACGCTACAACGCTGCCGGGCCACGGCCTCTGCATCGCGGCGACGTATCCGGCCGCCGCATCGGCAGCGGCGTTCCACTGCGGCAGATCCATCAACGCAACGGCCGGCGAGCCGATCTGAACTGGTGCAGGCTCGGAGGCAGCGCGCGGCGCGACGTCGATCTGATCGTAAACGCCCGGATCGATGCTCAACGCTCGTATGTCGCGAACCCCGTGCTCCGAAATATTGGTCAGTCGCAGCAGCCGGCTTCGTCCGCCGATGTCGACCGAGACGAGATCTCCGGGTTCGAGCGCGAGCATCGACGGCGCCAGTTTGAAGGTTGCGGATTCCCGCGTCGCCCACGTTTCGTAAAGCCAGCTCTCGGCAATCGCTCCGGCGAGGCTGTCGTCGAGCACGATCGGGAGATCGGCTTCCGCGACGCGCCCGCTCGCTCCTGTCAGGCGCCGCGCTTCGGCGACGGCCTGCGGATAATCGTCGACGCCTGAGATGTAGCGGAGCTTGGCGGAGGCAGGAAGGTCAGTTTCCTGCGCGCGCGTCATCTCGTACAGCGCGTCGCCCACGCTTTCTTCGACGAGCGCATCCTGGGCGAGCGCCATTGCAGGCGCGGCGCGGCCGCGATGGCGAAACACAATCTTGCCGTTGCTTTCGATGCTGTCGAAAAAGTACGCGAGTTCCAGCGGCTGTATCGCATCGCGCGCTGCCATCGTCCGGTCGATGACGTAGCCCGGCACGGTGCCGGCAAGCGCGGATGCGTCGAAATCTGCGAAGCCCTGATCGCGCAGGATGGTCGAGACGACATCATCGAGCGCCGCGCCGCCGAGACGGCCGTTGAGCCAATGTCCGAGCTGCCAGTTTTCGCTGTCGCCCCAATAGGTGGTCGCGTCCGGAAATGCCGGATAGGGCCGCGCGTCCCAGCAATAAACATGTATGCGATCGAGATCGACCATGCGCTTGCCGTTGACCGTCGATACCGGATTGCATCCTTCGACGTAGCCCGGCTTCGTCCAATCGAAAGCGTCCGTGAGCGCCTGGCGATGACGCGCCTGCATCAGGTCATCGCGGATTCCGCGCGAATAATAGGGAAGCGCCGATTCCGAACTCTTCGGATCGACGAAGACATTCGGCTGGTTCGCACCATTGTCGACCGCGGGACAGCCGATCTCCATGAACCAGAACGGCTTCGATTGCGGCACCCAGCCCGTCGCCGACGCGCTTTCGACGCCTGCGGGGCGATTGTAGTGCGCGTTGGTCCACCACGAGAGAATATCCTTGTAGCGAAAGACCCACGGCTTTCCGGATCCATCGGTTATCGGGGTGCGAACTTGCGCATCGCGATCTTCGCTTGACGCGTAATACCAATCGAAGCCTTCGCCGCCGTGGACGTTCGAACGGAGATACGCCTGATCGTAGATCGAGGTTGCGCCTGCGACCGCGTCGAGATGATCGCGGCCATCGCGCCAATCGGCGAGCGGCCAATAAATGTCGATGCCGATGGCGTCGATGCTCGACGCCGACCATAGCGGATCGAGGTGGAAATAAACGTCGCCCGAACCGTCCGCCGGCTGATGGCCGAAGTATTCCGTCCAGTCCGCAGCGTATAGGACCTTCGTTCCAGCTCCAAGGATCGCTTTCACGTCATCGGCAAGCGCGATCAGCGCTGTGACGAATGGATACGCATTGGCGCTCGACCGGACGCACGTCAGACCGCGCAACTCCGTGCCGATAACGAAAGCGTCGACGCCGCCAGCCGCTTTCGCGAGATGCGCCTGATGCAGGATCATGCGCCGGTACGACCATTCGTCCGGTCCCGCGTAGTGCACGCTTGTGCCAGCGATGGAAAAGTCAGATCGCGCGGCTGAGCCGACGAAACTTGCGATTTGCGTCGCGGCGGCAGACGTCTTGTCGGGCGTTCCCGATTGGCCGGGCGCCGGATGACACGCAATTCGTCCGCGCCACGGATATGCCGGCTGGCTCTCGCCGCCGTAGGGATCAGGAAGGCTGTTGCCCGCCGGAACATCCATCAGAACGAACGGCGTCAGCGTCACGTCCAATCCGCGCGCTTTCATATCGCGAATGGCGGCGATGACCGTCTGGTCGGAAGGCGTGCCGCCATAGGCTGCGTTGCCGTCGCGCATGCTGATGAGATGAGCTGTGCTGCGCGTTTCGCCGGCAACGGACCAGCTCAATGGTGCGGTCCGTTTATGGCGGGTTTCGACCCCCGGCATGATCTTACACGCGCCCGCGCGGAGGTCCGTTCCAAACCAGCTGACGACAAGCGACACCGACTTCGCGTTCGGCAATGCCGCTTCGAGTTGATCGAGCGAAACCTGCCAGTCGGTCGGGCCGACCAACTGATGAACGTTCTCCGACTGCGAAACGCCGTCGTCGAAGGTTTGGTGCACGGGTTCCGTCGCGTAGACGAACTCGCCGGAACCCGGGATCATCACGACACCGCGAATGCCGTCACCGGCGGATCGAGCGCGACGACGACGCGTTGCATCTCGGGCGCGTTTTCGACGCGCGCTTCCTCGATCCAGTGGCGGCGCCAAAGTCCGTCACTCGGGTCTTCGACAATTTCGCCGAGCAATTCCTGGCGGCCGATTGCGGAGCCTGCGTAGCGGCGCGTCATCTCGGCAAGGAACGTCGGTGCGAGGTTCGTCGCGTTGTCGGCTGTCGCGAGATTGACGGTCACGGTCGCCTCATCGGCAATGATCTGTTTCAATAGCTTCGTCGCGCGCGGCGTCGTCGTCACGCACACGCGCGGCGCTTCGCCGAGCCGCAGCGCGAATTGCAACATGTCCCACGCCCTTTCCGCTCCGCGCCATTTCGCAAGCTCATCGCACCAGGCGGCCGTGAACTGCGGGCCGCGCAGCGCTTCGGCTTCATCCGCCGAGAACAGTTCCGCGACCGCGCCATTCGGCCACGTCAGGCGGCGCTTCGAGGGTTCGAACAGCGGCCGCTCTTTTGCCGGATGAATCGCGAGCAGTCCCGACTGGCCTTCGATCATGACGTTGCGTACGTCGGCCAGCGTTTTGCCCACCAGTGCGATTCTTGGTTGCTCACGGCGACTCGCGTTCCGCGAGCCGGCCGCCGTGAGCGGGGATGTTGCTTCGTCCGTCTCGGAAGAAAGTGCGAGTGACCTCACCCACTCGGCGCCTGCCCGCGTCTTTCCCGATCCGCGACCACCGAGCAGCAGCCAGACTCGCCAGCTTTTGATTGCGCCTTGCGACTCCCCTGCGGGGAGCCGGCCGCAAGGCGCGGGCTTGTTGCGCGAGTCTTGCGCAATCAATACTGGCGCGAGTTGCTCGTCGCGTGCCCAAAGTTCCCAATCGTGAGAGATGAACTCGAGTTCGTCCGCGCTCAGCTCATTCAGGATTTCGCTGAGACGACCGTTTGTGATTGAGGCGTTCAAGACGTTCCGCAATTTCGCGGCGTAGGTTTTCCGCATGGGCGAGCGCCTCCTTGCTCTTGGCGTCACCTCCCGTTGGCTTCCGCTTCGTCATCACGCGTTGCATCTCAACTGCTTTCTCCAGTGCATTGACCATCTGCGACAGGGCGCGGGACGCTCGCTCGCGATCCTGCGACGTCAGACCTTTTTGCTTCTCGAGCTTCGTCAGCTCGCCATCGATCGTGTTGTAGACGCGCTGCACGAGGACGTTAGGCTTTGCTCGCATTCGCGTCGTGGGCGGCTTTGCTCGCATTCCCGTCGCGGGCAGCTTGGCGCGCGTGCTTGTCGCCGCCTTCCGAGCCGGAACGGTGCGCGCGGGTTTCGCGACCGCGTCGTTCGCGGCAGATTTCGTTTTCGATGCGTTCGCGCCCTTCGTGGCCGGACGCTTCGCCTTCGGCTTTTCGTCCGCCGGATCGTCGTCGTTCGTTGCGGCCACCTTTGTCGTGAGAACGCGCGAAGTCGTTCGCCGCACGATCGATGCCGCCGCCATGCACACTGCCTTTTTGGAATTTCGGTGGTTATTGCTGCGGAGCGTGGACGTAGAGCCCTGAGGCCTGTCCCGGTGGCCTCTCACACTTTCCGCGTTATACAGAAACCTACTCGAAGAGCGTTACGCTGTCAACGACAGAAATGGCGTAAGTCTCTGATTTTTCTATATATTATCGCAGATCTAGGCGCAAACTTTCCGATGATAGTCGACTTTCTCAGAGCGAGGATAAGTTTCTCCGTTCAGAATGCACTCCGTCATGCGCCTGCGGCGCGAATGACGGCTCCTGACTCCCCCCTCTCCCCGCAAGCGGGGAGAGGGTCGGGGTGAGGGGCAGCACATTCGTTGATCGTGAGGCTGCCCCTCACCCTAGCCCTCTCCCCATTGAAGAAATGGGGAGAGGGGACGACCCACCACCGTCCTCCCGGCGAAGGCCGGGATCCAGGCAAAGTGCAGCGCATTCGCGCTCGCGGTCAGCGCCGGGCCAACCCCATCTGCTGTTGTGTTGAAGCTTGACTAGGTGCCGGCCTCCGCCGGCACGACGGGGATGACAATCACGCCCGCAAAATCTTTTCGCTGCCGCTATTCGGTGGTTTCGGGAGGGAGTTCGCTGGCACCCGAAGGACGGCGTTTCCGCTCGGGCTTGGAGCCTCCTTCAGGTCCGTCGTCAGGAATGATGTATTTCCAATAATTCTCTTCTTTGACGCGACGTTCGCTCATGGCGAAGCTGCGGACGGAAACACCGGCCTGATGCACCGTGTCGGGAGAACCTGAAACCAGCGGGTGCCACCACATCAGGTCTTGCCCCTCGCCGATGAGGCGGTAGGCGCAGGTTTTCGGCAGCCAGGAAAGTTCGCGCGCGCGTGCAATATCGATCTCAAGACAATCCGGCATCTTCTTGAAGCGATTGGGATAGTCCTTGCAGCGGCAGGTCCGGACGTCGAGCTGTGCGCACGACAGGCGCGTCAGGTAGACCTCGGCCGTATCCTCGTCCTCGAGCTTGACCAGGCAGCAGCGCCCGCAGCCGTCGCACAGAGCTTCCCACTCGTCGCGGTTCATCTCTTCGAGGGTCTTCGTGCGCCAGAACGGTGGATCGTTGCCGTCCAACATCAAGTCTTGCTCTTCCATTGTCGGTTCAGTCGCGATAACCACAATTTCGTCGACTTACGCCGTGTAACGTCGGCAATTCGGTTTAAGCGGCGCGTCCTACTGGAAGCGTCGCGATTGTTGTTGCAAGAAAGACTCTCGCTGTTGAGGGCTTAAGCCCACGTCTCACGCGTGACAAGAGCGACGTCGTTAGGGTGGCCGTTTCTTGAACGACTGGTTTCATAGACAGGGCGGCCGCGACCGCTTCATCGACTGGCTTAGGCTCGATTCGCAGATCAATTCTGCGCTCGGGGAAGCATGGTCGCGCGTCAAAGACTACTGGAATGCCGGATCGAGCTACTTTGCCCGCTTCCAGCTCGTCGGCTGGCGTCGCCTCCTCAATGAATTCGCCTCCGAAAGCCTGACGATGCTGTTCGGCGGCTTCGTCGTCCTTTATGGGCTCGCGCTTCCCGCGTTCGAGGAATTCGACGAGAGCAAATTTCTGACCGGGCGCTACGCCGTCAAATTCCTCGACGTCAACGGTAACGAGATCGGCCGCCGCGGCATTCTCCATAACGACGCGGTGCCGCTCGAAGATATCCCCGACGTCCTGATCAAGGCGACTCTCTCGACGGAAGACCGGCGCTTCTTCGAGCACTACGGCATCGACGTTCTCGGCACGATGCGCGCGCTCGTCACCAACGTGCAGGCGAACGAGGTCGTGCAGGGCGGCTCGACGCTGACGCAGCAGCTTGCGAAGAACCTGTTCCTGTCGTCGGAGCGCTCGCTGCAGCGAAAGATCAAGGAGCTGTTCCTCTCGTTCCTTCTCGAGAGCCGCTACTCGAAGCGGGAGATCCTGAAGCTCTATTTCGATCGCGCCTATATGGGCGGCGGCACCTTCGGCGTCGAAGCGGCGTCGCAATACTACTTCGGCAAGTCCGTTCGCGACATCAACATGTCGGAAGCAGCCGTGCTCGCCGGCCTCTTCAAGGCGCCGACGAAGTACTCGCCGCTCGTCGATCTTGCGGCATCGCGCGCCCGCACCAACCAGGTTCTCGATAACATGGTCGAGGCCAAATATTATACCGCCGGCCAAGTGCATTCGGCGCGCATGAACCCGGCGAAAATCGTCGAAGCGCGGACCTCGACGAGCCCAGATTGGTATCTCGATTGGGCGTTCGAAGAAGTCCAACGCCTCGCCGACGGCAAAAACCAGTTCGTGCTGACGGCGCGAACGACGGTCGATCTGACGCTGCAACGGCAGGCCGAAGAGGCTCTCGCTGCGGCTCTGCGCAAGGAAGGTCGCGACCTTCACTTTACTTCGGGCGCGATCGTTCTGATGGAGACGGATGGAAAGGTCCGGGCGATCGTCGGCGGGCCTGACTACGGCGAAAGTCAATTCAATCGAGCAACCCACGCCAAGCGCCAGCCGGGCTCGTCGTTCAAGATCTACGTTTACGCGACCGCGATGGAGAACGGCTTCACGCCGGAGACCATCGTCAGGGACGCGTCGCGTTCCTGCGGAAACTGGTCACCGTCGAACTACGGCGGCGGCGGCGGCTCGGGCGCGCGGATCCCGCTCTGGATGGCGCTGGCCAAATCGTTGAACACGGTTGCGGCAGAGCTGTCGTTCGTCGTCGGCCGGGAAAAGGTCGTCGAGATGACCAAGCGTGTCGGCATCGAGGGCGTCAAGAAAACCTGCTCGATGGCGCTCGGCGACGGCGGCGTCACCGTTCTCGAGCACACCGGCGGCGTCGCGACGTTCGCGAACGGCGGCAAGCTCGCCAAGCCCTACGGCATTCTCGACATCACGACATCGAAGGGCGATCTTCTCTATTCGCGCGAACGCGACGAACCGCCCCCGCGGCAGGTCGTGTCGCGGCACGTCGCTGAAGAGATGAACGTCATGCTCAACCGCGTGGTGACCGAAGGGACGGGCGGCATGGCCAATCTCGATTTCACCAACGTCGCGGGTAAGACCGGCACCTCTACCGGTCCCAAGGACGCGTGGTTCATGGGCTTCACCGGCAAATACGTCGCGGGCGTCTGGCTCGGCAACGACGACAACCGGCCGATGCGCTCGGGCGTCACGGGCGGCCATCAGGCGGCGCCGATCTGGCGTGACCTGATGACGGTTGCGCACACCGACATGAATATTCCGACCATTCCGGGTCTCGCCCCGCATCCGCGTCAGGTGGAGGAGCAGAAGCGTCTCGCCGAGATCAGAGCGCAGCAAGTTGCGGCCGGGCTCGAGCCGGCGCAACTTGCTGCGGACGCGACGAAGACGCAGGCCGTCCTGCCGTCGAAGACGCGCGATGCTCTCAAGGTTCTCGTCGCGGCGCTTCGCAAGGCGAACGGCCAAGCGGAGGCGGCGCCTGCAGCCGCGTCCGGACCATCGCATGCTCCAACGTCGCCCATCGATCCGAAGCAGGAGGCGCCGCAGCCTGCGACACGGCCGGAGGCTCCGAAGACCGACCGGCGCGCGACGTTGCTTGACACATCTCGCGACGATCTTTCAGTTCCGGCAGCAACGTCGCCCGCGGCATCGCCAACGAAGTCGCCGGCCCCAGCAGCTGCCCATTGAAACAGGAAGCCACGGACTTGGCATCGGTCGAACTTGAGCCAGCAGCGATATCGCCGGGTTCGCGCCTCAGCGTGATGCGCACGATCTTCGGGATCCTGCTGCGCGCGATCGGTCTCATTCTGACGATCGTCCTCGCCGTGACCGTCGGCGTCTGGTCGAGCCGGTACATGGTTGCGCGCGGCTCGCCGCTGTCGACGGATATGTACGGGCCCTGGCAACAGTGGCGCGACATCGGCCGCGAGAGCGCCGACCCCTACACCAAGGCCCACGTCGTCACGACGGGCAAGCTCAGGATTTCAGCCGACAGTGCCGGCACTTTCGAAGCGCGCACGGATTCGCAAGGGGCGCGGCTCCATTCGTCGTGCAACTACGTCGTCGAAGGCGCGAACATGCGCGGCTTATGGTGGAGTCTCGCCGTGTTCGATGCTCGCGGCAATCTCATCAGCAATGACGCCGACCGCTACGAGTTCACGGCCGACACGATCGCCCCCAATCCAAACGGCACGTTCGTCGTCACGCTCGGCCGGGACGCGCGGCCCGGCAACTGGCTGCCGACGAGCGGCGCCGGACGTCTTGTACTCGTGCTGACAGTGCTCGACCCGGCGACCGGTCTTTCGGCCGAAGAACGCGCGGAGCGGAACAAGCATTTGCCCGTCATCACGCGGGAGGGATGCTCGTGAGATTGCTTCAGCGCTTCGACTTCCGGCTTCTCGCGATCTTCCTGCTGGTTGCGGGGATCGTGCATCTCATCGCGACGTTCATGGCGGTCAACGATGCGCGCGGATCGGCCTATTCTCGACTTGCGCGCTCTTTGCCGAAAAATCAGATGACGATCGCCTCCGCCGTGACGCCGCAGCACCAGCCGCTGCCTTTCCTAGCGCCCGACGAGCACTATGCGTTCTGTCTGTTCGATACTGGCGATACGACGATACGCGTTCGTGCGCTGCTTCCCGATCTCGGCTGGACGATCGGCATCTACGCGCCCGACGGGCACAATCTTTATTTCGCCGCCGCCTCAGCGGACCGGGAGACGACGGTCGATCTGTCCATCGTACCCGCCGACGATCGCTTTCTCGGGCTGCCGCAAACGAGTTCCACGAAAGCCGGCATCACGCCAGAAGCGGTCGATACGCAGCAGTCGATCGCCGCTGAAAAAGGATTGATCGTCGTTCGCGCTCCCGACAAGGGCGATCCTTACCGCGCAGACGAACAGGCGGTTCTCTCGAAGGCGTCGTGCACTGCAGGCGGCGCGTGAAGAGTCCTTGATGGTCGCGTGCGACTCCCCAGCGGGGAGCCGGCCGCACGCGATGAATTTTTGATGGTCGCGTGCGACTCCCCAGCGGGGAGCCGGCCGCACGCGACGGGCGCCAAGCCTTTATGATTTGGTATCGGAGTCGAGGTCGAGCGTGTCGCGACGGCTCTGCCGCGGCTTCTTCGGTTTGTCCGCCCGTTCCTCGCCGTGACGTTCGTAGCGCACGCCCGGGAAAAATACGATTTCGGCGGATTGGCCTGCTCCGTATGCCGCGAGCACCGAGGCTGTTGTCGGTTTCGGTGCGGTCTTGAATGCAATGATCGTTGCCATTCGTCCCCCTGGCGCGAGCCCTTGCCCACGCCGTGCGGCACTCCTCGCCTTGAAGGCTCCCGCCACGGGAACGGGACGCATTACTGTCTGTGTACTGAAGAGTGGCGTAAATGCGCTGCTGCCGCCAGAATCATCGCAATCAATGAAGTAGAGTCCGGGAGTTCTTAACGGACGGTAAAACGAAATCCTGAACGTCCGGTAGCGTTGCTAGCTCATCAATTCGTCGCCGAGAAAGTGCCGCCCTTCGCGGTCCTCGATCTCGACGATCCAGACGTCGCTGTCGAATTCGGCTTCGCGCTTTAAGAGCTTCTCGGCGTCTGCCTCCGGCACGAAGTCCTGCTTGAAACGTGCGACCCAGCGCCGGTCGACGTCGGCGTCATCGAGCCCGGCCGGCGCGGGAGAGAAAACTGCCGCGGTTTGATCGGGACGAACGATCTTGATGAACACTGCTCCCGCATCGTCGTCGCCGTGGCGGACCACGACGGCGTGGGCGCCATTGAATTGGCAACGACGCAGATAGGCTTTGACCCAGATTTCGGTTTTGAGGCGCATGTCGGTACGTTATCAGCAAGCACCCGGAAATCCCTAGTGCTTCGCCGCCTTCGCAATCGCCTCGCGCCGCGCCTTCGGCTCGCCCTGCAGACGGATCAACCGGCTCATCAAAGGACCCGATATGCGGCCGGTGACTTTCAGCTTCTGGTCGGTCTCGAACTCGCGGACGGCACGCGCGAACTCGGGCGTCATCGCGGAACCCGGAACGCCCGTCTGATAGCCAAGCGTCGCGAGCTGCTGCTTGACGGAGCGTACGAGACTTTCGCCATCCGCCGTCATCGTCTTGCCGGGCCGCGCCGCGCTCGGCGACATCGACGATGAACCGAGGATCAGTTGGCTCAAAAGCTGTTCGCTCGGTTCGCCCGTCAACACGAGGCCGTTGTCGTACTCATATGCGAAGATCGCGGCGCGCGTGACCATTCCCAAAACGCCGTCGGGCTGGCCGGGCTCGTAACGGATGTTGCCGAGTTCGCGTTGTATGCCCTTCGTAAGTTCCGCGCGGTTGGCATCGTCGCTTTGGCCCAAAGGCGCCGGCGGCAAAACGCCGTCGGATGCGGGCTGCTCGGCTGCGGGACCCGGCGACGTCGGTCCAAGCGCAATGCCCGGCCCATCGACCCACGAGGTGCGATCCGTCACGATGCCACCCGTTTCGATGGCGCTCGTCTTGGCGGTGTTCTGGAAGACGAACATGTTCAAAGCCACGCTCGTCGTCGCCAGCAGCGATATGACAGCTGCGAGCTTAATATCCCTCTCGGTCATGCTGACGCCCGTTGCTCGTTCCCCAAGCTCGAAGTATGGCGAGTCAGCCGTTAAGACCTGCTTAACCGTCGGGAATTTCTGAGCCGTGGAGCTCATCCAATTTATCTAAAACTTGAAGCAAAAACGGTTCGAATTGCATTGCACAAACTAGCGTGACCTTGAGCCGGGGCTGGTATCCATTGAGCGAGGGTAAGAGCCTTCACTGCCAATCCGTTCAACGGCCGAGCGCGTTTCGGCCGCAGATGGGAAAGTTTGAGCTATGGGTTTGTTGCGTATTGCTACGTTTGCGGCGGTCGCCGTCGCGCTGCTTCCGTCCGACCGGGAACAGCAGCAGCGTCTTTACGAGCGCGCCGGGTCGACGGCGGAATGGGTCGTCACATTCTGCGACCGCAACGCTGCGGCATGCGCGAAAGGTTCGGAATATTGGTCATTGTTCGTTGCCAAAGCCGAGTTCGGCGCCAAGCTCGCCTACGACATGATCCGCGAGCGGGAGGCTTCGAGCCTCGCCAACACGAACTTGAACCTCGACGAGAGCAAAGGCCGGGTTGCACCTGCTGTCCTGGAGCGGGAGAGCGGCACTCTGACGCCGGTCGACAAAATGCCGGACTGGCGCGGCAAGAACAGCCACAAGAGCGGCGTTTAAGAAACACTTAGGCGATTGAGTTCACGCGATTGGGTTGGGCCCCAAGCGCGTACGGCCTTGCCCTCGACCGGCCCACATACCTAAGTGTATTGTGAATGCCCGATTAAGCGGGTTGCAGGCTGGACTTTCCCGATGACACTCGACGACATTCGCGCCGATTTCGCGCTCCTCGACGATTGGGAGGATCGTTATCGCTATGTCATTGAGCTCGGCCGCGCGCTCCCGCCGTTCCCGGACGCCCTTCGAACTGACGCCAACAAGGTCCGCGGCTGCGCGAGCCAGGTTTGGCTGGCGACCGAGCGCGTGGGCTCACCGGGTGCGCCGAGTTCCGGCGACAAGCTCGAAATGCAGGGCATGAGCGACGCTCACATCGTCCAGGGCCTAATTGCCCTTCTCTTCATCATCTACCGGGGCAAGACGCTCGACGAGATCCTGAAGACCGACGCTGAAGGCATTTTCGCGAGCCTCGGGCTCAAGGAGCATCTCACTCCGCAACGTTCGAACGGGCTCGCCTCGATGGTGAAGCGCATCCGCTCGGACGCGACCGAGATGCTCGCGGCTTAACTTCGGCCCACGTTCGAGACTTCGCCCGGATCTGGGCTCAGACTTGGTCTGGATCAATCGCGGGGCGGTAGTCGCTCGCGCCCCAATGCCTTACGCGCACCGGTCTGTGATCATTCGCCTCCGGCGGCGGAGGAAGCATTCCGTAATGCCGGGCGAGCTGGCGTAGCGCGATTTGCAGAATGATCTTGCCGGACCGTTGCGGCCAGCCGCTCGCCTTCTCGCTCGCTTCGAGCCCCTTCAAATGGCAGCAGACGTCGATCAAAACTCCGGCGAGGTCGGGGCCGACTGCTGCGAGCGCGCGTTTGACCCGCTCGTGCGCCGCTATAACTGAATCACGAATATCCGGCCCGATGTCCGGCGCGCCTCTGGTGCCGCCTCCCCCACTCAGGAACGACGACCAGTTGGTCGTGACGCGCGGGGTCATTTGCGCAAACCAGAAATCGGCGCGGAGTTTTTCGCCTGCATCGAACTCGGCATCGGTGAGCATCGGCTGACCGTCCTTGTCCTTGCGCCGCGCGAGCCACGCAAGCGGGCTTTCCGCGAGATTGCGTTCGGGCGCTTGATGCTCCGCACTCTGCGAAACACTGCGAGCGCGAGACGATCTTACTTGCATTACTGATCCTTGGTGTGGAGGGAAGATTTCTCGGCGCCGGAGCGAACTTCGTGCATCACCAGCGTGGGCAATGCCCATCCGAGCACGTCGAGCGCGCGATCGAACGCTGGATTGTCGCGCCGGCATTCGACTTTGAGGCAGGCATGAGCGACCGTCGTCCGGTCGCGGCCGAACATGGCTCCGACCTCGGTCAGCGTCATGCGGCAACAGACGTGAGCGAGATACATGGCCACCTGCCGCGCCTCTGCAACGTCTTTGACGCCGCGCGTACCGTGCCAAAGTCCTTCCGAACCGACGCCAAAAACGTTCGAAATCGCAACATCGATCGCGAGGCGCGCGCAGCGGTGGCGATGTTCGCCCTGCGTGAGATTAAGATTGGACGTGGACTGATCTTGCTGCACAGGCGAAGGCGACGCCGAGCCGCGCAAGATCAAGCGTACGCGTGGTCCGAGTATCGAGCCATCGATGCTGCCATCCTCGGCGGTAGCTCCGACGATGTTCCGAGTCAGAACTGAAGACGCTATCTGTTCCATTGCATGAGGAGGATACGGCCCGGTCACATCGCGGGGATAAGTTTTTTGTGGCCGCTCGTATTCACCCTAACGGGATAGCAATCTCAGAAAGATATCCCCGCATCTCGCGACCGCCGCACAGTCCGCGGCATGCAAAATCGCGTTTCGATACGAGACACCAGAGCGCCTAGAAATACGCGGCGCGGGCGTCATCGCAATTCAGAGTCCAATTGTGCACCCGACGCTTCGCAGCTCTTACCGGCCTGGCCAAAAGATCTCGCTGACCGAAGCACAGAAGGGAGGAAAAAGCTGGTCGCCCTCATCGAGCGCGAGATCAGAAAGGAGCGGCGGCGCGGGCTCGCATGCAACGCGGCATACGACGTTGCGCGTCACGCTCGCCTCAATCACTTGCTCAAGGAGGAACGCCGATCGCTCGTCGCGCTCGAACTTTCCGAAATCGGAAATCGTGTTCGCGGCGGCGTGGAACAATTAACTCATAAACGATAGTTGCCGCGTCATCGGCCGGCGCCAGTCCTTCGACAGCACAAGCTGATATTTTCGATGACCGCTATTTTTCCCGGCGCGTGCCGCTACTTCTCCCTGCGGGTGCCAAGGCCCATCTTCTTGGCGAGTTGGGAGCGCGCATTGGCATAATTCGGCGCGACCATCGGATAGTCAGGCGGCAGGCCCCACTTCTCGCGGTACTCTTCCGGCGACAAGTTGTAGTGCGTCCGCAAATGACGCTTCAGCGATTTGAACTTCTTGCCATCTTCGAGGCAGATGATGAAATCCGGCATGACCGATTTCTTCACCGCGACCTTCGGCTTCGCCTCTTCCCGCTCCTGCGGAACGGTGCGGCCCGCGGCCCGGCTCAAAGCGGCGTGGGTTTCAGCAATCAAACCCGGCAGTTCGGTTGACGAGATCGAATTGTTGCTGACGTAGGCGGCGACGATCGTCGCCGTGATCGTCACGAGTTCGGGGGAGGCTGAACTTTCCATTCGTTTGACTTCCGCTTCCTCTGGCGACCGAGAATCCGGCACCGCACGCCCATCCATGTCCACATCCCGCCTTTGCCCTGCATAACCGTTACTGGCAAAGCCCGTCGCGGATCTCAAAACCACTTAAAAGACTAGGAGATCAACTCCATTTCACTTGCGAAAGCTTTGACTACAGGACGACTTCCCTGTCAATCTCGGCCTCTGTTTAGATTACGACATCGCTAATGCTTGGCGATCCCCCATCTTCATTTGATCATTACTCCGTCATGTTCGCGCGTTGACGCGCGGGCGCGGCCGGTCAAGAAGAAGCCAAATCCGTTCCCTTCACCAAAAAAGGTCCGCACCCCATGACCGGCCAAACGAAGACGCCTGCTGCGATCAAAGACGAGGCTGCGGCCCAGCCGCGCCCGCCGGTCGCGGAGCGCGTGACGACGGTCGCGACGCACCACGGCGTTTCCGTCAGCGACGACTACGGCTGGCTTCGCGCGGCCAACTGGCAGGAGGTCATGCGCAAGCCCGACACTCTTGCCGCGAACATCCGGTCGCATCTCGAAGCCGAGAACGCCTACACGAAGGCGATGCTTGCCGACACGGACGCGCTGCAAGCCACCTTGTTCCAGGAAATGAAGGCGCGTCTCAAGGAAGACGACCGGCAGGTTCCGCAGCCCGACGGCCCCTACGAATACTTCCCGCGCTTCGTCAAAGGCGGGCAGTACGCGCAGCTCTGCCGTATCCCCCGCGGCGGTTCGGTGGACGAGCCGGAAGTGCTTCTCGACGGCAACAAGGAATCCGAGGGGAAGGGCTATTGGGATCTCGGCGCCACGGCCCACTCCGGCGATCATAAGCTCTTCGCCTATGCGATCGACGACAAGGGCTCAGAGCTTTACACGGTCCGCGTCCGCGATCTCACGACGGGCCAGGATCTCGCGGACGAAATCCCCGATACCCACGGCGGCCTCGAGTGGTCGAGCGACGGGAAGACGCTCTTCTACATCAAGGTCGACGAGCATCAGCGGCCGCTCTTTGTCTACAGTCACGCGCTCGGAACACCGGCCTCGGAAGACAAGCTCGTTTACGCCGAACCCGATTCCGGCTTCTTCGTCGGATTGTCGTCGACGCAATCGCGGAAGTTCATCCTCATCGACATCCACGATCACGAGACGAGCGAAGTGCGGCTCATCGATGCCGAGAGGGCAGACGCAGCTCCGAGGCTCGTTGCCGCCCGGCGCGTCGGACACCAATACAACGTCGAACATCACGGCGCGAAGCTTATCATCGCGACGAATTCGGAAGGCGCAGAAGATTTCCGCATCGTCACGGCGCCCGTCGAAAATCCGGGGGAAGCGAACTGGCGGGAAATCGTCTCGCACAAGCCCGGGCGCCTGATCATCGACGTCAGCGTATTTCAGAACTTCATGACGCGTCTCGAACGCGAAGAGAGCCTGCCGCGCATCGTCGTCACGCCGCTGAAGCCTGGTGACGATGAATTTCTCGATTACAGCGGCGAGCATACGATCGCATTCGACGAAGAAGCTTATGCGCTCGGGCTGAGTTCGGGATACGAGTTCGATACGACGCGGATCCGCTTCACCTATTCGTCGATGACGACGCCGGCGGAGACCTACGACTACGACATGGCGACCCGCGAGCGGACGTTGCGCAAGCGGCAGGAAATTCCGAGCGGGCACAATCCGTCAGAGTACGTGACGCGGCGGCTGCTCGCACCGGCTAAGGACGGCGAACTCGTTCCCGTAACCTTGCTCTACAAAAAGACGACACCGCTCGACGGCTCGGCGCCGCTTTTTCTTTACGGATACGGCGCCTATGGCATTGCCATGCCGGCGTCGTTCTCGACGGGACGGCTGTCGCTCGTCGACCGGGGTTTCATCTTTGCGATCGCGCACATTCGCGGCGGCAAGGACAAGGGCTATCGCTGGTACACCGACGGCAAGATGAAGAAGAAGAAGAATACTTTCACCGACTTCATCGCTGCCGGCGAACATCTGATTTCGGAAGGCTTCACGCAGCGTGGCCGGATCGTCGCCAACGGCGGATCCGCTGGCGGGATGCTGATGGGCGCGATCGCCAATATGGCCCCCGACCTTTTCCTCGCGATCATCGCCGACGTGCCGTTCGTTGACGTTTTGAACACGATGCTCGACAAGGATCTGCCGCTTACGCCGCCCGAGTGGCCCGAGTGGGGCAATCCGCTCGCGAGCAAGGAGGACTTCGACTATATCCGCAGCTACTCGCCCTACGACAATGTCGAGGCGAAGGGCTATCCGCACATTCTCGCTCTCGCCGGCCTCACCGATCCGCGCGTGACATATTGGGAGCCAGCGAAGTGGATCGCGAAGCTCCGCCAGCTCAACACAAGCGACAACCTCGTGCTTCTCAAGACCAACATGGGCGCGGGCCACGGTGGCGCTTCGGGACGGTTCGACGGGCTGAAGGATACCGCGTTCAACTACGCGTTTGCGGTGAAGGTGGCCGGCTGCGCCTAGCGGCGACCCGGTGTTGTGATTGTCAGCCGTCCGGTCGTGTCTAGTCGCGGCGTTCAGCGCAAAATAAAAAGGGCCCGCTTGCAGCAGGCCCTTTTCGAAAACTTGGATCGGCGGGTCAGTGTTTTCCGCTCTTCTGCGATTTCGCAAACGTCGCGGTTACGGAGCTCGTCGAGGGCTGCGGTTTCGCAGCGGCGCTCTTCTTAGGCTTGCGGATTTCCTTATTCGAACGCTGTTGGCCTTTGGGCATGGCAGACCTCTCAAGTGTTGGAGGGCGCGTCGCATTCGACCTGCGGCGTGTACGCTGGAGTGTTTCACACCGTCCTGACAAGCGCCAGGAGGGAACACCCGGGGCGACGATCACAACATTGCACAACTCGAAAAAGTGAAAGGCGGCGGACGCCTGCCTCTAAAAAGCAAAAGACCCGCCGGAGGGCGAGCCGTTCAACCGCAGTCCGCGAAACAAAAAAAAGGCCCGCATTGAGCGGGCCGTCGAAAGTTGGAAACTTGCAAGAAAAAAGGCCCGCCGAGGCGGGCCTCACATTCACGAAGCAGCGCTAGGCTGCAACAGTGCCGAAGAGAGGCGGTTTCATAGCCTCCTCGAGAACCATGTCGGACTTCAGTGCGATACCGATGTAGCGCACTCGGCCGGCTACCTTTTCCTTCTTCACGCCAAGGTCTGCAAATTCTCTTGCAAAGCTCGGAAGTGCTGCGGGTTCCTTGTTCTTAGATTCACACCATGAACAATAATCCTCGTAGAGTTCAGTAGCCGTAACGCTTGATCCATCACGGACCTCGATGTTCTCCTTGTAGAAACGTTCAGTGTTGGTTTCCGGGGCAAGACGCCTGACGGGCATCGTGCTGCGGCTTTCTGCAACCTTGGTCTCAACCTGATGCACTTCAGCGGGTTGAGCTTCGATTGCGGGCGTCGAGGCAACGGGTGCTTCGAGAGGGATCTCGATCGACCGGTTGTCGTTGGCGCCAGAACGCGGCTTTTTCGTTTCAACGGTAATCGGTGTGAGCACCGGAACCGCCACCGCTGCCGCAGCGGTGCTTTCCTCCGTCAGCGCCATTCTGGGCGTGACAGGCATTGGCTGGCGATCATACAGACGCCACTGGCTGAATGCGACGTACATCCCGAACCCAGATCCGATCTCGAGCAGCAGCGCGACGAACAACGTCAACGCCATCTGAACGTTTTCCATCTTGATGTTCGGGAAGAACGCGTTCGCAAGTTCGGTCAGAACCTTGGCTTGCGGATCAGCTTCGGAGAGAGCAGGCGAACCTGCGGTAGCATCGACCTTCGCCGTGAGTTCGGCGATACGGGCTTCGGCCTGCTTCGCCGCGCTTGCGGACGCAAGCTCGGAGTCGAGAGCCGTCAACTGTTGGCAGAATGTCCGTTCGGTTTTCGAATTGACGTTCTTACAGCCGTCCGACCATTGCCAGGCCTTCTGCATTTTCATGCCGTCGATCTGGCTCTGCACCGCCTCGAAGGGTCGATGCTGAGGGATCCATCCGGCCTGCTCCTGCGCACGCTTCAGCTCACCTCTCAAATCTTGATAGGTTTGAGCTTCCTGAGCACGCTGCCCGGTCGAATCGAAGCGGTTCAACGCTGCGTGTCCGAGCGCAGATGTCATCGAGTAGGCCGTCACGACCACCCAGACAAGCGCCGACGCAGCCGCCTGCGACCAGATTCTATTTCGAACTGCGGCAAAGAAGAAAAACGGTACCAGTGCTTTCATGCAGTCGGCCGCAGCAGATGCTGCGCCGTAGATTTGGCCGTCCAGCTCGGTTCTTCCGAGACTGAAGCCAAAACGCCAGTTCATAGCAGCTGATACGGCGAGCAATACGCCTGCTGCTAGAACACCCAACACGCCTAAAACGTGTCTCATCGTGTGCCCTCTCCTGTGAAGGCCGGTTCGGTTACGCGAATACAATACCGGCCACTTCGTCTTGTGGTCCTTGCGCCCGAGGGAGGCGCCGACCAGGCTCCGGAACGCACAACGGGCATGGCTGCAAATGATGTCCTCTTCGATCGGCTGTGAGCTCCGATGTCATCCCCATGACATCGGCAGACGAGCGACGCGGAGACCGCGCAACCAAGCAAACCAGAGCTGCCACTCTCAACGCTGCCTCAAAGTATCGCCACGATTTCGCCGCAAGAAATCAGAGGTGGATAATTCTTATCCTCAAGACAGGCCGAGGGTGGAAAACTACGCAATTAAACTCCCCTCTCCTTCACGCGTAACTGAGTCGGACCGTGATGGGAATCATCGAATCGCGAGAAGAATCAGAATTCTAGTATTCGAGTACCGGAGCTCCGCGATGGTCTCAGCCTGAGCATTCGAAGCGCCGCCAGCGGTTGAAAAACTCCGGTTATCAAGAGGTTTTGCACCGGTCGCCCGAGGCTTATGCACGGCTGAAATGTGGCGGACGATCCGTGCAAAGCGACGTTCGGGCGCAACAACCGGGTGAGGCTTTTGGGACGCTCCACGGCGCCACCATGGGGTGCTCGTGATTCCCGTTTACCAAGTCTTGCCGGCGATGCATTCTCCATCGCGTACGTGAGAAGCTTCGCACCCGGCGTTACCGGCGCAGGCTACGTGCAGTAGAGTTGAGTGGAGTTTGCGCCATGCCGCGTCTCGGTGGAGTGCTGTTGCTGACGGCGACTTCCCTGCTCGTTACATACAGCTATCTTTTTCCGGCATCCGATCACACCGCAGACCTCACCGAAGTCACGCGCATCTCGGCGGCGCCGGACCGTGACTATCGGAGCGATGGCGGAAGCAGGATTTTTTCGGCCGCGTCTCCCGTATTTCATGAGGTGATCCCCGACGAAGGCGCCCGTGTTTCGGTTGCCTCTCCGCAGAAGCCCGCAACGTGGACCACCGTGGTGACGTCGCGTGCCGTCTCGACACCTCTCAAGTCAGCAGAGCCCGGCGATCCCGAAACGCGGGCCGAACTGGCGAGCGATCTGCAGCGCGAGTTGAAACGCGTCGGCTGCTATGAGGGAGAGATTACCGGCGCATGGAACGGGTCGACGCGACGCGCCATGGCGGCATTCATGGATCGCGCCAACGCCACGCTTCCAACCGACAATCCCGATTACGTGTTGCTCGCCCTCGTGCAGAGCCACCATGACCTCGTGTGCTCCGCCGAATGTCCTGCTGGCCAGATCGCCGACGGCGGCCGTTGCGTGCCGCGCGCGGTCGTCGCTCAGGCGACGAAGCGATCCAAGCGCCTCGAGGAGCGCAGACTGGCCGCGGCGCGTCTCTCCGGCAATAACGAGCCGACAGTGACGGCGGAGCCTGAAAAGCTTCCCTGGCTTCAGAATGAGAAGGTCGCGGAGATTCCAGCTGCGCCACGCCCGGAGCTGCCGCCGGGGCGGATGTCGATCGGAGCTGCCCCCGTCGAGGCTGCGCCGCTGCCTCCGCCGAACGGTGCCGCTGCCAGTGCCGCGCCGGCCTCTCAGGGATGGAAGATCATGACACTCCTCCCGCCGACGAGCGATGCGGCAGCCGATCTCTCTCCGAAAGTTGCAGCGCTTGGCGAGAGCGGAGATACGGATGATCTCTCTGCCGACGCGCGTGGGGACACCAACGCGGCTCCCATCGCCATCGAGGATGATGACGCGAATGCGCGTGCCGTGAAGTCCAAGTCCTCCCGGCGGTCCTATGACGAAAATCGGCCGAGACGAAAATATGCTTCATCGGGGCGGGGCCGGCGTGGCGATCCCAGGCCCGGGACCATGCGCTACAATATCATGCAGTCGCTCGGCGGCATCTATTGATCGCGCCCGATGCGGGTCGTCACGGACGCGTGCCGCTGATGACCCAGTTCAGATAATCGGAACTTCCTCCGACCACCGGAACGACGAGGACCGCGGGCGTCTCGTAGGGATGATTGGCGACGATATGCGCGACGGCGCGATCGGCCCCCTGGCGGGAGAGCTTGGCGATCAACACGGCCTCTTCGGCGGTTTCCGTTTCGCCCTTCCAGACATAGATCGACGTCATCGCGGGCAGCACGTTGATGCACCCGGCCAGACCCTGCTCGACCAGGTCCCGGCCCAGCGCCAAGGCCGCGGACCGGTCCGGGAACGTGGCATAAATCATCACCACATCGCCGGCTGGCGCCCGGGGCTCCTCTCCGATATCCCGCGAGGGGGGCTTGTCGTTTGTCGACACTTGGGCGAGCTTCCCTGCCTTGTTGCGCGACCCCTCATGAACCCAAGGGCCTAGATGCCGAAAGAAAAGCACAAGTTCGAACGCATCGCCTTCGTCGCGAGCGAGGTTCCCGAGGCGATCGAAGCACAGGCGGCGTTGATCAAGCGTTACGGCGAGACCGAACCCAACGAAGCCGATGCCATCGTCGCGCTCGGCGGTGACGGCTTCATGTTGCAGACGCTACACCGTTTCATCAACGACAAGATTCCTATTTACGGGATGAACCGGGGTTCGGTCGGCTTCCTTATGAACGACTATAAGGAAGACAATCTGATCGAGCGGCTGCAGGCTGCCGAGATTAGCCGCATTCACCCGCTGTCGATGATCGCGACCGACTCGGCGGGGAAGGCGCACAAGAGCTTGGCGATCAACGAGATCTCGCTCTTTCGCCAGCGCTATCAGGCCGCCAAGTTGCAGATCGCCATCGATGGCAAGGTGCGGCTCGAAGAGTTGATTTGCGACGGGGTTCTGGTTTCGACGCCTGCCGGTTCGACCGCCTACAATCTGTCGGCGCACGGACCCATTCTGCCGATCAAGTCACAGCTTCTGGCGGTAACGCCCATCAGCCCTTTTCGGCCGAGGCGCTGGCGCGGCGCCCTCGTCCCCAACCGGGTGCACATTACAATCACCGTTCTCGAGGAGGAGAAGCGGCCGGTCAGCGCCGTGGCCGATCACTTCGAGACCCGCCACGTGGTGAAAGTCGAAATCGAGCAGGCCCGCGCCATCGAGCTTTTCATGATGTTCGACCGCGAACATGGGCTCGAGGAGCGCATCCTGACCGAGCAGTTCAGGTTTTAGTTTTTTGCTTGCGCCAGGCTCTCGCGTTCCGCGAGCCGGCCGCCGGGCAATTTTTAGTGGCGCCAGGCGACTCGCGTTCCGCGAGCCGGCCGCCGGGCGCAGACCGGCCCCAAAAACCGACTGGCCCTCCTACAGGTGCCTCGGAGCACCGGCGGAGGGCCATGATTTGGTCAAGTGCTGCATCCCGTTCTTCGGGCATGGCGGTGCTGATCCCGCCGCCACGAATCAGGATCGCTAACGCGTATTTCCCAACGGTCGCACGTTGTGGTTAACAGGTTGTTAACCCGCTTCCGACGTCGGCCAGTGGCGGACAAGCGCGTCGATGTTCGGGCGTTCGCGCTCTTCAGGCTTCTCCATCGGCGTGCCGATGTAGATGAAGCCAGCGATCTTCTCGTTTTCGGCAAGGCCCAGCGCCTCGCGCACGGTCGGGCTATAGGCAATCCACTCGCTGATCCAAGACGTGCCGAAACCGAGCGCATTCGCCACGAGACAGAGGTTGAAGCAGAGCGCGCCGACGGACAGGACCTGCTCCCATTCCGGTGCGCCGGGCTTCGGCTTCACGGCTGACACGACGGCGACGACGACGGGCGAGCGAAGGAACCGACCGCGCTCGGTTTCGAGGCGGATCGGCGACGGCGCCTGACGATCTTCTTTCTCACAGGCTTTGGCGAAGATTTCGCCGGCTGCCTTGCGGGCGTCGCCTTCGAAAACAATAAAGCGCCAGGGCGAGAGCTTCTTGTGGTCGGGAACGCGCGCGCCGGTCGTGAGGATTTTCTGCAGTTCCTCGGCGTTCGGTCCCGGTGCGGCGAGCCTATCCGGCTTCACTGACCGTCTTGCCGCAAGAAATTCAAAAATAGCGGGATTCATGTCATGTTCCGTACTTATTCGTGTCCGTCTCGCTATACGAGGCTCCGGCCTGTTACAAGCGGCCCATTACAGTCAGAATCGACACAATGAGCGAAAAATGGGCGTGGAGATAAAATGCGCCGGGTTTTTTTGAAATTTGTCGCGGCTGCCGTGGCGGCGGTTCCTTTGATCGCGTCCGGATCAGCGTTCAGCAGCGACGCGCCGACAGCGATGGTCGTGCTCGATGGGTCGGGATCGATGTGGGCGCGGCTGCCGCCCGATAACCGCGCCAAGATCGATATCGTGCGCGAGAAACTCGGCAGCCTGCTCGCCGTGCCGAATTCGACGCGGCTGGGCCTCGTTTCATTTGGGCACCGCCGCCGCGGCGACTGCAACGACGTGGAATTGATCGCCGGACCCGACAGTCCTCGCCAAGCCGTTCTCGATCCAATCGCCAAGCTCAATCCGCGGGGCCCCGGTCCACTCACCTCCGCACTCACGGTTGCCATGACCGCAATCGGACAATCGCGTCCGGCGCAGATCGTCTTCATCGGAGATGGTGCGGACAATTGCCGGCAAGATGCGTGCGCCGTCGCCGCCGGGTTTGCAAAGACGTCGCCGGGTGTCGCCGTTCAAGTCATAGGCATCGGCATTCCCGCCCACGAACGGCCGCGCATGGCGTGCATCGCCGAGGCAACGGGCGGCCGTTACTACGACATCGTGGATTCAAACGGTCTCACCGCGGCGATCGACGAGGCGACGCGGCTCGCCATTTTAACGCCGGGCGCGCCGATTGCGGGCGCTCCCAATCCCGGCGACGGCAAACCGATGGCCCCGCCGCCGCCCGAGGGCGCATCGCTCCGCGCTTCCGCTGCACTTGCCGACGGTGGCGCGCTTCTCACAGTTCCGGTCAAATGGCGCATTTATAAGGGTGGCGAGAAGACACCACTGGTCCAATCGGAAGGTCAGGACATCACCGCCAAGCTCGCGGCCGGCAACTACGAGGTCGAGGCCGAACTCGGCTCGCTCATGGCGCGTCAGGATCTCACGATCGCCGATGGAGACAAGCAAAGCATCATCGTGCCGTTCAACGCCGCGCATCTCGTCGCGCGCGTGACTTCGAGCAAAGGCGGCAATCCATCTCCCAACGCCGTTTTGACCGTCTCCATCGGCGACAAGCCGGTCGCGATCGCGAGCAATGGCGCGCTCGATCTCTATCTCCAGCCCGACACCTACACGCTGACGGTTGTCGACGGCGCGGCGCGCTCGTCGCAATCCCTTCAACTCGCTGCCGGAGACGCCAAGCCGCTCGACATCTCGCTCGGAACAGGACGTCTCGATCTCACCGCGGCCGCGGCGGACGGCGCCAGCATTCCGGACGTTCTGTTCGCTGTTTCCGCAGACGATCCCGAAAGCCCGGACGGCCGCCGCGAGGTCGCGCGCTCGCGTAGTCCGAACGCGAGTTTCACCCTTCCCGAGGGCACCTACTATGTCAGCGCGCGCTCGAAGAGCGGCGACGTTCGCAAGCGCATCGCCGTCGGCGCCGGGCAAACGGTGAGCGAAACGCTGGAACTCGCCCTCACGCCCCTCAAGATCTCGGCTCTCGTCGCAGGCGCGCCCGCAAAGGCCGATCAGAACATTTTCTACCGTGTCGACCGCATCGACGGCGATCGCACAGGTATCGCACGCGCGATGGGGCCGGATCTCTCGCTCGACCTGTCGCCGGGACGTTACCGGATCACCGCGTCACTCGTCGTCTCACACATCTCGGCGACGAAAGAAGTTGTCATAGAGGCTCGGAAGCCCGCGAACGCAATCATCGACATCGCAGCCGGAGAGGTGAACTTCGCTCCGCCCGCGGGCGAGGCGCTGCCTGCCGGCGACGTCTATTGGGAAGTCGCCGACGAGAGCGGTATGCCGACATGGCGTGCCACCGGCACGGAGGCGACAGCGCTTTTGGCTCCCGGCCGTTACACGGTGCGCTTCGATGCGCGCGGCAAGCACGGGCAGGCTTCATTCGAAGTACGCGCCGGTGAAAGCCAGAAGATCGAGATCGGACCAGGATGACCGAAGCGTCAGTGACATCATGCGGATCGCGAGTTGGGCAGCAACAACGGCGCGGATTTATCGGCGGCGCTGCGGCTCTGCTCCTCGTCGTGCTTCTGTCGATCTTCGGCGCGACGCCTTCGTTCGCGGAAGAGCCGATCCCTGACGGGCCGCCGACCGGTCCGTGGGGTCCATCGATCGAGAAGCGCAAGAACACCACCACCGTCGAGCGCGGCAAGGCCGCGAAAGGTCCGGGCGTCAAGCTCGTCGCGTTACTGACGGGCGACGGCCAGCAGATCGATCAAGGACTGGTGTGGCGGGTTTTTCAATCGGCGGGTCAGTCGGGGAAATCGAAGCTGCTCATGGAGTCACATGAGGCTAGTCCGTTCCTCAGGCTCAATCCCGGCGAATACACCGTCAACGCCGCTTTCGGACGGGCCAATCTGACCCGCAAGATCGTCGTCAAGGCAGCCGACGGTCCGCCGTTCGAAGCGTTCGTACTGAACGCGGGCGGCTTTCGGCTTTCGGCACTGATCGGCGGGAAGCCAGCTCCGGCCGGTTTGGTCACCTATTCCATTTTTGCCGACGATCGCGACCAATTCGAAAGCCATTCGGCCGTAATCACGGGTGCGAAGCCGAACCTTATCATCCGGCTCAATTCCGGCATCTACCGTGTCGTTTCGCTTTATGGCGATGCCAACGCAAAAATCGAAACGGATATCACCGTCGAGGCGGGCAAGCTGACGGAGACGACTGTCACACATTCAGGCGGCAAGGCGACGTTCAAGCTCGTCACGCGGTCCGGCGGCGAAGCGATGCCCGACACGCGCTGGACGATACAGACCGAGGACGGCGAAACGATCAAGGAGAGCGTCGGCGCGCTGCCGACGCATGTGTTGGCGCCCGGGAAATATGAAGTGACGGCCTCTTCCGGGGGACATATTTTCCAGAAGGCCTTCCAGATCAAAGACGGCGACATCGTCAGCGTCGAGGTCATGATGTCGGTGTCGCATGACCAGCGTGGCCAGCCGTCTTCCACTGGCGCAACGACGATCATACCGACCGAGCAAGGTGGCACGACGCTCGATTTCAAAAATCAGTGAGAACCCAATCCGTCGGGCAGCCGTTTTCCCGCATCCGCTTTTCGATGCGCGCGTGATGTTCCGCCTCGCCCGCTTGAAGATATGCCGTGCGCGCCATTTGCCACTGTTCGCAAGCCGTGGTCAGGTCGCCTGCGCTATGTGCTGCCTCTCCCAGCGCTAAGCGAGCTGCAGCGTGTGCGCCAGGCGGCCCATGGAGCGCGCCATATCCGGCCGCCGACCGCAACGCGGCCATGCGCGCCTCGACGTTACCCCGTCGCGCGTGAGCCGCCGCCAATTCGTAGTAGAGGCCGGAAAGCGCGGTCTTTTCGTCGCGAGCGAGGGCCGTCTCTATTTTCTCGAGAATTGTTTCAACGCTTTCGACAGGGGCAGGCTGCGGCGGTGTTTGAGGCTTCGGCTCGAGGGACAACGCGTGCAGCGGTTCAGCTTGCGGCTGCTCATTCGACGGTTCTCGAGGCAGCGCGGCTGACGATTGCGCGCCCGGCCGTCGCCGCCGCGACAACAGCAAGAAAATGAGGGTGAAAAGGACCGCGATCGGGATCAGAAAAACGGCGGCGCTCAACAGTGTTTCAAGCGTTGCCTTGTCGCCCATGACTAACCTCGTGGTTCACGAGCTCGCGTGCATTTTTCCGGCAATGGCCAGATTTCTATCAGCGGAATGGCGCCGCGTACATCAGGCCGCCTTTGCTCCACAAATTGTTGAGGCCACGATCGAGCTTCAACGAAGACCCCTGCCCGAGCGTGCGCTCGAAGATCTCGCCATAATTGCCAACCTGCTTGACGACTTGATAGGCCCAATCACGCGCCAACCCGAGGGGCGCACCGAGATCGGCATCGAGACCGAGAAAGCGGCGCACCTCGTGAGAGGGAGACGACTTCATCGTATCGACGTTGGAACTCGATATGTTCAGTTCTTCTGCGGCGACGAGCGCCATGAACGTCCAGCGGACGACTGCGAACCAGCCGTCGTCGCCCACGCGCACGGCAGGCCCGTAAGGCTCCTTCGTGATCATTTCCGGAAGCAGCATCTGATCCGAACCGCTCGACATGCGGCTCTTTTCGTATGCAAGAAGGGATACCTCGCCTGTCAGGACCGTGCAGCCGCCATTCGTATAGGTCTTGACCAAATCATCCCACCGGTCGGACGTGATGCGCTGATAGCGCATCTTTCGCGATCCGAAGAAATCGGCGATCGCCGTTTCGTCGCTCGAACCCGCCAGGACACAGACCGAGGCGCCGGAAAGCTCGAGGACGCTTGCGATCGAATGGTTTCGCGGAATGATGAAGCCCTGGCCATCGTAGTAGAGCGGGCTCGTAAAACGCGCTCCGAGTTCCGTATCCCGGGTGAGCGTCCAGGTCGTGGCGCCGAGCAGCACGTCGATTTCGTTGTCTTGGAGGGACTTGAAGCGATCGCCGGGGTTGAGACTGAGATATTTGACCGCGTCCCGGTTCCCGAGCACAGCCGCCGCCAGCGCGGAACAGAATTCGACGTCGAGCCCGCTCCAGGTGCCGCGGGTGCTGACTTCGCTGAAGCCCGGCTCACGGTCGGCAACGCCACAAACGACCTTGCCCCTGGCACGAATAGCATCGACAGTGCTGGCCGTCGCGCTCCAAGCCTCGGAGGACAGTCCAACGCCCATGACAACGAGCGAAACCGCTGCCGTCCAGAGCCTCGACACGCTTCTCATCTGCACTTTTCCGGCCAATGCTTCACTGAAGTCTCTTCGTTTTCCCTCAAACAGACGAAAGCAACGGCCTCGGGCGCGCCCGCCCATGTGTAGCTCGCCCCGCCACACATCCCGCGCCTGCGCCTAATGGTCAAGGCCTTGACCATGAACGAAACTTGCGCCACGAGGACGCGAACCGCCCGGAGAAGTTGAAAATGGCGAAAAAAGACGACAGTTCCGAGCGCGGCGAACAGCCTGAAACCGAGGTCGTGCACCTCGGGCGCAAGCCGTTCGAGCAGCACGGATTTGTCAACACGCCGGTATATCGGGGGTCGACGGTACTCTATCCGACGCTCGATGCCATCAAGCAGCGGACGCAGCCCTTCACGTACGGACGGCGGGCGACGCCGACGACGAAAGCGCTCGAAGACGCGATAACGCATCTCGAAGGCGGCGCGGCGACAGTGCTGACGGCGTCGGGCCTCGCCGCGATTTCGACCGCGGTTCTGGCATTCGCCGAGAGCGGCGACCACATCCTGATGCCCGACAACGTCTATCAGCCGGGCCGCGCGTTTGCGGACAAGATGCTGAAGAAGCTCGGCGTCGAGACGACGTATTACGATCCGCTCATCGGTCACGACATCGCCGGGCTTTTCCGTCCCAACACGAAGCTCGTGCTGGTCGAAGCGCCGGGCTCGCAGACGTTCGAGATGCCGGACATTCCGGCAATTGCCGCCGCGGCCCGCGTCAAGAACATCTGGGTTCTCGCGGACAACACCTGGGCGACGCCGTTCTTTTGCAAACCGCTATCGCTCGGCGCCGACGTATCGCTCGAAGCCGCGACGAAATACATCGTCGGTCATGCCGACGCGATGATGGGCACGGTCACCGCCAACGCGCGCGCCGCGAAGTATCTCGACAACGCCAAGGAAACGCTCGGCACGTGTCCCGGCTCGGAGGAGACGTATCTCGCTCTCCGAGGCCTCAGAACTCTGGCTGTCCGTCTCGAGCGGCATCAACGATCAGGCATCGCGGTCGCGGAGTGGTTGGCTGCCCGTCCCGAGGTTGACCGGGTTCTGCATCCTGCCCTTCCAGGCGATGCCGGTCATGAGATCTGGAAACGTGATTTCAGCGGCGCGAGCGGTCTCTTCGCGGTCGTCCTGAAACCCGCGCCTGAGAAAGCGCTCGCTGCATTTCTCGACGGGCTCAAGCTGTTCGGCATGGGCTATTCGTGGGGCGGCTACGAAAGCCTCGTCATCCCGTTCGATCCGACTTCATACCGGACGGCGACGCGCTGGCGCGGACCGGGGCCGGCGCTTCGGTTCCACATTGGTCTCGAGGCCGTCGAAGATCTGATCCACGATCTCAGCGAAGGGTTCGCCCGCCTCGAGAGCGCGCGGTAGCCCCAACGGCTACACTTAAAATTCAACTCAGAATCCGAGCGCCCGGCGGATCACATCGCCGACCGTGTTGCCGTACGAGTAACCGGGGCCAGAGCGCATCAGGCCCATGTCGCCCCCGTATCTTCCGTATCCGCCACGGCGATCATAGCCGCCGCCACGCCTCCTGCGGTCGTCGTCGTCTTCATCTCTTCGCGCGGAGCGGTAGTGCACCTTCTTGACCGCGGAGGTTTCCAGCGTCTCGGGCGTTACATGCTCCTGGGTGACGTCGATGTCTTTCCACTTCCCGGCGAGCGCCAGCGTGATGCGTTTCTGGTGACCGTAGTAATCTTCAAAAAACTGCGGCGTGCCGTCGTTCGCGACCCAGGTCGTAAAGTATCCGACATGGACGGGGATCGGCGTATTCAGTGCAATTTGATTGTCCATGGGACCTTTGTTGACGAGCTGGGCAACGTTCGGGCTCGAGTGTCCACGGTCGATGTTGAAGACTGTTTGCGCGAACCGTTGGGGGTTTCGCACGCGCATGCAGCCGTGGCTGAACAGGCGGACGCGTTCGTTGAAGAGATATCGCGAGGGCGTATCGTGGAGATAGACCGAGTGCTTGTTCGGAAAGAGCAGCTTGACGAGGCCGAGCGCGTTGTCGTCGCCCGACGGCTGATAGATCATGTAATTGCTGAGCTTGGCTTTCGACCAGTTCACGCGGCTGCTGTCGATGACATGGCCGTTGTGCATGACGACGTAGCCTTGCCGCTCGATCGAGCGGCCGGTTCGCAGAGCCGTCATCTTGATCGAGTCCGGCAGGTTCCACCTTGGACGCAGAACGATCTTCGTCATGTCCTTCGAGAATACCGGCGTTTGCGTGCTCGGCGTGCCGACGACGACACGTTCTTCGAACACGGGCTTATTGTTGTCGGTAAGGACGATCGAAAACGCTGGAATGTTGACGAATACGTTGGTCGCGCCGAGCGAGCGCGGCATCCATCGCCATTCTTCCATGTTGGCGATGACGGCCGTAATCTTCTCGGGAGTCGATTGAAAATCTTCGCCGGACAGCTTTGCTCGCGTGCTCGCCCCGACGATACCGTCAGCGTGAAGTGACTTCGATGCCTGGAACTGTTTGATAGCTGCTGCCAGCTTATCGTCGTAGAGCTGCTCCGATCCCGTATCCGAGGCAATTCCAAATCTCTGCTTCAGCGTCGCGACATCGGCATCGCGCACGCCGGCCTGGAGCATCGCGCCCCGCCGCGGGATATTGAAGCGATCCGGCTCGTTCGCGGGCGTGTGGCCCCGCAACCGCGCGAGAAGCGCCTTGAGCTTCAGGAATTGATCCTGCGACGGTTGAAACGCGCGCAACGCCTCGTCGGGGTTTTGCGCGCCGGCCAGACGCGTGAGCACAGACGCTGCATCGGTGAGGACGGGCGCGCGATCCAAGTAGCCGGAGAGGCGCTTTTCGGGCTCTGAAATGCGGCTGCCCTCGGCTTCGTGAGCGTATCGCAAGGCGGCAGCGCTGATTTCGAGTTCGGCCCGCGCCGTCTGCTCTGGAGTCCAGCTGCCGGAAATCATCGGCTCCTTTACTGCGGCGAGTTCGAAATCCGACGCCCTGAGGCCCCAGTCCTCAGCACGGCCCAGCTCTGCCATTACGAGCGTTGCTGCACGCGTCGGCCCCTGCTCATCGACCCACAACGGCCGGCATTGGCGAGCCTGATAAAACGTCGAAACGGCAGCGCTATCGCTCTCGTCAAACGGTGCTGCGGGTTTGGTTGCGAGCTTCGCGCAGATGACGGCTGCGGTACCCGTCAGAAGTTCCGGAGTTTCACCGGATTCGACGGCTGGGGATTCAACGATTGGCGGCTGCGGCGGCGTAACGGGCGCATCTTGCGCTCGCGTCAGTGAAGGCTCGAACACGGCGCTGATGAGACTCAGTGCAAGGATCTTTGCTTTGCGCGCCGAACGATGAGGGGGGCGGAGAGACATGGTCATTACGACGTACTCTCTACTGTCTGTTTCAAGTCCCCGGTGGAACGCAAACTAAAGCAGTCGCGACTCATCGCTAGAGTTAGTTTGAGAAATGCGGTCCGTGGTTAAATGTAGGTGACGGATTGAATTGCAATCTCGCGAACGCGCGATCGCGTTCCAATTTTCGCATCAAGTTTTTTTAGAGATGAATTTGATGGCAATGAATTTCGTGGCGATCCCGGCAGGGCTCGAACCTGCAACCTTCGGAGTCGAATTCCGACGCTCTATCCATTGAGCCACGGGACCATTGCGCCACGTCATTCGGCCGAAGAACCGTCTCGTTTCGATTTTCTGTCTTTGCGACGGAAAATCGTCAAGAGCCACGATTCTCAATAAATGATCGCACAATCCGCGCGGCGACAAAATGGATTAAGCGGAACCAATGGGGCTATTCGCAGTTTGTGGCCGTCGGTCATCAAATTCCGCGATCGTTGCGATGGTTAGCCGCCCCGATGAACATCGGGGTATCGCGCGTTATTTGCGCGGAACCAACGGCGACGAGAGGCCGTTTCCCCACAGAGAACGTCCACAAGAAAAGGAGATTTAGATGAAGGTTATTAAAGGTGCCGTCGTGACAATCGCACTTCTGGGCGCTGGCTCCGCAGGTGCCATGGCACAGGCGACGTACGATAATAACGGACAGCCGCTAACGCCTCAGACTAAGACTCAGCCGGTAACTCCCGCGCCGTCTAATGGCGCAAGTAGTGGTGACACGGGCGTATCGAGCCCGGCCGGCATTCCGGCAGATCCGACGACCAATGAAAATGTTCAACCGGGTCCGTCAACCAATACACCGAACGATCCCGCCGCGGGCTCAAATCCCGACGCTCGCGCTCCGACATCTCCAGCCGGAACCGGCACCTCTAGCCCGTAATGTTCCTCCGGGTAATACGTTGAAGGTTCCGGGACGCCCGGAACCTTCATCATCTTCAGCGATGCACAATCAGTAGTCGCAATCCTGATACCGTCGCCACCAGTACGGACTTCCCGTCTCGATGGCTCTGCGATACAGCCATCCGCAGTCGGAGCCATAGTAGCCACCGTCGTAATAGCCGTAAGAGTAGTAGGGATAACCGATGATGTACCGCCCGCGGCGGTGATGGTGCCGGCCGCCGTGTCCGTGATAATTGCCGGCAAAATTCCGGTAGCCGCGATCACCTATCCGCGGACCGCGCGGTCCGTTGCCACGGAAATTGCCAGCGCCGAAATTCGGACCAGCGCGATGCGCCCGCCCGGAAAAATTCCCGCCGCGGTAATTGCCGCCTCCATTACCGAAGTGTGGTGCCCCTCCACCGAAGTGTGGTCCCCCTCCACCTCCGCCACCACCGCTGAAATGGGCCCCTCCGCCTCCTCCGCCGCCACCGCCGTGGCCGCTTCTCGCATCGGCGACAGTCGTGCCCAGCGCGAGGAGCAGGATTGCTCCCAGCGTAGCAACGCTTCTTACCTTCATCTAGAACGCTCCTAAGTCTCTCTCAAACGGACGCCCTCACGACATCCATTGTAGTAACGGGTGGGTAAATGCTGCAGTTCCGGACAGCACTAACCGGAGATGGCTAGCCGTCCGACCTTAGCACATTGCAACGGGAGGAAGTGAGGCGCCCAACTGCGTCTAAAGCACCTTAGTCCGCAGCCGAGTGTATCGCGTCAAGCACCCGCCGGAGACTCAGTCGCCTGCAAAACACGGATCGACATAAACCGTTCCGTAACAGCATGGTGCTTGTTTGACTGTACTTGAGGGATTTCCAGGAGACGAGAAGCGGCGCACAGTGATTTTTACGCGGAGGATGGTTTGACATGTCTGTCGCTTACAATGTTTTTGGGCCTGAAGACCTCGCGTTGGCTGAAAGCGTATTGAACGAAGTCTGGACCTCGCTTCCGAGCGGCGTCCGAAGCGGGCCGCACGGACCGGAATGCCGCGACTGGTTGGCCAGGCAGGTGCTGGCATCGATCCGCGACGACGACATCAACCGCGATCTTCTTAAAAAGCAGCTGCTGAATAGCGATATGACGGCGTGGGCGTGACGGCCGCGCTTGGGAACAAATCGCGTTCCGCAACCGTTTTTCGGTTAGACGCATGCAGCAGCGTGCGTCAGGCGCCTTTAAGCCAGGTGCCCAGGCCGCTGGGGAGCTTTACGCTCCCGGCGGCTTTGCTTTGACTTGAGACGCCGGAGACTTAAAATTTCGAGCACTCAAGCCTGAACGACATTTGCGACCTCGGACTTTCGACCTTCATCGGGTGGGACGCCTTCCAATGGCAAAGAAAAAGCTTTCCGAGTATCGCGCCAAGCGTGACTTCACCAAAACCGCGGAGCCGAGCGGCTCGGCGAATGTCCGTCCGGCGAAGTATCTTCGTTTCGTGATCCAGAAGCACGACGCCTCGCATCTCCATTACGATCTTCGTCTGGAACTCGACGGTGTATTCAAATCGTGGGCGGTGACGCGCGGTCCCTCTATCGATCCCAAAGACAAACGCCTCGCTGTCGAAGTCGAGGACCATCCGCTCGACTATGGTGATTTCGAAGGGACCATTCCCAAAGGCCAGTACGGCGGCGGAACGGTGATGCTGTGGGACCGCGGGTTCTGGGCACCGGTCGGCGATCAAAGTCCCGAGGAACAGCTGCGCAAGGGCGAGCTGAAATTCATCCTGGCCGGCGATAAGCTCAAAGGCAGCTGGGTGCTCGTCAAAATCAAGAACGACCGTTTCGGGGGAAAGCGCAACAACTGGCTTCTTATCAAGCATCGCGATGAGGGCGCGCATTCCGGCGATGCCGATGCGATACTTGCGAAGGACCGCTCGGTCGCGTCGAAACGCACCATGGCGCAGATTGCGGCCGGACAGGGCAAAGGCCCCGAACCTTTCATCACGCGGCGGAGGACGGCCGCAAGCCCGAATGCCGTCTGGAATTCCAATCAACCGTCGGACGACGATCCGGAGCCTCAGCCTGCTCCGTCACCGTCGAAACCACTCAAGCGAACGCCGGTTCGAAAAGCGGCGAGACCGAAAAAGGCCGCGGCCGCTGCGGAGAGCACATCGGCGAACGCCGTTTTGGGAATTACGATTTCGCATCCCGAGAAAGTGCTGTGGCCCGCGGGCGAGGATTCTGCCGTTACGAAGCTCGATCTCGCGCATTATCTCGAAGCAGTCGGCGCGTGGATGCTCGAGCATATCAAAGGGCGTCCCTGCTCGGTGATCCGCGCGCCGGATGGCATAACCGGCCAAACGTTTTTTCAACGGCATGCGATGAAGGGCATGTCACCCGAGATCGATCTCGTTCGCATTTCGGGAGATCGCGAACCTTATATCGAGGTGAACTCGGAAGAGGCGTTGATCGCGCTTGGGCAGATCGCGGCGCTCGAGTTTCATCCCTGGAATTGCGCGGAGTTCGAGCCGGATATCGCGGGGCGTCTCGTCTTCGATCTCGATCCGGCGCCGGACGTCGAATTCTCGCGTGTCGTCGGTGCGGCGAATGAACTTCGCGAGCGGCTCGAGAGGGTCGGTCTCGTCGCCTTTTGCAAGACGACCGGCGGCAAAGGCCTTCACGTCGTCACGCCGCTCAAGACAAATCGCGGCGACGCTGCGAACTGGACCGATGCGAAGTCGTTCGCCGGGGCCATTTGCCAGCAAATGGCGGCCGACAGCCCGAAAGACTATCTCATCAAGATGACGAAGAAGCTTCGAACGGGCAGGATTTTTCTCGATTACCTTCGCAACGACCGCATGGCGACGGCCGTGGCGCCCCTGTCCCCGCGCGCGCGGCCCGGCGCCACCGTGTCGATGCCGCTCACTTGGCGTCAGGTCAAACAAGGGCTCGACCCCAAGCGCTTCACGGTGCAGACCGTCCCTTCCCTGCTCAAGAAGATGACCGCCTGGGAGGATTACGATTCCTCAGATCGCTCGCTCAAGAGCGCGATCAAGAAGCTCCTCGGATCCTGAGCGCGTGACTGCGAAGACGAACATTTCGCGGGGTCTATCAAAGCGCCGCCGGCCCGTTCGCGAGCCGAAGATCGCTGGCGGGATCAAATCAGCTATGCCGGATTTTGTGGCGCCTTGTCTTGCAACGCTCGTTGCAAAGCCGCCATCCGGCGACAACTGGGTGCACGAGATCAAGTTCGACGGTTATCGCATTCAGGCGCGCATCGAGAAGCAGTCGGTGCGCATGCTGACGCGGAACGGCCTCGACTGGACTGAACGTTTCGGCAGACTTCCGCAGCTTCTCGCCGAATTTCATGACGGCTCGGCAATCATCGACGGAGAACTCGTCGCCGATGACGCTTCAGGTCATTCGAGTTTTTCAGCACTCGCGGACGCGCTCAAAAGCGGCCGCAGCGAAAAGTTCGTGCTGCACTGCTTCGACCTTCTTTACCTGGATGGCATGAACCTGCTCGACGTCAAACTCGGCGATCGCAAAGCCGCACTGCAGGCGCTCTTTGCTGGCAAACCGAAGACCGGACAGATCCGCTACAGCGATCACCTTGCGTCGGACGGAGCGCAGATGCTCGCGCATGCCTGCAAGCTCGGGCTCGAAGGCATCATTTCAAAACGCATCGACCGGCCCTATCGCTCAGGCCGTCATGACGACTGGCTCAAATCGAAGTGCGTCCAGGTCGATGAGTTCGTCGTCCTTGGATATCTCAAATCCAAGGCCGCACCCAATGCGGTCGGTGCGCTCGTCGTCGGTTATTACGATAAGAAACGGCTCGTCTATGCGGGACGGGTCGGCACGGGCTACACGAACAAGACCGCAGCGAGCTTGATGCGCACGTTGAAGCCGATGCGCATCGATGCTCCTTCTTTCTCGTCGTCGCTCACGAACCTGCAGCGGCGAGACGTGACGTGGGTGACGCCCACGCTTGTCGCACAAATCGAATACCGCGCCTGGACCTCCGACGGGCTGTTACGGCACGCGGCCTTCAAGGGGCTGCGTGAGGACAAGCCCGCGACCGACGTTCGCCGTCCCGCAATAAAATCCATTGTCGAATGAAGCTGGTCAGAACGGCAGAAACAGCTGCTGGGTGAAATGTGGAATCATCATCATCCACAGCCAGAGCGCAAAAATCGGGTGCATGGAAACCTCCTGAAATTGCCAACGCAATCAGGCAACAACGCTTCCTGTACTCACATTTATTGATAAGGCGCTGCGTTCAGGCAGATCGATAATATGAGCGAGCTGCGAACTTCGCGACGCACACAACGTAACACGAGTCTGTTGCAATGCGTCTTCTTATCCGCGTGCGCGCGATTTTTTCTTCGGGGTCTTTGCGGGAGCTCGCTTCACAGGCTCGCGCTTTTGACGGGATGCTGCGGTCTTGGTTTTCGATGCAGCCGGTTTCGATGTTGATTTTCCCGTGGAGCGGCGGAGTGCCTCCATGAAATCGATGACAGTTCCACCTGACGGCTGTTCCTCGCCCCCGGAAACTTCGGTCGATAGGCCGCCCTCAACCTTCTCCTTGACGAGCTTACGCAGCGCTTCGGCGTAATGGTTCTTGAAGTCGGCCGGATTGAATTTTCGCGTACGTTCGTTGATGAGTTGCTTCGCCATATCGATGAGCTCGGGACGAAGCTTCTCGTTGCCGATCCCGTCGAAGATCTCATCGGCGTCGCGCACTTCGCTGGCGTAACGCAGCGTTTCGATCATCAAGCCGTCGCCGGACGGCTTCATCGCGATCAGGTTCTCGCGCCCTCGCATCGTCAACTGGCCAACGCCGTATTTCTTGGTGGCCCGGAGCGCATCGCGGATGATGCGGTAGCCTTCCTCGGCGACGTCTCCATCGGGCAGCACGTAATACGGGTTATCGAAGTACAGCGGATCGATCGAGCATGCTTCGACGAACTCGGTCAACTCGACGGTGTGGCGGGTCGACAGCTTCAGCTTGTCGAGCTCATCCGGTTCGAACAGAACGTAGTTGCCATCATCAAGCTCATAGCCCTGCACGATGTCGGACTGCGGCACGACCTTTCCTGTCTCGCCCGCCACTTTCTGGTAGCGGATACGCTGCTTCGATTTCTTGTCGACCTGATGCAGGGCGATTTTATCTTCGGATGCGGTCGCGCTAACCAACCGGATGGGAATGGTAACGAGCGCCAAGCGCAAATGTCCTTTCCAGAAGGACCGCGCGGTTGCCATCGTTAAACTCCTCGAGAACGCAATACAGGCCAACAGGATAGCATGCCTTGGCGTTCGTCGGAACGCGGTCGCAACGTTCGAGGTTCCCTCAGAGTTACTGGACTCAACTCCCGGCCGTCGTCGTGACCCAATCATATGGGCGCTTCAGGTGCCGGCGGTGGGCCTCGGCAGCTTCCCGCGTCTGGAACGTCAAGGCCGTGGCAGGATCGCTCGTTTCCTCGTCATTGAGACCGAGATAAACGGCACGCCGGCCCGCGTACACAACGTCCGGTTTTCGCTCGACAAGCAGCCATCTCATCGCGCACCTCCGGCTTGGAAGGTAAGCTTAATCCGGCATTCATCCTAGAGAGAACGCGTCCGGCGATCCGTTCCGCCGTCCGAGCGAAATTTCTTAACGCTGGCTGGTCTGGTAGTTGGGATTGACCCACACCGGTACTTCCTCGCGCGGCAACGGCGCCCGGCCCCGGATAACGTCGGCCAATTTTTCAGCCATCATGATGGTCGGGACGTTCAGATTGCCGCTCACGACGTCGGGCATGATCGAGGCGTCGACAACGCGTAAACCCTCGACGCCGTGAACCCGCGCTTTGCCGTCGACGACCGCCATTTCGTCCGTTCCCATTCGGCACGAGCACGACGGATGGTACGCGCTTTCCGCCTTCGCCCGAATGAATGCATCGATATCCGCATCGCTGTCGCTCGCCGGGCCTGGAGCCAGCTCATCACCGCGATAACGATCAAATGCCTTCTGAGAGAATATCTCGCGCGTCAAGCGGATGCCGGCGCGCATTTCTTTGCGGTCCTGTTCCGTCTGCATGTAGTTGAAGAGCACGCGCGGGTACTGGCGCGGATCGGACGATTTGAGTTTCACGTATCCGGTGCTCGTCGGGCGCATCGGTCCGATGTGCGCCTGAAATCCATGTCCCTTCGCGGCGGACGAGCCGTCGTAGCTGATTGCCATCGGGAAGAAGTGATATTGAAGGTCGGGGTGGAGGACGCCGGGCTCGCTGCGAATGAAGCCGCCCGATTCAAAATGGTTGGTCGCGCCGAGTCCCTTCCCCGTCAAAATCCATTCGATGCCGATCTTCAGTTTCGCCAGCGGATTGTTGGCGCTGTAAATCGAGACCGGCTCCTTGCATTCGTATTGCACGTAGGCTTCGATATGGTCTTGCAGGTTCTCTCCGACGCCGGGCACGTGCTCCACAACGGGAATTCCCAACTTCTTCAACTCGTCGGCATTGCCGATGCCCGACAGCATCAGGATTTGCGGTGAATTGATCGCTCCGCCGCTGACGATCACTTCGCGCGTGGCGCGGGCGGACTGAAGACGGCCACCCCGGCTATATTCGACGCCCACCGCTCGCTTGCCTTCGAAGAGGATGCGCGTGACCAGAGACTTCGCCTTGACCTCGACGCCACCGCGCTTTTGTGCCGGGCGGAGATAAGCTTTCGCAGCACTCCAACGCCGTCCTTTGTAGACGGTCATGTCCATCCGGCCGAGGCCTTCCTGCTGGCGGCCGTTCATATCTTCGGTGACGGGATAGCCTGCCTGGCGGCCCGCCTCGACGAATGTGTCGTAAAGCGGATTTGTGCAGGGTGCGGTGGTCACGAAGAGCGGTCCGGAGCTGCCGCGATAGGCATCACCGCCTTTGAGCCGCGTCTCGGATTTCTTGAAGTACGGGAGACAATCGAAATAGCTCCAGTCTTGAAGACCCTGACGCCGCGCCCAGGCGTCATAGTCGAAGGCATGCCCGCGAATGTAGATCATGCCGTTGATCGATGACGAACCGCCTACGACGCGGCCGCGCGGACAGTACATCTTCCGGTTATCGAGAAACGGTTCCGGCTCGGACTCGTACCACCAGTTGTATTTGGTGCCAGCCAGCGGATAGGCGAATGCGGACGGCATATGGATGAAGATGCTGTGGTCCTGCGGCCCTGCCTCAAGAACCAGTACGCGGGTGTCCTGATCTTCCGTCAGGCGATTGGCGAGCACGCATCCCGCCGACCCGGCGCCTACGATGATGTAATCGAACTCTTGGGCGGTGCTCATCTCTGGACAGATCCCCAGGGTCTTACGAGTGAAGCCTAGTATTCATTTCATTCATAGGGGCATTGGACGTCGCCGAGCTCGACGTAGACGCTCTTCAACTGCGTGTAGTGATCGATCGCGGCCTGTCCGTTCTCATGGCCGAAGCCCGACTCCTTGATGCCGCCGAACGGCATCTCGACCGGAGTCACATTGTAGTTGTTGATCCAGCAGATCCCGGCTTCGAGACGCGCTGCAACGCGATGCGCGCGCGCGAGGTCTCGCGTGAAGACGCCGGCCGCCAAGCCATAGCGGGTCGCGTTCGCACGGGTGATGGCATCATCTTCATCGCGGAACTTCAGAACCGACATCACCGGTCCGAAGATCTCCTGGCGGACGATGCTCATATCGTCAGTGCAATCGGTAAATACGGCTGGACGTACGAAATTCCCGCGGGCGAGTTCGTCCTCGTCGACGCGCTCGCCGCCGTAACGGAGGCGCGCACCCTCCTTTTGGCCCGCCGCGACGAAGCCCAAGACGCGATCCATGTGCACTTGCGAGATCAAGGCGCCGACCTGCGTCTCAGGCGCCAAGGGATCGCCGACGCGGAGCTTCTTCGTGCGCTCGACGACCATATCGACGAAGCGGTCGTGAATGTCCTCGTGGACATAGACGCGGGTGCAGTTCGTGCAGATTTCGCCTTGCGTATAGAAATTGCCTAGCATCGCCGCAGATACGGCCTGGCGCAGATCCGCATCCGGAAAGACGAGCAGCGCCGACTTGCCGCTCAGCTCCATCGTCGTTCGCTTCAAGGACGCTGCCGCTGCCGCGAGGATTTTCTTCGCCGTTCCGACAGAGCCCGTCAGCGAGATCTTGGCGACACGCGGGTCGGACGTCAGCAGAGTTCCCGTTCGCGCGTCGCCGTGCAGGACGTTGAACACGCCATCTGGAACGCCTGCCTCCGTGTAGATTTCGGCGAGCTTTGCCGACGTCGTCGGCGTCAGCTCCGAGGTCTTGAAGATCATCGCGTTGCCGCAAGCCAATGCGGGCGCCGATTTCCAGCACGCTATCTGGATCGGATAATTCCACGAGCCGATGCCAACGCATATGCCGATGGGTTCGCGGCGCGTATAAACAAAGGCGTTGTTCAGCGCGATCTGCTCGCCGCGCAATGAGCCGGCGACCCCGGCGAAATATTCGATGCAATCGGCGCCGCTCACGACATCGACCGCTTCGGCTTCCTGAATTGGTTTGCCAGTGTCTTGGACTTCAAGCCGGGCCAGTTCGTTATTGCGGTCGCGTAAGATCCGGGCGGCCTTATTCAGAATGCGGCCGCGCTCGGCACCCGACATGGCGGACCACAGCTTCAATCCTTCCTCGGCCGAACGCAGTGCAGCATCGACCTCCGGCTCAAGGGCGATTTCAACCCGCGAGATCAGCTTCCCGGTTGCGGGATTCGTGTTATCGAAAGTCTCGGCGGCTTTGGAGGCGGTATACCGGCCCCCGATGTAGCTCTGCAGCACGTGCACCATGAGTACTCAATTGCCTAGGAATTCAGCTGAGCGAGATGTGTTCCTCGCCCATGGTAAAAGCTCTTAGTGCGCACGTTTCCGCCGCTTCCCAAAGCTTTCTTTCCTATGCGGCCTGCGCCTTTTCCGAGCTATCTCAGATACGACGCAAATGACTTCGGCGGCGACAGCGAAGGTAAACTCCGTCAGCGCCAATCGAATGTCGGCGGAATGCGTTATCTGAACTTGTCAAAATGCGACTTGGTGCTACTATTTGCGACCGGGGTTCTGCTCGCAAACCTTGTCGCCTTGGTTTTATGCCGGGAGCGGCAAGCCCCAGACGCAACGATCACGATATAATCTAGCCTTCCCGTTTGACGTGGGAGCTTTTGCGACGTGAACGAAGTTCCGACGAAGTTGAGCACGATCCGCAGGATCGGATTCTTGACTTTAGACGAATACACAATGATCGCCGTCTCAAGCGCGATCGAAGTTCTTCGGATGGCCAACCGCTTAAGCGGCCAAACCCATTATTCTTGGACCATTCTGACACTCGATGGCCGGCCGGTGCCCTCGAGCAACGGCATGTCGTATTCGAGCGCCGCCACTTACGACGCCGCGGACGATCTCGACATGGTGCTCGTTTGCGGCGGCACCAACGTCGCGAACTTCGTCAATGACAAAGTCGTCAATCTTCTCCGCCGCATAGCGCGTGACGGGGTCGTGCTCGGCGGGCTCTGCACCGGCACTTATGCACTCGTGAAATCCGGCCTTCTCGACGGCTACAAGTGCACGATCCATTGGGAAAATATGGCTGGACTTCGCGAGTTTCACTCGCGGGTAAAATTCCAGGAAGAGCTGTTCGTCATCGATCGCGATCGCATGACCTGCACGGGCGGAATAGCCCCCATCGACATGATGCTCGCCCTCGTGCGCAGCAGCTTCGGCAAGACGCTCGTTGCCGAGATCTCCAACCAATTCATTCTCGAGCGCGTGCGAGACGGCTACGACCGGCAGCATATTCCGTTGGCAGCGCGCCTCGGATTTAACCACGGCGCACTGGTCGACATCGCGGCGCTCATGGAAGCCAACTTCGAGGAGCCATTGAGCGCTGTCGAACTCGCCAAGCTGGCGGGATTGTCTCTGCGTCAGGTTCAGCGGATGTTTCAGGAGACGCTCGATACGACGCCGACGAAATATTACCTGCAGCTTCGGCTACGGCGTGCGCGCGAATTGCTTCTCCAGTCGCAGATGTCCATTACGCAGATCTCCGTTTCCTGCGGTTTCCAATCGACCTGCCATTTCAGCAAGTCCTATCGCGCTCTTTACGGGCGCACGCCACGAAGCGAACGTCAGCCGCAGAAGTCCGACGCTCCGGAGTTCAACGCATCGCCGGCGCTCAGACGCGAAACGAGCCGCGCGCGACTGCCGTCGATCTGAGTTCGCCGATCTGGGAGGCCGCGATTTTGAAATCCCGCAGTGCAGAAACTTCATTCCCAGTGAAAGGATGCCTGTTAGGCGCGTAAACGCAGAATCGCGTCGCAATTGTGAAATCGACGGCTATTGGCCGTGCTTAGCTTCGGGGGTTGCCCCTCTCGGGTGACGCCTTCAACAGATTGCCAACGCAGGAGGATCACCAGCTCATGCTCCGATCCGAACAGGCGGTCTGTTGTCAGTAACACCTGGTACCGCCAACAACAGGAGTTGTCATGACACGCATCGCGATGGGGGTCGCCCTTGCCCTGGGTCTGGCCGCAACCACGGCACACGCAGAAAGCGCGAGTTGCAAGAAAGTCCGCTTCGCCGATGTCGGCTGGACTGACATTCAGGTCACGACCGCGACCGCTCAGAACCTTCTCGAAGCCCTCGGGTATGCGCCGGAGGTCAAAACGCTGTCGGTTCCGGTGACCTACGCTTCATTGAAGAACAAAGATATCGACGTGTTCCTCGGCAACTGGATGCCGAGCATGACGGCAGACATCAAAGCCTACGTCGACGACAAATCTGTCGAGACGATCGGCGTCAACCTGAGCGACGCCGGTTATGGCCTCGTCGTTCCGCAGTACGTGGCGGACGGGGGCGTGAAGAGCTTGAAGGACCTCGGCGCGCATAAGGATAAATTCGGCGGCAAGATTTACGGCATTGAAGCAGGCAACGACGGCAATCGCATCATCAGCGGCATGATCGCCAAGCCGGAAAACAACCTGCAGGGCTTCGAGCTCGTCGAAAGCTCTGAAGCCGGCATGCTGACCCAGGCCGAAAAGGCGATGAAGAAGAACGAGTGGATCGTGTTCCTCGGCTGGACGCCGCATCCGGTCATGGGCGAAATGAAGATCGCCTATCTCGACGGCATGGGCGACAGCGGCTTCGGCGCCGCCACCGTCAGCACCAACGTGCGCGCTGGCTACGAGAAGGAATGTCCTAACGTCGGTAAATTCCTCAGCAACCTCAAGTTCAATCTCGCCATGGAAGGCGCGATGATGGGACCGGTTCTGAAGGACGGCGCCGATCCGAAGGCAACCGCTCTCACGTGGCTGAAGGCCAACCCCGACGCCGCCACGCCGTGGCTTGAAGGCGTCACAACATTCGATGGGGGCGACGCCAAGGCTGCCGTCGCAGCTGCACTCAAATAGTTTCAGCAACGACATCCACCCGACAAGTCCGGACGGCCGCATCTAGCGACCGTCCGATACGGGGATGAGCTTCAGCTCAGGGGGAGCGCCGATGGATCCCGTATCGAAGCTGATTGCCGCCTGGAAAATTCCGATAGGCCAGTTCGGCAAGTCCGTGTTCGATTTCGTGACGGACTATTTTCAGTGGCTGTTCGATGCCATTTCGGGAATCCTCGAGACGGTCGTCGACGGGACATCCGCTCTCCTTCTGCAAATCCCGCCGGTCATTCTTGCCGTCGCTCTCGCCGGGTTCGCCTACTGGCTCAGGCGATCCAAACCGCTCGCCATCGGCGTGCTGATCGGTTTTCTCTTCATTCTGAACCAGGGTCTTTGGAAAGAAACCGTCCAAACGTTGGTTCTCGTCGTCGCCGCCACGGCGCTCTCGATGGCCATCGGAGTGCCGCTCGGCATATGGGCTGCTCATAACCCGAGGGTCTGGAAGGTGGCGCAGCCGCTTCTCGACCTGATGCAGACGATGCCGACGTTCGTTTATCTCATTCCCATTCTCATTCTGTTCGGGCTCGGAGCCGCGCCTGCACTCATCGTAACGATCATTTTCGCCATGCCGGCGCCTGTGCGCATGACGTATCTCGGCCTGACGTCCATTCCGAAACCGATGCTCGAAGCCGGCGAAAGTTTCGGCGCGACGAAGCGGCAGCTCCTATGGAAAGTCGAGTTGCCTGCGGCCCTTCCCTCCATCATGGCAGGCCTGACGCAGTGCATTATGCTTTCGCTCTCCATGGTCGTCTTCGCGACACTCATCGGTGCACCGAGCCTCGGCAATCCGGTCAATAAGGCTCTCGCCAACCGCAACATTCCGCTCGGCATCGAAGCGGGTCTCGCGCTCGTCATTCTCGCCATCATCCTCGATCGGGCGCTCTCCGTCCAAGCGGGAGTGCGAAAATGAACGTCGCAGTCGACTTCAAGAACGTCGATATCATATTCGGCAAGGACGTCGCGAAGACGTTGGCCATGGTCGACGCGGGCGCGACACGCGCTCAAATCCTCGCCAAGACTGGCGCAGTGCTCGGCGCTGCCGGCGCGAATCTCACCGTGCATGAGGGCGAAATCTCTGTCCTGATGGGCCTTTCGGGCTCTGGCAAATCGACATTGTTGCGCGCCGTCAACGGGCTCAACAAGGTGTCGCGTGGCGCTGTCCTCGTGAAGGACGGCGACCGGATGGTGGACATCGCCTCGTGTGACGCCACTACGCTCCGTCATATGCGACAGACACAGGTCGCTATGGTCTTCCAGCAGTTTGCGCTGCTGCCGTGGCGAACCGTGCGGGAGAATGTGGGGCTTGGTCTCGAACTCGCCGGCGTTCCGCACGCGGAACTCACGGAGCGCGTGGACCGCCAGCTCAAACTCGTCGGACTCGACACATGGGCTGAGAAGTATGTGCATGAGCTTTCGGGCGGCATGCAGCAGCGCGTCGGCCTCGCCCGCGCATTCGCAACGGACGCGCCGATCCTGTTGATGGACGAACCGTTCTCTGCGCTCGATCCCCTCATCCGTACCAAGTTGCAAGACGAGCTCTTGCAGCTACAGAAGTCGATCAAGAAGACGATCATCTTCGTCAGTCACGATCTCGAAGAAGCGCTGAAGATCGGCAATCGCATCACCATCATGGAGGGTGGGCGGATCGTACAATCGGGAGCGCCGGAAGAGATCGTGCTGCAGCCCGCCGACGATTACGTCCGCGATTTTATCGCCAATGTGAATCCGTTGTCCGTGCTCACCGCATGGAACGTCATGCGCGACATGCGCGACCTCGAGCGTACGGCCGATGACTGGATTTGGCTTGATCGGCGAAAGACGACGCGTTTCAAAATCGATGGCGGGGGAAAAGTGCAGGCGGCTGAATGTAACGGCCGTCAGGCTGCGTGGGTGACGTGCGGCGAATGCGAAAAGCACGTCAGCGAAGACTCTTCACCCGTCTATTGGGCGAGGCCCGGCACAAGCTTGAAAACCGTGATTCTCGCCATGCACAAGTCGGGCACCGCGCCTGTCGCACTGTTCGACGACGAGGATCGCTTTGTCGGCGCCATCGGCATCCGCGATGTTCTGCAGGCTATCTTGCGCCGCAAGGATTGATGATCGCGAATTACTTTTCGATGGTGACGTTCTCGAGCGGCTTGCTGCAGCAAATCAGGATCATGCCCGCGTCGATCTCACGTTGGCGAATGCCGCCGCCGTGCTTCATCTCTACCTGACCCGAAAGCTTCTTGCTTTTGCATGTGCCGCACACGCCTTTGCTGCAAGAAAACGGGAGCCGCATTCCGGCGGCCCGCGCCGCATCGAGAATGAACTGATCCGGCCGGCAATCAATCGTGCGACCCGATCGCGTGAATTCGATCTTGAAGCTCGCGCCGGGCGCTTCGGCTCCTGCCGCAGCAGCGGTTGATTCGGCGAGTGGCACGCCTTGCCGTTCGAACGAGAAGCTTTCTTCGTGGTAGTGCGCCATATCGAAAGCGGCGTCTCTCAGCATGGCACGTACATTTGCCATGTAGGCCTCCGGCCCACAGCAGAAGACTTCGCGCTCAGCCAGATCGGGGACGATCGACTTCAGAAGCGGCAACGTAAGGTAGCCTGTCGGCGCGCTCCAGTCGCGGGCCTCGCCCTGCTTCTCGCATACGAACGCCGTTCTAAAGTTGCTCGTGCCGTGGGTCATCATCGCCAGCTCGTGGCGGAATATGATGTCGCGCGGCGACCGCGCGCTGTGGACGAAGACGACATCATGATCTTCGCCCAGTTCGTAAAGGGTGCGCGCCATCGACATCAACGGCGTCACACCTGAACCGCCCGAGAGGAACAGGTACTTCGGGCCCGAGTGCAGCGTGCAGCTGAAGTCGCCGGACGGTCCGAGGGCTTTGATCTTCGAACCCGGCTTTAAATTGTCGTGCAGCCAGTTCGAGACCTTGCCGCCGGGATGGCGCTTCACCGTTATCGACAGCGTGTCGGGCCGCGTCGGCGGCGAAGAGATCGTGTAGCAGCGGTTGACGACCGCGCCATCGATATCGAGTTCAAGCGTGATGAACTGGCCGGGCCGGAAGCGGAAGAGACGCGGCGACTGCGTGCGGAACAGGAAGCTTTTGACGTCGTGCGTCTCCTGGCGCACGTGCGCGCACACGAGCGTATCGTCCTCATCGGCGTTCCACTTGCCGGGTGTCGCGTCCCAAAGTTCCGGCCCCAGGCGGCTCGACCGGCCTTTATCACTCATGATTGATCAGGCGCTCGCTGCAAATGGGCTGACGGTTGCGGATTCCTGCCCCGTTTCCGTACGGAGCCGCTTGAAGTACCAGGACATGAATTTTTCCACCAGCTCCTCCGTGTAAGGCGAATACGGGCCGGGCTGATAGGCGGCGCTTTGCGAACCGATTTGCGTGCGCTCAACAAGCGAGCCGTCCTGCTTGTTAGTTGCATGCCATACTTCGCTCAACTCCTTCGGATCGTAGTCACGGCCTTCGACCGCGTCCTTGTGAACGAGCCACTTCGTTCGAAGCAACGTGCGCTCGGGATCTATCGGCAGCACGCTGAATGTCACGATGTGATCGCTCATGAAATGATGCCAGGAATTCGGCTGGGTCCAGAACGACAAGCCGCCGAGATTGCGTTGCGTGAGATCACCCAGCAATTTCTGGCATGCGACTTTGCTGTTCATCGTTTGCGATTCACCCGCCTTGTCGAGCGGCAGCCGCTCTGTACGGAAAGCCGTGGCGCGGCTGTCGAGGAATTCGAGTTCGACGGAGGGAAGCCCGCACGACTCCCACCGTGCATGCTCGCGTTCAATCAGCTCGCGAAACGCGTGAACCTCTTCGGCATTCTCCGGCGACGGCTGGTAGCCAAAGCCGAATTCGTAGAGCGAGACCGTAAGCTCGGGGTGGTTCGCTTTACAATGATAGCATTCGCGGTTGTTCTCCATCGTGAACTTCCAATTGCCGTTCTCGATGAGATCTTCCTCGTACGCGATTTTGCAGTCGCTGATCCGATGCGGGAGAATATAGGGCTCCATTTCCCGGCGCATCTGTTCAAAGTCAGCTGGCGGCTCGTCGGCAAGGCATATGAACAGTAGGCCCGCAACATTTCCGACGTGCACCGTCTTCAGGTTGAAGTGGCTGCGATCGAATTCCTCGCCCATGTGCTCGGTGTGAATGAGCTTGCCCGACAGATCATATGTCCACTGATGATAAGGGCAAACGACGTTGCCGACGCTGCCCTTGTCGCCGTCGCAGAGGCGCGCGCCGCGATGGCGGCACACGTTGTGAAAAGCGCGGATCGTCATGTCGTCGTCGCGCACGACGACAATCGACGTACGGCCCAACGGCACCGTGAAATAATCTCCGGGCTCTGGAATGTCCGGCTCGACACCGGCATAGATCCAGTGGCGCCCAAATATGACGTCCATATCGAGGTCGAACACCTCTTTGTCCCGATAGAACGGCGCTTCGAGGCTATAACCCGGCCGGCGGCGTCCGATCATCGCCCGCAGTTCGTTGGATATTTGCATGTGATCCTCCCTTCGCACGGGCATGCTAGAAATCGACGAGCCGATGTTCTCTCAGATAGTTCAGCATCACTTGTGCTTTATCGACGGTTGAGCCTTCAAAAGCGACAACGCCACCTTTCGCCTCGGCGACGACGGCCGCCTGCATTCGTGCGTGTCCGGACTTTGTTTCCCGCGCTTTGAGCCGAATAGGACGGCGTGACGCAGTCTCTACGGTCCATCCGGGCTGCACAACGCAAGTCTCTGCGGGCGTTTCCGGAAATCGTTCGATGCGGCCGGAGACGCGCCGAGCATAAGCGTATTTCAGTTGAACAGGCGCGAGCGGATGAACGGCAATCACGAGCGGCAAAGCGCAACCGATCCGCCGCCGTTGCCCCTTCGGCAGGAACTGTCGAATTTCGACGTCCCATCCCTCAACAGCGGTCTTTTGAACGCGTGCTTCGAGGACGTTGGCGACGACCGGGCGCGCGAGAGCCCGTGCCAGCGCGTATGGCAACAGCCCGCTGCCAGCGCCCGACTCCGCGTTGCTTCCCGTCAGGATAACGTCGACGCTCTTCAGGTGGGAGGCGAGCGCTGCGACGGCATCCCCGCTGTTACCGAGCGGCAAAACCTCAATCGTGCCTGCGCCAAGCGCCAGATAGTCCTGAAGCGACGGTTCTTCCGCGGCACCGGCGTGAACGACACGAACACCATCACCGGCCATCCGGCGGCCCAATGCCATCGCGACCGCATCACCGCGGCAAGCTCGCGGCGCTCCGCTCACCGGATGCCGGCCGGCCGAGATCAGAACCGCGACTGTGAAGGCATTACTCATCCTTCGACCTCGAGACCTCGCCCTGCTCACGCGCTTGCGACACCCGCGTGATGAGCGCCTGCATGAGTTCTTCGGCGTCGCCGATGACGGTGAGGTCGGCTCGCTTGACGATGGGTGCGCCGCCGTCGCGATTGATCGCGATCACGTGACGGCAGCCCTTGATGCCTTGCAGATGCTGAACCGCTCCTGAAATGCCGATTGCGAAATAGGTTGTTGCGTTCACCGACTTGCCCGATGCGCCGATCTGCTTGTCGCGGGAGAATTTGCCTTCGTCGACTGCGACGCGGCTCGCGCCCACCGCAGCGCCGAGCGTGCGCGCGAGCGTGCCCAGCGTTTCGACGTTCTCGACGCCGTTGCCGGCGGAGACGATGAAGTCCGCTTCTTCGAGTGCAATGTCTGCGGTCTCCATCGGCTCGAGCCCGAGGTCGCGGTAAGCCTCGACCACGCTCGGCAGTTTCGGTGCCGGCAAAAGCTCACCCGCGCCGACGAACGGCAGCTTCGCGTCGACCGCACCGGGCGCGAGGAGCACGAACCGCGGCAATGGCGCTTTCGCAATCGCTGCGCCACCGGACCAGCCGACCGACACGTGTCGCGCGTCCAATTCGATCACGTGCGTTGCCGCGACGGCTTCGTCCTTGGCGATCAATCGGCGACCAAGGTCGCCATCCCCTCGCAGATTGTCGGGCATGAAGACGTGCGCGGGCTTGAAGTCGTCCAACAGCGCATGGACGACCGCCTCTTCGCGTTGCGGCTGAAATCGGCTGGCGTCGAGGTCGGGAAAAACGACAATCTTATCTGCGCCGAGTTCTCCGGCGTTCTCATGAAGTTCGCCGAGGATCACCGCGACGATGCCCGTGTCCGCCGTTGCAAGGATGCTCGCGGCCGCTATGGCTTCGCGCGCGTGATCGTCAAGGCGACCGCGATCGGAATGGGCGACGGCCATATGCCAGCGCTTCGCCGGCTCGCGCGTGCGCAACGGTTTGGCCTGCTGCGCCTCATGTGCCGTCACGCCGATATGCGGATCGGCGGATGCGATCTCTCCGAGCACGATACGGCGCAGACCCGCGGGCGACATTCGGTAGGGCCGGCGCGGATTGACACGTTTCACATCGCTCATGCGCGAGCCTCCAGCGAGGCGGCGGCAAGTTCGGCAATATCCAACACCTCGGCGCGCGCGCCGGCGACGCCCTCCAGCATGGCCGTGCATTGCGGGCACGCGACAGCGATGACATCAGCTCCGGCGTCGCGTGCATCCGCCATTCGAATGTCCGGAATGCGTTGCTTGCCCGGAATATCCGTCAGCGGCGCGCCGCCTCCGCCTCCACAGCATCTGCCGCGCAGACCTGAGCGCTGCATTTCGCGCACTTCAATTCCGAGCTTTCGCAAGAGAGCCCGCGGGGCTTCCGTCTCGCCGTTATAGCGGCCGAGATAGCAGGGATCGTGATAGGTCAGCGCCCGCGCCTCAGCCGATTTTCCGAGCTGCAGCTTTCCTTGCTCGGCGAGCTCAGCAAGAAGCGCGGTGTGATGAACGACCGTGTATTTGCCACCGAGCGCAGGGTATTCGTTGCGCAAGCTGTGCAGCACGTGCGGGTCGGACGTGACGATGCGTTTGAAATCGAGCGATGCGAAGGTTTCGATATTCCGTTTCGCCAACGCCTGAAATGTCGCCTCGTCGCCGAGACGGCGCGCGGTGTCGCCGGTATCGCGCTCACGCTCGCCGAGGATCGCGAAATCAACTCTCGCGGCCTTCAGCAGTTTGACGAGCGCTCTGAGGGTCCGCTGATAGCGCATGTCGAATGCGCCTTCGCCCGCGATGAGCAACAGATCGACGGGCTTGCCGGGTGCCGCCACCGACACATCGAGATCGATGACCCAGTTATATCGCGCGGTTCTCGCGTGGCCGCCCTGGGTTTCGGTCTCGCGCAGATTACACAACGTTTCCGGCGCGGTTCCGGGCACCTCGCCCTGCGTGAGATTAAGGCTGCGGCGCATGCCGACAATCGCATCGACGTGCTCGATCAGCATCGGGCACTCTTCGACACATGCCCGGCATGTCGTGCAGGACCACACCGTCTCGGCTTCAATCAGCTTCGGAATGATCGCGGCGGAAAGCGCCCCACGATGCGATCCGATCGGGATGCCGGGATACGGCCTTCCCGCATAGGCGCTATCGTTCGAGCCAGATAGTCCGGCGACGAGATCTTGAATGAGCTTCTTCGGATTGAGCGGCTGGCCCGCCCCAAAGGCGGGGCAGGATTGCTCGCATTTTCCGCATTCCACGCATGCGTCGAAACTCAAGAGTTCCGTCCATAGAAAGTCTGACGGCGTGCGCGTTCCGAAATCGTTATTGCTCAATGCCAGCGGCGAGAGTGCGGTCGATCGCACGCCCGCGAAGCGCTCGGGCCGCGGATGGAATGCGAGATGCAGAAGCCCTGCGACTGCGTGCTTCATCGGACCGCCCGCGCCGATGCCGAGCGCAAGTTCTGCTGATCCCGCAAGCAGAAGCGCGAGTGCGGCGATCGCTATACCAGCAGATAGCGTCTGCGATGAGACCAATGTCAGAAGAGCAAGTCCGAGTGCGAAAGCAGCCAACGTATAAGGCAACCTGTTCCACGCGCCTCGGGACAGTCTCAGAGGTGGATGACGCCGTCTCATCCAGACGAAATATACGCCCGTCAGCATGACGGCTGCGGCGAGCAGAATGGCCCAGTCCAATACCGGCGCATAAAGTCCGAGGCCGTAGTTGATCGCCACGAGCACCAGCGCCGCGAATGCACCACCCGCCGTCGCGATGTGCGTGTTCGCGATGTAAGGATCGCGGGCGACGACATGATGCAGATCGACGAAGTAACGTTTGGGTACGGCCAAGAGGCCCGTCCATTCGACCGTCGCTTCCCGGCCCGATCGCCACAGTCTCGCCCGGCGCGCCAGACCTATCGCCAACGTCGCGACAGACACCCAAAAGAGTACCGTGACGGCAACCGCAACGGACACGATCAGAAATCCTTACACAGCCGGAGCGAGTCGTAGATGGCAGCGTGAATGTTGTGCATCGAAACGCAATCGCCGACGCGGAAGAGAAGGAAGCGCTCGCCGTCCGTCGCTTCCTGAAGCGCGGGTTGCGGTTGAGCGGCATAGAGCGATGCGAGATCGACCTGCCCGCGATTGAGAGAGCGATCCTTCAGTGATGCGTAAAGCTCTGTGTTCGGCGTGATGCCGTTTTCGATAACGACCTGATCGACGACGCGCTCTTCGAGTTCGTCCGTATATTCGTTCCGCAGCACAGCGACCTTCTTGTTGCCTTCCGCGTAGACGCGATCGAGCCAGAAATTCGGCGTCGGAATGATGCCTTGTGCGTAGAGGCGCCGGTAGAAGATCGGGAATGTCGTGCCGCCCACGTCATCGGAAACCTTCGTATCCGGCGTCACGATCTCGACGGTGGCGCCGCGGCTTGCGAGAAAATCCGCGGTGCCGAACCCCGCATGCGCGCTGATGCCGTCGTAAATCAGCACGTTCTCTGCGGGCGCCACTTTCTCCGAAAGGATGTCCCACGAGCTGACGGATAGGCCGTCTTTCGCGCCCCAGTTCGCGACCTGATCGGTGAAGCTTCGGCCGCCCGTCGCGAGAACGACGATGTCGGGCCGCTCGCTCAGCACCATCTCGGCCGTCGCTTCCGTTTCCAATCGCCGGTCCACGCCCAAACGTTTTGTTTCGATATCGAACCAGCGGACGATGCCCGCCATCTGCTCGCGCTGCGGCGCCTTCGCTGCGAGGTTGATCTGGCCACCGACCGCCGAATTGCGCTCGAATAGAATGACGTCATGGCCCCGCGATCGCGATACGCGCGCAGCCTCGAGCCCGGCGGGGCCGCCGCCGACAACGACCACGCGCCTTTTTCTGGCGCCTTTGTCCGGCGTAATGACGTGGGGCATCGTCGCTTCACGCGAGGTCGCTGCGTTCTGGACGCAAAGCGTGTCAGAGCCTGAATACATCCGATCGATGCAATAGTTAGCGCCGACGCACTGGCGGATCTGGTCCTCGCGTCCTTCGCGCACCTTCTTCATGATGTGCGGATCGGCGATGTGCGCGCGGGTCATGCCGACCATATCGACGAGCCCGTTCGCGAGGATGCGCTCCGCCTGTGTGATGTCGCGGATGCCTTGGGCATGAAGCACCGGCACGTCGACAACGGACTTGATTCCGGCGGCAAGATGCACGAACGGCTCGGGCGGCAGCGCCATCGGCGGCATGCAATTCGCCAGCGTGTTATGCGTATCCGCGCCCGAACCGATCACGCTGATGAAATCGATCATGCGTGTCTCGGACATGCGCTGCGCGATCTCTTTCAGGACTTCGTGATCAAGTCCGTCCTCATGGAACTCATCGGCGCACATCCGCAGTCCGACGCAGAAGTCGCGGCCGACGGCTTCGCGCACGGCGGTCAGCACCTCCAAGCCGAACCGCATGCGGTTCTCAAGGCTGCCGCCCCATTCGTCCGTGCGCATGTTCGAGCGCGGAGACCAGAACTGGTCGATCAACTGTTGATGGGCGGCTGAGATTTCGATGCCGTCGAAACCCGATGCTTGCACGCGCTTCGCGGCGGCCGCGAAATCGCCGATGATGCGACGGATATCTTCGATCTCGATGGCCTTTGAATTGCCGCGGTGGACGAACTCGCGTACGCCCGATGGCGAAGAGAGATGCGGCCACGGATCCCCGGCATAAACCGAGCGGCGACCCATATGCGTCGCCTGGATCATGATCTTCATGCCATGGTGATGGACCGTTTCCGCGAGCCGAGCCATGGGTTCGATGACGCGATCGGTCGTCAGGTTGACGGGCCGCCACGAGCCTTGCGGAACATCGATCGACACGGGGCTCGAACCGCCGCAGATCGCCATGCCGAGACCGCCCTTCGCCTTCTCTTCGTAATAGCGAATGTAGCGATCGCCCGGCATGCCGCCAGCTTCCGCGTAAACCTCGGCGTGCGCCGTGGAGTAGATGCGGTTCGGCAGCGTCAATTGGTTGAGCTTGATCGGCGTGAAGATCGACGGGTAGCGCATTATATCGGCACTCCCTCTTCAGGGAGCGGGCTGCCGGCGAGGTCAGCAATCCCCAATCCGTAGGGGATGGCAGCGCGCACGAGGTAGCGCCAGATGTAGTCGGCGAAGCTGCGCCGGAGCACGAGGCGGTAGCCATTGCCCTGGCGGAATGCATAGACCGAAGACTTGCCGAATGTCGTGCCGACGACGCGGCCCGGTTCCATGCTTGCAAAATCGTAGACGCTCACGTGCTGCAGAACATCAAGGGCGTTCCGGCCTTCGATAATGACTTGCGTGTAGCCGCCGGAGTTGTCGACGACCTGGCTGCGTACGTCCGTCAGAGCTTGACGTAGACTTCCCAACAGTGCGGACAATTGAGCGCGCGGACAGACGATCATCCACTCATCCGGCGAGAGCCACAAAATCGTTTTCCCGTTCGATGAAGCGAATGTGCATGGCCGGAGCGGAAGCGAAACGCCGATAGCTGTCGATGCAGCGGTGGCGAAGGCGGGATCGGCTCCGTTGCCGCGAAGACTGATGTATCCAAGGTGCCGAAGTTCGTTAGCCCAGACGCCGCAACTGCCGTCGATGGGCTTTGCCTGCTCGCTTAGACCGAACGAATGGAGCGGCGACCGCATGGTTGGCTCAGACATTCTGCCGATCTCCTTTCGGGTCGACGAAAACAGGAGAAACGACCGTCACCTTGTGTGCTTTGCCGCCAGCGTAGGCGTAGAGCACGTCCCGTCCGGATTTGCGTCCGTCTTCGCTCCTCCGGGCGATGCCGTCGCGGACCACCGCCAGCGCAATCGAGCGGTCAAGTTCGGGACTGTAATAGCTCGACGTGACGTGGCCGAGCATCGCGGCCGGCGGCTTGGCATCGGCGCGCTCGATGATCTGAGCGCCTTCGGCGAGCACAACTTGAGGATCGTCGGTCAACAGACCAACGAGTTGCTTGCGATTGGGACCGGCCGTATCGCTGCGCGCAAACGATCTCTTGCCGATGAAGCTGAATGGCTTCTTCATGCCGACGGCCCACGCCATATCGAGATCGAGCGGCGTCATCGATCCGTCCGTGTCCTGACCGACGATGATGAAGCCCTTTTCGGCGCGCAGGACGTGCATCGTCTCGGTGCCGTAGGGCGTGATGTCGAACTCACGGCCCGCTTCCATCAGCGCTTCCCAGACGTGGTGGCCGTAATTTGCGTCGACGTTGACCTCGAAGGCGAGTTCGCCAGAAAAGCTGATGCGGAACACGCGCGCAGGAACGCCGGCGACTGTTCCCTCGCGCCAATCCATGAATTTGAATGCCGACGGCGACAGGTCGATGTCGCTGCAGATCTTCGCCAGGACTTGCCGGCTCTTCGGTCCGACGACGGCGGCAGTCGCCCAATGATCTGTCACCGACGTCATGTAGACATCGAGATCCGGCCATTCGGTCTGATGCCACTTCTCGAGCCACGTCATCACGCGCGCGGCGCCGCCTGTCGTCGTCGTCATGACGAAGTGATTATCGGCGATGCACGCGGTCACGCCGTCGTCCATCACCATACCGTTCTCATCGAGCATCAAACCGTAGCGGCATTTGCCGGGCGCAAGCTGGGTCCAGGCGTTGGCGTAGACACGGTTGAGGAATTCGCGAACGTCCTTGCCGCGAAGATCGATTTTGCCAAGCGTGGAGGCGTCCATGATGCCGACGCCGCGCCGCGCCGCGAGGCATTCACGACGCACCGCCGCGTGCATATCTTCGCCCGTCTTTGGAAAATACCAGGGGCGCAACCACTGCCCGACCGGCTCGAACTCGGCCCCGCGCGCAATGTGAGCTGCATGCATCGGCGAATAGCGCCGCGGCTCGAAGGTGTCGCCCGCGTGGGCCCCGGCGAGCGTGCCGAACGTGACGGGCGAATAGGCCGGGCGATACGTGGTCGTGCCGACTTCCGGGATGCTTCTGCCAAGCGCGTGGGCTGCGATAGCGAAGCCGTTGACGTTGGAGAGCTTGCCTTGATCCGTTCCGAACCCCAGCGCCGTATAGCGCTTGATATGTTCGATCGATCGATAGTTCTCGCGCACTGCCAAATGGATGTCGGCGGCCGAAACGTCGTTCTGGAAGTCGACGAAGGCTTTCTTGCCGTGCCCCTCGGCTCGGCCGTCCGGCACTCGGAAGATGCGCCGCGCCGGGGTCGCCTCCGGTTCATCCGTACCTAAATTGTCCGACGAGGTGGGCGTGGACTTGCCAAGCGATCCGAGCACGTCGCGCATTACGCGCACGGTCTGCTCAAGCGCGTTCTGCAAGCCGAATTCGCCGGTCACTGCCCCGACTGCGTAGATGCCGGATTTCGCGCGGCCCGCTTCGGGCACGACGAATGCCAATCTCTCTTCGTCCCAATGGGGCCGGCCGCCGTCATGGCAGTAGAGATGGACCGTTGGCGATAAGCCGCCTGAACTTCCCAGCGCATCACAGTCGATAGATGGGCCGCTGGCGACAATGGCATTGCGTTGTGCGTCGAGCTTCACCAGCTGCGCGCCGGTGACTGCGCGCCGTCCCCGCGCAAAGGCGATGCCGAAGCCTGTTCTGACATCGACACCGGCGGCACGCACACGTTTTTCCCAAGCCGGATTTATGCGCGTGCGCGTATCGGCAAGCACGACTTCGCAGCCAGCGCGCGCGAGATCAGCGGAACCCTGATAGGCGTGATCGTTGCTCGTTTGCAGAAGAACGCGTTTGCCGACCGCGACCCCGTAGCGATTGAGGTACGTCGTCAGCGCCGACGCCGTCATGATGCCCGGAACATCGTTGTTGCCGAACACCAGTGGCCGCTCGATCGCGCCCGTCGCCAATACGACACGCTCAGCGCGAATGCGGTGCAGTCTCTGGCGCGGCTGATGGGCGACGCGATCGGCTATCGGCAGATGATCCTGAAGCTGCTCGACGGCGAGCACCAAATTCATGTCGTGGAGCGCGAAGGCGCTCGTGCGCGTCAGCACTTGCACGTTCGGCATGCTTTGCAGTTCGCCGACTGCAGACTTCAGCCACGCGCGTGCCTGTTCCCCACCGATGACGCTTTGCGGCGACGACAGAAGCCAGCCGCCACACTCGTTCTGCTCGTCGAGAAGGACAACCTTCAGCCCGGCGCGTCCGGCCAGCAGAGCGGCTAACAATCCAGACGCACCTCCGCCGACGATGACGACTTGTGCGTGCCGATGGCTGTGATCGTACGTTTCGGGGTCCGGTTCCGACGGCGCGCTGCCATAGCCCGCGGCCTGCCTGATGATGTGCTCGAACTTCGGCCAGAGCTTCTGGTTTTGAAACGTCTTGTAGTAGAAGCCCGCCGGCATGAACCGCGAAAACAATCCGCCGACGCTTTTCAGATCGAATTCGAGTGTCGGCCAGCCTGTCGTCCGGCGCGCGACGAGCCCGTCGTAAAGCTCGACCTGCGTCGCCTTGAGATTGGGTATGGTATGCGCGCCGGTTTCGATCTGCATCAGCGCGTTCGGCTCTTCCGGCCCAATGCCGACGATGCCGCGCGGTCGGCCATACTTGAAGCTGCGGGCAAGCATTCGCACGCCGTTCGCCAGCAGGGCCGAGGCAAGCGTATCGCCTGCGAAGCCATCGTAAGCCTGGCCATCGAAGGAGAACGTCAGCGGCTTGTCGAAATCTACCCGCACGCCAGGGCGGCGGACCCGATGATTGGTCACGTCGAGCCGCCCTCCGCATCATAGGCCTTGCGGCCTTCGGCCAGCGTCCACGATCCGGCAATGGCGTTCGTTGCGGTGTTGCGCTTCACGACGAAGAACTTGCGGCATCCCGTGTTGTGCGACCACATTTCCCAATGCCAGCCCTTGGGATTTTTGCGCATGAAGAGATAGTCGCCCCAGGCTTCGTCATCGAGCGCTTCGGGGGTTGCGGGGCGCGGAATGAACGCCTCGCCGCCGTATCCGAATTCTTCCTCTTCCCGTTTTTCGCCGCAGTGCGGGCAAAACAACACAAACATCGTGCGGTCCTGAATTAGTGAGCGACGCCTGCTGCGCCGTGCTCATCGATAAGATGCCCTGTCGAGAAGCGTGCAAGATCGAACGCACGGTTGAGCGGATGCGGATCATCGTGCGCAATCGTATGGGCGAAGACGTTCCCCGATCCCGGCGTTGCCTTGAAGCCGCCCGTTCCCCAACCGCAGTTGAAGTAGAGGCCTTTGACCTTGGTCTTGCTGATGATCGGACACGCGTCGGGCGTCGTGTCGACGATGCCGCCCCATTGCCGGTTCATGCGCACGCGCGAAAACATCGGAAAGAGCTCGATGATGGCAGCGGCCGTATGTTCGATGATGTGCGGGCTGCCGCGCTGCGTATAGCTCGTGTAATGATCGATGCCCGCACCGATGACGAGTTCGCCCTTGTCCGACTGACTTGCATAGCCGTGCACCGCATTCGACATGACGACGGTATCGAGGACGGGCTTCATCGATTCCGATACGAATGCTTGCAGCGGATGACTCTCGATCGGCATACGAATGCCAGCCATCTTTGCGAGGACGGACGAATGCCCTGAAGCAACGCAGCCGACGCGCTCGCTTCTGATCGTGCCGCGCGTCGTCTCAAGTCCCGCGATACGTCCGTTCGCGATGTCCATTCCAATGACTTCGCAATTCTCGATGATGTCGACGCCGTATTTGCTTGCAGCGCGCGCAAAGCCCCATGCAACGGCGTCATGGCGAGCGACGCCGCCGCGCGGTTGAAAGCTTGCGCCGAGGACCGGATATCGCGCCGACTTCGATGTGTCGAGGATCGGGATACGGCGCTTCACCTCGGCGGCGTCGAGGACCATCGCGTCGATGCCGTCGAGGTTGTTGGCATTCACGCGGCGTTCGATATCGCGCATGTCCTGCAGCGTATGTCCGAGGTTGAATACGCCCCGCTGGCTGAACATGACGTTGAAGTTCAGATCTTCAGTCAGGCCTTCCCAAAGCTTCAGAGCGTGCTCGTAGAGCAGGGCCGCTTCGTCCCAAAGATAGTTGGAACGGACGATCGTCGTATTGCGCGCGGTGTTGCCGCCTCCGAGGTAGCCCTTCTCGAGCACCGCAATATTGCGAACGCCGTGGTCCTTCGCGAGGTAGTAAGCCGTCGCCAAGCCGTGGCCGCCCGCGCCAACTATGACGACGTCGTAGGATGGTTTCGGCTCGGCGCTCCGCCACGCCGGATCCCAGCCCTCATTGTGCCTGAGGCCCTTCGTGAAAAGCGACCAGGAAGAGTAATCTTTCCTCATCCACACTCCCCACTGGCATCACGCAACGCGTGTGCTAGGCGACCATTTGTCGAGATGCTTGCGTTAGTTAGGCGGTGAGCGAGATTTCCGTGCTGCCGCAGAAGACGCAAACTTTGCTAATTGCGACACGCTTCGACACGTTGCTTCAGGACGCCGAAGGCCTTGCTGCCGCGTACCGCCCGTTCTAGGCCGCGCGCATCTTGGCGATCAGCTCGCGCGTCGGCTCAATGGATATGTCGGACCTGCCCGCCAATTCCAAGTCGCAGAAGGTCTTGGTCACGACTTCGTGCTCCGTCAAGAACCGCAGTGTTTCAACGTCTTCCGGAGCGCATCGCTCTTCGAGGGCGGCGTAGCGCTCGATGATTGGATCAAGCTCGCGGCTGAAGACTGTCATGAAATCGGTCCACGGCATGCTGGCATATTTGTGAACGTGATCGGCGCCCTTTTGACGGAAGGCCTCGCTCTCGCGCGGGTCGCCGCCGAGTTTGGCGACGAGGTCGCGCATACGGGCCTTCGTCACCACTTCGAGCTCGGTCAAAACGCGCCATTTCTCGGCGCGGGCCGGATCGTCCATCACGTCGGCGATGCCGCTATAAAGCGCTTCGCCGTAGACTTCGCCCTGATAGGCGCGCTCGACTTTTCTGATGAAATCGTCGTCTGAATTGACCGTCATGGACAGTCACCCTCCCGCCGCCGGCGTCGGCTGCCCGCACCGCGATTACCCAAGCGGGGTGAAGTTGGGGCGCAAAGCAACTCGCCGTCAAGGGCGGCGGAAACGCGCGCAATCACGGCCAGCGCAAATGACGAAGTGATTGGCGACCCCGGCAGGATTCGAACCTGCGACATCGAACTTAGAAGGTTCGCGCTCTATCCAGCTGAGCTACGGGGCCAAAGGTGGCTAGTCTATACTCGTAAACGGCCGCCGGATGAAAGACCCCTCTTCGCGTCGATCCCGGCTTCTGCCGGAGGAATTCGCGCGTTAATTCAGCGCTCCAACCGTCAGGCCGTCACATCCCGCGCCGACGTCTTCGTTCTGTCCGACCGCCAGACGCGGTAGATTTTAAGAAATCTGAAGCCCGCCTGGATCGATGCGTATCTCAGGCCCACGAGACCGCCGGTCCAGTGGCGCCTGACGATGTAATATTTGAAAAAATTCATCGGCAGCTCGACGATCAAACGCGATGCGAGCATGCCCTGAGAGGTCGATCCGGCATTTTCGACCATCAGCCATGTACGCTCGTCGAGCTTGCGCTTCATATCGGCAAAAGAGCGCATCGAATAATGATAGATGGGGGATTTGAGCGCGCCCACCTCGACACCGTCGGTCACGACCGCATCATGAACGTTCGAATTCCTGAACCTGATGAACCGCCGGTTGTAGAGCCTCACATACCAATGATCCCGCGCCAACGGCCGCGGCGCCTCCGCCCCCGGATACACCAAATCGATCGGTAGTCCGTAAGCCACGAGTTTCGGGTTGCCGTTCTTGAATGTGGCGATGATTTCCTGCGCGAGTTCCGGCGTGACCACTTCGTCGGCGTCTATATTGAAGACCCAGTCATTGCGGCATTGGTCTTCGCCGAAGCGCTTTTGCGCACCAAATCCCAGCCACGGCTGCGTAATGACCCTGCATCCTTCGGCAAGCGCGACGCTCACCGTATTGTCCGTGCTTTCGCTGTCGATCACCACGACTTCGTTCGCCCACGGGCGCAAGGATCGTATGGTTTGGGCGATACGGTCGCCCTCGTTCTTGGCGATGATGAAACAGGAAATTGGTACCTTAGGCATTACTCCGCCGCTCACCCTGCGTCGCGATTCGCACAACCCCTACGCACGTTCACGCCGAGATGCAACTTCGCAATATGATGTTTGCACAAGCATCTATTTATGGTGACACCTGCGACAGCGCGGCGGGAACAGCACAAACAACAACGGGCCGTCACCGTCGCCGCCGACAGCCCGTCTAAACATTCATTGGATCCGCGCCGCTACGCTCGTCGTACCAATCGCGCGACGAACAGCAAAATGATCGCTCCGATGGCCGCAGCGATGATCTCACCAATGATGCCGGCACCTAGATGAAGCCCAAGATATGGGAACAGCCAGCCGGCAATGAACGCACCGATGATACCGACGATAATGTCTCCGACTAAGCCGAAGCCACCGCCACTCATTATTTGCCCAGCCAGCCAACCGGCAATCGCGCCGATGATCAACCAGACGATCAGTGCTTGGAGATCCATTTTTATTTCTCCCTGTGAGCACGCTCACGAATCGCGATACGCCACACGGTATTATCATCCGCGTCAAAACGTCCGCTGGCAAGTTGCTCTCGTTATCTCGTTGTTGCGGGTCATTGCGATTGCTTCGCGAGCCACGATCCGAGTTGCTCGAAATCCGCAGGCCCGGAGAACGCCTTAACCGACCCGTCGCCCGCGATGAGACGTGTGTAGGGCAGCTCACCCATCCAGTCTGGGCCGACGGCGAACCTCAGCCTTTCTTCGAACCCACTGCCGAGAGCGAAGCTCGACACTGAGCCGAGACCTGCTTTCTGAAGTGCGGGGCCGATTTCAGCCGGCCGGGCTCCACGTTGGTCCCAATTCACAAGGACAAGCGTGGCATCGGGGTGGGCGCGCGTGAACGCGCCCCAGCCCGTCAGCTCAGCCATGCAATTGCTGCAGGTCAGTCCCCAAAAGTGGACGATGAGTGGACGGCCCTTATGGGCGTCCAGGATTTGCTTCAAACTTTCGGCCTCGAACGGAAGGGCAGCTTGCGGGGCGGCTTGCGCGCTCGCCGCTGAACCTGCAATCGGCATCGCGGCGATGAACAGGGCGAGAAGTATGACAGCAAGCCTCATGATTGGGGCTCCAAGGGGATGAGGCGATATCCATCCTGCAGCGTCAGCCACGACAGGTACGCGCCTGCCGGACTTGCTATCAGAAGCGGATGATCCGACGCGTCGTGCGTCATCGCTATGCTGCGAGGCGTGCTCCATGTTTTTCCGGAATCATGTGACGTGATGAGATCGATCGTCGTCATGGCGCCGTCGAAAGACTTGTAGGCGAGATAGACAACGCCGTGCGTGGCCAGGACATAGGGCCGCGACGTCTGCGCGTTCGGATCGCCGAGGCGCATCGGCTCCGAAAACGTTTTTCCGCCGTCGTTCGAGTGGGCGTAGTAGAGGCCCTTCAATTTGCGTCCGAGCGCGAACCACGTCGCATGGTAGACGCCGTCCGGGCCGATCGCGAGGCTCGGGCCTTGATGGGGGCAGGCATCGATCTTCGCATCGTCGTCGCTCACCCGGTAGAGCGGACCTGGCGTCTTCGGATCCGCAAAGGTGATGACGGCGTGATCGCGAATGCCGCCGTCGAAAATATTGCGAAAGAGAACGACCGGCCTCCCCGGCCCCGCGAACGCGACGCCGATGCGGCAGCATTCGCAGGAATTGTCACGCGCGATGGTTGCCGCTTGAAGCGTTCCGCCCGGCCGATCGTCCCATGCAAAGGCGAGCGCGGCACCTGCGTAGTCTTTGCCGTCCTTCTTTGCTTTCGCCACGTTGCGCTTGTCGATCCAGGCGACGAACGCGCGACCATCCTGATCGAGCTCCGCTGTCTCGAAGCGCTGGCTCGGAGAGTCCGACGTAATCGGCTGCGGATCTGAGAACGTCTTTCCGTCGTCGCTCGATCGCACGATGAAAGCGTGACCATTGTATTTTTCATCGCGCGACGCATACGTGACAACCACTCGGCCGGCTTGCCCGATAGCGATCTTCGGGCGGGCATCGGGCCCTTCATCGAGCGGCAAATCCGTTTTTGGCAGCGTCACCTGATCGGCGAATGTCTTGCCGAGATCCGCTGAACTTCCTACCGAGACGCGGCCGCCCGCGATCCACGTCACCCATAATTTTCCGTCCGGGCCAAAGGCTCCCGTTGCGACGCTGGCGCATGCGAGCGCCGTCGTGTCGCAGGCTGCGGGCGCGCCATGATGCGCGGTCGCGTCGTGTGCGACTGCGGCACCCGATCCGGGCATGATCGCTGCGAGCAATAAAATCGCCATTTGAGTATGGACGCGCATGACTCAAAACCTCACTTTCATGCCGGTGAAGAACGTGCGTGGCGCACCTGCGTAGATCGAGTTTGTACCCGTTTCAGCCAAAGTGGTTGCCGTCGAGTCGACGCGATCAGTGATGTTGTTCGCAGATGAGATGTACGTTTCGTCGAATAGGTTCCGGATCTCGAAATAAGTCATCAGCGACCGCACCGGACCGCTGCTGAACTCCTTGTTATAGTGGACGTTCAGATTGACGAGCTGGTAGCCCGGAGCTTTCAAGAGATTGGCGTTCTCCATGAAGAAACCGTCGTGCCATTCGTATTCCGCAAACGCACCGATACCTTTGAATGGCCCAACCGGCAGATCGTAGCTCAGGCGCGCCGTGAACTCGTTCGGCGAGACGCCTGGAATTCTGTTGCCGTCGCGGCTCTCAGCTTTGGTCGCACCCGAAAGCATCTCGGCATAATCGGTGTAATATTGGTCGTTGTGGATGTAAGAGGCGGTCAATCTCAAGCCGTCGGCAAGCGCGAAATCCGCAGCCACTTCGACGCCGCGATGCTCGGATGCCGGAGCGTTAAACGTGAAATTCTGCGTGCCAGGACCGGCAGACTGCGAAACGAGTTCATTTTGGAAGAACTCGTAGAAGCCGGTTACGCTGAAGGTCACGCCCGGCGCTGGCGTCCAATCGCCGCCGACGTCGAAGCCGACGTTCCGTTGCGATTTGAGATCCGTGTTGTTGCCAGGCTGTCCTTCGGAATTGATGAACAAATTCGAGAACTGAGGTGTGCCGTAGCCGGTGCCGACGCGCGCGCGCCATTGCCATTCGCGCGACGGTGTGTAGAGGATGCCGACTTCAGGCGCGATGTTCGTCATCTGGCGGTCGGCTGAATAGATCGTCGTGCTCGTTAGATTGCCGTTGGTGTTGTACTTGAAGCTCGTTTGTCCGCCGTCGAGATTTGTCCGCTCGACGGAAGCGCCTGCGATGACGGCGACGTCGCTCGCAATGTGTACTTCCTCGCGTGCACGCACGCCGAAGTTCGTTGTCGATCCGGTGATCTCGGACTGGAGCAAACCCAATCTTGCATTGCCGCCTGGGGCGACGTTGTAGGTTTTGCCGTCGACGGGCAGATAATTCCAATAAGCGCCGAGGTAGGAAAGCGTCGGCAGTCCGGCAAACACGGATCGATTGGTGAGTCCCGTGCTGACATTATAGGAAAGATAATCGCCGACCCCGCTCGTCGTTCCGGTCGGCTGGCTGACGTTGCGGTCGTCGACGACGACTTGCACTTGCCCCGTCGTTGCTGCGTCGAAGGCGTGTTCCCAGCGGAAGCCTCCAATCGTTCGACGGTCGTCGCGGTTGGCACCCGCCTGTTCGGCGGTCTGCCGGACTGCTCCGGGCTGAAGAGCACCATTGACCAAGGCCGTATCGCCGGTCGCAGAGTAAATGGTTATCGCGCAACCCGGCGCCGCATTTGCCGCCGTCGCGCAACCCTTCTGAAACGGGTTCTGCTTGAACTGATTAAGCGACATCCGGAACGGCAATTCCGTTTCAATCGTGTTGTTGATGAACTTGAAGGTGAACGTGTCGGTCGCGGACGGCTTCCACGTCATGAGCGCGTTGACGGTCTGCGTATCGAAGGCGCTGTAGCCGAAGTAGCCGTCTCCGCGCACGTCGCTCGTGAAGACCGACGCTTCCCAGTTCTCGCCGCGTTTGCCGCCGATCGCGTAGTTGTTGAGGTAATTGAAGCCGCCGACGTCGATGCCGTACTCGACACCGTCTATGGCGCCGCCGGGGAAAGTGCGGAAGTTGATCGCGCCGCCGGTCGCGTAGTTTCCGAAGAGCGCGGACGATGGTCCGCGCCAGACGTCGACACCGGCGTAGGCGTGGGGGTCGATCAAGTCGCTGCGTGAAAGCCCGTCCGGCTGCGTAACCGGAAATCCGTCATCCAAGATGACGATGTTGCGGATGCCGAAGCCGTTCCTGGCGTTCGATCCGCGGATCGAGATGCCCATGTCGCGCGGGCCGTTGCCTTGTTTCAGCGAGACACCGGGAACTTCGCGCAGAATGTCGGCCGCCGAAAAGACCGGCGCGTCCTCGAAGCGCGTCATGTCCACGGCAGCAGCGGCTTGAGCGCCAGCACCGGATGCGCCAGGCACGCTTGCGACACTGGCGGACGGCGTGCCGGGATTGCCGGTCGCGGGAGCCGGACTCATGTCAGACGGCGGCGATGTAACGGCGATCTCCGGCGCGGTGGTGGACGGCGGATTCGCGGCGTTCGGCGCTTTGGCTGTCGCGGTTCCCGGCTTCGGTCGCGTTTTCGCTTTTGGCTTTTCAGCAGTGGCCGGTCGTGCAGCAGGCGCGGCCTGCTGCACAGTCACGTCCGGCAAATCGATTGTGTGTGCAGCCGTAGCGTGATCGGCGCGTGCGTGTTCGCTGAAGCTTACGACGCATGCAATTGCCGCCGACGCGACGGCGATGCGTTTTAGGCGAGGCGTCGCCCAGGCGCGAGGCGCGAATAGTTGCATTTGCAAAATTCCCAACTGATCTGAGGCTGGCGAGATCGCGGGCTGCGGCGGCTCGAGGCTCGTCGCGGCGCTACTCGTCAGAAATGCCGAAAGGCTTCAGGTCAGTGAGGACGGGGGACCACGCGCGGATTGCGCTCCGGGCTTTGGAGTGGCGCGGAAGATCTCGGTCGCGATCGCGTAGGTGACCGAGGCGTAGCGTACGGTATGCGAAAGCAGATGCAGCGTTTCGTGATTGACCGCAACGGCGCCGACCGGTGCATACGGGCATGTGCTGTTATCCGCTATCGGCGGCTTGGCGGGCTGCGGAACGCCCTTATCGTCCAGGATCAAATTTTGCGGGCCGTGGCCGGTGCAGATGACGATCTCGACCGGTCCGCCGTGGGCAGTCGTTGCCGCAAGCATGAAGCCCACAGGCAAAAAGCTGCGCACCGCGAACGCAAGAACGATCAGAAGATTGACGTAACGATGCATCGACGATCGTCTATTTTCAACTGCGGTTCGCGGCGGACATCCAGGAAACCCGTTTAGTTACGTCTTGGTTATAACGCAACGCCCCCCAGAGCGGAAGACGGACGGAAGTTCAACGCGGCGACCGAAAGATCACATGGCGCGCCGCACAACTGCGGGCGCTCCTCCGCCGGGGTGGAAATTGCGGACGGCCAACCAGCCAAGCACGAGGAACGCGACCAATGCGACGGTTTGGGCTGCAATAAACGGCGGATCGCCCATCGTAGGAGCCAGCGCGTGGAGGGCCGGAACTTTCTGGAAGAGTTGGACGATGAGCACGAAGACGTTGAGATAGAGCGCGGTCGATGCCGTCACGACGTAGATCCAGCGCCATGCGCCTCGGAGGTTGGCTCCGTAAAGAGCGTAAAGCGCTATCGCCAAGATAACGAGCGATATGATCCCGACGATATGCGACGGGAGCAGCTGGGTGAATGCAAAGCCGAAGCCGGTTACGCTGGTCAAAACCGTCGTCAGCAGAAAGACAGCCGTCAACCCGGGCCATGAGGCGTCCGCAACAAATCCCAGAAAGACGATGACGCCCGCCGCAATGGCGATGAGGCTCAGCGCGACGTGTATGAAGGTGAATGTATCCATTCCCAAGATCATCGACGTATCTCCAATTGTCCGTTGGCGTTCGATTCTATCCGCAGGCGGCGTCAACCCATAGCACCTGCGCGCACCCGCCGTTATATGATGATCATCATAAAAAATGATCGGCGCCTTATCGCCGCTCCCCGGTCTGCGCTCCCGCCGCCGCATTTGAAGAAGGACGTTGCGCGGGAGTGCTGCCTTAAATTTCGGCATCTGTGCCGCTGATGGCCTAGGAGTTCGGCAGAGTTCCAAACGCGAGGCCCTTCGCCGGCTCGCGACATCGAAAATTGCTTGAAATCGGTCAGGGGGTTAGTTGTCATTCGCAGCGGTGGCACATAATTTGAGTCCGCTCGCTACAATTGAAATCGAACATGCAGGTGCGTCACCCGTGAGCCAGGACGACATGCATGGCTACACGGTGGCCTACGAACGAGAAGAAATCCAATTTCCCGTCTATGTCGTTTGCCTGATCGGTGCGTGCCTGGGGACGATCGGCATCGCGATCGACAACATCGTTCTCATCGCAATTGCTCTCTTCGCGTTAGGCTTCGGCTACTACAATTATCCCCTGCTCGAGACGGGGAAACCGCGGATCGGTTCGGGGCAATACGGCATCTTCGCGGAGGGCCTCGGGATCGTCACCTGGCGGTCCATCAAACAAATCGAGTTGATCACCATCGATATCCGCGGCTCGACAAACAACGAGTTGCGCATCACCCTCGAAGACCCATTGGATCGGGCATTGCTCGTCGATTGGCGCCGCCGCCCCTTCTACCGCTTCCTGATGCGGCTTCCCTGGACCATGTCCGGCAACGTCATTCGCATTCCGCTCGACGTTTTCGACCGGCCGGCCGATGAGATCATGCAAAGCTTCACGCGCATGATGACGTTCTACAAACATTGAGCATAGGGGGTTATCCCGCGGCGGCCACAGCGCTATGGTGGCGCGCAAATCGTTCGCTGCTCGGTTGCGGGAATTGCCAAACATGGTTCGGGAAGAAGTCGTCCTCGTCGACCTCGAGGACAACGAAATAGGTTTTGCCGAAAAGCTCGAGGCTCACCGCCAGGGCGTCCTTCACCGCGCGTTTTCCGTGATGGTCTGGGACCGCAAGGGCCGCCTGCTCCTGCAACGGCGTCAGGTCGACAAGTATCACTCCGGCGGTCTTTGGACGAACACGTGCTGCGGCCATCCGCGGCCGGGCGAGACGACGCTGCAGGCTGCGGCCCGCCGCCTAAACGAGGAGATGCGCGTTATTTGCCCGCTGACGCCGATCGGTACCTTCACCTATCGCGCCGAACTCGATGCCGGGTTGACCGAACACGAGTTCGTGCACGTGTTCCGGGGCACCTATGACGGGGTGATCGCGCCCGATCCCGTAGAGTGTGACGGCTACAGCTGGACGAGCCCAGACGTTATCCGCAAGCAGGTTGCGGCCGTCCCTCAGTGTTTTAGCGCCTGGTTCAAGAAATACGTCGAAGCCGAATGGCCGATCGCGCCACCGGGCTAACCCATCGTCGTGCCGGATATAATCCGCTCACTGCCTTTGCCTCAGGTTTAGTCAAAGTGCCTAGGCATTGATCTCTCTCGCCTATTCATTGGTACATCTGTCCCAATTAAACGCGAATTTGGTTCATCTGGCACATTCCTTGCGAACATCCTCCCTGCCTGATGAGAAAGCAGCAGAAACCCGCACAAGCTGTGGTCGGACGGCATGGAACGATCGGGACCAACATTGGGGGATAAGAATGACTTCAAGATTTCGACCCTCGCTTGGAGCCACGGCTCTCAGCGCAGTGACACTACTTGCGACATCAGCAATCGCCCTTGCACAGGAAGCAGCGGCGCCGGCGGCCGCTGAACCAGCTGCGGCTGCTGCTGCGCCAGCTTTCAATACGGGCGACATCGCATGGATGCTGACGTCATCCGTGCTCGTGCTCGCGATGCTTGTCCCCGGCCTCGGCCTCTTCTACGCCGGCATGGTGCGCAAGAAAAACGCGCTCGCTGTTCTCATGCAGTGCGTGTTCGGCGCCGGCCTCCTTTCGATCGTATGGGTTGTCATCGGCTATTCGATTGCCTTCACGGAAGGCAGCCCGTTCTTCGGCGGCTTCTCGAAGATATTGCTGGCCGGCATTGCGCCGGACACCCCGGCGCCTGCCGCTTCGGGCATCCCTGAATTCCTTTTCGTCATGTTCCAGATGACGTTCTTCATCATCACGCCGATCATTGCCCTTGGCGGACCGGCTGACCGCATGAAGTTCTCGGCGTCCATGGCCTTCGTAACTCTCTGGGCGATATTCGCCTACGCACCGATCGCCCACATGGTGTGGGGCCCGGGCGGCTATCTGGGCAGCGCAGGCGTTCTCGACTACGCTGGCGGCACCGTCGTTCACATCAACTCGGCTATCGCTGGTCTCGTAGCTGCCATCGTCATCGGCAGGCGCAAGGGTTACGGCGCCGAACAGATGGCTCCCCACAACCTCGTGCTGACCATGATCGGCGGCTCTTTGCTGTGGTGCGGCTGGTTCGGCTTCAACGTCGGCTCTGCACTGGGCGCTGGCGCAAGCACGGGCATCCTCATGCTCAACACGCAGATCGCGACCGCGGGTGCCGTCGTCTCGTGGACGCTCGTCGAGTGGATCCTTAAGGGCAAGCCGAGCCTTCTCGGTGCTGTCTCCGGCGCAATTGCCGGTCTCGTGGCGATCACGCCTGCTTGCGGCTTCGTCGCCGTCGATGGCGCTCTGATCATCGGTCTTGCGGCAGGCGTCGTCTGCTACTGGGGCGTCACCGGCCTGAAGCATACTCTCGGCTATGACGATGCACTCGATGTCTTCGGCGTTCACGGCGTCGGCGGCATCCTCGGTGCAGTGCTCACCGGCGTCTTCGCCGTTCAGGCAGTCGGCGGCGCAGGGAAATCCGGCTGGATCGAAGGCAACCTCAATCAGGTCTGGGTACAGATCGAAGGCATCGGCTTGACAATCGTGTGGTCGGCGATCGTCAGCCTCGTGGCCTTGATCCTCATCAAGTACACCATCGGTCTCAGGGTCAACGAATCTGAAGAGGCAGAAGGCCTCGATCTTGCTCTCCACGGAGAGACCTTCCACGACTAGGTTTGGCCACGACTGAGGTCGGCAGTGGGTGCTCCCTGACTTGCCTCAGACGCGGGCGCCGGAACCCCAAGTTCCGGCGCCCAACCTTAGGCTCGTGAATTGCACTCCCGCAATATTTCGAAGTTCCAACAAGCGAGCAAAAAAGGGCCGGCGGAACTAAAAGTTGTGATCGCGCGTCGGGCAATAAAGCCCAGCAGCAAGCGCGTCATGACACCCATGCCGAAGCACTCGACCCGGCCGTCCGCTCACTCCGCCGCCTCGAACGGCGATCTGTTTCCGGCTTCCGATGGCGCGGAACCCAAGAGCCTTACAGAACTCAACAGGATCATCACCGCCGCTAAGCCCATGGTTCCCGGCGGCAAGAAGGCCGTGCTGGGTGAAGGCCCGGTTGGCGCCGCCCTGGCTTTCGTTGGCGAGCAGCCGGGCGATCAGGAAGATCTGCAGGGGCGGCCGTTCGTCGGGCCCGCCGGCCAACTCTTGGATAAGGCGCTAGCGGCCGCGGGCATCGATCGGAAAGCCTCCTACGTGACCAACGCGGTGAAGCACTTCAAGCATGAAGAGCGCGGCAAGCGGCGCATTCACCAGAAGCCCACGATGGGCGAGGTGAAGCGCTATCGCTGGTGGCTACTGAAGGAGCTTGGCTTCGTTCACCCTCGTCTCGTCGTGGCGCTCGGCGCGACGGCGGCTGCCGCTCTCGAAGGCGCGCCGGTCGCTATTGGAAAGTCGCGGGGAAAATACCAGTTCGGTGACATGCCGGGCTTCGTCACCATTCACCCGTCTGCGATGCTTCGCATGCCGGATCACGATGCACGCTCACAGGCATTCAACGACTTCGTTCGCGATCTCAAAAGCGCGCGAAAACTGGCGCATTGATTTTTCCCTTCCGCTACGTCAGCGGCAAACAGAAGTGCAACGAGCCGCGATTGGCGGCACCGGACAAGAGAAGGTAGTCTTGGCGATTGCGAAGGTCCTTATTGTCGAAGACGAGATGCTCATTCGCATGGCGCTCGCCGCCGACTTTCAAGATGGCGGTTACGAGACCTTGCAGACCGGCACCGCTCATGATGCGCTGCATATTCTGCGGACCACGCCGGGCATCAAGGTCGTCTTTACGGATATCAATATGCCAGGCGATATGGATGGCCTGACGCTCGCGCATTACATCCGGCAGCACTGGCCACACATGGCGATCATCGTCAGCTCGGGAAAGCATTTACCGAGCGTTGCGGCATTGCCTGTCGGCGCGCGCTTCTTGGCCAAGCCTGCGACGCAAGCCGCCATGGCGCTACTCTGCAACGACATCAAGAAAGAGCTTTCGTGACGTCGTTGCCCATTTCTACTGACGAGCGGGATATTTCACCTTCGTCATAGCGCCGACTTCATCGATCAGCGCCTCGCCGAGATCGAGCGCCTGATCGGGGGTCAGACCGTATGCCGGCTCATCCTCAAAACGCAGCATAACCACGGGTTCGTGGCGTCCGTGACCAACGGCATAACGTTCCGGAATTTTTGTAAGATCGCCAAAAGCCGAGGCCGACTGAAAATGATCGCCGAGTATCGAGGAAAGCGTTTCGGCAATGCGTGCGTTGATGGAGATCGTTTGGGTCTCTCCGGCGGCGTTGCAAACCGTGATTTCCAACCGCTCGTTGGCGCGGTCGAATTCGGAGCGCGTCAGCATCTCCGCACAAAACGTCTTGGACATTCCCAACTTTCCTCAACACTAGAATGGTGCGCTTCATAGCATTCTAATCGGTCGAGGCAAAAAGAAAGGCCCAAAAATTGGGCCTCCCTTTATCAAAGTGCTGATAACTCTATCTGAGCGAGTCTGACCAGGTGTCGACTTCCTTTTTTACCTGTTCCTTAGCGAAGCCGTAGCGCTCCTGGAGCACGCCTTCGAGTTGCTCGCGTTTGCCGTTTATCTTAGCGATGTCGTCGTCGGTCAACTGACCCCACTTTTCCTTTGCCTTACCGGAGAATTGCTTCCAGTTCCCTTCAACGCGATCCCAATTCATGAGAGTCCTCCTCTGCTTTGTGCGCTGTTAACGTGGACGAGGAAGCTCCGGTTCCGACGATATTTGACGTTGCGAAGAACGGGGCACACGGGGTCGGCTTGGAACAAACCCTGACGGCGCGTGTACTGCTTCCGTGTCTTTCTGTCCTCGCGAGGTCGTTCCCATGAGAAATCTGATTTTATCGGCACTGTTAATGACGTCGCTTGCCGTTGCTCCGGCCGCGTTTGCGCAGAATGCGGACGACAATGACGATGCCGCCCCGGTTGATGCTCCATATTATTCGGACGAACAGTACGGGACGCCATCAGAGGCCGAGCCCGATGAAATCGCGATAGCACCCGACTCTTACGGTATCGACGTCAGCGGCGAAGGGGCCGGTTCAGGCGAGAGCGGTTTCAGCGAAGAATATTACGAGGTTGCTCCGCCAGGAGCACCCTTGACGGAGGAATAATCACGCACCCGTTCGGCACGCACGGCCGGCGATCGCGACCACAACGCCTCCGCAATCGAGCCAATTTTATCTATCCGGCCGTTGGCCTAAGAAAAAAGCCCCGGTCCCTGCGCATCCGCAGGTCCCGAGGCCTTCCATGACCCCACGTCTAGGAGCCATGCGCCAGCTCTTCGCCGGCGATCAGGTGCTCTCACAAGTATCTTTCCGCCGAAGCGAAGTTTGTGAAGACCGATACTCTCTAGAACTCCTGATCCCACGTGCGAGGCACGCGGTATGACTGCATTACCTCACAGCGGCCGGATGGTTTCCTCTCCGTTAGTGCACTGTGGCGCTGCGGGATTTTGCCGGGGAATTTGCGTGGCTCTTCGGAACCAACAGCTATCGTCGTGCGTCATCATAGCGTTCGCCGCCGGGCCGCTCCGGCACCGGCGGCGAACGCCCGAAGCAATCAAGCCACGGGGCAAGACACTGGGAGCGTCGTCATGGCGGCGGATGGAGATCGGTCAGGCCCTCGGGCTGTTGGCTCTCGCCCGAGTTCCCTGCTCCACTGGCTAAGCGATCGCGTGAATTTTCGTCTGTTCATCCATTCGCTCGCAGCGAAACGCACGGTTTCAAGGAACATGTCGAAAGACGAAAAACTTCCCGCCACGATCAAAGCCAGCGACTACCTCGAAATATGCCGCGAGAAGGCGCTAGACGCCTATACGATCGAAGAAGCGATCTACTGGCACAATGAGATCATCACCGAGCTTTCGATCGAACTTCATACCGTCCAAACGATGCACTGGCCCGACACTGTCAAGGCCAGCATGATGATTGCTTTGGAAGATCGCTTAAGTCAGCACGCTGGCGCCGTCACGCGGCTGGCAGGCATTCTCGAAAGAAACGAGCAGCTTATTTGGCAGCCTTAACGGTAGCTTTCGCGCCTTCGCTGTTACGCGCGCGCTTGGCGGCCTTTTCCGTGCGCTTCACCGCGTTCTCGAGCTTCTTCTGGCGGGCGACAATGCGGCGCCGGCGATTGTCGGACATCGTAGGCATAAGTAGTTCACTCCTCGGATTTTGGTGAGAGATCCCGAGCCGCCAAAGCTGTCAGCCCGGGATCTTGCGGGGCCTCTAGTAGCAGACCCAGATGAATTCGGCATAATAATTCGACCAGCGCCAGCAGGGCCCTATGCCGTATGGGTACCACCTTCCGTGCCAGAAACGGCGGCCGTGACCGCGCCACGGGCCATGGTCTCGACCGCGAAACCGTTCTCCACCTCGAAAACCTTCTCCACCACGAAAACGCTCGCCGCCTCGAGGGCCGCCGCCCGGAGGTCCGCCTTCACGGAATTGACCACGCGGGCCACCCCCGCCCGGTCCGCCGCCACCCCCACCTCCTCCGCCGGGACCACGACCACCGCCACCACCGCCTCCACCGCCGGGGCCGGCTGTATGGCCGCCTCCTCCTCCGCCACCACCACGACGACCACCTCCTCCTCCCCCACCCGGATGACCCGATACGGCGAGCGGCATGCACAGAGTGGCGATAAGTGCGAACGCAAATGGAAGGTGACGCATCATCATTGGAGGCCTCTCCTTTTGGGTTTCCGCATTTCGTTTGGAGCTGACTATTCGACCTAGCTCATGGCTCGCGGCCTACCACACTCCACGTTGCTCATTCCAAATAGAGCGCCGGGTGGTGAACCAATCAGAATGGTTCGTTCCGGTTTTTTCGAGCGGATTTCTCACTCGCTTTAAGTCGTTGCTTCACGCGATTTTCCGCACATGATTTGAAGCAATTTTGTCGTCGATCGGAATGATATCGGTTGTGCAACGCAGGCCGCGCATCAGACCCGCGGGGACCTGAAAAGAGAAAGCACCCTGGTGGGGGGAACCAGGGTGCTTAGAACTTCACGGCTGAAAGGAGCACACCGGGGGGAGGTGCTGCCGTGGTGTGAATAATACTTGCAGGTGGAGAACCCGTTCCCGCGACATCGAGTCGATTTGCGGCGCACCGCCTTGATCGCGTCAGGAGGGCGCACAGCGGCCCACGCGCACAAGCTCAGCACTCACCCGTCGAAGGCGATGCCGGCTCGGAATTGTTCGTCTTCTTGTCGTTCGATTTATTGTCGTCGTGCGGTAGCTGTTTGAATTGTTCCGAGGGCAACGTCCGCTCGGTTGTCGCTCCGCCCATGGTATTGGCGTCATCGCCCTTCGATGCGGCTCCCGCTTTGCCAGAATCCTTCGCCTGCGGTTGGCCTGTGCGATTGACGTCGTCGGCAAATGCGGCAGAGCACGTCGTCATCGCTAGACATGCAGCAGAGGCAATCGCGGCGCGTCTCATTTCAGGGTCTCCAATTTTAGACTTTACGAAATCAAAGAGAGGCGGATTCCGTCACGATCGCCGCCTTCTGGAAAAGCGGAAGCCTCAACATGCGGCTGGTTTCCACCTCCGCCATCTTCTTCAGACAAAGCCGCTTTTCCTCGAGAAATATCGGACCAAAGGAGGGATTGTGAAGCACAATCGCAGAGCCATTATCGATGATGTCTGCGAGTTTTATGAGCTTGGCGTCCCAGGGGGCGCGCGACAGTCTCCACGCGGCTTGTAATGCTCGCGACGCGCGGCTTCCCTTCTCGGTATCGGTCAGCCAATAGACCAGTTCAGCAACGGTCTCGCCGAACTTCTGATGGATCTCTTCTATACTCGTGTCGCTTTTCTCTATCGTATCGTGCAGAAACGCGGCCGCGATGATTTCTGAAGTTTTATATCCGTACTCTTCGAGGATGGCTGCGACCCCATCGAGATGCACGATATACGGACGTCCGTCGTGCTGACGCACTTGTCCGCTGTGCTTCGCAATCGCGAAGTCTCTCGCGTCATGTACTGTCGCTGATACCAGCATGGGGGACCGTTCAGTCTCTCCTCAAAGCCATCGTCAGTGTCCGCACGATTGTTCGCCGGATATTAGACGCTGACCGAACGGATACGGTTTCGAAACGGTGGCAATGTGCCTTAGTTTGGAGCAGGAACTGTCAGCGCAGGAACAATAAAGCAAACGGGTCACCCGTTCGTTGCCAAGGCATTCGTAGTTTGAAGCGCTTTGGCGATGCTCCGTCATTCTAGATGTCGGATGGCTAGATGTCCGATGGACCCACTCCGGGCATTTGCCGTTTATCCAGCGAAGAGCCGCGTGTTGAGAAGCGCCGGCGGCGGCGTTTTCAAATATCGCTCGATCATTGGAATGTGCGGCTCGATCGCTGCTCTTCCAGCCTCCATCATTTCATCAGCACGATGAAAATCGAGGACGCCTATATCAGCGAGGTCGGGCGTCACGAGCAAATCAGGCGGGTCGCCCATCAGGCGGGCTCGCGCGATGCGGTCGTGAAATATGCTGAACGAGTTCAGGATAACGGACGTGATGCCCGGCGCGCCGTCTTGGCGCTGCCCAAAGATTTGCCTGTGAAGCAGCTGAAGCGCGCCGCTGCCGTTCCATCGCGTGATCGGTGCTTCCTCGACGACGATTTCGCCCGGGATGTCCTCATCGTCGTCGTCATCGCCAATGCAGATCCCGCCACGCCCGAATTCGCTCGTCAGATTGACGCCGACGACGACACGCGCGCCGAGGGCGCGGCAGACGGAAACGGGCACCGGGTTGACGAGGCAGCCGTCTACCATCCAGCGGCCGTTAAGATGTACGGGCCGCACGATCCCGGGAATCGCGGACGATGCGCGAACGGCTTCGGTGACGCAGCCCCGGCGCAGCCACACTTCATGGCCCGTTGAGAGATCGGTCGCGATGGCTGCGAACCGAACCGGGAGCTGCTCGATCGTCAGGCCACGCAAATGATCGTCGAAGCGATCGAAGAGCCGCTGTCCGGCAATCAGGCCCGAACCCGAAACACTCAAGTCCAAAAAGCTGAAGACGCGCCGGCGCGTGAGCTGGCGCGCAAAATTTGCGAGGTCGTTCAACCGGCCCGACGCGTAATGCCCTCCGACGATCGCCCCGATCGACGTTCCAACGACGATCTCAGGCTCCAGTCGAGCCTCGGCCAACCCTTGAAGAATGCCTATGTGTGCCCATCCCCGAGCCGCTCCTCCGCCCAAGGCCAACGCGAATTTCTGCTTCGCCATGTCCGCCACCTCTTGCCGCGACCCAAAGAACGGCGTTCTCACAACGCGCGACGAGGCAATTTGTTCGATGTGGTTAGAGGGCTGAGTTCAGAGCGCGGCAAAGCTGCTATGGCGAAATGGAGCACAAGATGCGGAGGGTTCGGGGGCTGTGACCGATCTCATGACCGATTTCAGGCCGCGACTTTGCGATTACGAAAGTCGGACGCGCAGACTTCGTTCAACACCTGATGAAGCTGGTGTCGCGCCTCCCGCAAGTGCCTCGTGCATTCGTCACGGCTGGCGATGTCGAGATAAACCGGCGCTGCTTTCAGCTCTTTTTTCGAGCTCGCATACCGCCTTCAGAACGCCATAGACCTGATTGACGGCCTTCTTGCGCATCGCAGGCTCCTCCGTTTGCTCGGCTCGACGTGGTTAACCGCGGGCAGCAAACTGAGTTCCAGCGAAACGATGAAATGTCAGTCGAGCTCACCCTTCTGTTGCAGTTCGTGAAGGAACTGACGCAAGTCGTAGCATTCGTCTTTGATCGTCTTAAGCGCCATCCTAGCTTCGAAGGACTTGCCTTCGGCTCGCGCGGAATCGAGGCGCGACGCCTCTCCTCGAATTAAGTTGAGGCTTTTGACGATCCGATCTGCGGCTTTAACTGTGCCCATGACACACGCCCCGTTTTGTGCGTTGGGACTTTTTTCGCGCAAAATGCGGCAACGAGTTGGCAAGCCAACGTCACGTTCAGTTGCCCGACGTACACATTTAGACGCGGGGCTGGACGGAACACACGGTCAATCGGTTGTGTGCGCGGAATCGCGCTCGCTCGCCGCAGCCATTATCGCCGTCGTCTCAACAGCGGCGCGGCGTTTGCGCGAGCCCGTGCGCGGATTGCCTGGGAGGAGCGAATAGTAAAGGAGCATCCCCGCGATCAAAAACGTCCCGCCGAGAACCACAATCATCGTCGCAAGATTGCCCATGCGCGCTTCTCCTTTTTTGGGCAACGCCCGGCGAAAGACGCCGTTCCTCGAGGCACCGCTTCGCTTGCAACCGGGCCGCCAAAACCACGCGGGAACACTGATGGTATGCGGACGTTACGAAATGAGCGGGAAGCGCAGAAAAGGAAAGTGACGGTCGTGGCGCGCGATATTGATGATTGGATGTTTCATTTCGAACGGCAGGTTGGACCCCGGCTGAAAGAGCTTTATGAACTCAATCTCGATGGCCTTCCGCCGGCAATCTCGTCGCGCCTGCAGAAATTGCGAGCGGAAGAACATCCTCAAGCCGATGAGTGTAACGCTAAAGATGCGGCACCGGACAAGCGATGACTGTCCGGGCGTTATCGCTAAATCGCAAGGTCGGAATCGCGCTCCGTCCAGTACAGGTCGGCGAGACGGTCGAGAATAGAATCAGGAAGCGGGTTTTTCGCGACCTCTGAGTAGAGATAATTGTTCGCTCTTACGAAAGCCGGGTCCGCCACCCTCGGCTTCTCGTCCAGTTGCGGCAGAAGATCGGCACCCATAAGCGACGTCTGCCAAACGCGAGACATCGATACGGACCAAATCCAGAGTGCCATTGCGGGGTGCATTTGACGTTCTCCTGAAAATGCCAGGAGTGAAACGCACCGGCGCCTTGCTAAGTTTCAATGCCGTTCGCTTCGGGCCCGCGACAATCGCGCCGGATTTACTCAGCCTTGCCTGCAGGGCGCTCCTCTCCGTCCCGCGTATTGGCGGGCGGCACATAGAAATTCAGCGTCTTCATCGGAACGTTGGAGGTATTGCGGATCTCATGTGTCTCGCCGTGGGAGACGAGTATGAGCGATCCCGGCTGAAGCGGATAGGCGTGTCCGTTGACAATCGCCCTTCCGCTTCCGCTTTCGACATAGAGCCACTGATCGGCTCCTTTGTGTAAGTTATCTTTCCCGCCTTCGCTCTCGCCGGGTTCAATCACCATCGAGGCGGCCTGCGAGCGACCGTCGCCTGCGAGGACGTGAAATCCCTTCGCGTACTTTACGTTCACGTGTTCCATCGGAGCGTCGTTTTCTATTGCGATTTAGCGCGGCTCGAGTTCCCAGTACCCTGGTGCACCATATGCTTCATGCAGACGGCCTTCCGCATCGCGGTTTCGTAACGACAGCGGATCAAGATCGGGCGAGGCTTGAAGCTGTTCCTCCGTGATACCGGTCACGTAGCCTTCGAGTTCAGGGTCCCAGCGAAGCGCTGTCCACGGAACGACATACTGGCTTTTTCCGAGCCCTAAAAATCCGCCGAAGCTCAAAGTGGCATAACGGACTTTTCCAGTCATCGTGTCGATGATCAAATCGTCAACGCTGCCGATCTCGGCGTGGGACCCGTCATAGACGGCCGTTCCCGCCACCCTGCTCGTCTCCAAAAATCTGCTTTCGGCCTGCATTCTGTTGGTCTCCTTCTTCCGTATCCGGAGGCCTAAGGCCAACGCCGCCTGCAAGACATTGTTCCGATTGCGCAGCCGAGCGTGCCGCAGGTTCGCAAATTCCGCTTGGAATCTGGCGATTTGTTCGGTTGCGTGCTCGAGATCTATCAGAATATCGCGTGCACTTTGGGTGCCACGATAAGCTCATCAAGCTTCAGCTGGATAGCTTTGGCAGCGGCGAGGGAGCGCGCCCTTAGCGTATGAAATCCGCGCATCGAGAGGCGCGCCCGCCACGATCTATTTTAACGTTTTCTGACACGCCCGATGTGCCGACGTTGTTCCGGGCCGCTATTGTCTTCGGTCTTAGCAACTCAAACGCCGGAGGCGTCCTTAACGCATTTCTTTGTGAAGCTCGTCTGTGCTGCTCCGTGCAAATTCTTCGCCTTGGCATCGGCGTCGCATTTCGCAGACGCGTCTTTCTCGCATTTGGTCATGAAGCTCTTGAGTGCCGCACCCGCCAGCTTTTTATCCTTGGCAGTTGCACTGCAGGACATATCGGCAGCCAGTGATGCGCCGGTCAGACATACGCTCATTATGACCGCAAGGATTATTCTCATGGTTTCCTCCATTATTGCCGAATGACGGCCGGCATCGCCGGCCGTCATGCTGATTGATACGTCAATTTTATTCGGTAACGTCAATTCGCGCGAACGAGATTACCGAAAAGTAAAGTCGGAAGTCGGCGACGCGTTCGCCGTGCATATCCACTCTCTGATCCGCTTCAGTAAAGTGGAAGTTATTTCGGCTGAACACTCTGATCGCCGCCCGGCTCGCCCGGCGGCACGATGACCGGCATCTTGTCTCCTGTATGTGCCGGTGGTGGCTGATGAATTCCAGGATCGACACCCTGCGGGGGCTTCAGAACGCCTTTGTTCTCGTCGAGCTTCTTGCTGAGCGGGACATCCGCAGATTTTGTCTCCGCAGCGTCATTCGCCTTTTGAGGCGCCGCTGGTTCTGCGGGTGTTGTGGTCGCGCCTGCGCTCCCCGCTTGCACCTCGTATAAGGGCGAATTTGCGATCAATCCCACGACTGCACAGAACACGACCGGCAAAAAATGACCGCGCATTATCATTCCTTTCGACACCGCGAACGTGAGGCTCGAACTTCAGCCCAGATAACTTCAGCCCAGATACTGGGCAACGGGCTCTTCCCCGTTCGAGTTCCGAACAATTGCAACCATCGGCCCGAGGGGCTGTTTGCAAGCAGAGGGAATTTGAAAGCGAAGGGAACTTGTTGGACCGCGCGTTGGTAACGTCCCCGCCACGGCACGCACTTACCCTAGTGCGGCTGCCCCCAATGCCGTGGCTAAAAGGAGCACCCCGGTTTGGCAGGGGATCGGGGTGCCTCCACATTTTCGGTGCTGCAAGACAATCAGGCTGTTCGCGATGAGCCCGGTTCGCCTCCGGACTCGGATGCCGATTTCCTCATGAGCTGGTTCAGCTGACCGAACAGCAATGGTCCCTCGACTTGGTCATCCTGATAGCCCTCTTCGCGAAGCTTGCGCTTTATTTCCGCGACCGACGTGCAACGCCCAGAGCGCGCAAGTTCGAAGGCTCGTTCCAGTTGTGAAACCCGAATTTCCACAGCAATGCTCCTCGATGCTCCATTGTACTTTCGCGGGGTCCAGCGCTCCGAATTGCCGACACCAATACTTGCGGTTCAGTGCCCGGCGCTTAGCCCGCCATTATTCGGCCACTTCACCTTGCCTTCAGCTTCATCGCTATGTCTCCAATCCGCGCTTGACCCATCTCTTTGAGACGCGGGCGACAGCCATGCGCAAAATGGCTGAGGGCGGTTTGGGGTTCCGACCTCTTTTTGGAATTTACCTAAAATGACTGATCAACAGCCTATCGCCGCGCAAACCCGCGTGTTCATTGCGTGCAGTGAGGAATTCAGAAACCGGAAGGCCATCATGGAAGCCTTGGGTTCCATTTTTCTCGATACCATCGACCGTCAGAGAGAATATTTTTACTTCGATTGCCCGGCGCTGACCGAGATCTTCGACGACGGTGTTTTCAACCGCTCGGCCTTTCGCCGCTTCAACCCCGGCGACGCGAAGGACGCCGCCACCATAAGATCCTTGAACTTTACGCATATCGTAGCGGGCGGCGACGATGCCTTCGTCAAAACGCTGGTATCCAATCTGGGTGCGAAGAAAGCGGCCATCGTTCGCCTTATGTAATATGTAAGGCGGGTGCGAACCCTGATTGCCTAGAAGCGTTATCGAGAGAGAGATATCGAGATCGAGTTCCGCCAATGGGTAAACGCAAAGCACAAATCGTCGAGCCGGAAGCATTCGATCCTGACGAACTGTCGCCCGTGCGGGTTCCGCTACCGGGAAAGCCGCAGAGCGTGCCCTCATATCCGGGAGATGAGGACGATTCCGATGACGAGCGGGAAGACGAGAACGAGGCTGTTCCGGACGAAGAGACCGACCGTCACTCCGTCGCGGACGATGTTGAAGTTGAAGTTCATGATGCTGAGCGCGATCGCTTGAGCGACGACATCGACGATATATAGAAACCGGGCAGAGGGCTGCTCGGTTTCGCTTATTCGCAGATGATCGGCTTCGCTAATGGACTGCGCGATATGTTTGAGCGCTCTGCTCTGCAATCAGCCCCTTGACTGCGATGATCGCGCTCGACATCCGACGGTTTGCCGAATAGCGCGCAGGCGGCTCCGCCGTAAAAACGGCGGGAATGTTGCGCTCGGAAATCGAGCGGCAGAAGGCGATGGTCTCCGGATCTTGCGAATAAGGAAGAATGACCGCGTCGATCGATTTTATATCGAGCAGTTTTTCGGCCAACGCGAAGCTTGCGACCACATGGGTCGCCGCGCCCGCGGCAATGAACGATTGGCGCAAGTCGAAAGCCACTTCGCCATTCGGATCGATGATGAGCACGGAGAGATTTTTCAGAGTCGTCATAGTGGGTACCTTGCGGCGCGATACGGTCGCGCTTTCCGCTTGGAGCTAGAACCGATGTGGGGTTCGAGCAGTCCCAGGATGACAGCAACGCGACCGGGCAACGTGCTGACAAAACTTTTCGATGATCCCGGCGGGGGTAGCTATGCATCTGCACGGAGTTCAAGCAAGCTTAATTGCATCACTACGCGAACAATCGTCGCTGCATCGCACATGATAAATGCAGTCTGAAGACGGTGTGCGATTTCCGGGAAATTCCCGCGCCTTTAACAAATCATCATATTTTAGTAGGTTCGGAGCTGATGGCGCATGGATCGGAGAAGTCAAGTCCCCGCATCTTTATGAGATTCCTATAAGTCCTTCCGTCCGGTCAGCTCGAATTCATATGCGGCGAGTGGCACGTAACCCCGTGCTCGCCCATCCATCCTTGCGCGAGATCATTAGCTCAGGATCGGAAACATCAAATGTTCGACACCATCCTTGTGGCAGGCGGCCTAGCGCTCTTCGCGGCGTCGATTGCCTACGCCTTCGCATGCGACCATCTGTGAGGGCCCCATGATATTCGATTACACATTGGCAGCGGTCGTCACCGCCGGCCTCCTCATCTACCTCATCTACGCGCTCGTGCGTCCAGAATCCTTCTGAAAGGCACTCCAAATGACCCTCGTCGGTTGGGCGCAGATTGCCCTTTTCTGCGCAGTCGTCATTGCGCTCGTGAAGCCTCTCGGCTGGTATATGACTCGCGTGTTTTCCGGCGAAAGGACCTTTCTTTCACCGGTTCTTCGGCCGATTGAGAACGCTCTTTATAAAGTCTCCGGCGTGAACGAGCGCTCCGAGCAGGATTGGCTGACATATGCCGTCTCGATGCTGATATTCCACATTGGCGGCTTTCTGATCCTCTATGTGCTCCTTCGCACGCAGGGATTTTTGCCGTTCAACCCGCAGGGCATGACGGCGGTCGCGCCTGACCTGTCGTTCAACACTGCCGTCAGCTTCATCACGAATACGAACTGGCAGAACTACGGGGGAGAAACGACCGTTTCGTATCTCACCCAGATGCTCGGGCTGACCCATCAAAACTACCTGTCGGCCGCCACGGGCATCGTCGTCGCCATCGCGCTCATTCGCGGCTTCGCGCGGGCGTCGACGCGCAATATCGGCAACTTCTGGGTCGATATCACCCGCTGCACCCTCTACGTCCTCTTGCCGATTTGCATCCCCTTAACACTCTTCCTCGTTTGGGACGGCATACCGCAGACGCTCGGCGCGTACGTTGACGCGACGACTCTCGAAGGCGGCAAGCAGACAATCGCAGTCGGGCCGGTCGCGTCGCAGGTCGCCATCAAGATGCTCGGCACCAACGGTGGCGGCTTTTTCAACGCCAACGCGGCGCATCCTTTCGAAAATCCGACGGCCTTCTCCAACTTCGTCCAGATGGTCGCGATCTTTGCACTCGGCGCGGCGCTTACGAACGTCTTCGGCCGCATGGTCGGAAATCAAAAGCAAGGCTGGGCCATCCTTTGGGTGATGGGCGTGCTCTTCATTGCGGGCGTTGCCGTTTGCTATTGGGCGGAAGCGGCGGGTGTTACGGGCCTCAATGAACTCGGTCTGACGGGCGGCAACATGGAAGGCAAGGAAGTCCGCTTCGGCCTGTCCGCCTCCGCGCTCTTCGCCGTCGTAACGACCGCTGCGTCGTGCGGTGCCGTCAATGCCATGCACGACAGCTTCACCGCGCTCGGCGGCATGATCCCGATGATCAACATGCAGCTCGGCGAGATCATCGTCGGCGGCGTCGGCGCGGGCTTCTACGGGATGCTGATCTTCATCGTGATCGCAATCTTCGTCGCCGGTCTCATGGTCGGCCGCACACCGGAGTACGTCGGCAAGAAGATCGAGGCGAAGGAAGTGAAGATGGCGATGCTCGCGATCCTCGTTCTTCCTCTCATGTATCTGGGCTTCACGGCCGTCGCGTCGGTGCTGCCGTCGGCCCTCGCATCCATCGCGAACCCCGGGCCGCACGGCTTCTCGGAAATGCTCTATCTCTACACGTCGTCGACGGCGAACAACGGCTCGGCGTTCGCCGGCATCACCGGCAACACCCCATTCTACAACATTACGGGCGCTATCGCGATGTTCGTCGGCCGCTTCTTCATGATCGTTCCGGCGCTCGCGATTGCGGGCTCGATGGCCGAGAAGAAGACCGTACCGCCATCGGCCGGCACATTCCCGACGACCGGCGGTCTCTTCGTCGGAATGGTCATCGGCGTCATCCTCATCGTCGGTGGCTTGACGTTCTTCCCTGCCCTCGCCCTTGGTCCGATCGTCGAGCAGATCTCGATGACCAGAAACATGCTCTTCTGATGGTTTCGGAGACACTCGCTATGGAAACTACCGTGCGCAAGAAGCGCTCGATCTCAACGATGCTCGATCCCGCCATCGTTCTTCCGGCAATCGGGTCGGCATTCGTGAAGCTCGATCCCAGAACGCTGATCAAGAACCCGATCATGTTCGTGCTCGAGGTCGTGTCCGTTCTGACAACGATCATATTTGTCCGGGACGTCATTGAGGGTGGACACGACCTCTCCTTCACGTTCCAAATCATCGTGTGGCTGTGGTTCACCGTCCTGTTCGCGAATTTCGCCGAGGCGATCGCCGAGGGGCGCGGCAAGGCGCAGGCCGACGCCCTTCGCCAGCAACGCACCGAAACTCAGGCGAAGCTGATGAGCGGCGCGGGTCGAAACTTCAAGCTCGTCCCGGGCACATCGCTCGCTGTCGGCGATGTGGTTCTCGTCGAAGCCGGCGATACGATCCCGTCCGACGGCGAGGTCATCGAGGGCATCGCTTCGGTGAATGAATCCGCGATCACAGGGGAATCGGCGCCGGTCATTCGCGAATCCGGCGGCGACCGATCGGCTGTAACGGGCGGCACGCAGGTTCTCTCCGACTGGATCGTCGTCCGGATCAGCGCGGCGCAGGGATCGACATTCCTCGACCGCATGATCCGGCTCGTCGAAGGCGCCGAGCGTCAGAAGACGCCAAACGAAATCGCGCTCAATATTCTGCTCGCCGGCCTGACGATCATTTTCGTCTTCGCCACGGCCACAATTCCGAGCTACGCCGCTTATGCAGGCGGCACCATCTCGGTCGTCGTGCTTGTTGCGCTGTTCGTGACGCTCATCCCGACGACGATCGGCGCGCTTCTCTCGGCAATCGGCATTGCGGGGATGGATCGCCTCGTCCGCTTCAACGTCCTGGCCATGTCCGGCCGTGCGGTCGAAGCGGCTGGCGACGTCGACACGCTGCTTCTCGACAAAACCGGCACGATCACGCTCGGCAACCGGCAGGCGACCGAATTCCTGCCGCTCACAGGCGTCAGCGAAGCCGAGCTTGCGGATGCCGCGCAGCTTTCGTCTCTCGCCGATGAAACGCCGGAAGGCCGCTCCATCGTCGTGCTCGCGAAATCGAAATATGGACTTCGCGGCCGTGAGGTCGCCGATGTGAAGGCGCGCTTCATACCGTTCACCGCGCAGAGCAGGATGAGCGGCGTCGAGACCGAAGAGTCATCGATCCGCAAGGGCGCTGTCGACGCCGTCATTCGATACGTCAACTCACTTGGCTCCGCGTCTTTGTCGGCCGGATCTGCAGCGCAAGCCCTGCGGCCGGCGATCAGCACCGAAACCGCGCGCGAGATTAAGGCGATAACCGACGCGATCTCCAAATCGGGCGGCACGCCTCTGGCCGTCGCCAAGGATGGCCGGCTGCTCGGCGCCATCCATCTCAAGGACATCGTCAAAGGCGGTATTCGCGAACGCTTCGCAGAACTCCGCCGGATGGGCATTCGCACAGTCATGATCACCGGCGACAACCCGATGACGGCGGCGGCGATCGCGGCAGAGGCCGGCGTCGACGATGGGGCACGCGCCTGGCTGGCGGCATCGCTCGGGCCGGGCGAGCCGGACGCGACGATC
>NZ_JAIELN010000006.1 GCF_019753045.1 Hyphomicrobium sp.
TTCGGTCGACGTCGCCTCGCGCAGGCGTGACTGAGCATGTTCCAACAGTCGGCGCGTGGAGAGACCACCGAATTCTTCGAAGAACTGGGGTCCGAAAAATTGCGAGGCGTCGGGGAAGCTCAGGCCGCCGCCATTGATTTCCGAATGATGCGCCAGCCGCTTCGAGATGATGAGGCGCGCTTCCTCCGGCGTGCGGCTTTCGCGCAAGAGAACGGGGCCCGATTTCTCGATGCGATCGATATACGACTGCGCGACGAGACTGCGCACCTGACCGTAGAAGTCTTCGAGGCACGAGATAATGATGATGGCGTTGGTCAGCCGGTTGGCGATCTGAATGAGATCGCGGACGGCGCGCTGGAAGCGGTCCTCGGCATTGTCGAAGAAGCGCAGGTCTTCGACCTGATCGATGCAGAAGACCAGCGCAGCGCGATCGACGGTCCAGATGAGCGCGCCGAGTGCGGCGATGATTTCGAAAGCGCGATCCTCGCCGTCATTGGGATCGAGCGCGCTGACAGCCTCGTGCGCGATCGCCGTCAACTGGCGGCCGTTGAGATACTGCCTGACGCGCTGATCAATGCGTGGATCGCGGCGCTGCAGGTAAAGCAGCGCGCGCACGATGTTGATGTCGAGCTCGCGCGTCTGGAACTTGTCGCAGGCGACGATCTGATCGGCGAGCCGGAGAATGAAATGCGCGAGCTGCTTGTCGTCGAGCGTCGCGTCGCGAAGCTTCTCGAGATCTTGCGATGAGATGACCTCAGAATCGAGCACCATCCGGTTCGTCAGACGCGACAGCGCGGACTCGCCGAAGCGATCCGGGTCGTATGGCTTTTCGAGCGAGTGCACGAGACGGCGCAGATAGAAGTCGGCGTAGTTCTGCACATCCGGCGTCATCTGCGCGTAGCCGAAATAGCTCTGGCCGCTGCGATGGCTATCAGTGCGCAAAGCCCGCAACAGATGGGTTTTTCCAGCGCCCGACTGGCCGTGGAACAGCAGGATGCGATCCTGCACGTGATAGCCGCGCCCGGATGTGACCGTCGTGAGGAGATCGTTGAATTTCTGGCGTGCCTTGGCGTGGATTTCCGGCACGTCGACGGGGTCGGCGCGCCAGAGATCATCTTCCCAGGTAATGGAATGCTCGAACGCTTCGCTCAGCTTGTCAGGCGCGAGCGAAGGAGCAAACGTCGGCTTGAGGGAAGCGCCTTCAACACCCATTGCGTACCGGAATGCCTTCAATCTTGAACGCGCACAAAGTGCCAGACAGTGTTCTTGTAGAGGATCTTCGAGTCCTCGAGCGATTTGAGGTCGCGACCGTCTTTGAGATCAGCGGTCGCGAGTTCGAGCTGGCCTGAACGATGGGCTTCCGCGAGCATTCCCTTGAATGCAATCTCGGATAGTCCCCAGTCCGGACGCGCGTTGCGAATCGCCTTCCATACCAAAGAGATAAACGCCTTCCGGTTGCCTGGCCAGCCCTCCGCCACCGGTCGTGCCGCATCGACAACAGCGCGACAGAATTCGGGCATGTCGGGAGGAGACGCAACTCGATAAGGCGCTGGCTGGCTCTCTTCAAGAGGAGCGCGGTCGTTTGCGGGCTTCGGGGTGGGCGCACGCGTCGCACGCCGCGGCGGCTCGGCGCGCGGATGGCTGGGCTGCGCACGGGCCCCCTCGTCATTGGGCACCATGAGCGCCCGCAGCAGCGCAAGTTCGAGCGCGACCAACGACGGCTCGCGGCAACCGGCGATTTCGCATGCAAGCTGGATGATCAGCTTGCCGTCGCTCGCGATCTCGCGCGGCTGCTTGAATAGTTGACCGGCGAGGAGCCTGCCCGGTTTGGCCGGCAGGCCCGCGCCCTTGCCGAGGCCGGTCTTTATTTTATTGCCGAAGGCGCGTTCGAGGGCGACGATTGCGAGTTCGGCCCTGAGATCGGCTGGCGAGTGGACCCGCGCCGTCGATTTTCTGAAGTGATGCTGCAACACGAGTGCGGCGAGGCCTTCCGCCCGCTGGATCGCTTTTCTGACTGATGGTGTGTCGCTGGCTCGGAGCGCGGCGAGGATGAGGCTGGTTTTGACGTCGGCCCAGGTTTCGGGAAAGCCGCGCGCCGGGGACAGTATGACCTCAGCCGCCTTCATACCCTTGGCGCCTGCCGTCAGGCGCCCTTTCGCTTCGGTTGTCAGCTGTAAACCGGCGAGCGTGCTCAGCGCCAGCTCGGCGGCCTGACGAAACTCGGTGCCCGAGATCCGCGGGGCCAGCAAGGGCGCGACGTCGCGTTGAAGATCGGCGCGCGTCGCTCCGCCCACGGCGATGCGAAGCAGCAAAAGGTCGCGAACACCGAGATGGTTCGAAAATCCGGCCGCGGCTGTCCGCTCGGATTTTTCCATGGCTGATTGTTCGATGGCTGCACTCATCGAAAAGTCCCCCCGCGCGAATCAGATGCGCTGTCGCGACAACTTCGATGATTGATCCTTCACTTCCAAGGGCCGCCCGCATTTGACCCACAACGGTTCTATGTCCTCGAAATGCTCGACGGCGGCCGTCGCGTCAGGCTTTCGCCGTGCCTCGGTCAAAATCGCGACACCTTATTGAGGCGATTATGGCCCTGGGGCAGGGGTTCGAGTTCGCGAGGGGTCCGGCGTAATGAGTGGCTCTGAAAGTTCGCAGTGGCGCGAGGTCACGAGCGATTCGCATCTCGTTAGCGTTAACGGGCAGTTAACGGATTTCCGGCAATGCTGACCACAGCCGCACGTTTCGTGCCGGGAGTAGCCAAAATGTATCGCGTCGCGCTCACCGCCGGGCTTGTTTCCGCATTAGCGGGTTGCAGCCTTGGCTCCACATCCATCTCTTCGGGCTTTACCGATCCCGGCACCACCGCGTCGATCACGTCGTCGCCGTCCGCTTCGTATGCTCCGACGGTCAAAAGTGTCGGTCTCGGCGGCGAACCTTCAGTGCCGCGTGACGTGAAGGTCGCCGCGCTCGACAAAGCACCCACGGGCACGTTCGAGAAAGCACCTCCTGGCGTGCTTTCCGATCGCGACTATTCCCGCACCGCTCTCAACGCGGAGATGGCGCGCGATCTCATCAATGCCTATCGCAAGAAGAACGGCCTGAAGCCGCTGAAGCTCAATCCGGAGCTGACCGAAGCCGCCAAGTCCCATTCCCGCGATCTCGCGAAGTGGGACCGCATCTCTCATTACGGTTCGGACGGCTCAAATCCGTGGGACCGCGTGAAGCGCGCGGGCTATCGGGCACGCCTCACGGCTGAGAACGTCGGCACGGGCCAGGTCAATTTCAACGAAGTGTTGAAGGGTTGGGAAGAGAGCCCCGGCCACAACAAGAACCTTTTGACGCCCGATGCGCAGCACATGGGCATCGCGCTGGTTCAAGATCCAAAAACCGAATTCAAATCGTTCTGGACGCTGGTCATCGGCTCGCCGATGTAGTTTTGATTGGCGCTGGCGACTCTTTTTGGATGGCGCTTGCGACTCCGCTTCGCGGAGCCGGCCGCAAGCGCGGGCCTTGATATGGCCGCCAGCGCGGAAGACGATCAGAACTTCGGCAGGTTGTTCCAGATCGGCATTTGGATACCGAGGCGCCGCCAGACGACGAGCGCGTTCAGAGATGCCGCCGTCATCAGCGAAAGTGCAGTTGCTGCCGCTGCGCCAATCATGCCGTACGTCGGCACCAACGCCATATTGAGCGCGATGTTGAGCAGCGCTGCCGAGAAGAGCACGGTCGCGCAGAGTTTCTGCTCGCCCAGCATATTCAGAAGAAATTCAGCCGGACCCATTGCCGACCGGAACAGGAAGCCGACGACGAGAACGAACATTACCGGGTAACCGGCGTCGAAGTTCGGACCGAAGAGCGAAAGAAGCGGCATTCCCAATGCGAGGATGATCACCGCTCCGGCGAGCGACGGCCAGAAGGTCCAGTTGACCGAATCTCTCACAAACGTTCGCAGGCCGTCGTGGTCTCCGCGCGCGTTGAATGCCGCGAACTTGTGAGCGACCGCGCTTCCGACCGCATAGTGGACGAACATGATGAGGGCCATCGTCTTACCGGCCGCAAAATAGATGCCGACGTCGGCCGGCGCCATGAAGCGAGAGACGACGAGGATGTCGGTATTCTGGAGAAGCAGCTCGGCCGTCAGAATAACCAGGAGCGGCGCGGAGATCGTCAGCCAGGACCGGAAATCGGTCTCACGCGGCGCCGCCGGGACTGTCGCGCGCACGCGTTTGTTTATCGACAGTGCCTGAAGCAATCCTGCCAGCCACGTCGCGACGATCGCGCCGCCAGCCGCTGTCGCGGCATTCATCGGCAGTCCGGCTTGATTGGCGACGAACATACTTGCGAGCAGAAGCAGTGGCCTCAGTATGTATGGCGGCACGAGTGCTGTGCTCATCCAGCCGTTGCCGCGTCCGATGCCGTCCTGCACGTCTGTCAAAGCGTAAAGCGGGATGCAGACGAGTGCGAGATAGATGGGCAATAGGAAGTTCGGTTCGATGCGGTCGCTGAAGAGCCAGACTCCAAGAACGCCGAGGAGCATGACGATGGTGCCGCCTGCGAGCGCCAGCATGCGCACGCCCCAGATCAGGCCGCGGAGATGCGCAAAGTCGCCCGTTTCGCGGTACGAGGGTGCAAGGCGGATCGAGGCGTAATTCAATCCCAGGTGGGACATCGCTCCAAGGATCAGGACCCAGGTCCAGACCGCGACGTAGATTCCGTATTGCGCGCCGCCCATCCAGCGGGCGAGCACGATTTGCGTGAGATAGAGAAGGCCGGCGCTCAGAACGCGGACGGCAAAGGCCAGGATCGCGTCGCGCTGGGTGCGCTCGCGCTCGTCCTTAGAAGCGATGAGGTTGACGGCGAGTTTCGGGAGGCCGGCGATGATGTCTCGCGCTATTGCGAAAACCCTGCGAGGTTGTTCGACGCGCGTTGGCGCGGTTTCCTCGTTCGCGACGCCCCCGGCCGGGCAGAACTTCTCGGCTGTCGCGCTCTTCACGTGCAGTAAATTCCCGTCGTTCAGATGCCCTCGAGGCGATCCCGTTCGCGACTACGAACGAGTTCAGCGATCCCCGTCCATGCCCAAGCCCGTCCCGCGTCCCCTCGCTGTCCATGATAGAGGGCGAAGAATTCGGCGATCCCCGCAGCGAATGTTCCGTGTTTGCCCTCGAGAACTTCGGCCATGGCGCCGAGATCTTGTGGCGGTGGCGTAAAGTCCAGGTCGGTGTTCTGCGTCGGGCGCAACGGCAAGGCCATCGTAAGGTCCTACTCAAGGCTTAAATCCAGGTTGACGGATTTCGGAAAAGCAAGTTTGACGCCATATTGTGCTCAGTCGCAGCGCGCTTCTTCGGCCATGTGGTTAATCAGAGGTGAGGCGGCGCCACGAGGCGGCTCGCCTCTCAGCTGCGAAAAGCTAGGACGATTGCGAAATGACTTGGATTTTGAGGGCTTCGGCGTTCTTCGCGACGGTCTATTTTCCGCTGGTCGCGGCCGGACACGCAGCCGATCGTGGAGCCAATTATGACGCGTCCCTATTCCTGAGTTGTGCCGGAATGGAACTTGCCCAGAACGGGGAGCCGAAAGAGGACACGCCTGACGCAAATCCCGGTACACCGTCCGACGACGGATCTGACGGGGTGAAGCCATCAGCGCCCGGCGACAACGATAACGGAGAGGATGGGGCTGGTTCGGACCAGGCGTTGCCGCCCGACACGGCTCAACCGCCAGGCTGCATTTTTCGAAAAGGGCCGCTGGACCTGATCGTCTAGCCGCTGGCTTTGGCCCGGCTTATTCAGGGGAGGCTTGGGCGGCTTGCGGCTGGGCTGCGCCGGCCGATGAACTCGAAGGCGCGCCCTCGGCGTCGGGCCCCTTCAATGCCGAGCGAGCGTCGTCGTCGGCTTCGCCACTTTTTTTCGCGCGTTTGACCTTGGACGTTGCGACTTTGTTTTTCGACTTGTGTTTACCGGCCGACGTGTGCCGCTTGTGGCCACCACAGCCCCATGCCGCCACCGTATCGCGTACCGTGGTGATGCCTTTGGCGCTCGGGTCCATCGGCAGCGTATCGATGGTGGTCGTGTTGAAAAGCTGCTTCCAGTCGTAAGTCTGGAATCCGTACTCCAACAGGCTGGCGGCGCGGATCGCCCGTTCGTTGCCGGACGATTCACCGAGAACGACTGCCATGAGGCGCCGGCCATCGCGGGTGGCGCTGGCAACGACGTTATATCCAGAATCGCATGTGAAGCCGGTCTTCAGGCCGTCGGCGCCCGCGAACGTTCTGAGGAGGGCGTTGTGACTGCCGAGGCGCCGCTTGCCGATGCGCATGTCGGGCATTGCCCAGTAACTCGCATATTGCGGGTACTCGCTGACGACGGCGCGGGAGATTTTTGCGATGTCGCGTGCGCTCGTGAGCTGGCCCGGATCAGGCAGGCCGTTCGTATTGACAAAATTCGTATGCGTCATGCCAAGGCGCCGCGCCGTCGCGTTCATTCGGTCGATGAAGGCGCTTTCGCTTCCGGAAATGGCTTCGGCGAGCATGACCGTCACGTCATTGGCGGATTTGATGATAACCGCTTGCAGGGCTTGCTCGACCGACAGCGTGGCGCCGACGTTCAATCCGACCTTGCTGGGCGGTTGCAACGTCGCGACCAGCGAGCAGGGGATCTTATCGTCGAGACGGACTTTGCCCTCTTTGATTGCTTCGAAGGCGACGTATGCCGTCATCAGCTTCGTCAGCGAGGCCGGGTGCCAGATGTCGTCGATGTCCTCAGCATAGAGGACCTTGCCGGTTGCGGGCTCGAACAGCAGCGTCGGGTTCGCCGAAGCCGGAAGGCTTGCCGTCAGCCATATCAACAATGTTGCAACTATGCCGGCTGCGTGTGACCGCATGAACGTCCTCAGTATTCGCCAAAGCTCGGCTAGCATATTCGTGAAGATGGGCCAACCGAACCCGATTTTGCGCCGAGCTTATGATGGGTTGTGTTGCTCCTGCGGCGCTACCTGCGGATAAGCGCCCTATGAGCGGGGTTCAGAAATTCGCGATTTCCCAATACCGTGTCCAGGTCACCCGGAGACACTACCGCGTTGCTCTCGTTGGGTTCCCTGGATTGATGCGCTGCAGAGCAATTGTGGCATTGCCAGGCGCAATGCCGGTTGACATCTCCGGTTTAAATCGTGCCCAGTCAAAAATATATACGCCACATAATCACGGGTCCGGCGTTTCCGCATCATGCAGTACACCCGTTCCGAAGCCCTGCCTCTGCCCGAGACCAGCACGCGCGACCGGATGACGATTTTTTTCGCGCTCTCCCTCGTGCTGCTGCTCGCTTCGCTCGATCAGACGATCGTCGCAACAGCACTTCCGACCATCGTGCGCGAGATCGGCGGCTTATCCCATCTCACCTGGATCGTGACGGCCTATTTGCTGGCTACCACCGTCGTCGTTCCGGTTTACGGCAAGCTTGGCGACCTTTTCGGACGCCGCTTGGTGTTGCAAGCGGCGGTGATCATTTTTCTCGTCGGGTCGGCACTTTGCGGGATCGCGCAAAATCTGCCGGAACTCATCGCCTTCCGCATCGTGCAGGGTCTCGGCGGCGGCGGCTTGATCGTTACTTCGGTCGCGGTGGTGGGCGACATCGTACCGCCGCGCGAAAGGGGAAAATACCAGGGGTTCGTCGGCGGGATATTCGGATTGTCCACGGTGCTTGGACCACTGATCGGCGGTTACATCGTCGACCATTCTTCGTGGCGCTGGATCTTTCTGATCAACTTGCCGTTCGGCATCCTTGCTCTCTTCGTCATCAATAGAACGTTCCGCCCGCACCTCCAGAAGTCCAACATTTATATCGACTACGCGGGCGCCGTGCTGCTCGGGACGGCGCTCTCCATGCTCGTGCTCATCACGAGTTTCGGGGCGGTTCTCGTCAAAGAAGCGCCGGTCAGCCTGTTCGCGTTCTCGCTGCTTGGCGTCGCGTCACTTGCCTCGTTCATTTATGTCGAGACGAAAGCCATCGATCCGTTGCTGCCGTTATCGCTTTTCAAAAACCGGACATTCGTCATTGCGGCCTCCATTGGCCTCATTGTCGGGCTCGCTCTGTTCGGATCGATCACGCTCCTGCCGCTTTATTTCCAGATCGTCAAAGGCCTCGATCCGACGAGCGCCGGCTGGCATCTCACGCCCATGATGCTCGGCGTTTTTACCAGCTCAATCGTGAGCGGTCAGATCATCGCGCGGATCGGGCGCTACAAGATATTTCCGGTCATGGGCACCGGCATCATGACGATCGCGCTCATGCTTCTGTCGCGCATCACGATTGAAACCACGCCATTCACGACTTCGGTTTACATGCTCATGCTCGGGCTCGGCCTCGGCATGGTCATGCAGATCCTGGTCATGGCGGTGCAGAATGCCGTGGATTTCGAACAGCTCGGCGTCGCGACTTCAGGGGTTACGCTCTTCCGGTCGATCGGCGGTTGCGTCGGCGTTGCAATGTTCGGGGCGATCTTTGCCTTCGTGCTGCAGCGGGAAATCATGGCATCGGCGCCGGAACTCTCGGCGACGCTGACCAATCCCGATGCCGTGGTGGCGCTTTCGGGAGACATGAAGTCCGCCTACGACAATTTCTTCATCGCGGCGTTGCATCCCGTGTTCCGCACCGCGACGCTATTGGCGCTCGTCGCGTTTCTGCTGTCATTCGCTATCCAGGAAGTGCCGCTCCGAAGCAGTATCACGAGGGAGCCGTCATCTGATCCGCTGCTCATGCCGCGCGACGCGACCTCGCTCGATGAACTCGAGCGGATTGTGGAGCGCATCACGGCACGGGAAAATCGCTGGCGCGTCTATCAGGCGGCGGCGTCGCGTCTTGGCATCGAACTTCAGCCGGATGAGTTGTGGCTTCTGGCGCGCTTGGGCGAACGGGGCGGCCAAGCGGAGAAGGACGACATTCGCAAGCTCCTCGGTCCCAAGGAAACGCGGCCGCCGCGTCCGTTCGGCCGGCTCGAAGCCGCCGGTATGGCCCGCGAGGCGGGAAGCATCATCGAACTAACAGACAAAGGCCGATCGATTTACGAGCGTCTTCTTCGTCAACGCGAAGCCGACCTGGCGCACATGCTGCATGACTGGGACCGCAACGAGCATCCGGAAGTCGTCGCGATGATGAAAAGGATGGCGAACTCTTTTGCGAGTTCGCCACCGGTACCGCCCGCGTTTGCTATTTCTTCTTCGACAGCTCACTGAGTTCTGCAAATTCGGCGTCGCTCAGCTTGATGTTTGCTCCGGCGACGTTCTCTTCGAGATGTTTCACCTTCGACGTGCCGGGGATGGGCAGCATGACAGGGCTGCGCTTCAGCAGCCATGCGAGCGCGATCTGGCTCGGAACGGCGTTGTGCTTTTTCGCGATCGACTCGAGACGCGAGCCCGGCTTCGCGAGATCGCCAGCGGCAAGCGGAAACCACGGGATGAAGCCGATATTCTGCTTCTCGCAGAAGTTCAGAACGTCCTCACTGCTGCGATTGCCCAGGTTATAAAGATTCTGAACGGTCGCGACCTTGAAGAATTTCTGAGCCGCTTCGATTTCGCTTACCTTGACCTCACTCAGGCCGACGTGGCGGATGAGACCTTCCGCCTGCATCGATTTGATGGCGTCGAACTGCTCGTTCTGCGGAACTTTCGGATCGATGCGATGCAGTTGCCAGAGGTCGAGGCGCTCGACACCCAATCTGCGGATGCTCATCTTCACTTCTTGAAGCAGGTATTCGGGCCGGCCGAGAGGAATCCAGACATCGGGGCCGGTTCGTGCAAGGCCCGCCTTCGTCGCAATGATCAAGCCTTTGTAGGGATGAAGCGCTTCGCGGATGAGCAACTCGCTGACTTCGGGTCCGTAGCTGTCGGCAGTGTCGATGAAATTGATGTCGAGTTCGGGGAGCCTGCGAAGCGTGCGGAGTGATTCCTGCTTGTCTTCCGGTTCACCCCAAATTCCTTTGCCGGTGATGCGCATCGCGCCGAAGCCGAGCCGGTTCACCGTCATATCGCCGCCGATGGCGAAGGTGCCGGAATGATTTTTTGTTACGGTCGCTGTGGACATGGCTGTGTGCCTTTCTAGGGGGGTGGGGAGTTTGCCACGGGGCTTGGCGCCGCGGAAATCAGCGGTGCCAAAGCAATCGAACTAGCGTGTGTCGCGTGAATCCGGCAGAACCTCCTCGCATGCTGTTTGCACGCGAATGTCGCTGCCGATGTATCTGCAGATTTCTTCCTTACGGGCTGGATTGTTGCGGATGGCGGTGTCGGCGACCTTGTAGCCATATGTCCGCGCTACGGCGGCTAAGTAATTATCGCGGCAATATGGCGTTGATATCGGGCGGCCCTGAACAATCTGATAATCTTCGTTGCATTCTATGGCGCTTGCGGACGTGGCGGTGGCGGCTGCGAATGCCGTCGCTAAGAGGCAGATTCGTGCGGACTTCGTCATGCGCGATCTCCAATTTGCGCTGGGTGCATGCGGGCACGAAGCATGGGGCCGGGCTGGCAGGCCCGATTTTGCTGGCTGAACGCCAAATGCTGGGTCGCGTTCCCGGCCAATATGGGGTCGGTATATATGACGCTCAATACGGTCCGCGTGATGCGATGCCTGCCATGACATTTTCGAGTTTCTCGATCCGCCGAGCGTAACTCGTCTGCAGGCATGCGATATTTTTGCCGCAAGCGTCGCGGGACTGCAGCCACTTGCGCTGGTCGTCTTGGATGTCGCCGCGCTGTCCCATAGGGACGAGCGATGTCGTGATGGCAAAGAGCGTCGCCATCCGAGCTTCGCTTTGGCCGAGGTCGTATTCGCGGCAGATCGTTCGTTCAGCCGGCGATTTCGCTTTGCTGCAATCGAGCGGGGCATAGTCGCCGGCGTTGGCCGCCGCTGATGACGATGTGATGGCAATGGCCATCATTGCGGGCGCGATCCAACGCATATGATTTCTCCCGCAGCACGGCGTTTAGAACATCGAGGAGATAGACCGCTGCAGCGTATCGAAGCCTTTGCTGATGGACGTCTGCATGTCGTCATATTGGCTGGGCTTGCGTTTTGCGGTCTTGGCTTTCTTCGGCTTTGGCGGTGGGGCGACCGGGGCTTCGGCAGCGGGCGCCAATTCGGCCGATGACGGGTCGTTCGCCTGCGGAGGCGGCAGAACTTTATCGTCTTGGAAATGAATTGTGGAAGGTGCCGGCGCGGCGACAGCCTCATTGGTCGAGGCGGCCTGAATGGTCGTCACAGCAACCGCCGGAACGCGCGGTTCATCCGATGCGGGAATGGCTGCTACGGTTTCCTTCCGTAGCGTGAGCATTTCGGCGGGAGCCCAAGGATGATCGAGCATGGTGCGCTCGTCCGCCGATGACCGCTCGACGACTGCCGCAGGCAGCGGTGCCGCTGGAGGAGAGATTTCCTCGCGTACTTGCTGAAGCGATGCTGAGCGCGCCTCAGAACTCAGCGCGCCCGTCGATATCGCGCGGCCGCGAGCGCATACGGCGGTATCATTGGATTCGACCAAGGCGACGAGCGTATCGTCCGGGTTATCGACCGGCAGCAGCGCGTTGACCGTTTCAGCAAAGCCGCGCATCGCGTCCTTCGACGCGTCGCTCCAGATGCCGCTGATCGGACCATTGTAGCATTGAGCCCGCGCCAACGCCTTCTGCAACTGGCGCACGCGCGCACCGCGATCCGACGGAAGAACGGGCGCGGCGACGGGTTTGGTCAAGGCCGTCGATGCGATGTTGACGACATTAGCGGACGGGGACGGCGATGAGACGGGAACGGCTCTCACGAGCGGAGGCGTTGCGATAGCGTCGATGTGGGCGGGTGCGGAGACGCTGTCGGGTGTGGTGACAACGTAGAGTACGAGGCCCAGTGCCACCGTCACCGACAGGAGAAAGAAGCCTCCGGCCGTGCTGGAGAAACTCGCTGCTATTTTTCGAACGACGCTCACAGGCGATACTCTTCACAATACAAACGCTACAGACGCAAACCGACTGGCGACTTGAACCCCGACATACGGCCCGAAACGCTTTCGCCTTTCTGGCATGCGGTGGCATAAGCCGCAATCGAGCAAAACTCCGTGTGTGGCCAGCGCGTGTGACTTTTTAAGCCCCGCCGTTGAAGCCGCCTAGTGCGCCCGAGCCAGCTTCCACCAAAATCGGCGGGCAAAATCGGTTCGTTCGGAGCTGCGGGTGGCGAGCGGGTCACAGCAAGATTGCGAATACAAGATGGACGGGAAGAATTCCGCGATCCGTCTCAACGGCTTCCAATTTCTATGAAATTTCATGGCTGACGACGCCACTTGCCGGCGCAGGTTGTGATTTTAAATTATGGAGATAATTTATCTGGCTCGACTCGACGTCCTTGCGTTCTCGGCGTCGTGCGGAGCCGTCGTGATCAACATCTGAAAGGGAGCCACTGTGGCAGATCGTAAGACAGGTTCACGGATCGTGGTGACAGGCATGGGGCTCGTGTCGCCGCTTGGTGCGAACGTGGACGCGGCGTGGAAACGTCTCATCTCCGGCCAATCGGGAATACGGCGCCTCGATGAAGCGATCGTGCCGGATGTCGATTGCAAAGTCGGCGGGGTCGTTCCCGATATTTCGGAAGATCCGGAAGGATTCGACCTCGCGGCGGCGGTTCCCGCCAAAGACCGCAAGAAGATGGATCGCTTCATCCATTTTGCGATCGAGGCGTCGCGACAGGCCTTGACGCAAGCCGGATGGGCTCCGCAAGACGAGCGGTCGCGCGAACGGACAGGAACGGTCATCGCGTCGGGCATCGGTGGATTTCTTACGATTACGGACGCAGTGCGGACGGTCGACAATCGTGGCGCAAAGAAGCTTTCGCCGTTCACGGTCCCGTCGTTTCTCGTCAATCTTGCTGCTGGGAATGTCTCGATCCTCTATGGTCTCAAGGGGCCGATCGGCGCGCCGGTAACGGCGTGTGCGGCGAGCGTGCAAGCCATCGGCGACGGCATGCGATTGATCCGCAGCGGGGAGGCCGATGTCGTGGTCTGCGGTGGCGCAGAGGCGTGCATCAACAGAGTTGCGCTCGGAGCATTTGCAGCGGCGCGTGCGCTTTCGACAGGCTTTAACGACGCGCCGGAAAAAGCGTCGCGACCGTTCGACAGGGCGCGAGACGGCTTCGTGATGGGCGAAGGCGCGGGCATGCTCGTGCTCGAAAGCGAGGAGCATGCGCTCGGCCGCGGCGCTGTTCCGCTCGCCGAAGTCGTCGGGTACGGCACGAGCGCGGATGCTTTTCACCTCACCTCAGGCCCACCCGATGGGAACGGTGCATTGAGGGCCATGCGCGATGCACTTGCGATGGCGGGCCTTTCACCTGACGCCATCGGCTATCTCAATGCCCACGCGACTTCGACGCAGGTCGGCGATGCGGGTGAGCTTGCCGCTATGCGCACCATGTTTGGGCATGGACGCGGGCCTGCGATCTCATCGACCAAGTCAGCCACGGGGCATTTGCTCGGCGCTGCCGGTGGGCTCGCAGCTGTATTTTCCATTCTTGCTTTGCGAAACGGCGTGCTGCCGCCGACGCTCAATCTCGCCGATCCGGATCCGGAAGCCGAAGGCCTGGATCTCATCGGTCCCGAGGCGCGGAAAAGCGACGTCGACTATGTTCTTTCGAACGGGTTCGGCTTTGGCGGGGTCAACGCGTCAGTGATTTTCCGCCGTTGGTCCTAACCGTCGACTGTTGCGGCGGCCCTTAGCCGCCGCTCAGTTGGTCGGCCATCGCCGCGATCGTTCGGTCGTAGACGTCGGCCTTGTTCCATTGGGCGATGACGCCGTAGTTGTGCGAGCCAGGTTCCCAACTGCCGCCGCGTTGCCAGCCGTGGCCTGCGAGAAAGCTCGCCGTCGAAGCGAGGATGTCGGGTACGCTGTGGATCAAATCCTTCTTGCCGTCACCATCGAAATCGACGGCGAAGCGGATGTATGGGGTCGGTAGAAATTGTGTCTGGCCGATCTCGCCTGCCCAACCGCCGCGCAATTGTGCAGGCGTCAGGTCGCCTTCTCCGACGATCCGCAAGGCGTCGAGCAATTGGCCGGTGAAGAATTCGCTGCGGCGGCAATCGTAGGCCAGGGTCGCGAGCGAACGGATGATCGAATAGCGGGCGGTTGCGTCGGCGCCGTAATGCGTTTCGAGGCCCCAGATCGCGATGATCACCGCGCCGGGTACGCCAAAGCGCTGTTCGATGCGATCGAGCAGCGCGCGGTGACGCTGCATCAGCACTCGACCGCGATTGATCAATGCCTTGTCGACGCGCCGGGCATAGAACTGCTGAAAGCTCAGCTTGAATGATCGCTGCGAGCGGTCGAGGCGAACGACTGCCGGGTCATAGGTCACGTCGGAAAGAGTCGATAGGATCGTCCCGGATGCGATGCCTTGCGCTGCAGCCTGCAGTCTGAACCGCTGTAGCCAGTTTGCAAATCCTGCCGCGCCGCTGCCGCACTGAGCTGCCACCGCGTCGCCTGGTGCGCCGAGGAGCAACAGCCCCACGAGCCATATCGCGTTCAGCCTGATCCTGATCGGGGCAACGAAGGTGGACGGCATCGTTTCTGCTTTCGGATTCGCCGGGGGAAACATGAGGAAGGGCGGGCCAAGACGTCGAGTGCCGTCCTTACTGTCATATCTTCGCAAGGACGCCAAATGCGCATCTCATCACGCGGAAAATCTGGTGTTTTCAAGGATTGAGGAAAACTTGGGCCAATGGAGCTGCCCGGGAGCTGCTGTAACGCGGGGAACAGCTTCGGAGCGAGCTTCGAGGCAACGTGGCGTTTGCATCCGGAGGACTGAGCCCCATGATGATCCGAGCCGCAACAACTGATCCATTCTCGTTAAGCGACGCCGCTGCGATCATCGCCGGCCTGGTCGTCGTTGGAATTTTGGTATTTTGCATCTCGATTTGCGCGGAGGAGTCGCCGATTTCGGAATTTCTGCACCGTACGCAGGCGGAGGCCGATGCCTCCCGCTTCAACGAATTGCTCGGAGCTTTGGACGGGCCGCAGCGAACATCACATCCTCGTGCGGGAGTGGAGCACGGGGCGGCGCGTAAGGACGAAGCAATGAACGTGTCGCTCGGACGGCAATCGCGAACGCGAAACGAGATCAGGGTTTCAGATCGGGATTGAAGGCACGATCAGCGCAGATTCAGTGTGGGCATGAAACATGAGGGGGAGGAAGGGGCAGTCCCGCCGCCGCCCCGCCGTCGAACGATTGTCCGCCTTACATCTTGCAGATGGTCGCCTGTGCGTGACAGGTCGACATCACGCCGTCTTGTGTGCAGTGGTATTTGCGCGGGCCGAAGCTATAGCCTGGGGTGCCGCCGCCGGTCATCCAGACCATAAACACTCCCATGTCCGTCTGCTGAAGAAGAGATTCATCGGCCAGGAATTTTGCGTTGGTTTCGCCGAGGGGGGATGATCCCAGCGAAGCCTTTTTGAAGCATTCCTTGGCGTCGGCTGTGGCCGAAGCGAAGGTTGCGGCGGCGAGAAGCGCGAGCGTCAACCCGGAAATCTTGCGCATTGAATTCACTCCCAGTGATTGCGAGATCGCGCTCCAACCGTGCCACGCTCTCGCGAGCCCTGGGGATGATAAATGAGACGGATACCGCCGATTTCAGTGAAGTTGCGGCGTCTATACATCACATCGCGCAGGTTCTTCCCGCATTCTCCTCGGTCGGAATTGAGCACAAGTCGCTTTGCAAATTTGCGAGAATTTCTTCATCCGGCGGTTGGCGTCATGAGCCTCACGTGCGCCGAGATGGTGGGGCGCGTTCTATTGCGATCCGATGCCTTCGAGGTATTATTCGGGAGCGGTTCAACCGTCCCGGGTAAGGTCTCTTGATCGGGCGGAGCAATTCATAAGCAGGGGGCTACACGCTTATGCCTCGTTTGGGAGGAGGGTATCGCAGGGTCGATTCCCTCATCGGCCAACGTATCCGTCTTTTTCGACATGCGTCGGGGATTTCGGCCGAGTACATGGCCCGCGTTTCCGGAATGGATGTCGGTGACTATGCAAGCCGAGAGCTCGGCGAGGTCCGGTTCAAGACGACCGAGCTCCATGAAATTGCAAAAGCTCTGAAAGTCCGGCTGACGGACATTTTCGGGATCCTCGCCGACCCCGTCGATTAGTCGGCTGGCGGCAGACGGTCGATGAGATCGGCGAATTGCCGAAGCCGCATGGCGAGTTCTGCCGTGACATTGCTTTGCTGGCGGCGCTGGGAGGTATCCATTGCCTCGCGGATTGCGTCCACGATCCGGCACAGGTTCACAACCAATTCGTCGGGCTGGTCGTGTTCGAAGAAAAACGGGCGTTCCATTGATGTGACTTTTCTTATTTCAGGATGCTGCACGGACCGGCATTGGCACTAGCTCTAGCTCCCGCTCCCGCGGGAGAATGATGCTTCGTTCGCGCGGCTCGCGAACCTTGAGCGACAATTGGATATCCGGCGGGATGAGTGTGACCGACGGTGTCGGCAATGGCGCCGGCACGGCGCTTTTGATCGTGATCGAAAACGCTGCTGCCATTTCCAAGGCTAGCAGCTGCAATTCGAGGTTCGCCAATCCCATACCGATGCAAACGCGCGGACCGGCTCCGAACGGGAGGTAGGCTTTTCCCGTGAAGTTTCGCGTCAGGTCGAATTTGTCGGGATTGACCCAATAATGCTCGTCGCGGTGCAATTGCCAGGGGCAGAAGATCAACGCGTCGCCCGCCTTCAAAGGTATGTTCCGGACGGTGATGTCGGTTCTGACGTCGCGCGAGAACCAGTGAGCCGACGGGTAAAGCCGCAAAACTTCCCGCACGAACGCCAGACTCTTTGAGGCGCGCGGGAGAATTTCTGGCCGCAACTCGCCCGTGTCGTCGGAGGAGGCTTCGGCTTCGGCGGCCAGCTCTTCGGCGAGGCCGGGCACCGTGCCCAGATAATACATGATCCATGCCGCGGCCGAGCCTGTCGTGTGATGTCCGGCGAGCAGCATCGTCACGATTTCGTCGCGTATCTCGATGTCGGACAGCCCAAGCGCGATCAACGCGCCGACGGCGGTCGAAGATGCTGCGCGGGCGCGGACCCTCGCGACAACGGCATCAATCATTCTCCTCGCCAATTCCCGCTTGCGGCGGCGGGCGGCGGCCTTCCAAGGCGGAAGCGGCAAAACGCGAAACAGATCGTCCGCGAGATCGGATTCGACAAGGCGAACCGCCTCGACGATCGCTCGTTCGTCCCCGCGCGAAAGCACGTCCTTGCCGAACATGGCGATGCAAATCATGCGTAGCGCCAACGGTGCGGTCAGCTCGTGGGCGGAAACCTCCGATTCCCTCGAAGCGGAAACGGCGGCCTCGCGGATGGCGGCCGACATCTCAGGAACAAATCGCTGCGCGACGCCTTTCGCGAAAACCGAATGAAGAACCGCGCGGCGCTTGCGATTTTCTTCGCCGTTGAGCGTCAGCGTGCTCTGGCCGACGACCGGACGAAGCTTGCCGACGAACCGCCCCTTGTCGACGAGGATCTCGTCGGCCTTGAGCAGATGCCTGACGAGATCAGGATCGGTTACCAGCCATACTGGCTTTGGCCCAAGATGGAGCCTCACCAGCGGATCGATCGCCGATTCCGCTTGGGTCAGGAAGAACTTGAGCGGATCCCGATTGAACGACCTCAGGTCTGAGAACCAATGTTTCATCGACAATCTCAACTGTTTGGAGGAGGTCCATGAGCGCTTCGTAGGCTTCGCCGCCCTGCTCTTGGATTGGGATTTCGCCGGCGACTGCGGTGAGGCGCCGGCCTTTTCGATCGTTACCGATGTACTGGGGAGACCCGTAGCGGCGGGTCTTGATGCCGATTTGTCTGAGCAACCGTTCGTGACAGAGGTCGACGAGAGCGACCAAGGCTTTGGCGCCGCGCAGCCGCGCAAGGTGAAGCATCACCGCATAGGTCACGCCGGCGATATTCAGGTCCGGCGGATTGACGCCCAGACGGCTAATTTCCCACATATCCGGCTGTCTCGGATACGGGCGCTCGGTGGCGAGTTGCGGGAATACCGACAGGGCCAGATATTCGTGATCGCAGCGAATAGCCCGGAATCCGCTGATCAGCTTGCCGTCGGCATAGATGGCGCAATAGGTCGCGGTGGCGCCGTCGAATTGATCGATTTCAAGATTTCCGAATACCGGTAAGTCCCATTGCAGGGTGTCGACAAAGAGTTTCCTTCGAAACTCCTGAAATTCGGTCACGAGTGCCGAATTGCTCTGGACATTGCAAAGTTTCGCAACCAGTCTCGGTCTTTGGGTACTCATGGCCACTGCTGTGCGCAAAGTTTTCGACCTCATCGGCACTTGGTGTGCTGGTGTTTTCCGATAGGGAAGTTTTTCGCGAGATGGCTTGCTTGGGAAATCCCCTGAATGGGGGAGAGTCGGTAAAATGACGGTTGAAGAGGCGATATCCGCGGTCGAAGCTTCAAGCGACCTCGACGAACTCAGAGACACGCTGCAGAAAATTGCAGAGGACTATGGGTTTTCGTCATTCAATTTTCTTGATGTCGGGAATCCGCACCAGGATGTGCCGTTCTACATGGGCACGACGGGCGCCGCTTGGGAGAGCGACTACAAGTCGAACAAGTTTGTCCATGTCGATCATTGCGTGAAATTTGCGCGACGGACCAATACGCCATTTTCTTGGGATGAGGTGCCGCTGCCGAGTGTGCCGAGCGGGCCAAAGCCCGGCGCATACAAAATTATGGAAGCCGCGCGGGATCACGGATTCAATAACGGTGTCGTAGTTCCCTTTCACTACCGAGACCGCTTAGGCCGAATGAATTCGAGCCTCTGTTCCTTCTATTGGAAGGACACGATCAGCCGCTTCCGCTTCATGCTCATGCGCAAGAAGATCGATCTTCATGTGGTGCTGGTCTATTGGGTTCAGCGCGCTGTCGATTTGATTGCCGAAAAACACAGAGACGATCCCAATCGCTTGCTGGCGCCCGAGTCGGTGGCCAGCGTGCCGCTGAGCGATCGCGAACGCGACGCGCTTGCGTGGGCCGGCCGGGGGAAGACGGTCGGGGAAACAGCGGAAATCCTCGGTCTCAGTGAAGAGACGATCAAAAGTCATTTGCGGAACGCCATGCGCAAGCTTGGCGCATCGAATAAAACGCATGCTGCGGTCCGCGCTCTCTACCTCGGATTGATCGACTATTGAGCGTCTGTTGCTTTGAAAGCGAGGCGTGGCGAATTGTTTGGCAATGGTGGCTTAGGGGTGGGATTAGGGCGTAAGGCGGCTGCCGCTGCGACGGTCGCGTTCGCATTCGCATCGCTCCACGTCGCGGACGTGCACGCGGCCGAAGGCGGGCTTACCAACTATGTTCCCGGCTACTACGGAGACTTTGCGGTGGCGGTCGCGCCACCCAAAGGTCTCTACGTCTACGGAACAGCCTATAGCTACCAAGCGAAGCTGAAGGGCCCCGCGGTTCCGAACACGGTGTCCGCCAGCGCCATGCTCTATCTCGGCGGATTTCAATACGTCACCGATTACAAGCTTTTCGGCGCCACCGTCGCGTTCGGGTCGTATACGACTTTCCTCGATGCCAACCTCGAAGCGAAGCCTCCGCCGTTCAGCCTCGATGCGAGCGTCTCAAATCGCGGCGACACGAGTGTCTCGCCGCTCATTCTCTACTGGTCGTCCGGCAATCTATATGTGAGCGCCTATCAAGCGGTGATCATGCCGACAGGCCCTTACGATCGCGGCGCGGCGCTGAACTCAAGTCGGAATTACTACAGCTTCGATTCCGTGCTTGCGTTGACTTGGCTCGATCAAAAGCAGGGGTATGAGATTTCGCTCGTACCCGGCCTCATGTTCAACACTCGGAATACCGCGACGGATTACCGGACGGGCAATGAGTTCCATCTGGACGGCATGCTCAATCGGTATCTCTCGCAGGATTTTGCGATTGGCTTGCACGGCTACGTTTATTCGCAATTTACCGATGACAGCGGCGCCGGGGCGCCGAAAATCCGCAGCTCATCCGCGGCCATCGGGCCTGCGGTTCTCTGGAATACGACCTCTCTCGGCATTCCGGGCAAAATCGTCGGAAAGTGGCTGCACGAAGTCGACGCGACCAATCGGTTTCAAGGCGATATTTTAAGCGTGACCGCCGCGATCAAATTCTAGCGGCGAAGCAGCATGACGAGCGGGATTTACTTTTCGTTCTCGTCCATTTTGGCCAGGTCGCGCTTCTCCGCGGAGTCGCGTTTATTGCAGGCGGGTTTCTTCAGCGCATCGGCATATGTGCGATTGATCTCATTTTCCAGGTCGGCCAAATCAATGAAATGATCGGCTTGCCGGCGCAGTTCATCGGAGATCATGGGTGGGTCCGTCTCGAGGGTGGAGACGACGGTGACGCGCTTTCCCAACTCCTGGAGCGCGGCGACGAGGCTGCGAAGATCTCCATCGCCCGAAAAGATGATCATGTGATCGAGTTGATTGGCCATTCGCATTGCGTCGACGGCTAACTCGACGTCCATATTCGCCTTGAACTTCTTTCGACCCGATGCGTCGGTGAATTCCTTCATCGGCTTGGTGATGACGGAATAGCCGTTGTAATCGAGCCAGTCGACCAAGGGGCGCATTGCGAAGTATTCGGGGTCGTCGGGGATGGCTGTATAGTAATGCGCTCTCAACAATTGAACCTTGCTTCGGAAGAGGTCCAGGAGGCGCCGGTAGTCGATGTCAAATCCCAATGATCTCGCTGACGCGTGAAAACTCGCCCCGTCAATCAGGAGAAGGGTTCGTTCGTTCGGATAGAGCTTCATCTTTCTGCCTGGACTGACGCACGAGGTGATCCCGGAGCATCTTGCTCTTGGGGCTAATAATTCGATCTGGAAGACAGTCGGAAGGGGGCCGCCAGCCGATCGCGCGGTTGAAGCTGCAATATTAATCTTTATACGTAGCAATTACGGCGTTCTTAGAGAGACAAGCAATAGTCAAGTTGGGTCGGCCTTGAATTTTTTATCGATCCAGCGGGGCGGCGACTTGGGTTTTGTGCACTTGCTCACGAGACTTCCGTTGCCTGGGCTCGCTGATGGTTGCGATGACGCCGGGTCGAATTCGGACATAAAAAAGGACCCGCCTCTCCGGAGGACGGGTCCTTTCTCGTTTCGGTGTTTTACGGCTTTACGGCTTCGGGGCTGCCGGTGCGGGGGCCTTCACGCTCGTGTCGGTGTTCGGGCTGGTGCCGCTGGTGCCTGTCGAAGCGCCTGTCGACGGTGAGCTGGTATCAGCAGGTGTCGAGGGCTTCGTGGTGTCAGTCGCCGCGTTCGTCGTGGGATGATTTACGTCGGCAACTCTCTGGGTGTGATTGTAGTAATACCAACCACCTAGTGCGATAGCCGCGACCACGAGAAGGCCGGCAATCCATGATCCCGTCGAATTTGCTACGTCGTCTTGGCCGAGATTGCGCTCCCGGCCTGTGCGAGGATCTTCATATGACATATTGTTTCCTCCAAATTGCTTCGAAGGGGGAACGAAATGGGCGCCATTCGGTTCCGATTTTCCCCGACCGGGCTGGCCCACCGACCAGGCTTTGCCGGTAACGAATGATTGCGGTGTCTTGCTTGTTCGACTGCCCATTCAGCGGGGCGCGGCTCTGTGCAAGTTCGCGCAATTGATGCCGCGGGGGGTAGGGGCTCTCCCCATCGCTGTGGCGAATCGCGACTTACGATCTGACAGGCGGCCACCGGTGGCGGGCCGCTAAGAAATGTCGTGAGTGCAATGATCAACATCTTTGCAGTTTCGTAGCTTGGTGCACAGGTTTCGGGCAAGTGATCCGTGTGCAGCGCAAAGACTTGATGGCCGCCTGAACGGTCATTGCGCATACTTTCAAGGCCTTGGCTATATTTTGGTCAGTCTGGCACGATTTTTGTTTCACTTCTCGTCGGACCCTCAGTCATTTCACACGGGGTTCGGCCGCCTCCACGACATTGAATCGGGGGCACATGAAACCGATCACAGCTGCTCTATGGCCGTTCAAGCGTCCTGAGTTGCGCGAAGCGCCGATCTCGATCGACGTTGCGGATGTGATCGTTTTTCGAAGTCGGGATTTTCTCGAAAACTCCAACTCCAATTTTCTCTCGACGCTACTCGCCGTTCCTCGCCAGCTTCCGGGGAGTGAATTTTCACGCGTTAATACGCATGCGGATGAATGGATCACGGAAGAAATACTTGTCGACAATTTCAATCCCATTTTCGAATTCGATCAGGGAGATTTAGGCGATGCTGCATTCCAACATTCCCTTCGCGGAATTCACGAAGGGCAAAATTCCATCGACCGCTAAAATATTTCGTAGCATTGCCCTTGCGCTGTTCGTGGCAAGCTTTGTCAGTTGCTTCGCATCGTCGTTGTCGGTCGCGCAGGACACCGCGCCCGCAGCCGCCGCGACGCCCGCTGCTGCCCCTCCCGCCCCGCCCGCGCCTCCAGCTTGCGATGCGAAGACGCAGGAGAAGTGCACGGTGAATAGCGGCGACACCGCATGGATGCTGACTTCGGTTGCGCTCGTCCTGATGATGACCGTCCCTGGCCTCGGGCTGTTTTACGGCGGCATGGTGCGCAAGAAAAACGTCGGCGACACCGTGATGACGTCGTTCGCGATCACGTGTCTGGTCACGGTCCTGTGGGCAGCTTTCAACTACAGCTTAGCGTTCCGCGGGGGGACGCCGTTCATTGGGGGACTCGATCGAGCATTTCTGCAAGGGATATTGAGCGATATCGCGACGGGCACGACCAATCCAAGTCCGCTTGCGCCAACGATTCCTGAGACTGTTTACATTTGCTTCCAGATGACGTTCGCGATCATCACGCCGGCGTTGATTGCGGGCGCCTTCGCGGAGCGCATGAAGTTCTCGGCGATGCTTTGGTTCATCGCCTTGTGGGCGACCGTCGTCTATGCGCCGATCGCGCACTGGGTCTGGGGTCCGGGCGGTATTTTGAATGCAGGCAACGATCAGGCGTGGTTCAAGGTTCTCGACTTTGCCGGCGGCACGGTCGTTCACATCAACTCGGGTACGGCCGGGCTGATCGCCTGCCTTGTGCTTGGGGCCCGGAAGGACAGCGGTCCTGCGCACAATATCGTCCTGACCTTCATCGGGGCATCACTGCTGTGGGTCGGCTGGTTTGGATTCAACGCCGGTTCGGCGGTGACGGCTAACGTTCAAGCCGGCATGGCCATGCTCGTCACGCAGCTTGCGACCGCGATAGCCGCCCTTACGTGGATGCTTGTCGAGTGGTCGATGCGGCAAAAGCCGACGGTGGTCGGCATTTGCTCGGGCGCCGTCGCGGGGCTCGTCGCGATCACGCCGGCGTCGGGTTTCGTCGGACCGATCGGCGCCTTGGTGATCGGTATTGCCGCGGGCGTCTTCTGCTATTGGGGTACGACCGGCCTCAAGCACATGTTCGGTTACGACGATGCGCTCGATGCGTTCGGTGTGCACGGGGTCGGCGGCATCGTCGGCGCGCTGCTGACAGGCGTTTTCGCGATATCCGAATATGGCGGTACGCCGGGCTGGATCGAAGGCAATCCGCATCAGGTGATCAATCAGGCGGCCGGTATATCGATCGTTTTGGTCTACGACGTGATCGTTACCTTCATCATCCTGAAGCTTATCGATTGGACGATCGGTCTGCGCGTCGCCCAGGATGTCGAGCGCGAGGGTCTCGATTTGACGCTCCACGGCGAGATCGTTCACTAGGGGGAGCTGGCCGCATCTTCGGAGCCCCATGTTTTCGGCTCCGAAGATCGCGGTTTGCCAGGGCGCCTGCGGCGAGCAACATAATCGAGGCCACGGCCTCTCCATAGTTAGGGCCGGACCGTCCCCCTAACTACGTGAATTCTTGATGATGAAATTCGGATGGTGCCCCAGGAGGGACTCGAACCCCCACACCCTTGCAGATAGCAGATTTTGAGTCTGCCGCGTCTACCGTTCCGCCACTGAGGCATGCACCCGGATAACCGGGCGAAGCGGCGACATATAACGGCCTAGGCGGCCGCGTCAACGCGCGAAGACATTATTTGAGGGTATGAGTGACGCGGCCCGTTGCATGGTGGTGCTCTACGACCTGGATATGGTCGCCGATCTTGATGCCGCGCGACTTATAGGCGAGCACCCGGACGAGCTGTCCTGCGTCGAGCTTGACGATGACGTTTTCGCCATCGGCCGCGTTCTGCTTGGAGACCAGGGGCTCGATGTCGGTCACGGTTCCCTGGACATCTGAGTTCGAAACGGAGAGATCGAGCGTTTCGTAGCCGAATGCCAGCCCTATCGCAGCGACGACCGCGAGGGCGATGCCGAGCTTTTTCGCGCGGTCAATCCAGAGTGCTCTTTCGAGCCGCTTTCGAGTTTCTTCCCGCAAAGGCCGCCCTCCCCTAGTCGCGCTGCCTGTACCAGACCTGTCCCCAGGGTGTCACCAGTTCCGTGATGGTTATGGCGCCTCCGACCGGTATGTTCAGCGGGATTCTTGCGGAGACCGTGACCAGGCTGCCATCCGGAAGGCGCGCCGTGTAGTGCGGGGGCGTCGGAGGATACCATTTCGGAAGGGGGTTGCCGAAATCGACGGCGGTGACGGTGCCGACGACGGTTCCCTGCACACGGGAGAAGACATCACGTGCGACGCCCCAGGCGATGCCCGCGGCGAGCAACAGAAGGAATAAGACGACCCAGGTTTTCATCGGCCAAGCGTAACGAGATCCGGCCGACGCTTGCAAGCCATCGTCCGGGGTGCCTCCTACCCTCAGGCTGCCTTGGCGTAGCGGTCCACGAGCTTCACGATGTCGGCCATGATGTCGTTCAGCTGGAAGTCCTTGGGCGTGTAGACGGCTGCGACCCCGAAGGCTTTCAACGTCTTGGCGTCCTCAGGCGGGATGATGCCGCCGACGACGACGGGAACGTCATCGAGCCCTTCCTTGCGCATCCGCTCCATCACGTCCTTCACGAGCGGCACGTGAGAGCCCGACAGGATCGACAAGCCGACGACGTGGACACCTTCATCGACGGCCGCGCGTACGATCTGGCCGGGCGTCAGGCGGATGCCTTCATAGACGACCTCCATGCCGGCATCCCGCGCGCGGACGGCGATCTGCTCGGCGCCGTTGGAATGGCCGTCGAGGCCCGGCTTGCCGACGAGGAACTTGATACGCCGGCCGAGGCGGTCGGACACTTCGTTGACGCTGGCGCGTACCGTCTCCAGCTGTGTGCTGTCGCGGGCGACCGCAGCCTGGGCGACGCCCGTCGGCGCGCGATACTCTCCGAAGATTTTGCGCAGCGCCGTGCCCCATTCGCCGGTCGTGACACCGGCTTTGGCGGCCTCGATGGAGCTATCCATGATGTTGCGGCCTTCTTTCGCGGCGCGCTCGACTTCGGCGAGGGCTGCGGCGGCCTTTTTGGAATCGCGGCTTTCGCGCCAGGCCTTCAGCCTGCCGATCTGCTCGGCTTCAACCGCCGGATCGACGACCATAATCGCGTCGGTGCCGCCCGACAGCGGGGACGGCTCGGTCTCGGTGAATTTGTTGACGCCGACGACGACCAGATCGCCGCTCTCGATCTCGGACAGCCTCGATGTGTTGCTCTCGACGAGGCGGCGCTTCATGTAGTCGATCGAAGCGATGGCACCGCCCATTTTCTCGATGGTCGCGAGTTCGGCCTTGGCTTCTTCCTTCAGCGCCGCGACCTTTTTCGCGACCTCGACGGAGCCGTCGAAGATATCGCCGTACTCGAGCAAGTCCGTTTCGTAGGCGACGATCTGCTGCATGCGGAGCGACCACTGCTGATCCCACGGCCGCGGCAGGCCAAGCGCCTCGTTCCAGGCGGGCAGCTGCACTGCACGGGCGCGCGCATTTTTCGACAGGGTTACGGCCAGCATCTCGATGAGAATGCGATAGACGTTGTTTTCGGCTTGAGGCTCGGTCAGGCCGAGTGAGTTGACCTGCACGCCGTAGCGGAACATCCGGTGCTTCGCGTCCGTCACGCCGTAGCGTTCGCGCGTGATCTCATCCCAAAGCTCGCCGAATGCGCGCATTTTGCACATCTCGGTGACGAAGCGCATGCCCGCATTGACGAAGAAGGAAATGCGGCCGACGACGTTGCCGAACTCTTCCGGCGGTACTTCGCCCGAGGTTTTTACGGTGTCGAGAACGGCGATGGACGTTGCGAGCGCGTATGCGAGTTCCTGAACCGGCGTCGCACCCGCTTCCTGCAAGTGGTAAGAGCAGACGTTCGTCGGATTCCACTTCGGAACGTTCCGGGTCGAAAAGACGATCGTGTCCTTGATCAGTCGGAGCGACGGCTCAGGCGGGAATACGTAGGTGCCGCGCGACAGGTATTCCTTGATGATGTCGTTCTGAATTGTGCCGGTGAGCTTGTCGCGTGACGCACCAGTCTGGTCGGCGACGGCGATATAAAGCGAGAGGAGCCAGGCGGCCGTCGCGTTGATCGTCATCGACGTATTCATCTGGTCGAGCGGAATGCCGTCGAGCAGGGTGAGCATATCCCCGATGTGGGAAACCGGGACGCCGACCTTTCCGACTTCGCCACGGGCAAGCTCGTGATCTGAATCGTAGCCCGTCTGGGTCGGCAGATCGAAGGCGATCGAGAGGCCGGTCTGCCCCTTCGCGAGGTTTTTCTTGTAAAGCTCGTTCGACTTTTGCGCCGTCGAGTGGCCGGCGTAGGTGCGGATCAGCCAGGGTTTGTCACGCGGGGTTTTTGCCGCTTTGGTTTTCGCGTGGAGAGTCTTGGTGTCCGACATCGAAAGGGCGCCCCTGGGCTCGGTTCTAATTGTGTTGGCGGAAGGATTTACCGTAGCTGAAGCCTGTGAAAAGGCAAAACCGGCAGTTCGCCGCGCTTTGGCGCAGCGATACTGGGGAAGGGCTCGGTAGAACGGCAGTTGGTTAGCGCCGCAAGCGGGGGGCGCGGCTCGGGATCGAGACGGGCTTAATCCGGCTGACGCGATGTTCGTTGAGGAGGGTCACAAGCCACTTGCTCAGCAGGATAACGAGGAGCATCGCGAGAATGCCCAATGCTGTCGCAGTGACGGCGTTGGCGTTCTTATCGTATGAAAGCGCGATCATTTGCCGGTTGAAGAACGCCGGGCCTAGCAAGCCGCCGATTATCAGCAAAGGGACCGAGCTCAAGGCAAGTCCCGAGGAACCGATGATTTCGCGGATGAACCAGGCAACGATCGCGACAAATAAGAGCGTCGTGTAGATGGTGAAGGAGTCGGTATTCTTAAGCTGCCAAAAGAGGTCTTGCATGAGCCGCGTCCCAACTGCCCGAACGGGTAGGAAAAGGAAGCCGGAACAATAACCCTCTCTCGTTAAAGAGGAATTGAGCCGGCATTAACGGCGGCCTAACCCTCTTCATTGCAGCGCAAAAACGTGCTTCATACTGCGGTCCCCAAGCGAAGTTGGGGGAGAAACGCGAAGAAGATGAGCCATAACGGCCCTCGTCGCGGGGAAAAGGTCGGGAGACGCAACACCAATGTCGAGCCAGAAGTTGGCAGCAAAAAGCGACGTGGCCGATGCTCAGTCGGCGGCGGGCATCAAGAAAGATCTTTACGAGATCGGAGAAATTCCGCCGCTCGGGCACGTCCCGAAGAACATGTATGCCTGGACCATCCGCAAGGAGCGTGAGGGTCTGCCCGAGACGGCCATGCAAGTCGAAGTCGTTCCTACGTGGGAACTCGACAGCCACGACGTGCTCGTCCTCGTGATGGCGGCCGGCGTCAACTACAACGGCGTCTGGGCGTCGCTCGGCACTCCCGTGTCGATGTTCAGCGTCCACAAGCAGCCTTACCACATCGCAGGTTCGGACGCGTCCGGCATCGTTTGGGCCGTCGGCTCGAAGGTGAAGCGCTGGAAGGTCGGCGACGAAGTCGTTGTTCACTGCAATCAGGACGACGGCGACGATGAGGAGTGCAACGGCGGCGATCCGATGTTCTCGCCCTCGCAGCGCATCTGGGGTTACGAGACGCCGGATGGCTCGTTCGCCCAATTCTGCCGCGTGCAGGACCGCCAGCTTCTCGAGCGGCCGAAGCATCTGACCTGGGAAGAGAGCGCTTGCTATACGCTGACGCTCGCAACAGCCTACCGCATGCTCTTCGGCCATCGTCCGCACGTGCTTAGGCCCGGCCATAACGTGCTCGTGTGGGGTGCGGCCGGCGGCCTGGGCGCCTTCGCGATCCAGCTCTGCGCGACCTCTGGCGCCAACGCGATCGGCGTCGTTTCAGATGACGACAAGTTCGACTTCGTGAAGCAGCTCGGCGCCAAGGGCGTGATCAATCGCAAGAAGTTCAACTGTTGGGGACAGCTGCCGAAGGTGAACTCGCCCGAGTATCACGAGTGGCTGAAGGAGATGCGCAAGTTCGGCCAGGCGATCTGGGAGATCACCGGCAAGGGCGTCAACGTCGACTGTGTCTTCGAACACCCCGGTGAGACGACCATTCCGGTTTCCGTGCAGGTCGTGAAGCGCGGCGGCATGGTCGTCATTTGCGCTGGCACGACCGGCTACAACCTGACGATGGATGCGCGTTACCTCTGGATGCACCAGAAACGCGTGCAGGGTTCGCACTTTGCCAACCTCGCCCAAGCATCGCAGGCCAACAAGCTGGTCGTCGAGCGCCGCATCGATCCGTGCATGTCGGAAGTTTTCTCGTGGGAGCAGATTCCGAAGGCGCACATGCGGATGTATCGGAACGAGCACAAGCCGGGCAACATGGCCGTGCTGGTATCGGCTCCGACGACGGGTCTGCGGACTCTGGAAGACGTCATCGAAGCTGGGCCGAAGCCACAATAATCGTTTCGTCCTCCTTCGCCGGTCAAAGGCGAGGGAGGACGACGTTGTTTCCCGTAAAATTCCTGATTTTCGGGGTGGCACGCTTTACGTGCCGCTCATCGTGCCGAGGCGCAGCGCCTCGCGCTCTGCCGCCTCACGGCGCATGCGTTTCATTTCCAGTATGCCGCGATTGAATTCAGCGCCGAGAAGAATTGTTATCGCGGTGAACTGGAAGAAGATCAGCGCGATCATCAGCTGCGAGAGACCGGCGTAAAACAGCGAATAATTGCTGATTTTTATGTAGTACGACCAGAGCCCGGCGAGCGCGAGCCAGAGAGCGATCGTCAGGAATATGCCGGGCAATACGTCCATGACGCGCCGCTTGCCTGCCACCAACCACAAATGGAGCGCAAGCAGCTGAGCCGCCATCACGGCGCCGGCGACGCAATAGCGAATCGCGGGTCCAAAGCTGATCGAGTCGATGAGCGTTCTCACCCATCCGGCGGAAAAGTCTTCGACGATGGCCGGTCCGAAGATGCTTGGGCCGACAACGATAAACCAGGTGATCACGAGCGTCGATATCGCGTTGACGAATACGAAGAGCATGCTGATCAGCAGGCAGAGCGCGTAGGGGCGCTTCTCACGGACGCGGTATGCGCCGTTCAAAGCGGCGCGCAATGTTTCAACAGCGCTCGTCGCGAAGAAGAGGGCCAGAAATGCCGACGCCGTCAGAAGGTCGATCCGCTGCGATCCCATGACCGCTTCGATCTGCGGGGCGATGCCTTTGGCGACCGGCTCCGGCAGGATGGCAAACAATTGATTGATGGCGTCCTGCGCGAGTTCGCGGCCTCCGAAGATACCGGAGAGGGCGCCGAGAAAGATGCAAAACGGGAAGATTGAAACGACGAACGAAAACGCGATCGCGCCAGCCATCGCGAAGCCCGAATGCTCGTAGACCCGATAGAGAGCTTCGAACAGTCTTCGCATGCGCTTCATGAGTGATCTTCTCTCCCCAGGCTTTTCAGGCTTTTTATATTTGGTGGCGCGGAACCTAGTGTTTCGCCGCTCCGGGGTCCACTACGGACCTCACCGGTCAGGCCGAGGGCGGCAATTTGCACGCAGGTTCGTGGTCATCCGTAGATCTAGTAAACGGCGGGAACTTTGTTGAGTTCGCTATCGTTCGTGGCGCCTGTCGCGGGCCATACTCGCGCAATTAGGTCGCGGAGGGTTTGTTGCAGGCCGGGACCAGTTGACTAATCCTTCCCGACCGGCGAATTGGTCGCGGAGTACCGCAAGGGTAGGCAAAATACTGTGTTTCTTGCCTTGGTCTCATGCCTTGGCATTCTTCAGGAGAATCGCATGTCCGTCACGCCGATGAAGGCTGGAGCTAGCATCCTTGCCGGAGGAGCCGCGAAGCTCATCGAGCGGTGCGGGGAGGCCGTCGGCGGCGCGGACAAGATCCTGCAGGCCGCCAAGGCCGGGGTTCGGATCAAGATCCAGGAAGCAGGCGGCATCGACGAAGCGCAGCACACGGCGCATGGGCTCGCGTGGCTGGCGACGACCGTCGAGGGTCTCCGCCAGATGCACGACTGGGCGGCCCGCCTCGAAGGGGAAGGGCGCTTCGGCGAATTCGAGCAGCTGTTGCTCATCGCGGCCTTCGGCGAATACGCCGCGCAGGTGGCAAGCGGCATTCCTATGAGCCAGCTCGAGATCACGCGGCCTGAGGCGCTGGGCGTGCCGAAAGCCGATCTTCGCCGTTACGAGGATTCCGTTGCCGATCTCGTCGCTGAGGGCGGTTCGGAAGCGGTGAAGGCGCGTCTTGGAGAGCTGATTGCCGTTCAGCCCGACGCGATGACGTTCGGCGACACGGGTCTCGACGAGACGCACGCGCAGATCCAGGATCTGATGCGCCGTTTCTGCCTCGATGAAGTTTATCCGCACGCCCACGAGTGGCATCTCAAGAACGAATACATTCCGCTCGATGTCATCGCGAAGCTTGCCGAGCTTGGCGTCTTCGGCTTGTCGCTTCCGGAAGACTTCGGCGGCATGGGGCTTGGCAAGGAGTCGATGTGCGTCGCGTCGGAAGAGCTGTCGCGCGGCTACATCGGCGTCGGTTCGCTCGGCACGCGCGCAGAGATCGCGGGCGAGCTGATCCTCCACAACGGCACGCCGGAGCAGAAGGAAAAGTTTCTCCCGAAGATCGCCTCGGGTGAGTTGCTGCCGACGGCTGTTTTCACCGAGCCGAATACCGGCTCCGATCTCGCATCGCTCAAGACGCGTGCGGTGAAAGACGGCGACGTCTACAAAATCACCGGCCAAAAAACGTGGATCACGCATCCGGTCCGCGCCGACGTCATGACGGTTCTGACGCGCACCAATCCCAACGAGCCCGGCTACAAGGGCCTGTCGATGTTCCTCGCCGAAAAACCGCGCGGGACCGATGCAGATCCATTCCCGGCCAAGGGCATGACGGGCGGCGAGATCGAAGTTCTCGGCTACCGCGGCATGAAGGAATTCGACATTTCCTTCGACAACTTCGAAGTGCCGGCCGACAGCCTGCTCGGCGGCGTCGAGGGGCAAGGCTTCAAGCAGTTGATGATCACCTTCGAGGGCGCACGCATCCAGACGGCCGCGCGCGCTGTCGGCGTCGCTCAATGCGCGATGGACCTCGGTCTCAAGTATGCGCTCGACCGCGTGCAGTTCGGCAAGCCGATCTATTCGTTCCCGCGCGTCCGCAACAAGGTCGTGATGATGGCCGTCGAGACGATGATCGCGCGGCAGCTCACATATTTCTCGGCGCGGCAGAAGGATGCCGGCCGGCGCTGCGATCTCGAAGCGGGCATGGCGAAACTGCTCGGCGCGCGCGTCGCGTGGGCCAACGCCGACAACGCTCTGCAGATCCACGGCGGCAACGGTTTCGCCCTCGAATACCCAATCAGCCGCGTGCTCTGCGATTCCCGCATCTTGAATATCTTCGAAGGCGCTGCTGAAATTCAGGCGCAGGTGATTGCACGGCGTCTGCTCGAAGGCGCCAACTGAAGCCCTAAAGGGGGGAACGCTCATGCGGTTCATCAAGGTGATCGTTATCGGCGCGCTCGCCTTGGCGATGAGCGGTCCCGTCCTTGCTGAGGACGATGAGGATGGTCCGCTCGCTGCAAGCTGGGTTGCGATCGAGCTCAACGGCCAGCGCGTCGAGGGGCTCACCTTCGACTACACTACGGAAAAGGTCTCGGGGACGGGCGGCTGCAACCGTTTCAGCGGGCCGATTTCCATCGAGGACGATGCCATCCAGATCGGTCCCTTGGCGGCGACGAAGATGGCGTGCGGGGGCAAATCCAAAATCGAAATGCAGTATTTCTTGGCACTCGAAGCCGCGCGTTCGTTCGTTGTTGAAGGCGATGTGCTGACGCTGAAGGGCGACGACGGCCACGTGCTCGCTAAGTTCAAGAAATAGTGCGAGCGGGCGGCTATCGCCGCATTACCGGAGCCCAATGGCACGCTCTATTCTCATCACCGGGTGCTCTTCCGGTATCGGCCTCGACGCGGCGCGCACGATGCGCGAGCGCGGCTGGCGCGTCATCGCAACGGCTCGTAAATCCGAAGACCTCGCCCGGTTGAAGAATTTCCTCGGCGTCGAAGTTCTGCCGCTGGAGCTCGCGGATTCCCAATCGATCGCGACGTGTGCCATCAGCGCGCTGGAGATGACGCGCGGCAAGCTCGACGCGCTTTTCAACAACGCGGCCTTCGCGCAGCCGGGGGCGATCGAGGATCTGACGCCGAAGCTGCTGCGTGAGCAATTCGAGGTCAACGTGATCGGCACGCACGATCTGACCCGCCGCCTTATCCCGGCGATGCGCAAGAATGGTGCGGGCCGCATCGTCAATTGCTCATCCGTGCTCGGGATGGTCGTCGCTCCCTATCGCGGCGCCTACTGTGCATCGAAATTCGCGCTTGAAGCGTTGACAGCGTCGTTGCGGCTCGAACTCGAAGGTTCGGGGATTTCGGTTTCGCTGATCGAGCCGGGGCCGATCCGCTCGCGGTTCGTGGAACATGCACTCGCGCGGCTGCTCGCGACGGTCGATATCGAGAACTCGCCCCATCGCGACGTTTACCAGGCGCGTATCGATGCGATGAAGGCGGGAGGCAAGATGTCATTCAAGCTCGAGCCCGAAGCGGTGACCAAGCGGCTTATTCACGCCGTCGAAAGCGCGCGGCCGCAGCGGCACTACTACGTGACGACGCCGACGTATCTCGCCGCCGCCATGCGCCGGGTGCTGCCGCAGTTCGCGATCGATTATTTCACGCGGAGTTCCTGACGACTGCCGGCTATGTGGCCTTTGAGCCTCGATCGCCAGACGGTGAGCTTCTCGTCGAGCGTTTTCGTGTAGAGCGGGCTCGATGACGGCAGTTCGATCAGGTCGAAATCATCTTCCGCCACGATGCCGGGCTTCACGACGAAGCGGCGGAATAAATCGCGGGCCTTCTGTCCATTGAAAGCAATTGCCTCAATCGCCGGATTGGCTGCGAGGTAGGTGCCGAATGCGTTCGCGGTCGGATTGCGTATCGCTGAGTCAGCACTGCCGATGCGCTCCGCGCCTTCGAGCACATCCCAAAGTGCCCAGCGGTTGACGTTCAAGAGCGCCAAGCGCTTTTCATAGATCGGCGGCAGCTCTCTGTTGGCGAGGGCGGCAATCAGCGGCCAGAAATGGTTTCGCGGATGTCCGTAATACTGCTGCCGTCGCAGCGACTCTTCGCCGGGGAGCGTGCCGAGGATGAGCAGGCGCGCATTCTTCGGGCCAATCGGCGGGAAACTGTATTTGACGACCGGACTGCTTTCGATCTGCTGCCCTTTTACTCGCTCTGCAGCCATTGCCCTCACGCTCGATGGTAGGGATGTCCGGATAGGATCGTTGCGGCGCGGTAAAGCTGCTCCACGAGAACGACGCGCGCAAGACCGTGCGGAAGGGTCAGGGAGCCGAGGGAGAGCTTCACGGCCGCAGCGGTTAAGGCTCCATCGCCGTGGCCGTCCGGACCTCCGATGAGGAAGTTGCACGTCTTGGCGCCGCCATCGCGTGTCTCGCGGATGAGGGCTGCGAAGGCTTCGCTGGTGAAAGAGCGTCCTAATGGGTCGAGCGCTATTGCGACGTCGCCCGGGCCGATCTCCCGCAGGAGACGGGCCGCTTCTTCGCGCTTGCGCTCGTCGGCGCCAGCCGCGCGGCTTTCGGAGAATTCGCGGATCTCGATGGGGCCAAGGCCGAGCGATTTGCCCGTGCCGTTGAGGCGTTTGGCATAGCGCTCGACGATGGCGCGTTCCTCGGCGTCCTTCAGTTTCCCGATCGCCGAGATCGCGATGCGCATCAATCAACCGCCTCGCGGCCGAAGGTGCTCGGCCGCGTCTGTTTCAGGTCGTGCAATTCCGCGCAGTCAGTGCTGCGAGGAGTCGCCGCGCGATGCGTCCGGCGGGATCTCCGCCTGCCACATCTTTTCAAGGTTATAGAATTCGCGCACCTCGGGCCGGAAGACGTGGACGATCACGTCGCCCGTGTCGATCAGGACCCAATCGCAGGCCCCCAAGCCTTCCACCCTGACGCGGGTTTCGCCGCGCGCCTTGAGCTTTTCCCGCAGCTGTTCGGCGATGGCGCCCACGTGCCGGTCATTACGGCCCGACGCGACGACCATGAAATCGCCCAATGCGGATTTGCCTTTGAGGGGGAGGGAAACGATCTCCTCTGCCTTCGCGTCGTCGAGCCAACGGACGACATCATCGAGCAGGGCAGCCGAGTCCGGCGCCGAAGCGGCGGACGTGGCGGTTGAGGTGCTCTTACGAGCGGCCTCGGTTGTGGTTCGAATCAAGCGGCGAACGTCCTTTGCTGGTTGGTCCCGCATGTCTTAGCCTCCGGACGACCCGGAGCCACGCGGATATTACTGGGCGTCGCGCCGGGCCGCAATTGGAAACGACGGAAGTCGCAAAAATGTCATATAAGTCATATGCTTAGCTATTTAACCTCAAGCTCGGCTGGGTTCGCCGCGCGCAAAGCGGTCGAGGAAAGCCCGGAAAGCCGGATGGTCAGCAGCATCCAGGCGGGCGGATGCCGGTCGGCCAGGATCGCGGCTTCAGTTTCCGGCACGCGATAACGTTCGAGCGCCCGGGCGGCGGGAGAGGACAGGGCGGCGTGGCGCCAGTTCGGCCGATCTACGACCGCTATTGGCATGATGTCTGCGATGTGCCGCCAGTGCTGCCAACGGTCGAAATAGGCGAGATTGTCAGCGCCCATGATCCAAACGAAGCGGACTGCGGGGTAGCGCCGCTTCAGAAACGACAGCGTCCCGGCAGTGTAGCGGGTGCCTAGTTCGCGCTCGAAGCCCGTAATCTTCATCTTCGGTCCATGGGCGAATTCGCGGACAAGGCCCATGCGGCCAGCGAGGGGCGAAAGCCCGTTGTGCGATTTCAGCGGGTTGCCTGGCGTAATGAGCCACCAGACCTGATCGAGCTTCAGCCGCTTCATGGCCGCTTCGGCGGCGATGCGGTGACCGTCATGGGGAGGGTTGAACGTACCCCCCATTACGCCAATGCGTTGCCCCGGAAGACAGAAAGGGGTTTTGACGCGAAGGGAGCCGAAGCTTTGCAGCGGTATCTTTCGCGTCAATGGCGACGTGCCTCTCCGCGGTTCATCACTTCGGCCGGATCTGGCCGTTGCCGCGGACCTTGTACTTGAAGCTCGTCAATTGCTCGACGCCGACGGGGCCGCGTGCGTGCATCTTGCCGGTCGCGATGCCGATCTCGCCGCCAAAGCCGAATTCGCCGCCGTCGGCGAACTGGGTCGAGGCGTTGACGAGGACGATGGCCGAGTCCACGCGATCTAGGAAGCGTTCTGCCGTTGCCTCGTCCTCGGTGATGATGGCGTCGGTGTGCTGCGAGCCGTAACGCGCGATGTGGTCGATTGCTTCGTCGACGCCATCGACCATTTTCACAGCGATGATCGGCTCGAGGAATTCCTTGCCGTAGTCTTCGGGCGACGCCGCTTTGACGCGCGGGTCGGCCTTTTGAACGAATGCGTCGCCGCGCACTTCGCATCCCTCATCCAGCAGCGCCTTGACCAAGGGCGTCACGACATCGCTCTTGGCGTTCTTGTCGATGAGCAGGCACTCGGTCGCGCCGCAAACGCCGGTACGCCGCATCTTGGCGTTGACGACGATCGGCAGCGCGATGGTCATGTTTGCAGCTTTATCGACGTAGGTGTGGCAGATGCCTTCGAGATGCGCGAAGACCGGCACGCGCGCTTCGTCCTGAACGCGTTGCACCAAGCTTTTGCCGCCGCGAGGAACGATCACGTCGATGGCGCCCTCGAGGCCGCGCAGCATTGCGCCGACAGCTTCGCGGTCCGTCGTCGGGACGAGCTGAATGGATGCTTCGGGAAGGCCGGCAGCGCGAAGCCCTTCGACGAGGCAGGCGTGAATGGCCACGCTCGAATGATGGCTTTCCGAGCCCCCGCGCAGGATCGATGCGTTGCCCGCTTTCAGCGAAAGCGCGCCGGCGTCGGCCGTGACGTTCGGGCGGCTTTCATAGATGATGCCGATCGTTCCCAAGGGAACGCGCACGCGCTGGAATCTTAGGCCGTTCGGCCGCGTCCACTCGGCCAACACGGTGCCCACGGGATCCGGCAGCTCGGCGATTTCCTCAAGCGCTTTGGCTATGCCTTCGACGCGCTTTTCATTCAGAAGAAGACGGTCGACGAAAGAGTCGGGCCGACCGGCAGCTTTCGCCGCTTCGATGTCCTTGGCGTTGGCTTCGAGAATTTTGGGCGTCGCTGCGCGCAGAGCAAGGGCTGCAGCCTTGAGGGCTTTGTTCTTTTCTTCCGGCGTGGCGATGCCGAGGCGGCGGCTTGCTGCCTTCGCTGCTTGTCCGATGCCGCGCATCAACGCGGCCGTATCGTTCTCGATGCGCTCCGGTCTGTTCATGCTCAAGTCCTCGTCAACGCCATATCGTCCCGGTGGATGAGCGTGTCGCGTCCCTCGTAACCGAGGATTGCGGCGATCTCACCGGATCGTTTGCCCATGATACGCCGAGCTTCGTCCGCCGCATAGGCAACAAGGCCGCGGCCGAGTTCGCGCCCGTCGGGCGAGCGGATGATGACGGCATCGCCACGGCCGAACGTGCCATCGATCCGGGTTACGCCGGCCGGCAGGAGGCTTTTGCCCGTCAGAAGCGCCTTCGCGGCGCCCGCATCGAGAAAGATTTGGCCGTTCGGGACCAATTGGCCCGAGATCCAGCGCTTCTTCGCGGTGACCGGATCGGACTTCGCAATGAACCATGTTACGCGCGCGCCTTCGGAAATGGCGCGCAGCGGGTGGTAGATTTTGCCCGTGGTGATGACCATGTGGGTGCCTGCGGCCAAGGCGATCTTGCCGGCCGTGATCTTGGTCTTCATGCCGCCCTTGGACAGTTCCGTCCCCGCGTCGCCCGCCATCGCTTCGATCTCGGGCGTGATCTCGGTGACGAGGGGGATATGCTCGGCGCTCGGATCGTCGTTCGGGGGAGCGGTGTAGAGGCCATCGATGTCCGACAGCAGGACGAGGCAGTCGGCGGACACCATCGAGGCGACGCGCGCCGATAACCGGTCATTGTCGCCGTAGCGGATTTCGGCAGTGGCGACCGTATCGTTTTCGTTGACGACGGGAATGGCTTTGAGCGCGAGCAGCACTTCGATGGTGTTGCGGGCGTTCAAATAGCGTTGGCGTTCCTCAGTGTCGCCGAGCGTCAGCAGAACTTGAGCGGCCGTCAATCCGCGTGCGGCGGCGAGTTCCTGATAGGCGTGGGCGAGACTGATCTGGCCGACAGCCGCCGCTGCCTGGCTTTGTTCGAGTTCGAGCACGCCCTTGGGAAGCTTCAGCGCATGGCGGCCGAGCGCGATCGAGCCGGACGAGACGAGAACGATTTCCTTACCCGCCTTCGCGAGCTGGGCGACGTCGTCCATCAGGGAGTTCAGCCAAGCGGATTTGATGCGACCCGTTTCGCGATCGGTCAGCAGGGCCGAGCCGATTTTGACCACGATGCGCTTCGCGCCGGCCCATTCGGGTCGCGCTGTGAGCGTCGTGGCATCGGATGCTGACGTGGAGACCATGTCCAACTCGAGAAAAGGCGGCCGAAAAGGCCGGTGCACCGCCTGCTTATCTTCAAATGCGGGCGTTCCGGCAAGGGGCGGGCGCCGCATAGCGGCAATGCCGAAGGGTTTTTTACCAATTGCCTGCCGGAATGGCTAATCCGGCATCACGGGACGAACGACACGAACAGAAAGGTGCCGAAAATCACGAGGTGAAGGAAGCCAAAGAGCACGTTGGTCCGGCCCGTACCAAACGTCAGCATGCTCGTCGCCAGAGTCATGACGAGGAGAACGACGTCGTTTGTATCGAGACCGAGAACGAGCGGCTTGTGAATAAAGATATTGGCCGCCGCGATGGCCGGGATCGTCAACCCGATGGTCGCCAACGATGACCCGAGCGCGAGATTTATGCTCTTTTGCAGTTCGTCCCTTCTTGCGGCCTTTACGGCGGAGATGGATTCCGGCGTCAAAACGATTAGCGCGATGATGACGCCGCTGATGCTCGCCGGGGCGTCGGATTTCGACACGCCGAAGTCGATCACGACGGCGATGAGCTTGGCCAGCAACACGACAGCGGTCAATGCAACACAAAGCAGGAGCGCAGCGAGTGCGAGTTTGCCTTGCTGGCTTTTGGGTGACGAAGCGGCCCCCTCTTTTTCTTCTATGTGCTCGCCGACGAAGTAGCCTCTGTGCAGGACGGTCTGGGTGTAGAGGAAAACCATATAGAGCGCGATCGTGGCGACGCTGACGAAGATCAGCTGGCTTTCCGAATAGAGATTGCCTGGCGCTGTTGTCGTGTAATTCGGCAGAATGAGCGTCAATGTCGTCAGCACGATCAGCATGGCGAGATAGATCTTCGCCGACGTCACGTCGAAGCGCTGCTGACGGTAGCGAATGCCGCCCACAACGATGCAGAGGCCAACGAGGCCGGTGGTAACGATCATGACGACGGCGAAAACCGTCTCGCGCACGAGCGTCGGCGTCGCCTTGCCGGACAACATCAAGGCAACTATGAGCGCCAATTCAATGACTGTGACCGCAACGGTCAGGACGAGCGTTCCCAGAGGCTCGCCCATGATGTGCGCGACTTCTTCGGCATGGTAGACGGCTGCGAACACCGCGCCGATGAGCAACGGGACAAGAATGATCGTTTCGACTATACCGAGCGTGTGATTGGCGAAGTTCTCGTCATATCCCGTCGCTGTCGCCACAATGAAAAATAGCAGGCCCAAGACGGGCATTGCCCAGGTCCAAACTGGGAATCGGACCGAATGGGTCATGCGCTGGTTTTCCTGGATGCTCTATCTATTTGGGGACGTCTGGCGGGTAAGCTGATAGTGCGCGAATTGTGAGTGAGTTGAGCCCATCCCGCAAGTGATCCAGTACAATCAGCCGCAACTTTACGGCTGCCAGGGTCCCGGCGCCTCGGCGTCGGTCTCTTCTTCCGCCGTGTTTGCACGCGAAATTTCGCGCCCGATTGCGTAAAGCGCTTCCTTAACGCCTTGGCCGGAGACAGCCGAGAGCATCAGCGGTGTTTTGCGCGCCGCTTTTTTCAGAAGGTCGCGGCGCTCGATCAGGGTCGCTTCGTCGATCGCATCGCATTTCGAAAGCGCGACGATCTCTTTCTTCTTCTCGATGCCGTTGCCATACGCCTTGAGTTCGCGGCGGATGGTTTTGTAATCGGCCGCGACGTCTTCCGAGGTGACGTCCACCAAGTGGAGAAGAACACGGCAGCGTTCGACGTGGCCAAGAAAACGATCGCCGAGACCGGCGCCGTCGTGCGCGCCTTCGATCAGGCCCGGGATATCGGCAAGAACGAAATCGACGTCGCCGGCGCGTACTACGCCGAGGTTCGGGTGCAGTGTCGTGAACGGGTAGTCTGCGATCTTCGGTTTTGCGGCTGATACGGCGGCGAGGAACGTTGATTTGCCTGCGTTCGGGAGACCGACGAGCCCAGCATCGGCGATGAGCTTCAGTTTCAGCCAGATCGTCATCTCTTCGCCAGGCTGGCCTGGGTTGGCGTGGCGCGGAGCTTGGTTTGTCGCGCTTTTGAAATAGGCGTTGCCGAAGCCGCCGTTGCCACCTTTCGCAAGGCGCACGCGCTGGCCGGGCGTCGTCATGTCGGCGAGCAGCGTTTCGCCGTCCTCGGCAAAAACCTGCGTGCCGGGTGGAACCTTGATGGTGCAGTCCTTGCCGTTCGGTCCCGCACGGTTCTGGCCCATGCCGGGCGTTCCATTCTCGGCGAAGAAGTGCTGCTGGTAGCGATAATCGATGAGCGTGTTCAGGTTCTGCACGCACTCGACCCAGACGTCGCCGCCCTTGCCGCCGTCGCCGCCGTTCGGTCCGCCGAACTCAATGAACTTCTCGCGCCGGAAGGCGATGCAGCCGTTGCCGCCAGCCCCGGACCGAATGTAGATTTTCGCCTGATCGAGAAATTTCATGATGCCAAAGCTCTAATGGCCATAGTCCACGGACGACGGCGCTCGTATGAGATTGCAGGTAACTCGCATTGGCGCGCTTCGCACCAACCGGTTGCCGATCCTGAAAGTCTGAAGCCGAGCTTGCGAATGACGCGCGCCGAAGCTCCGTTGTCAGTCAGATGCTTGCATACGAAGCGGCGAACGCCGGCCTTAGCGAAACCGTAGGCCATGACCGCGCGAGCGGCTTCCGTTGCGTAGCCTCGACCCCAATAGGCCTTGCCGAGCCAATAGCCAAGCTCTGCATCGCCGTTCGCTTCGGCTGTGAAGCCGCAGATGCCGATCAACTCCCCTTCGCATTCAATACCGAAGACTTCCTCGCCCTCGGCAAGGCCGTTAACCCACTCGAGCGCGGCTTCTGCGGTGTACGGAAAAGGAATGCGGCCGGTCATGCTCGCAACGTCCCAGTCGCCAGCAAGCACGGCGATGCGGGCGGCATCACCGTCAACGACGGCCCTGAGGAGGAGGCGTGCGGTTTTCATGGTCCCGGCTAAAGTATGAAATTCAGATCACGATATGATCGCGAGCCAAAAAAGGCAAAAGGGGACGGCAGAGCCATCCCCATGGTCGTTGCAACTCTTCTGTACACTTGGCGACTCCGCTGGCGCGGAGCCGGCCGCCAAGTGCAGTCGGTATTACTCCGCCGCGATCGGCTTGGCGGGTTTGACCGAGATATAGATGCGGCCGTTTCGCTTGGTCGCAAATTCGACTGTGCCTTCTTCGACGGCGAAGATGGTGTGGTCGGTTCCCATGCCGACGCCTGCACCCGGATGCCACTGCGTTCCGCGCTGGCGGCAAAGGATGTTACCCGGAATGACGTACTCGCCACCGTAACGTTTGATGCCGAGGCGTTTGCTTTCGGAATCGCGGCCGTTACGTGTCGAACCGCCTGCTTTCTTTTGTGCCATTTCAAAGTCCTCGAATGGAGCGGCGGCTCGTTACGCGCCCGTGATGTCGGTGATACGCACGACAGAAAGGTCCTGACGGTGGCCCTTCTTCCGGCGAGAGTTCTTGCGGCGGCGCTTCTTGAAGGCGATCAGCTTCGGTCCGCGAGATTGCTTCACGAGCTCGGCGATGACCTTGGCACCCGATACAACCGGTGCGCCGATGGTGACATCTGCACCCGAGCCGACCATCAGCACCTGGTCGAACTCAACCTTGGCGCCGGCGTCGCCCGACACTCTTTCAATCGTGACGACGTCGTCTTTGGAAACGCGGTATTGCTTGCCGCCTGTCTTGATGACAGCGTACATGGCTTCTTCCTTTCGGCCTTTTAGGCCTGTTACCGCGCCCTGTGGCGCCACCGCAAAAACGGTGGACTTTCAATGATATGCTAGTCAGTGCTAGCGGGAGCCTCGGGCAGCGCATTCAACGCGGGCAATTTTCCTGCCCACGGTAGGCGCGGTTTATTGTCGAAGTGAGGCCGATTGTCAATTGCCATGCGGCGTTTCGGCCGTGCGCCCAACGAACGGAAATGCCGTCGTAATTCGTAAAGAGCATACCCATTTCATGGTCAATATATCGGCAACTCGAGGGTAAGACGGAACGGTTATGGCAGTTGCAGCTAGGGCTTCCGGGACGCTAGCTGAGTTGGCTGCGCTACCGCAGATTCCGGTCATTGAAACCGGGCCGGATTTTCCGCTTGCGACGCTTCGCGCGTCTCCGGGTAAGACGCACGCCCTCCTCGACATTGCCACCCGGCGGTATCCAAGGCGGCTTCTCGTCGGCCTCGACCAGGTTTCCCGGGCGTGGCTCGTCCGCTGGAATAACCGGCATCTCAATGAGATCGACATGATCGCGGAGCTGCTCGGGCGGCCGGGCGCCTACTTCTTTTCGATCAACTACGAGTGGGGGTGCACCTGTCGCGCGGCGCCATCGCCGGATCGTGACTCGGCGCGGCTTATTCGGGTTCTGGACTGGAAGACGCCCGGCCTGGGCAGCAATTTGGTTTGCGCCAAGGTTACGGGTGCTCCCGCGGGGCCCTTCGCTGTCGTGACGTGGCCCGGTTATACGGGGGTTCTGCAAGTCATGGCGCCCGGCCGCTTTTCGGCCGCTCTCAATCAGGCCCCTATGCGGGATCCGACGGGATTTTTCTATTTGGATTGGGCCGCGAACCGCCGCCGCGTTTGGAAGATGCCGCATCCGACGCCCGCTCATCTCTTACGGAGGGTCGCCGAGGAGGCCCGGGATTTCAGTGATGCGTGCCGGATGTTGAGCGAGCAGCCGATCTCTACGCCCGCGATCTTCACACTGGCCGGTATGGCGTCGGACGATACTGTCGTCATCGAGCGCACCGAAGACGCGGCGCGCGTGCGAGAGGACGACGCGGTAGCCGCCAATCACTGGCATACGCCGGGCTGGCGGGGCACGTCGCGCGGCGAAGGCAGCTGCGAGCGCGCAAACCTCATGAGGGAAACCGAAACTCTGTTCGATACCGAGTTCGGATGGCTCGTTCCGCCGGTGCTGAACGAGAAGACGCGTCTGGCGATGGTTGCGGATGCCAAGGCGGGCCGTCTCGTCGCGCGTGGATACGAGGCGACGGGCCCTGCGACGAGGACGCTCGACTTCATTTGGGATGCGGCTCTCTGAGCCGCTTGCGCAGAGGGAAAAGCGAAGCTACAAGCCCACTTCGCCGTTTGGCGCCGCGGCTTCCGGAGAGGTGGCAGAGTGGTCGATCGCGCCGCACTCGAAATGCGGAGTACTCGCAAGGGTACCGGGGGTTCGAATCCCTCCCTCTCCGCCATAAATTAATCCGCACCCGTCCGCCAGCGTCCGAATTTCCAGTAAAAATCAATGTATTGCCAAGTCTTTGAGAGTTTTTAATTGATGGGCCAAAGGGCCTCTAGCGGCCGCCGCGCTTAGGAACAAACTTAGGAACAGGCGCATGTCGGCGGGTTCGCGCCGCGGTGAGGAATCCCGCGCAAGAGAAGAGGTGGCTCCGCACTTTGTGCGGGGTTATCATGCTACCAAACCGGCAGATTGCGCGGGCGGCTCGAGGACACGTCCTCTTATCTCAGCATCTAGGGCGAGTAGTTCGCTTGAGCGAATAACGACCCCAAGGTGCATCATCGTGGCCACCGAAAACTCGGATGGCTGCGCGAGTATGATCTGCCCTCGGCTGGTTATCTGCGGCCCTGCGTAGAGCACTCCCACAAGCCGGACGCGGCCCGCCCCCATCATGTAGGAGTTGGTCCTGCGATCGAGATACCCCGCCCGGTCATGGAGAAATACAGGCGACCCCGAAGAACCAGGGAAACACGCCATATCGACCATAAATTCCGATTTGCCGTTGTATCTCTTGCCGAGGGATGTTGCCGTAATCCCCCTGCGCACGATGGGAAGGTTGTTCGCCTCGTCGGAAATCCCGTTAGGGCACCCGATCATCGTCACTTCTTCTATCGCGTCGAAATACTCCCAGTCCTCATCGGACGGGATCAAGTCTAGTCCGAGATAGACACAGAAGAGCGGCGTCTTACTCGCCATGGCCTGCTGCATGATTTGGCCGATGGGAATGGCACACAAATCCACGGAGTCATCTGGATGGCGAAAAACGTCTTGCCCCGTTGTAGGCATGGTGCACTGGGCGAATTTTCCGGACGGCTTGTTTTCATTGGCCAAGTGACAGAGCGCGGTAACTTCATCGCCCACTTCGATTACGTGTCTGTTCGTAACTATCGCCGGAACCATCGATTGACCGCGCACAGCAAAGTTCACGAAGAAGCCAGTGCCCGTTCCGCGCACCTCGCCACCGCCTTTTGTGACGAGCTTCACAGTTGAGTAGAGCATTTGCTCCGCAGGCGTGAGTTCCGGCATGTTGCCCCCAATGAAATAAGGAGCAAAAATGTTAGGTTGAGTCTTCAACACATCAAAAGGAAAGGCTCGCCTGGAAGCCATCACACACAGATTTTTTGGTGCTGCATCTGGCACGCACAATTTTCTTCTGCAACGGCGTTGCGGCGGCTTCATCGATGCGCTCGCGCGCCATGTCTGCATATTCGGGATTCAGTTCGCACAGGATAGCGTTGACCAGCCTCGTGTCGAATTATTCTGTCGTACTCGAGTTCTTCGAGGGTCGACGCAGGCTGCGGAATGATTTGGACAACAGCCCCATTAGTGCGTCGCGCGATGCGGGTCCAGTTGCCGTCTGAAGCTTTCAAAATTCGGCACAAGATCGGCGATGGCGAATTGGTCGAGATGCCACGCGAAAGCTTCCAGCGCATGACGTAGCGCGCATGCCGGCATCACGACAGATCGAGTGGTGGCCCGTCTTTGACGGCCAAAAACATCAGCGTCCGAAGGGCATAGTCGATTTGGAGCGATAATCTCATAAAAGATTCACATATACTGGATTTTCCCGCCAAGCTGTGCAAATAATTCATTTTGAATGCATCTTATTGCGGCGGGGCTTACATATCATGAGCAGATTCCCGCGCACAAGAATCCGGATCGACCGGAGTGGCCTAGCCGCCATCTCCGCGAGGGCCGCGCCATGACGTCGGCACCCTCACTCTATGGCGCGTCACCGATTTTCGACGAGCAGAGCCTGCCCGAAGCTCTGCGCAAGGATCACCGCACCAAGGCGGGCACGTGGGGGCTGCTGCGGGTGCTTGACGGCGAAGTGCGACTGATTTTTTTAGATCCGCCCAGCGAGCATCTGGTGACGCCGGACAATCCCGGGATCATTCCACCGCAAGCAAGCCATTACGTCGTGCCGCTAGGCCACATGACAATGCAGGTCGAATTCTACCGGGAACGCCCAAGCCTTGGCAGGAGCGTTTCCGATGGATGATCTCGCGTTGGCTCGCAGCCTGCATGTGATCGCAGTCCTGTTCTGGGTCGGCGGTGTCGGATTCGTCACCTGGGTTGTGATGCCGACGCTGAAGGCAACGGAAGCGCCCGAAGATCGGCTGCGCCGTTTTCAGCAACTGGAAGCACGCTTCGCCTTGCAGGCGCGCCTTTGGGTCGTCTTAGCCGGGGCAAGCGGGTTATGGCTGGTGATGCGTGCGGATCTGTGGAGTCGCTTCCTCGATATGCGTTTCTGGTGGATGCACCTGATGGTGGGGCTTTGGGCGATTTTCGCACTGATGTTGTTCGTCATTGAGCCGCTGCATCTGCATCGTAGCCTCGCCGTGTCAACGTCGCCGGAAGGAGACTTCCTGCGAATGATGCGGCTGCATCAGCTCTTACTTGCTGTCAGCATCATAACGATATTCGGCGCCGTGGGCGGTAGCCACGGACTTTTTTGAGCGGAGAGGGTTCGGGGCATGACGAGCTATCAAACGACCTTCAGCATCAAAAGGCTCTGGATCATCTTGTCAGTCGGCATGGTGGTCATGTTCGGCATCCTGCTGCTGCTCGGCCAGCAAATTTATCAGCAAGCTCCCCCCATTCCCGAAGCGGTGAAATCCGCCGGTGGTGAAACGTTGTTCACTCGCGCGGACATCGAGACCGGCCAAAATATCTGGCAATCGATCGGCGGCATGGAGCAAGGCTCGATCTGGGGCCATGGCAGTTATCTGGCACCCGACTGGAGCGCCGACTGGCTGCACCGGGAAGCGGAAGCACTGCTCGCCCAGCCCGTCGTGCCGCTACCCACGGGGGCATCTGCGACGCAAGCCGATGCCATGCAAAAGGCGGCGCTACAGGAAGAAATGCGCAGGAACACCTATGACCCGACGTCGGGCGTCATAACGGTGAGCGATGCTCGCGCCAAGGCGATCAAGCAGGTGCAGCAGCATTTCGTCAGCCTGTACGATGGCGGCGACGCCGAGTCGCTCAAACTCCGCCGCGACTATGCCTTCCCCGTCTATGGTCGGCTATCGACTATTGAAGCTCGTCAGCTCAGCGCCTTCTATTTCTGGACGGCCTGGGGAGCGACCACGAACCGTCCGGGCCAGACCATCACCTATACCAGCAACTGGCCGCATGAACCGCTGGTGGGCAACAGTCCGACCACCGGCACCCTATTGTGGAGCCTGGCCTCGGTCATCCTGCTGCTTGCGGCCGCCGGCGCGCTCATCGCGTATTACGCCAAGCAGTTTGACGTCTGGCGCGCCGACATATTGCCGGAAGGCGGTATGGCGACGGCCGACCTTCTCGGGCAAGCCGTCATCACGCCGTCAATGCGCGCCACCGCGAAATATTTCTGGATCGTCTGCGCGCTGTTCGTGGCGCAGGTGTTGCTCGGCATCGTCACCGCCCATTACGCGGTGGAAGGACAAGGACTCTACGGCCTGCCCTTCGCCGAATATCTCCCGTACACGATCACCCGCACATGGCACACGCAACTGGCGGTGCTGTGGATCGCTACCGCGTGGCTGGCGACCGGGCTCTATGTCGCGCCGATGCTCGGAGGACGGGACCCGAAGTTTCAGCGGCTCGGCGTCAATTTCCTGTTCGTCAGCCTGCTCATTATCGTCATCGGCTCCTTTGCCGGCCAGTGGGCGGCCGTCCACCGCTTCTTTGGCGACCTGACGGCGAATTTCTGGTTCGGGCATCAGGGCTACGAATATGTCGATCTTGGCCGCTTCTGGCAGATCTATCTACTCGTCGGCCTGCTTCTATGGGTTGCGCTGGTAGTGCGCGCGCTTTGGCCCGTGCTGCGGCGAGAGGGGAGCAAGTCGCTCATTTATCTCGTGCTGGTATCGGCGCTCGCCATCGGGCTGCTCTATGGTGCAGGCCTGATGTGGGGCCAACACACCAACATCGCAGTGATGGAGTATTGGCGCTGGTGGGTGGTGCATCTGTGGGTCGAAGGCATTTTCGAGGTGTTCGCAACAGCCATCATCTCGCTGCTGTTCGTGCAGATGGGCATCCTGCGAAGCTCCACAGCAACCGTGATGGTGCTGTTCGCGACGATCATCTTTCTGTTTGGCGGGGTGCTGGGAACCTTCCACCACCTTTATTTCAGTGGGACACCGACATCGGTGATCGCGGTCGGCGCGATGATTTCGGCACTGGAAGTGGTCCCTCTGCTGGTCGTCGGCTTCGAGGCCTACACGCGGCACAAGGTCGAGCATGAGGCCGCGTGGGAGGAGATCTATCACTGGCCGTTCATGTTTTTTGCGGCCGTCCTGTTCTGGAATCTCGTGGGCGCCGGCCTGTTCGGCTTCCTGATCAACCCGCCCATCGCGCTCTATTACATGCAGGGGCTGAATACGACGGCCAACCATGGTCATGCCGCGCTATTCGGCGTCTACGGTATGCTCGGGCTCGGCTTGACGCTCTACTGCATGCGCGGATTGACCGACGTCACCCGGTGGAACCGGAAATGGATCAGCATCTCCTTCTGGTCGCTGAATATCGGTCTGGCGATGATGACCTTCCTCTCGCTTCTGCCGCAAGGCATCCTACAAACCTATGCCAGTATCGAGCATGGCTACACCTATGCCCGCTCGGCAGAGTTCATCCATAGTCCGATCATGCAGTCGCTGGTTTGGGCAAGAGTGCCTGGCGATGTCGTTTTTGCGTTCGGCGTCTTCGCGTTCGCAGGGTTCATGTTCCGGGCATTCCTGCCCGGCAAAGAGCCGGCATCGGTCGCGGTGTCGTTGCGGTAGCCCCAACAAATGGGTGACGGTCTTGGGGCGGCCGACGGTTGAGCGACGCCTTAAATGTGAGAGTGCGATGTCGCGTCGCCGCGGGAGTCCAACGCAGATCGGCAGCTCGGCGTAAGTTGGGCGATGTCTGCTTTGGGTTTAGGAGCGGGCAACGCAGCCAACTGTATAGCAGCGACCGATCTGGCATTTCGGCGAGTCGGATCTTCGGCGAGTCGGATCGAAGACATCATTCGCCTTGAAGGAGATCTCCTGGCCGCGGCGTTTCTTGCTCGGTCGGCCCCGTAGTCGCAGCCGGCAGGCAAATCTGCAGAAAAGTCCCGCCGTCAGCGGTTGAGGACAATGCGAATGAACCCGAGAGTGCATTGACGCGCTCGCGCATCCCTTTCAAACCAAATCCCTCTGCTGACGAATCCGCTCGTCCGCGACCGTTATCTCGCACGCTCACTTTGACGGCATCGTCATGCTGCTGAGACACGTCGACCGTAATGATCGAGGCGCCGGAGTGCCGAAAGGCATTCGTCAGTCCCTCTTGGACGATCCGATAGACCGTCAACTTCGTTGTTTCGTCGAGCGTATCGATCGAACCATCGATTGCAAGTTCGAGGGCGACCGAGCTTTTGTTCCTCCGCCACATCTCGACCATCGCGCGAAGAGCGCCGCTCAAGCCGAGTTCGGAAAGGCCGGGAGGAGTCAATCTCTCGAGCACTCTGCGGTTTGTTTGCTGTAACAGGTCGACGTGATCGAGAATTTGGCTATTCAGCCGCTGCGTTCGCCCTAAATCCGGTTCAGCCTGCTCGAGTTCGCGGCCGAGAAGCATCCCGTCGGTTCGGATCGAGAACAGGTAGGGACCGAGTTCATCATGCAGCTCGCGAGCGATGTCGCGGCGTTCCTGATCCTGGATCAGGATCATATTGCTCGTTAGCCGCTGATTGTCCTGTCGTGCTTTCTGCAGTGCGGCAGCTAGGCCGTTCAGGCTTCCGCAGATGCTTTTGATCTCGGGTGGTCCCGCTTCGGGAACGCGAAGGTTGAACTCTCCGTCCGCCATGCGACGCATCGCGTCGCGTAGACCATTGATGGGTCTGAGAGAGCGATCTATAATGAGCCACGTCAGAGCGAGCGTCACCGTCGAGATGATGACGCCCCATTCGAAGATCCGGAAAATGGCTTCGAGAAGTTCCGAGAATTCATCGCTTGGTCTCGGCATGATGACGATGGTGTCGATAAGCCCGCCGTGGCCTTCGACGGGGATCCTGACCGGTACGAAAGGATGGCCCTTGTACCCGACGAGCCAGGATTGTTCGATGTCGTCCTGATTGGCGGGGCGTTCGGCCTCGGCCTGCGAAGCCAGCGACACCGATGCGTGACGCATATTCTTGAGTTCGCCCACAAGGTTTAGCAGCGCTGCTTTCGGGTCCTGCGAATCTTTGAGCGGCAACAGTGAGGATCGGATCAGCGTCTCGGTCAGCAGCATGGTGCTCGCGTTTTCGTCATCCACACGCGGTTTTGCATCGATGAGAATGAAAGCGATCATGCAAAAGAGTCCCAACGCCGAGAGAAGCGCGATTGCAAGATTGAGACGCAGCTGAATGGACATGGGAATGCTCGCAGCTGATCGGGAAAATTTCCCAGAAATTGGATATTGATAATCGGTCGTCGCTCGCTAGAACCAAAGTTGTTCTGGAAGTCAAGAAGAGCGCGAGCCAACGTGAAGCTTCTCGTGGTCGAGGACCATCCTATCGTCATCTCGGGTTGCCGGGCTTTGTTTTCGGAAGATGACGGAGTGACAATGATCGAGGCGCGCACGGTCTCGGCGGCACGCGTCGCGATGGAGGACGAGACGCCGGACGTCACAGTTGTCGACATCAATCTTCCCGACGGTTCAGGTCTCGATCTCACTCGGGAATTTGTCTCCAAGGATCCCAACGCACGGATCGTCGTTTTTTCGATGAGCGACACCCCGATGCTGGCTATCCAGGCAATCGAATGTGGTGCGAAAAGTTATGTCAGCAAGAACGGCAATCCGTTCGATTTGAGAGATGCCGTCCTCGCGGTTGCGAGCGGGGGCTCCTGGATATCCGATGAGCTAATCCAGGAGATGGCGCTTATCCGGTCGCGCGCGCCGGGGACGACGGCTTTACTCAGCGAGCGTGAGCACATCGTTCTCAGGATGCTGGCCCGGGGGCGCAGCATCGCTGAAATCGCCAACGATATTTCAGTCTCGTACAAGACTATTGCGGCTGATTGCGCGATGTTGCGCACGAAACTCAATGCGCGCACGTCGTCGGAGATGGTCCGCATCGCCGTTGAGCTAAAGCTCGTCTGAACGCGATCGAGATTCGGTCGGCGCTCAGGGCGAAAGATCTCTGGCAATTCGAAAGCCAAGCGTCTGATTGCGAAAGAACGGCCAATTCCGGAGCCGCATAGCGGCGCGCATCTGGCGCGGCTCATAAAAGCACGAGCCGCCCCGAAAAATGCGCAGTCCCTCAATCGCGCCAGGCTTGCCGCAGCTTTTTGATTGACGTGCGGAACCGTCTTTCGGACCCGTTTCGTAGTCGTCGCAGTAGTAGTCGGCGACCCACTCCCAGACATTGCCGTGGACGTTATAGAGGCCGAAGCTATTCGGCTTAAAGCTATCGACCGGATAAGCGCCTGTGCCATCGCGCTCGCTACCGCAGCCGCGACAGCAGGCCATCACCTCGCCGTTGTTCTTGACGTCTCGTCCCCACCAATACGAAGTCTTGCTGCCAGCCCGCGCCGCATATTCCCATTCCGCTTCTGAAGGCAGGCGATAGTGATGACCGGTCTTCTTGGACAGCCAGTCGGCATAGGAGGTGGCATCGTCCCAGCTGATACCGACGATCGGCTGATTGTCGCCCTTGATGTAGTCCGCCATGCTTTTGTACGTCACACCGCTGCCTGTGTAGATGTTGTGCTCGCCGCCAGGCTCGAGCCATTCAGGTGGCCGGCAGGCTTTCGCCTCGACGCAGGACATATATTCCGCAGCCATCACTTCGTATTTGCCGATCGCGAATGACCCGATCGAAACGCGATGCAGCTTCTCCGATGGCAAACGTTCGGGCTCGTCTTCCGGAGAGCCGATCTCGAATCCCGGCGGCGACGCTGGGATGACGACCATGTCCGGACAGTGCGCGGCGGGACAATCGTTGATCGTTTGCACAGCGGCCACGCCATCGGCCGCAAACGCTGGCCAGATGGCGATGATGAACGCTAAGGATACGAATGCCGGGAGTGTCGCGCATGCGCAAGCAAGAGCGATGTCGGTGAGACGACGCATTTTTGATCCATCTCTCGAAATTTACTGAACCAGCATACGCGTTCCGTCGGACGCTTCGGCTTCTCCCGCTTTGAGGTCACCGCACGACTCGCCGACATACTTGCCGACTTGCGTGATCGTTCGCTTGACGACGACGCTTTGAGCCTTCTGCTCGGGGTCTGTCGTCGTGCTCTGGATCTTGATCTCGAAAGCGGATTTGAAGTCACCCGACATGTTCGTGGTGCTCATGACCTTGCGGCCGTTATAGAGGCAATCGGAATTGACTTCGGTGGCGCCGCCCGCGGACTTGATGTCGTAAGACGTGCAATTTGCCTTGTGTTCGAGGACGCTCGCGGAAACGGTATTCTTTTCCATTTGGCCGTCAACGCAGAGCTTCATCGACTGGTCGCGCGGTCCGTTACCTTCGTCCATCACGGTCTTGAGCTCCCAGAGCCCGGCTTTTCGCTCAGGCAACGTCGCTTGCGCATCGTCGCTGGAGGCAGAGGAAGCGGAGAATGCAATAACTGGAAGAAGTGCAAGAAGCAGAGCTGTCAAACGCATGGGTGTCTCCGGAAGGGCGGCGGCTCTTTGTGGTTGGCGGAGTTCTTTCCATCCGCACGCAGCGGATCTCTAAGACCGCTTCGGCTCGGTGCGCAACGATTGGATGAAGAGGAAATAAAGTTTGGGAATTATTCCCATTGCCGGTGCCTATTGTTCGTTAGCAATCTCCGGTCGGTTCTGATGGACGGGTGAGACTCGGATGTCGTTCGCAAGAGGCCTGAGTTTCGTCGTCCTCGCCATGTGCGCGCTCTTGCCGGTGAATTGCCGAGCCGACGGCGTCGTTATCACCGATCCGTCGATCGTATTGGCCGGTCATACGAGCGATCTTTGGGTGGCTCAGTTCAGTCCCGATGGAAAGCGCGTTCTAACGGCATCAAGTGACAAGACCGCCAAGCTGTGGAACGCCGAGACCGGCGCCGAGATCGCGACGCTAAAGGGACACGAGCAAGGTGTGCGCAACGCTGCATTCAGCCCTGACGGAAAAATCGTTGTGACCGTCGCGCGAGACGGCTCCGGGCGCCTCTGGAATGGCGCGACCGGCGCCGCGCTCGGCGAACTCGTTGGTCATTCGGCGATGACGGAAGCCGTCACCTTCAGCCGAGACGGGTCAAAAATAGCGACGGGTTCCCTCGATACGACGGCCCGCGTCTGGGATGCCGGCAGCGGAAAGGAGCTTTTGAAGCTGACCGGCCACCAGGGCAACATCTCCGATATCGAATTCAACGTGGACGCCTCACGCATCGCGACGTCGTCAAACGACCGGACGGCCAGAATTTGGGACGCCAAGACTGGAGCATTGCTCTTCACGCTGGGCGATCACGGCGGCATGGTAACGAGCGTCGCATTCAGTCCCGATGGAAAGAAAGTCGCGACGTCGTCGAGCGATAAGTTCGTTCGCATTTGGGATGCAAACACGGGCACCCTCATTCGAAAGCTCGAGGGGCATCAGCGCGGAGTCCTGCGGGTCATCTTCGACCACACGGGAACAAAGATCTATTCGGCCTCGACCGACAAGACGGCGAAGCTGTGGGATGTCGAGACGGGAGCGGTCGTTGCGACATTCGCGGGGCACGATCGCTATGTCATGCGCCTCGCGCTCAGCGCTGACGGCACGCGTCTCGTGACGGCGTCTCACGACAAGACCGCGCGCGTCTGGGATGCCAAAACCGGCCTGCCTCTGGCGATCCTGGCCGGTCACCTGATGGAGGTCGAGGATGCCGAATTCTCGCCCGATGGACGCAAGGTCGTGACGGCGTCCTATGATGGCAAGGCGCGGATATGGGATCTGTCACGCCTTCCGGCCCAATAGTTCAATCCGATGATTGGAAGAGCGCTTTTCCCGAATTGGCTCTGTCGTCTGAGCATGTTCTGCGCGCTCCTGATTATATCGCCGGTATCGGTTTCTGTGCGCGCCGAACCGGCTGACAAAAAGGCCGAATGCACGAAGGATCTGATGTTCGTGTTCGACGCGTCAGGGTCGATGGGGACGACGGATCTTACCGCAAAGGAACCGCACATTGAGCGGGTGAAGAGAGCGCTCCATCGTATTCTTCCGGAAATTCCGCCATCCCGCCGAATGGGGCTGATCATCTACGGCGAGGGGGCCCACAACCAATGCGACAGCGTTGAATTGAAGGTTCGGCCGCAACTCAATGCTGGGCCGACGATCGTCGCCGAGGTCGACAAGGTTCAGCCCATGGGCCGCACGCCACTAACGCAATCGGTTCGCGATGCTGCAGATATTCTGGACTACCGGCACAATCCCTCGGTCATCGTTCTCTTGACCGACGGTGAAGAGACATGCGGCGGCAAGCCCTGTGAACTGGCTGAGGCGTTGAAAGCGGATTCAACTGATTTGACGATCCATGTTATCGGCTACCGTCATAGAGATGCGGCGGGGCTCGGAGCGATATTCGGCGCGCGCTGCCTCGCTGAACAAACCGCCGGCCTCTATCTCTCGGTCGAGACGGAGGATGAACTCGTCGATGCTCTGCGCAAGACGTTGACGTGTCCGCTGACTGCCGAAACGGCGCCGAAAGGCGGAGCCATCACGAAGGCGGAGATATCGAGCCCGTCGCCCGGAATTTGGCTCCGGCCGTATCTGTCGCGGTAAACTCGAGATCGGCGGGGCTCTCCGTTGCAAACGTGAAGCGGATATTGGGATCTTCCGAAATCGAAATTCCGCCCTCCATCGACCACAACACGGTATTGCCCTGCTTCACTTCGATGGCGTTGACGAAGCGAGCGGGCGTGTAGTGGCCGGTTGTTTTGTTCATCTGCATGCCGGTGAAGTTCGGGTGCTTGATCATCACGCGCGCTTCGCGCCAATCCTTGCCGTTGGAGTCGTCACGCAAGATCGTAAGATGCGCCTTTCCCATCTGTGCGAGCGCTTGTTCCGGTTCCTTTGAAGCAGGGGCCGAACATCCTCCCGAGCCGATGACGAATTTCGATGCCATGTGGAGCACGCCGTCCGTCGTCTCGAGAACAACGCGAACGCGGCTGAAAGCATCCACCCGAACGCGCGTTGCGAGCGTTCTTTCCCCGACGTCGGGTCCCTTTCTGAAGCCATCGCCAAAGGCGAAGTTCGCGGCGACCGGCACAGGGTTTCTGTCGATGATGAGCGTCAGCGTCTTCGCCGAAGCTGCGACCTTTGATGGAATTTTGATCGAAATAGGAACGACGGCGGCGTCGTCCGCCTGGTTCGGTGCGAAGATCTGGACACTCGCCGGGTCGTCTTGCACCGGCCTGTTGGCAAAGAGCGCTTTCTGAATTTCAGGCCAGGGGTCATCCTCTGCCACTGCCGAGAATGCGAAAGCCGTGAGGCCGGTCGCGGCGGAAAGAAATGCCGTCGAGAATTTGCGCAAAATGGATTGCATGGTTTCCTCTGCGATCGATGGCGAATGAGAAAACGACGACTGAGCGGTTGCTTGAACTATGAGGCTTAGAATACTCCTCTGCCAGCCGTTGCAATCGGCGTTTCGCTAGGGAAATATTCCCGATTATGTCGGGAGCGGCACCGGCAACGCATTGGGACGCGCCGCGGGCCGAGGACGCGCATGGCTGCTTGCCGTTGGATATTGCTTCTAGCTGTGGTCGCCGCTGCGCTCGTGCGTACCCCGGCAGGAGCCGTGGAGGGATCGGGCTCGCTCGCTGCGTCCGCCGCGACGTTGATCCAAAACTTCGCGGCCGCAGGCGCTGATGGCAAGTCGTCTCCGCTCCCTGCGCTGAGTGTCGCGATAGGGCGGGACGGAACACTGCTGTACGCCGATGGATTTGGAGACGTCGATGACCAGCATCGTTCGGCGTCGGCGCAAACGATCTACATGGTTGGCTCGATAACGAAGCAGTTCACGGCTACTGCTGTCCTTCGGCTCATCGAGAAGCATGCAGTTGTCCAGCGTGATGGTTCCCCGCTGACCACAGCTACGCCACTTGCCAGCCTGCTCGACGTTGCAGATGGCTGGACGCTCGAAGGGGGACCACCCATCACCGTGGGTAACCTCTTGTCGATGACGTCGAACCTCCCGAACTTCACGCGCCGGCCACCTCATGAGCTCGATCCCTGGGGAGCCGTTCCTGCGCGACGCTTGCTCGATGGCATAAAAGGCTATCGGCCGAGCGGTTTTCCCGGATCCTTCGAATACTCGAACACGAGCTACTTCCTGCTGTCTGAACTCATGGAAGCCGTCGAGGTCGATGGCGTGTCGCGCGACTACCGCCGCATTCTGCAGGAGGAAGTTTTTTCGCGCCTCGGCCTCGCAGATACGGGCTTCGGAAACGATCCAAGCTTTGCGCATCGCTTGGCAAGTCCGCACTACCGCCGGCGGCCGCGGTTCTCACAACCGGATTGGTTGAAAGGCAGCGGCGACGTTGCTTCGTCCGTCCTCGATATTTTCAAATGGAATAAGGCTTTGATGGAGGGGCGCGCACTGACGCCTGCTATGCGCGACGTCATGCTCTCTGATTCTGCGCGCGTCGATGTATGGACCTACTATGGTGCAGGTTGGTTCATCACGCACAAGGATGGCGTGGACCGCTATTTTCACAGCGGCACCGTCTCGGGCTATACGGCTTTCAACCTGATCGTCCGTCCCCGCACCGAACATTGGGTGTCGGTAACTCTGCTGACGAATAGCGACGGCGTGGAGGATCTCGACGTCTTGGCCGATAAGCTCGCGTCGCTCGTCCTTGCGCCTTGAAGACCCGATTTTCACGAACGGTTGAACTGAAATATCGCTCCCGGGATTTTGAGGCATAGAATTCGGGAGAATTGCCCGTGGCGGAATGTCGAAGCCTATCGGCATATTGCAAATGCCACGTTGAAAGGCGTCGAGCGGTTTTCTCCCGTGCTCCGCTCGGCGCCGATTTTTTTGGCTTCTATCGTCCGATGGCATTTCGGGGGCAAAACTGATCCCTATGCGTCGTGATAACATCACATCCGCGTGAACAGGAAGCCTTCCTATACGCGCTAGGAACAACTCCCATGGTTTCGGAAAAATTTGAACATTAGCGTCCTCACGCTGAAGTACAGCGGGCTGTTTCGCGTCAAGCGGTACAGCTGAATAACGACCCGACGCACGCAGTTAGCCAAATCACTTCGTCGTTTCTCAGTCCGCGACCAGCCGGTTCGCGGAACGAAGTCTCTTTGTTTGCTGCGAAGCCGGAAAAGAGCCGTGCCGTGATCGGCGAAAGCGGACCGCGGTGAAAATGAAAGGCTATGGAGGAAGCACAATGAGAATGAGTTCGCTCCGTTATTTTGCGGGCGGAATCTTGGCGGCGCTGATCGGGATTTCCGTTCCAGCGGTTGCCGAAGATGAAGTTGCGCAACGCGCGGCCAATCCCAACGAGTGGGCTGCGCCGGGCCGTGACAACGCCTTGACCCGTCACAGCCCGCTTAAGGACATCACAGCCGACAACGTCTCGAAGCTGCAGATGGTCTGGTCGCAATCGACCGGCGCGCTTCGCGGTCATGAAGGGCAGCCCGTGGTCATCGAAGACGTTGGCGGCAAGCCGATGATGTTCTTCGTCTCCGGCTGCCCCGAGATGTCGAAGTGCAATATCGTACAGGGTCTCGATCTTTCCGATCCCGACCACCCGAAGCAGATTTGGAACTACGTGAAGCAGACGGACCGTGACGAGACCGCAGTGCCGCGGGCATGCTGCGATACGGTCAACCGCGGCCCGGCTTATGGCGATGGAAAGGTCGTGTTCGGCACGCTCGACGGCTTCCTCATCGCTCTCGACGCCCAGACCGGCAAGGAAGCCTGGGTTGTCAAGCATGCGTGGCCGGAAAAAGGTGAGACGATCACCAACGCGCCGCTTATCGCCGATGGCCTTGTCATCATCGGATTCGGCGGTGACGAGTTCGCTGCCCGCGGCCGGGTCAACGCCTACGACCTGAAGACCGGCAAGCAGGTTTGGAAATGCTACTCGACGGGCTCCGACAAGGACGTCTGTCTGACGCCGGAAACCAATAAGGCCAACCCGCACTACGGTACGGCAGGCAAGGATCTCGGCATCCACACGCACGTCGGCGACGATTGGAAGATCGGCGGCGGTTCGGCGTGGGGCTGGTTCAGCTACGATCCAGAACTGAAGATGGTCTACTACTCGACAGGCAACCCTGGCCTGTGGAGCCCCGCTTATCGTTGCGCCAAGAAAACGCACGAGGAATGCAACACGGGCGAGTTCGACAATAAGTGGTCGATGACCATTTTCGGGCGCAAGGTCGATACGGGTGAAGCGGTCTTCGCTTACCAGATGACTCCGTTCGATCAGTGGGACTACGACGGCGTCAACGAGAATATTCTCGTCGACATGAACGTCGACGGCAAAGACCGTAAGACGCTTGTTCACTTCGACCGCAACGGCTTCAGCTATGTTCTCGACCGGACCGACGGCACGCTGCTCCGTGCCAACAAGTACGTCACCGTGAACTGGGCCGAGAAGGTCGACCTCAAGACAGGCCGGCCGGTGAAGGTCCGCGAGCACTCCCCGCTCGAACGTGGCCGCAACGTCAATGCCTGCCCGTCGGCGATGGGCGGCAAGGACCAGCAGCCGTGCTCGGTCGATCCGGCAGAGCCCAACAAGTTCTATTGCCCCACGAACAACTGGTGCATGGAGCTTGAGCCGCAGGAGCGCAGCCACACGCAACAGGGCACGGTCTACGTGTTCGCCAACGTGTTCATGTTCCCGGAGAAGCCCGGCGTCACCGGCAAGATCAAAAAGTACGATGTCTTGACCGGCCAGACCGATTGGGAAATTCCGGACCAGTATCCTAACTGGGGCGGCACGCTCAACACATCCGGCGGCCTGATGTTCTACGGCTCGCTTGGCGGAGATTTCCGTGCAGTCGATCGCAACTCCGGCAAGGTCCTGTGGGATCGCAAGCTCGCCTCAGGCATCATCGGCAATCCGATCACCTACAAGATCAAAGGCAAGCAGTATATCTCGATCTTGTCGGGTATTGGCGGATGGATCGGCGTACCCGTCACCGCAGGCCTCGATCTCAACGACAAGTTCGGTGCGATCGGCGCCACGGCCATGACCAAAGCAGCAAACCTCGACAAGATTCCCCAGGCCGGAACGCTCTTCACGTTCCGGGTGATGGAATAGTCCCGCTTCGCAGAGAATTCGATTGGCGCCCGGCGAATTGCTCGCCGGGCGCCGTCGTCGGTATGAGCGCCCCGAACAAGGCGCGCGATTTCAAAATGAGAGTCACCTCAATGGCTTTTGATCGCAGTCTGCGGCGTCCGCGGCGTTTCCGGGCTCTGGCGGCCACACTGTTGATGTCCGGCCTGAATATCGCCGGCCAGTCCGCTTTCGCCGCCGATGCCCCGACTGACAAAGACAAGCATCGTCTCGAGGCTGCGCTCGCTCGCCTCGAAGCGCAGATGCCGCTGACGTCTGCCGATCACAACGCGCTGAAAAAGGCCGCGATGGAACGGCGAATTCCGGCCCTTCGGGTCTGCGGCGATCCGGGTAACTTGCCGCTTTCGGATATCAATCGCGCGGGTTTCCAAAACAAGATCATAGAGCTCATCGCTGCCGAGATGGGTACATCCGTTACCTATTTCTGGCGGCCCTATCTCGAACGCGGAATCACACGGCAGACGTTCGAATCCGGCGATTGTGACGTCCTGCTCGATCTGCCGGTCGGCTTCGAGCGAGTCCTGACGACCGAGCCGATCTATCGGACGACGTACGTCCTCGCTTACCGCATTGATCGCGGCCTGAAGATCAAGGATCTCGATGATCCGCAGCTGCAGAAGCTTTCCATCGGTACGTTTCAGACGTCCGGCATTCGCATGGCGCTGGCTGAACGCGGCATACGCAGCAATGTGAGCCTTCACGTCCTGAGCCACAATTCTGACCTCGACCCCGCGGCCCAGCCCTGGCGGCAAGTGCAGGATGTCATCGACGGGAAACTCGACGTTGCGGCGGTGTGGGGGCCGTTTGCCGGCTGGCTGAAGACGATGAAGGGCGAGCCGCTCGTCATCCAGCCGGTCAATCTCGACGAGGATGATGTTCCGCTCGAATTCGACCTGACGATCGGTCTCCGGAAGATCGATTGGATCCTCAAGTACAAATTCGATCTGGCGCTGGAAGCGAAGAAGGCCGAGATCGAAAAGATACTGCGGGACTATGGCGTGCCGCTCGTGCAATGCAGCCGTTGCTTCGTCGCCGGGGATCTTCCGTCGCACGGCATCTATACGAAGCCCGTTATGGCGGCGAACCCTGTGCACGTCGCGATCGCGCCCGATCAGAACGTCACGCGTGAACGCCTCGAAAATTGGCTCAAAGAAGGAGCCGACATCAACCAGGAGCTGGCGAACGCTGTACTTGCCGATGACAAAGATCGCATCTCGTTCCTGATCGACAAGGGCGCCGATGTAAACAAGCTCGATCGCGAAGGGTATGCGCCGTTGCACATCGCTGCGCGAAACGAGCGTCCGGAAATCATTACTGCACTGATTGGCCGCAAAGCTGACGTCAACATAAAGGACCGGGACGGCTACACGCCGTTGCAGCATGCTGTGCTGCGTAACTCGCCGCCGGCCATAGAAGCACTGGGGAGCCACGGCGCCGATCTCGAGGCACGTACGCCCGCAGGCGTGACGCCGCTCGCTTTGGCGATCCTGGAAAGCAAATACAAGGCGGCGATCGCTCTCATCGCCGCCGGAGCAAACGTCGAGACGGCGGACGGAGAGGCGAAGCTCACGCCATTGATGCTGATTTCCGGCTCCGAAGACCGGGAGCTGACATTGGCCGCCGGAGTATCGCGAATAGAAAAGGTCAATCCCGGCGATCCAGGTCCGATTGATGTCGCCCGCGCGATGATCGCCAAAGGCGCGAAGGTCAACGACGTTTCGGGCTCGGGCGTGACGGCGCTTCTCCTTGCTGCCGCGCACAACAATGCTCCGATCGTCGGTCTACTGGCACAGGCCGGCGCTGATCCGAATTTCAAGTCACCGCAGGGTCAGACCGCTGCCGATCTCGCCCGCCAGAACGGCAACACCTCGGTCGTCAGCCTGCTTGGCCTTCTCTCTCAGGAGCGGAGCAATTGAGGCGCGTTGTGACAATCAATTTCGGGAAATTTCGGCAATGGCGAACGCGTTAAATGGAGAGTGTCGGTTGTCAGCCGAACCAATGATTTGAGCACTTGGGGTAAATTTGAATATGCAGGGAAGGATCGGCTCGTGAGAAATTGGAATTGGGTATCTGTATTTATCGCTGCCTTGATACTGGGCACAGCGGCGTTGTTCGTATCCGCGAACATCGTCATGGCCGATGACGACGATGATCCGCAGGCTGCAGCCAAAGCAGCGGCAGCCAAGGCTTATGAAGAATTCAAGGCCAGGAAGCCGACGGAGGTCACGCACAAGCCCCCGCTCGAAGTCGATAAGGCCAATCCCATTGGGACGATGAAGAACCCCTACACGGATCAGGCCGACAAGATCGAAGAGGGCAAGAAGCTCTACTTCTCATACAGCTGCAATGGCTGCCACGGTGGTGGCGGTGGTGGTGGCATGTGTCCGCCGCTCACGAATGAAACTTGGGTCTACGGCGGCGATGACGACATCCTCTTCCGGCTGATCTCGCACGGCAGCCAGGATCTGCAGAAGACTTACGGGCTGAGCCGCAAGGGTCAGGAAAGCGTTGTCGGACCGATGCCGCCATTCGGCGAAATCATCAAGGACGACGACGAATTGTGGAAGATCATTGCCTTCGTTCACTCGCTTTACAAAGGCTCGAAGAGGACCTGGTGACGAGGCAACAGCGAAGCGCCCCGTACGTCCTTGCGAGCACAATGCAAGTTGCCAAAGGGTTAGCATTAGTGCTGGCGGCATTCCTGATGTGTCTGGCTGATCCGGTGCGGAGCAATGAAGCTCCGCCCGGAGATGGCGCGCGCACGGCGCTTGGCATCACAATAGCTTACCTCGGGAAGACCTACGCCGAAGCCGAGCCGCTTTCCCTTGTCGATAAGATCTACACGGATAAGGGCATCCAGGGCGCGCGTGTTGGGCTCGTAGAAGACAACATGACTGGCCGCCTGATCGGCCAGCATTATGCGCTTGTCGAAGCCATTGTTCCGGAAGGCGAGGATATCAAGCCGAAAGCGCTCGAATTGTTCAAGTCGGGCGTTTCGTTGATCGTCGCGGACCTCGAACCGGCGGATCTTCTCGCCGTCGCGGATCTTCCCGAGGCAAACGACGCCATCATCATGAGCATCCGCTCGAGCGACGACAGGATTCGTAACGAAGACTGCCGAAAAAACATTTTTCACATCCCTCCCGATTGGGCGATGCGCGCAGACGCGCTCGCCCAGTTTCTGATCTGGAAGCAATGGCGGAAGTGGGCGCTGATCTCTGGCGAGATGCCGAAGGATAAGGACTATGCGGCCGCGGTGCGCCGAGCGGCGGCGCGCTTCGGCGGAAAAATCGTCGGCGAGAAGTCTTATGCGTATGTTGCGGGTTCCCGCCGCACCGACACCGGGCATCAGCAGATTCAGAAGCAGATGCCATTGCTCACGCAGGGCCTCGGCGATGCCGACGTCATCATCGTCGCGGATGTCGAGGAAAGTTTCGGCGACTACCTTCTGTTCAATAGCTACGAGCCGCGCCCTGTTGCGGGTACCCACGGCCTGACCGCCGTTTCATGGCATCGCTCCTATGAGGAGAGCGCCGCGACGCAGATGCAGAACCGGTTCGAACGCAAGACCGGCCGCGTCATGACGGAGCGCGATTATTCCGCCTGGCTTGCCGTGCGCACCTTCGGCGAAGCGGTGACGCGCACCAACTCGGCGGATCCGGGCGTGCTCCGGTCATACCTGCTGTCGGACAAATTCGAGGTCGCCGGGTTCAAATCGCAAGGCATGAATTTCCGGCGATGGGATCGTCAGTTGCGCCAGCCGGTCCTGCTGGCGGGGCCGCGGGCACTGGTTTCGATATCGCCACAGGAAGGCTTCCTGCATCCCAAATACCTCACCGACACGCTCGGCTACGACGAACCGGAATCGAAATGCCGACAGCGAAACTAAGGCCAACGATCATAGGCGTTGAATGATGCGATTAGGTTGGAAACTGGCGATTATTTCGTTCTGTATGGCTCACCCGGCACTCGCGGGCACAGCCTTCATCAGCAACGAAAAAGACAACACCATTACCATGCTCGATACGGGTACGCTGAAAGTGGTCAAGACCGTTCCCGTCGGAAAGCGGCCGCGCGGAATGGTGCTCTCTCCTGATTACAAAACGCTCTTCATCTGTGCGGGTGACGACAATCGCCTCGATGTGATGGATACGACGACATTTGAAATCACCAGCACACACGAGACATCAGGTCCAGATCCCGAACTGCTCGACATCGATCACGCCGGCAAGTTCATTTACATCGCCAACGAAGACGACGGCATGGTGACGGTGATAAGCGCTGCCGACGGGGCCGTGCGCGGAGAGATTCAGATCGGCGTCGAGCCCGAAGGTATGGCGGTGTCCCCGGATGATACCATCGTGGTTGCGACATCGGAATCGACCAGCATGGCGCATTTCATCGATATCAAATCGATGACGGTTATCGCCAACGTGCTGGTCGATACGCGCCCGCGGGTTGCCCGTTACACGCCCGATGGAAAAGAGGTCTGGGTCACTGCGGAAGTCGGCGGCACCGTATCGGTGATCGACGCGGATCAACGCAAGATCAAGCAAAGACTGACGTTCGATATCCCGGGGGTCCGGCCGGAGTTGATCCAGCCGATGGGCGTGAAGTTCACACCCGACGGCAAGCGCGCGTTCGTTGCCCTAGGCCGGGCCAATCGTATCGCGGTCATAGACACCGCCACATACAAGACGTTGAGCCTTATCCTCGTTGGCCAGCGCCCCTGGCATATGGACTTCAACGCGGATCACACGAAGCTCTTCACCGCCAACGGCCTCTCGAACGATGTCACTGTAATCGATGTCGCCAGCCTGAAGGCGGAGAAATCAGTCCCCGTTGGCCGCCTCCCTTGGGGCCTTGTCATCAAACCCTGATGTTTGCGTCATGTCGCTCCGTCAACGCCTCCTAATGAACGTCGCGCTCGTCCTGGCTCTAAGCCTGTTGATCGGAGCGTTCATGTCCTACTGGCGTGCCGCAGCAAAGATAGAGACCGAGCTGCATTCCGCATTCGTGGTCGGTGAACAGGTGCTGGAGGACGGAGTAAACGGGCTGAAGAGTTCTCCGAACCCCTATCAGAAATTGAGCGGCATCATTGAGCAGTTTAACAATGGACGCCATTTACGTGTGTCGCTTCTCGACATGAGCGGCGCCCGGGTCGTGCAATCGCATCTTGAGACGCCCGATGATCCGGCACCGGCCTGGTTTTACAAACTGCTCGGAGGTTCCCCCGAATCTGCACGGGTTCCGACGCCGCCGAATATTCAGGACTATTCTGCGTTCTTGATCGAGGCGGAGCCCCGCAACGAAGTGCAGGAGGTTTGGGAAGATCTTGCGAACAGCCTGTTCCTTGCGGCGATACTCGCCGGGCTTGTTTCAGCGCTGATCTACTGGACCGTTGAGCGCGAATTGAAGCCGCTCGATCAGTTGCGCCATGCCATCGCCAGAGTAGCGCAGCGCGATTTCAATTTGCGGCTCGTTGAAAGCGGTCCTCGCGATCTCAGGGCGGTTACGAGCGGCTTCAACCACATGGTGGGCCAACTCGAGCAGGCCGAGGCCTCGAAAACGTTGCTCGAAGAGCAGCTGTCGACCGTGCAGGATGAAGAGCGGGCGGAGCTGGCTCGCGATCTTCATGACGAAATCGGACCGCTTTTGTTTTCCGTCGGCCTCGATGCGGCGGCGGTGCAGAAGGCGCTCGGAGACAGCGCAAACCGCGACGTGGTCGAGCGCCTCGATTCCATTCGCGAAGCGGTGGGCCTTAGTCAGAGGCGCGTCCTTCAAATTCTCGGCAGGCTGAGAACCGGAACAGTCGAAGACCTCGGACTTGAAGCGGCCGTCCAGCGTTTGGTCGAATTCTGGACCTCCCGGCATCCGGGCTTGAATGTGCGCACGATTATTCCGGAGGGCGGCGTCAGCGCCGAACTCGATTCCGTCGTCTACCGCATCATTCAGGAGAGCATGAGCAATGCTGTTCGTCACGGCGATACATCGGTGATCGACGCCGCTGTTGCGCTGGAGGGCGACAGTGTCCGCGTATGGGTCGTCGACGATGGAGGCGGCTTGAAGTCAAATCGTTCGGGACACGGACTGACGGGCATGCGCGAGCGGGTCGCCGCGCGCAACGGCACTTTCAACATCGGGAATCGCCCAGACGGCCGCGGCACGCTGGTCGAAGCGCACTTCCCTTATCTTTCTACGACAGCGAGCGCACCGGAATCCTTGAGAACAGGCACGGGGATATGATGAAGATCCTATTGGTCGATGATCACGTTCTGGTCCGCCAAGGCGTCCGCCGCCTTCTCTCGGCGATTCCGAGTGCGGACATTTATGAAGCAGCAACGAGTTATGAGGCGCTCACGGTATTTCGCCAGCAGAGCCCCGATGTCGTTGTGCTTGACATCAGTCTTGCCGGATCGAGCGGCCTCGAACTTCTGAAGCGCTTTCTTATCGAAAACCCCAACGCCAAGGTCTTGATGCTCAGCATGCATGCCGAAGCGATCTATGCCGCGCGCGCCGTGCAGACAGGCGCTCGGGGTTATATTTCGAAAGGCGCGTCCGCCGAGGAGCTGGTAACCGCGGTGCTACGCGTCGGCGAAGGCAAGCGCTATGTAGAGCGGGAAATCGCAACGGACCTCGCTATGAAGCAGTTTTCCGGCGACGGCGATCTTCTTGAGCGCCTGACCATGCGCGAAATCGAAATTCTGAGGTTGCTCGGAGAGGGCAAGAGCCTTTCAGCGATCGCGTCGACCCTCAACGTCGCCTACAAGACCGTCGCCAATGCGTGCAGTCTGATGAAGAACAAGCTCGCGGTCGAGAGAACCGCTGATCTCATCAGAATGGCGCTTGAAATGCGCAAGAATTAGAAGCGCGGCTCGAGCTGAGCAATCCCGATCGCAATGGGAATGCAGACAAAAAACATCGGGAAATCATCCCGTGGTGGCCTGGAGGACTGACACCTAGTGTCCGGTTGCCACGCTTGCGGTGGGGTGGTGTGAAAGCCCGGTCCTCCAGGCTCTCTCGCCATCCTCCGCACTTTTGTCGGACGATGGTCTTGCTGCAAGTCTAACTCGCTTGTTTCGCCACCGGCCGACGCCAAAAGTTGCAACGTAAATTGCTCTCGCTCGTGTGGCCGCAAATTCGAAGCGAACCGGCGTCGAAAGACAACGGTGGGGCAGGGCATGCGTCTGCATCGAACTGATGGAGAGGAAAACCCATGAGCTTCAGGAAATCATTCCTGTTGGCGGGCGGGCTTGCGGTGGCGCTCCTTTGCGGCGCGGCAGTGCCAAGCTTTGCCAACGAGCAGATCGAACAAGCGGCAAAAAATCCGGATCTATGGCCTGCGCCGGGTCGCGACAATCAGCTCACCCGCCACTCGCCGCTTGCCGATATCAACACCGGCAACATCGATAAACTGCAGCTCGCGTGGTCGCAATCGACCGGTGCGTTGCGTGGCCATGAAGGTCAGCCGATTGTCGTCATCCATAACGGCAAGCCGATGATGTATTTCTCGTCCGGTTGCCCGAACATGGCACAGTGCAACATCCTGCAGGCGCTTGACCTGACCGATCCGGACAACCCCGTGCAAGTCTGGAACTACGTCAAGAAGACAGACCGCGACGAGACCGCCGTTCCGCGCGCCTGCTGCGATACTGTTCATCGCGGCGTCAACTATGCGGATGGCAAAGTCATCTATCACACACTTGACGGGTTCGTGATTGCGCTTGATGCGACGACGGGCAAGGAAGTCTGGGTCGTCAAGCATGCGTATCCTGAAAAGGGCGAAACGATCACCGGCCCGACGCTGATCGCCGAGAACCTCGTTATTGCAGGTTTTGGCGGCGACGAATTCGCAGCTCGCGGACGATTGACGGCATACGACATCAAGACCGGTAAGGTCGTGTGGAAGTGCCATTCGACCGGCCCCGACAAGGACGTATGCCTGACGAAAGACACCAACAAAGCGCACCCTGAATACGGCACGGCCGGCTCCGATATCGGCGTATCGAGCTATCCGTCGACGAACGGTGGCGAATGGAAAATCGGCGGCGGGTCGTATTGGGCCTGGGGCAGCTACGACCCCAAGCGCAAGCTCGTCTACTGGTCGACCGGTAACCCGGGCCACTGGAGCCCGTCGTATCGCTGCGGTGCCAAGACCCATGACGAGTGCAACGACGGCAAGTGGGACAACAAGTGGTCGATGACCATTTTCGCCCGTCATGTCGAAGATGGCTCGGTCGCCTGGGCCTATCAGATGACACCGTTCGATCAGTGGGACTATGACGGCGTCAACGAGAACATCCTCGTGGACAATCTCGATGTCGATGGCAAGAAGCAGGACGTTCTCGTTCACTTCGACCGTAACGGCTTCAACTACGTTCTCAATCGCGATGACGGCACGCTGTTGCGCGCCAACAAGTTCGTGACAGTGAACTGGGCCGAGAAGGTCGATCTCAAGACCGGTCGTCCGATCAAGGTCTATGAGCACTCGCCGTTCGAGAAGCATCGTAACGTCCAGGCTTGCCCGTCGGCGATGGGTGGCAAGGATCAGCAGCCTTGCTCGGTCGATCCGAAAGAGCCGAACAAGTTCTATTGCCCGACCAACAACTGGTGCATGGAAGACGAACCGCAGGATCGTACGCATACCCAGCAGGGTACCGTGTACGTCTTCGCCAACGTCTATATGTATCCTGAGAAGCCGGGCGTTACTGGCAAGATCAAGAAGTTCGACATTCTGACCGGCACGGCGGACTGGGAAATTCCCGATCCCTATCCGAACTGGTCGGGTACGCTCAACACCGACGGCGGTCTGATGTTCTACGGTTCGAACAGCGGCCACTTCCGTGCGGTTGATCGCAACACCGGCAAGGTGCTTTGGGAACGCAAGCTTGCTTCCGGCATCATCGGTAACCCGATCGCTTACAAAGTGGACGGCAAAGAGTACATCTCCGTCTTCCAAGGTCTGGGCGGGTGGATCGGCATCCCGGTTACCGCAGGCCTCGACATGGACGACAAGTTCGGCGCGATCGGTGCGACGGCCATGGCGAAAGCCTCGGGCCTCGACAAGATCCCGCAGGGCGGCGTGCTCTCGACCTTCCGGGTCTATCCGTAAGGATGATGTAACTGCAAAGGCGGCGTCCGGACCTCGAACAGGCCGGACGCCATTTCCGTTTACTGCACCGATGTGTGCGCGACATGCGGCCGAGCGGGCTTCGCGGGCTGAACCGAAATTCAACGCAACCCAAAAAGGTCAAAGAATAATGCGTGGCCTGAAGCTTCTTCTTATCAGCGCAGCATTCGCGGCAACGACTACGCCCAGCTTCAGCCGCGACTTGAGCTATCTGAAATCGAAGCCGTTCGATCAGCTCACTTCCGCCGAGCTGTCTGCAGCCAAAGAAGAAGCCAAGAATTTGAAGCTGACGCGCCTGGTTGCCTGCGCCGATCCGGGCAACTTGCCGCTGTCCGACAACAAGAGAGAAGGTTTCGAGAACAAGATCGCGGAAGCCGTCGGCCGCAAGCTCGGTGTCGATATCGCGTTTTTCTGGCGCCCTTACTTGGAGCGCGGTCTGACGCGTGAGACGTTCGATAACCACGAGTGCCAGGTCCTGCTCGGGATGCCGACGGATTACCCCGATCTTCTCACCACCGTGCCCATCTACCGCACGACCTACGTTCTTGCTTATCGCTCGGATAAAGGTCTCGACATCAAGAGCATGGACGATCCTGCCCTCCATCAGCTCAATGTCGGCGTATTCCAGCAGTCGGCGATGCGACAGGTTCTCGCCGATCACGACATCAAGGAAAACGTCGACCTGCAGATCGTGAGCGCCGACGCCGATCTTGAGCCCGAGAAGCAACCTTGGCGGCAGGTCCAGCGCGTCGCCGATGGCAAGATCGACATCGCCGCGGTATGGGGGCCGTTCGCTGGCTGGCTGAAGAAGAAAGGCGAGCCTCTCACCATTCAGCCCGTCAACATGATGGTCGACAATGTTCCTCTTGAGTTTTCTCTCGGATGGGGCGTCCAAAACACTGACGTCGTCCTGAAGCTCAAGATCGACATGGCGATGGAGGACGCCAAAGACGAGATCGCCAAAATTCTGGAAGACTACGGCGTGCCGCTTGTCCAGTGCTCGAACTGCATCATCGAAGGCAGCCTGCCGTCCCACGGTGTCATCCAGGAGACCCAGGGCGCGGCTTATGAGGATCGTTATCTCAAAGTTCAGGAGACCAGCAAGCGGAGTGCGAAAGCGGCACCCGATCAGATCGTCTCGCGCGAACGCCTTGAGGCGTGGCTGAAAGAGGGTGTCGACGTCAACACCGAGTTGATGAACGCCGTCGTTGGCGCAGACGCCGAGCGACTGAAATTCCTCATCGAGAAGGGCGCCGACGTCAATAAGCGAGATCAGCTTGGCGCCTTGCCGCTTGGCTCTGCAGCTAGCATCCGAAGGACGGACCTTATGGAGATCCTGCTCGATGCCGGAGCCAAGGCCGATGCGCAAGATAGTGACGGCATGACCGCGCTTCGTCACGCGATCAACGTCAATCACGTGCCGTCCATCGAACTGCTTGCCAAACGTGGCGCGGACATCGAAAGGGGCACGGAGAAAGGCTACACAGCGCTTGAAGTCGCCCTTGCGGACGGCAAATTTTTCGCAGCGAAGGCCCTCATCGATGCCGGAGCCAAGGTCAACGTCGGCGGCGGTGCCGAGAAGCTGACGCCGTTGATGGTCTGCGCGACACAGCTGCAACCGCAACAGCGTCTCAATCAGCTCGCACACGGACCGACGCCTCTCGTCATAGCCGAGGAACTCATCAAACGCGGCGCGGACGTCAACTCAGCTTCCACCGATGGCGTGACAGCTGTCATGATCGCTGCCGGACAGAACAGCGCGCCGATGATTGGCCTTCTCCTTAGGTCGGGGGCTGATCCAAAAATGAAATCGGCGGCGGGAAAAACCGCCCTCGACATAGCAACTGGCGCGGGCAATGAAGCTGCAGTCGGCGCGTTGAAGTTTCTTACTGGCTCGGGGACCGGGACGCCGGCCAACGAAGTCAAGACAACTCAGTGACATTCCGTGAAAGCGACAGTTCGACGTTTTGTGTGCCTGCTGCCGTTTGTTTTGGCGTTTGCGGCCGGCGCAAGTTCTAACCCCGCGATACCGCTTCAAGTCGAGATCGGATATCTTGGCCGCGACTATCCGGAGCCGCTGCCGATCTCGCTGGTTGAGCCGGTCATCACCGATCAGGGCGTCCAAGGAGCACGGCTTGGCGTCAGCGACAATCTCGCAACCGGTCGATTCCTCAATCAGTCGTATCATCTCGACGAACAGATCACGCCGAAAGATGGCGACATCGTCGCTGACGCCAAGGCGTTGCTGCAGTCGACGCGTCTGCTCCTAGCCGATCTAGAACCGGAGGATCTTCTCCGTCTCGCAGATCTCCCCGAAGCACGTGATGCAGTCATCATCAACGTGCGCACGAGCGACGATGATCTCAGAGGCGTTAATTGCCGCCGGAATGTTTTCCACGTCGCGCCGAGCTGGGCCATGCGCGCAGACGCGCTGGCGCAATACATGGCGTGGAAGCGGTGGAACACCTGGTTTCTTCTGCGGGGCGCCACAAAGGAGGACATTCACTACGCCAATGCAATGAAGCGCGCGGCGAAGAAATTCGGCAGCACCATTGCCGAAGAGAGAACGATCACATTCGATCCGGGTAATCGGCGCTCTGAAACCGGACACCAACAGATTCAAGCGCAAATTCCGATGTTGACGCAGTCTCCGCCGCCGCACGACATCGTTTTCGCCGCCGATACCGACGAGACGTTCGGAGAGTATCTACTCTGGCGAACTTCGGTGCCGAAGCCGGTCGCTGGCACGCACGGGCTCGTCGCCGTCGCTTGGCATCGCGCCTACGAGCAATACGGCGGCGTTCAGCTTCAGAACCGGTTTCTAGCAATGGCCAAAAGACAGATGACGGAGCGCGATTATATGGCGTGGCTCGCGGCGCGCGTTTTTGGCGAGGCGGTTACGCGCAGCGGGAAGGCCGATATCTCGAGTTTGCGCGCGTATTTGCTGTCGAAAGACTTTCAGGTCGCGGGCTTCAAGGGCCAGGGTATGTCGTTCCGCTCATGGGACAGGCAACTCCGTCAACCCATCATCCTGACCGGACCACGCTCTCTCGTCTCGATGTCTCCGCAGGAAGGCTTCCTGCACCAAAAGCATCTGACTGACACACTCGGGATCGATGCGCCGGAAACAGCTTGCAAACTTCCAGGATGAATCGATCAACGCATTGGAGGATGACGACTATGAACAAAGCTGCGACGCGGGCGTTGTGCGCCACGCTGATGCTAAGCGCCGCGCCATCCGCCTTTGCCGATAAGATCTTCGTTTCGAACGAGCGCGATAACACTGTGACTGTCGTCAACAGCGAGACGCTCGAGATCATCAAGAGCATTCCGACAGGAAAGCGGCCGCGCGGTATCGTCATCACGCCGGATTACAAAGAACTGATCGTATGCGTCGGCGACGACAACCGCCTCGATGTCATCGATACCGAAAAGCTCGAGGTTACAAAATCCTATCCGGCGTCCGGTCCAGACCCGGAGCTTCTTGATATCAATCATAAGGGTGATCGCATTTATGTCGCGAATGAAGACGACGGGCTGGTCACTGTCATTGACAGGTTCACGGGCCAAGCAATCACCGAGATTCCTGTCGGCGTAGAGCCGGAGGGAATGGCGGTCTCGCCGGATGACGGCCTCGTCGTGAATACGTCAGAACAGACGAGCATGGCGCATTTTATCGATGCGAAGACCAATCAGGTCTTGGCCAACATCCTCGTCGATACCCGGCCGAGGGAGGCGACATTCACCAAAGACGGCAGCGAGGTCTGGGTTTCGGCGGAGGTGGGTGGCACGGTCTCCATCATCGACACAAAGTCGTTCCAGATCAAAAAGAAGCTCACGTTTGATGTGTCCGGTATTCGCCCCGAACTGATGCAGCCAATAGGCATTCGCTTCACAAACGACGGCAAAACGGCATTTGTTGCGCTCGGACCGTCGAACAGGGTCGCCGTCGTCGATGTGGCGACGCATGAAATCAAAAGCTACATCCTCGTCGGACAGCGGCCTTGGCATCTCGCCCTGAAGCCTGACGGTACCAAGCTTTACGTCGCCAATGGCATGACGAACGACGTGACGGTTATCGATGTAGCGACGCTCAAGGCGGAAAAGTCGGTTCGCGTCGGGCGCCTCCCGTGGGGCGTCGCTGTCAAGCCGGATGCGAAATAGGCGTTTTTGCCGACTCGACGCCTTCGTCTTCGCACGAAAAAGAAAAGCGGCGGCCGTTGCCGAGCCACCGCTTGCTACTCAATCGAGAGACGGGTTTGTACTCGATTGATAGAATGCTATCGAGACGCCCGCCGAAGCCGGCGCCTGTCTGCGATCAGAACCTGACCTTCACGCCGCCATAGGCCGCGAAGGGAATGGCTGGTGTGATCGTCCGTGCGTTGTCTGGATCATATTTCAAGCCTTTGAGAGAGGGGTCAGGCCCACCTGAACCACCTTCGCCGGGTCCAGCTTCTTGAGCGAGCTCAGTATTGAAGTATGTCCCATAGACGCCGTACTGCTGATCGAACAGGTTCTCGATCAGTCCGTAGACCTGGATATGGTCGGTGACGTCGTAGGACGTATGTAGGTTGACTTTGACGCAGCCTGGCAGCGGCCGGTCATGGTTGCCTTCGTCGCCGTAGAAGATCTGGTCGCTGGCAGCGATCAGGTCAGAGCCGAAGGTCCACTTAGGCGTCAGCTTATAGTCGAAGCCGGCCTTGAAGCGATGGCGCGGAACGCCGGGCATACGGTTGCCGGGCCGGATGGTGAGGCAAGTGGGAATCTCATCATCGATCTCGCTAGGGTCTATAGGGCAGGGCGTTTCCTCATGCGGACAGCGAAGACCGGACCTGTCGGCGCTGCGCCATCTTCCGCGACCGCCGGCTCCGTGCCAGGGGCAGGTGGCGGCCCCGCCTGTTGAACGGGTTGCTGCTTGGCTTTCCGCGCGGCCTTCTTTGGCTTCGCAGTTGTTTTCTGCTGCTGCTGCTGGATAACCTCCACATCGGGAAGTTTTTGCCCCGGCTGAGATTCGTTGGCAGCGGGCGGCGGCTGTGGCGTTGCGCTTCCTGCATCCTGAGCCATGGCGCCGGGTGCAGAGAGGCACGCAAGCGTTGCCGTCGCGACACATATTTTTAATGACTTCATCGGTCCTTCCCCCGCGATACTCTCCCCCAGAGTTCCCTTTCCGGCGCGATCACGGCATTGCCGGTTGATCAGGCGCTTTCGGAAAGGGGTGCGAGATCAGATATTTGGCGTTTTTATTGCGCCTTATGCTGAAGTCGCATGCATAGGGTCGGCAATTCCACTCACGGGATGGAATTCCAAAGAATGCCGAAAGGTCGGGATTTGCTCCCGCCGAGATGGGCTAAAACGGAAGCGCCGTCTGTTTGTGGAAGTGAGCGCGCGCTCGTTTCAGGCGCCAAATGTACGCATGCTGCGGCCGAAGGTTCTACGTCCTTTGCCTGATTGCGTTTGGGTCGATCACTTTCGGCACGCTCCGCATGGAGAGCGTCCTTCTCGATGTCGATCCACAACGCGGGCAGCCCTTCGTGCAACTGTCCGATGGATCGGTTCGAAACGACTTCACCTTCGACGACGCTAAATGGGACGGAGTGTCATGGACGCCCGAGATCTCATCTTTCTCAACAAAAAAACCTTAGCCGGCTGGATCGTTTCGATCTGGAAGGTTCTGCGGCACGCGCTGATTCATCCAGTGGACGCCGTCTAAAATCCCACCAAAGGGATAGAGATGATAGTGGATCGCTCCCAGATCTTGATCCTTGATGCCAGTAGTGAGGTCTTTCCAGTAGCGGTCAGCGACAGAGCGGCGAAGCAAGTGGGACAATGACTGGCCATATCGCCTCGCTATCAGTGAGGATGTCGCCACTCCAAACTGCCTGGCAAACCGAAGGAGTGTGGAAACATCTGCGGGGCCGGGGACGCCGATACGTACAAGCGCTTCGATGCCTTCAGTGCGCAGCTGTCCGATCCATCGAACGACCGCATCGGTATCGAACCCAAATTGCGTCGTTATCTCCACAGTGCAGCCTGCATCCCGGAGAAAGGCGTACTTCCATTTGAGGGACTTCTGAAGGGTATCGGCATCAATCTTCGAGTGCCCTTCGGGATATCCTACGATCCCGACATGGCGAATACCGTAACGTTGCACCACACCGCTTCGAAGAATGGCTAATGCATCTTGGAACGGACCTGCCGGGCTAGAGGGGTCGCCGCCCACGAAGATGAAGCGTGATGGACGGGCTTCGGTGATCAGCCTTTCAAGCAGGGTATTGAGGTCATTCTCGGATCGCAGACGGCGCGACGAGATGATCGGGACGGGCTCGAATCCGCAGGCTCGTATTATCCGGGCCGCATTCACACGTTGCGAATGATTTTCATTTCCCAGGAATGCAATGTTGATCGGCGTTCCCGCTGGAATCACCGATGCTGACATCTCTACCTGTCTGATGTCCTTGCCAGTAACCTCCAGCGCGTACACCTCTGCTTTTTGCTGATTGCTCCTGTGCCTTGCATCAAGCATCGCTATCGCCTGAATTCTCCGAAAATTAGTCCCGCAACTTGTTGAGCACGCTGTCGAACGCACCCGCATCGGCACGAGCATTTAGCCCGGCCCATTTCCGCCGCCGCAGTCGTTACATTCGTTGGGATGGATCAGGAGCATCGGGGAAGGCATTCACGCAATCCATGCAGTTCTCGGTGAGGGCTTAGTCATGCGTTCGCACCCCTGAAGCGCGTCGCATTGGGGAGGAAAATAAAGGTTTGAATTTCGCCGATTTGCGCCGGTGCCCTTTGGCGGAGGTCATCCAAACTGACATCCCCCACTTTTCATTATATGCATACATTCTATATGGATTGTATGTCAATAAACCATACAGCTTGAGGGGCTTGGATGTGGAAGCCGAGGCTGATCGAGACTGCTCGGATGAAATATCTGGGCATTGTCGAGGCGTTGGAGGCAGATGTCCGGTCAGGCCGCGTTGCGCGGGGTGACCGCTTGCCGGCCCAGCGTGTCATCGCCGAAGCCTTGGGGGTCGACCTCACCACCGTAACGCGAGCTTTTACCGAGGCGCGTCGTCGGGGGTTGGTCGAAGCGCAAGCGGGTCGCGGAACCTTTATCAGCCGGACGCTCGATGGCGAGGCTGGTGCCCAGCCTCAGCCGTCGCTCGATCTGAGCATGAACATACCGCCCCCGCCGGCTTCGATCGATTTCCGAAGCATCATCCCGAAAGCGATAGCGGAAGTTCTAGGAAGTTCAAAAGGACTGCTAAATCTCAACTATCAGGAAAGTACGGGTGCGGAACCCGATCGCGTGGCTGCTGCCAACTGGCTTGCTCCGCGGATCAAGACAACATCCGATCGAATCGTAGTGACGGGTGGAGCGCAATACGCTCTTTTCGGGATTTGCGAGTTGCTACTGTCGCGAGACGACGTCGTCGCCGCAGGTGGGATGACCTTTCCAGGCCTGAAGGCGATCGGTTTTCATAAGGGGCTCGCTCTTGAGCCCTTGGAAATGGATGAGCAGGGCATCATTCCGGGGTCTTTCGAAAAAGTCTGCCGGGAGAATACACCGAAAGCCCTCTATGTCGTTCCAAACCTCGACAACCCGACAACCTCTACTTTACCGGAAGATCGACGCAGGGCTCTCGTCGAGATCGCTCGAAAGCACCGTGTGATTATTATTGAAGATGACCCCTATGGCCCACTGATGGCTGAAAGCAGGGTCACGCTGGCGGAACTTGCGCCTGATATCACATGGCATATCGAAACACTCTCGAAATGCGCTACGCCTGCCTTCCGCGTGGCCTATGTCGTCGCGCCGAGCGCCACATTGGCATTGCGTTTTGCCGGCATACAGCGCGCCACCATCATGATGGCGCCTCCCCTGATGTCCGCGCTGGCCAGCCGTTGGATCGCTGAAGGCGTTCTGGAGGACATCGCAGCGTCAATCCGGACAGAGAGCGTCGAGCGACAAAAGTTGGCGTCGGCAATTTTTAAAGGACTCGATTTCGCTGCCGACCCCAATGGTTATCACCTCTGGATGCGCCTGCCGGATCACTGGCGTGCTCCCGATTTCGCCGAATATGCTGATCGCGTGGGGGTTTCGATCGTGCCAAGCTCCGCCTTCGCGATCGTCTCCAACCCAATTGAAGCTGTTCGAATTTCTTTGGGCGTCGCGCCTGACCGTGGCGATCTCGAGGATGGTCTGACCCTGCTCGCAAATCTGATTTCACAACCATCGCTTGGTGCAAAAGCCGTTGTGTAGTTGTTTGAAAGATTATTCCGATGTCCACGATCATCAAAGCGGCTGTCGTTCAAGCTGCACCTGTCCTCTTCGATACACCGAAAACTCTCTCCAAGCTCGCCAACCTCACACGCGAGGCAGCCGGTAAGGGGGCGGAACTGGTGGTGTTCCCCGAAGCATTCGTCGGTGGATATCCGAAGGGCCTCGATTTCGGGGCTCGGTTGGGAATGAGAAGCCTAGAGGGCCGGGAGGATTTCCGGCGCTACCACGAGAGCGCAATCGATCTTCCGGGGCCTGAAGCCGCCCGTCTCGGCGAAATCGCCCGCGACAACCGGATCCATCTCGTCGTCGGCATTATTGAGCGCGATGGCGGGACGCTCTATTGCACCGCAGTGACGTATGCTCCTTCGGGTGAACTTATCTCCAGGCATCGCAAACTGATGCCGACGGCACTCGAACGATTGGTCTGGGGTTTCGGGGATGGTTCGACAATCGGCGTCGTGGATACGCCTCTCGGGCGCATAGGCAGCGTCATCTGCTGGGAGAACTACATGCCGCTCTTGCGTACGGCTATGTACGCCCAGGGTATCGAGCTTTACTGTGCACCAACAGTCGACGATCGTGACACTTGGCTGCCGACCATGCGCACGATCGCACTGGAAGGGCGGTGTTTCGTGATCTCCGCATGCCAGTATTTTACGCGGGGCGACGGACCACCAGATTACCGACCCATCCACGGAGACAACCCGGAGACCGTCCTTATTCGGGGCGGCTCCTGCATCGTCGACCCTCTCGGCAATATTCTTGTCGAACCCGATTTCACTGGAGAAACAATCCAGGTCGCGGAACTGGACCGGCGGATCATTGCGCGTGGCAAGTACGATCTTGACGTCGTAGGCCACTATGCCCGTCCTGATATTTTCCGGCTCTCCGTCGACACCAGGGCCAAGCCCGTCGTCGCTTTCACACGGTCTCCTAACCCTTCCATGGATGAAGCCGGGACAGAGCCTGACGTGCCCGAGGCGTCGAAATGTTCGGACTAACTGCTCTCGAGCTGGCACGCGTCCAGCCGCGCCGCGTCGGCTGGCTCCTGGTTCACAGTGCGGGACGATCTATTCCTCGTCTCGGCCTTTGCGCGCCTTAAGGTTGGCACCAAAGATGATCGTGCTCTCTGACAATCTTGTCGAAGTCGCGTTGGCGAACTATGCAGCGGGTACGGAGTGTGAGACTCGCGGGGAATTTTCCCGCGAGTCTGGAAGATCAGCCATCCTTTGCACCGCCCCCACCCTGCTAAACGCAAGCCATAAAGAGACCGGCGGAGCCATTACTCGGGGTAAGACTTTTCGCTGTATTGCTGCGCGCCGCTACGTACGGGCGTACCGGGCCGGCTGAATAGGATGAATGCCAGAACGTTGCCGGGATCCGACGAAGCGTCAGTGCGATGGGCTGCCAATCTGCCACTCACTTCGGTGGTATATTCTGCGACCACCTCGCCAAACATGTTTCGCTGTACGGCGATCGTCTGACCGGCTTTGACGTCATCGTCGAGCTTTGCATGAAACTCAACCAAGCCGCCATGCGTCGCGATGATCGGAAACGCGGCGTCGCCGATGAGCATGTTTGCGTCCGCCGCAGTACGGCCAATGGGCCCGCTTAGCACCCCGTAGTGTTTCAGTACATTCAACGTGCCTTCAACAAACAGGGCGATCATATCTCTATCAAGGACACGGGCCGCGCCAACTTCAGGCGTGAAGCACGGGATGCCGACATCGACAAACGCATTGTGTAGAACGCCTGGATAAGCTGGATCATCCCACATCAACCCAACGGGAAAGAGGTCCGCCATGGTCTTCACGTCGGGTAACCGGCGATCGCCGATGATAAAGGCGGCAACTTCCAGACCGGTCGTCCCGGTGTGGAAGTCAATCGCGAAGTCAGAGTTCGGCCTCAAGAGGCGGTTGAACAATAGGCCTGCGTGACGGTTTGTGGCACTCGCGCCATTCTCGTCTCCCGGCCACTCCCGATTCATATCGATGAGATCGGTACCGCGCCCCGAATTCGGCCACCGGCGCTGCATGCTTTCTATCGCCGGGCGCGCAATGTCTAGAACTGCCATGACAGTCCCGGACATCTGCGTGGGATCGAGCCGATCGATCACGGTTTGGACCGTTTGGATCGAACTCATCTCGTCGCCGTGAACGCCACTGGTCAGCGTGAATCGCTTTCCGGGTCGAATGCCCCTGGCAACGGCGACCGAAACATACCAAGGCTGGCCGCCGGGCGTCTGCACGCCCTGAAAATAGAGAAAATGTTTTGTGCCAGGCTCAAGGTCGGTGACGTTCAGTCGACTGACAACTTTCTTTCCCTGGACAGACTCACCTGTGTAAACGGTTCCTGTCGCTGAGCCACGCGTCTCCGTTTTCTCTTTGTGATCCGCACTGCCAGATTCACTGGCTAGGATGGTGGTCGTGCCAACGGCAATCGAACTCGTCATAAAATCGCGACGATCAATCTTGTCAGGCGACATAGCAGCGGCCTTTCATTGATGGATGCGATAGTCAAATGGCCGACCATTCTCGGGTGGCGATGGCGGAGCAATTATGAATAACAGGTGCCAAGCAATTTTTTGCATGGCGCGCATTATCAAGATTAACCGGCTGTGAAACGGGTATCCATCCAGCGGGCAAATCGAGTCCGTTATCCGGAACCCGGTGATGATAAGCGAGGTGCCCCAGGCCTCGCGATCGCTCTTTTTACAAGCCGATCGCGGGAAGACTTTTCCAGATCATGTATGCTGCGACCACGAAGATGAGTGCAGCGAATACGGTCGTCAGCATGCCGCGCTCTTTCGCTAGGTGAGTGGCAACGCGGGTGCCGGCCCATCCTCCGGCGATGCCGCCTGCGATGAATACGAGTGCGAGCGGCCAGTCGATGAGACCGGAATAGGCATAATTTATCGCGGTCGTGAGTCCGAACGCGGTGACGGCAATCAGCGATGTGCCTATAGCATTCAGTATCGGCATCCCCGTCGAACCGACGAGACCCGGCACGATGAGAAAGCCGCCGCCGATCCCGAAGAATCCGGAGAAGAGTCCGGTGCCAAGGCCGTAGCTGAGAACCTTCGGAGCTTTTTCACGATTGCATTCGGCGCCAGGGTTACCTGGATTGCCACGCCCCTTCAGCATCAGAACACCGATGAGCACCATGACCATCGCAAACAGAATGAGGAGCTTGTGGCCGTCCACCGCCTTGCCCATGGTCGAACCGAGCAGTGCGCCGATCACGCCGGAGGCCGCATACATTCCGCCGCAGCGCCATTTCACAGTGTGCGCGCGGGTATGACCTATGAGTCCTGTTGCTGCATTTACGGCGACGGCGAACGCGCTCGTTCCAATGGCGATGTGCGGGTTGGAAACGCCCACGAGGTAAACGATCAGTGGCACAGCGAGTATGGATCCACCGCCACCGACAAGAGCAAGCGTGAAGCCGACCACTGATCCCGAAGCGGCGCCGAGGAAATATTGCAGAGGCTCGAGCGTCACGCCGGCTCCTCGATGAGGTGCGGATGAACCATCCATTCGCGCCCCTTGAGCATCCCGCGCCAATAGATCGGCGGCAGAAGTCTCTCTTTGAGGAACCATGCGGTACGGCTCGGGCGCGTGCCGTCGATCAGCCAAGTCGGGAAACTTGGAAGCAGCTTGCCGCCATATCCAAATTCCGCGAGCACGATCTTGCCGCGTTCGACTGTGAGAGGGCAGGAGCCATAGCCATTGTAATCTGCGACTGGCTCTTTGCCCTCAAGCACTGCCAGCGCGTTGACCGCAACCACGGGCGCTTGTTTGCGGGCTGCGGCGGCTGTCTTCGCATTGCTCGTTCCTGCCGCGTCGCCCAAGGCAAAGATGTTTGGATAGCGAACGTGCTGCAACGTCGCCTGATCGACTTCGATGAAGCCACTGGGACCTGCAAGTGGGCTGTTGGCAACGAACTCGGGCGCCACTTGGGGCGGTACGGCATGAAGCAGGTCGAATGATCGCTCGATGCGCTGAACGGAGCCATCGGCGGTCTTGCTTTCGAGGGTCGCTATTTTCCTTTGGCCATCGACCGCAACCAGCTTTGATTCCAGGCGCAGGTCTATGCCGTATCGTTCGATGTAGTTTTTGAGCGCCGGCACATAGGCTGGAACGCCGAAAAGCACCGTGCCGGCGTTATGAAATTCGACGTCGATATCCTGAAGTACGCGGGCGTCACTCCAGATGTCGCAAGACAGGTACATCGCCTTTTGCGGTGCGCCGGCGCATTTGATCGGCATCGGCGGTTGAGTGAACAGCGCGCGACCGCGGCGGAATTCTCGCACCAGCCGATAGGTGTAAGGCGCCAGATCGTAGCGATAGTTGGACGTCACGCCGTTGGAGCCGAGCGCTTCAGCAAGACCCGGTATGGCGTCCCAGGCGAGCTTGATGCCCGGGGCGGCGACGAGCACGTGATATTTCACGATGCCTCCATCGGCGAGCTGGACCTGGTTTTGCTCAGGCAGGAACCCGGTGACGGCCGCCTGAATCCATTCGACGCCTTTCGGAATGACGCTCGCTTCGCTGTGCCGCGTCTGCTCGGGCGAGAACACGCCGGCACCGACCAACGTCCAGCCCGGCTGATAGTAATGGGTCTCTGCAGGATCGATGACGGCGATGGAGATTTTCCGGTTGCGCTTGCGCAAGCTCGCCGCTGTAGCAATTCCAGCCGATCCGCCGCCGACGATGAGAATGTCGTAGGTCATCGCGCTGGCTGCTTTAGCGCGTCGCTCGAGCGCCGGCATGATGGAGCTTAGGTCGTAGCCTGCGCGCTTCGCGGCTTCGATCGCGGCTACAGGCTCTTTCGGATCGGAATCGGCTAACGCCCACAGCGTCGCCGAACGCGTGCCGCTTCGGCAGAAAGCCAATACCGGGCGAGGGAGATGCGCGAGTGCATCCCGCATCGCGTCGGCATCGTTGCTCGTGATCTGCCCCGCGACGACAGGCACATGCGCGAACGCCATGCCTTTGCTTTCGGCAAGGCGGGACATGTCCGACGCCGTGGGTTGTCCTTTCTCTTCGCCATCGGGCCGATTGCATACGATCGAGCGGAAGCCCATCTTTGCGGCGTCGGCAATGTCTGCTTCCGTCAATTGCGGCGCGACCGAGAACGACGGGCTGAGTTCCTTGAAGGACATGAAAAAAATCTCCTGACTTACGCTCGGCTCGCGCTTCGCGCTGGAAAAATGAGGCTGTGAATTCGCATGCCCACAGCCATGGCTAATACAAAGAGGAGCGCCGACATCGGCTGGACCGCGAGGGCTGCTACGCCGGGGCCAGGGCAAATGCCGCCAATACCCCAACCGATTCCGAAAATCGCCGCACCGCTGATCAATCGCCAATCGACGTTGCTCGTCGAAGGAAAGCTATTCGAAGCGAGCGTCTTTGGGCTGCGCTTCAATATCTGCCAAGCAATTGCCATCGGCAGCAGCGCGCCGCCCATGACGAAGGCCAAGGTGGGATCCCAATTGCCGGTCACGTCGAGAAACGCGCGGACTCTCGCCGGATCGATCATTCCGGATATCGCGAGACCCGCGCCAAAGAGTACGCCGCTGAGCAAGGCGAGTAGGTTCTCTCTCGTCATGGGGATAATCCTAGCAGTCGCATCATCGTGACCGTGATCACGCCTGCGCTCATGAAGGTGAGCGTCGCGAAGATGGAGCGTTTAGAAAGCCGGGAAAGGCCGCAAATGCCATGCCCGCTCGTGCAACCCGATCCGAGCTGCGTGCCGAAGCCGACGATCGCACCTGCAATGAGCAGATAGGCCGGAGCGGGGAAGTTGGCGTTCACGCCGACGACAAGTTCAACCAATCCGGCCCCAATGGGCAAGCCGATGATGAAGGCCAACGCGAGCTGTCGCGGCGTTTGACCGGGCGATATGCCGAGTGCCCGTGCGAACAGTCCGCTGACGCCGGCGATGCGCCCGTTGCCGAGCAACATGATTGCGGCGGCGAGGCCGATGAGAAGTCCGCCGACGAGGCCCTCTACGGGGGCAGCCTGAGGAAAGCCTGGCATCACAGCACGTTCAGCGGGAGCTTCAGATAGCGAGTGCCGTTCTCCTCAGCCTCTGGAAGGCGCCCGCCGCGCATGTTGACTTGGACCGAAGGCAGAATGAGCTTGGGCATCGCGAGCGTCGCGTCGCGGGTTGTCCGCATGGTCACGAATTCGTCTTCGCTCACGCCTTCGTGCACGTGGATGTTGCCGGTTCGCTCGGCGCTGACCGTCGTTTCCCAGGCATATTTATCCCGCCCCTGAGCCTTGTAGTCGTGGCAGAGGAAAAGACGCGTCTCTCCCGGCAGCTGCAAGAGCCGGCGTATCGATTGATAAAGCTGATGGGCATCGCCGCCGGGGAAATCCGCGCGGGCGGTGCCGTAATCGGGCATGAACAACGTGTCGCCCGTGAAGACCGCGTCGCCGATGACATACGCCATGTCGGCCGGCGTGTGTCCCGGTACGTGGAGCGCAATGGCCTCGATCTCTCCGATCTGAAAGCGGTCGCCATCGGCGAACAGTCGATCGAACTCCGATCCGTCGCGTTCGAACTCAGTCCCGACGTTGAAGATTTTGCCGAAGACGTTCTGGACGCGAATGATCTCGCGTCCGATCGCCAGTTTGCCTCCGAGCACATTCTGCAGATACGGCGCGGCCGAGAGGTGATCGGCGTGCGCGTGCGTTTCCAGCAGCCACTCGACCTTCAACCCGGTGGCGCGGACATAGGCAATGATCGCATCCGCTGACTTCGTATCCGTACGGCCAGCCGCTTGGTCGAAATCCAATACGCTGTCGATGATCGCCGCTGCACGGGTGGCAGGATCATGCACGACGTAGCTCACCGTGTTCGTCGGTTCGTCGAAGAAGGCCTGGATAGCGGGTTTCACTGCGGATTCGCGTAAACTGCGGATCAAGGCGTCGGCTTGACTGACAACGGGGTCCATGGGCTATAGCTCCTACGAATTCATAATTTATGTAATTGTGTATTTTGCTTGCGTCAAGTGGGTGTGCTGTGGCAAGGAGGCGCCATGGAAAACACAGTGACGACGGGCGATAGGCCTCTTCGAATTGGAGATTTGGCGCCCAATTTCCGGGCGCGCACGACCCAAGGCGAGGTGACCCTCGATCAGTTTCGCGGAAGATGGGTGGTGTTCTTCTCACACCCCGCCGATTTCACGCCGGTGTGCACGAGCGAATTCGTGGCCTTGGCCAAGGCGGCGCCGCGGTTTGCCGAGATGGACTGCGCCTTGCTCGGGTTGTCGGTTGATAGTCTGTTCTCTCATGTCGCGTGGTTGAATGCGATCAGGGAGCTATCCGGTGTCGAGGTTCCGTTTCCTGTCGTCGAAGATCCGTCGATGGCGATCGGGCGTGCTTACGGGATGCTCGATGAAAAGGCGGCGGATTCGTCTGCCGTTCGCGCGGTCTATTTCATCGATCCCAAAGGGGTTATTCGCGCCATGAACTGGTATCCGATGAGCGTCGGACGATCGGTCGACGAGATGCTGCGTATGGTGGCTGCGCTTCGGCGCTCGCAGAGCGGAGACGCGCTTACTCCTGCCGATTGGCAGCCCGGCGACGATGTTTTGGTGCCGCCCGTCGTTCCCCAGGGCCGCCTGACGGCGGCTCTACCGCACGACTGGTTCTATCGTTTGAAAGCAGACAGATGACTACGCTTTTCGAATCTCGTGAACTCGCGGATGCGGCGACTGAAAAAATTCGTGTCTTCGCGCAGCCGCAGCGTCTGATGATCCTTTCTTATCTCCTCGGCGGCGAGCGGGGCGTAGCGGAGATCGAGAAAGCAACGGGCATTGGTCAGCCAACGCTCAGTCAGCAACTTGCGGAGCTTCGCCGTGCCGATCTTGTCGTCACGCGTCGCGAAGCTAAGCTTGTTTACTATCGCCTGGCTGGCGATAACGTGGTGCTTTGCGTGCGAACGCTGGAAGCGATGTTTGGTCGTGATGAGAGCGTCGGGCCGGCAGAGCGACAGGATCAGCAGAGCCTGCGCGCCGTCAAAACCGAGGCTCCGACCGTGGAGGTTTCCACCGGAGCAGCGGCCTTCGCGAGGATTATTTGAGTATTGGTTTCACTAGGCATCATCTAGTAATAGATGGCGCGTCTGGCCAAGTTGGAAATAATGAGAGTGACATGAACGAACTTGCTAAGTGTCCGGTGCACGGAACGCCGAAAGGTAAAACGCTGCGTTCCCGATCGAATTTCGATTGGTGGCCCGACCACCTCGACCTTAGGATCCTTCACGGCAACAGTTCGTTGTCCGATCCGATGGGAAATGGTTTCGATTACTCGGCCGAGTTCAAATCGCTCGATCTCGATGCCGTCATCAAAGACCTGCATGCGCTGATGACGGATTCGCAAGATTGGTGGCCAGCTGACTTCGGCCACTACGGCGGTCTTTTCATTCGCCTAGCGTGGCATAGCGCCGGTACGTACCGCATCACCGACGGACGAGGCGGTGCGGGCGGTGGCCAACAGCGATTCGCTCCTTTGAACAGCTGGCCGGACAACGCCAACCTCGATAAGGGCCGCCGTCTGCTTTGGCCTATCAAGCAGAAGTATGGACGCAAGATCTCGTGGGCTGACCTCTTTGTCCTCAGCGGCAATGTCGCTTTGGAGTCTATGGGTTTCAAAACCTTCGGCTTCGCTGGCGGCCGGGTGGATACCTGGGAACCGGAAGAGCTGTACTGGGGGCCCGAAGGGACTTGGCTCGGTGATGAACGCTACAGCGGCGAGCGTGAGCTGAGCGAACCCCTTGGCGCAGTCCAGATGGGGCTGATCTACGTCAATCCTGAAGGACCGAATGGAAATCCGGACCCGATAGCGTCGGCAAGGGACATCAGAGAAACGTTCTTTCGCATGGCCATGAACGATGAGGAGACCGTTGCCCTCATTGCCGGTGGCCACACGTTCGGAAAAACGCATGGCGCGGGCGATCCGTCGTTCATTGGCGCGGACCCGGAAGCGGCAGCTATCGAGAATCAGGGTCTCGGCTGGAAGAGCTCTTATGGTACCGGCTTTGGTGCCGATGCGATCACCGGCGGGCCCGAAGTGACGTGGTCGCAGACTCCGACGAAGTGGAGCAACTACTTCTTCGAGAATCTTTTCAAGTACGAATGGGAGCTCGAGAAAAGTCCCGCCGGAGCGTTCCAATGGCGAGCAAAGAACGCGGAAGCGTCAATTCCCGATGCATACGACCCAAAGAAAAAGCATGTGCCGACCATGCTGACGTCGGATCTCGCGCTTCGCTTCGATCCCGCCTACGAAAAGATCTCACGCCGTTTCTATGAGAATCCGGACCAGTTCGCCGATGCATTCGCTCGCGCGTGGTTCAAACTTACCCATCGCGATATGGGACCGGTTTCCCGCTATGTGGGGCCTTTGGTTCCAAAAGAGACGTTGATCTGGCAGGATCCTATCCCGGCAGTCGATCATGAACTTGTGAGTGAATCGGATGTCGCGGATCTCAAAGCGAAAATCCTTGCGTCCGGCTTGACGGTTCAACAGCTCGTCTCGACTGCATGGGCTTCGGCCTCGACGTATCGCGGTTCCGACAAGCGCGGCGGTGCTAACGGCGCACGTGTTCGGCTTGCGCCGCAGAAGGACTGGGAGGTCAACCAGCCGGCGCAGCTCGCGCTGGTGTTGTCAAAGCTGCAAGCGGTTCAGACGACATTCAACGGCGCTCAAAAGGGCAAGAAGGTTTCGCTCGCGGACTTGATCGTTCTGGGCGGTTGTGCGGCGGTTGAAAAGGCTGCAAAGGACGCCGGCGTCAACGTCTCCGTTCCCTTCGCACCCGGCCGTACAGATGCGTCTGAGGATCAGACAGACGTTCAATCCTTCGCGCCACTCGAGCCGCGCGCTGATGGATTCCGGAACTACATCAGTAACAAGCATCAATTCATGACGCCGGAAGAAGCGCTGGTCGATCGCGCGCAATTGCTCGGCCTAACGGGGCCGGAGATGACGGTGATCCTTGGAGGCTTGCGCGTTCTCGATGCGAACGTCGGTCAGTCGAAGCACGGAGTGTTCACGAAGTCGCCGGGCACGCTGACGAATGACTTCTTCTTGAACTTGCTGGACATGGGTACGGAATGGCAGCCGGCAGGCGAGAACTTGTTCGAAGGGCGGGATCGCAAGACGAAGGCGGTCAAGTGGACCGCAACGCGCGTCGATCTCATTTTCGGGTCGCATTCGCAGCTTCGCGCATTTGCGGAGGTCTATGGATGTGCCGATTCTCGAGGCAAGTTCGTTAGCGACTTCGCATCAGCATGGGCCAAAGTGATGAATGCCGACCGTTTTGACATTCATACGAAAGCCTAGAGGCATCGCACGGTTGTTACCACCATGAAGACCTCGACAAAGGCCGCCGTACGCGCGCAGGAAGTTGGCCTCGAGGTGACGTCTTAGATGCCGGCGGAAATTGATCTCGTCTAAGATCAGATCCGAAATCATCAAAAGAAGCGGTCGACACCTACTCGTCGGCCGCTTTTTTTGTGGGAGCGCTGGGTCCGAATCTACGATTTGGCGACGCCCTTGCGGCGACTGACCGGAACCGCCAGAAATTCGTCCTTCGACTGAGTTCTCCGTAGACTTGGGCGGGCGGGTCGAAGAGTCCGTCAGCCCATCTCGACACGTCGTTCCAGTCGGTGAATTCTGAAAATTGGACCAACGAAACAGAGTGTGGTCGGGCGGCGAGGATGGCTCCGCGTTGGCTTTTTGCGGCGTCAGGTCAAAAACGACTCATCGCATAATGACGATTGGTCACGCGACATAGGCTGCTTGAACACCACTCGATGTCGTCGGCATCGAGTGCTGCACGATGTCAAAAATCCTTTATTTTATCGGAACAATTTGATGCTTTGATCTGTCGTCGGCTTCCCGTTTTTCATCGCGAGCCAGAAGATCCAAGTCCTTCCATCTGCGGCAATCGTGATCGCTAGCGCCCGATTCTAAGCACATTCTGATGTTGAACGTGCAAGAAACCACGGGGGATTTCTCTAGTGAAACATCGATTTGTGCTGATTTTCATGGCTGCAGCCATGGCGACTATCTGTGTGCATCGCGCCGACGCGGCGTCTATCAAAATTGCTGGGCAGTCGATGATCTGCGGCGCAACGCCTGTGTTTTCGGATTCCAACCTTCCGATGGAAGGACGGTTCGTGCCTGGCAGGGGAATCTATATTAACCACACGCTCATGCAGAAGCAGCCGGCTGCCGTGCGCATGTTCGTGTTCAAGCACGAATGCGCCCACAAGTCCGTTGGCGGAAATGAGCTCGCCGCAGACTGTGGCGCTGCCCAAGCGGGTGCGCGCGAAAAATGGCTGACGCCGGAGGGTGTCGATACGGTGTGCAAAGCATTGGCTGGCGAGCGCGCGGGCGGAGGCTATCCGTCCGGAGCTGCGCGATGCGCAAACATACGAAAGTGCTACGCGAATTCGTCCGAAAAAATCGTCTTTCAAAAATCCAATACGCAAAAGGCGTCCGGCAGCGGACGTTTGCGGTCCGGATATTGAAATCAACATACAGAAGTGGCGGACGGAATGTTTTCTGTCCGCCACTTCAATTTCGATTTAGCGTCTGAGGCCGCCTCGGAACCCGCCTCTGAAGCCACCACCAAAGCCAGCACGGTGGAAGCCGGCGCCTCTCCAGCCAACACCTCCGCGCCACCCGGCGCCCCTCCAGCCCCAGCCTCTACGGAAGCCCAAGCCAGCGCCTCTCCAGCCCCACCCGGCGCCTCTCCAGCCCCAACCAGCTCTCCAGCCCCAGGGTCTGCGCCAACCCCAGCCAGGGCCTCTCCAACCCCAGCCAGCTCTCCAGCCCCAAGGTCTACGCCAACCCCAACCGGCATTCCAACCCCATGGTCTGCGCCAACCCCAGCCCCAGCCAGCAGCAACCGGATAAGTTGATCTCCAGCCATAGCCAGCGCCCCAACCCCAGGGTCTCCGCCAGCCATAACCGGCAGCAGCTACCGGAGCCGCACCGCTCCAGCCCCAGCCTAGACCGCATGCTTCTGCTGACGTTGTGAGGGTGCCGCCGCCAATCGCGAGCGCCATTGCACATATGGCAATTTTTATTTTTGATGCAGTTCTGATAGCCATTGATTTGCTCCTTAAGCTACCCGAGGGCCTTTGCCGCTCTTCGCGCAAACCGGCGCTCTACGGCGCAGTTCCCGCGTTCTTTTTTTTATGCTTAACCAATAGAATGCTCATCAATTTGCGGCAGCGCTCTTGCTGCGTAGACGTTCAAGAAAGATCGATTTTGTTGGGGTTTTAAGCGATTGCGCGCGTTCTCGTCCGACGTTGGCGGAGGCATGCAAAAGCTGACGTATGAAGCGGGCTTCGGCGCTACTGATCGAACGCGAAAATCCGTTTCCAATCATTCTTCATGCTGACAACGATCCAGCCGTTGCTCTTGGCCTCGTCCATCAATGCGTCAGTGAATGTTCCGACTTTTGATTCCGGCCCGTAAGCGTATTCACGTTCGGCGTCGTCGTGATGCACGAGCAGCATCAAGCGAGCGCCGCCGCCTGCCTGGGTGTATTCCAGCATCTCTCTGTCGCCGATCGAGTTGCCAAAGGCTGCAACGGGGCGCTGCCCGATGACGAAGTGGATGCCTTCGGGTTTGCCGGCTTTGTCATCATTGAGCAGCAGCTTGGGCACCTTGGTGAGGACCGGCTTACCAGCTGTGTCGTAGCCGAATTCCGTCGCGCCCGCGCTGCCGACCACCTGTTCCGGCGGGACGCCATAAACCCTCTGGGCGTAGACGCGCACGAAATCCTGGCCACCGCCGGTAACGAAATAGGTCTTGTAGCCATTGTCACGGAAGAGGCGCATCACTTCGAGCATCGGCTGATAGGTGAGATCCGTGTACAGCCGCTTGAAACGGGGGTGTTTGGCCTCTTCGATCCACGTCTTCACTTCGGCGTTGAAAGCTTCGACCGTCATTCCGGAGAGAGTAGCGCCGAGGATCTTCATCAGATCCTCTTTCGGCAACTTCGCCATTGCTTCCCGGTCGCCGGACAGCACGGTCTTGAAGGGTTCGACGGATTTCAGTTCCGGCTTTTTCTCCACCAGTGCCGGGACACGGTCGAGGCAGTACATCACCTGCGCGTACATTGGCTGCTCGACCCACGTCGTACCGTCCTGATCGAACGTAGCGATCCGCGCATCGGGCGATACGAACTTGGGGTTCGCCGGGTCGGTTGTGGCTTTTACGAATTCAATTATCGCCGTTTTGGCTGGACCGTCGTTCCACGATGGTAGCGGGTCGACCGCCTGTGCCAACGACACGTACGGCAGCAGCAGGATCCCGACGAGCGTGCCGAGGGCCAGTAGGGCACTACGCAAGCGGTGATCATTACGCTGCATGATGATGATCTCCGATCTCTGATGACGGCCGCTAGCAGCCGATTCTGAGAAACGTGAGATCGTAATCGTTGCAGCGTGCAGTCGCACGATGAAGAGCGATTGTTTCGTTAATGAAACTGCAATCCGCGCGACCTGCCGACAGGGCTTTCTCAGAAATGCAAGGTCGCGCCTATGACCGGACCTTGCTGGAGGACATTGAATTGGTATTCGGTGTTTCCAGAGCCTTGCGAATAATCAACCGACAGTGCGCGATAGCCGAGATAGCCATCGACGACGTGACCGTCCGCCGTGCACATTTTCCAATTATAGGTAGCGAGAACTTGCCAAGTTGGATCGCTGCCGACACCGAACCCTCCGACGTCGGCGCGAACCATGAGTTCTTGTCCCGGCGCGATCTGATTGCGCAGTCGCCCTCCGATAAACGGATCGACCCAGTCGACCGACCCTGATCGCGCCGTGACCCGATTGCCGGAGACAGAAAGGTCCCCGATATTCGCGCTCGCAGAGACGTTAGCGGTGACATCCGCAGCCTGATGCCAGTAGCGGCCGCCGGCAAGAAGATCGAGCGCAGTAGATCCCGTCAGCACCGGATTGCGGCCGGTCCAGACTTCGTAGGCACCGCCGAATTCAACGATCACCTCCTGGTAATCCACCGAAACGGCGCCTCCGAGCGAGGAGTCGATTATTTGGCGATCGGATGCACGAGCAAAACTCTTCGCGCCGCTGATGTTTGCGTACACAATGTCATTGAAGAGACTTACCGGGCCGTTGCGCGCTTCTGCGTAGCTCATCCAAGCCGGCAGCGTCGACCAATCGAGATGGCTGATAATTTCGCCTGCGGTAGCATTCACATCGAAGGTGCGTCCCCTGACTGCCATGTTTCCCGACAGCCAAGGTATCCAGCCGTAGGTCGTGAAAACGAAGGTCCATTCGCTCGTTGGAGGAGGCGGCTCTGTGAGGCGGCGTTGTTCCACGCTTCCGAGGTCGGAAGCGAGGGCGGGGCCGGAGTAGGCGGAAGCCAGAAGAGATAGAGAAGCGGCCAATAATATATTCGTTCGGATGAAATTCATTTGTCCGACCTGTGCAAAATCGAAATTTTCAAATCAATATCCGAACTATACCATCAGCGTGCGGAGCGAACGTCACCGCTCCGCCACAGCCATTGCGTCCGATGCAATAAATCAAGGTCAAGGAACAGATTCGGTTGATCTTCGCCGCGAGCCGAAACGATGCGAATATCCTCATCCGCGAACTCAACGCGACGATGATAATCGTGCGGGTCAGGATGCAGCGTTCAAGCGAGGCCCTCTTGCCTCAGCGCGATGTCCACGGTGGGGCGCGCGCGCATGTGTTCGGCAAGTGTCTTCAGCGGCTTCGGCACGTCTATTCCGATCTTCTCAGCCCAAAGTAGCGTGACGAAAAGATACGCGTCGGCGACGGTTGCGTGCTCGCCGAAGATGTAAGGCCCCTTAATGCGAGTAGCCGCGTAGTCGAATCTCTTGCGGATCGCGTCGAGGGATTTCGCTTTGTTCTTCTCAGTCGTGGCGGGATTGAAAAAGGGCCCAAAGGATTTATGAATTTCGCTCGAGATGAAGGAGAGCATCTCAAGAAGTCTGTAACGGCCGAACTGGCCAGGCGCCATGAGAGCGGGGTATTTGTCGGCAATGTAACTCAGAATGGCGATGTTCTCGGTGAGGACCTCGCCGTCATCGAATTGAAGCGCCGGGACGTAGCCCTTTGGATTGATATCGAGGTACGAGCGGCCATCGTCGACCTTGTGGGTTTTGAGATCGACTTTCGCGAGATCGAACTTCATTCCGGCTTCGATCAAGGCGATGTGGTCTGAGAGACTGCAGGCTCCGGGCGAGTAATAGAGGATCATGGATTTGCTCCTTGGTCGACAAACCCGCTCTAGCGGGTAGCCGTTCCAGGCATCCTTACAGCGGGGGCTCAAATTTAATTGGCGCCTAACCAAGAACTGCGACGGGGCTCGTCGTTTCCAAACTGCGGCTTAGTCTCGCTGAATTGTTGGGTGTCTAAAGGAGTTTTTCGCATGTCAAAGCATTCAATTTTTGCAGTTGTAATTGGTCTTTCTGCACTGGCTGCGCCAGTCGCGGCGGATGCTCATTGCCTCGGCCTCGATGGGGTGGGGAGGGGCGTCTCCGGGGTATTCGATCGCACCACGGGCTTCGTGCGCGGGGTCGGCTACCGGACTCAAAGATTGGGCGATCGCATGTTTGGTTGGCTGAACTGCGGTCGGGTTCTGTGAGCCCTATAGAAATACGGCGGCCTCATTGATTTTGAGGCCGCCGATTAAAGGCGGGGCTGGAGATGAGCTTCAGAAATCTTCAGCGAGAAATTTCATCGCGTCGTCTGTCATCCCATCAGTTTATACGCGCTGTGATCAGCAACGACGGGGTGGATGTTCAGTTGATTGGCGGCACGGTCAGCTGGGTGCTCTGGCGATCCAGTTTCGGATCGAGGGCTGAGGCAGTTTTGAAATCTCGATCTGCCGACTTGAGGTCTCCCGCGTCGATATAGGTGTCGGCGCGCACGAAGTACGCCAGAGCGTATTTCGGGTTGAGCGATACGGCGGCGCTGAAATCGTCAATGGCGGCGGCATAATTGCCCTGCATTTTTAAAGCAACGCCGCGATTGAAATATACGACCGATTCTTTCGGGTTAATTTTTATTTCGCGCGTATAGTCCGATATGGCGGCATTAAGATCCCCCTTTTTGCGGAAACAATTCCCCCGGTTGTTATACACGCGAGGATAAAGTGGCTCCAATTCAATTGCCTGGTTATAGTCGTCTATCGCGTGGTCGCAATCTCCGATGGCGGCGTACACGATGCCCCGTCCTACGTAGTAATAGGGTTCAGGGCTGATCTTTGCTGCGCTCGAGAAGTCCGCGATTGCGTGTTGAAAGTCGCGTTTTGCGAAGTATCCCAACGCGCGGTTGCCATAATATATTGCGAGATTGCGCGGGTTTGACGATTGAGACTCGATCATCACCGTGCAGCCCGCGATATGGGCGTCTGGGCTTGTCCCATTGTCGCAATCAAACGCTGCGTCTGCAAAGGCGGGGCCGCATAAAATGAAAAATAGCAATGTAATCGCAATATAGCGCATGTTGTTTTCCTCAAAACGAGGCAAAGGCGAAAGCAGTATTTTCCGAAAATATTCGAATATAATTTCTGGCGAAATCGCGCCGGATGGAATCAGAAGATACGCGATATGCGAGTCATATCAATATCGAATATGAGATCTCCCCAGGCTTAAGTGCAACCGCGGTGAAAGCGAACCGTTTCCCGTAACGGTCCGCATACTGCTCATCCGGCCAGGTGCTTAGTGGGAGCCGCTTGGATTAAAACGGGTGGGGGATCGGGCGATCCGAGCTCGAAATGCATAAATGCGGCGTTACGTTCAGATAGTTGGTCGGAAGTTTATGAAGCAGCGCGTCTGGCTCGGGGGCCGAGATCTGGAATTCGAGGGTGAGCAGGGAGATATCTATTTTGCGAATATCGCCGCTTTGGCTCAGGGCGGCGGCGAGCGTCATCTGGCGAGATTTGCAGCGCGGCATCTGCATGCGGCGAGTGTATGTTTGGACATCGGCGCGAATATAGGGCTGACGACTGCGAGCTTAGCGTTGGCCTGTCCAAAGGCCCATGTTTATGCTTTTGAGCCTTCTACGAGGAAGGCGATGCGTTTGCGCAGCAATCTCTCGGCCAACCGTTTGTCAAATGCGACCGTCGTCGAGTGTCCGGCCACCGCCGAGAGCGGAAGCCGCGCGGTGATGGATACAATCGATAACTGGTCCGCCTCGGTCTCCTCACCGGTCGATTTCATAAGATTGAATGTCGAGGGGAATGAAGCGAAAGTTTTGGCGGGGGCCGCCGAGACGCTCGTTCGAGATCGTCCTGTGATTTTCATGGAGTTCAATTCCGTCGCGATTGCCTTCGAAGCGAGGCGGAGCCCGCTCTCCTTTGCCGAGACGATCTGGGGATTGTTCGATGTCTTCGTGGTCGATGAAGACGGAAGACTATGGGAGCGCGATGCGCGTGCATTTGTTCTCGATAACATGCTGCGCCATAACTGCATCGACGACATCGTTCTGGATCTTAAGCCCGATCAGGATGCGCGGTCGATAAGGGATGCCTTGGCAGTTGAGTTTCGCGCAGAATGTGCGGCCGCTTGAGATCTCCTCATAACGAGGTGCGCCACCGACTAGCTTGTCGGTGGCGCGTTTGCTCAGTGATTGATGACAGCGAAGCGGAACGTGTGCGCTTCAGCGGCAATCAAAGCGGATCACGCTGCAGGGCCTGGCAAAGACAATGCGGTCCGCCGCCGCCCAATGTGAACATGGAGAGATCCGGATCGTAGACTTCGATCCCGAGCGCGCGCATGCGTGCGTTGAGGTCTTTGTTAGCGGCTGTCGAGAGAACGCGATCATTTCCGAGGGCGACGATGTTCGTGCCGAGCTGCGTGGAGTCATGATAGGAGACGGGCAGGATTTCGTAGCCCTTGGATTTGAGGAGATCCAGGAACCACCGCTGATGTGCATCCGGCGCGACGGCAACCAGCTTCTCGTTGATGAAGCCGACCGAAACATCGAGGTGCACGAAGTGCGGCGGGAATGGAACGGGATGAGCTTCCCACCCTTCGGCGGTAAACCACTCGCACATCTGCTCCGCTCCTTCTTTTTCGGAGCGCTCGCCACCATAGCCGCATAAAACGAAGCCCGGCTCGACGACCATGAAGTCGCCGCCCTCGAAATGGCCGGCTGTGATCATGTTCCAGATTGGAATTCCGGCTTCCTGGTAGAACTTGAATGTCAGAGCGTAATCGCCGCGGCGAAAGCGCGTCTGCGGCATGGTGATGACGGCGCCGAAAGGCGTCATCACGCTCGAATCCCGGGCAAATACGCCATACTTGAGTTCCGGCCGTGCATCGAGCCAATGGCAGGTTACGCCGGCGCTCTCATAGACATCGACCATTGCGCGATGCTGCGACATGGCGAGCTGCGCGTCGAAGCGTAAGCCGAGCGCCAGCGTTTGCCGCGCGACGGCGCTGACGGGGCGCCACTCAAAGTAATCGGGCTTTCCGAGAAGGACGTGCCGCAGCACTCCGGTCTCGGAATTCAATCCCCAGGGAACGGTGTTGGCAACGGAAGGTGCGATCAAGCTCATGCCAGGACCTCGTAATGCGCGTCGGTCGGTGCGCCGGCATTTATGCGGACGATGTCCTGCGGGCAGGCAGACATCGCGACGATGCAATCCATCTCGGCCTTGAGCACGACATAGTCGCCGGGCTTCGAGACCGGTTCTTCCCAGCCGATAGAGCCATCAGTTTTGATCGGAATGTTCATCCAAAGATTGAGCGGCGAGGGAACCTCGGACGGCGTCAAGCCGAGGCCCGCCATTCCAGCGCGGAGATTGTCGGCGCAATTTTCGTGATATGCCGTGCAGCCCAGGCCCTGGTAACGATAGATGTCGCAAGCGGCGATGAAGGTGTCGTGGATGCCCGGCGAAGAATCCGCTTCCAAGGACAGTATCGGCCGGCGCTTATTTGTCACGAGCTTGTCGCCAGGTTTTGGGCTGATCCTGTCGATCGCTGCACGCATATGTTCCATGGAGAGAAATTCGCCAAGGTCATGCGCGTTGAAGGCCCAGGTATCGACGACCTGATGGCCATGGGTGTTCACAATTCGGATCGATTGTCCCGCTTTCAGAGCAACGGCGCGACCCTGTCGCGCGGGAAGCTGTTGGAGTTCGCTCATGCCATCACCTGTGTCTTCGTCTTTACATTCGGGAATTCTTTGCGGATTGCGTCCGTGACGCCGATTGCATAATCGGCGGCGAGCAACTTTCCTTTCTCAGCCGCACAGCCGGTGGCCGGCGACAGCACGCCCGAGCACGGGACCCAGCCGGTTCGCGTCGGATAGACATCGTAAGCGGGGAAGTCGGCCGGCTTGTCAGTGGGCAGCGCCGCCATGTCGACGAGTTCGGGATGATGGTAGAGCATCAGAGACGTCTCCATCACGGCTGCATGTTCGAGAGCGAAGCCCGGGAAACCGTCTGGAAAAATCTTCTCGATTGTTTCCGTGCGCGTGAAATCCCAATACTCGAGCCGCAGCACTTCGAAATCGCGAATGCCCATGTATGAGAGTTCACGCATCGCAAGGTCGATGCCTTCGATCGAAAACATCATGTTTTCGTAGTGGCCGTTGATGAGGACGAGCCGGCGCGCACCGTGGCGCGCGAATTCCTTGATCACGTCCCGCAGAACGTGCGCGAGCGTATCGGCATCGAGGCTGGTGGTTCCGCAGTAATGATTGCCACCGCCCATTTTCGGCTGCGACTTGTAGCCGAAGGCGACGGCCGGAGCGACGATGGCATCGAGCTGCTTTGCAACGTCGACGGCCACCGCCGTCGCCAGCATCACATCAGTTCCCATCGGCAAGTGCGGTCCGTGCTGCTCGGTGGCTCCTACCGGCAACAGAATGAGAGCGCCACCTTCAATCCGCTTTTGGTAGGTGGTCCAGCTCATCTCGTTCATAAAAAGTCGGTCGCTCATGTTTTCCTTCTTTCAAACCATCGAGGCGCCGCCGTTGACGCCAATTACCTGTCCCGTCATGAAGCTCGAGCCGGGGCCCGCGAGAAACAGCGCGGCTTCGGCGATCTCTTCCGGCTTGCCGATGCGGCGAAGCGGATTGGCCGTTTCGAGCGCCTTCCAGTCCGGCGGCATGTTGTCGAAGTCGAGCAGCGGCGTGTCGGTCGGTCCGGGAGCGACCGCATTGACGAGTATGTTCGGGCCGAATTCCTTCGCCCAACAACGCACCATGGCGCTGATGCCTGCTTTCGACGCGCAGTAGGCAGCATGTTCTTCGCGGCCAAGCTGAGCGAGCTCAGAGCTGAACAGGATGATCCTGCCGCCGTTGCCGTGCTTCTGCATGGCGCGCACCGACTCACGAACCATGAGCAACGTGCCGATCAGATTGACGTCGAGAACTTTGCGCGCGTCGGCGATGGGCGTTTCGAGCAAAGGTGACATCAGAAAAATCGCCGCCGTATTGATCATGACGTCAATACCGCCGAGGGCTTCGTCTGCTGCCTTCACCGCCTCCACGACTTGCGCTTCATCCGTGATGTCGAGCGTGAAAGACGGGCCAGCGCCGGCGGAGATAGGGCTTAGATCAAATCTCGCGATGCGAGCGCCTTGGGCTTCGAAGAGATTGGCGATGGCGAGACCTATGCCGCTCGCCGCGCCGGAGACGATAACTTTTTTGTTTTCGAGCATGCTCATCCGAGAAATTCCCCGCGGTCGACGCCGATCGCTTGACCAGTGATGTTGTTTGACAGGTCGCTTGCGAGGAAAAGATAGAGGCCGGCGACATCGGCGGGTTCCATCAAGCCGGGCAGCGCCTGCGCCGCGACGACGTCGGCGAAAATATCGGCTTCGCTTCGCTCTGAACGTTCAGCCATGGTTTTGGCGGAGCGTACGGAGGCGACGGTTCGTACCCACCCGGGACACACAGCATTGACAGCAATGCCGTGCGGTCCGAGTTCACGCGCGAACGTGCGCGTCAAGCCGACGACAGCGTGCTTCGATGCGATGTAGGCGGCGAATTCACCGACGGCGCTTTTAGCCCAGACCGATGCCGTATTGATGATACGTGCGCCGGGCTTCAGAAGAGGCAGTGCGGCGCGCGTGACGTTCCAAGTGCCGCGCACGTTGATGTCGATAATCCGCGCAAAGGTGGCGTCGACTTCGTCGCTTGGATCCGTCAGCGGCGTGATGAGTTCGAGTCCGGCGTTGTTCACCAGAACGTCGAGTGTTGAGATCGAAGCAAATACGGTTTGCAACGCAGTCTTGTCGGTGATGTCGGTGAAGAAAGCCCGGACCGGGCGTCCGCACGCATCCGACAGGCGCAATGCCGCATCGGTAACGAGATCATCGTTTGCGAGGATCGCGACGTCGGCGCCTGCAATCGCGAACGCTTCCGCGACCGCAAAGCCGATGCCTCGACTGGCGCCCGTGATGAGCACCGACTTATTTTGAAGGTTGATCAAGCTCTTCCTCAGGGTCCTATACTTTTTCTTCTTCCCCGGTCGCAGCGCGCACCATTCTAAGGATGCGCGTTCGAAGTTTGAAAAATTGCTCGCTGTCGCGCAGTGCGATCGTGCGATCCGGGCCCAGCTCCGCCGATATATCGACGTCTTCGAGCATGCGTGCGGGCCGCTTCGAGAAGACGACGATCCGGTCTGCGAGAAACACGGCTTCGTCCACGTCGTGGGTCACGAAAATAATGGTCTTCGCGTCCTGGCGATGGATGCGGCGCAACTCGAGTTGCAATCCTTCCCGCCGCTGGGCGTCGAGCGCGCCGAAGGGTTCGTCCATCAGGAGAACTTCGGAGCCGGCCGCAAGCGTGCGAGCAATGGCAATGCGCTGCCGCATGCCGCCCGAAACTTTGTTCGGATAGAAGTCGGCGAAGTCGGTCAAGCCAACGAGCTCGAGATAGTGATCGAGCCGCTTCTTCTTGCGCTCCGGCGTCATGTCGTGCCGGTACTTCATGCCGTAGGCGACGTTTTCCGAAACGGTCAACCACGGAAAAGAAGAGTATGATTGGAAGACCATGCCGCGCTCGCGATCGGGGGCGCCGATCGGCAGTCCATCCAGGCGTATTTCGCCGACGCTCGGTGTTTCGAGGCCGCCGACCATCCGCATCAACGTGGTCTTGCCGGAGCCGGATGGGCCGAGGAAGACGACGAATTCGTTGCGTTTGATGGTGAGGTTGAAGAATGGAGCGACGACTTCGAGATCGCCGAAGTATTTGGCGACGCCATCGAAAACAAGATACGGAGCGGGAGCCACTTTGCGCCTCTCAAAGATAGCGGAACAAGCGCTTGTGAACGAGGCGCAGAATCTGGTCGGTGACTAGGCCGATCAATCCGATCGCCACCACTCCCGCCATGACTTCCGAAGTGTTCATGTAGCGGCGCGCTGCCCAGATGACGAAGCCGAGGCCGGTGTCGGCAGCAACGATTTCCGCGATGATGAGGTAGGTCCAGCACCAGCCGAGCGTGATGCGCAGATTGTCGAACAGGCTCGGCAGCATCGCCCGGAAGGCGACGTCCGTTAGCATCTGCCTCGGCCGTGCGCCGACTGTATAGGAAATCTCGACGTATTCCTGGGGTACGCGGCGCATGTCGTCAGCGACGAGCAGCACGAGCTGAAAGAATGTGCCGAGCCAGAGTAGGAAGATTTTCGTCGTCTCGCCGACGCCGAACCAAATGATGCTGAGAGGCACGAGCGCCGGGACCGGCAAGTAGCGGATGAAATCCACGATCGGCTCGAGTGCGGCGCCCACGCCGCGGAAGCTTGACATTGCGATGCCGATGGGAACCGCCATGATGACGGCTAGCGCAAATGCAACCCATATGCGCAGCGTCGAGATACCTGCATGCATCAGCAGGTTCTTGTGAAGGATCATGTTCCACAGCGTCTCGAGCGTGACGCTCGGCGGCGGGAGGAAGGTTGCGTTGATCAATCCGAGGCGGGTCGAAAGTTCCCACACGGCCAAGACGAACAGGGTCGAGCCGATGGCGGTGAGGATCTGTGCGCGTTTCGAAAGCGTTCCGCGAAATGCGAAGAACTGATTGCGTGGAGGATTTCTTCGCAGAGGACGCGGCGTGGATGCCGCGTTCGCGGCCGGCGCGTGAGGCGCCGCAGACACTGTCGCTTTGATGATGGTCACGCGATGATCCCGGAGACGGCTCTGTTGACTGTTGATTGCGCCGGGGGGGGGCGCTCCGTGGAGCGTTCCGCCCGGCACCGACTTAGTCTACTTCAGATCGGCTTCGGTGATACCGGCGACAATCGAATTATCGATCTGCTCGGCGGCTTTGAGGTTGTTCTCGGCAGCGCCATTCTCGATATTGAGCTGCATCACCTCATCGAAGGTTCCGTACAGCGTGCCGGGAGCGCCGGGCTTGCCGAAATAGCCGGCGTTTTCCTTGTGCCCGGTATAGACCAAGCTGCCTTCGATCGAGGCCGCGAACTCGTCTGGCGTCAAGTTGAAGTGCGGGGCCGCGAGCTTGATGAAGTCGGCCTTGTTCGTGTTGAAATATTCGACCGCCTTGAGGATGCCGATCATGAACTTCTTGTACTTCTCGGGATTGGCTTTGAGATCGTCCTGACGGGCGGTGATAATATCGACGATGATGCCCGGGTATTGCGCCGACGAGACCAGAATGTGGGGCTTGCGGCCCGGGACCTTATCGACGGCCTGGGACAGGTACGGCTGGTAGGATACGACCGCGTCAATCGACGAATCCGTCAGGATGGCGACGGTGTCGGCGGTCGCGATCTGTTTGACGACGAGATCGGACAGGGAGATGCCCTTCTTCTTCAATGCCATCTGGAGCAGCAAGCGCCCCGGAATGTTGGGCTCCGATGCAACGGTCTTGCCCTTCAGCTGTTCGACGGACGTGATTTCACCCGGGGTGATGACGCCGTCGCCGCCAAGCGATTCGTCGATGGTGCCGATGATGATGCCGGGGGTTTGGGCGTCACGCGGCTTGCCCTGATACTCGCCGACCGTGCGCATATCCATTTCGATGTCGCCGCGCGCCATGGCTGCCATGACGTTCGCGCGTTCATCTTCGAACTTGATGCTGACGTTGATGCCGAGCTTCTTGAAGTATCCGAGGTCCTGCGCCACGAAAACGGGGGCGAAGCCACTCCACGTCGGGCAGAGAATCCGGATGGTTTCGTCGGCCCGCGCCGCAGTCGCGGCCAGCGACACGCTCAATCCCAAGGCCATCGCAAATCCGGCCCCGGCAACTCGCCGGACGTTCATCGTCATGTGCATCGGCATACCCCTAAATGATCAGACCACCCGTGGTGATGAAATCTCGGGTAAATTTACATCGAAACCAATATTGATTATTGGAAGGATACATCGAAAACTGCCGATGTAATGATCGCAGGTGGTTGGAGAGGGAAGGATGCGCCGGCTCGACAATATCGATATTCGCCTGCTCCGAGTGTTCGCGACGCTGGTGGAGGCGGGCGGGTTCGGCGATGCACAAATTGCGCTCAACCTGTCTCAGCCGACGCTCAGCACGCATCTGGCGGCGCTGGAGCGCAAACTCGGGGCGCCGCTCTGTATCAGGGGGCGGCGTGGCTTTCAGCTGACGCCGTTCGGTGAAGCGACCTATCTCGCAACGCAAAAACTATTCGCCGATATCAGCTCGTTCGAAGAGCGGGTCAGCAAGCACAACGGGCAGCTCGTCGGGCGCCTGCGCGTGGGCATCGTCGACGGTGTCGTGACAAATCCCTATCTCGGTTTGCAGCACGTCATCGGCCGCTTCATGGAGAACGCCGAAAACGTCTTCATCGACCTGGAACTCGGCACGCCCCAGTTGCTCGAACAGGCCATCGCGGACGGCCGCCGCGATGTCGTCATCGGGCCGATGTCGCAAAAGGTGCCCGGCGTCACCTATGTCGCCATTCATCGGGAGCCGCACGGACTTTACTGCGGCAAGGGCCATTCACTCTTCGATATGCCGCCTGCAGCGATTACGCGGGAAGCCATCGGGGAGTCGCTCTTCTCCGTCCGCGGCTATCGCCATCTCGACGATCTTTATCGCGCCGATCATCCGCGCGCGACGGGTCAGGTGGTGCAGATGGAGGCTCAGGTGATGATGATCCTGTCAGGCCGCTTCATCGGCTTTCTGCCGCGCCATGTTGCCGAGGGCTGGGTGCGGCAGGGTCTCATGCGGGAGCTGAAGCCCCAGGCTTATCAGTTTCTGTCGAGCCATTTTGCCGCCTACCGCAAGAGCGACGACGACCGGCCCATTGTCCGCAGTTTCGTGCGCTTTCTCAGCCGGCACGCAAGTCAATTGCGCAAGCCGGCCGGCGCCGCGAAGACGGCTTGAACGAAGGGGCGTCCCTTGCGTTCTAGCTCTGCTTGGCGAGGGCGACGAGGACGGGCCGGAGTTCCTGCGCCGATTTCAGCGGATCGTCGAACCAGAGCCTGGCAACATCGTCTCCGCACGTCATATCAAGGCCTTCGGGGTCGATGGTCGCGAGACGCCAGCCTTCGGGGGAGGTCGCCCCAGATTTGACGGCGTAGCGCCCGACGGCGTCGGCGTGGTCGGCATTCATGTGCTCAACTGCGCCTTCTTCAGATTCGCTGAGCGATTGGAGGGCGTCGGCCGGCACTGCGAGGTCGCTCGCCGCCAATGCGTAAGCTCGGCCAAAGCCGCCGTTCAGCGAAGCGCGCGATGTTGCAAACTTCCAAAATGCAAAATCGGGGAAGTCGGCGTACAATGCGGCTTTCGGATTGCGCCTGAGAAATCGGCTTTTGACCGGCGCGCGTTCGGGACCCTGGCCAAGATTTTCGGCTGTTCCGATCAACGTCATGCGGGGATAAGCGAGTGGGTCGCCCTTGCCGGGCTCGCCGACCAGCAGCGAGCATCTGGGATCTGCCTCGAGGTTCGCAAAATGGCTCGAAAGCCGCGAGATGAGAAACACCGGCGAGCCGTCCATGGCGGTTGCGAGGCTCACGCGACTGACGGAGGGCGAGCCGTCAAGCGGATCTATGGTTGCCAGCGAAGCGTAACGGGCGGTGCGTACGAGCGTTTTTGCCTGGCGCCGTGCCGCGTCATCGACGGGCTGCAGGACATCTTTCTTTTTCTCTGTCATTTTTTGTTGCCTAGCTCGTTTAAATGAAACAGGGCGCTTGGCTAAGCTCGAACAAGCTTTTTGAATGGCTGCAGCGAAATCGATTTGATCCGCAAACCCTGGAGCCGGTTTTGTCACGAACAACGACCAGAAGAAAGGAGTGATTTCAAATGGCTACTTCGCCAGATCTCACGTGCCGAGTTATTCGTGCGGCGGATACATATGATGGGAAGCAGGGTCTGACGTACTTCTGCGGAATTGCCTCCGAGACCGTTGGGTCGAAGGGCATCTGCATGCATCTCTTGACTGTCCCTGCTGGCGCGCGGGCCAAGGTGCACCTCCATGAAAATCATGAGACGGCAATTTATATGCTGGATGGCGAGGTCTTGACGCTTTTTGGGCATCAGCTGGAGCACTGCATCCCGACGCGGGCTGGCGACCTCGTTTATATTCCCGCGGGCATCCCTCATCTGCCGGTGAACCTCAGCGATAAGCCTGCGTCCGCGGTGATTGCGCGTACAGATCCCAACGAGCAAGAGAGCGTCGTTCTGCTCCCGGAACTCGAGGCCCTCGCCGAGGAGAAGATCGTGTCGCTGAAGAACTCGGGTGTCGGGCAGTCCCCGTTGCCCTCGGGTGCCGCGCAGGTGCAGTCATAATCGCTCCAGTCATTCGCGACTTGACCTGCGGTTGGCCGGGGTGAAGGTGGGGCCGCTCTCGACGAAGATCGTCGCTCAAGCCGCCGGTTGATTTTGGGGAAGATGAAATGCTCCGGATTTTGGCGCTCCTGGTGCTGTGGACTTTCGGTGCCGGTCACTGCGCCGCGACCGAGCGCGTTCTCACGCTCACTTTCGGCGGCGAGGCGCGACGCGTTACGGCTTCCGAACTTTTGGCCAGGCCGGATACAACTTTCCTGACCGTTCCAAAGGACGCCGCATATCACCGCGAAATGAAGTATCGCGCGGTGCCGTTGCTCGCGCTTTTGGGGTCAGCGTTGAATGGTGACTTCGATACGATCGAAGCGCGGGCCAGCGACGGATATGCATCGCAAATTCCGCGTGCGCTGGTGATGAAGAGTTCCGCGGGCGGCGCTGTGGCCTGGATTGCCGTCGAGGACCCGGCTGCGCCGTGGCCAAAGCTTCCGGGGCAGGCGGTCAGCGCCGGTCCTTTCTATCTGGTCTGGGAAAATCCCGAGCGTTCCGGGGTCGGCGATGCGCAATGGCCGTTTTCGCTGGTGTCACTGTCAGGGGGCGAAGATCCACTCAAGCGCTGGCCGCAAATGGCCGTCGATAGCTCGGTCGCCGCCGCCGCGCCTGAGCGGCGGGGACAGATCGTGTTCGCCAAGATCTGCATGTCGTGCCATCGCATCGAGGGTGCAGGAGACGGCGAGATGGGGCCTGACCTCGGTCAACCTATGAACGTCACCGAATACATTACCCCCAAGGGGATCCGCGGCATTATTCGCGATCCGAAGTCGGTGCGCACGTGGCCGCAGCAGCAGATGGAGGCCTTCGACGAGGCGGCGATTTCAAATGGCGACGTCGACGCGGTCATCGCCTATCTCGCGTATATGGGTAAGCGCAAGTCCGCGCGAGACGCCACGCTTTCCAAACCGGCGCCGTGAGTTGCGTCAGGCGACGATTGTGTTTGTCGAAGCGGCGCCTTGGCTGTTGTCCAATGCTCCGGCAACGGCGTCATCGACGCGCTCGAGCCATATGAATTCCAGCCGATCGCGGGCGTCTTGCGGAATATCGTCAAAGTCGCGCCGGTTTCGTGCCGGTAGCATCACACGCGTAATTCCGGCTGCCGCCGCGGCGACGACTTTTTCCTTGATGCCGCCGACAGGCAATACGAGCCCCCGCAGCGAGATTTCTCCCGTCATCGCGGTGTCGTTTCTGATCGTACGATTTGTGAGGAGCGAGACGAGCGCCATGAACATCGCGACGCCGGCGCTCGGCCCATCTTTGGGCGTTGCGCCAGCCGGGACGTGCACATGAATCTCGCTCTTTTCAAAAACGGCGGGGTCGATGCCGAGGGATTCGGCGCGGTTCTTCACAAGTGTCATTGCGGCTTGTGCACTCTCGCGCATGACGTCGCCGAGCTGGCCCGTGAGGATCAAGCCGCCTTTACCTGGGGACCTGCTTGCCTCGATGAATAGGATATCGCCGCCAACCGGGGTCCATGCGAGTCCCGTCGCGACGCCGGGTACGCTCGTTCGCATCGCGACTTCATTCTCGAAGTGCGGTGCACCGAGTATATCCGTGAGGCTGGCCGGGGTGATGTCTACGTGGGCGTTGCTGTCTTCGGCGATCTTGACGGCGGTGTTTCTGAATACCTTGCCGACTTCACGTTCGAGTCCGCGCACGCCCGCTTCGCGCGTATAGCCGTGAATGATGGCGGCCAAGGCCGCGTCGTCGATCGTGACCTGCGCGGGTTTCAATCCGTTCGCTTCGAGCTGACGATTGACAAGATAGCGGCGGGCGATCTGCAGCTTCTCACTTTCGGTGTAGCCGGCAAGGCTGATGATCTCCATGCGGTCGCGCAACGGGCCCGGTATGGTCTCGAGCATGTTTGCCGTTGCGATGAAAACGACGCGGCTCAGGTCGAACGGGACGCCGAGATAGTTGTCGCGGAACGTGCTGTTCTGCTCCGGATCGAGCACCTCGAGCATCGCAGCCGACGGGTCGCCTTGGATGCCGCGGCCCATCTTGTCGATTTCGTCGAGCATCATCACGCAGTTGCGGGCGCCGGCCCTCTTGATGCCCTGAATGATGATGCCCGGGAGCGCTCCAACGTACGTGCGGCGATGGCCGCGGATTTCCGCTTCGTCGTGTACGCCGCCGAGACTGACGCGCACGAACGGGCGTTGCATCGCGCGCGCAATCGACTGGCCGAGGGACGTTTTGCCAACGCCCGGCGGACCGACGAAGCAGAGGATCGGCGCTTTGCCTTGCGGCGCGAGCTTTCGGACCGCGAGGTATTCGATGATACGCGTCTTGATCTTGTCCAGCCCGAAATGGTCTTCGTCCAAAATCCGGCGCGCATCAGCGATATCGATCGGCTTTTCTTCGGGTAATGTCCAAGGCAGCTCGATCAGCCAGTCGAGATAGGTGCGGATCATGCCGGTCTCGGCCGCGGCCTCGGGGAGCCTTTGATAGCGGGCGAGTTCCTTGCGTGCATGCTGCTCGACGTCGGCGGGCATCTGGGCTTTGGCAATGGCTTCGCTGAGTTCGGCTACTTCCTGCGATTTGCCATCGCCCTCGCCGAGTTGACGCTGGATCGTCGCCATTTGCTCGCGCAGCACCGCTTCGCGCTGACGGTCGTCGAACGCGGCTTTCGTCTGACGGCCAATCTCCTGTGCAATTCGCATCACCTCGATGCGCTCGGCGAGCAAGGTCGAGACGCGCTCGATGCGCGTCGAAAGATCGACTGTTTCGAGGATTGCCTGTTTGTCTTCGGGCGTGATGTCCATGTATCCGGCGGCCATGTCGGCGAGGGCCGCGGGCGTCGCCGTATTCTCGATGGCCGTTACCAATTCCGGCGGCGATTGCGGAAGAAGCTGCACCGCTTCGAGCGCCTGGCTTTTGAGATTGCGGAAGCGCGCTTCGATTTCGGTCGATTTCGTGTCGGGCTCTGGAATATGGACGACGCGCGCGACCAAAAACGGCGTGGCCGGGAGAAAGTCCTCGATGCGAATTCGCTGGACGCCTTGGACGACGAGATGGTGGTTTCCGTCCGGCGTCGCGAGGTAGCGAACGATGTTGGCAAGCGTGCCGATGCGATAGAGATCGTCGGGTCCCGGATCGTTGTTATCGGCATCGCGTTGCAGGAACAGGCCGATCTGGCGCTCTTCCCGCACTGCTTGCTGGACCGCCGCGATCGATTTGTCGCGGCCGATGGAGATCGGAAGAATGAGGCCCGGAAAAAGCACGACTTTGCGGACCGGCAGGACGATCAGAGCGTCTGACGGCAGGGCGATATTTGGAGCGCCGTTTCCTGTCCGGGGGGCGGCGTGGTCGCTCGCGCCGGCGGAGTTCGAGTCACCGAGTATCATTGAAATTACCTCAACCTGCCTTGGTCAGCGAGAATACCAAACAGCCATTCGATACGAATTGGCGGACGCCGTACCGGCCGGCCGGCAACTGCACGCGACGCTCGAAGCGGCCTTGCGGAAGTTCGAGGCGATGGATCACGGCGTTGCGAAGCTGTGGCGGGACAACGCGGCGGCCCGATACGATGAGAATGCCGTCCTCGATCGAGGCTTCGACCATTTCCGGATCGACGCCCGGAAGAGCGACAAAGACGAGAATTTCCCGCTCCGTCTCCAGCACATCAATTGGAGGTTCCCAAGCAGGCTCGTTCCTGGCTTCGGATCGCTGCAGAGAAAAAATCTGCCGGTGCATACGCTCCGCGCGCGTCAAGGTTTCCACGGCTTCGGCCAACATCCAGGTCATTGGATCTCTGTTCGACATGAATACTCTTTCGCTTGCGGCATGATCCGTCGAGAAAGTCGTTCCGTGAGGAGACTACCGTCATAAGATCGATCTGTCGCCAAGGAGGGCGTTCGATCCGGTCAGGTCCATTGATTGCAGCGTCCCGTCGGGTGATTATTTTTTAGTTACTGGACGCGCGGCGGTTCCATGTGATCGTCTTTGAAGAACCTGCGTGCGAGCGCCAGAATCTCGCCGTCTGACGGATGATCGACTGTTTCCACCCCTCGTATTTTGGACTTGAGCGCAGGTGCGCGACGGTCGATATGGTTCATGAGAGCGAGCTTTTCGGTCGCCGGGCCAAGGACAAGTATCGCTCCGGCGTCGGCCAGTGCGTCCGTTACGCGTTGCAAGAAATCGGGATCTTCGGGCGCGTGGCCGCTGCCGATGGTATTCGCCTTGTGGTGGATATGGCGCGTGGGATCTTTCGGACGGACCACGATCTCGTTTGCATCCGATAGGCTGAAATAGAAGATGCGGGCCTCGTGGTGGTCGATCCAGACGACGGCGTGAAAATGATGCTCTGACATGAGATCTCCGTAAGAATGAGTGGCCTCGTAACGTCGCTTGCCCCAGGCATCCCCGGGGCCGGTATTTTTTAATGTTTCTCAGGGAGCCTGTTCTTCAGGGACCTTCTTCGCCTTCGTCACTTTCTTCACCGTTTTGTTGGGGCTAGCTTTCGCCGTGCTTGGCTTTGCGCCGGCAGGCTTCGTCACAGACTTTTTGTTTTTGGCGGTCAAGGCTTTTTTGCCGGCATTTTTTTGGAGTGCTGGCAACTTCGCTTCGCGGAGATGGCCGCCAGCGCCGGAACTTGCTGCTTTCTTCGTCTTCTTGACGTTCTTGTCCGCTGTCTTGACCGGTTTCACCGGCGGCGGCGCTTTGGCGCCGGTCTTTGCCTTCTTTGAAACCTTCTTCGTGTTTGCCGGATCTGCAGCGATTTTCGTCTTCGCGATCTTTGGCTTCTTCTGGGCGGTCTTTTTGCTTACGTCCTTAGGGTCGTCGGTGGCTTTGGCGCCGGTGTTGTCGGCAACGTTCTTGGCTGAGCTCTTGCCGCCTATCCCGGCGTTGTGCCGTTCGACATCCTCCTTGGTGATTTCCCCTTCCTGCACGAGTGCTACGAGGCAAGGGGTCGATAAGCCGTCGCCGACTTTCCGCATGCACTGGCGAAGCTCTTCCGTGCCGACCGAGTACTGACTGCAGTGCTGATAGTAATCATCTCTACACGCCTGTCTGACGCTGTCGCTTACCGCATAGGCATGAGCGCTCGACAGAACGGAAAATCCAAAGGCGGCTGCCGCGAAAACGCAGCTTCTTTGAGGGCGCCAACTTCGAAAAATTGCGATGCGGCTTACCGGTACAATACGTTTTCGCAATCTAATAAACCCAGGTCGGATCTGAATTACGCTCGCGGACAATAATGACTGTGCCGACGACCGCAACCCGGCCGCTATTTGGCCTCTAGAACATGGTTATCAATAAACTGGTTGCAAGGATCGGTGATTGCTTGCAGGAAAGGCCCGTTACGTCGCCGGAGGCATATGTGCAACATCGTGCTCTATTTGCTTGAAATTCGCGCCACGTAACTCAATGTCGTGGCATTGGCGGATGCGTATTTACAATAAGGGGTGGGCCGCTCAGGTCCGAATGGCAGCGATGAAGACGATAAAAATAGTTCAAACAATTGTAATTTCCGCAGCAGCGCTGACGTTCTTCGGAATGCCGGGCCAGGCCTACACCCGGAAGGTCAAGGACGCATGCTCCGCCGACTACAGCAGCCTCTGTGGAAAGTACAAGCAGGGAAGTTCCGAGCTGCGTAGATGTTTCGAGAGCAATCGCAGGGTGCTTTCGAGAGACTGCATCGAGGCACTTGTCAATGCTGGAGATGTGCCCGCGCGATATCTCAGACAGCGGTAGTCGCATACTTGTCTCGGATTTGAGCGCGGAGATTGCCGAGGCGCGACACGCATATCGTATAAAGTGAGTGATTGATCGCAACGGCAGAAGCCGCAGGCCTTCTTGCGCAGCGAGGCCGTGATATCCACTTTCCCCGAGCGCCGACAATCAGGTGCGAGGGAGAAAGTGATGAAATATTTTCCGGCCGCTATCGTCTTTTTGATGCTTTCGGCTTGGGGCGCCAGGGCGGATGACATTGCCTGCGTCAGCACGACATTTCGAATCGTCGGTGCAAACGATAAAGTCTGTGTAAGCGGCTTCGATGATCCGAAGGCGCCGGGCGTCGCGTGCCATATCAGTCAGGCGCGAACGGGCGGTCTCAAAGGGACGTTCGGCTTGGCCGAAGATCCTTCGATGTTTTCCATCGCGTGCCGGCAGGTCGGACCGATCAGCGCCGACATTTCGAAACTTCCCGATCAAGCCGAAGTGTATTCGGCGAGCACGTCGCTTTTCTTTAAGCACACTCACGTGTTCCGGACGGTGGACAGGAAGCGCAATACGCTCGTTTACGTGGCGATCAGCGATCGGTTAATCGAAGGCTCACCCTATAACGCTATTTCGACCGTCCCCGTCATGCCGTGGGGCGCGCACTAGCCGGACTTGTGGAACCTGAGGGCCGAGCATGGGTTTTTGCCAGATGGGCGAACCCAGGAGGATGCTATGGCCGTTACACCCGAGAAGATCGAAGGGCAATCGGAGCGTGCTTCCTCGCCGCGCGTCCGATTTCCATGGCTTCTGGCGCTTGTTGTCGTCGCCGGTATTGCCGCTGTTGCCTACAGCTTCCACAGCGACAGAAGCCTGTCGGAGCGCACAGGCGTGTTGTCCGGAACGGATGTCGACAACGACGTCATCCCGAGTCTCTCACCCCGCAATTAGTTAGCAGACTGAGATCGTTTCGGAACGGCTCCGACGAGATGTTTCGACGCCGAGAGGCTTAGCGCGAAGATACAGGCGCACGGCTTTCTCCAGCAGACGATTGACGTCGCTGTACCTATTTCCGATCGAGAGAATGCAAGCGGCTAGCCGCTCTATTTCGCCGGGGCGCGTGCCGTCGAGGCGGAGTTCCTTTGCGGCGCGCGCGAGGACCAGGGTCATACGTTCGAGGGCTTCGGGCTGGTAGGCGTGAGAAGAGTCCATCGGTGCCTCCGAATGTTCTCCCCCACTTGCAACGTTGTAGCACATGTACGTGTCAGATCGAAGAAGGAGCGGCATCGGACATAAGCAATGCTCAAAGCATATGCCGATCAGCCGAGGTTGAAGGGAAGACCGTGCGTAACGTGAGAAAGTGCCGTCGTTAAGGCAGCATTCATTGTGTTCCTGTCGCACGCGACAAGAGGTGCAGACCTTGCTCGCTCAATGCGAGTTCGGTGCGTTGCGTGCGCGGATTTCGCCCGACGACGGTAACAAGCCCGAGGTCGCCGGAAAGCGCCGTGATCTCGCGAAGTGCAAGTGCGTGCGCGATGTCGAATTTTCTGGAAAAAGTTCTGGTGTCGTTGGCGATGCCGAAATGCAGGGCCGCGAGTATTGCGGCCCCCAAGGGGGATAGCGCCGCCTCTTCGGATCTCAAGGCCGAGACGGCCTCGAGAATCGTTTCTTCCGTGATTTCGTCTTCGCCGTCCGCGCTCATGCGGCCTTAGCTTGCCCGGAGAGGCGGAACGACACCAGCACCGATTTCGAAGTCGGCGTATCGCTCTCGGCACCGGCGATCGACAGCGGGACGAGCACGTTCAGCTCGGGATAATAACCGGCGACCGAGCCGCGCGGGAGTTCATAGGGAACGACGCGGAAGCTTTCCGCGATCCGCTCGACGCCGTCATCATGCCGTCCGATGATGTCGACGCGATCGCCGGCTTCGGCACCGATTTCCGCGAGGTCCGTCGGATTGACGAAGACCACGCGGCGCTCTCCGTAGACGCCGCGGTAGCGATCATCGAGGCCATAGACAGTCGTATTATATTGATCGTGCGAGCGGAACGTCTGGAGGACGAACGTGCCTTGCTCGGCGATCGCGAGCTGGTGCTCGGTCCGGTCGGGAAGCTCTGCGCTCGAGAAGGTCGCTTTCTGCGACGGTGTATGCCAGATGCGTTCCGCGGCGCCGTTGGGCAGGCGGAAGCCACGCGGGCGGCGAACACGCTTGTTGTAATCGTGGAAGCCAGGAATGGTGCGTGCGATCAGATCGCGGATGCGGTCGTAGTGATGCGCAAGGCCCTTCCAATCAACGGTCGCCGATCCAACCGTTGCTTCCGCGATGCCGGCGATGATGCCGATTTCGGAGCGAAGCTCGGGCGAAGCCGGCCGGTTGATGCCGCCCGATCCGTGTACCATGCTCATCGAGTCTTCGACGGTCACGATTTGCGCGACGCCGTCGGCATTGCGATCGATTTCGGTGCGTCCGAGGCAGGGCAGAATATAGCTGACCTTACCCGGAAGCAGATGCGAATGATTGAGCTTCGTCGCAATATTGACGGTGAGCTTCTGGTTCATCAGCGCTTTGGCGATCAACGGGCTGTCGGGCGTCGCGCGGGCGAAATTACCGCCGAGAGCGATGAAGGCCTGTGCTGATCCATCGAGCATCGCGCCGATTGCTGCCAGGACGTTGTGGCCGTTACGGCGCGGCATTGAAACGCCGAGTTCCTTTTCGAGTGCATCGAGGAATTGGCGCGGCGGCTTCTCGTTTATGCCGACCGTGCGATCGCCCTGAACGTTCGAGTGGCCGCGCACCGGACACAGCCCCGTGCCCGGCCGTCCGATGTTGCCACGCAGGAACATGAAGTTCGCAATTTCGCGGATGGTGGCGACCGAGTGGCGATGCTGCGTCGCGCCCATCGCCCACGTGCAGATCGTTCTGTTCGATCCGATATAGATTTGCGCGAGCTCTTCGAGCTGTGCTCGCGACAGGCCGGATTGACTTTCGATCTGGTCCCACGTCGTTGCGTCGACGCTCGCCTTATAGAATTCAAATCCCGATGTGTGCTGCTTCAGGAAGCTGTGATCGAGGACCGACGGGCGTCCCGCAGCGAGTGCCGCGTCATCTGCAGCGAAGACGGCCTTCGCCATACCGCGTACCGCGGCCATGTCGCCGCCGACGCGGACTTGAAAGTATTCGCTGGCGATCGGCGTCGAGCCGCCCGTGATCATTTCCAGCTTGTCCTGAGGGTCGGCGAAGCGTTCGAGGCCTTTCTCGCGCACCGGGTTGAAGACGGCGATGCGGGCACCGCGGAGGGCCGCACGGCGGAGATCGCCGAGCATGCGCGGATGGTTCGTGCCGGGGTTCTGTCCGATGACGAAGATCGCGTCGGCCTTCTCGAAATCCTCGAGCATGACCGTGCCTTTGCCGATGCCGACGGCCTGGTCGAGCGCGACGCCGCTCGCCTCGTGGCACATGTTCGAGCAGTCAGGAAAATTGTTCGTGCCGTAGAGGCGCACGAAGAGCTGATAGATGAAGGCGGCTTCGTTCGACGCGCGGCCGGAGGTGTAGAATTCAGCGCGGTCGGGGCTGTCGAGGCTATTCAGGACGCCGGCTATTTCACCGAAGGCTTCGTCCCAGCCGGCTTGCACGTAGCGGTCGGTCGCAGCGTCGTAGCGCATCGGATGGGTCAAGCGGCCTTCGCGCTCGAGGTCGTAGTCGGTCCAGGTGCGAAGCTCGCTGACCGTGTGCTTCTTGAAGAAGTCCGGCTTGACGCGTTTGTCGGTCGATTCCCAGGCGACGGCTTTCACGCCGTTTTCGCAGAACTCGAATGATGAGCCGTGCTCGGGGTCGCCCCAGGCGCAGCCAGGGCAGTCAAAGCCATCCGGCTGATTGGCTTTCAGCATCGTCACGGCGCCGGAAAGCGGTGTGCCGCTCGCGAGCAGCTTCTTTCCGCAGCTCTTCAGCGCGCCCCAGCCACCGGCCGCTTTCGACTTCTTGCCAATAAATTCAGGTTTGCCCATCGCACCTTCACTCGCGTTTGCCATCCCGGCACTCGTTGTGCATGTGCGAAATGATGGGTGTCCGCAACGCACGGGCAAGGAATAACCGTTATGCGGAAACGGAATATCACTAGATTTTTCATAGTTTTACTGCACCGCAAACGCGACGGCTCGGGCGGTGCCTCAAAAGGCCGCTCTGCCGACGACGCGCTCGTCCACGTCCTCAATGGAGGCAAGGAGACTTGCCGGGAGATCGCGGCCGCGCGGGATCGCGACGATCTCGAGGGGTTCGCTGACGCCGCGAATATCCACTTTGGAGAGGAGTTCGGGAGCGGGCGTCCACCCGGCGAGCCTTGCGACCTCGCGGGATATGACGACCTGGGCGCCCTTGTCTTTGGCGACGGCTTCGAGGCGGCTCGCGACGTTCACGGCACTGCCGATCACAGTCATGTCGACGTTCGGGCCGAAGCCAATCCGTCCCATTAATAGCGGACCGGCCTCGATGCCAATGCCGACGCGAAGGGGCCGTCCGAATTCAGCTTCCATCTTGGCATTGATGTGGTCCAGTGCGAGATCGATGTCTCGCGCGGCTCTGAGCGCCTGGCGGCAGCCGATTTCAATGCCATGCTTTTCGCCGAACACAGCGAGCAGCCCGTCGCCGATAAACTTATCGATCCAACCATCGTGGACGGCGATGGCGCTACCTGCCGCGGCGAAGACTTCGTTCAGCATAAAGACGATGTCGTGAGGCATTTTCTTCTGTGAGAGCCGCGTGAAATCGCGCAAGTCGAGCACGAAAGCGGCTAGCGGCTTTTCGATGCCCTCGGAACCGCGCTCCGCTTCATCTGCATCCGCAGGACTTGCCGTGGATGGCCTGAGCAACCTTGTGACCGTCATTGGGCCGCGCGGTCTCACCTGGCAGGCGAGGCGCACGTTCTGGGGCGCTCCGATGCTCGCAAGCGTGACTGCTTCGGGAAACGTTGCCGGAGGAATAGCGTCGATGCCTTCCTCGACCCGGACCCTGCATGTGGAACAGCGGGCGCGGCCACCACAAACGGATGCGTGCGGGATGCCGTTCATCCGGCTGATTTCGAGCAACGTCGGTCCGAATGTGCAGTTCGCAGAACCACCGCCGACGTAATTGATAATGAAGTGCGGCCAGTAGCGGCGTTGGATTGCCGGCCAGATGAGAAGACCGAGAGCCGCTGTCAGCATCGCTGCGAAGACGATGCGAACGATCAGGCGCATGGCAGCCAAGCGGTCGGCGTTATCGGGGCTTGGCCAATGAGAAAGCTGCTTCACCTCTTCAAACGTTTTCGGATCGGCGATCATCTGCGCGACGGCGCGGCCGCCGACCATGAAGCCGCCAAGCGCCGCGATCGGAATGGCGATGGCGATCAACAGCAGGAGCGGCTGGAATTTCCGGTATGGCGCGTAAAGACGCAGCCAGAAATGAATTCCCATGCACCCGTGTATCCAAACGACCAGCAGGAGCGTGCTTTGCAGCACGGCACTGTCCGGCCAGAGCCGCGCGAGCTCGTAGAGGTAGGTATCGTTCACTCCGAAGATGTCGCGCGCAAAGCGTGTGTTGACGATGTGCGGCAGAAGCAGAAATGGAATGGCGAGGCCTAGGGTGAGCTGGATGAATTCCCACGCCGGAAGGCGCAGAGTGGCGCGGTCGGAAAGCTTGTCGAGCGCAAGCACGATGTGTGTGAGGAGCGCGGCGGCGAGGATGATCGTGCCCGGCCACGAGCGCGTTACGATCCAGCGCCATTGCTGGACTTCGTACATCGTTTGCAGATCGAATAGCGCGAGGGCGTGATTGAGGAAGTGGGTCGTCGCAAAGGCAAACAGGATCAGCCCTGAAATGAGGCGGAGCCTTTGTCTCCAGTCTCCTCGCAGAAGGATCTGCATGGCGTCTCCGGTGAAGGGATTCCCCGCATCGCCGTGCTATTTCTCTTGGCGTTGGTCAAGCTAATTGTGCGCCGAAAAGATCCTCTTCGCGAGATATTATGTGGCGTGCTGCTCTAATGCGCCGCCCGAAGAGGAACGGGCACGGGGAGGGGGCGAATTTTCCCCGGCTTCCTCGCGTTCGAGCCGATCAGAAGATAAAGTCCGTGTTGATGAAGTTGCTGTCGTGGTCGCGGACGATCTTGTTCAATATGCGTTTTGAATCGTCCGTCTGCTTCGCGGCAACCATGGAGCGGATTGAGAACGATCTCAATGCGTCCGTCACCGACAGCGTTCCTTCGGCTGAATCCTTGCGTCCCGTGAACGGGAAGACATCCGGTCCGCGCTGGCATTGGCAATTGACGTTCACGCGGCACACCTGATTGACGAGCGGATCGACAAGCTTGCCGATGGTTTCTGGATTTTCACTGAAGATCGACACCTGCTGTCCGTGCTCGGACGTGATGACGTATTCAAGTGCGGTTTCCAAATCGTCGAAAGACATGACAGGCACGATCGGGCCGAACTGTTCCTCCCGATACAGGAGCATGTTTTCCTTGACCGGGTAGACGACGGCCGGCGCAAAGAGCGTTCCGCATACCGTTCCGCCGCCCTCATTGAGAACGCGCGCGCCTTTCGATTTTGCGTCTTCGACGAGCCGCGTCATGTGCCGAACTTTGGAAAGGTCGGGGAGCGGGGTTATCACCACGCGCTTTTCCCAAGGCATTCCGATCTTGAGCTTCTCGACTTCCGCGACGAGGCGCTCAGTGAAGGTGTCGACGATGTCGCGATGGACGATCAACATCTTGAGGGCCGTGCAACGCTGTCCGTTGAACGAAAGCGCACCCGTCACGCATTCCTTCACGGCGAGGTTCATGTCGGCGTCAGGAAGCACGATTGCCGCGTTCTTTGCGTCGAGGCCGAGGATGGCGCGAAGGCGGTTCACCTTCGGATGCATCTTCTTCAGGTGGTCCGCGACCTTGCTCGAGCCAATCAATGTGAGGACGTTGATTTTTCCGGATTCGAGCAGTGCGGGGACGATTTCCTCGCCCTTGCCGTAAACGGTGTTGATGACGCCCGGCGGGAACGCTTTCTTGAAGGCCTGGAGCAGGGGATTGAACAGAAGCACGCCATATGTCGGCGGTTTGAAGACGACGGAATTGCCCATGATCATCGCAGGGATGAGCGTCGCGAACGTTTCGTTCACCGGATAATTATAGGGGCCCATGCAGAGCACAACACCGAGCGGCGTTCGGCGGATTTGGCCGATCGTTCCTTCGACCACCAAAAAGCGCGAGTTGGCGTTGTCGAGTTCCTTCAGCGCTTCGATAGTCGCCTTGATGTAGTCGATGGTGCGGTCGAACTCCTTTTCGGAATCGACGCGGCTCTTGCCGATCTCCCACATGATGAGTTCGACGATCGTGGCTCGGCTCTCCATCATCAGCCGCGTGAATTCCTGCATGCAGGCGATGCGCTCGGAGACTGCCATCGTAGGCCATTCGCCCCGGCCGTCGTCGTAGGCTTCAACGGCTGCAGCTAGCGCTTCCATCGCCTCCGGAATTCCCGCCGTCGGATAGCTTCCCAGCGGGATCTGTTCGAGAGTTCCATCAGGTTTGCGCGCGCAGATCGCGGAGCGGACGGGAATGGTTTCGCCGGTCCAGCGCTTGAGTGCGCCGTCGACCAGTATATCGCGCTGATCGATGGGGGCGGGCGGGGAATGGGCCTTGAGGTTTGCAGCTTCGGGAAAGAGCGCTCGCAATTGGTCCGTGGTGACCATGTGCAGCCGATGCCTCCGATCGCTAGACGAGGAGATCATTGCGGAGAAAGGCGGAAGCGCATGCTTCCGGCCCCCACGACACTGAACCTCGCTGCGGGGCGATCGTTCCGCGCGTTCTCTCTAAAGGCCTTTAAAGACGATCTTAGCCGACGACGTGGTGCACGACCCCGTCAGGGGAAAGCCTGATAGAGCCAGGTTTCGCTCAGCGCTTCCCCCTTCTTCGCAAGGAAAGCGCGGAGATCGGCGGGCTGGCCGTCGAGGTCGCCCAAGTCGAACATCATGCGCCAGCGCTTGGTGCCGACAACGGGAAATGCTTCGACGCCGCTGATCGTGCCGTGGGATGTCGTGACGATCGTCTCCAGGCCGCCGTAGCGAACCTCGTCCTCCAAGGTCTTGCCTTCCACGTCGATCATGAATTTCCGCGAGCCCGGCTTGGTGTGGCGGAGATCGAGGTCGCGTCCGCCGAGACCGCCGATGCCTACGCGTGTGGCGACGATGCGGGCGACGTCGCCGGTCGGCGGCGAATCCAGACCCCAATACAACCGATAGCGCGCGTTGATGACCGATCCGGCCACGATCGGTTGTTCGGGATTCCAGAAGGCGACAATGTTGTCTTCGGTTTCGTTCGGCGTCGGCAACTGCACGAGCTTGATGGCGCCTTTGCCCCAGCCAGATAACGGCTCGACCCACATGCTTGGCCGCCTGTCATAGAATAGGCTGTCGTCCTGGTAGTTCTCGAAGTTGCGGTCGCGCTGGATCAGCCCGTAACCCTTGGGATTGTCGTCGAGGAAGCTATTGGTGACGATGCGGGGCGGATTGGAAAGCGGCCGCCAGATGCGTTCACCGCGGCCGGTCCACATGGAGAGGCCGTCGCAATCGTGAACCTCCGGGCGCCAGTCGCCCCGGAAATGCCCGGAATTTTCGCCGTACCAGAACATGCCGGTCAACGGGGCGATGCCGAGCAAACGAACGGGAGCGCGGAAATAGAGCTCGCACTCGATGTCCTGGATAGCGCCGCCCTGGCCCCCTTCGATGCGCCGGCTGTCCATCCGGTAGGCGCCGGTCACGCTCTTGCTCTCGAGCAGGGCGTAGATGGTCATGCCGCTGCCATTGGGCTCCAGCCAGAAGTTGGTGAAGCGCGGGAATTCTTCGGGCTCGCCGGTGTTGATGGCCAATCCTCGCGCCGATCCGCCATACTGGTCGTAGGGGTCGGAGGCGCGGAAATAGGAAGCGCCGAGATAGGCGAGCCAATCGCTCTGGCCGCCCCGGCTCATCAATCGAAAACCGGCAAAACCCGCCGACTTCAATTTTCTGAGCGGATGATCCGCCGGCATATTGAAGTAGTCGGGGTTGTAAACCACCTCGCGGGCCGAGCCATTCTCGAGCACGTAGATGCCGACTGGCTCCGCGTAGAACCGCCCTTGAGGGAAGAGCCGCACGGTCTGGGCGCCCGGCACGTCCCGCCAGAGCTCCATTTCCGGCTTGTAGACTGCCTGGGCGAACGTATCGAAAGTCATGCCCCGCAGCGGATCGCCGGCGTCCGGCTGGGGCGGAGGGGCGTAGGGGGCCTGAGATAAGGTTTTCGCTCTTTGCTTCAGGTCGTCGAAAGAAAACGGCTGCGGCGATCCGAGGACGGCGGCGCCAATCGGTGCATCGCTCATTGCGGAGCTGCTCCATCCCACCGCGGCGCTGGTTAAGGCGCCAGCCAAGACGTGTCGACGGTCAAGCATCAAGGGCATGTTATTCCGGTGTGACCTAGGTGGGTGGGAAATAACGGTGTGGCGTCGCCTATATCTGCTAGGAATGGGGATATTTCAACTAGGCGCGCGAGAGGCCCTCCGGCGGGGTCAGACTGTTCTGCCGGATGGTCATCCAAGACCCGGATCATGCCCCGGCGGCGAGACCTGAATTTGACGATATTTGGGCTGCGGCGTCCTACCGCTATAGCTTCCCTTTCTCACTCCGTCCGCGAACTCGGCGCGGGGTATCAGCGACGGATTTGGGAACCCCTTCCGCCGGCGTTAATGTTTCGTTTGCGATGATGCCGAGCAGCGGTGATATCGGTCGGCGGGGCGTTTCAATTCGGCACCGATCGGCAAAGGCTTGTTAGCCAAATTGTCGATTTCATCTCTGATGGTACTCGCAAAAACATAGGTGGACTTCAGATTAAACTCTCCGCAACTTTTTCTTTACATACCGGTCAGAGTGCTCGTGTCCTACAGGTAGATGTCGTGCGACGCCTCAGAGAAATTGCCGAGCCATGATGTTGAGCGGCGCCCCGCTTGCAAATGCTGATTACGTCAAGGAGAGGCTGCAAACTCTTCAACGGGAGATGCTTGTCGGAATTGCATCCGGCGAAAGCCTCCTGAACGTGATGACCATGCTTTGCCATGAAGTCGAAGCGCTCGCTCCCGAAGTCATCTGTTCCGTTATCAGCGTCGACGACGACGGCCGCCTCAGCTTCATTGCAGGCCCGAGCCTCCCCGGAGCCGGCGGATGGGTGGACGGGATTACCATCGGGCCCAATGTCGGCTCCTGCGGTACGGCAATTTTCCGGAGGGAGGCGGTTGAAGTTCAGGACATTCAAACCGATCCACTTTGGGAAGATTTCAAGAATCACGCGTTGCACCACGGGCTGCGTGCTTGTTGGTCGAGTCCCATCGAGGCGCCCGACGGACGGGTGCTCGGGGCTTTCGCATTTTATTTTCGCAAATCGCGCGGAGCGAGCGACCTCGAGCGTCTGATCGTTTCCAAGTGCGTGAACATCTGCGCAATGGCGATCGAGAGCACGGATGCGCGATCGCAGCTCAACGAGCTAGCGTTTTTCGATCCTTTGACGGGACTCGGCAATCGCGCGACGCTTCGGAAGCGGCTTACGCTGGCGCTGCAGCGGGCTTCGGAAATGGAGCGGTCCGTCGGCATTTTCCATGTCGACCTCGCCGATTTCAGGGCGATCAACGATCTTCACGGGCATTCGGTCGGAGACATCGTGCTCAGGAAAGTTGCCGATCGTCTCAGATCGGTTGCATCCGAGTCCGATTTGATCGTCCGTCTGGGCGGCGATGAGTTTCTGGTTGCCAAGACGGTCGACCCAGAGGATGGCGCATGCAAAGAGTTCGCCCGCCAGATCGTTGAGGGCTTGAGCGGCCGCTACGACCTTGAGAGCGGCGAGCGGATTTCCGTCGAAGCGGTCGTCGGCGTTTCTAATTTCCCTGCAGACGGAAAGGATCAGGATGCTCTGCTAGCGCATGCCGAGACGGCACGGCGCTGCGTCAAGAGAGGTGGATGCGGGTACGCGCTCTTTGAGTCGGCGATGCAGCGCGAGCAGCATCGGCGCCGCATCATGCAGCGTGACGTGGGGCTCGCTATCGACAAGGGTGAGCTGTCGATCGTTTTCCAGCCACAGGTCGATGCCCGAACGGTCGCGGTCGGCGGCTTCGAAGCTCTGCTCCGGTGGAACCATCCGGAGCACGGTTCGATATCTCCCGCGGATTTCATTCCGGCCGCCGAAGCGAGTGGCGCCATCATTCCCATGGGCGCCTTCGTGCTGCGTGAAGCCTGCAGGGAAGCCGCGCGCTGGACGGCGCAGCTCAGAGTTGCGGTCAACGTTTCAGCGGCTCAGATCGTCCAGGCCGATTTCGCGCAGCTCGTGAAGGACGTGCTGTCAGAAACGGGTCTTGCACCGGAACGTCTCGAGGTCGAGGTGACCGAGAGCCTTTTCATCCAGGACCTGGCGACGGCCAAGATGACGTTGCGCGAGATCAAGGATCTCGGTGTCAGCGTCGCCATCGACGATTTCGGGACCGGATATTCGTCGCTCAGTACGCTCAGGGCATTTCCGTTCGACCGGATCAAAGTCGACCGCAGTTTCGTGTCCGACATGACCAACAATTCGGATGCGGGCGCGATCGTCAATTCCGTCATTGGGCTCGGGCGCGCCATGGGATTGCGCGTCGTGGCGGAAGGCGTGGAATCGGACGAGCAGGTTGCGATGCTCCGGCTTGTTCGCTGCCACGAGCTGCAAGGCTATCTTTTCGGCAAGCCGATGCCGATCTCAGCCTATGCGCATCTGACCGGCCCGAAGCATCCGCGAACGTATTCGAGCGCTCTGCCTAGGCTTCGCGAGATTTAGCCGGCCTCTTTCGGGAAGGCGGTCCATGGATCGCTTCCTTCGGCCAGCAAATCCAAGATATCCGACGTGTGCTCGCCAAGCTCAGGGCTCGGAACGGTTGCGACGCAGGGTTCGCCATTCATGACGATCGGGCTGCGGATTGCCGGGACCGATGTTCCGTCGGCCCGGGTCAGGTCCTGGCGTAGTTGGCGCGCGATGACCTGCGGATCGGCGAACGTCTGATCGAGCCGGTTCACGGGTCCCGCAGGCACGCCAGCCGCCTCTAAGGCTGCCAACAGATCGACGGATGATCTCTTCACCGTTTCAGCTTCGATGAGTGGAATGAGAGCCGCGCGGTTGGTAACGCGGCGTGCGTTCGTGTTGAAGCGTTCGTCGGCTTCGAGGCCCGACAGACCCAGTACTTCGCAGACGCGAGCGAATTGTCCGTCGTTGCCTGCCGCGATGATAATTGGACGGTCCGCCGCGTTGAACACCTGATAGGGGACGATATTCGGATGCGCGTTGCCGAGGCGACGCGGCGGTTTTCCGGAAACGAGATAGTTCATTCCTTGGTTGGCGAGCACGGACACCTGCGTATCGAGGAGCGCCATGTCGATGTAGGCACCTTCGCCGGTCGCGTTGCGGGAATTGAGCGCGGCGAGGATGCCGACTGTCGAGTAGACGCCGGCAAAAATATCAGCGAACGCGACGCCGATTTTTTGCGGTTCGCCGTCCGGCGCGCCGGTCAGATCCATGATCCCGCCCATGCCCTGCACGATGTAATCGTAGCCTGCGCGGGGTGCGTAAGGGCCGGTCTGGCCGAAGCCAGTGATCGAGCAATAAATGACGCGAGGATTGATTTTCTTTATCGCGGCGTAGTCGAGGCCGTACTTCGCCAAGCCGCCGACTTTGAAATTCTCGATAATGACGTCGGCGTCTTTCGCGAGCGCCAGCACCGCATTCAGGCCAGCGGGCTGATCAAAACTGAGCGCGATCGATTTCTTGCCGCGGTTCGTTGCGTGGAAATATGCGGCTGAGGCGCTGCCTTTGTTACTCTCGACGAAGGGCGGACCCCACGTTCGCGTTTCATCGCCGCCCTCGGGCCGCTCGACCTTGATTACATGCGCGCCGAGATCGGCGAGCGTTTGTCCGGCCCAGGGGCCCGCGAGGACCCGCGCAAGCTCGAGGACGCGCAGTCCCGCGAGCGGCTTCGTACCTGCTGATGCCGTCATGCGAATGCCTGCAGGCCGGTGATGGCGCGGCCGAGGATCAATGCGTGAATGTCATGCGTGCCTTCATAGGTGTTGACCGTTTCGAGGTTCAACATGTGGCGCATGACCTGGAACTCTTCCGATATGCCGTTGCCGCCATGCATGTCGCGGGCCGCGCGCGCGATGTCGAGCGCCTTCCCGCAATTGTTGCGCTTGATGAGCGAGATCATCTCTGGCGCCATTTGCCCATCGTCGAAAAGGCGGCCGACGCGGAGCGCGGCCTGCAGGCCTAGCGTGATCTCGGTCTCCATGTCGGCGAGCTTTTTCTGTATGAGCTGCGTGGCGGCGAGAGGCTTGCCGAACTGCTTGCGGTCGAGCGTGTACTGCCGCGCGGCGTGAAAGCAGAATTCCGCTGCTCCCATCACGCCCCAAGCAATGCCGTAGCGCGCGCGGTTGAGGCAGCCGAACGGTCCGGCGAGGCCGGAGGCATTCGGCAACAACGCGTCTTCGGGCACGTCGACGCCGTCCATGACGATCTCGCCGGTGACGGACGCGCGCAAAGAAAGCTTGCCGGAGATCTTCGGCGCCGAAAGGCCTTTCATGCCTTTTTCGAGAATGAAGCCGCGGATGCTGCCGCCGTGTTCGGCCGATTTGGCCCAGACGACGAAGACGTCGGCGATCGGAGAATTGGTGATCCACATCTTGGATCCGGTGAGGCGGTAGCCGCCTGAAATCTTCTCGGCTCTCGTTCGCATGCCGCCGGGGTCCGATCCGGCGTCGGGCTCGGTCAGGCCGAAGCAGCCGATCCATTCGCCGCTTGCAAGTTTCGGGAGATATTTCTGGCGCTGCTCTTCGCTGCCGTAGGCATGGATCGGATACATCACAAGCGACGACTGCACGCTCATCATCGAGCGATAACCGGAATCGACACGTTCGATTTCGCGGGCGATCAGGCCGTAGGAGACGTAGCTCGATGCGGAGCCGCCGTATTCGGCGGGCAGAGTGCAGCCGAGGAGACCAAGATCTCCCAATTCGCGAAAAATGCCGGGGTCGGTCTTTTCCTGGGCATAGGCTTCGATGACGTGGGGCTGCAGCTTTCGCGCTGCGAACGATCTCGCGGTATCGCGGATCAGCTTTTCATCCTCGGTCAGCTGGGCATCCAGCAACAGCGGATCTTCCCATGCGAAACTTGAGCCTGCGGCCACTTTGGACTCCTAGATCGGCTTATCGTTGCCGCACTCTATATTGGGTCGGCTGTGCGTTGGGAAATGGGGAAGATAAATCTCAGTTATGCAACAGCGGGGGGATTCGCTATGTGCCCGGCGACACGCGTTCCGCGTGCCGGCCGCCGGTCACGGGATTGCCCGATTGCCCGGGCGGTGGTATCGGGCCGGTCGATAACGATGCCTGCCGGGATTTCGACCTCGATGCATCCGGCAGACGTTCTGGCGATGTTGAAGGATAGCGGATCATGTCCCGTCGGCCTCTCGTTGGCGTCATTTGCTGCACACGCATGCCGGAAGACCCGGTACAGGGCGTTGCCGAGCGCTACCTTCGCGCAGCGCCGTTCGTCGGCGCGGACTTCGTGCTGGTGCCCTCGCTGCCGGATATTTCGAACGCGGCATCCATTCTGAGCAGGCTGGACGGCGTGCTGCTGACGGGAAGTCCTTCCAACGTCGCCCCTCACCTTTACCGGAGCGCGGACGAGGGGGATGGGCCATTCGATCCCCGGCGTGACGAGATGGCGTTCCGGCTCATTTCAGAATCGGTAGAGCAGGATCGGCCGGTGCTCGGGATCTGCCGCGGCTTCCAGGAAATCGCGGTTGCCTATGGCGCGACGCTCAGGCGCGATCTCGGGGAAGCGCAGCGGGCGCAAATTCACCATACCCCGTTGGGGCTGCCGATCGCGGACATGTTCAAGTTGGAGCATCGCGTCGATCTCACGTCAGGCGGCATCCTGGAACGCGCGCTGGGAGGATCGTCGATCGTCGTCAACTCGGCGCACTTTCAGGGCGTGAACGATCTCGGGAATAAGCTCGCCGTTGAAGCGACGAGCGCTGACGGCGTTATCGAGGGCATTCGCCCGGCCGGTGGCGAACGCGTTCTTGCCGTGCAGTGGCACCCGGAATGGCGGGTTGCCGAGAATCCGATTTCGCGCGAGCTGTTCGCGTGGTTCGGGCTGCTGCTCAAAGGCGCGAGCATGCGCGAAGCGGCCGATCTCGTCGCCGAAAAGGCTACGCTCGGCTAGTGTTTCGCGGCGATGACGTGCTCCAGCGCTCCCTGGACGCCGGTAAGCAGAACCTGCACGCCGATGCAGAGCAGCAGGAACGCAGACAGCCGGGTGAGAATGCGCGCGCGCGCGGGCCCTAGCAAATCGACAACGCGCTCGGCGTAAGCGTAACAAATGCCGACGAGCAAAGCGATGGCGAGCGCGGCGCCGCAGACGCCGGCATAGAAGGGCAACAGCTCGGCGACAGGTGACGTGGGACGCGTGGCGCTCAAAGCGATCGCGACCGAGATTGTTCCGGGGCCCGTCGTGAACGGCATCGTCAGCGGGAAAAAGGCAACGTCGCTGCCCCATGCGCGAGCCTTATCGGCCGTCGCGTGATCTTGCTTGCGATCTTCGGTTTCCTGCGGATTGTACAACATGCGCCAGCCGCTGACGGCGACGACTGTGCCGCCTGCAACCCGCAGCGCATCGATACTGACGCCGAAAAAGCTCATCAGCGTGGCGCCGATCAAAAGTGAAACGAGCATGACAATCGCCGAGTAGAAGGCGACGCGCCACGCGAGCCATGTTCGTTCTGACACAGGCCGGCCGATCGTGATTTGGCTATAGATCAGCGCTCCGCCCAGCGGGTTCACAATCGAAAACAGCGCGGGGAACGCAATGAGGAAGTTTGCGGTGATCGCGCTCCAAAATTCCATGGGTGTGTTTATCAAAGGTTGCGCTTATCAATAAGGGGTGGGCAGATTGTAATTCTGTGGGCCGGTCTTTCTAGCGTCGAAAATTTGACAGCGATAGCCTCGCCGGGGCGATGGCTACCATGCGGATGATTGCTCGCCTTTGCCGAAGACTTCCTTCAGCCGTTGCGACGCCCCCGGCGACAGGAGTTCTGGTAGTGCGTTGAGCGCATAGAAGCCGTGCTCGGCGATTTCGGCGTTCGGGGGCGGGATCCTTTCGCGTCGCCAATGGTCGATCTTGAAAAGGACGATGTGATCGCCCGGATAGTCGTCGAAATGCGAGTAAATGCCGATGAGGCTTGGCGGTTTTGAGATGATGACGCCCGTTTCTTCGAGCAGCTCGCGCGCAATCGCCGTTTCGATTTCCTCGCCGCGTTCCACGCCGCCGCCCGGGAAATGCCAGCCGGCGCGATAGCCGTGGCGAACGAGGAGCACGCGCGATGCCTCATCGACAACGATCCCCTGAACGCCGAGCGTCACGGTGTCGTTGCGTTTCGGCAGAAGAGACGGCCATCGCATCAGCACGGTCCCGGTTTCCAGCCGTAGAGCCAGTCGAAGCCGGCCATGACACGATTTGGGGACGCGAGCTTCATCGTTGCGTTGCGTGCGAGCGCCATCGCGCCTTGCATGTGATAGATGCGGCCGTTTCGCTCGGAAGCTTCAGCTACCTTTGCGACGCGCGTGCGGCGAGCCTGTTCGTATTCGGCGAGCGCTGTTTCGATTTCGCCTTTTCGGGAGGCGATAGAGCGCGCCAAGGTCACCGCATCCTCGAGCGCCATGACGGCGCCTTGTGCGAGGAACGGCAATACGGGATGCGCGGCGTCGCCCAGCAGTGCGGCGCGGCCGGATGTCCAACGGTCGAGCGGCGGCATACGGTAGAGCGACCAGCTCCTCCAATTGGCCGCCCCGTTGACAAGTGTGCGGAGCGGTTCGGCGAAGAGGCGAACTTTCAATTTCACAGCGTCGGCGACGGCGGGAGAATCCCAGCCTTCAACGCGTAATGGGTCATCAGCGATAACGACGAGTGCGATGTCGCGGCCACCATTGACCGGGTAGTGAACCGCGTGCGCGCCCGGCGAGAGCCAAATATGCACGGCATTGGGTACAAGGTCTGACGGCAAATCCTCGGCTGGTGCGACGCTCCGAAAGGCGGTTTTACCGACCGGGATCAAAGCGGCTTTGCTGCCGTTGATCTCATCGCGGAGTGCCGACCAGAGGCCGTCGGCGCCGACGAGAAGCCCCGCGTCCAGAGTTTCACCGTGAGCGGTGATCGCGCGAACACCGGCGCGTTCGCTGGCGAAGGAGACGATCTCCGTTCCGCGTGTGACGGTGATGCGCGGCTCGGCTGCGGCGCGCGCTCTCAGGGCGATATGCAAGTCGCGGCGATGGGCTGTCCAGTAGGGCGCACCGTGGCGTTCCGCGATCCAGCGGCCAAGCGGGAGGCGGGTCAGCTCGCGGCCGGTTGCGCCGTCGCGGACGCTCAATACGTCCGGAGTCGCGATGGCTTTTTCCAGGAACTCGGCGACGCCGAGGTCGCGGAGAATCCGCGCACCGTTCGGTCCGATCTGGATACCGGCGCCTTCTTCGGGGAATTCGGAACGGCGCTCGCAGACTTGGACGTCGATGCCGTTCCGGGCGAGCGCAATTGCTGCAGCAAGTCCGCCGATGCCGGCGCCGGCGACGACGGCGCTTCCCAGGTCCGCTGTCATCAACCTTTGTCCGAGGCGATACCGCGGCCGGGCTTCATGGCGTTAAGCAGCGTCAGCTACGAGGCTGCCCTTCGGATCGCTTTCGTCGGCCTTCAGGCGCGGATCGAAGATGTAGAGCGTCGAGCAATAGGGGCAGAGAATTTGATTGTCCTGACCCATGTCGAGATAGACATGCGGATGGTCGAACGGCGCGCGTGCGCCCATGCAATTGAACTCTTTGACGCCAACGAAGATTCGCTCTGCGCCAGCATCGTTTGCCAAGTGTGGGATTACGGCCCCGGCCATGCTTCACCCTTCCGCGACAGGAGATGTTTGGCCGCACCATATCCTCGTGGCATCGATGATGGTAGGGGACATAAAAGCTTTAAAACTCCAAAACTTCCGGCAGTTGAGCGGTGGCGGGCGGCATGGACCACTTTGACAGCGACGGCGTCGATATCGCCTACCTCGATACGGGCGGCGGCGACGACGGAAAGCTTCCGGTTCTGCTCATCCACGGCTTCGCTTCCAATGTGGCGACGAACTGGGTGAATACGGGGTGGGTCACGTTCCTCACCAAGGCCGGTTACCGCGTCATCGCGTTCGACAATCGCGGGCATGGCGAGAGCCAGAAACTTTATGAACTCGTCGACTACGGGGCGCCGCTGATGGCGGAAGACGCGCGCCGGCTGCTCGACCATGTGGGCGTCGCGCGGGCGCATGTGATCGGCTACTCGATGGGCGCGCGGATTGCGGCCTTCCTGGCGTTGTCGCATCCCGATCGGGTGGTGCACGTCGTTTTTGGCGGTCTCGGCATCAACATGGTTCGCGGCATGGCGGGAACCGGGCCGATCGCGCGTGCGCTCGAAGCCTCCAGCATCGAGGAAGTTACGAACCCGGCTGCGCGGACATTTCGTGCATTTGCCGAGCAGACGAAGAGTGATTTGAAAGCGCTTGCTGCGTGCATCCGGTCGTCGCGCGCGCCGATCTCGGCGGAGATGGCGGGCGAAATCGCGGCTCCCGTGCTCGTCGCTGTCGGCGATACCGATGTGATCGGCGGGTCGGCGGAAGATCTCGCGAAGCTCATTCCAGGCGCGCGTGCCTATGCCATTCCGGGCAAGGACCACAATCGGGCCGTCGGCGACAGAAGTTTCAAAGCCGAGACGTTGGCTTTTCTGGCAAGCGATTCGATTTGAGCCGACGGACGCGACCTGGGCGACCTGATGACCGGGCGGACACGGGGGATAATCGCGACGCCGGGATCTAGGTCGGCCAGGCCCACGCCCGCACCGAGGCTCAATCGATAGCCCCGCCGAGAGCTTGCTGACCCGCCCGAAGCGTCTCTGATCGGTACGCGGTACATGCCCGATCGAAGAACGCGAGGACGGTTATTCCGGCTCGCACGCGGTACAAGTTCGAGCCCGCCCCAGCATCTCCGGGGGCGCTTTGCCAAATAACTGTGCTCAATGACGGGAGGATTTCAGGGATATGTCTGGGTCCTATTGAATGTGGATAACTTTTCCGAGGGGGCCGTCTGCGGCTTGACGGCCACGACGGCTGGCCGCCGCGAGTCCGCCGCACTCCGCCTTCGGTTCGACAAGCCCGAGGCCCAAATCCGTCTGAAAACGCAGCGATAATCCGTGACGATCCACGTCTTAACGCGCCGTTAACCCTAACGCCGTCTACTGCCCCCGTCATGGTCTCGCGTTTTCGTCTCAGCGTATTTTTTCCTGTCGCCGTCCTGATGCTTTCGGGGCTCGGCTTGCTATGGGGCTGCGCCACGGGGCCGAATTTCGTGGTCAAAGACGATCCTTGGCGCTCGCCGGAAGAGAGGGCGTGCCTTGCGTCGGGCGCGGTCAGGCAAACGGCGTTCATTCGTCCCCGGTCGGCGCTCGGTGGTCCGAGCGTTTGCGGCGCGGAAAGTCCATTCGAGATGTCGGCTGCGGATAACGGCCGTGTCGAACTCCGACCGCCAGCTTCGCTTCGCTGCCCGATGATCCCGCAGATCGATAGCTGGGTGCGAGACGTCGTCGAACCGGCGGCGCGGCGTCATTTTCGCCAGGAACTCGTTGGCCTGACGGTACTCGCGTCCTATTCGTGCAGGGCGATGAACAGCGTCGACGGGGCGACGATCTCGGAGCACGCCTATGCGAACGCCATCGACGTCGGTGGCTTCATTCTGGCGGACGGCCGGTCGATCAGTGTTCAGCGCGGATGGGGCGGCTCGGAAGGCGAGCAAGCTTTCCTGCGCAACGTGCATAACGGGGCCTGCGAATATTTCATGACGGTTCTTGGTCCGAACTACAACAGCTTACACGCCGACCATTTCCATCTCGATCTTGCACACCATGGCCTTACCGGGCTGAAGAATATCTGCAAGTAATCGGCCGCTTGCCCGGTGGCTGAGCGTGCAGACTGCATCCAAATCCGCTAGAAGCGCCGCATGACTTGGGATCACGAACCGCCTCCCGGAAGCCGGCGCGGCTATCACCACGGCAACTTGCGCGAAGCCTTGATGAAGGCTGCGCTCGATTTGATCGCGCTCAAGGGCCCGTCGGGGTTCACGTTCGCGGAAGCGGCGCGTGCGGCCGGCGTCAGTCCGGCGGCGCCCTATCGGCATTACCGCGACCGCGATGCGTTAATGGCGGACGTGGCGCGGCGCGCGTTCGATGCGTTCGAGGCGAAGCTGAAGCAAGCCTGGGCCGGCGGCACGCCCGATCCGTTCACAGCGTTCGAGCGCGTGGGGCGCGCCTATCTCGATTTCGCGCGGCTCGAGCCTGCGCAGTATTCGGCGATGTTTGAATCCGGCCTGTCGTTCAAGGCGTTTCCCGATCTGCATGTGGCGGGTGAACGCGCGTTCAATGTGATGAAAGACGCGTGTTCAGCGCTCGTTGCAGGCATGCCCGAGGCCAAGCGTCCGCCCGCGATGATGATGGCGCTCCACATTTGGGCGCAAGCGCATGGTATTGCGTCGCTCTTCGCGCGCGGTGACGAAGCGCGCCGTCCGATTCCGATGAGCCCCGAGGATCTATTGGACGCTGCGGTGCTCATCTATCTCGACGGGCTTGGCGCAAGGCCGAAGAAGAGCGGCTAGAATCGAGACCGAGACGCGTCGGGAAAAACTCCGGCGAGGAGTTCGGGGCTGTCGCACGATGATCCGATTGTCCGCGCCGCATCATTCCGCATACAAATACTCCAGGGAATTCGACTCGCGAATCGTTGTTCGCAGTGGGTGGTTACGCTCGGCTGCGGGCTGCAACGCTTGGCTGGTTCCCGGCGTTCGAACTTTTGAGTTTGCACGAACGCGTTGTTCAGAGCGTTTCTCACGATTTGAAATCGATATCTGAAGATGTGTCGGAGGTGGTGATGGCCGGCAAGTGCCCCAAGTGTCAAAACATGGTCGGTAGCGTGCGTGCAGAACAGATCAACATCACGAATAACGCGGGGAATGCGTTCGCCGGCGCCGCCTATACGTGCCCGCACTGCCAGACGATATTGGGCGTGACCGTCGATCCCTACGCATTCAAAAATGAGATCGCCATCGAGCTGATGAAGCGGATGAGGGGCGGGCGGTAGGTTTTCTCTGGGTCCTACCTATTCGTTTATGGGGGAGCGCAACAGAATGACATCACGGGTTGACGCGGTCATTCTGGCGCTGCAGTCCGTCCTGGCCGATGCGGAGCGGCGACGTGACATGTATTGGCAAACTCGGACGATCAACCGCTGGGTCAATCAGCTTCCCGGTGCATGGACGTGGAAATGGCGTCATCTGAAACTTCGGGGAGACTCACGCAGGGTCAATCGCGAGGATGCCATTGTTCATCTTCGAGCCACCATCGCCTATCTTGAAGCGAACCGCGCCAACATCGAAAGGCAGCCATTCCGCTGGCCCCATTGGCGCAAGTCCAAGATGCCGCTTCCGATTGAGCCAAGAAAACCTGAGATCAAAATAGTCGAAGGGCCGACCTCCAACACGCGACACTAGCGGTTGACCTATCGAACGACTGGTGGAAGATCGGCCCTCTAAAAAGCGGGGACGATAGAATCTTCGCAATGCGCGGGCCAACAGGTAAAACCGTTCCCATGACTCAAGATCTAACCACCTCATCCGTTCAACGGCAAAATATCCTCAACAACCCCTTTGCGTTGGCTGAGATAGAAAAAGCTATTGGGATCAGGGGCATAGAGTTCGAAGGCAAAAAGGTCGTTTTGCTTGACCAAGTCGCGTTCTTCTTTCGGGTAGATAGGCGAACGATTGAACGGATTGTCAACGCAAACAAGGACGAATTGACCAAAAACGGCTACGCTGTTGTCCGTGGTAACGAATTGATTCTGCTAAAGAAAGCTATTTCCGACAACCATGGTACCGACATCAATGTCGGTACCATCGCGCGGGCCTCAGTGCTGAGCGTGTTCGATTTTAAAGCCCTGATCAATATTGCGATGCTGCTCAGCGAAAGCGACCGGGCGCGCACCCTTCGAAAAGCGATGCTCGACATCGTCATGGACGTCATCAACGTCAGGGCTGGTGGCGGTACAAAGTACGTTAATCAGCGCGATGAGGAATTTATTGAACGTGCTTTTGCAGGAGAGGGATACCGAAAAGAATTTACAACTGCACTCGACAAGTTTGTCGAAATGGGAAAATCGAAATACCCGATCTACACTGACAAAATTTACCAAGCGATTTTCCTGGAAAACGCACGGACCTACCGGCGGATTATCAAACTTGAGCAGGGCGACAGTACCCGCGATTCCTTCTATGCCGAGATTCTGTCCCTCGTCTTCTCATTTGAATGCGGCATTGCCAAAGAACTTGAAGCTGAAAGCACTAAGGCGGGCAGGAAGCTCGACCCGTGGGAAGTGGATCAGCTCATCGAGGACTTCGCGTCCAGGTCGCACTGGCCGCCATTGATGGAGCACGCTCGGAGGAAAATGGCGAGCCGCGATTTGGCCTTGCGTGGTGTTACGCATTCTCCATTGGAGGGATACATTCTGCCTTTGCCTCGCGAAGAGTTTGAGCGCTTTCTCGGCAACAAGAGCAAGGAATTGACCAAACGACTTGAAGAGGCCAAGGACGTGATGAAGCGGCTCAAGAACCGCTGATGCTATGGGTCTACCTGACAATAGAGGACGTGATTGACCTTCACGCCGAAGCCATGAGGCAAAGCGGTGATCAGATACAGGGGATTAATCCTGAAAATCTTGCGATTCTTGAAGCCTCTCTGCACCACTTACAGAATGACGAATATTACGAAACTTTTGATGCGAAGCTCACTCATCTTCTCTTTTCTACGTGCAAAGCCCACGCTTTTGTTGAGGGCAACAAACGAGCGTCACTTGCCGTGGGCGGTGCATTCTTAGAACATAACGGTTTGCAACGCCGTTACACGCAGTTCATGAGTTTCATGGAGAACGTAATCGTTTGCGTGGCCGACAATAAGATTTCAAAGGAATTCCTTCGAGAAATCGTTGTTGCCTTCCTGCGGGAGGAAGAAGACGATGAAGAACTTTCGTTGAGGATACTTGAAGCGTTGGAGGCTGTGCTTCGCGATCAAGCGCTACGAGATGCCGAAAATCAACCGCCAGAAGTGTAGAAAATGCCCAAACGCAAAGACCCGAACTAGCCGCCTAAAAAGGTGCCCCTTTTTTCTTCCTGCGCTTCAGAGCATCCCTTACGCGAGCCGTTCCAACGGATCGCACCAACCTCTTTGATCCATCCAAGCCGTCCTGTTCAGCCAATAACACCGCGATTTCATTCGCCGTGAGACGACCTGCGAACGTCCGCTCCAGATCGAATATGCGCCGTAGTATCGGTCGCTTGAAAAAGCGCTCTGGCTTTCTCGCCTTCCTCAGCTGTTCGATATCGTAGTCAAAGGCTACCAGTTTCACTTCGACGAGGTTCAGCCGGAAGCGCAAGCGATATAGCTTTGCCTCTGCCGCCGCTATTTGCGTCAGGATCTTACGCCGTTCAGCTACAACGGCGCGGGTGGCGGGGGTGGATACCATTGCGCCAAGTTAGAGCGCCACCCACGTCTCAGCTTGGTCCACTTGCTACGCAATGCCGGAAAAACCTTCAGCACGCCCTTGAAGTCCCCACTTGCCGTCCCACCTATGTGAATGTAAAATACATTTACATCCTAACAAGGAGAGGGTGGCGATGACACAAGTGGTTCAGACGCTCGATGATTATGGCAGGCCCGCGTGGATTGCCGCGATGGTCTTGGGTTTCATCGTTTTCTGGCCGGTTGGGCTCACCATCTTGGCCTATATGCTCTGGAGTGGACGCATGAATTGCGGATGGCACCAAGGTCGCGGACGGTGGGAAAACAAGTTCGCCGGTCGCTTTGAACGGGCGCGGTCACGCGTCGAAGAAGAAATGCGGAATTTCGGCAGAGGCGCCGCTTCGAGCGGCAACAAAGCCTTCGATGATTATCGCGATGCGACCTTGAAGCGTCTCGAAGAGGAAGAGCGGGAATTTCGCGCGTTCCTCGAACGGCTGCGGCAAGCGAAGGACAAATCCGAGTTCGACCAGTTCATGTCCGAACGCCGCGAACGTCCGGCTCCGAACGAGGGCGCAACGACCTGATTGCCGTGGAATCGAGCGGGGCTGCTTTCGAGCAGCCCCGTTTTTTATAGGGAAATATTAGGCGAACGGAGTGACTTGATGTTTCATCATTTCTTTCACCCATTGGCGTTCTTCATGCACGCTGTGGGGATAGCGCTCGTGGTTGTGGCAGTCGTCATGTTCCTAATGGCTCGCCGCGGATTCGCGGGCCATCGCTGCGGACGGGGACGGGAGACATACCCGCGCCGCGATACCGATAATTCAGCCTTCGAGGACTATCGGCGGGCGACGCTGACGCGACTCGAGAAAGAGGCCGAAGAATTCCGGTCGTATCTCGACGGGTTGCGACGCGCCGCAGATGCTTCGGCCTTCCAAGCTTTTCTCCGGGCCCGGAAAAGCGGCGAATCATCTGCTTCGTAGCGATTTGCGGTTTCCCGTTCATCGGTTGCATACCGGGAATTCGCCTTTTTCCGCTTATGTTGCCGTTATTTTAGGGGTCTTGGCGACGCGTGTCGTTTATGCTTCGCCGTGACAGCCGCCGCGGGCTGGCACGTTTGAGGCGAACATACCCACGGACCATCGATGCCTTGGCAATTTCTAAAGAACGCCGTTGCGGCGTATGGTGGAGGTCTGCGCTCCGCCCTCGAGCACGTCAAAGGGGCGTTCGGCCTGGAGGGCGCCGGTACTCCCGCTCAGTCGCGCGTTGCGTTCACGATTGCGGTCGTCGCCCTTGCAGCCAAGATGAGCAAAGCCGACGGCGTTTCGTTGCCGATCGAGGCTGAAGCTTTCAAGCGGCAGTTCCAGGTTCCCGATAGCGAATGCGCGCACGTTCGCAAGCTCTACGAACTGGCGAGCCAGGATGTCGCCGGTTACGAGACATATGCTGCGCAGATCGCGCGCATGCTTGATGGGCAGCCGGATCTCAAGATATCCGTCCTCGAATGCCTCTTTCATATTGCGAGCGCGGACGGCGTCCTGCATCCCGATGAGGATCGCTATCTTGCCCATGTGGCCGAGATCTTCGGATTGACGCCGGGCGAGTTCCGTTGCGTCAGACGCGGGTTCGTCGTCGATGCCGACGGTCCATACGAAGTCCTGCACGTTTCGCCGACGGCCTCCGACGCGGAAATCAAGGCACGCTATCGCGAGCTCGTCAAAGGTCATCATCCCGACGCGCTTGTCTCAAAGGGCGTGCCGCCTGAATTCCTCGCGGGTGCAGAGCGCCGGCTTCAGGCGATCACCTCGGCATATGAGGCGATTTTGGAAGAGCGCGGCCAACGCGTCGAGAGAGCGCTGGAACCGACGACGTGAGCTTTCCGTCCGACACACCACTTTCGCACAACATTCATCCGGCCGAGAACCGCGAGGCGCGGCGTGGCGGCGCGAAGCCGTCGCTGCTCATTCTGCACTACACGGGAATGTCGTCAGCGGCCAAGGCGATCGACTGGCTCGGGCGCGCCGAAAGCGGCGTCTCGTGCCACTACGTCGTCGACGAAGCGGGGCGCATCACGCAACTCGTGCCGGAAGAGCAGCGCGCGTGGCACGCGGGCGTTTCGTATTGGCGCGGCGAGACCGACATCAACTCGCATTCGATCGGCATCGAGATTCATAATCCCGGTCATCAGCACGGGTACCCGGATTTTCCGCCCGACCAGATGGCGGCCGTCGTGGCGCTGTCGAAAGATATCGTGCACCGCCATCGCATCGCGCCCGAGAATGTTCTTGCGCATTCCGACGTGGCTCCCGGCCGAAAGATCGATCCCGGCGAAAAGTTCGACTGGCTGCTGCTGGCGAAAGAGGGCCTTGGCCTCTGGGTGCGTCCGTCGCCCGTTCGCGCGGACGATCCTGGCCTCGGGCTCGGGGACACCGGTTCGCGGATTGCGCGCACGCAGGAGCGCCTTGCGTCCTACGGTTACGATGTCGAGGCGACGGGCACGCTCGATGCGACCACGGAGAAGGTCCTCAAGGCGTTCCAGTTGCATTTTCGTCCGCGCCGGGTCGACGGCCGGCTCGACCGGTCAACGGAAGTGACGTTAGAGCGGCTGATCGAAGCCTCCGGTAAGCGCACCGCCGCTTGACGGGCGTCAGCCGCTGATGTTGATGCGAGACCGTGCGCCCACCGAGTTCGCGCATTCCGCAGAGGGAGCGGAAAACTCAAGCAATACCGAAACGGGATCTACCTTGTTCAAACCGCGGCGGCCAGAGTTCCTGGCGCTTATTGTTGCTATCTATGTGGCGCTGGTTCTCAATCAGCCCTTCTGGCGGAAATTTGCCGCTGTGGTCGCTCCGTCCGATCTCGGCGATTGGCTGTTCGCCGGGGCAGTAGTCGTGGCCTCAGTGCTTGTCGCATATCTTCTGTTGCTGGCGTTGTCGGCTAAGCCACTCCTGCGCATCCTCTTGCTGATCGTGTTGCCGGCGATGGCCGCCGCCGCATACTTCATGAGCGAATACGGCATCGTCATCGACGTGCATATGGTTCGCAACGTTTTCGAAACCGACACGCGCGAAGCGAACGATCTCATCACGCTCAAGCTCGTTGCGTATGTCGTTCTGCTCGGCCTGGTACCCGCGGTTCTCTTCTGGCTCGTGCCGTGGACGAAGCGATCGTATCGCGAGGAGACGGCAGCCAAGCTCAAGGCAGCCGCCGTTTCGCTTTTGCTTCTCGTCGCCGTGATGCTGCCTGCATGGGGCAATTTCATCTCGCTTGGCCGCGACCATCGCGAACTCAAGATGACGCTGACGCCCCTCAATATCGCTTCGGCGCTAACAAGCTATTGGCGGCAGGAGAAGCGCAAGCGGCCCAGGACCGTCACTGCCTACGGTGAGGATGCCCATCAAAGCGTTTCCGGCGGTTCTCGCAAATCGCTGTTCGTCATCGTAGTCGGCGAGACCGCGCGCGCCGATCATTTCGCGATCAATGGATATTCCAAGCCGACAAATCCCGGGCTTTCCAAGATCAGCGATCTCATCAACTTCAGCCAGGCTTACTCGTGCGGTACGGATACGGCGCAGTCGGTGCCGTGCATTTTCTCGGGGCTTGGCCGCAATGGCTTCACGAACGCCAAGGCGGACGCGCGCGAAAATCTTCTCGACATCTTCAAGCGCGCGGGCCTCGACGTCGTGTGGCGAGAAAATCAGTCCGGATGCAAGGGCGTGTGCGCGCGCATTCCGACGGAGACGCTGACCGGTCACAAAGTTCCGACGTTCTATGCGAGCACCCAGAACTTCGATGATATTCTCGTCGACGGCCTCGATGCGCGGATCGCGAAGCTGGAGCGCGATACGGTGATCGTTCTGCACATGATGGGCAGCCACGGTCCGGCCTACTGGAAGCGCTATCCGGAAAAGTTCGAGACGTTCAAGCCGGCGTGCAAGGAATCGCAGTTCAGCCGCTGCGAACTTCAGGATATCGTCAACGCCTACGACAACTCGATCGTCTACACCGACCACGTTCTGACGCGTCTCATCGAAACGCTGAAAGGGGCGGCGAGCCACGGCGTCGATGCGGGCATGATCTATGTGTCCGATCACGGCGAGAGTCTCGGCGAGAACGGCATGTACCTTCACGGTATGCCGTACGTGATCGCACCGGAGGCGCAAATTCACGTGCCTATGGTCGTCTGGCTTTCACCGGAGCTGAAGGAAGCTCGCGGACTCGATCAGGGCTGCATGGTCAACCGCAGCGGTGGCCGCGTCGGGCACGACAATATTTTTCATTCGAGTCTTGGGATCATGGGTGTCGCGACCCGCGTTTACGATCCGTCGCTCGATCTCTTTGCGCCCTGCCGGAAGCCGGCGTCCTGATCCAATTCGAATGAGATAACGTAGCAGAGTCGTGCGGCGACGCGACGATTTCGCCTTGCGGCGCGACGAAAATGATATCCCCGGCGGATCCGGACTCATGCATGATCCGTCTGCACAAGGTTCGTTTGTTTGAAAGTTCAGGCATGATCCGCAGGTTGGCAGGTCTGGCGTTGTCGATCTTGGTCTGCAGCGCTGGTTTCGCGGTTGCGGATCAGCCCATCGGTCCAGTGCTGAAGAATGCGGAGATGAACGCCCGCACCATTACGACCGTGCTGTTTCAGGCGAAGCCCGGCGCGAAGCCCGACTTTTCGGGGAAGAATCTCGTCTATCTCGATCTATCCGAGCTGAATTTCAAAGGCGCGAACCTCGCGAACTCGGATTTCTACGGGACGGATTTTACCGGCGCTAATCTCAAGGGTACCGATCTCTCGCATACGCGGCTTGACCGTTCGGTTCTTATGCGCGCCGATCTTTCGGGCGCCAATCTGACCGGCGCGACGATCCTTCGTCCGACGATCTATGCGGATCTCTCCAACAACACGCTCGACGCGCCGCGCTTCGCGGGCGCGAATTTGACGGAAGTGCACGTGCAGGCCGAACTCTCGGGGTCCGATTTCAGGGGCGCGGATCTGTCGAGGGCGAACTTTTATCCGCTCGAGGGCCGCCCCGGGGAAGGGACGCTGGCGACAGCCTATCGCAATATTCTGAAGTACTGCGATTTCTCCGGCGCGCGGTTGCGCGATGCCAATATGGAGCGCGCCGTGTTGTGGTTTGCAAAGTTCACCGGCGCCGATCTCAAGGGCGTCAACTTCAGGGATGCCGATCTCTCTCGTGCGGACTTCGCGGGCGCGGACATTTCCGGCGTAGACTTCACCGGGGCTGATCTCGACGGTGCGAACTTCGTTGGCGCAATCGGGATCACCGACGTCATAGGTCTCGACCGGGCGATCAATCTCGATCGCGCACTCAGATAGTCGCTCGAGAATTTCCGCGTGGCTGACGCGAAGCTGACTTATGCGCCAATCCGGCAAATGGATATGGCTTTTAACGGTTGTTAAACTGTTTATTCTCAATCTATTAACGTCACATGAGATGACCGGGGGGGCCGACATGTCCGCGCAGATTCATGCCAAGGTGTTCAGTCAGCGTTCGGTTGCTTTGATTGCTCTTTCGATTGCGACCGCATTGCCTATCGTTTGGGCTTCGGCCGCAAATGCAGTCAGTCTTCGCGTGAAGCTCGCCTGCTCGCGTGATTACTATGCGCTCTGCAGCCAGTACGCATCCGATAGTCCTGAAGTTCGCCAGTGCATGCGCGCTGCCGGTGAGAAGCTTTCTCCCCGCTGCATCAATGCGCTCATCCAGGCGGGCGAGGTGAGCCAGGAGGAAGTTTCGCACCGCGCCGCCCAACTCCGGTAGGGTTTTGGCTGTCGCGTGCTCACCCCGGTGGGAAGCCGGCCGCACGCGACGGCCGTGGTTCCGATTGGTTTGATTAATAGGAACTTGACTTGCGCGCCACGAACTTCGTTTATGTTGATCTCCGTCGGCCGCAAGCCTGTTGACGCGTAACAGGCAGAACCATCGGCCGCGTGAGCAACGAGGGCGGTGCACATGGTCAACCTTCTGCCGTGGCGGCAAATCGAGGTTCCGGAACCTCGCGCGGATGAGTTCTACGAAATTGACCTGTTCGACCGGCGATACCGCTTTCATGGATTGAAGGCGCTGCTCGGCGCCGCCGATTTCGACAAGGCCGGGGATCGCAACTGCGGTCTCGCCGCGAAGGACGATGTGGAGCGCGAGGCGGCGCGGTCGATCCTCTCGGGTTTGACGCTTCAACACCTTTACGATCGCCCGCTGACGGACGATCAGGGCCGCGTCGATTCGGTGATGCGGATCAATTACGGCATCGATCGCGATACGTTCGCCGAGATTGCATCGAAGACGCTCGGCGAAATCAAAAATCTTCTGCTCAGGACGAAGGGCTCGGAAGCCAAGCGCATCGGCGGGGCCCTTACAGGCGTGATGGCGGCAGCGGTCGCCAAGCTCATGGACGTGCACGAGCTCGTCTATGCCGCGAAGAAACTCAAGCGGTCCGGTAAGGCTCGCACGCTCGTCGGTGCTCCCGGCACGCTGTCGTCGCGGCTTCAACCCAACCATCCGACCGACGATCTCGATGCGATGTCGGCATTGATCTATACCGGGCTCTCGATGGGATCGGGCGACGCGCTGCTCGGTCTCAACCCGGCGATCGATACGGTCGAGAACATCAGCAAAACGCTCAAACATCTGGACAAGCTGCGCCGGGAGACGGGTGCTCCGACGCAGATCTGCGTGCTGTCGCACGTCAAGACGCAGCTCGCCTGTCTCGAGAGCGGGGCGCCTGTCGAGATCATGTTCCAATCGCTCGCCGGCACCGACCGGACACTGGTCGAAGAATTCGACGTGACGGCCGACGTGCTCGACCAGGCCTATACGACAATGGCGAAGCATGGACCGCTGGCCGGCGAAGCGGCGCAGTTCATGTATTTCGAGACGGGTCAGGGCAGCGAGCTGACCTACAGCAAGCACAACGGCATCGACATGACGACGACGGAGGCGCTCTGCTATGGGCTCGCCCGGCGCTATGATCCGTTCATGGTCAACAACGTTACCGGGTTCATCGGGCCCGAGACGCATCGCTCGAATTTCGAAATGATCGTGTCGAACCTGCAGGACCATTTCATGGGCAAGCTCCTCGGCCTGCCGATGGGCATGGCGCCGTGCTACACGCTGCATTCCGAGATCACGATGGAAGGCCAGCAGATTGCCGCCGAACTGCTGACGGCGGCCGGCGCCAACTATTTCATGGACGTCTATCTCTCCATCGACCGGATGCTCGCGTATTTCGATACGTGCGGGCACGACGATCAGACGATGCGCGAAGTTCACGGGCTATCGCCTGCGCCCGAATACCTTGAATGGGCGATCGAGCGCGGAATTTTTGCGCGCGACGAAGATGGGGAAGTCGAGCGCGGTCCGAACTGGGGCAATCCGAAGATCTTCTGCTCGGATGAAGAGTTCGACCGGTTGCGCAAAAATCTTCCCGCCGCTTACGGCTTCGAAAGTGCCGGGCCGCGGCCGACGGAGCAGGTGTCGCGCGCGATCAAGGCGAACCTCGCGGCAGCGCGTGAAGCAATTTATGCCGAAGTCACGCCGGAGCGAATGGGCACAATCGATTTCCGGCGTGTCGCGACGTTGGCCGAGAGCAAGGAAGCGCATCTCAGCCATCCGGACCGCGGCGCGAAGCCAGCGGACGAGATGATTGCGGAATTGAAGCCTGAAAGAGCCGACGTGCAGATCATCGTCTCCGACGGTCTCTCGGCGGAGGCCGTGCATCACAACATTCCGGATCTTCTTCCGGTTCTACTCGACGGACTGAAGGAGCAGCGGATCTCGGCGGGCAAGCCGATCCTTGCGCCTTACGGACGTGTGAAGCTCGCCGAAGCGCTGGGCGACGCGTTGCAGCCGAAGCTCGTCATCAATCTCATCGGTGAACGGCCGGGCGGCGATGCTTTGGCGTCGCGCAGCATGTCCGCATACATAGCCTATCGTCTTGATGATGACGCGAGACAGGATGCGGTCAAATTCAGCGGCAATCCGGACATCCGCTACGAATATACGGTGATCTCGAATATCTATTCGGGCGGTCTGCCGCCTGCCGAGGCGGCGGTGCAGATCGCCGAACGCGTCAACCAGATCCTGACGGCGAAGGCTGCTGGAAATCGCCTGGAACGCGCCATCCACGACCGTTCGCACAATATGCGGGCGGCAGCTTTTTGATTGCCCCGGGCGGCTCCCTTTGATTTGATTGCCCCGGCGACTCCGCTTCGCGGAGCCGGCCGCCGGGGCGGCCTTGTGGCGCGCGCGCCGGCCGCTCGAAACGGTCACACCCCTTGACGTTTCGGCTCGCACGTCGCTTACTCGGGCACCAGCCGGCTGGACGGCCGCTGTCGGACTTCGTTGTGGCGAAGCGGGCTCTAAAGGCTCGCGAGCAAACACTTCCGGCAGAGGAAAGTCCGGGCTCCATGAGGAACACGGTGGCGGCTAACGGCCGCCGGGGGCGACCCCAGGGAAAGTGCCACAGAAAACATACCGCCAAGCCGGGCCGCCTTCGGGCCAAGTCCGTCGGTAAGGGTGAAAAGGTGCGGTAAGAGCGCACCGCGCTTCTGGTAACAGCAGCGGCAGGGCAAACCCCACCGGGAGCAAGATCAAATAGGGGTGGGCGCGCGGAGCGGGAAACCGCTGACGCAAGGCGCGTTCTTCACGCTACCCACCCGGGTTGATTGCACGAGGCGCCTGGCGACAGGCGTCCCAGATGAATGGCCGTCGCGGAGGGCAACCTCCAGACAGAACCCGGCTTACAGGCCGGCTGGTATTTCTTCATCGGCATCTTTGTTCGGAATGCGCTCCGGGGCGACGACGAGCTTCCGGTAGAGATGCCACGTCGCATGGCCGAGGATCGGCAGAACGATCGCCAATCCGACGAGCAGCGGTATTGCGCCGAGCAATAGTCCAACCGCAACGATCAATCCCCACAATGCAATCGGTCCCGGATTTTCGACGGATGCGCGAACCGATGTTCGCACGGCTGTGCCGACGCTTACGTCGCGGTCGACGAGCATCGGGAACGACACGACGCTGATCACGAGCACGACGAGCGCAAACATGAAGCCGACGAGGTTACCGTAGAAGATGAGGTCGGTGCCTCTCGAAGTGCTTGTCACTTCATGGACGAAGTCGGAAAGGGACGCCGGCCCACCGCCCATTATCTGCGTGTACATCAGGTTCGCGGCGTAGAGCCAAGCTACGAAGAGCGCCGCCAAAACGAAGCCCAGGGTCAAGATCCCGCCCATTCCGGGACGGTGTACGACCTCGATCGCCTGGGTCGCATAGGGATCCTGCCCCTCCTCACGCCTGCGGCTCAGTTCGTACAGTCCAATCGCAACGAACGGACCGAGCAGGGCGAAGCCTGCCGCCATCGGGTAGACGAGCGAGAGCAGCCCATATCCAAAGAGGATGCGCGCGAGGATGATGCCCACGATCGGATAGATGAAGAACGCAAAGAAGACGTGCGTCGGCATCGCGCGGAAGTCCTCGAGGCCTTCGAGGAGAGAATTCCAAACGTCGGTTGTCGATATTTTCCGGATCGCCGGGTCGGTATCGCGCCAGAGCACGGACGCGGGCCATCGCAAATTCAGGCCTGGGTAGGAATGGGAACGTGCGGCTCCTGATCGAGGAATGGGATTCGCCATAGCGGCACCTGTCGAGTTGGGGTGCCAAGGGATCGATTGAGGGATCAATCATCCATGGCACCGGATGTGGGCGCCCCCCATCGCCTGCCGATTAGAGGATGCGCCCTTATTCAAACGCTTCAAATCAGGTCTGCGTTACCGCTAATTATTTCCAAAAAATTCTATAATTTTCAGTATTTTATGCCATTTATATCAATCTCTGCTTGAGGTTTGAGGGAGCTTTATTGGGGATAGTTGATGCAATTCCGCTTCGCACCACCAAATATCCTTAATAATCCGTTGACGACCATCAAATCCCATGCGATCCCATAAAGGCCCGTCCGCACCGGGCAGGACACCGTGGCAGGGCGCCGGTTTGGTAGAGGGCCCAAAATCGAGCGACCGCCACGGCCCCTTTCTTTCTTTTGGTTTGTTTCGGGCGACACGCGTTCCGCGCGCCGGCCGCCCGAAACGAAGCCGGCCCTGACGGCCGGCTCTCCGCAAGGAGAGTCGGCAGGGCCACCAAAGAGTTTTGTTTCGGGCAACACGCGTTCCGCGCGCCGGAAGCTTCGATTTGGTCCCGGCGACTCCCCTTCGGGGAGCCGGCCGCCGGGACGGACTAAACGGACTAGAGCGTAGCCAGGTACCTGAGTGGAGGACGAAATTCGTTAGCTGAGGGATGGACCGCTTTGTCTCGACATTCACAAACAAGATCGACGCCAAAGGCAGGGTCTCCATTCCAGCCTCGTTTCGCGCCGTTCTCGAGCGCGACGGTTACGCCGGCGGAATCGCGGGCGGTCTCTACTGCTACCCCTCGCTCGACGCTCAAGCGCTCGATGCAGGCGGCGAAAGACTTGCAAAGAAAATCGACGGGCTTCTCGCGGGCCTGCCGGACTATTCGGATGAGCGCGATGAACTGTCTGTCGCACTCTACGGCGACGTCCAGGTTCTCTCGATCGATGGCGACGGCCGCATCGTCCTTCCTGAAAGCCTTCGCGCCCACGCCAACTTGGACGCCGCCGTCTCGTTTGTCGGCCTTGGTGAAAAATTCCAGATGTGGGAGCCCAAGCGCTTCGAAGAGCGCCGGGCCGAAGCACGAAGCAAAATCCAGGTAACGCGAAAACTTTTTGCAGCGGGGAGCCGCCCGTCAGGTGACGGCGGCGACGAGGGGGCACGGGAATGACGCGCGGTGGCGGGGCAGAGGGAGCCTCGCAGGGGCCGGCTGAAAAGCCTCCGCGCCACATTCCCGTGCTCGTCTCGGAAGTTCTCGAGACGCTGGCGCCGAAGGACGGCGAGATCTACGTCGACGGGACATTCGGAGCAGGCGGCTATACGCGCGCCATACTGGGTGCTGCAAACTGCCGAGTGCTTGCTCTCGATCGCGATCCGACGGCCATCGCGAATTCCACTGGTCTGGTGGAAGAAGCGGGCGGGCGGCTGAAGGTCGTGGAATCTCCGTTCAGCCAGATGGAAGACGCCGTCCGCGAGCATCTATCCGGCGTGCAGGTTGACGGCGTCGTTCTCGATATCGGCGTTTCGTCGATGCAACTCGATGACGCCGAGCGCGGGTTTTCATTCCAATCGGATGGGCCGCTCGACATGCGGATGTCGTCGTCTGGAATGAGCGCCGCGGATTTCCTCAACACGGCGGAAGAAGAAGAGATCGCCAACGTGATCTACACGTTCGGCGAAGAGCACCGTTCGCGCGCAATAGCTCGCGCCATCGTCAGGAAGCGGGACGAGGCAAGGCTTACGCGGACGCGGGAACTCGCCGATATCGTCTCGCATGTGTTTCATGGGCGGAAGGTCGACGGTCGGCATCCGGCGACGCGGACGTTTCAAGGCTTGAGGATTTTCGTCAACGACGAGCTTGGCGAACTTGCCAACGCGCTGTCGGCGGCGGAGCGCTTACTGAAGCCCGGCGGGCGCCTCGTCGTCGTCAGTTTTCACAGCCTGGAAGACAGGATCGTCAAGAAGTTTCTCGTCGAGCGGAGCGGGAAGACGGCGGGCGGTTCCCGGCACTTGCCGCCGGAATCGATAAAATCCCGCGATCCGAGTTTCCGAATTGTTAACTCCCGCCCGTTAACACCTTCTAAAGGTGAATTGGAAGTGAACCCTCGTTCGCGGTCAGCACGTTTGCGGGCGGCAACCCGCACGGACGCTGCAGTTTGGCCGTTGGACTTAGACGCAATGGGGGTCCCTCGACACCGCTAATGCTGAGCTTGGAGACAAGCTGAACGGGAATTGTATCAAAATGCGTCTCTTGAATGTTGCCGCCTTCTTTTTTGCAGTCGCAAGCGCGCTGCTTCTTTACGCATTGAATTACGATACGCGCCGCCTCGAAGCCGAGCTGCAAGCGAAAGAGCGTTTGGCCGATCGCGCACGCAGCGACATCGCCGTGCTGAAAGCCGAACGCGGCACACTCGCGCGCCCCGACAGGATCGATGATTTGGCTCGCCGGCTTGGTCTTGGACCGCCGAAGCCTGAGCAGTTCGCACACGGACGGGAAGTATCGGAACTTAACGAGCGGGAACTTAACGAGCGCCGGGGCAGCGCCGATGGCCGTTGATCGCGATGACGTTCTGATCAGGGGTGCGACGGCGCACATGGTCAGCAGTGCGGGGACGCGTGCGCCTCTCGGCCACGGAGCCACGTCGGGCGCTGCACGCCGTCGAGCGGAGGCGGCCGTCTACGGAGTTTTGTTTTCGGCCTTCATGGTCGTCATTGCCCAGCTTTTCGTTTTGGCTGTCGGGCGGCGTACGGATATCGCGCTCGCGATTTCCGAACCGGTGGCGGCGACAAGCTTCAGCCGTCCCGACATCGTCGATCGCAATGGACGGTTGCTGGCGACGGACCTCGAAGCGCCCTCGATCTTTGCCGATCCGGGTGTCGTCTTGGATCGCGACGAGGTCGTCGAAAAGCTTTCGACCGTGCTTCCCGATCTCAACGCAAGCGAATTGCTGCGCGCGCTTTCGGATAAATCGCGCCGCTTCGTCTGGGTGCGCCGAGGCGTATCGCCGGGCATCGCGCAAAGGGTGCACGATCTCGGACTTCCGGGTGTCTCGTTTCGCTACGAGCTGAAACGCGCGTATCCCGGCGGCAAGATGGCCGGTCACGCGCTCGGTTACGTCGATGTCGACAACCGGGGCGTTGCGGGTATCGAAAAATACATCGACGACAAGGTCGGCGTCGATCCTGTTCATTCGGCCGTACTTTCGAACCGGCCGCCGGTGCGTCTCTCGCTCGATATCGGAGTTCAGCACGCGCTCGAGGATGAGCTTGACGATGCCATGCGGCGCTATCATCCGGAAGGTGCTGCCGGCGTCGTTCTCAATATCAAGACGGGCGAAATTCTCGCGAGCAGTTCGCTGCCGCGCGTCGACCCCACATGGCCCGCGCAAACGCTCAACGACAAGCGCGTCGATCGCATGATGGGCGGCACCTACGAACTCGGTTCGGTGTTCAAAACTTTGACGGTTGCGATGGCGCTCGACGAGGGGCTCGCGAAACCCGACACCGTTCTCGACGTGACGAAGCCGCTCGAAGCCGGACGTTTCACGGTGACGGACATGCATCCTTCGCGCAAGCCGCTGACGGTGACGGAAGTGTTTACCCACTCGTCGAATGTCGGCGCCGGAATGCTGGCGCTGCAGGCGGGGCCCGAAAAGCTGCGCGCCTTCCTGCAGAAAGCCGGCCTTCTCGATCAATTGCAGACAGAGGCAGGCGCGGTTGCCAGCCCGCAAGTACCTCAGCGCTGGAACCGGGCCACGACCATCACGGCATCGTTCGGGCACGGCATCGCCGTCGCGCCGTTACAGTTCGCGGCCGCAGCCGCTACAATCTTCAACGGCGGCAAGACAGTTCACCCCACGTTTCTCAGGAAATTCGACGCGGGCACGGCCGACGGCAAACCCCTGATCTCCGCCGCGACATCGCGCCAAATGGCTGACATCATGCGCGCCAACGTCATCGACAAGGACGGCACCGGACGCAAAGCCGACGTGCCGGGCTACAGGGTCGGCGGCAAGACGGGTACTGCCGATATTGCGAGCAAGGGCGGCTATACGACCAATGCGGTCATATCGTCGTTCCTCGGCGCGTTTCCGACGGACGATCCCCAATATCTGACATTCGTGATGTTGTTCGAGCCGAAGGGCGTTGCCGACACGGCCGGGCACCGGACGGGCGGAACGAACGCCGCACCTGTGACGGGAGAGCTGATCGCTCGCGTCGCAGCTCAGCTCGGCGTTGCGCCGCAGCTCGAGGTCGTTCGTCAATAAAGGTATTTCGGCCGCATTTGACGACCTCGATGGGGCTTCGTATCAAGCGTCGGGCCGAACAATAGGCAGACGAACATAGGGGCGAAAAGCGGGGTCATGCGGCTTAGCGATGTGCTTCCAGCCGATATCGAATTGCCGCCCGGCGCGGCCGATATTCAGGTCACGGGCATCACCGCGGCGAGCGCCGCTGTCGGGCCGGGCGCAATCTTTGCCGGTCTTCCCGGCACCAAGGTCGACGGCGCATCGTTCGTTTCCGACGCCGTTGCGCGGGGCGCGGCCGCAATCGTGGTCGGAAAAAACAAAGGCGTGACGGTTCCGCCCGGCGTCGCGTTGATAGAAGTCGACAATCCGCGCGCAGTACTCGCGAAAATCGCCGCAAAGCTTTCCGGAAGGCAGCCCGCGTGTGCGGTGGCGGTGACGGGCACGAGCGGCAAGACGTCGGTCGCGGATTTTACGCGGCAAATTTTTACGGCGCTCGGCCATAGGGCGGCGTCGATCGGGACGATTGGAATCGTGAAACCGGGCGGCGCGGTCTACGGGTCGTTGACGACGCCCGATCCGGTGACGCTGCATGCGACGCTCGCGGCCCTCGCCGACGAGGGCGTTACACATATTGCATTCGAAGCGTCGTCGCATGGGCTCGATCAGCACCGTCTCGACGGCGTGGAGCTTTCGGCGGCGGCGTTCACGAACCTCGGCCGCGACCACATGGACTATCATCCGACGGTCGAAGCTTATCTCGATGCGAAGCTTAGGCTGTTCACGGAGCTTTTGCCGCCGGGCAAGCCTGCGGTCATCAATGCCGACGGCGCGTGTGCGATCGAAGTTATGGCGGCCGCCAACGCGCGCGGCCTTCGCGTGCTGACGGTTGGTGCGCTGGGCGACACTCTGAAGTGTACGTCCGTCAAGCGCGACGGCTTCCGGCAAGTCATCGGCATCGTTGCGGCTGGAAAAGACTATTCTGTCGATCTCCCGCTCGTCGGCGCTTATCAGGTCGAGAATGCGCTGGTCGCGGCGGGTCTCGCGATCGCCGTCGGCGAAGAGACGGGCGCGGTCTTGAGTGCGCTCGCAGGGCTCAAGGGCGTGCCGGGCCGACTCGAGATCATCGGCGAGCGAAATGGCGGCCTTGCGATCGTCGATTATGCGCACAAGCCTGAAGCACTGGCCGCGGCGCTCGACGGTTGCAGGCCGTTCGCGACGGGCCGATTGATCTCCGTGTTCGGCTGCGGCGGTGATCGGGATAAGGGTAAACGCCCGATCATGGGGCGGATTTCCGTCGAGCGGGCAGATGTCACGATCGTGACGGACGACAATCCGCGCAGCGAACAACCGGCTCAAATTCGAAAAGAAATTCTGGCCGGCGCGGCTGGCGCGCAAGAAATCGGTGACCGGGCGGAAGCCATTTCGACGGCGGTGAAAATGATGATGCCGGGGGATGTCGTGCTTGTGGCCGGAAAGGGCCACGAAACCGGCCAGATCATCGGCGATCGCATCGTGCCGTTTTCCGATCACGATGAAATTCGGCGGGCGCTCGCGAGTTGACGAATTGATGCAACCTCTCTGGTCCTCTTCCGAATTGAGTGCTGCGCTGGGCGTCGACGCCGAAGGCGGGTCGGGCGCTCCGATCACGGACGTCTCGATCGATACGCGCACGCTACGTCCCGGCGATCTTTTCGTTGCGCTAAAAGATCAGCGAGACGGGCATGAATTCGTTTCGGCAGCGTTCAAGGCAGGAGCTGCAGCGGCGCTCGTAAGCGAAGCCTATTCGCGACAGCCGGGAGACGGCGCTTTGTTCCGCGTCGCCGATACGCTGCGCGGGCTTGAAGCGCTAGGCGTTGCGGCGCGGAAGCGATTAGGGCCCGACGCCCGCGTCGTCGGCGTGACGGGAAGTGCGGGCAAGACCGGCACCAAGGAAATGTTGCGGGCGTGCCTGTCGCGGCTCGGTGCAACGCACGCGTCCGAAAAATCCTACAACAATCATTGGGGCGTGCCGCTGACGCTGGCGCGGATGCCGCGCGAGACAAAATTCGGCGTGTTTGAGATCGGGATGAATCATGCGGACGAGATCCGGCCGCTGACGAAGATGGTCAGGCCCGATGCGGCAATCATCACGACTGTCGAGGCGGTGCACCTCGAACACTTTCCCTCCGTCGAGGCTATTGCCGACGCCAAGGGCGAGATCTTCGAAGGTCTGGCGCGGGGCGGCGCGGCGATCATCAAATTCGATAACCCGCATGCGAGCCGGTTGAAGGCCACTGCGGAGCGGCTCGGCGCGCGGCCGATCACGTTCGGGTTCGATGCCGGCGCCGACGTCCGGGGATCGAATTTCGTCGCGACCGATACCGGCGGTGACATGACGGTCGCAACCGGCGGCGGCAGCTTCCCCGTCCATCTCGCTATGCCGGGGCGGCACATTGCGGAAAATGCGCTCGCTGTTGCCGCGGCACTTCATTCCATCGGCGTCGATGTGCGGAAGGCCTTAGAAGCGCTCGCAGATCTCGCGCCTCCGGGTGGGCGCGGTGCGCGCAGCACGCTTCATATCGGCGCCGGGGAGGCGCTGCTGATAGATGAGAGCTACAACGCCAATCCGGCCTCGATGAAGGCTGCCTTGGCGACGCTCGCGGGGGTGCCGCGGTCCAAATTTTCGCGACGTATTGCCGTCCTGGGCGACATGCTGGAGCTTGGCAGCGAGGCGGCCGCGCTTCATACAGGCCTGAAAGGCGCAGTTGACGAGGCTGATGTCGATCTGGTTTTTGCGTGCGGGCCGCATATGAAAGGCCTTTACGACGCCCTACCGGCGGCCAAGAAAGGCGGATACGCTTTGACGTCTCAGTCAATCGGGACCGTGCTTGCCGAGACTCTTCGTCCGGGAGATGTCGTGATGGTCAAGGCATCCAACGGGACGCGCCTTGGCCCCGTGGTCGCGGCGCTCAAGACGAAATTTGGAAAAGACGAGCCCGCCACCTAGCCGGCGCGGATCACAAGGGGAAAGTTTTCACCGCATGCTCTATGCGCTCGTCAATTTCAGCGATCAGATCAGTGCGCTGAACGTCTTTCGCTATATCACCTTCCGGACCGGCGGCGCGATCTTCACCGCTCTCCTGTTCGTTCTGATGTTCGGACCGGCGATCATCGATCTTCTTCGCCTCAAGCAAGGCAAGGGCCAGCCCATTCGCACCGACGGGCCGCAGACGCATCTTCTGAAACGCGGCACGCCGACGATGGGCGGCTTGATGATCCTCGCGGGCGTCACGGTGTCGACGCTGCTGTGGGCGCAACTTTCAAACGGCTATATCTGGGTCGTGCTCGGCGTGGCGCTCTCGTACGGCGCCATCGGCTTCTATGACGACTTCCTCAAAGTGACGAAGCGCACGACGGCGGGTTTTTCCGGCCGTATCCGCTTCCTGCTCGAACTCCTCGTCGCGGCGATCGCCGGGTTCGCACTGATGATGCTCAGCCCGAAAGGTCTCAGCACCGATCTGACATTCCCATTCTTCAAGGACTTCGTAATCAATCTCGGGCCGTTCTTCGTGCTGATGGCCGTGCTCGTCATCGCGGGAGCCGGTAATGCCGTCAATCTGACTGACGGCCTCGACGGTTTGGCGATCGTTCCCGTGATGATCGCGGCCGCGACGTTCGGCGTCATCGCCTACCTTTCCGGCAACGCGAAGTTTGCGGGCTATCTGCAAATCCATCACGTGCCCGGCACGGGCGAGCTCTCCGTCATATGCGGGGCGCTCATCGGGGCGGGGCTCGGGTTTCTGTGGTTCAATGCGCCGCCCGCGATGATTTTCATGGGCGATACCGGCTCGCTCGCCCTCGGCGGCACGCTCGGGGCCATCGCGGTGGCGATCAAGCATGAGATCGTTCTGGCGGTCGTCGGCGGGCTGTTCGTGCTCGAGACGCTCTCGGTTGTCATCCAGGTGCTGTCATTCAAATGGACGGGTAAGCGTGTGTTCAAGATGGCGCCGCTGCATCACCATTACGAACAAAAGGGCTGGAAGGAATCGACGGTCGTCATCCGGTTCTGGATCATTTCCGTCATTCTAGCGCTCGTCGGCCTTTCGACGCTGAAGCTGCGCTAGACGCCAAACGACGCGACATACGGTAGAGTCTCGCCCCATGATTCGCGCGACGTCTTTCAAAGGTAAATCGGTTGCCGTGTTCGGCCTTGGCGCCTCCGGGCTGGCGGCCGCCGAAGCGCTGCGTGACGGTGGGGCCATCGTTGCCGCCTGGGACGACGGCGTGGCTGCACGCGAGGCTGCGATTGCTCGCGATATCCCATTGACTGATCTTAGTGTGGCGGACTGGGCGGGCTATGCCGCGCTCGTGCTGGCGCCCGGCGTGCCGCTGACGCACCCCCTGCCGCACTGGACGGTCAAAAGGGCCCGGGAGAACGCCGTCGAGATCATCGGTGACATCGAGATTTTCGCGCGCGAGCGCGCGTTGCACGCGCCGGGTGCGCCCTTCATCGCGATCACGGGAACCAACGGCAAATCGACGACGACGGCGCTCATCACGCACATCCTTCGGCATGCGGGGCTCGATGCGCAGATGGGCGGCAACATCGGCCGTCCTATCCTCACGCTCGACGGGCCGGAGCCTGGCCGGTTTCATGTCATCGAGATGTCGTCGTTTCAGATCGACCTGACGCCGACGCTCGCTCCGACGATCGGCGTGATGCTGAACGTGACGGCGGATCATCTCGATCGGCACGGAACGATCGACGATTACGCCGCCATCAAAGAACGCATCGTTGCTGGGGCGGATATCGCGGCCGTCGGCATCGATGACGACTTCGGATTGGCGATGCTGCGGCGGCGCGTGCCTGCGGGTCCGGCCATTGCCTTCAGCGCCGAGAAATCGCTCGCACCCGGATACAGCCTGCTCGACGATACGATCGTGTGCGCCAACCGCGAAGGATTAGCCGTCAAACTCGGTTCGCTCAAAGGCATTCCTACGCTTCGGGGGCGGCACAACGGACAGAACGCTCTCGCGGCGGTTGCCGCCGTGCGCGAGTGCCTGAATGCGCTCGGTCATTCGACCGACCTCGATTGGCAAGGTGCGCTGTCGTCGTTTCCGGGCCTGCCGCACCGCATGGAAGAAATCGGCCGGATCGGCAAGGTTCTCTTCGTCAACGACAGCAAGGCGACGAACGCGGATTCGACCGAGAAGGCGCTGCTCTCATTTCCGCGCGAGGTCTATTGGATACTCGGCGGCAAGCCGAAGGCCGGCGGCATCGAAAGCCTCGCTCCCTACTTCGAAAGAATTACGAAGGCTTACCTGATCGGCGAGGCAACGGATGAATTCGCCCAGACGCTCGACGGCAAGGTTCCTTTCGTGCGGAGCGGCACGCTCGACGAAGCCGTTTGGGCTGCCTCAACTGATGCTCAGATGAGCGACGGCGACGAACCGGTCGTGCTGCTTTCGCCTGCGTGCGCAAGCTACGATCAGTTTCGAAACTTCGAAGTTCGCGGCGAAAGTTTTCGGGGGCTGGTCGCGTCGCTCCCCGGGATCGTGATGCGAGCGGCCCCATGAAGCTCTCGCGTGCAGACCGCAGTTTGCTCGCCGAATGGTCGTTCACGATCGATCGCAGCCTGCTGATCGCGCTCGTCTCTCTCGTCATCATCGGGGTCGTGCTGTCGGCAGCGGCGTCGCCCGCGGTCGCGTTGAAGAAGGGCTTGCCGGCGTATTACTTCGTCGAGCGCCATATATTCTTTGCGGCGCTCGGCACGGTTCTGATGATCGTCATTTCGTTTTTTTCGCCGGCCGGTGTGAGACGGCTCGCAGCCGGGCTGTTTCTCGCCGCCGTTGCGGGCATGATCGCGGTGCGTTTTTCCGGTGCTGAGATCAACGGCGCGCAGCGCTGGCTTAACATCGGCAGCTATTCGCTGCAGCCGTCCGAATTCGCGAAGCCGGCGTTCATCGTCATCATCGCGTGGCTATTCGGGGAGGCGTCGTCTCGCAGCGACATGCCGGCTCTGCCGTTCGGGCTCGCACTCTGGGCTTTTTTTGCGGGCCTTCTCGTTGCCCAGCCTGATGTCGGACAGACGGTTCTAATCAGTTCGACGGCCGGTCTTCTTTATCTGCTGGCAGGGCTGCCTGCGGTCGGTGCCGGGATTCTCGTTCTCGTGGGAAGCGGCGGCATGTGGCTCGCCTACGAATATTTTCCGCACGTGCAATCGCGGTTCCTGAAATACTTCGGTTCGGCGCCGCTCGAGAGTTCGCAAGCGGGGCGCGCGATACAGTCTTTCGCTGAGGGCGGGCTGTTCGGCCGGGGGCCGGGCGAAGGCACGATCAAGTCCATCCTTCCGGATGCCCACACCGATTACATCTTCGCGGTGATCGGCGAAGAGTACGGAGCCATCGCCTGCGTCGCGCTGCTTGGTGTCTTCGCGTTCATAACCATCAGGGCCATGCGGCGGGCGGCGGGAGAGCCGAACGCGGCCGATCGGCTGGCCATACAGGGCCTGGCGCTTGTCTTTGCGCTGCAATCGCTGATCAATATAGGTGTGAATATCGGCCTTTTGCCACCGAAAGGCATGACGCTGCCATTCATCTCGGCGGGCGGATCGTCCATGCTGGCGCTGTCGATAACGGCCGGGATGCTTTTGGCGCTGTCGCGCCGGCGGCCCGATCCGCAGCGCCTCAAAAAGCCGCGATGGATTCCGGCCATCGACGAAGTACAAATCGCGGGACCTAATCCGAAGTCATGAGCGAGATTTGAATGACCGGCGTGCAATCGATAATGCTTGCCGCAGGCGGAACGGGGGGACATCTCTTTCCCGCATTTGCTCTTGCCGAGGAACTCAAGCGTCGCGGCATCGCCGTCGACCTGATGACCGACATGCGCGGCGATCGCTACGGCAGCGGTTTTCCGGCGCGTCAGGTCTATCAGGTTCCTTCGGCGACCTTGGCATCGCGTGCGCCGTCCGACATCGCCAAGACCGCTAGTGCGCTCGCGCGTGGAACGCGGGCGGCTTTTTCTGTCCTCGGTGCGGTCAAGCCTTCGGCGATCATCGGCTTCGGCGGTTATCCGACATTTCCGCCGCTTCTCGCGGCGCGGTTGCGGGGTATTCCAACGGCGATCCACGAGCAGAACGCAGTGCTCGGACGTGCCAACAAGCTGCTCGCCAAGCGCGTGACGGCAATCGCGACGTCGTTCGAGCGAACCAAGTTCCTCGAAGGAACGCTCGCTGACAAAGCTGTTCTGACGGGAAATCCGGTTCGCCAGTCCGTGATCGATGCGGCGGCGCGGCGTTACGAGGCGCCGACGAGCGACGGCGTCATTCGCATTTTGATTTTTGGCGGCAGCCAGGGCGCGCGCTTCTTCTCCGATACCGTGCCGCTCGCACTTTTTGCGCTTCCCGACCACATCCGGAAGCGTCTGCGCGTCGTGCAGCAGGCGCGGGAAGAAGATCTGGATCGGGTGAAAGAGGCGTTCGTCGAGGCGAGCATCAGCGCGGAGGTTGCGCCTTTCTTCGCCGATCTTCCGGCGCGGATGGCTGCGGCTCATCTCGTCATCGGCAGGGCCGGCGCATCGACTGTCGCGGAACTGACCGTTATCGGGCGGCCTTCTATCCTGGTGCCGTTGCCGCATGCGCTCGACAACGATCAGCTGAACAACGCTCGCCGGCTTGCCGAATCAGGGGGTGGTTGGTGCTTCGAGCAGCGAAATCTGTCGCCTGAACGCATCGCGGACGAGTTGGAAAAGCTTTTGCAGGCGCCGGGCGCCCTTGCGACTGCGGCGAACGCGGCTAAAACCGCGGGACGCCCGGACGCCGTCCGGAATTTGGCCGACTTTACTCTCGCTTTAGCGGGACGGAAGTATTCTGGTGCCGGGCGTGAGCGTTAGAGCACCTGAAGATCGTGATCCGGCGTTCGACATAGACTCATCGAGGTAATTTCCATCCATGCAGATGCCCCGCGACATCGGGCCTTTCCACATCATCGGAATCGGCGGCATCGGCATGAGCGCCATCGCCGAAATTCTGGTCGCCAAGGGCTATACGGTCCAAGGCTCGGATCAGAAGGAAAGCGCCAACGTCAAAAGGCTCCGGGCCAAGGGCATCCGGGTTTTCGTCGGCCATGATCCGGTTAACCTCATCGGCGCGCGTTACGTGGTTATCTCGACGGCGGTGAAGCCACTCAATCCGGAACTCATCGCCGCCCGCCAGAAGGGACTGACGATCATCCGCCGCGCCGAGATGCTGGCCGAGCTGATGCGGCTCTATTCGACGATCTCGGTCACCGGTACTCACGGCAAAACGACGACGACGTCGCTCCTCTCGCATATCTTCACGGAAGCGGGTGAAGAGCCGACGGTCATTACAGGCGGCATCATCAACTCGTGGGGGTCCAACGCACGGCTCGGCCAGGGCAAGTGGATGATCGTCGAGGCCGACGAAAGTGACGGCACCTTCACCCGGCTGCCGACGGAAATCGGTGTGGTCACGAATATCGATCCGGAGCATCTCGATTACTTCGGCTCGGTCGAGGCGATGCACCGCGAATACGAAGCTTTCCTGCGAAATATTCCGTTCTTCGGGTTGGCGGTTGCCTGCATCGATCATCCCGTCGTCAGGGACATGGTCGCGCGGCTGAACCTCAGGGCGGACGGTCGCCGGCTTTTGACATACGGGCAAAGCAAGGACGCCGACCTCGTTCTCGAGTCCGTCAGCATTTCCGGCAATACGACGACTTTCGACGCGAATTTGGCGGCGCACGTGAAGGGCGGCGCGAGACGCCTCGAGGGCTGGTCGGTGCCGATCCCCGGTTCGCACAATGCGCTCAATGCGCTTGCGGTGATCGCGGTCGCGACGCATGCGGGTTTGCCGGACGCGAAAATCAAAGCGGCGATGGCGGGATTTTCCGGCGTCAAACGGCGCTTTCAGTTTGCCGGTGAATGGAATGGCGTCGGGATCTACGACGACTACGGACACCATCCGGCGGAAATCGCGGCCGTGCTCGCGGCTGCGCGGGGCGGCAGCAAAGGCCGCGTGATCGCCGTCGTCGAGCCGCATCGATATACGCGCGTGCGCGACCTCTTCGACGAATTCGCCCAGTGCTTCAAGGACGCCGACAGCGTCGTCGTTGCGCCGCTTTATACGGCGGGCGAGAGCCCGATTGCCGGCGTCGATAACCGTACGCTGGCGGAGCGGATCAGAACCATTGGTGGGCGTCCGGCGGAAGCCGTCGATGATCCGAGCCTTCTCGTACCCGTGATCAAACGCCTGGCGCGGCCCGGCGATATCGTCGTCTGTCTCGGCGCCGGGAATTCGACCGAATGGGCGAACGCGCTTCCGGGATGGCTGGCGGAGACGCCTCAACGGACCGGGAGCGAGGGCTGATGTTTGCCGATATCACGGGCGAACTCATTGCCGCGATGCCCGATCTGCGCGGACGATTGAGCCCGAACGCCTCGCTCGCCGACGTTACGTGGTTTCGTGTCGGCGGACCGGCGCAGGTGCTGTTCACGCCGGCCGATGAAGCGGATCTCGCGTATTTCCTGAAGCATAAGCCGCGCGACGTTGCCGTTCAGGTTGTCGGGCTCGGGTCGAACCTGCTCGTCCGCGATGGTGGCGTTCCGGGTGTTGTTATCCGCCTCGGCCGTGGTTTTGGTGAGATCAAGGTCGACGGTCAACGATTGCGGGCGGGGACGGCCGTTCCGGATGTCAAAGTTTCGCGCGCGGCGGCCGAAGCCGGAATTCGCGGGCTCGCGTTCTACCGGGGCATTCCAGGCTCGATCGGCGGCGCGCTGCGCATGAATGCGGGCGCGCATGGGCGGGAGACGAAGGATTGCCTCGTCGGTGCGCGGGCCGTCGACCCGCAAGGCAACATTCATGTGCTTTCGCTTGCCGACATGGGTTTCACCTATCGCCACTGCGGCATCCCGAAGGATTGGATTTTTACCGAGGCGACGTTCGAAGGCGAGCCCGGCAATCCGGCCGAAATTCTCAAAGAGATGGACGAAGTCGCCGACTATCGTGAGAAAAATCAGCCGATCAAAGAGCGGACGGGCGGTTCGACCTTCAAGAATCCGGACGGACACAGCGCTTGGAAGCTCGTCGACCAAGCGGGCTGCCGGGGCATGCGCGTCGGAGGAGCGAAAGTCTCCGAGATGCATTGCAACTTTTTGATCAACGATAAACAAGCCACCGGCGAAGACGTCGAAGCGCTGGGCGAAACGGTGCGCGCGCGTGTGTTGGCTTCGTCCGGCATCACGCTCGACTGGGAAATCATTCGGGTCGGCGTGCCGAAGCCCGGGCGCCCTACCGGCGAAGCGCTGGCGGCTGAACGCGCGGCTATTCACGCGAACCAAAACTGATCAAACTGCCCACCGATGTTTCCTTTGACGTAAGCGAGCCAGCCATGAATGAACTCGGCCCGGTACCAAGCCGCACGCACAATCACGTCGCCGTCTTGATGGGCGGCCTTTCCGCCGAGCGCGAGGTGAGCTTGAGTTCCGGCGCGGCTGTTGCCGAGGCGCTGTTACGCGAAGGCTATACAGTCACGGAAATCGACGTCGAGCGCGACCTGGCCTCCAGGCTTCAGGAACTGAAGCCCGACGTGTGTTTCAACGCGTTGCACGGCAAATTCGGCGAGGACGGCTGCGTGCAGGGGGTACTCGAACTCCTCGGTATTCCGTACACGCATTCGGGCGTGCTCGCCTCGGCCCTTGCCATGCACAAGGAGCGGGCCAAGGACATCATGAAGCTCGCGGGTGTCCCCGTTGCAGAAGCCGTGCTCGTGACGCGCGGGGAGGCGCTGGAGGGCCATGTGATGGCCACCCCATATGTCGTGAAGCCGCTCAAGGAGGGGTCGAGCGTCGGCGTCGTCATCGTGCAGCCGGGGGCCGACCGGCCGCCGAATTCCATCGCCGCGGGCGGTTCGCTCGACGAGGTCGTGATGGTTGAGCGGTACATCGCGGGCCGGGAGCTAACCTGCGCCGTCATCGGCGATTTTGTAACGGACGTGATCGAAATATCGCCGCTCAGAGGGCTCGCTTTCTACGACTACGAGTCGAAGTACGGTCCGGGCGGCTCCAAGCACGAGCTGCCTGCACAACTTTTACCAGATATTTACCAGTTGGTCCGTTCCTTAACCTTAAGGGCGCATCAAGCTTTAGGCTGTCGCGGCGTATCGCGGGCTGACTTCCGCTTCGACGATACCGAGGGCGGAACCAACGAGCTGATCTGCCTCGAAGTCAACACTCAGCCGGGCATGACGGGAACCTCTCTCGTGCCTGAGCTGGCGGGGTATGCCGGCTGGTCGTTCGGTGACCTCGTCCGATGGATGGTCGAGGACGCGAGTTGCAACAGGTAGAGAGCAAGCAACGGTTCTGGTGGCGGGCAGCACACGATGCGCCAACGCCTGAACCGGATGCTGCTCGCTGGACCGAACAAACGAGCCGGACCGCGGAGGCGCGCAGCCCCGCGACGCGCGGTAGAAGCGCCACAAACCGCACGGCCAAGCGCTCGCCTTTGGATCTGCAAATTCCACGCGGAGAACGCCGCTTTCGCGGTTCGCGCCGCAATCAGCGCTGGATGAAGCCGGCGCCTATCGCCGCCGCTGCAGTCGTTGCCGTCTGCGCGGGTGCCTTCGCTTTGTCGTTCGACAAACTCGCGGCGATCGATTTTGCGGCAAAAGCCAACGACGTGATGATTGCCGCCGGATTCGGAATCGATCAGGTGAACGTTTCCGGCCAGCATTACGCGTCGGATTCCGACGTGTTCGACGCGCTCGATTTGCCGAACGTGAAGACATTCGCGGCGTTCAATTCGGACGCTGCACTGAAGCGCATCGAACGGATCGCGTGGGTCGATACGGCGCAAATTACGCGCGTTTATCCGGGGACTCTCGACGTCGTCATTCGCGAGCGGACGCCGGCTTTCATGTGGCAACGGGGGGAAACGAACTTCCTCGTCGATGCGACCGGGCGCACGCTCGGGCCTGCTGCTCGCGCGAACAATTGGAACTTGCCGCGCGTCGTCGGCGAAGGCGCGGACACCGAAGCCATTCTGATGCTTTCGGCCTTGCGGCAATACCCGCAGATCGAACGCCAATACGCCTATGGCGAACGCATCGCCGAGCGGCGCTGGCGGATCGTGCTCAAAAATGGAACGGCACTGGAACTTGGCGCCGATCGCGAGATCGAAGGTTTCCAAGAAGTCGCGACGGCGCGAGAGGCCTCGGCGGCGCTCAAGGGAGCACCGATGGTCGTCGATGTTCGGACGCCCGGCCGGATCGCGATCCGGCCTTTGGCCGGCAATTCCGCACGGACGGCTTCCAACGCTGGCGCGCGGACTATTTCACTCGCTTCAGAACGGCCCTAACGGAGATATTTGTGGCGGATCGGCGCAATTACCGGACCTTCGGGCTTCTCGACATCGGCACCAGCAAGACTGTTGCGGCCGTTGTCGTGGCTGAATACATCGCTGGCGAAGCGAAGCCTTCGCTGCGGCTGGCGGGGCTTGGCCTGCAGCGTTCGAAGGGCATCAAAGCCGGTGTTTTGACGGATCTCGACGAAGCCGAATCGGTCGTTCGCGGCGTTATCGGTCAGGCCGAACGTGCGGCCGGCATTTCGGTCGGGGGCTTCACGCTGTCGGTCGCCGCCGGGCGGCTATCATCGGTTCATTGCACGGCACGAACGGACGTCGAGACTGGAAGCGTGACGCAAGACGATCTGGCCCGGCTCATGGCGGCCGGGGAAAGCTACGCCGAACGCAACGGACGGACGCTGATACATCTCAATCGTCTCGGCTACGAGGTCGACGGCGCAGGCGGCGTGCGCGACCCGCTCGGGCTTTCGGCGCGCCGGCTCTCGGCGGGGCTGCACGCCGTCACGGCGGATGAAGCGCCGTTGCGCAACCTGCTTGTTCTGGTCGACAGATGCTATGCGAGCTGCGACGGCCTGGTTGCCGCGCCTTACGCGAGCGCGCTTGCGGCAACGACCGCCGAGGAGCGGCAGTTCGGTGTTACATGCATCGATTTCGGGGCGGGAACGACGTCCATTGCGCTTTTCGCCGACGGCGCCTTCACCGGAACGGACGTTATTCCGGTCGGAAGCCAGCACATCACCTACGACATCGCAAAGGCGTTGCAGACGCCACTTGCTGAAGCCGAGCGAATCAAAACGCTTTATGGCACACTTCTCAATGCCCAGTCCGACGAGCACGAGTCGTTTTCCTATCCGATCGCCGGCGAAGAGGACGATGCGAGCTACGAAACGAGCAGAGCGCGGCTCACGGATATCATCCGTCCGCGCGTGCAGCAGATCATGGGGCTTGTGCGCGAGCGTTTGGGTTCCAACGCGGCAAGCCGCTACGCGGGGGACAAGGTTGTTCTGACGGGCGGAGCCAGCCAACTTCTGGGATTGCCGGAATTCGTCGCCCACGAGTTCGGCAGGACCGTACGTGTTGGACGGCCAACGGATCTTCCCGGTCTCAACGCAAGCCTCGCGGGACCGCAGCTTGCTACGTTGTCGGGGCTGGCGCTGATCGCGGCGCGCGGCGACGGCGAACATAGCGTGGCTCGGGGCCGGAAGACGGTGACGCAAGGGTATCTCGGCCGTGTCGGTACATGGCTCAAGGGCGGGTTTTGAACGTGTCGCATAGAGGGCTGCAATCGTCGACGACGTGGGCGCGGGGGCTCATCGAATTCGTGCGAAGCGGCGAACTATCAAAGTCGGGGAAGCTATGAGCATCAAGCTGCAATTGCCGAAACTGGTCGACGCCAAGCCGCGGATCACCGTGATCGGCGTCGGCGGCGCGGGGTGCAATGCCGTCAACAATATGATCGCAGCCGGATTGCAAGGCGTGCAATTCGTGGTCGCGAACACGGACGCGCAATCCCTCGAGGCATCAAGTGCCGAGCATCGCATCCAGCTCGGCGTCAATCTGACGGAAGGGCTCGGCGCTGGCGCGCGGCCGGAGATCGGCGAAGCGGCCGCTGAAGAGGCGCTCGAAGAACTTCGCACGCATATTGCCGGCGCGCATATGGTGTTCATCGCAGCCGGTATGGGCGGCGGCACCGGAACCGGTGCTGCGGCCGTCATCGCCCGCATCGCGCGCGAACTCGGCGCCCTCACGGTTGGCGTCGTCTGTAAGCCGTTTCAGTTCGAAGGCGCGCGGCGCATGCGCATCGCGGAGGCGGGCGTGCAGAGCCTTCGCCATCTCGTCGATACGCTCATCGTCATTCCGAACCAGAACCTCTTCCGCATCGCGAACGAGCGCACGACCTTCGCCGAAGCCTTCGTGCTTGCCGACCAGGTGCTCTATTCGGGCGTCGCGTGCATCGTCGAGCTGGTGCTGAAGGAAGGCCTCATCAATCTCGATTTCGCCGACGTCAGGACCGTCATGAGCGGTATGGGCACGGCGATGATGGGTACCGGCGAAGCGACTGGCGAAAGGCGCGCGGTTCTCGCTGCGGAAGAGGCAATTGCCAATCCGCTGCTTGACGACGTGACGCTCCGCGGCGCCAAGGGTCTGCTGCTGTCGATTTCTGGCGGCCGCGAAATGACGCTCTATGAGGTCGACGAGGCGGCGAGCCGGATTCGGCAGGAAGTCGATCCCGATGCGAACATCATCGTCGGCGCGACGTTCGAAGAACAACTCGGCGACCGCTTGCGGGTGTCGATCGTGGCCTCGGGCATGAACCGGGCGGCCGAATCGATCGTCGGCCAGCAGGGCGGGTTGCGCGCGATTGCGGGATCGCCGGCTGCACAGCCAGCCACCGCGCCCCAGGCTTCGCAGTATCAAGCTCCGCCGCATCAGGCCCAGCAACAACGGCCCGCGCCGCATCAGCATAACCAGGGCGCTCCGGTTCCACCGCCGCCGGGCGATTTGCAGCGGCGTCTGGCCGAGGCTCTGCAACCTTCTAATGGTCAGCAGGGGCAGAATATTTCCCATTCTGTCCACAGCGAACCTGCACGACAGAATCGTGACAGTTGGATTGCCCCCGGGAACGTTATGATCGAGGACGGGCTGGAGAATTTTCCTCCCCTCTCAGGCAACGCTTTGTTACGTACGCCGCCGCTCCCTGCGGGGTCTCCGGCCCAAAATTACGACTCCCGATTCGAGCCGCAGGCACCCGCCGAAATTCATCGCGGATCGCGTCGTCTGCCGGGCATCGAAGAATTTCCTCCGCAGGCGCAGAAAGAATGGAACGCACACCACGGATCGGGTTCCCGATCGGGTGCTAGAGATGCAGAAGAGCCAAGAAAACCGGGGCTTCTTGAACGTTTCGCGGGCAGGGGAAGAAAATAGCGCGAAGGCCTGAAATTTGTTTTGAATGCGCTGCGCTTTCGAATTTAAATCGTGAAAAAAGCGTGGCGAGAGCAGGCGATTTTTCAGGCGGAAAACGCGGAGAAAATGGGGCTGCATCAAGACCGCGTCGACGTCAAGCATGGTTGCCAAACCGTAACACAGTGTAAGAAAGCGTGATTTGTCGGTGTTTGGCGAAGCAGTTAGCTTTTGTGCATCGACCACTTGTGATGCGCCTTTGATCAGAGCTGACACGGCCCAAAATAAGGCTGGCTCGCTCTGAACTTTAAGGGGATCGTCCAAACGGGGTCAGGGGGTTTGGTAGGCCGCATTAATGCTGGGGAGCAGCGGCCAGCCAAAAGAATGAGGGACGGCGCTGTATGTCGAATCGATTCATCGGTGCGCGGCAAACCACGCTTGCCCGCGAGATCCAGTTGACAGGCACGGGGGTGCACAGCGGAGCTCCGGTATCACTCACACTGCATCCAGCAGAGGCTGATACTGGGCTCCGCTTTCTCGTTACGAAACGAGGAAAAGTCATTTCGGAAATCGCGGCGCACGTAGCTAACGTCAAAAATCTTACGCTCTGTACCGTCATCGGCGACGGCGCCGGAACAACGGTCGGAACAGTCGAACATCTTCTCGCCGCCCTTCGCGGCCTTTCAATCGACAACCTCTATATCGAGATCGACAGCAAAGAAGTTCCGATCATGGACGGCAGCTCGGCGGTATTCGTCGATGCCATTGATCGGGTCGGCATTCGCGAGCTTTCCGAGCCGCGCAAATACATCAAGGTTCTGAAGCCGGTCCGCGCAGAGGAAAACGGCTGCTGGGGCACTCTCGAACCGCATGCAGGCTTCCGCATGGACGTCGAGATCGACTTCTCATCCCCCATCATCGGCAATCAGCGGCTCCAGTACGAAATGAGCCCCGGCATCTTCCGCCACGAGATTTCCCGCGCCCGCACGTTCGGGTTCATGAGCGACGTCGAGAAGCTGTGGAAGGCCGGTCTGGCGCTCGGCGCCGATCTGACGAACACGGTAGCGATCGGCGAAGACAAGATCATGAACAAGGAAGGGCTCCGCTATCCGCAGGAGTTCGTCCGCCACAAGATGCTCGACGCTGTTGGCGATCTGGCCCTTGCCGGTATGCCGCTGCTCGGCGCTTATCGCTCCTACAGAGGCGGCCATCGCCTGAATTCGATGGTCCTGCAGGCGCTGTTCGCTGACGCTTCGAACTGGGAAATCGCGCAGGCGCCTCGTGCTCGTGCTACCCGGTCGCCGGTTCATCTCGTCCCGCAGACCGTTGTCGCAGCGGAATAAGCGAACGGCGCTTGTTTCATGCTTGAATTGGCGCCCGATCTGGGCGCCATTCTTTTCGGCGGCAGCCCGGAATGCACCACATTCGGGTTTTAGCCTAACAAGGAGGGGCCGTTGGCGGGGATATGCTGACGATTCATCTTTCGGGGCGAGCTTCGGGGTGCTATCCGCATGCAGTCGTCGTCAGAGTTTGGCCGACGTTGACAACAACGTAAGCCAGTGTGGAAAAGCAACGCGGCGCATGATGAGAACGACGCGAGAAATCACAAGAGTTCTGAAGGCTGCGGCGATCGTAGCGGCGCTTGCCGTCGGCGGCTGCGCAAGCAACAAGCTGGATACTTCGGCTCTAAATCCCGATCCGCCCAGCAAAATGTTTGCTGATGCCGATGCGATGATGGCCAAAGGCAATTTCGACGACGCCGCTCAGAAATTCGAATCGGTCGACCGCGAGCATCCGTATTCGCAAGAGGCTCGCCGCTCCATCGTCATGGCTGCTTACGCTTATTATCGCGCGGGCAAGTCGCCCGAGGCGATCGCCTCGGCCGAGCGTTACGTCACCATGCATCCGGGCACGAAGGAAGCGCCGCTGGCGCACCACATCATCGCCTCTGCCTACTTCGATGATTTGAAGACCGCCAACCGCGATCAGACGCCAGCTCGAAAGGCGCTCGAACAGTTCAAGATATTGAAGAGCCGGTATCCTGAAAGCGAGTATGCGCGCGAAGCCGATAACAAGATCCGTATCTGCCAGGACAACCTCGCTGCGAACGAGATGGAAGTCGGCCGGTACTATCTCGACAAACACAACTACGTGGGCGCGATAAATCGCTTCAAGACGGTGGTGAGCGATTACCAGACGACGGCGCACGTCGAAGAAGCGCTGGCGCGATTGGTCGAGAGCTACATGGCGCTGGGCATCACCAAGGAAGCGCAGAACGCGGCGGCAGTGCTTGGCCACAACTATCCGGACAGCAAGTGGTACAAGGATTCCTACGCGCTGCTGCAATCCGACGGTTTGGCCCCGCGCGAGGATGGCGGATCGTGGCTCTCCAAGGCATGGAACTCCGTGCCCAAGCTCAGCGTACCTAAAATGAGCTTCGGGAACGGCTGATTTGCCGGTTTCCGTCTGAAAATAGCCTCGTGCTAGAATTTGAAGCGCGGCCGGAGATCCTGCCGCGCTTTCTGCTTTGCTTCCCGTGATCCGAGATCGTCATGTCTCCAGCAGGTTCAAAAAAGAGATCGAAGGGCAGCGCTTCCGCGCCTTCAAAAGAGGAAGCTCCCGAGGCGGAGATGGCTCGGCTTGTGGCCGAGATCTCGCACCACGACGAACTCTATTACCGGCAAGACGCGCCGGAAATTTCCGATGCCGAGTATGATGCGCTTCGGCGTCGTTTGGACGAACTCGAGAAGGCGCACCCCGAGCTTCGCCGCGCCGGTAGTCCGACGGAGACTGTCGGCGCCGCGCCGGTCTCGGCATTCGGTAAGATCCGCCACGATGTTCCGATGCTGTCGCTCGGCAACGCCTTCGACGATCAGGACGTCGTCGATTTCGTCGAGCGCGTGCGCCGCTTTCTGAAGCTTGGCGACACCGACGTCTTGGAGGTTACGGCCGAGCCGAAGATCGACGGGCTGTCGATTTCCATCCGCTACGAGGCGGGCGTTCTCGTCCAGGCGGCGACGCGCGGCGATGGCACGGAAGGCGAGAACGTAACGGCGAACATCAAAACGGTCCGCGAAATCCCGCACACGCTCAAGGGCCGCGATATCCCCGATGTTATCGAGATCCGTGGCGAGATCTATCTCGGGCACAAGGATTTCGAGAAGCTCAACGCGGCGCAGGCGGCGAGTGGCGACAAGGTTTTCGCCAATCCGCGAAATGCGGCTGCAGGGTCGCTTCGGCAACTCGATGCGTCGATCACGGCAAAACGGCCGCTGCGGTTTTTTGCTTACACCTGGGGTGCCGCATCGGAACTCCCCGCCGATACGCAAGCCGGCGTCGTCGCGGCTTTCAAGCGGTGGGGTTTACCGGTCAATCCGCTGATGCACGTCGCGACGAAGATCGAGGATTTGCTCGCATTCTACCGCGATATCGAGCGGGACCGGGCGGGGCTCGGCTACGACATCGACGGTGTCGTCTACAAGGTCAACCGGCTCGATTACCAGGATCGGCTCGGGTTCGTGTCGCGGTCGCCGCGCTGGGCCATTGCGCATAAGTTCGCCGCGGAGCGCGCGACGACAGTGCTCGAAAAGATCGATATTCAGGTTGGGCGGACCGGGGCTCTCACGCCGGTCGCCAAGCTTCGCCCGGTGACGGTCGGCGGTGTCGTCGTGTCGAACGCTACGCTGCATAACGAGGACGAGATCGCGCGGAAGGACATTCGCGAAGGCGATACGGTCGTCGTCCAGCGTGCGGGCGATGTCATCCCGCAGGTCGTCGAGGTTGTGCTCGACAAGCGGCCCTCTCATACGAAGCCATACGAATTTCCGACGGTCTGTCCGGTTTGCGGCAGCCACGCCGTGCGCGAGTCCGTGGAAGAAACCGGGAAGGCAGACGTCGTCCGCCGCTGCACCGGAGGGCTAATCTGTCCGGCGCAAGTGAAGGAGCGTCTCAAACATTTCGTCTCCCGGAACGCGTTCGACATCGACGGGCTCGGGGCGGAGAAGATCGAGTTCTTCTTCGATACCGGCCGTATCAAGTCACCGGCCGACATCTTCACGCTCGAGGGACGCGATCGGGATTCCGACGAGCCGCTGACGAAGGTCAGAGGGTTCAAGGAGACTTCGGTCCGCAAGCTTTTTTCGGCGATTGAAGCGCGGCGAGAAGTGGCGCTCGATCGCTTTCTTTTTGCTCTCGGCATCCGGCATATCGGAGAGACGACGGCGAAGGATCTCGCCAAGGCCTACGGCACGTTCGAAGCATTGCGAGCGGCCGTCGATGCTGCGATCGAAGGCGGCAAAGGCAGCGATGCTTATGAGGACATCGACAATATCGAAGGCATCGGCGAGACGGTCGTCGATGCGCTCGTCGATTTCTTCGGCGAGCAGCACAATCGGGAGCAGGTCGATGCGCTCTTGAACGAGGTGACGGTCAAGCCATACGAGCGGATCCAAACGAAAGCCTCGCCCGTGACCGGCAAGACGGTCGTTTTCACCGGAACACTGACGAAGCTCACGCGAAATGAAGCGAAGGCGCAGGCGGAACGACTTGGTGCGAAGGTTTCAGGATCGGTTTCGAAAAAGACGGATTACGTCGTCGCGGGGGCCGAGGCGGGTTCCAAGCTCGACAACGCGCGGGCTCTGGGCGTGACGGTGCTCGACGAGGACGGGTGGATCGCGCTCGTCGGGCAAGGTTGACGATCAGGCTGACGCGAGCGAAATGAAAATTTCGCCGTCGCGGATCGTTACCTCGATGGCTTCGTCACCGTCGGCGGCCTGTGCAAGAAGCGCGACGATATTTTCGGGCCGCGTCACGTCTAGGATCGCTTTTAGCGGCTCGGGAAAATGCGGTGCTGCGCTTAGTTCGTTGATCTGGAACATCGATGCTCTCCCTCATGCTCATGCATGTGGAGACCTAAGCGATTGCGAACATTTTTCGCTGTAACCGATGGGACAGGCGCAGCGCGCGAACTAGACCGGCTGCGTCGCCTGCTTCAGCCAATTGCGCGCGGACGGATCGAGACCCGGTCCGAGCGTCTCGAAGACGTGTTTGTGATAGGCGTTGAGCCAATCGCGCTCGCTCGTATCCAGCATTTTGGGAACGATCAGCCGGCGGTCGATGGGTGCGAGGGTCAGCGTTTCGAAAGCCATCATCTCGCGATCGCCGTCCTCGACGGGTTCGGGCTGCGTGACCAGGACGACATTCTCGATGCGAATGCCGTATTCGCCCACTTTGTAATAGCCGGGCTCGTTCGAGATCAGCATTCCGGCGTGAAGCGGCGCCATTCCCGCGCGCGATATCGACTGCGGGCCCTCATGCACGGAAAGATAACTGCCGATGCCGTGTCCTGTCCCGTGATCGAAATCGGCGCCGATTTGCCATAGCGCACGGCGGGCGAAGGGATCGAGATCAATGCCGCGCGTGCCTTTCGGGAACATCGCCGTGGCGACAGCGATATGACCCTTTAGAACGGCCGTGAAATGGCGCTTCATGTCTTCGCTCGGCTCGCCGATCGCGATCGTGCGCGTGATGTCGGTCGTACCGTCGGGATATTGTCCGCCGCTGTCGATCAGGAAGAGTTCGCCCGGACGCATCCGGCGATTGGTGTCTTCGGTGACGCGATAGTGGACGATGGCGCCGTTGGGGCCGGAGCCCGATATCGTCGGAAAACTCACGTCGCGCAGCATGTTCGTGTCGCGGCGAAATTCTTCGAGCTTCTGAACGGCCGTGATTTCGTCAAGCGTTCCATCCGCAGCCCAATCATCGAGCCACGCAAGGAAACGAACGACGGCGTGACCATCGCGGACGTGTGCGGCGCGCGCGCCGATGACTTCGGCGTCGGTCTTGATCGCTTTCGGAACGATGCAAGGGTCTTGTCCGCGAGAGATCAGCTTCGATCCGAGCTGCGCTTCGAACCAATAGGCTGCCGTCTCTGTATCGAGACGCACGGGTTTGCCCTTCGCCTTGAGTTCTTTCAAGCGTGCGGCGAGTGTCGCCGGGGAAAGTAGCTTGGCCACGGGCGCGACGGCGGCGCGGGCTTCGGGATCGAAACGGTCGGGCTCAATGAAGAGTTCGGCTTTGCCGCTCGCGGGCACGATTGCGAAGGCAAGCGCGACCGGATTATGCGCGACATCGCTGCCGCGAATGTTGAACAGCCAGCAGATCGAATCCGGCAGTGTAAGAATGACGGCGCTTTGACCCTCATCCTTGAGGCGCGTTTGCAGCTCAGCGACTTTGTCCGCCGGGGTTCTGCCGGCGAAGGCGATCGGTTGCGCGATCACGGGATTTTGCGGCGGCGCCGGGCGCGCCTTGCCCCAGATCACATCTATCGGATTTTTCGTGAGTGGCTTGAGCTTCACGCCCTTCGGGGCAAGCGCCTTTTGCAGCCGTTCAATCTCGCCGGCCGTATGGTTCCACGGATCGAAGCCGATGACCTGGGTTTTTCCCAAATGCCCGATCAGCCATTCCGAGAGCTTATTCCGCGGCAGCAGTGAAACTTCGAAAATTTTCGTGTCGGTTTCGGCGCCGGCTTGGACCGTGTAGCGGCCGTCGACCATGAGGACGGCGGATCGCTTCGTGACGACGGCAATTCCGGCCGAGCCTGAAAATCCCGTCAGCCATTTCAGGCGCTCGGCGCACGCCGGCACATATTCGCCCTGATGCTTGTCGGCGCGCGGAACGAGAACGGCGTCGATTTTCGCTTGTGCCATCCACGAGCGAAGCGCCTTCACGCGTTCGGCGACGCGCTCGGGCTCGGATTGGGATTGAAACGTCTGCAGCATGGGTCAGTTTCTAAGCGGCAGATTTCGAGTGGGCAATGGCGATTTCAGCGCCGCTCGAGAGTCAGTGTGGACCAACCCGTCAGGCGGTCGTGGCGGGCGAGCGAGAAGCCATGAGCACGATAGGTGGCGATGACCTCGGGGGCCTGAGGAATGAGAATGCCCGAGAGGACCAACGTCCCGCCGGGTATGACGGAACGGGAGATCGAGGGCGCGAGACGGATCAGGGGGCCTGCGAGGATGTTGGCGATGAAGAGGTCGAACGGCGCGCGGGTCCGGACTTTGGGATGCGCCAGGCCATTTCCAACGACGAGCGCGATGCGGCTCGCGGCGCCGTTGAGCCGAACGTTCTCGGTCGCGACTTTCACCGATTGCGGGTCCATGTCGGCGGCGATGATTTCGGCATGGGGCAAGGCTTTCGATGCGGCGATTGCCAGCACGCCCGAGCCGCAGCCGAGGTCGAAGACCCATTGAAACGAGCGCGAACGCGTCAGCCGGTCGATGGCGAGAAGGCATCCGAGCGTCGTCGCGTGATGCGCGGTGCCGAATGCTTCACCGGCGTCGATCAGGATCGCGTTCGGGCCGCCGGCTATGCGTCCCTTGTCGTGACTACCGTGAATCGTAAAGCGCCCGGCGTGGACCGGCGGCAGCGCGGCTTGCGAAATCGCGACCCAGTTGAGGTCGGGGACGGTTTCGACGGTGAAAGGCGGCAATGTCCCCTGGACGAGCGGTCCGAGTTCGGCCGCGAGGTCGCGGTCGCCGGCTTCGACGTCGAAGTAGGCTTCGAGACGCCACCGGTCGAGGCCATCTTCAAAGACGGTCAATGCGTCGGGCGGCGGCTCTATCAGGTCTTGAAGCGCGTTGCCGGTCTCGTAGGCCAGGGATCGGTCGCCAAACTGCGCCGCGAATTTTTTGAATGCCATTTGATGTTTCAGTTCGAGGGTCTGCCCTCGAACTCGTAGCCTTCCGTGCTGACGGGATCGGGTAGGTGGTCAAGGAACAAGTCCCACTTGTCGTCGATATGCTTCGCCGCTTCAGCCGGGGGCAATGTGACGAAGCTGCCGTCCGGCTTTTCGACGACGATGCCGTCGCGGATCAAGCGATCGAGCGCGTCGTCGATTTCGAAATCGATTTTCACGCCGAAGGTTCGGGTCAAATAACTCTCGATCGCAAGGTCGATGGACGGCAGATCGGCGCGCGTCGACTTCTCCTTTGCGAGAACGCTATAGAGCAACATCTCTTCTTTCACATCCTCTTCGGCGCCGCGGGCTGCGATTTTCAGGATGACGCCGCGGTTGTCGGCCATGGTGTGGAAGTAGAGGTTCTGCGCCATGATGACCATGTAACGCTGCTTCTGGTTAAGGAAGCCCATGGCTTGCCGAAAGGCGATGCCGCCAATGCCGGCAAGCGCACCGATCGCCGCGATCGGATTGCTCATCAATAGAGCGACCTTGCCGGCCGCACCGGCCGCGCCCATGCCGAGGCCGCCGCTGGCCGTCACACCGAGGCGAAGCTTGTCCATCGGCCGGAACCGGACTTCGGTGTTCGGGAAGATCATTTCGACGTCGGTGCGTGGGATGTTCTTGAAGAGCTTTAGGTAGATATTCTTCTCATTCATGCTCTTCGGAAAATGCGCGCGGCTGCGGGTAACGTATTTCTCGGCCGCCTCGCGCGAGAGCTTCATGTCGCGCATCGCTTCTTCGATGCACGCCTCGGCCGTCTTCAACTTGAACATCAAGCAAAGCCGCTGGAAGACCGGAACGTTGAATTCTTCCTTGCGCAAAAATTTGCGAAGGCGCCGCTTTTCATATTTCCGGTTCGTCGCGCCGCGATAATAGATCGCGATCCTCTCGAAAGCTTTCATATCGACGAACAGGTCGAGGCCGTAGTGGCTGTCGCGGGTCAGAATAATGTCGATGTTGTTTGGATCGATGCGCTCATAATTGGCCCGCTGCAGCAGGCTTTCGACGCCCTCGAAAACACGATGCTGTAATGCCGCGCGGTCGTCGTCGGAAAAGCTGCGCGTCATCAGCAGGTCGCTATCGGGCGAGAACGCCTCGTAAGTCTGTTCGAGATCGAGCAGCAGCGCAAAGTATTGCTGCTGGCGCCAGTAATCGAGGTAGCGGAAAAAGCGCCGGGCATCGGCAGCTTGTCCTGCCGGCCAGAGCCAAGGTTTCGTCAGCCGGTCCAATAGCGCAAAACGGGTTACCGGAATGAAGCGTTCGCGTTTACGCGTGTCGTCGGGCTTCAGGATATCGATCGGCTGCCTTTCGACATCCTCGTGGAGTTCGGCGGGCTTGGCCTCGAGGTCCGCCAAGTCAGCGAGCCGTTGAAACAGGCCTTGCCTCCGGCGTAACCGGTCCTCCGCAAAGTCTGCCGATGACATGCACTGACTCCCCGAACTTTTGTTTTTCGATCCAGCTTCTTACGCAATGAAGTTCATAGCGAGTCGCTGAAGTTGATGTCGAGCGTTGCAGCTCTTCATCGCGGAAAGATGACGAGCATTTCCCGGGGAGCGGTGCTCAATAGCCGCCCCTCTGCCAGTTGATTATACATCGCTAAGTTCCCTCGGGTCCTCAATTTTTCGGTTCATAACTTTCATTTTCGCCTTAGTAGAACCGATCTTTGGCTAGGATCATGCACAACTGGAATTAGAGGGGATTTCGTTTCAGGGGCGCACGTTATGGGGGCTTTGCGTATTTTGGCCTCGGGCCTTGCGGTTTGCATGGTCCTTGGGAGCGGTGGCGTCGTCGCCGCCGACGAACTCGTTCTACCTTATAGTTGCACGATGGACGGAGGCGTGCCTCGCCTCTCGCCCTCGGAAGAGAATACCTATCGCATCATCGGTCCCCGCGAGGACCTCGCTTTCCCGTCATGCTCAGGCTCGGCCGCGTGGACGTGCGAAACGATGATGATCTACAAATTTTCGATCAATTGCGGCGGGCAGCGTGTGGCCTGGTCGAGGGTCGCCGCGTCAGCTCGGGCGTTGGGCGTTCATTTGCCCGAGCGACTCCCGGCCGGTTACGCTCCCGTGAGCAAGCTGAGGGGCCGTTTTGTATTCCCAGGATTCGCGCATACCACGATGCTACCGCAGGTCGCGTCGCAAACTCTTGCAGCCGACGCGGTCATCTTGCCAGCCGCTCTTCGCTCAGAACGGGAGCCTGCGGCGACGCAATGGGTCACCGTCGTTGATCCGGAAGCTGCACCGGCCGCATCGCCAAGCTCGGGGAATGCCCTGAAAGTTGCGGGCGTTGTCTCCACACTGCTCGCCTCGCTGATGGCGGCCTGTCTGGTTTTCGTTCGCCGGCGGCAACTCGCGTCGTTCGAGTTTCTGCAATTTGCGGCAGGGGATGGATCGCTGCCGGCACGCGTTTGGGAGTTTGTGGCGGCCCCATTCGTTCGCGGAGCGGCCGCTTTCCGCAAGAGCTATAAAAGCTATGAAGCCGCGTCGGCCGACTATGGCGAGGATGGCGAAGATTCCAATCCGCTCGCTCAGCTGCATGTTCGATTGCATGAAACCGAGCTTCTTGTTGCGGGGCTTCCCAGAGATCTTTTGTTGCGTGATGTGCTCGCGTCCGAACTCGACAGCTTGTACGACCGCGCGTCTGAACTCGGTCGCCGCATCACGCAGATCGGACCGGAGAAGTTGCGATCAGCTTTCCGCGCGATTACTCGGGATCTCGACCGCATCACGCGCATTGCGCAAGGCGCAGCTCCCGCGCCGCAGGACGAACGTGCCGCTTCCCATGAGCCCGATGCACCGTCGACGATTTTTGAGGCTTACAGAATTCTCGGGCTCAATCCCGATGCGCCGGATGCTGCGGTGAAGAAAATCGTGGATGCGTTGCGGATGTCCTGGCACCCGGACCATGCGCGCGACGAGGCTGATCGCCGCTATCGCGAACAGCGGATCAAGCAGATCAATGCTGCGTGGGATTTATTGAAAGTCCGAACGGCGGCGGCAGCTTGAGCCGTATTCTCAAAATAACAACGGCACCGCTCGAGAGCGATGCCGTTGCGAGTCCGAATGCGTTTTTCTCTCAATTTCAAGATGAGTAGCGATGGGCGACCGGAAGGTTTCGAATTTCCTCCTCGGTCAGCGGTGGTGTGTCAGTCAGCAGGTAATTCCTGCGATTCGCCCGGCTCAAATCACGCTGCGCACCAATCCGCCGCGACGGAACATCCCCGTCCTGTCCGCGCACGACGCCTATCTTACCCCTTAATGGAAAGCGGTAAGTGCTCATTGGATAGCTCCTTTCAAGGACTCTACCCTCCCAAACGAACGTCCCCCGTTTCGGTTTCATGTCCCCGCAAATTTTCTTGTAGATCAGGGACTTGAACGCAAGACACGCCCGATCATCGCCGGCATGCCAGCGACGTAAACGACTGCTCTAGCTGATGAACCCCCACGCTCAACGAGCTGGGGATAACATGTTGTACAATTGCGGCAATACCAAGAAATTTCGCGGCAAGAATTGGACACGGTTCGAGCATTAGGTTTCGCAGAACTGTCATATCAGGTCAACGAAACTTGCGACGACACGCTTTATCTCGCCGTCGTCGAACTCGATCGTCAGCTTATTACCATCGACGTTAGTTACGGTTCCGTCGCCGAATTTTTCGTGGCGGACGCGCGATCCGGTTTTGAACGAAGGCGCGTTGGCGGTGGAAGCTGCAACAAGTTCTCCCTCAAGCGTCAGCGGTCCTCGCGATCTCTTTTTCTTGTCCTGCTTGCTACCGCTACTCCAGGACTGCTGAGCGCGCTGCCATCCCGGGGTATTGTAAGTCGATCTGAAGGGTTCGGATGAGCCCGGGCGATCGAAACGGCTTTGGCCGAAGCCTCCGCCATAACCGAACGGGTCCGGCCTGCCGCCGAATGGCGTCTCGCTTTCGACAACCTCGACAGTCGCCACGGGAAGTTCGTCGACGAAGCGGGAAGGGAGTGCCGACTGATAAAGGCCGTGCGTTCGACGGTTCTGGGCGAACGAAATCTTCGCAAGGCGTTTCGCGCGGGTGATGCCGACATAGGCGAGCCGCCGCTCTTCCTCGAGTCCGGCTTTGCCGCTTTCGTCCATCGAGCGCTGATGGGGGAACAAACCTTCCTCCCAGCCCGGCAGGAAGACGATGCCGAATTCCAATCCTTTGGCGCCGTGCAGCGTCATCAACGAAACCCGATCGCCATCGCTCCCTTGTTCGGCGTCCATGACGAGGGAGACGTGCTCGAGGAAGCCTTGCAACGAGTCGAAGTCGTGCATGAAGCGCACGAGTTCCTTGAGGTTTTCGAGGCGCGACTGGGATTGAGGACTCTTATCCGCCTGCCACATTGCCGTGTAGCCGGACTCATCGAGGATCTGTTCGGCGAGATCGGTATGGCGCATGTGTTCCAAGTTGGCGCGCCAGCGTTCGAATGACTGCGTGAGATCGAACAACGATTTTCGCGCGCGAGGCGTCAGCTCATCCGTTTCGACGATCTCTCGCGCGGCCTGATAGAGAGGAATGGCCCGGGCGCGCGCCAGCTCGTGGACGCGCTTGACCGTCGTGTCGCCAAGGGCACGCTTCGGCACGTTGACGATGCGCTCGAATTTGAGATCGTTCGCTGGGTTGGCGACGACATCGAGGTAGGCAATCGCGTCCTTGATTTCCTGGCGCTCGTAAAAGCGCGGGCCGCCGATGACGCGGTAGGGAAGACCGAGCGTGATGAAGCGGTCTTCGATGGCGCGCATCTGGGAGGATGCCCGCACCAGAACGGCCATATCGTTCAGCCGCTCGTTCTTGCGCTGCAATCTCTCTATCGACTCGCCGATGGCGCGGGCTTCGGCCTCGTCGTCCCAGAAATTCGCGACGGTGACTTTTGATCCGGCGGCGCCGTCCGTGAACAGGGTCTTGCCGAGCCTGCCGTCGTTCTTGGCAATGAGCCCGGAAGCGGCGGCGAGGATGTTTGCCGTCGAGCGATAGTTGCGCTCAAGGCGGATGACCTTGGCTCCGGGGAAATCCTTTTCGAAGCGGAGGATGTTGTCGACCTCGGCACCACGCCAGCCATAAATCGACTGATCGTCGTCGCCGACGCAGCAGATGTTTGGCGATCCCTTGGCCAGGAGCCGCAGCCACAGATATTGGGCGACGTTGGTGTCCTGGTATTCGTCAACGAGGATATAGCGGAAGCGGCGATGATAATCGGCGAGGACGTCGGGGTGATCGCGGAATAACCGGATACATTCGAGCAGCAGATCGCCGAAATCGCAGGCGTTGAGGTCCTTCAGCCGCGCCTGATAGGCCGCGTACAGGAGCGCGCCCTTGCCGGCGGCGAAATTGTAGGCTTCGCCTTCGGGAACTTTATCCGGGGTGAGGCCGCGATTTTTCCAGCCGTCGATCTGGTTTGCGAGTTGACGCGCGGGCCAGCGGTCTTTGTCCACGCCGTTGGCTTCGAGGACCTGCTTCAGCAGGCGCACCTGATCATCGTCGTCGAGAATCGTGAAGCCAGGCTTCAGGCCGACAAGCTCGACATGGCGGCGCAGGATTTTGACGCCGATGGAATGGAACGTGCCGAGCCACTGCATGCCTTCGAGCGTGCCGCCGATCAGCGTGCCAATCCGTTCGCGCATTTCGCGGGCGGCTTTGTTCGTGAACGTCACAGCGAGAATTTGTGACGGGTAGGCGCGGCCGGTCGCCAGGATATGGGCGATGCGCGTCGTCAGAACCCGTGTTTTTCCGGTGCCGGCGCCAGCGAGCACCAGCAGCGGTCCTTCCGTCGTTTCGACGGCGTCACGCTGTTCGGGATTGAGGCCATCGAGATACGTCGGCTGGCCGCGCGCCGCCGCGACCGCACGCGCCGAAATCGACGGGCTGTTCTTGTCGTCGTGGCGCGGAGCTTTGGGCGCGGGCGCCTCGGGGAGATCGAACGGCGGATCGTCGTCGTGCGGCAAATCTCCGCTTCCGGCGGCGTTCGGCTTCTGAATTGAGGTCATGGCACTCAGGTAAACCACCGAGGCTGATCGTACAACCGGCGCGGCGCGGCGCCGCGGCTTCGCCAACAGCGTTGCGGCAGCGATCCACAACTATTCAAGTGTTTGGAAAGCCGAACATTTCGGGGCGAGCGACGCGCACGGGTTTCCGGCATTGGGACGCCTTTCCGGGGAAAGGCGCGCGGGCGCTTTTGTCCATCGCAGCATAAATCCGACCTCGTTTGTGTGGCGATTGAGAATTCGGATTCCGGAATTGCTTTTCTTGAGTTTGGGAAAGGGGTGCTTCGGGAATTGGCCTCAGCGCCGGGGTTTCCAGATCGCGTTTGAGGTTCTTGCGTTCTGGATGCAGGTGTCGTGCGAGTTGCGTCGACTGCTCAAAACGACAGCTTATCGCTTCGCGTTTCTCGTGAGCCACTCGGTACATCCGCTAGAATCTCTAACGCATTTACAAGACATGTAAGCTTATGATCTAAGAACGCGAATTCGATTTGTCGTAACACTGCTGCACGCTTGTTGGAATTGAGCCAAATTTCGGGTTCAGAGTGAACTTCCGCCGTGCAATACAGGTGTACAAGGCAGGACGTTATTTCGATGTCCGCCAGTATGCGTTGCGTTTCGGGCGCGGCTCAAAGAGACGTTCATGAACAACGGGCTATTATACTTTGGCGGCCTCCTCGTCGTTGTTCTTGCGGCGCTTTTCGCCGTCCCCAATTTCGTCGACTGGAACGGTTACCGCGGTGTTTTCGAGGAAGAAGCATCAAAAGTGCTCGGCCGTGACGTCCGCGTCGGCGGATCGGTGAACCTGAAGCTCCTTCCGGTTCCCTACGTTCGCTTCGAAAAAGTCCGTATCGCCAACTTGACCGGTCAGACGGGTGAGCCATTCGTCCGTGCCGAGAGCTTTACGATGTGGCTTTCGGGTCCGGCAATCCTTCGCGGTGTTTTGGAAGCCAGCCAGATCGAGCTCGACAAGCCGGTTCTGACGCTCGCCGTCGATGATGCCGGTGGCGGGAATTGGACCAATATCGAGCTAAAGGCCGGCGATATGCCGTTCGTGCCGCATGACGTTGCGCTCCGGTCGGTTCGGCTCACCGACGGTGCCGTTGCCATCTACAATGCGGCGGCGGAGCGCGTCGCCCTTCTCGATGGCATCGACGGTGAGCTGTCTGCCGATGGTCTCAAGGGTCCGTTTCGCTTCAAGGGCTCAGTGTCGTGGGCTGGGTCCGCCCATGATGTGAAATTCGCGACCGATATTCCGACCGCAGACGGCGCGTTCGCGCTCAAGGTTTCGGCGCGGGGAGATGACTCGCCGACCGTCTACATGCTGGACGGGCGCGTTTCCGATCTGAGCAACAAGCCGACATTCAAAGGCCGGTGGACGGGGAAGATCGCAATTCCTGGCAGCGAAACGACCACACCGCCTGGAAAGGCTCCGCCGCTGCTCGATCTCGCATCGGACGTGACGGCCGATCCGCTCGGCGCGAAATTTGAGAAGCTCGCACTTTCGCTCGACGACACTGCCGCCCCGCAGACGATCACGGGATCGGCTGTTGCGACTTGGACAGCATCGCCCCGGCTTGATATTTCGCTGCAATCGAAATGGCTCGACATCGACAGGCTTGCGGGCGCTGGGCAGGGAAGCGCGTCCTTCGAGAAGCTCAAGCAACTTGCCGGCGGATTGATGCAATCCGTTGCCGGTGACAGTACCGCGACGGCGAAGATCAGCCTCGATCAGGTGAAGGTCGGCGGCGAAAACGCGGGTGGCCTGTCGATCGATGCGGTTCGGCAAGGCAATGTTACGCATCTCAAAACGTTCAAGGTGAGCCTGCCCGGCGGGTCGCGGCTCGATCTCGCGGGCGATCTCAAGAACAACGCGGGCAAGTTCAGCTTCGCCGGAAATGCGTTCATCGGCGGAAGCAGTTTCGGGCGATTGAAAGCGTGGGCGGAGAAATCCGGGGTTCCGATCGATTTCAATGCCGATGGCTCTTATTCGGCCGCTGGCAAGCTCGAAGTCGACGATACGCATTTCGCGCTGACGGATGCCTCCGGCGATCTGTCGGGGCGGGCGCTCGCAGGCGAACTCAAGATCTTGCGCGGAGACCGGCAGCAAACGGATTTGACGTTGCAGGCCGCAGATCTCGATACGCGTGAAGTTTTCCCGAAAATCGCAGCCGCTCTCGGCAGCGAATTCCGGCGGTCGCTCGGTCTTCGGAAAGTTGAGGGCGCCGAAGATCCCCGCGCCGTGTTGCCGGGCGACGTGCGGCTGCGCCTGATCGCGGCCCGGTTGACGGATGGAGACACGACCTATCGGGACGTCGACGTCTCGTTCACGATCGAAAATCGCGACATCAAGCTGCCGGTCGCGAGGCTCACCACGCAAAGCGGGCTTTCAATCGAACTCGAGGGACGCGTCGAGACGCGCGATAGCGGGCCTGCCGGCACGTTCGCATTCGATCTCACCGGCGCGACGCCAGAGTCGATGCATGATCTCGTCAGCAAAGCCGGGCTTGTCGCGGTGCTCGGCGAGGAGCGCTTCAAAGGCCTGAAGGACGGCAAAATCGCCGGGCTGATCCGGCTTGGTCTCAGGGCGCCCGGGGCGACGGATGTCACATTCGACGGAACGTTGAACGGAGCCCATCTCAACGGGACCGCGGAATTCGATGGCGGTCTCGCGGGCTGGCGCTTGCGGCCAAGCCGCGTGCGAACGGCGCTCGATGCGCCCTCTTTATCGTCGCTCCTGACGATGCTGGGACGCGCGCCGGTGAGCGAGGGACAAGGGGCACAACCGGCTCGCGCGTCGATTGTCACTGTCGGGACCATCGGCTCAGACGCGGACGTTCGCGCCGACGTTTCGTCTTCCGATTTCAATGTGAGTTTCAACGGGCATTCGCAATGGCCCGACAATGCGAATTTGGCACTTAGCGGAACGCTGGATTTCAAGGCGGCGCAGTTCACCGATGCGTTGGCAGCTGCGGGCGTTTCGCTGCCGAGCGGCGCCGAAAATGTGGCGGCGCGTGGTTCGCTCGAGATTGGCCGCACAGGGCCCGATTGGACGATTGCAACACGTGGCTTCTCTGTCGGCACGTCGACGCTTGCGGGTAATGTGACCGTGAAGCCCGATGCGGACGCGATGCGGATCGACGGTAAGCTCGAGACAGATCGCGTCGCGTTTCAGAGCCTGCTTGCAGCGGTGACCGATGCTCGGCCGGCTCCGCCTGCTTCGACCCCGACCGATGCGGCAGACGATGCTGCCGCTGACGCGCAGCCGATATGGCCCGAAGGATTGTTCAATTTCGCGGCGCTGGGCAACACGAACGGGACGCTGAATGTTGCCTTCAAATCTCTTGAGCTGAGCGGCGGTCTCGCGGCGCACGACGGCCGGATGACACTCACGCTCGCTCCCGGAAAGCTTATGCTGAGCGATCTCAGCGCAGTGGCTGCGGGCGGAAAGTTGAGCGGGAGCGTTGGTCTCGAGAAGGTGTCGAACGGTGTTGCTTTCACTTCGGCGCTGAAGCTCGATCAGGCGAAGCTCGCGACCGTCAGCGCGGCCGGGAAAGGCACGGCGACGATCGATCTCCATGCGGAAGCACGAGCGCAAAGTCCGGCCGGTCTCGTCGCGGTCATGACAGGCGGGGGCACAGCAAAGCTGGCGGACGTCGAAGTTCCCGGCCCCTCGACGTCGACGGTCGCGCAGCTTGTCGACGATGTGCTCGGCGGAAAATTGCAAAACGAGCAGCGTGCAATAACGGCCGGTTTCGCGGGCGCTCTCAATAGTTCGAAGATGACGCTCGGCAACCGTGACCTCGCCATGTCGATCTCCGATGGCTCGATCAAACTCGAGAAGTTCGTTCTCGACAGTGCCGACGGCCAGGCGGAAGGTAACGTCACGGCCGATCTCGCCACGCTTGGCATGAACGCTGCGTTCCAACTTACGTCCGTCGTCAGACCGTTGCCGCCGCCCGCAATTCCGCTGGCGAATTGGACACCGCCGCCGCCAAAGGGAACGTTGCCTGCCGTCGTCGTGCTGTACGACGGGCAACTCGACAATCTCGCGGGCGTAACGGTCAAGACCGACGTTGCCAATCTTCAGCGCGAGCTCGTCGTCAGGCAGATGGAGCGCAACGTCGAAGAGCTCGAACAATCGCGGCGCGTCGATGAAGAGCGTGTGCGTCTCGAGAAGGAACGCCGGAAGAAGCTCGCCGCCGAGCGCGCGGCGGCGCTCGAGGCTGCGAAGAAAAAGCAGATGGAACGATTGCCGCCGGTGATCCCGGAATCTGCCGGGACCGCGAACTCTTCGGCTCAGCCGGAGCCGCCGGACGCGCCATCGGCGATGCCAGCTCAGCCGCAACCACCAGCGGCGCCCGGTCCCGGCGCCAATGCGCAGCCAGCCGCTCCATCCGATCAGCAGGCAGAGCCGCAAGATGCGGCCAAGCCCGCGGATGCCGGCAATGGCAATACCGTGTTGACGCCGAATATATCGATTGAGCCCATTGCGCCCGAAGGCGGGAGCGGCGGGGATCCCAATGCTGCGACAGGCGCTGTCGTGATTGATCCGGTAACGGGCTTGCCCGTTCCGAAGCCCGAGCCTGCGGTCCGGCCATCGACGGGACGTTCGACGGTGCAGAGGCAGCCCCGACGCACCTCTTCCGACGAGGTCATGAAAAGCTTAGGCGGCGGCTTCCAGTAGCCGCCTTGAGCTTGCTTTCCGAAGTGGCGCTTGGAGGCGCTCGTCGCCGTCAGTTGTCGTCCATCTTGAGCGCGTTGATGAACGCCTCTTGAGGAATTTCGACCTTGCCGAATTCGCGCATCTTCTTCTTGCCGGCCTTCTGCTTGTCGAGCAGCTTTCTCTTACGTGAGATGTCGCCGCCGTAGCACTTGGCCAACACGTCTTTCCGCAGAGCCTTGATCGTCTCGCGCGCAATGACCTTGGCGCCGATCGCGGCTTGAATCGGAATTTGGAAGAGGTGCGGAGGAATGAGTTCCTTCAGCTTCTCGCACATCGAGCGGCCACGGCTCTCGGCGCGCGAACGGTGCACGATGATCGAGAGCGCGTCGACGGGTTCGCTGTTGACGAGAATGGACAGTTTGACGAGGTCGCCTTCCTCGTAATTCTTGATGTGATAGTCGAACGACGCGTAGCCGCGCGAGACACTCTTCAGACGGTCGTAGAAATCGAACACCACTTCGTTGAGCGGCAGCTCGTAGACCACCATGGCGCGCGAGCCCGCGTAGGTAAGCTGTTTCTGACGGCCGCGGCGGTCCTGACAGAGCTTCAGGACGGCACCGAGATAATCGTCGGGCACGAGGATGGTGGCTTCGATCCACGGTTCCTCGATGTGATCGATTTGGGGAATCTCCGGCATGTCGGCCGGATTGTGCATCTCGATCATCGAGCCGTCGCGCATATGCAAGTGATAGATGACGCTCGGCGCCGTCGTGATGAGATCGAGGTTGAACTCGCGCTCCAGACGCTCCGTGATGATCTCAAGGTGCAATAGCCCGAGGAAGCCGCAGCGGAAGCCGAAGCCCAACGCTGCCGAGCTTTCCGTCTCAAACGAGAAGCTTGCGTCGTTCAGGCGAAGCCTGCCCATCGCCTCGCGCAGGTCTTCGAAGTCGGCGGCATCGACCGGGAAGAGGCCGCAGAAGACGACCGGTTGCGCCGGCTTGAAGCCGGGCAGGGCTTCAGGGGTCGGATTTTTTTCGTCCGTGATCGTATCGCCGACGCGGGTATCGGCAACCTCTTTGATGGCGGCGGTGAAGAAGCCGACCTCACCGGGCCCGAGCTGCTCGAGCATTTCCTGTTTCGGACGGAAAATGCCGACGCGTTCCACCTGATAGGCTCCGTCCGTCGCCATCAACTTGACGCGCTGGCCCTTCTTCAGGGTGCCGTCGATAACGCGGGCGAGCACGATGACGCCGAGGTAAGCGTCATACCAGCTGTCGATGAGCATCGCCTTCAATGGCTTCTTTGGGTCGCCTTTCGGCGCCGGGAGACGCTCGACGATGGCTTCCAGAACCGCTTCGACGTTGAGCCCGCTCTTGGCGGACACCCCGATCGCGCCCGATGCATCGATGCCGATCACATCCTCGATCTGTTGCTTGACGCGGTCCTCGTCGGCGGCCGGCAGGTCGATTTTGTTCAGAACGGGGAGAATCTCGAGGTTGTTGTCGAGAGCTTGATAAACGTTCGCGAGGGTCTGGGCTTCGACGCCCTGGCTCGCGTCAACGACGAGGATCGCCCCTTCGCAGGCGGCGAGCGACCGCGAGACCTCGTAGGCGAAGTCGACGTGGCCGGGCGTATCCATCAGATTGAGCTGATAAAGCTCGCCGTTCTTCGCCCGGTAATCGAGGCGGACGGTCTGGGCTTTGATCGTGATGCCACGCTCGCGCTCGATGTCCATCGAGTCGAGGATCTGCTCCTTCATTTCACGATTTGAGACGTTGCCGCAAAGCTGGATCAGCCTGTCGGAAAGCGTCGACTTGCCGTGATCAATGTGGGCGATGATCGAGAAATTTCGGATGTGTGAAATGGCTGTCATGGGCGGGGCTCATAGCACCCGGAACTGACCGGCAAAAGGGGCGTTAAGCCACTGAGGTGATTATCGGGGCTGCGCCATCGCCGCATCGTCGATATAACTGGCGGGAGGACTGGCGGTGTGCGAGAAAACCCGTCGCGCCCCTTTGTGCTCCCCCGGCGCCCTTGGAGATCCGATATGGCGAATTCATCGTTCGAGGCGAACCCCGCTTTTACCAAGCTCGGGGAAGATACAAAGAAGGCTGTATTGCAGGCGTTCGACGCCATGGCCGACTGGCGGGCCGAGCTTGCCGAACTCGGCGAGAAAAACAGCAATGCCGTGTTCGACAAGATGGCGGAGGCTGCCAAAGCTCTCGGGTGGCCGACCGATTTCGTCGAATTGAGCCGCAAGCAGATGCAAAGCGCCTCCAAGCTGCAGCTACAGGCCGTGGACCAGGTCATGGACGTCTGGGAAAAGCAGGTGAAGGCGCTCGGCAACGCCGGGCAGGCGCCTGGCTTCCCCACGTTCCCGAACTTCCCGAACGTACCCGGTTTCGGAGCCGGGTCCGGTTTCCCAGGGTTCTCGGCGACGAATGCGGGAGCTTTTCCAGATTTCGGCGGCGGGGCAGTCAATCCGATCCAGTTCTGGATGCAGGCCGCGGAGATGTGGCAGAAGGGTTGGCAGCAGGCGATGTCCACATGGGTCGATGCCCAGCAGCAGGCGATGGGCGGCAAGTCCTCGGGCGGTAAAGGCAACTCGCGCTAATGCGCTGAAGTCGCCTCGTAATTCGAAAATTCTACGAAGTTTCAAGGCGTCGGTCCGTGTGGGGCCGCCGCCTTTCTAGTCTGATTTATATCGCAACGCCGCAACTTTTCGTGGTGCCGGGGCCGTTGCGGCTGCGTCTCGCTGTGGCTATCGTCCGCGGCGTTAAATATCGCACGCGGACTACGACTTTCCGCACAAAAACAAAAAGCAAATGCTGCGCGGAACATTGCTCCGCGCAAAAACGGGGAACGCTTTATGACGATGTCGAGCCCGGCTTCAGCTCCGGCCGCTACAAGCACATTTGGACGCGATTTTCTCGCATCCATCGTCGTATTTCTGGTGGCCCTGCCATTGTGCATGGGCATCTCGATCGCGTCGGGGTTGCCACCAACGACGGGCATCATCACTGGGATCATCGGCGGCATCGTCGTTGCGACGATTTCCGGGCAGCCGATGCAGGTCAGCGGTCCGGCCGCCGGTCTCACCGTTCTCGTCTATATGCTCGTCCAAGAGCACGGCGCCGCGATGCTCGGGACAATCGTGCTTTTCGCCGGGCTCATTCAAATGCTGGCGGGCTGTTTGAAGCTCGGCCAATGGTTTCGCGCCGTCTCTCCGGCAGTCATTCACGGGATGCTGGCCGGCATCGGTGTGCTGATCTTCGCCTCGCAGTTTCACGTCATGTTCGACGGCAAGCCGATGGGCAGCGGCGTGCAGAACCTCATCGGGATTCCGACAGCCTTCCTCGATGCGGTACGCGGCGGCGACGCACGTCAAACGGCCGGGCTCGTCGGCCTTCTGACGATCGTCACGATTGCCGGGTGGAGTTCTTACTCGCCCAAATCCCTGAAGCTGGTGCCCGCGCCGCTCGTCGGCGTTATCGTTGCCGTGGTTGCTGCCAAGCTCCTCGGTTTGGAGTCCATCAAGTTCGTCGATGTTCCGAGCAACATCTGGGAGTGGTCGCTCCAGATGTATCCGACAGCAGACAAGCTTTTCCGCATCACCGACCCTGCAATCCTGATTGGAGCAATTTCGATCGCCTTCATCGCCAGCGCCGAGACGCTTCTCTGCGCGACGGCGGTCGATCAGATGCACATGGGACCTCGCACAAAATACGACAAGGAGCTTTTTGCGCAGGGCGTCGGCAACTCGATCTGTGGCGTTCTCGGCGTTTTGCCGATGACGGGTGTCATCATCCGATCGGGCGCAAACGTTGCGGCGGGCGCGCAAACGCGGTTGTCGGCTATTCTGCATGGCGTTTGGCTTCTGCTTCTCGTCGCGTTCTTTCCGGCGGTTTTGAAGCTCATTCCGCTTTCCGCGCTCGCAGCTGTTCTCGTCTATACGGGCTATAAGCTCGCCTATCCGAAGATCGTGCCGACGTTGCGAACCTATGGATGGGCTGAAGTTGCGATCTACGCGGTCACAGTCATCACGATCGTGCTGACGAACCTGCTGGACGGCGTGCTCGTCGGGCTTGGACTATCGCTTCTGAAGCTCGTTTATGCGTTCTCGCATCTCGAAATCACGAAAGAGGAAGGGCCGGACAATCGAGTCGATCTGCACCTTAAAGGTTCGGCGACACTCGTTCGATTGCCGATGCTGGCATCCGCTCTCGAGGCACTCAAGCCCGGTGCGAACGTTCACGTTCATATCGGAGATCTCGACTACATCGATCACGCCTGCATTGATCTGTTGTCGAACTGGGATCGCCAGCATGGGTTGAGTGGCGGCTCGCTTTCGATCGAGTGGGACGCGCTCAAGAACAAGTATCAGCAACGCAGCGGAAACGCGTACGAGCGGGCTGCTGCCAAAGAGAGCGCTGCCGGGGCCGCAGCGGCTGCTGCGAACCCCGCGTGAGCCGAGGTACGGCAATCAGGGAGCGGTCTGCGCTTCCGGCGTGATATCAACAGGGGGCGGCGCGCTGACAGCGTGCCGCTTGCCCAATGGATCATTTGCCACTAGATTAGAATTATTCTAATTCTAGGATCTTGTGGTTCATGCGAAAGTTCGGTGATCTTGATCAGCGCGAAATCCTTGCGCTTGCGATCTCACTCGAGGAAGAGCACGGCCGCATCTATGCCGATTATGCGGCGGGCCTCAGCGCCGACTATCCGGCGTCGGCGAAAATCTTCTCCGAACTCGGAGAAGAGGAAAACGAGCACCGTCGTTGGCTGATCGATCTCTTCCGCCGCAAGTTCGGCGACCATATTCCGCTTATTCGCCGCCAGGATGTGTCCGGTTTCGTCCGCCACGATCCGATCTGGATGGTCCGGCCGCTCGGCATCGAGAAGGTGCGGCGCCAGGCCGAGCAGATCGAAGCGGAGACGCGGAGTTTCTACCAATCTGCATTGGCGCGTGCATCGGACGCCGAAATCCGAAAGCTTCTCGGCGATCTGATTGCGGCGGAAAACGATCACATCGAAATCGCGCACGACGTTGCGGCCGTCGAGCTGACGGATAAAGCCAAAACGCGTGAAGCCCAGGCCGCGCGCCGCTCGTTTGTGCTCAAGTATGTGCAGCCCGGATTGACGGGTCTGATCGATGGTTCGATCTCGACCCTCGCGCCGATCTTTGCGGCGGCCTTCGCGACGCATAACACTTGGCAGACATTTCTCGTCGGCATTGCTGCGTCGGTCGGCGCCGGCATATCGATGGCCTTTGCGGAAGCGCTTTCCGACGATGGCGAGATCTCGGGGCGCGGCCATCCGTGGCTGCGCGGCTCGGTCACAGGGCTGATGACCGCATTCGGCGGCATCGGACACACTCTTCCTTATCTCATTCCCGACTTTTGGACTGCGACGACAATCGCTGTCAGCGTGGTGTTGATCGAGCTTTGGATCATTGCCGGAATACGCTCCCGGTTCAGCGAAACGAGGTTCTGGAGGGCGGCTTCGGAAGTCGTCGTCGGCGGCCTGATCGTGTTTATGGTGGGCATTCTGATCGGCAGCGCGTAGACAGGACGGCGGGGAAGGCCTCACTGAAGCCACAGTCTCTTGACGCTTTGCTCACTGCTGGCAAAAGTGCCGGCGCCCATCAACGGCCGAAGGCATCTCATGCGCGCAGGTTTTCTCGTTTTCACGGTGGCATCCCTCATGCTGGCGGGTCTTTCCGCGACTGCCAATGCGGAAAGCGCGCCGCCCACACCACCGAACAAGCGCAATTGCCAGAACACGGTGCCGTTCAACACATGGCTCGCAGATTTCAAGCGCGAGGCGATCGCCGAAGGCATTCGCCCGGAGATCATCGAGGAAACGATCGGCGGCATGACGCCTGATCAGGGGACGATCAGCCGCGACCGGAAGCAGGGCTTCTTCTCGCAGACGTTCATCGAATTCTACTTCAAGCTCGCCACCAAAAACCGCGAGCAGATGGGCCGCACGTACCTGCAGCGTTATGCCGACATATTCGACCGCGCCGAGAAAGAGTTCGGCATTCCAGGCGCGGTTATCACCGGGTTCTGGGCGCTTGAAAGCGACTTCGGCGCCGGCATGGGTAAGCTGCCCGTTCTGCACTCGCTCGTGACTTTGGCGTGGGATTGCCGTCGCGGCGATATGTTTCGCGAAGAGCTGAAAGCGGCGATGAAGATCGTTCAGCGCGGCGATCTTACTCCCGATCAGATGATCGGCTCGTGGGCGGGTGAACTCGGTCAGACGCAGTTCCTGCCGCGTCACTATCTCAATCTTGGCATCGATTACGACGGCGACGGGCGCGTCGATCTCATTCGCAGCAATGCCGACGTCATCGGATCGACGGCGAAATTCCTGTCGGAGATGGGCTGGCGGCGCGGCGAGCCATGGATCGAGGAAGTGCGTCTCACAAAGGAACTGCCGTGGGAGAAGGCTGATCTCGCGATCCAGCTGCCGCGCTCGCAATGGGCGGCGTGGGGCGTTCAAGCTGTCGGTAGCAAACAACTCCCGGCGGATGGTCTTCAGGCTTCGCTGCTGCTGCCGATGGGCCGCAACGGCCCGGCGTTTCTCGCCTACCCCAACTTCCACGTTTACACGGATTGGAACCAGTCGCTTACCTACGCGATGACGGCGGCGCATCTCGCTGCGCGCATGGCGGGTGCGCCGAACCTAAATAAGGCTAGCGGCAATGTGGTTTCGCTGAGCTACGAACAGCTGAAAGAGCTGCAAAGCCTTTTGAAGCGTCGCGGCTTCGATGTGGGCGAGATCGACGGCAAGCTCGGCGCCGGCACGCGCAAGGCCGTCAAGGAAATGCAGATCAAGTTCGGTCTACCGGCCGACAGCTATCCGACGGCGGAGCTGATGAACGCGCTGCGCGGTCGCAGCTAACGAGCTTTATTTGATTTCGCTGGCGAGCCGATGAATTGGCCAGCCGCCTAACTCTCGGACTCACATACGGCGCGCCGATTTGCCCGCTGGCGCGACCGTCAGGAATGACGTCCGGGGCCGAATCGTGTCATGAGTGTGACCGCAGCGTTCCTTATCCAAGTTGCCAACACGGCAGCCGGACCGAGGGTGGCGGGGACTTTAGTCACGAGCACACCGTCGTAAGACGCGAAGGCTAGCCTCCTGAGGCGAGCTTTGGCGTCCGTTTCGTCGTTGGCCTTGATTTCCAAGACCCACTCCGCGTTGTCGTGACGATAGCTGAATAAGTGCGTCTGCATCGTTGCAACCAGTATGGAGGTAAGCCGATGGCTTACTACGTCTACAAGGATACCGGTGGCTATTGGCGCTGGCGTCTTGTTGCCAACAACAACAAGATCATTGCCAATTCCGGTGAAGGATACTGGAACAAGTCAGATTGCATTCACGCGATCGATCTTGTGAAGGGATCATATAGCGCCCCGGTGTACGAGGCTTAGACCGGAGTTGGGGACCAAAGGGCTCGCTTGGCGGCATTACCCCTTGGCTCCCTTCCCAGAAACTAGGGTGCCGCGCTATCGCGCGTCATCCCCCCACACATTACGAAATTCTTGTCCTTCACCGCAACCGTGGATGGAGTCGAGTTAACACGAAGTTACCCGCAACGCGGCTAGTTCCACGGACAAGAATACGATTCTGATTTTGTAGACAATGTTAGCGTCAACCTGCGTGAAACTGACGTGCAGAAAACCACTTCTGCTTTGTCTTGCTCTGTGAGCCGCCGGCGCAATTGTATTCCGTCACTGCAATTCGTGCAGCGCTGCGAACCTAGTGCAGCTTGACCTGCGGTTCGGTGCGGCGCGTGAGTATGCGCGAGAGCGTGTCGAGCGCGACCTTGATATATCCGTGCAGCGCGACTTCGTGCATCTTGTAGAGCGACCGATACATTATTTTGGCGAACCAGCCTTCGATGCGCAGCGACTTGCCTTCGATGAAGCCCATCAGGTTGCCGACGGTCGAATACTTACCGAGCGAAACCAGCGAGCCGAAGTCGCGATATTTGAACGGCGCCAGGTCCGTCGCGCCATTCATGCGGCGCTGGATCTGTTTGACGAGATGGCTCGATTCCTGGTGAGCGGCCTGGGCGCGGGGAGGGATCGGCGCCGTTTCGCCGTCGGGCACTAAATAGGCGGCATCGCCGATGACGAAGATGTTGTCGTCGCGCGTTGTCTGCAACGTCGGTTTGACGACGAGCGTATTCATGCGGCTGACTTCAAGACCATCGAGCTTCGATAAGACATTCGGGCCTTTGACGCCTGCGGCCCAGACGACGAGCTCGGACGGAATGAACTCGCCGTTGGCGAGCGTTACGCCTTCCGCGGTGACCTTCGTGACCGGACTGCCGACGCGGATATCGACGCCGATGCCGCGCAGAATGTCAGCGGTTGCCTGCGAAAGACGCTCGGGAAGGGCGGGCAAGATGCGGGGCGCTGCTTCAATCAGCGTGATCTTGAAGTCTTTCTCCGGATCGAGCTTGTCGAGGCCGAATTCGATCAGGCCGCGAGCCGCATGGTGCAGCTCTGCCGATAGCTCAGAGCCCGTTGCGCCGGCTCCGATGATCGCGACGTGGAGCTGGCCGTCCCTCACGGGGCCCGGCTGCGCGTAGGCGCGAACGCAGGCGTTCAACAGGCGCCTGTTGAAGCGCTCCGCCTGGTCGGGCGTGTCGAGCATGATCGCATGCTCCATGACGCCGGGCGTTCCGAAATCGTTTGAAATGCTGCCGATGGCGATGACGAGCGTGTCGTAGGGGAACCAGCGATCCGGCGTAATCTCGCGGCCGTCCTCGTCGTAGGTGGCGCCGAGGTGCACGCGCTTGTTGGCGCGGTCGATCCCGATCATTTCGCCGTAGCGATAACGAAATCCGTGCCAGTGGCCCTGGGCCTGATAGGACAGCTCGTGGCGGCCGGTATCCATGCTGCCTGCCGCGATCTCGTGCAGAAGCGGCTTCCAAATGTGCGTACGCGCACGATCGACGAGCGTGATTTCTGCCTTGCCGGACCGGCCGAGCTTCTGGCCGAGCTGTGTCGCGAGTTCCAATCCGCCCGCGCCACCTCCGACGACGACGATGCGATAGGGATGCTTTTCGACGGTGCCTTTGTCTGGCGATGTAGCGGGAGCCTGCAAGTTCATATTGGCCTCATGCGCAAAGTCATGACGGCGGCATCAGGAACGCAAGTCGCCGCCGGTTGCCTTCTTAACATCCGTTACTATTTTTTTGGTTATCGTTTCGATCGCCTGATCGGTCAGCGTTTCCGTCGCAGGCTGGATCGTTATTTCTATGGCGATGGATTTCTTGCCTTCGGCCGCGAGACTGCCGCCTTCGAAAACGTCGAACACGTTGACGGAACGGATCAAAGCCTTATCGGCGTTCGCCGCAGCTTTCACGACATCTCCGGCGGCGACGTCTTTCGGCACGATGAAAGCCAGGTCGCGCGTGAGGGGCAACAGATCAGACGCTGCAAGCGGCGGCTTGGCGCGAGATTTCTTCTTCTCCGGCGGCAGAGCGTCGAGGAAGATCTCGAAAGCGGAAACGGGGGCTTCAACGTCGAGCGCCTTGAGCGTCGCGGGGTGAATTTCGCCGAAGTAGGCCAGCACGGTCTTCGGGCCGAGCTTGAGTGCCGCCGACCGGCCCGGATGATACCAAGCTGGGGCATCGCGCGTGATCTGCGCTTTCGAAGGGTCGAGCCCGAGCGCGGAAAGTGCAGCGAAGACATCGGCTTTGACGTCGAAGACGCCGACGGGGTCGGCGTTGCCGTCCCAGTGCCGTCCTGCGCCCGTCAGGTGTGCCGTTCCGGCGCGTACACCGGCGGCGCTCGCATATTGATCTTCCGGCCGCTCGCCGCGGTAGGCTTGGCCGAGCTCGAAAAGCGCGACATCCGCAATGCCGCGGTTACGGTTGCGCGTCACTGCCGTCAGCAGGCCGGGGAGCAATCCCGGACGCATCGACGACATTTCGACGGAGATGGGGTTTCCAAGATCGAGAGCCGGTGCGCCACCGCCGAAATGGATGGCTTCCTCTTTCGGAATGAAGCTCCACGTCACAGCTTCGACGAAGCCGCGGGCGGCAAGCAAGCGGCGGCCGCGACGGGCACGCTTCTGCTTTTCGGTGAGGACGGCGCGGGCAATTCCGTCGGCGCGCGGCAGGGGCGTCGCCGGGATGCGATCGAGACCGGCAATACGGACGACTTCTTCGACGAGGTCGGCAGCGCCATGGACGTCGGGGCGCCAGGTCGGAACCGTGACCTTGGCGGCGTTCGGCGTGCCATCGATGGTGAAGCCTAGCGCATTCAGCGTATGCGAGATCTCGTCGTTCGAGAGTTTCACGCCCGAAAGCTTTTCGATGCGCGCGAAATCGAAGGAAATGACGCGGTTTTCGATAGGCTCTTTGCCCGCGATCTTGGACTTCGTCGGCTCACCACCGCAGAACTTCAGGATCATGTCCGTCGCGAGATCGAGGCCGGGCCGCACTGACGCCGGATCGACGCCGCGCTCGAAGCGATACCGGGCGTCCGTTTGCAGGCCGACCTTCCGGCCCGTCGCCGCCGTGCGGAGCGGATCGAAATAGGCGCTCTCGATGAAGACGTCGGTCGTCGTTTCGGTTGAGCCCGAGGGTTCGCCGCCCATGATGCCGCCGAGGCCGAGCGGACCAGAGTCGTCGGCGATGACGCACATGGTGTCGTCGACGGCGTGCTCTTTGTCGTCGAGGCCGAGGAACTTCTCGCCTGCTTTGCCGAGACGGGCGCGAACGGCGCCTTTCAGCTTGGCCGCATCATAGACGTGCAGCGGACGGCCGCGATCGAGCGAGATATAATTCGTGACGTCGACGAGCGCGTTGATAGGGCGGAGGCCGGCTGCCTTCAACCGCGCCTGCATCCATGCGGGCGAGGGTCCGTTCTTGACGCCTTTGACCAAACGTCCAGCGAATACCGGGCAGGCGTTCGCAGTATCCTTCGTGAAGTCCAGCTTAATGTCGATCGGGCATTCGGCCTTGCCTTCGACCGCGCCGAGTTTCGGCTCTGGCTTCAGCTTGCCCATGCCTGCTGCCGCGAGATCGCGCGCGATGCCGCGAACGCCGGTGCAATCGGGCCGGTTCGGCGTCAGTTTGACTTCGATGACGGGATCGTTGAGGCCCACGGCATCGATATAGCGGGCGCCGACGTTATCGGCCCATTCCGCCGGCAGATCGAGAATGCCATCGCTTTCCTCGGAGAGTTCGAGTTCGGCGGCTGAGCACATCATGCCGTTCGAGACGACGCCGCGAACGGGCTTCTTCTCGAGCGTGATTTTCGAGCCTGGAATGTAGGTTCCGAGCGGTGCGAAGACCGACACCATGCCGGGGCGCGCGTTCGGTGCGCCGCAGACGACTTCCATCAGCGGCTCGCCTTTGGCGACCTCGACCTGGACGACCTGCAACTTATCCGCGTTCGGATGTTTTTTGGCTTCGACGATGCGCGCGATCTTGAAGGCGCCGAGCGACTTCGCCGGATCTTCGATGCCTTCGACCTCGAGCCCGATCGCGGACAGCGTCGTCGCGATCTCGTCGACGGATTTCTCCGTGTCGAGGTGATCCTTCAGCCAAGAGAACGTGAATTTCATTGTTCGCGCCTTTAGGTCGACAGCCCGCCGCCGAGGGTCGGCACATCAAGCATCGAAAATCCGTAGTGGCTGAGCCACTTCAAATCGCCGGAGAAGAACGAGCGCAGATCGGGGATGCCGTATTTCAGCATCGTGAGCCGGTCGAGGCCGACGCCGAACGCGAAGCCCTGATACTTCTCGGGATCGAGACCGCAATTGCGAAGCACGTTTGGGTGCACCATTCCGCAACCCAGAATTTCGAGCCACTGGCCGGGTTTGCCGATCGCTTCGGCGCCGATGTCGACTTCCATCGAGGGCTCGGTGAACGGGAAGTGCGACGCGCGGAAGCGCATCTTCACTTCGTCGACCTCGAAGAAGGCCTTGCAGAATTCCTGCAGCACCCATTTGAGGTGGCCCATGTGGGTCGACTCGTCGATGACGAGGCCTTCGACCTGATGGAACATCGGCGTGTGCGTCTGGTCGCTGTCCATGCGGTAGACGCGACCGGGCGCGATGATGCGGATCGGCGGCTTCTGCGAGACCATCGTGCGGATCTGCACGGGGCTCGTGTGCGTGCGGAGCAACAGGCGCGAGCCGTCGGCCTTCGGCGAGAAATAGAACGTGTCGTGATCCTGGCGCGCGGGATGCTCGGCTGGGATGTTGAGCTTGTCGAAGTTCATCTCGTCGGTCTCGATGTCCGGACCTTCGGCGACCGAGAAGCCCATGTCGGCGAAGATCTCTACGACTTCGTCGAGGACCTGGCTGACGGGATGAATGCGGCCTTCCGCGACCGGACCAAGGCGAACCGGCAGCGTGACGTCGGCGCGCTCAGTCTTGAGGCGTTCGTCGAGCGCGGCGGTTTCAAGCACTGCCTTGCGGGCATCGAGCGCGTCGGAGACTTTCGACTTCAGCGTGTTGACCGTCTGGCCGAAGGTCTTGCGTTCTTCGGGCGGCAGCGAGCCGAGCTTGCTCATCAGCTCGGATACGCGACCCTTCTTACCGAGGGCCGAGACGCGGACGGTATCGAGCGAGGCCAGGTCGCCGGAGCCGGCAATCTCGGCCAAGAGGCTCGTTTCGAGTTCGGAGAGAACGTCAGAAGTGCTCATGCAAAACCTCGTCCGGGCGCGGGTCCTTGATGTCATCCCGGACGACGCGCGGCCTTTGTTTGGCAGGCTTGGTGCGCACGATCAACTCCGCGCGACGCCCCGGAGGCTCATATTCGTGAGCCAGATCGCCGCCTGAAGCGCTGGGTCCCGGCTCTGGGGCGCGACCGCGCGTGACGCGCGGTCGCTTCGGCCAGGATGACGATCGTTTTGTTAAGCTGCCTTTGCGACCGGCGAGCTGGCAGCTGCCGCAGCCTTGTCGACGAGGGCCTTGAAGCCCGCGGGATCGTTGATCGCAATGTCCGACAGAACCTTGCGATCGACCTCGATGCCGAGGTTCGTCAGGCCATTGATAAAGCGGCCGTACGTCAGGCCGTGCTCGCGGACAGCGGCGTTGATGCGCTGGATCCAGAGCGCGCGGAAATTGCGCTTGCGACGCTTGCGATCGCGATAGGCGTACTGCTGCGATTTCTCGACAGCCTGCTTAGCGACGCGGATCGTATTCTTGCGGCGGCCGTAAAAGCCTTTCGCGGCCTTGATTACTTTCTTGTGCTTGGCGTGGGCGGTAACGCCACGTTTGACGCGAGCCATGGGAGAAAACTCCTGGAATTAGTGCTTCAAGAAGAAAGAGATTTCATTCGGGGCTTGGCGCTCCCTACGGGGAGCCGGCCGCAAGCACCGGAGAGATCTCAGCGGTTGTAGGGCATGTATTTCTTGACGATCTTCGCGTCAGAATCGTTCAGCACGCCTGTGCCGCGCGCCTTCTGAATGAATTTCGCCGTGCGCTTGATCATGCCGTGACGCTTGCCAGCCTGGGCTGCAACAACCTTGCCCGTGCCGGTCATCTTGAAGCGCTTTTTGGCGCCGCTCTTCGTCTTCATTTTAGGCATTTTGCTTTGGTCCTTATATCGCTCACGGGCCGCACCGCCGATCGCTTGCGCGCTCGGCTGGCCCTCCGCGGGGGCGGCGCCTGCGCCGGGCCGCCTTGCGGCCCCGGCCCCTTAGGGTCCGAAGTGCGGAGGCGAGCTTGAGGCGCTCAGTGCCTGGGTTCTTTACGAACCGAAGTGCGATCACCGGGTGGCGATTGCACTCTCGGCCGCATCTCTGCGACCGGTCCTGCGAAGGGTGCTTTTTGCGGTTTCCGCTTGTTTTTCAAAAGCATAAGAACCGCCACGGCATGCCTCGCCGGGCGGCTCTGGACGGGTTTATAGGGGAGGCATCGGAACTTCGCAACATTTTCGGCAAGCGATGCGAAAAATGCAACGCTTCGCAGGTTTTCGGCGAGGGGCCGCGAAATTCTCACGAGTTACATTAGAACTAAATACAAAGTTAATGCGTTGTTAGGGGCGCAAATGCGCGAGGGAGACGGGCCGTGAAGCAGATCATCGATCAGATCGTCAGTTTGCTCCAGCAGGGCATCACGGCCATTTTCAGGTTCGTCGAGCTCGTCTGGCAGTGGTCGTTCGGCCAGATGTTCGAGATCTTTCAGTCGAATTGGCAGGCTTTGCCGGTTTGGAAAATCGCAATTCTGGCGGTCGTCGTCATCGCCATCATCTACGTACTTTACAAGGGCTTCTTCCAGCTTTGGGCGGCGGCGGAACAGATCTTCAAGGCGTTCGTCGAACTGCTGATGGTGCTCGTATCAATCCTGCCCTACGTGCTGATCGCCGGCTTGATCGCCGCGGGCGGAAGCTACATCATTCAGCACGTCAACATCTAAGCGGGATCAGCTCGACGATACCGATTGCAATTCGGTTTCCGCATCGGCGGGAGCATTGGTGTTCTTGCTGAACACGATGCGGCTGCGGACGTAATAGAGGGACACGAAACAGATCAGCACGGAGATCGTTTTCCCGTCGATGGGCGGGAGATTCATTTCGTGCACCGTCAGCCAGATCACGCCCGCCGTCAGCAGAAGACCGAGGAACGATGTCCCCGCGAATTCCATGAACACGCGATGATTGGATTTGTGCGACATGTCGTGATTGAAGACGAAGGCCCTGGTCAGGGCATAGTTCACGACCATTCCGACTGTATATGCGATGACGCTCTGCAGAATTGGCAGTCCGAAGATGTATGTCAGTGAGAGAAAGATCGTGTAGTCGACGACGGTCGAACCCAGGTTAACGCCGAGGTAGAGAAGGGCGTGACGAACCTTGGGATGCATTTCGAAGCCTTTTTGCGACTGATGGGCGGACGATGCGACACCTAAAGCGGACTGACAAGCGAACCGCTGTATCTTGGGAAACAGGAACGATTTTTTGCGCGGGCAGCTGCTCGTCGACCGCAGTTTTTAGGCTGATTTGATTGCGCCCGATCATGCGCCAAATGGACCTCGACCGGATCTTCTCGCGCGGCGATGCCGGAATTCATCAGCAAATTCGTGCTTACCGCTGATTGCGTCTCCTTCGCCGCTGTTGACTGGCGCCCTCACTCGGTTGTGGCAAACTAAACTCGCCCTGACGTGCGACCATCCTCAAGAGACTGCTCATGAGACTCGATCCGTTCATCGTGGCGATTTTCTTTCTTGCAGCGCTTCCCACCGCTGCCATCAGTCTGCGTTCCGCCACCGGTTGGCGTGCCGGTGTCGTCTTCGCGGCGTTTTATCCGGCGCTGGTCTTGCTGGTCGGCATTCTGATGATCGCGGCGTTCATTTCACTCGCCGCACTCGGTTTGGTCGACCTCGATTGATCTCTTCGTCGGTCGGTGAAGCTTAGGCCGCGCAAGCGTTTCGCGGGGAACAGCGCGCGAGAGCTTCGACGTGTGATGTCCGTTGCATCATCTTCAGTCTACGGATCAGAGTCATGTACCACATCGTTCATGTCGGATTGAACAACGCGGCCCTGAAACAGCTCGACGATCTGCGTCAGGCCTTTCCAAATCTCTACAATCGCCAGGATATTCTCCTGCAGCTTCTCGAAGAGGCTCATCAGAAATATGCGAAAGAAGCTTTGAAGCCGAAGCTGCAGATTGCAGCGTAATTCCAGAGTCTTACAGTACTTACTTCCATTAGCTCGCCGTTTGTAAACGAGGCGCGCCCGGCGTTAATGCGGTTTACACAAAGATTACAATTCTTTCTTTGCAGTCCTTCCTTATTCAGAGTTCATTCAGTCGTAGGCAACGACGGTTGCTCGCACGCTTACTCGCGTGCTGTTTAGGATAAGCGGAGATGAACATGCGTATTGCACCACTATTGGCAGCGTCCGTCGTTGCGATCGGTTTGTCTGCGGCGGGCTCTTCTTCTTCACAGGCCGCTCAGCTCGCACCGCTAAAGGGAATACAAGCAAGTCAATCACTTGCGACGCCGGTTGGTGTTCGCCGGTACTGCTGGCGCTGGCGTAATATCTGCGCAAGCCGCTGGGGTTGGGGCGGCCCGCGTTTCCGCCGCTGCATGTGGCGTCACGGATGCTGATCTTCATTTGACCGTGTGCGCGGCGTCGAAGAGCGATGCCGCGCATCTCACATTTGCTTGTTCGCCCGCCGCAGCCGGGTCGCGAGAAGGCTCATGACGCGGAGCGCGAATTGCGGATCGTCGCGGACGACCGCGAGAAACGCCGGCTTATCGATGGCGACAACTTCTGTCGGTTCAGCGGCCATTGCGGCAGCGCTTCGCGGTCCATCATCGATCAACGCCATCTCGCCGAAAATGCCGCCGGCTTGGACGTTTTCCAGCACTATCCCATAGGTAATGACGTCAACCCGGCCTGACCGCACCATGTACATGGTGTCACCGGGATCTTCCTCGAGGAAGATCTTTTCGCCGGCCTCGAAATGGCGGTAGGGCGCGCCAATGCGGTCGAGTATCGAGAAATCAAAAGGCCGGTCGTCGCTCATGCGGCCGCTCCCCCGAAGACTTCCGTCGGTCGGGCAAAGCTAGAACCGTCCGTGTGCGAGAGCAAGTCTCAGAGGCGGCGCCGTAACCGGGCCAGGACCAGCGGGCAGAGGTAGACAAGGGCGGGGCGGAAACCCCGCCGCAGTCACTTCATTGACGTCATTTGGGGGCGAGCACCATGACCATCTGGCGGCCTTCAAAGCGTGGTTCGCTTTCGACCTTTGAGATGGACTCGGTGTCGGCTTTCACGCGCTGCAGGACGGCCATGCCAAGCTGAGAGTGCGCCATTTCACGGCCGCGGAAGCGCAGCGTTATCTTGACCTTATCGCCATCTTCGAAGAACCGCTTAATCGCCCGCATCTTCACGTCGTAGTCATGATCATCGATGCCCGGTCGCATCTTGATCTCTTTCAACTCAACGATTTTCTGATTTTTACGGGCCTCGGCGGCCTTCTTCTGTTCTTGGAATTTGAACTTGCCGAAGTCGAGGATTTTGCAGACCGGCGGTTCCGCGTCGGGCGAAATTTCCACGAGGTCTAGTCCGGCCTCTTCGGCGCGGGCAAGTGCATCGAATTTTGCGATGACGCCGACGTTCTGGCCTGTCTCATCGATGAGACGGACTTCTCGGGCCCGAATTTGGTCGTTGATGCGGGGCCCTGAGTTTTCCCGGCTCTGAGGCTCGGGTCGCATTGGTTTACGGATGGTTCAACTCCTTATGTGGTTCCAATTATTGACCGAAGACGGATTCCCGGCTCAGTCAGCGGCGAACATGGGAAAGAACGGGCTCTCAAGTCAAGCGTGACGCGTGAGCAAAATTGCCAAAAGGCGTGCCTTCGGCCGTTTTCCGAACACTTTCCCGTCTTCGCAGGGCTTTTTTGCGGGGCAGATGGCCCTCAACGCCAGTGCTTCGCTATCCACGGGGTCGGCAGGACATACTTATAGGATCTCTTCCACGCCGCGTTGACAGGCCAAATTCCGTCGCGTGCTTCATCCGGATCGGGCTTGCCGTGGAACGCTACGACCTTTGCTTCGGGCGGGAGCCGAGGCGGAATGAAGAAATTCAGGGGCCAACTCGGCAGCAGCGAGTGTTTGAAGCTCAGGCACCATTCCGGGGGGAAGAAAACGACGTCTTCGCTCTCGGCGGAAATGTATTGTTGTTCAATCCGGTAGCGGCGCAGGATGGCTTCAGGATCGGCGTTGAACGTGTCGAAGATGTGAGACATCTTGCCGACAGGGAACCGATAGATCGAGGTATTGCCGACGCGCTCGTTGGGTTGGGTCCAGTTCTGGGCAACGCAAAAACGCCCGGGCTCGAAGTCGAAGAAGCCGTCTATCGATCCTGTGATTACAACGTCGAGATCAAAAAACAGTACGTCGCCTTCGAGATCGTGAAGCGGGTATTGCCAGAGAGATAGCTTCCGCCACGGCGTCGCAAATTCGCGCGCGGGCAAGTTGATCGGGGGAAGAGGTGCAATTTGCACCCACGGATCGACCCCTTTTGCGTCGTCAGTGAAACATATGAGGCGGGTTTCCCGCTGCGTATTGCGGCGGATCATCGATGCCAAGCGATTGAGGTATTCGATGCCGTATCGCGTACCCCATTTGATACAGATTATTGTTTGCATCGCCTCGCTTTTGACACTTATGACCACGTCCCCGTGGTTTCAACACATCCTGTCCGGTCTTTGATATCGGAAGTTTTCCGGACGCAAAAGCGCGCACAGTGAACTGTGCGAACAATAGTGTCAGTAACGGTGATAGCGGTGAAGAATTATGTCAGGCCCACTCAACCGGGCATTGCGCAAAATGTTCTTTGCAAGACGAAGGCGTTCAGTGGAGAGCTGACGGTGCCGACTTTTCCACGAAAATATCCCGTGCGCACCGTCACGGCGAGAGGGCCGCGACGATCAAAGACCTTTCACCCAGCTGGATGAGAGGCCTGACGGCGTCATTTTGCGTCGATCAAGCGTTGGTAAACGGCCAGCGTTTTCGATGTCAGCTGGTCCAACGTAAAGCGGCTTCGAACGTTGGCCGCTCCTCGTTCGCCATATGCTTTACGCTTCTCGGCCGGCCACTTCAGCATTGTTCCGATCGCATTGGCGACGGCCTCTGGATCAGCGTATGGGACGCGCAAACCGGACGCTTTGTCGGGTGAGACGTCGGGTTCTGTCAGCGCTACTTCGCGGCCGGGGCCCGTGTCCGAGACGATGATCGGCACGCCCATCGCTTGGGATTCGATGGCGACGCGCGGAAGGCCCTCCTGCTCCGAAATATTGAGCGCGATATCACTGATCCCGTAAGCGGCCGCGATGTCGCGCACGTGTCCGGGGAAACGTAATTGATGCGCGACGCCGAGCTTCTGCGCCTGTGCTTCGAGTTCTTCTTTGAAGGCCGGTTTTTCGACTTCGCCAGCCAAGACACAGACGACATCCGGCGCGCCGCGCTGTTTCAGAATTCCCAAAGCAGAGACGAGATGATGCTGCGCTTTGCGCGGCGTGATGCGGCCGGCGAGGATCAGGACGGGCTTGCTGCCGTCTGCATTCAGCAACTTTCGCACCGCAGCCAATCTTTCGGATGTCAGCAGCGCGGGATCAAATACAGTCCCATCGAAGGCACGATGAATAACGGCGATCCGCTCTTCGGGCGTATGGTAGCGGGTGCGGATGAGGTGCGCCATGTAGTCCGAAACCGCGATCACGGTATCGCTGCGTGCCATGACGCTATTGTAGAAATTCTTCACCCGGGTTTTTTCGGAATATTCGGAATGGTAGGTTGTCACGAAAGGCGTGCTGGTGCGCCGCGCAGCGTAAAGGGCGCTCCAAGCCGGTGCGCGGCTTCGTGCATGAATGATCGAGACGTTTTCGCGGCGGATGATGTCGGCGAGCTGCCGCGCATTCTTCAAGAGCACGAGCGGGTTCTTGGTGGCGAGCGGCATGGGAATATGTTCGCCGCCTGCGGCAACGATCTGATCGACCATCGGGCCGCCTGCGGACGCGACGAGAGCGCGGTGTCCGTTTTTGACGAGCGCGGTTGCTATCTGCAAGCAGCCGAGTTCAGCGCCGCCCGCGCGCATACGAGGAATGACTTGCAGCACCGTCAAAGTGTTTTTCATTTCAGCTCATCAATCGGAGTCGTTGAGGCCAACGATGGACAGTCCCTATAAGATTCCAGCCGCGGAACCGCAAATGCTTCCTGTCGGGAGAGGCGCGGAGGCGAGGGAAATCCCCTTTATTGCGCAGCATCCGGCGAAATCCGCAGGGCCCGGGCTTTTCTGGCTCTCGGGCTTCATGTCGGAGATGTCGTCGACGAAAGCCACAGCAATGGCTCAATGGGCGGCGGAGCATAATCTCGCGTCGACGAGATTTGATTATTCCGGTCACGGAATATCAGCGGGGCGCATCGAGGATGGAACGATCGGGCGGTGGCTCGAAGAAGCCGAGGCGGTCTTCTCAAAGGTCGCCAGCGGTGCTCAGATCGTCATCGGTTCGAGCATGGGCGGGCATATCGCGCTGCTGCTCTTGCGAAAGCTTCTGCGCGAGCGTCCAGACGAGGCAGCGCGGATCAAAGCGCTCGTTCTCATCGCGCCAGCGTGGGACATGACTGAAGAACTGATGTGGAAGCGTTTTTCCGACGAGGTTCGCCGCGAAATCATGGAGCGCGGATTTTTCAAGCAACCGTCCGCATATGCGGAGCCCTATACGATCACGCGCCGCCTGATCGAGGAAGGCCGCGAACATCTTTTCGCGCGCCAGCCGTTCGATCCAGGGCGGCCGGTGGTCATTCTGCAGGGTCTGCTGGATGTCGATGTGCCAGCCTCTCATACGCGCGAACTTACGACGTTCCTGACGGGCGACAGGGTCAAGTTGATCGAGGTTGCCGACGCTGAGCACCGGCTATCGCGGCCGCAAGATCTCGATCTGCTTTTTGACGAGATCGGCAAGCTGCTTTAGCGCTATTTGTCGTTGCTCGTCGAAGTGCCGGGATCGGGAAGTCCATTTTCGATCGCGTCTTCGATGCTCGTAGGTCCGGCGGAGGCGGCGATGGCCTCCGGCACGACCCAGATACGAAAGTTCTGCGTCGCGAGGCCGTTGTCGCAGAGGAGAGCACCGCCTTCGCTCCGGCAGCTCTTATCGGCCGGAACCGTATAGGCTCCAGCGGAAGCGCCGCGGCTTTCGCCGACCTCGATCACTTCGATACGCGCGTCGGGACCGAGCGGAACGGCGCGATAGACGCAGGCCGATTTGCCGGCGCAAGAATCAGCCGACGACTCTTCCGTCGTCGACAATGCGACCGCCTGGGTGCGCGGCATGCTGACGGCCGGTTCTTCGATGCCATTCGACAGCCAGCAACTGTCGTCGATGCAAATGATCGGGTCGGGTTTGAAACCGAGCGCTGCATCATTCGTATCGAGCACAATCAGCACAGTGGCTGGCGCTGAGCCGGGCTTCGGCGCCTCAGCGACAATTATCCGCTCGCTTTCCGGTTTCGGCGCGACAGCCGCAGCGACGGGCACAGGTGCGGGTTGTTTTTCGGCGACCGGGGTAACAGCAGGCGGCGGCGCGGGAAGGGGGGCCGCGGCGACTGGGGCAGAGGTGGTCGGGGCGGCGCGAACGGCCGCCGCGGGCTCAGCCGCAACCTGCTGTGGGCGGCGTTCCTGCTTCAGGCGATCAGCCTCTTCCGCGCCCGCGCGGCTCAGCATGTCCGCTTCATAATCGGCGTCAGGCTTAGCCGCTGCCGGCGCCAACTTCACCGACGGCTTCGATGCTGGCTTTGGTGCTGGCTTAGCGGCGGGTTCGTCGCTCGCACCGGAGAATTTCTGTGCAATTGCCTGTGCCGGATCGATGGGGTCGGCATGGACGCCAAGCGCGGTGGTCATCACTGCCAACGTCGCTACAAAGAGCGTTTTGATCGCCATGGAAATGCTCGTGGTCCCGCTCGCATCGGCGCCCCGATAGGGAGCGCAATTGCTGACGTCTTTATCCTCTATTCTGGCGGAATGGCGGAAAACGTGTGACGGAACGCTAAAATGCCGTTGGCTAGAGTCCCGCTATGGATTTCAGTCCTTCGACGTAGGTGGGATAGGCAAGTTTGACGCCCAGCTCGGCTTTCATGCGGGCGTTCGAAACCTTCTTGTTTTCGATATAGAAACTTCGCGCCGTGGACGACAGATCGGCATCGTCGGGGTCGGTCGCGGGCGGGCAGGGCACGCCCAACAGCTCGGCTCCATAGGCGATGACATCCTGGGGCGCTGCCGGAAGGTCGTCCGTCACATTGAAGATATGCACGCCGGGCGGAAGATCGATGCTCGCTTCGACCGCGGTCGCGATATCCTCGACGTGGATGCGATTGGTGAGCTGACCCGGTTTGAAGATGCGCCGTGCAGTGCCTGCTTTCAGTTGATCGATGGCGCTTCGGCCAGGGCCATAAATTCCAGGCAGGCGATAAATGACGAGGGCTTTTCCGGATGCGCGTGCGAGTTCGATCCAACCGTTCTCAGCTTTGACGCGACGCTGTCCACGGATGGTTCCGGGGCGCGTCTCCGTCGTTTCGTCGACCCAGCCGCCCGCTGCGTCGCCGTAGACCCCGACGGTCGAAAAATATCCGATCCAGCGAATGGACGGGCTCGCGGCAATCGCGGCGCCGTAGCATCTCAAGGCCGGATCGTCTTCAGCATCGGGCGGAATGGATAGCAGCACGTGCGTTGCGCTTTGAAGCGCATCGGCGACGTCGTGCAGAGCTTCCCTTCCGTCGAAAAGGAAAGGCTCGAAGCCCTGCTCGACGAGACGCTCGACTTTTTCGGCGTGCGCGGTCGTGCCGGCGACCGTCCAGCCTTCCTCTATGAGCCGCCGTCCGAGTTCGGTGGCGCAGTATCCCAGTCCGAAACAGAAGAGCCGGCTCATGCTAGCTGAGTTCCTCAATTGGCAAAGTCCATTCGGCGGCGACCTCGGCGTCGTGCTCGCGAGCCTCATAGCGTTTTCGCAGAGCATCGATCTCGGCGTCACTCGCAAGCCGGCGAGATGCCCAGATCGCCATCGCGCGGACAAGTGCGGAGTTATCTTCCATCAGCGGTTCGATAAGGGGAAGGAGGGATCGATCGCCCGAGTTTCCCGAAGCGATCAGCGTATTGCGGACGACGCGGTCGCGTCCTGTCCGTTTGATCGGCGTGCCCGCAAAGCGCAATCGGAATGCGGCATCATCGAGTGCAAGCAATTCGGCGAGGGGAGGATTGTCCGTTTCGGGGCGCGCTGCGTAACGGATCTCGGTGGCGGCGCTCGCGAACTTATTCCACGGACAGACGGCGGCGCAGTCGTCGCAACCGAATACGCGATTTCCGATGGGGCCGCGAAATTCAGGTGCGATATGACCTTTGTGCTCGATCGTCAGGTAGGCGATGCAGCGCCTCGCATCGAGCTGGTAGGGCGCGGGAAAGGCATTCGTCGGACAGACGTCGAGACATCGCCGGCACGAACCGCAATGGTCCTCGGTGGCTGCATCGGGTTCGAGTTCAGCCGTCGTCAATATGGCGCCGAGAAAGAGCCAGTTGCCGTGCTCGCGGGAAACGAGGATCGTGTGTTTGCCTTGCCAGCCGAGGCCGGCCTTCGCGGCGAGCGGCTTTTCCATCAGGGGCGCGGTATCGACGAAGACTTTGACTTCGGCGCCGGATCGTTCGGAAAACGAACGCGCCAGCGACTTGATCTTTTTCTTCAGAACGTCGTGGTAATCGCGGCCTTTGGCATAGACCGAAATCGCAGCGTTCGATCGATTGCGAAGGGCGTCGAGTGGATTGGCGGGCGGTGCGTACGACTGTCCGAAGATGATGGCGCTCTTGGCGTCCGGCCACAGCCGAAGAGGACCCGCACGCCGATCGGCATGGGTCTCCATCCAGTCCATGTCACCGTGGCGGTTCTCGCTCAGGAAGTGTGCCAGCCGAGCGGTTAGCTCCGTGTCGTCGGCCAAGCGCGCAATGCCGACGGCGTCGAGCCCAAGCTTTGCCGTTTCGGCGCGGATCATTTCGCCAAGAGCGGAGCTGGAATTTTGGGCTTCGGACATACGAGCGATTTAGAAATCGAGATCGGAATAGGCAAGGGGCGGCGCCGTTCCCGGAACGCGGTCGCCGAGCAAGGCTCGGAAGGACGGCCGGGATTTCATTCGCTGATACCAGACTTTGACGGTCGGATAGTCGTTCCACGGTATCTCGCCCAGGTAGTCTACGGTCGAAATTTGGGCTGCGGCAGCAAAATCGGCAAAGCTCAGCTCGTCGCCGCCGATCCAGCGGCGGGTGTCGGCGAGATAGCCCGTGTAGGAGAGATGATATTTAAGATTTGCGCGAACGGCACGAAGGACGCCTGGATCAGGCGCGACGGGGCCTGAGGGGCGCATCGAGCTGTAGACCTTCTCGACGAGAAGTTCTCTCGTCACCTCGCGATCGAACTTGCCGTGATACCAGTCGATAAGGCGGCGGATCTCCGCGCGGTCCTCGCGGTTGCCCGGAATGAGCGGAGGGGGACCTGGCGCTATCGTCGTCGCGCTCGGCAATACTTCTTCAGCGATGAACTCAGAAATCGAGTACGCGCCGCATAGCGTCAGGCCATTCTCGAATTCGAGAACCGGCATCTCGCCTGCGGGGTTCTTCGCAAGAAAACTTTGGCGCCATTCCCAAGGATTTTCATCGAGAAGCTGAACTTCGACGCCGTATTCGGCAAGCGCCAATCGAATGGACCGAGATCGCGGGCATAGGCGGTATTGCGTAAGTCGCGGGGGCATAGGATTCCTGTGCTGATGACGGCGGCACTATACACCCGCTGTCGTCGATTCGATGGCAACTCGGCTAAACGACCTCTTTGGCATCGCCACAATTTCTGTTAACGCTCGGCCGCTTTCGAGCGCGCGAAGGAGCACTGATGGAAACGTGGCAAGTCGTACTGCTCGGACTGATCGAAGGTTTGACGGAATATCTACCCGTTTCCTCGACGGCGCACCTTCTTCTTACCGAGCAGCTCATGGGGGTCACCTCTGCAGGGCGCACCTTCGAGGTGCTAATCCAGCTCGGCGCAATTCTCGCTCTTCTCACCGTCTATGCCGGAAAGCTTTGGCACATCGCGCTCGATTTTCCGACCAGCGCAACTACGCGACGTTTCGTTTTCGCGGTGTTGATCGCCTTCCTGCCGGCTGTCGTCATTGGTGTCTTGGCACATAAGATCATCAAAGAAGTTCTCTTTGAATCGCCCCTGATCGTGTGCACGGCGTTGGTCGTCGGCGGGATCATTCTGCTTGTCGTCGACCGGATCAAGTACAAGCCGCGGTTCACCAATGTGATGGACATTCCGCCGATGACCGCGCTGATCATCGGTTTTGCCCAATGTCTTGCGATGATTCCGGGTGTTTCGCGGTCCGGCTCGACGATCGTCTCGGCGGTGCTGCTCGGGGCCGACAAGCGTACGGCTGCGGAATTTTCGTTTTTTCTGGCGATGCCGACGATGACCGGCGCGTTCGCCTACGATCTTTACAAGAACTGGTCGATTTTAACGCCTGACGATGTGAGCCACATCGTGCTCGGATTCATTGCCGCGTTCATTACGGGCGCGATCGTCGTTCGCTACATGCTCGATTTCATTTCGCGGCGGGGATTGTCGTTTTTCGGATGGTGGCGGCTGCTGGTCGGTGGCATCGGACTGGGCGTGATCGCAGTCCTGCACTGAAGCCTCGATTGCGCTCGGCGACTCGCGCTCCGCGAGCCGGCCGCCGAGCGCATTAGCTAGCCTGTCAGGCCGCGTGTGACGTCAGCGGCTTCGTCAGGACGGTCCGGAGGCCTTCAACGTCCTTGGCGCTCCGCAGGCCTTCAAGGGTCGCCGGATCGCGGACGAGCCGGGAAATACGCGCGAGTGCCTTCAGATGGTCGGCGCCGGCGTGCTCGGGCGCCAACAGGAAGAACAGAAGATCGACGGGCTCACCGTCGTGGCTATCAAACGCAATCGGGCGTTCGAGACGCGCAAAGAGGCATGTGATCTTTTTCACGTTCGGCATTTTGACGTGCGGGATCGCAATCCCACGGCCGAGGCTCGTTGAACTCAGCCTCTCCCTCTGGAGGAGAGCCGCATAGATGTCGGCGGCGGAGGCGCCGGTCAGCGCTTCCGCCTTTTGTGCGAGGATGTGAAGCGCCTGCTTCTTATCTTCAGCCTCGAAACGCGGAAGAATCGCGTCGGCGGCCAGCATGTCTTCGATATTCATTCAGGCTCCATCCACAATGATATGGCCGTCAATGTGGCCTGCCGGGCCAAATTCGTACGGCATACACTGCATTGATTAAAATAAATAAACCGCCCTCAATCCGCATGTTCCGGCGGCAAGGCACCATTCGCCTTCGTCGCCAAAGGAAGATCGGCATCGATCCACCCAATGTGCCCGTCAGTGCGCCGATAAACGACGTTTAATCCCCCGTGGGCAGCGTTCCTAAAGATCATGAAGGACGCTTCCGACAGGTCGAGCTTCAAGACAGCTTCGCTCACCGTCATATGTCCGATGTTCCGCTGGCCTTCGGCGATGATCAGCGGATTCGCGCCGTCCTGCTCCGGCTCATCCTCATCGCTCAGGCTGACTACATAGTCCCGCGCCTCGATGTCGACCCTGCGGCGCGCTGCAGCAGCGGGGGATGTATGGTGCTTAATGCGGCTCTTATACCGCCTCACACGCGTCTCGAGGCGGTGGGCTGCGGCATCAACGGCGCTATAGGCGTCGCCGCCTTCGCCGTGAGCTTCGAGCAGAAGGCCGCTGGAGAAATGGACCGTGCAAGAGGTTTTGAAGACTTCACGCTCGCGTTCCAAACGGATGTGACCGTCTACTTCTCGCGCCAGAAATTTTTGGAGGACACCGCGAATTTTGTCGCCAGCGTAGGTCTGGAAGGCGTCGCCGATTTCGAGATTTTTACCAGTGATTTGGAGGGTCATGAAAATGCCTGTTCTGCACTTACCGAGGCTGAGTTTGCCGTTACCGAGCGTAATGCTCCGAGGTTCCGACCTGCCTTTCTTTAACCTCGGGGGCGTGTGACCGACACGAACCCAGGCTCTTGATGAATAATTAGCGATAGGCCCCCCGCCGGGTCCTGTCAAATCACGCTTTGAACTCGAATGTTACGAAAATATTTCGAATGTTCAGTGGGTTATGCGGCGCGATTCACGCGAAGTTACCCAAACGTTCAACGAGTTTCTTGTCGCGCCGGCGCTGCACGGATGAGGGAATGCGCATGGCCTCGCGATATTTCGCAACCGTCCGCCGCGCGATCTCGATGCCCTCACCCCGCAAGCGGTCCACGAGCTGATCGTCGGAGAGCACATCATCGGCGCTTTCGGCGTCGATCAGCTGCTTGATCCGGTGACGGACCGATTCAGATGAGTGAGCCTCGCCGTCGGCCGCCGAGGCGATGGCAGACGTGAAGAAGTACTTGAGCTCGAAAATGCCCCGCGGCGTCGCGATGTACTTGTTCGACGTCACGCGCGAGACGGTCGACTCGTGCATGGAGATGGCGTCAGCGATGACCTTCAGGTTGAGCGGCCGCAAATACTGGACGCCATACATGAAGAAGCTGTCTTGCTGGCGGACGATTTGCTCGGCGACCTTTAGGATCGTGCGTGCGCGCTGATCCAAGCTCTTCACGAGCCAATTGGCCGTCTGCAGACAATCGAAGATATAGCCTTTGTCGCGCTCGTTCGTCGCCGTTTTGGCGATGCGCGTGTAATACGAGCGATTGACCAGAACGCGCGGCAGAGTGTCGCTATTCAATTCGACGTGCCAGCCGCCGTCGGCAGCCGCGCGCACGATGACGTCCGGCACGACGGGCTGAAGCTGGACAGAACCGAATTTCAGGCCGGGCTTCGGGTTGAGCCGTTTGATCTCCCGGATCATATCGGCGAGCTCGTCCATATCGATGCCGATCGCTTTTTTCAGCGCGGGGATATTGCGGCTGGCAAGCAGATCAAGGTTGGCCAGGAGCTGCGCCATCAAAGGATCGTAGCGGTCCTGTTCTTTGAGCTGGAGGGCGAGGCACTCGGCGAGCGACCGGGCGAAGATGCCGGGCGGATCGAACGTCTGCAGTTTGCCCAATACGCTTTCGACCAATTCCAAGGGTGCGCCGAGGCGCTGCGAGAGTGCTTCGAGGTCGGCCGGGATGTAGCCCGCTTCGTCGACGAGATCGATCAGGTATTGGCCGATCAGCCGCTCGACGGGTTCGTTAACGGTCAACGGCAATTGAGCGCTCAGGTGATCTCTGAGCGAAATCTGGTTGGCAACGTAATCCTCAAGATCGTTGTCGCCGTCGCCGCCGTTATGCATGCGTTGGGAGACGCTGGCCCAGCTCAAGCCCGATGGGGGCGCCGCGGGCGAGCCGGGTTCGCCTGTTCCCGGCTCCTGGAAGACGTTGCCGAAATCGACATCAAGGCCGCCGGTATGGTCGCTGACGGGCTCTCTGAGATCGAGCCAGCGGTCGTCGGCGGCGCGTTCTTCGGCGCGTTCGACATTTGCATCATCGGCCGATTTGGCGTTGGCGGGGTCGTCGCGCTCGAGCAGGGGATTGCGTTCGAGTTCGGAGTCGACGAACTCAGTCAGTTCGAGATTGGACAGCTGAAGTAGACGGATCGCCTGCTGCAGCTGAGGCGTCATTACCAGCTGCTGGCCTTGTCTCAGCTCTAATTTTGCTGAAAGCGCCATGCGCTAATCCGTTGCTCCGTTTCGATAAAATCGGAGCCAGTTATACTCATCGCGCGTTAACGAACATATCGCCAAGGTAGACCCGCCGCACGTCTTCATTCGATATGATTTCAGAAGGCTTGCCCTGTGTCAGAACTTGACCATCATAAATAATATAGGCGCGATCAATCAGGCTTAAAGTTTCACGAACGTTATGGTCTGTGATCAACACACCAATACCGCGTTCGGTCAAGTGACGCACTAGTTGCTGGATGTCGCCGACGGCGATCGGGTCGATGCCGGCGAATGGTTCGTCCAGCAACATGAACGACGGCCGAGATGCCAGGGCGCGGGCAATTTCACAGCGCCGCCGTTCACCGCCCGAGAGCGCCATCGCCGCCGACTTTCTCAGCCGAGTGATGGAAAATTCCTCCAACAGGCTGTCGAGCTGCTCTTTGCGCGCCTTGCGGTTAGGCTCGATCAGCTCGAGGACGGCCATGATGTTCTGTTCGACCGTCAAGCCGCGAAAGATCGAGGCCTCCTGCGGAAGATAGCCGACGCCGAGGCGGGCCCGCTGATACATCGGCAGCTTGGTCACGTCCTCGCCGTCGATCGTGATGCGGCCCTCGTCGGCAGCGACGAGGCCGGTGATCATGTAGAAAACGGTCGTTTTACCCGCGCCGTTCGGACCCAAGAGGCCGACGGATTCGCCGCGTCCGACGGCCAGGTTCACGCCCTTGACGACCATCCGCTTGCGGTACGATTTCTTGACGTCGAAGGCGGTCAGCCAACCATCCGCACCTATAGCGTGCGGGTCGTCGGAGGGCGCGGCCGTGCGTTTGGCGCTGACGCCGTTCGTGTGTTCGCTCGCGCCGTTTGCGGCCGAACCGTTCTTCGATCGCAGGCGAATTGGTAAAGCCTTAAACACCCGATACCTCGCAGCCCTTGGTGCAACATCGCCGCGGTTTGAAATGTGTCCAAGCCGGTCGCAACGTCAAGGTGACGTACGGACCTGCCAGTTGTCCGCCTGGATTTTCGATTTCTTCAACTGGCCCGGATAGAAGACAGCGCTGGGGCGTTCGGCTTTGAAAACCTCGCCGCTGGCGTCGCTGTTGCGGCTCGTCATCAGCGCTCCACTCGTTGCCGCCGGCTCGGTCTTGATCGTCGCCTCACCGGTGTTCATGTCGATCACCAGCTTCGTCCCGTTCACGATATTCTTGCCTTGGGTCAGCACAACATTGCCGCCGAGCGTCGTGAGATTTTTCTTAACGTCGACTTCAGCCCAGTCGCCGGTCGCCGTCTGCCCATCCTTGGCGGTAACCACGACTTTTTTCTTGGCGGTGAGGTGCGTCAAAGAAGCGGCCGCACCGCCAGCCGCCTTGTCGCCGGTCGCACCGATCCCGGCGTTGCCGGTGTAGAAGGCAGTCAGCTCCTGCGACCGCATCGATATGTTTCCTTGCACGGCGGAGACGTTGCCGGTGAACAATGCCGTCTTGGCAACGTCATCGACGTCGAGCTTGTCGGATACGACATCGTAGGGCGAGTTCGCATCGGTCTTGAACGCGGCACCGAACGAGATCCCGCCGTCGCTCTGGTCCTGATCGTCATCGGTCTGTTGCGGGGAAGCCTTCGCCGATGCCCTCACGAAATGCGCGGTGATGCGCCCTGCGCTGATGCCGGAGGAGGCATCGGCCGGCGACGACAGTTGCATCTTGCTCGTCGTGCGATGGTAGGTCAGCCGGCGGCCTCGCAACACGTTCGCTCCCTGTGTCACGACGACGGGGCCGGTCAGAACAATGGTCTGCGCCTTCTGATCGTAGTCGACGCGATCACCGACGGCTTTCTTGTCATCGCCGTGGGTCAGCACGACGTCGCCTTCAAGAACGGCGGTGTTCGAGATCGTATCGAAGAGCGCCGTGTGACTGGTTGCCGTTTCGCCGTTCGGCTGTTTCAGCACCACGGTATCCGTGGCGAGGATTTGCTTCACCTTCGTTCCGCGATCGGCCTCCCCTTCCGGCGCGGCTTGAGCCGCGTTGCCGCCTTCCGGTGCAACCGCGCCTTCATACGTGACGGTCATTTCTGGCGCCGTCATCGTCGCTCCGGCTTGGGTTGCGACGACCTTGCCAGTGTAGAAAGCCGTTTTCTTGACGTCGTCGATGTCGAGCCGGTTCGACGTGACGTCGACGGGCTCTCCGGGTTTGCCGAACGGAAGCGTCTGTTGCGCGTTTTGATTGTCCGAGGCGGCAGAAGCTTCCTTCGGCTTCATGTGCGTCCGCACGTTGTCGACGAAGGTATATTCCTTTGCCTTCTGGCGAATGGTCAGCTGATTGGATGTGATCGTGCCGGCGCCCATTATTATGGTCGACGGCTGATCGGACGTGATGATGTTTTCTTTCGTCTTTATGGTCGCGCGCGTCAGCTTGGCGTTCAGGCCGCCATCGCCCTTAACGTCGATCGAATCATAAAGCTCGAGCACGTTCGAGTTGTTGTCGAACAGGCCGCGGCTCGCGACGAGATAAGTCTTCTGCTTTTTGGCGTCCATCAGTTCGCCGGTGATGCCTTCGAGATGAATGGCGGTCAGCGTCTTGAGATCTTGCTGCGCCGTTTCCGCCTTCACCCAGTATTTGCCACCATCGGCGTTGAAGCCCTGGTAGTGCGGGTTGTGCATCTTGAGATTGTCAGCAACGATTTGCGGAATTTCGAGCGGCGGGATCGAAGGACTTATGCCGGCGTTGCCAAGGATGTTTGCCGTGGCGATGACGGCCGTTGCAATTGCCGCGGCCGGAAGCGCGATCTTCAGCACGCGCACGCGTCTTGAATGGCGATGAGCCGCCAGTCTGCTTTGCGTGCGATCGCCGGCAATGACGATGCTGCTGCCTGACGCGCGGGCATGCCCACCGGCTGTAGCAGAGTTATCCGTGGTGACAGCCGCGCTGGCCATGTAGTTCCCCCTAAGACCCGCTAATCTCGCCGGTAATTGGGGAGACTTTGGGACCTTATGCTCCGAGCCCGGCCGCGACCGGGTTCAGTGTGCGAAAATATCGTCTTCCTCGAACCCGGCGAGGTCGAGGCGGGCGCGGGTCGGAAGGAACTTGAAAGCTTCGTTGGCAAAGCCTTCCCGCCCTTCTCTCGCGAGCATCACATCGAGCTTCGTCTTGAGCGCGTGAAGATGCAGCACGTCGTTCGCCGCGTATGCCTTTTGGCTGTCGGAAAGTTCGGATGCGCCCCAGTCGCTGCTTTGTTGCTGCTTCGACAGCTCTATTCCGAGAAGCTCGCCGACGAGATCCTTCAATCCGTGGCGGTCGGTGTAGGTGCGGGAAAGCTTCGAGGCGATCTTGGTGCAGTAGACAGGTGTTGTTGCAACTCCGAGGTATTGCTCAAGGACGGCGATATCGAAGCGAGCGAAATGGAAAATCTTCAGAACTTTTGGATCGGTCAAAAGGGCTTTGAGGCGCGGGGCGCTGTAGTCCTTGCCGTCGAATTTCACGAGATGGGCCGTGCCGTCACCGCTCGAAAGCTGCACGAGGCACAGGCGATCGCGATGGGGGTTCAGTCCTAGCGTTTCGGTGTCGATCGCGACGCCGTTCGGAAACGTAAGGCCGGCGGGCAAATCACCTTTGTGGAGCTTCGTCTTGGGCGCGGTCATTGTTTCATTCGTCCGTCGGTCGCCGCCGCAGCCGAGATAGCTCGTCGCGATGCCACGAGCCTCGCCTAAGTCATCTTGCCGGAGGCTAAATGATTGATGTTGTTACGCTCTAGAACTCAAAGCGAAGTAGGTCTGTAGCATTCGGCTGCCGCTGATAGCAAGGAGTCGCGTTTTTCGGGCATGAAGCCCGTTCCCCTGGCTCATCTGGTGGAGGTAGCGGGTGGGTCATATGTTGCCGCCGTAGCATTTGACGCGCCTTCCGTATCGATCGCGGCTTTGACCGACATCCCCGGCCGAACCAGCGCGCCGAAGGCCGGATTTTGATCGAGAGCGATCTTCACGGGTACGCGCTGGGCGGCCTTCGTGAGATTCCCCGTCGCAACATCCGGAGCTTGAGACGTGAAGATCTTGCCAGTTCCCGGCGCCCAACTCTCGACGTGACCCGTCACTTTCAAATCCGGAAATGCATCCACGGTGATCCGCGCGGGCTGCCCACTGCGGACCTTCGTCATTTGCGTTTCCTTGAGATTGGCGATGACCCAGATCTCCGGCAGGGAAACGACGGTGATGACAGGCGATCCGACACTCACGAATTGACCCGGCCGAACCTGGCGCTGACCGACGATGCCGTTGGCCGGCGATAGGATGCGTGTGCTGTTCACATTGTTCTGGGCAAGCGTCGCCACAGCTTCGGCGCCGCGTACCAGCGCTTCGAGCTGTCCCTGCGCAGTGTCGAGGCTTGCAAGGACTGTCTTTTGCTGATCGAGCTGTGCGCTGCTCAGCGCCATTTGGGCCGAGCTGCGTCTGGCGTTGTTTACTGCCTGCTCGACGCGCTGCGTCGTTCCGATGTCGCTGGTTTTCAACAGTTCGCGCTGGCGCTTCTCTTCGAGATTGAAACGTTCGAGGTCTGCTTGCGCGGCGTCCATTCCGGCTTGCGCCTGCCGTACGAGGCTCCGCTGGCTGGCCTTCTGATTTGCAAGATTGGCGAGGTTCGCTTTCGCCGACACGACGTTCGCCTGGGCCTGCGCAAGCGCTGCGTCATAGTCCGAAGGATCGATTTCCGCGACGACGTCGCCCTTTTTCACCGGCTGGAAGTCCTTGACCGGAACCGCCCTGATGATGCCAGAGACCTTGGCGGCGAGTGGCGTGACGTCACCCGCAATGAAAGCGTCGTCCGTCGTTTGGATTACGTCGTTCGTGGTTTCGCCATGGGCGGGGCGGGTCCAACGATTTTCGCTTCCAGTCAACTGCCACGCCAGAAATCCTGCGCATGCGACGGCCAGGATGCCCAGTATGGCGGAGCCAGGGGGGCGTTGCTCTCCTCGCGGGCCATCGGTCATGACTTTCTCCTGGTCTTCGTCGAAGAAGCGCCACAGCCGCTGAACACTCGTGTTATCGATCTGCTGCGCAATTCGTTCGAACCAACGCGCCGCAAGGAAGGGGCGATCTCAATGCCGAACGGAACCTTGTTACTTACAGATCCCGCTGAAGTTCCGTGTGCGTCTGTCTTTTGCGCGCCAGCAGCGACAACTTAGACGCGACAACCGTCGAGGAAGAGCTTGGCGCAGATGCGGGCTCGGCTCTTAATCTCTTCGGGCGACGGGGGCGGGCTCAGGCCGATCATGGCGGTGCGCTGCAAATCCATGACCATCATTCCGCGCAGTGCGCTGACGGTCGCGACAGGATCATCAAATTTTAGCAATCCGCGGTCGCGCTGGCGTTCGAGCCATTGCGTCATGGCTTTCGTGGTTTGCGCCACCGCAACGTCGTTAAAGGTCGCGGCAAGCTCGGGGCAACGATCTCTCTCGCTGATGACCAGTCGGAGCATGGAAATCGTTTCGCTGTCGAGCGCCAGGGAGCCGAAGGCGATGAGGAAATGCTCGACGGCATCGACGAGTTCGTAGCGATCGAGTTCCGAGGGATCGACTTTGAGCATGAAGCGGCCGGTCCGGTCGGCAATGACCTTCCGGAAAAGATCCGCCTTGGCCGGGATGAGCCGGTACATGGTCTTGGTCGAAATTCCGGCGCGCCGGGCCACATTCCCCATCGTCGTCGCGGCATAGCCTTTGTCGTGAAACTCAGCAGCCGCGGCTTCGACGAGGAGGTGGAGCGTCTCCTCGTCGGGCCGGATTTGGGGCCGTCCGCGGCAACGTTTCGAGGCCACTGCAATTTGTCCCATGACTATTTTCCAAATTCCTGTTGACTTCCATTTTATAGTGCCTATTTTGGAAAATATCAAGTTTCCTAATGGTCGCGATGCCGGCCAAACTGCAGCGTGTTGAGGAGCAGCCCAATGGGCCATCATTCCAATGCCATGATCGCGGACAGGCCGGTCACCGACGCCGAGACAGTCTTGTTTGTCCCGTCGACCGGGCAGCACCAGCCGGCAGATCTGAAGACGCCGGCTCCCGGTGCAAAGCCAGTTGAGCTGCAGCAAGCTGTCGCGTCCGCGTCTCCGAAAAGGTCGCGCTGGGGGCTTCTGGCCGGTGCGAGCCTCGTGGTGCTCGGAGCTGCCGCATATCTCGGCTGGGAATACTGGTCGGTCTGGCGTTTCCAGGTATCGACGGACGACGCTTACGTTCAGGCCGACAACACGACCATTGCACCGAAGGTGTCCGGCTATCTGTCGGACGTCCTCGTCGCGGACAATGAGGTCGTGAAGGCCGGACAGGTGCTGGCGCGGATCGACGACCGCGACTTCAGGGTCGCTCTCGATCAGGCGAAGGCCGACGTTCTCGGCGCCAAGGCGGCCGTCGCCAATAAGCAGGCGTCGCTCGACGCTCAACAGTCGATCATCGAAAGCGCAAAGGCGACGATCGAAGTCGATCGCGCCAATGAGACATTCGCCGAGCAGGACAATCAGCGTTACACGCACCTAGCCACCACCGGCTACGGAAGCGTCCAGAACGCGCAGCAAGCTACGTCTCGAATTGCGGCTGCTCGCGCATCGATTGCGCGGGATACGGCTGCCCTCGCGAATGCAAGCAAGCAGACCGATATTCTGAAAGCGGAACTTGCGCAGGCGCAGGCAACGCTGGCGCGCGACGAAGCCCTGCAGCGACAGGCCGAGTTGAATCTCTCCTACACGAACATTCTGTCGCCCGTCGATGGCACGGTCGGAAACCGCACGTTGCGCGTCGGTCAGTACGTTCAGGCAGGAACGCAGTTGATGGCGGTTGTGCCGACCGCTTCCGCGTACATCGTGGCCAACTTCAAAGAAACGCAGCTCGCGGATGTTCGTCCCGGCCAGGCAGTAAACGTCGAAGTGGACATGTTCCCGGGCGTCGAGATACCGGCGCGCGTCGATAGTCTTGCGCCTGCGAGCGGTCAGCAGTTTGCGCTTTTGCCCCCGGACAACGCGACGGGCAACTTCACCAAGATCGTCCAACGCATTCCGGTGAAGATCACGCTCGATCCGGGCAACCCACTCGCTGGAGAGCTTCGTCCGGGAATGTCGGTCTACCCGACGATCGAAACCAAGCAGCAGAGCAAATCAGGCACTTCTCTCGCAGCCAAGTGATGGCAAGGGCTGAGCCCCCCTGAGTTGGAGTAAGCAGCGATGGCAAGTGCGGATCAAACAGCGATACCGGCCGCCGAGTTTCCGAAGGCGGCCGGCGCCGGCTCGGTCGAAAAAGCAAGCCTGACGACTTGGATCGCAGTTATCGCCGGGATGATCGGCGCTTTCATGTCGATCCTGAACATCCAGATCACCAACGCGTCTCTTCTCGATATCGAGGGTGGGATTGGAACGGGCGCCGACAACGGCGCGTGGATCTCGACGTCGTACCTGATCGGCGAAATCGTGGTGATCCCGCTGACGGGCTATTTCAGCCGCGTCTTCGGGTTTCGCCGGTACATGATCGTCAGCACGTTCTTTTTCGCCGTCTTCTCGATGGCGTGTGCGTTCGCGCATGATCTCGGCACGATGATCGCGATGCGCGGGCTTCAGGGCTTCGCCGGAGGTGTGCTGATCCCGATGGCTTTCACGATGGTCGTGACGAAGCTGCCGAAGTCTCAGCAACCCGTCGGGCTGGCGCTGTTCGCGATTGCCGTCACGTTTGCTCCGGCCATCGGCCCGACGATCGGCGGGTATCTGACAGAGAACTACGGCTGGCAGAAAATCTTTTTCATCAATGCCATTCCGAGCGCGATCATGATCGTTGCGCTGTGGTTCACGCTCGAAAAGGACAAGCTGCAGCTTGGTCTTCTGAAGGAAGGCGATTGGGCCGGCATCTTTACGATGGCGATCGGTCTTTCCGCTCTTCAGACGCTGCTCGAAGAGGGAAACAAGGACGACTGGTTCGGTTCGCCATTCATCGTGAAGCTTGCGGTTATCGCATTAGTGTTTCTGGTCGCGTTCGTGTGGATCGAGCTCAAGGTCGAAAAGCCGCTCGTGGATCTCAGGCTGCTGAAGGACAGAAATTTTGGCATCGGCACCGTTGCAAACATGCTCGTCGGCTTCGCGCTGTTCGGCACGGTTTATGTTCTGCCTCAGTATCTCGGGCAGGTGCAGGGTTATAACGCCGAGCAGATCGGGAACGTGCTCGCGTGGACCGGTTTGCCGCAGCTTCTCATCATCCCCTTCGTGCCGCGGCTGATGAAGATTTTCGACGTTCGCTACATCGGCGTGGCGGGTATCGCGCTTTTTGCGCTGAGCTGCTTCATGAACGTGAATATGTCGCTCGATTATTCCGGCGACCAGTTCTTCATACCGAACATCGTGCGGGCGGTCGGGCAGGCTCTCATCCTGACGCCGCTGACTGCCATAGCGACCTCGGGCATCGCGCCGAAGGATGCAGCCAACGCTTCGGGTCTTTTCAACATGCTCCGGAATTTGGCAGGTGCCGTCGGTACCGCTGCGCTCGAAACCATCATCACGAAGCGCGAGCAGTTTCACTCGAACATCATCGGTCAATCCGTGAATGTTTATCGTGACGAGGTACGTCAGCGGATCGACGAGATGACGAATTATTTCTTGGCGCACGGTGTTTCAGATGCCGCCGCCGCACGACACCAGGCGATTGTCGCGCTTGGCAAGACCGTCAAGCGCCAGGCACTCGTCACGGGATTCAGCGATACCTTCGCGGTCATCGCCATCATGCTGGCGATTGCTGCGGTGGCGCTCCTCTTCGCGCGAAAGGCGCCACTCAGCGGCGGCGCCTCAGCGGCACATTGATTTTGCTACGAGCGAACGCAGTCAGGGCGAGGCGAAATAATTTGCCGCTACTCGTCGGCGAGAGACAGAGGACGCGCAACTTGTTCGAGCGGCTTGCGTTCGGCCGCGACTGCTTTGAATGCAGCGATGCCAGCAGCCAACAGCATCAATCCCGCGCCGATGAGATAGCCGAAGAACACGCTATTGCGTGATCCGGTATCGATAAGGTGGCCGAGGAAAGCGGGGCCGATGACGCCGCCGACGCCGGTTCCGACCGCATAGAAAAGCGAAATGGCGAGCGCGCGAACCTCGAGCGGGAACGATTCGCTGACCGTGAGGTAGGCTGCGCTCGATGCAGCTGAACCGAAGAAGAATACGATCACCCAGGCGAACGTCAGCATCGATTCTGAAACGAGATCGGCCGCAAACAAATATCCGGTGAGAGCCAACAGCACACCGGCGACGCCATACGTCGTAATGAGCATCGGCCGGCGCCCCCAAATATCGAAGAGCCGGCCGAGGAGCAGCGGTCCGAGGAAGTTGCCGACTGCAAAGGGGAGAAGATACCAACCAATTTTGTCGGTCGCGACGCCGTAGAATGACGAAAGAACGAGCGCGTAGGTGAAGAAGATCGCGTTGTAGAAATAGGCTTGCGCGGTCATCAGGGAAAATCCCACGATCGCGCGGTCGAGGTGCGTTTTGAGTATCGACCTCGCGACCTCCATGAGCGGCGTATGACTGCGCGTTTTGAGGCGCGTTGTTTTGAGGCCAGTGTTGTCGAGAGCGTGGTTGTCGTTTTCGAATCTCGCTTCTATTCCCTCGACGATCTTGTCTGCCTTCTTCGGAAGTCCATGCGTGATGAGCCACCGAGGGCTCTCCGGAATCCATAGGCGCAACAGGAAGATGAAGGCGCTCAATCCGCCGCCGATCAGGAAGGTCAATCGCCAGCCGGTGTCTGCCGGTAGGAGCGCGGTATCGAGCAGGACGACAGAGCCCAGAGCGCCGAGGGCTGCGCCAAGCCAGAAGCTGCCGTTGATGCTGAGATCGGTCCAGCCTCGATAGCGCGCGGGGACAAGTTCCTGGATCGTCGAATTGACGGCCGTGTATTCGCCGCCGATGCCGGCGCCGGTTAGAAACCGGAATAGCGAAAAGCTCATGAGGTTCCACGAGAAAGCCGTCGCGATCGTTGCGAACATGTACGTCGTCAGTGTGATGAAGAAGAGCTTCTTGCGCCCAAGCCTGTCCGTGAGCCAGCCGAAGAACAATCCGCCGAGCACGGCGCCAGCGAGATAAGCGCTATTCGTTATGCCGACATCGGTGTTGGTGAACTGGAGTGCGGGGCTGCTCTTCAAGGCTCCGGCTATGGAGCTGACGAGGGTGACCTCCAGTCCATCGAGAATCCAGGTTATGCCGAGCGCCGCGATGACGAGGACGTGAAAGCGCCCGAACGGCAAGCGATCGAGGCGTGAGGGTATCGTCGTTTCGACGACAGTCCCGCCTTCCACCTTCTCGCTTGCAACCGGCTTTTGCATGAAATCGCAGGGCTCGCTCGCTTCGGAGGGAAACGCGCGAGCCCTGTTGCGGTTCAAATCGGGTTGAAGGTTTAGACGAAAGCTTCCGAAGGCCCGTGAGGCTCATACGGCTCTTCGAGATAGGTGATTTCATCGGGCGATAGCTTGACCGATACGGCTTTTACCGCGTCCTCGAGCTGATGGGGCTTGGTCGCGCCGATAATGGGAGACGTCACCACAGGTTTCGTCAGCATCCAGGCGAGTGCGACTTGAGCCGCTGAGATGTCGCGCTTTTTTGCGACGTCGAGCACGCGATCGACGACAGGCTTGTCGATCTTCTTCGTCTTTTCGTAGAGCCGTTTCGCGAACGGATCGGCCTTGGCGCGCTCTGTCTGTGGTTCATCTTGCCAGGGGCGAGCAAGGCGTCCGCGTGCCAACGGCGACCAGGGCGTGACGCCGATACCCTCGGAAAGGCAGAGGGGCAGCATATCGCGTTCTTCCTCGCGATAGAGAAGGTTGTAATAGTTTTGCATCGAGATGAACTGCGCCCAGCCGTGGGCGCGTTGCAGACCGATGGCTTTCATGAACTGCCACGAGTGCATCGAGGACGCGCCAAGATAGAGCGCTTTGCCGGAGCGCACGACCTCGTCCAGTGCTTCGAGAGTTTCCTCCAGCGGCGTTTCATAATCGTAGCGATGGATGATGTAGAGGTCGACGTAGTCGGTGCCGAGACGCGTCAGGCTATCGTCGATCTCGGAAAGGATCGCCTTGCGCGAGAGGCCCTTGCCGTTCGGCCCAGGCCGCATAGGGGAAAAGACTTTCGTGGCGATGACTACGTCCTCGCGCCTAGCGAAATCGCGGAGAGCGCGGCCGAGCACGCGCTCGCTCTCGCCGTGCGAATAGACGTTCGCAGTATCGAAGAAATTTATACCGTGATCCAAGGCTGATTTGATGTAGGGGCGGCTGTCCTCCTCACTCAAGGTCCAGGTCCATTTCATGACGCCCGCATCGGATTGCCCATAGCTCATGCAGCCCAGACAGATGCGGGACACCTCGAGACCAGTGTGACCGAGCTTGACGTATTCCATGGATACCTCGCGGAAGTGAACGCATCGGGAAGCGTGCGGATTGGAGAATCCGTCATTTGGAAAAAAATCCGGCCCGCGCAAACTGCAGGCACCGACAATCAAAACAGCAATGATGAAGACAGCAATAAAGCAGGCGGCTCGTCAACGCTTGTCGATAGCCTGCTGCGGTCGGATTTTTTTGCCGCCGTCGAGCCACAGCGCTAAAGCGGTGGCTAATGTTACGCCTGCCACGGCTCCGGTGTGGCTCGCGACGACTTCGCCGGCCGCCCATGACAAGCCGATAATGGCAAGCAACGGGAGAAGGACATTGGCTCTGGATTTGGAAAGCGAAGAGGTAATGACCAAAGCGCCGAGAACAGCGCCAATGGCACCGAAATAATAATAACAAATGCCGCCGATGAAGACGATGACGAGAGTCACGCCGGCCGTCCCTTGGGAACCCGAATCGAGTGAATGCCTTCCAGATTCTACATCAGGGCTATAAGAAGCCTTGACGACAATTTAGACAAAATGCGTCGTTTATGCCGATCAATTCGGCAGATTAGCTCCAAGGGCGGAAAACTCCGTGAAACACCGAGACTGGCGGCGCTCTCAATTCCCGCGCTGTCGCGTGGTCGATGCGTTCGCGTTCAGCGCTCGTTCGGATTTCGGATCAAGACGACAATTGCACGACAGCCATCTACTTTGGGCATCTTGTCTGGATGTGCCGACATAGCCACGTAGCGGGAAAGCGAAATGGAGGCATCCGTGTCTGACGACGCAACGCCCGTCATTATTTTCGTCGCAAGCCTGTACGCTTTCGGGGCCGCAATTCTTTACGCGCTGGCGCGTGCTTGGGAGCAGGCGCTCTCGACGCGGCCGAGCAGCGACAACGCAGAGCGATACCAGAGCGAGCGTTTTCCGGCGGATGGGCCCGGCGAGCAGATCAATAGTCTATCGCGCAGCGCTAGCCGCGACGACGTCAATCATTGAAGGCTAGCATTGAAAGCTGGAACAAGTCTCGTGGGTTGCCTTGAGACTTTCGGTTCATCTCTTAGGTGCTGCGAGCCTTGAGCGGATATCGTTCGCGAAGTGGGCGGCCGTTAACTTCTCGCTGTTGGATTTCTGGTATCATACGTATACCTCATATCCTCCCCCCGGATTGAGGTCTTGAGCGTGGGCACTCGGCCACCCCCCACTTCCCCCCGCCGGGTGCCCACCACTCCATTCGAGTCGTCAGCGTGTTCGCGCCTACATTTCTGCGCGCAACGATCGCATGATGATGCGGCCGGAGGAATCTTCCGATGCGGCCCGTCTCGGCAGCTCTTCAGGGATCGCGCGTCGGGGAAGCCGTCTCACCCAGCCCGCCACCCGCGGCCGCACCGCGACACCCATCGTTTTATCTTGCTTGTTGTTGTGCTCGGCCTCGTCGAGACCTTTGACTAGCTCGCCGAGCGCTATCGAGGGCGCTTTCGGCACGATCATGTCCCTCGCTTGCGATGGGGAGCCGATGGCCTTCTGCGAAGCTAGTACAACATTCACCCGCGTCGGCCGTTGTTCCGATGAGGGAGCGCGCGCCAACTTTGTGAGGGCTTCACGGGCAAGAGCTTCTCCGATCGTCACGACGGTCCAGGAGCTGGCCACGATCAAAGCAATATAAAACAGCGACGCATAAAACCGATTTGACATGGCACCAGCCGAAAACCTCTGGCTTCGTGCCCCCACACAGCAGCCTAGCAGAATACTCCCAGCGGCCAGCGGTGTTCCCAGGTTGTGCTAAAAATCGCCTTAGCGAAGTTCGCGCAGTTGTTCGCGTCGGCCGATGACGATGCGATCAAACCCTGATAGCGGCGCGGATGGCGTCGAGGCCATCGGTCAGAGCAGCGGGGCCCGGTTGCAGAATAAGCGGCGATTTGATCTCGTAGATCTTGTTTTCGACGACCGCCGGTATGTCTTGCCATCCGTCCCGTGCGCGTATTTTCTCCGCTCTCACCTTTTTGCCGCACCAGGACGCGAGAATGATCTCCGGCGACCGGTGCGCTACGTCCGCGGGGGACACGATGCGATCCTTGGCGGCTGGCTCGCTGCGCTTTTCCGGAAAGATATCGTCGCCACCTGCAATCTCGATCAGCTCGGACACCCAGCACAAGCCGGTTATCATCGGCTCGTCCCATTCCTCGAAATAGACACGCGGACGGCGGGTTAGCGTCCGCGTTTCGCGCCGGACATTGTCGAGGCGTTCTTGGAACGAGCGGGCCAGTGCATCGGCTTTTTCGTTGCAGCCGATCAGCGCTCCGAGCGTCCGTATCATCGCGAAAATACCGGCGAGGTCACGTTGGTTGAACACATGAACGGCGAGACCGGCGCGTGCGAGATCCGCCGCGATCGACGCTTGAATATCGGAGAATGCGAGAACAAGATCAGGTTTCAGGGCTTCGATTTTTGGAATATCCGCCGAGGCAAAGGCTGACACGCGCGGCTTCTCGCGCCGAACTTGCGGCGGGCGAACCGCGTATCCTGAGACGCCGACGATCCTGTGCTCTTCTCCGAGCAAATACAGTGTTTCGACCGTTTCTTCGGTGAGGCAGACAAGCCGGCGGGCGGGAAAGTGGCGCATGTGATTTACACCGAAAGCGGGCGACGCGGGGAGCGATGAGTCATCATAGCGAGTCTAAGTCCGGCCGGGCGGCCAAATGGTGCTGCCTGTTTTTGCTTATGACATTCTGGCCTGTCGCTGCCACCTCTACGCGGGCCGCGGACACCGAACTGACCTATCTCTTTCACGAGCCGGCGATGCCGTCTGCCCGTCCGCCTCTGATCGTCTTGCTTCACGGAAGCGGCGCGGATGAAAACGATATGATCGGTCTCTGGCCGCAATTGCCGGAAGGCTTTGTCGTCGTATCGCCCCGCGCGCCATTTGGAGACCGGTCGAGCGGCTACCGGTGGTACCGTAAGGGAACATCAATCGAGGCAGACATCAGGCTGAGCTGCGATGGCATCGCCAAGCTTGTCGAAACAGCCGTAAACCGGTTCCACGCCGATCCTCACAGAGTTTTTCTGACGGGATTCAGTCAGGGCGCGGTGATGGTCTACCATGCCGTTCTCGGGGCGCCCGGCAAGTTTCGCGGCGCGGCTGTGCTCAGCGGCTCGCTTTACGCTTTCGATGCCCGCAAGCTTTTGCCGAAAACGGACTGGACGCACGAGTCGCTTTTCATAGGCCACGGAACGGCAGACGAGCGCATTCCATTCGCGAGCGCGAGGCACGCTCATGAAGCGCTCGACTGGCTCGGCGTTCCAAATGTGTTTCATTCCTACGAGCGCATGCACCACGAGATCGGGGATCGCGAAATGCAGGATCTCAATGCGTGGCTGGCTGGGCGCGGCGCGTCGTGACTAACTGCCAGCGAGCAACTTATCCTGTGTTTTTGTATCGAAATCGGCTGCGTCGTGGCGCTCATGCAGTTGGCTAGCGGGATCGCCCGATATGCGGTTTACCATTCGCCCACGTTGGACTGCTGGCCGTTTGCGAATGGCATCGGCCCAGCGACGGACGTTCTTGTATTCGTTGACCGAGAGGAACTCGGCTGCTCCGTATAGTGTGCCCTGCACTAGCGCGCCGTACCAAGGCCAGATTGCCATGTCGGCGATGGTATACTCGTTGCCTGTAACATACGCATTATCGGCCAAGCGGCGGTCGAGTACGTCGAGCTGGCGCTTCACCTCCATCGCAAAACGATCGATGGCGTATTCGATCTTCGTCGGCGCGTAGCTGTAGAAGTGACCGAAGCCGCCGCCCAGATACGGTCCGCTTCCCATCTGCCAGAACAGCCAAGAGAGGCATTCGGCACGTGCGGGAACCTCGGTCGGCAGGAAGGCGCCGAACTTCTCGGCGAGATATAATAAGATTGCGCCCGACTCGAAGATGCGCACCGGCTCGGGTCCGCTCCGATCCATCATGGCTGGAATTTTGGAATTGGGGTTCACCGCCACGAAGCCGCTGCCGAACTGATCGCCATCGTTGATATTGATCAGCCAAGCATCGTATTCCGCGCCGCTGTGCCCGAGCGCCAGCAGCTCTTCGAGCATGATCGTGACTTTCACGCCGTTGGGCGTGGCTTGCGAATAGAGCTGAAGCGGATGGCGGCCGACGGGCAAGTCCTTCTCGTGCGTCGGACCCGAAATCGGGCGATTTATGCTGGCGAATTGACCGCCGCTCGGCTTATCCCAAACCCAGACCTTGGGCGGCGTGTATTCCGTCATCTCTCAAGCTCCAATTTCGGCCGCGAGGCGATCGCAGGGTACGATCAGCATTATTCCAGCGGGCCAGTCAAAAAGAGGGTAACGCGCAATCCGCCATGCAACACCGGTCCCGCCGGCTGAGCGAACGGCAGGCCGGTCGCGTTGGCCAGGAATGCTTCGCTCGTCACCATGCCAACTCTCCAACCGGAGAATCGGTTGAGTAAAGTTTTGCCGAGCGATCGGTAGAGGGATTGAAGCTCGTTCCTGTCGCCGATCCGATCGCCGTAGGGCGGGTTGACGATGACGAGGCCCGGCGGACCGGCGGGCGGCGTGATTTCGGTGGCCGCGAGGTGTTGGAATTCCGTGATCTCAGTCACGCCCGCGCGTTCGGCGTTGGCGCGGGCCATACGGATCGCTCCGGCATCGATGTCGCTGCCGAAAAAGCGAAGCGCGGGCTTCGGCATGGCTCCAACACCGCGTAGCTGGTCCCAAGCTGCTTTATCGAAGGTTGCTAATTGTTCGAAGGCGAAGTGGCGCGAGCGGCCAGGCTTGAGGCCGGCTGCGATTTCCGCCGATTCGATGACGAATGTTCCCGAACCGCACATGGGATCCAAGACGGGCTCGGTCCCGACGAATCCGCATTGGCTCAGGAATAGGGATGCCATCGTCTCGCGCATCGGCGCCTTGGCGACGGCTTCCTTGTGGCCTCGCTTGTGCAGCGGCTCGCCGGAGGTATCGACGGCAATGGTGCAGAGATCGTCATCGATGCGCACCTTGATAATGACTTCGGCGTCGGGCGAATGCCGTGCGCCGAGTTCCTCGCGGATTGCCCTCTCTATCCGTTGTGCTGCAGCGCCCGAGTGATAGATGCGTGAGCCCTTGCTGCAGGACGCCTGAACGCGGAAAGGGACATCGGAACGCAAGACTTCGCCCCAGACCAGGCGGCGGGCGCGCTTGTCGAGCTGGGCGAGATGCATGGCGCGGAATTCGTCGATGCGGGCAAGGACACGGCCTGCTCCTCGGAGCTCGAGATTTGCGCGCCAGACATCGGGCCAGCCGCCTTTGAACGTGACGCCGCCAGTCGTGATCTTAGGCTCTTTGAATCCTGCGGCCTCGGCCTCTTTACCGAGTGCGGGTTCAAAGCCTGGAGTTGCCGAAAGGAAGATTTCGAAATCGCCATCTGTGGTCATCCCGTCTGCTTATCGGGAAGAGGCGTTCGCTTCGACAGTTTTCTCGCCGCGGCAGCGCCCTTAGGGAAAGGAGAGAAGCCGCTTCCCGTTAGTTCGCGCGAACTCTGCGACCGGCATCGTCGCCCGCTAATTCCAGCCGAAGATCGATTTTATGTGCATCCAAGCGTTCATCGCAGGGTTGCTCGATGTCTGCGCTTCCTTCAGAGCGGGAGGGTTCGTGGCAGTGGCATCAGGGATTGTGGCTTGCTGCGGCGGTTCGCTTCGAGATTGTCCGAGCAGGGCGTGCTTGGCATCTTTCAGGCTGACGTGCCTCGGGGTTGTGCCCTTGCATGTGTCGTCGCTCGCCACCTTGCAGTGCCGGAGACCTTCTGATTTGAGTAGCTTCACGCATGCCCGCTCGACAAGGACGTGCCCAAATGGGAGCGCTTCGACTTTTGCGGAATCGTCGACCACGCAAAGCCGGGTCGGTGCGGGCCCGTCGCAGCGGATGCAAACGGGCGAGCCGTGGCTGCTCGATGCCGCAGACGCGAGGATGAGGCCAGAGCTTGCGGCCACCCTCAATGCATGACACTGGGATTTTCCGACTGCCAAAATCTTCCCCCATTCCAAGCCGAAATTCGGTCCCAGGGGCGTTCGGATTTTGGCCGCGGCGTCTCAGTCTCGTAATATTGGCTCTTAACCTTCGATCGTAACCTTGATTTTTTGGGCAATTGGGCCCAAGGGCCCATGGGCGCGGCGAGGCGGGCCGTCCTTACATATCGGTAGCCGTTTGGCCGCAATTTCGTCACTCTCCGCAGAGAGTTCGACGGCCAATCGTCGAAAGTGGGCCGGTCGCATTAGCCCGCTCGCAAACATGAAGTCGCAATGCGGATTTTGATTATTGAAGACGATGCCGAGACAGCGAGGCTTGTCAGCGACAGCCTTTCGTCGAACGGGCATCAAGTCGAGATCGCTTCCGAGGGCATCAATGGCTTGAAGCAAGCGGCTGTCGGATCGTTCGACGTGTTGGTCATCGACCGGATGCTTCCGGATCTCGATGGCCTGAATGTCGTCCAGAGCTTGCGCCGTGCCGAGGTCACTTCCGGCATTATATTTCTCACTGCCGTCGGCGGCATAGAAGACCGTATCGAGGGCTTCGAAAGCGGCGCCGATGATTACCTAGTAAAGCCGTTTGCGCTGGGTGAGCTTCTCGCGCGCGTGACGGCGCTCGGGAGGCGGCCGCCAAGTCCGAAGCAGGACTTTCTTTTCAGGATCGATGACCTCGAGGTCAATCTCGTCAAACACGAAGTACGGCGCGGAGGTGAAGTCATCCATCTGCAGCCGCGCGAATTCAGGATGCTCGAGCTTCTGATCAAAAATCGCGGACGCGTCGTTACGAGATCGATGATTCTCGAACAAATGTGGGGGTTGGAGACGGACACCAAGACGTCCATTGTTCAAACAAACGTCAGCCGCTTGCGGTTGAAAATCGACCGGCCGGGGGATACGCCTCTGATCCGCACGGTGAGAGGCTTGGGTTACATCATTGATCAGCCGGCATAAGTTAACGCAACGAACGGCGTTTCGTCTGGCAGGTGTTGTCGCTGCCATTATCACGCTGACCAACGTCGTCATTTTTGCCATTTTATTTCTCGTCATCAGCGAGCAGCTCGGCCTGCATTTAAAAGCCCACGTCGACGAGGTGCGTGAAACTCTCGTCGATGTTCAAGGTGATGATGTCGAAGGATTTCGCGAGCTTGCGGAAACGGTCAGGCGGCATGCGCTGGTCGCTCAGTCGGACGAAGACATTTATCTGCTGACGGACGAGAACGGGAAATACATCGCGGGCAACGTCAAGTCGTTGGAGCGGTTCGATGGGTGGCGAACGATCCCGTGGGAGAATTTGCAACTCATCGGACAATGGTCGTCGCCGCGCGCGAGCGATGCCGTCATTGGAACCTGGACGCCCGTAAAAGGCGGCTATCTCTTTGTCGGAGACGGCAACGGCGATATCAAAGACGCACAAAAATTGCTGCTCACGGGCTTGCTGTGGGGCATCGGCCTGTCAGTAATTTGTGCGCTTTGCGGCGGCTACCTCATTGGCCTCAAGACGCAGCGGCGTGTCGAGGAGATGGAGCAGGTGCTCGATGCCGTTGCCTCCGGAGAATTCAACCGGCGCATCCCAAGGAATGCGGCGTCGGATGACATCGATCACGTGGCGGCTCTTATCAACGTAACGCTGGACCGATTGCAGAAGCTCATCGGCAACTTGAAGCAGGTATCGGTCGATATCGCGCACGATCTGCGCACGCCCATCAGCCGCATGCGCCAGAAGCTGGAAGTCGTCCGGTCTGGGCCTGCCACCATCGACACCTACAAAGCCGCCGTCGATGAGTCGCTCGGCGAGATCGACAGCATCGCGGATACCTTCGATGCGCTACTGCGCATTTCCGAAATCGAGGCGGGCGCCCGGAAGATGAAGTTCGTCGACGTCGAGTTGAGCGGCCTGTTGGCGAATATCATCGATGCCTTGGAAGCGGTTGCGGAAGAGCGTCACCATCGTTTGCGCGCGCTCGGCGGCGCGGGTGGTCCCGTGACGGTTCGCGGCGATAGGAGGCTTCTCAATCAGCTGTTCGTCAATCTCATCGAAAACGCGATCCTGCACTGTCCGCCCGCATCGGATATCGAGGTGGAGATGGCCGGCGACGCCCGGCAGCCGATCGTTCGGGTGCGCGATTCAGGACCCGGAATTCCCGCAGAAGAGCGCGAAAAAGTATTCAGGCGGCTTTACCGGTTGGAAAAAAGCCGGACCACGCGCGGGAGCGGGCTCGGCCTTAGCCTGGTTGCCGCTATTGCAGAGCTACACAGCGCCAAGGTGACGCTCGCGGATAACAAGCCGGGCCTCGTTGCTGAAATCATGTTCGATCAGGCGCCGCGCGTCAGCTAGCGGTCTGATGATAGCCGATCACACCGGTTCGCTTTTTCCAGAAATGGCCGAAAACAGCATCTGGACGAGGGCGACCGTGATGGCCATGAACACACCTGCAAAGATCACGTCAGACAGGAAGTGGCCGCCTTCCGTCATTCGCACAAAGCCGCACAAGCTTCCGAGCACGACGCCGGACGCGATCCAGGCGCCGGCCGCCGTGGGGAACAGGAAGGCGGCGACGAAACCCAAGACGTAGATCGAAGATGCTTCGCCGGAGAAAAACGAACAATTTCTTGGGCACTCCGTCGATTTGACCAGGGGGGGAGTAAACGATTTGTCTCCTCCGAATTCGACCACCATCTGTGGCCGGGCCCGCCCCCAATGGTCCTTGAAGCCGAGGTTGGCGACAGTCAGCGGTCCGACAAGAACGCAGATGGCGAGGAAAAGCCATTTATTCGAAGAGAGATTCAGCCACTTGCGTCCCGTCGAAAGCGTGATCACGCAGCCTACCAGCCCAACTGCGCAACCGCTGTAGAACAAGACGTTGAACAGGAACCGCGCCGCATTAAATGCAGTCGAGTCACGTCCGATGAATTGGTGGTTCGTGAAAATCCGTTCGGACACGGCGAGATCGAGCTTCGGATAAATCTGGAAAAGGACTGCGCTGGCGATGCCCACCGCCAGCCCGCCCAGGAAAAGGGTTTTCACGGTTCGGCGTTGGAGGTCGACCGGCGCAGCCGCCGCGTACGGCGCTGAAATTTCGTTTGAAACCAATGGCTTGCCCTCTCGAACCTTTCGGGTTGCAATCTCGAAGAGCTTTAAGCCCTGATCTGGGCGAATTTCTCTCAAATTCGTATGGTTTCCAACTTCGGCTCCGCTAACGTGAAAGGTCTGCCCGATCGGCCGGAGCTGGCGACGACCTTTGCTCGGACGACCAGCGCAACGACACGTAAAGCACCGTGAGCAAGAGCGCCAATGTCACGAGCGATGCGTATCCACGCGACATGCTCAGGCCTCCGGCGTCGAGTGGCTTCGTCAGGAAATCTCCAAAAGTCGCACCGAAGGGACGTGTAAAGACGAAGGCGATCCAGAACAAAAGGACGTCATTAATTCGCGTGAAGTAATGCAAGGCAGCCACTGCGAGGATGATGCCAGCGGTTACCACTGCGCCCTGGATAAAGCTAAGTCCAACGTTGTCTACGAGGTAATCACCGAAAGCTGTTCCAAGACTGTTTGAGAACAACACCGCCAGCCAGAACATCGACTCTGCGCTTGGCATCGTGATCGGATATACTCTGAGATTGCCTACCCGGTAATACCAGACCGCGAGGCTTAGAGCTAATCCGGTCATGAGTATTATCGAGCCGGCGAAATAGCCTAGGCCCAACGAGCGATCCATAAAGTCGGAGATTTCCGTTCCGGCAGTCGTCGTTGCGATGATCGCACTCCAGAATAGGACTGGGTGATATGTTTTGCTGCCGACCTGGGCCCACAACACGATGCTCAGTATAGAGAACGTAATGGCTAGACCGACGTAGTATCCGAGGCCAAGGGTCATGGAGATGAAATCGCCCGCGGTCTCTCCGAGTGTGGTTGCCAGCACCTTCATAATCCAGAAGAAGATCGTGACTTGGGCGATCTTCGAATATGTCGCCGCGCCGGAGGCGACGGGCTCTCGGTTCATTCGTGATCCTTTCGTATGGGGGGCTTCCCTCTAAACGGGCCTCGCCCTTCATTCCAAAACTTCGCATTGGCGGGTGGGGCGCAACGGCCTTCCGCGAAAATGTCTTTCGATCGCTTCGAGCGCGGATTTCCGGTCTCGATAGATCCGTTGATTGCCGAGATAGCAATTGGCGATCAAAACCAACGTCGGCGTTCCTACAGCCTTTGACGAACTCAGGGTCGCCAAGATCCCTTCGAACGCTTCGGCTTCGAGGGCAGGCTCTGCGAGCTGGCTCGCAACCGACTTGACCAGATCGATGTCGGCCGTCTTGAAGCGTTTGACGCTAAGGTTCGCTATTCGAGATGACGAAGAGATCTCGGCGATGAAGACGCCGATGGCAGCTCCGGGGCGGCCGGCGAACAACGTGAGGACGGTGCGAAGCGCGTTGGCCTGCTTCGTGGCGCCGAGAGCCCGGAAGCCCTGCTCGATGGCCTCCAAACTCTCTTTGAGCCGCAAAGGATAGGCGGTGGACGGGCTCATCCGCTTCATTCGCGTGAGGATCGTTTCCTTATGACCCTCATCAAAGCAAGCCGCCAAGCGATATAATTCCTGCGACCTCTCGAACTCCGCCAATTCAGCGAATGCGCGAAGGGATCGCGCGAATTCCTTAGTGTGCATGCCTTATTGCCCTAGCGATCACAGCGAAGCGGACCAACGTTCAGTCCCTTGGCGGTCACTTTGGGGCGCGATGCATACAGTTCTGTATGCCGGCGAGGGCGCATCCGGACAGGACTTGCCGATATGAGCAAGGTCAATCGCCCGCCCGCGCTTCCGCTCGGACGCCCGAAATACCGGAACAAACGCCGGAGGCCCCGCGTTCATGGCACGCTTGAACACGTTATCGGGAGAGTTCCCATGGGAAGAATTGACACGACGGATGAGGTTAGATCCGCCTCGCACGATCTGGCCGATCGAGCTGTTGATGCGGGACTGAGAGCCGTCGATTCGCTGGATCGGGCAGTATCGAGCGCTCAAGACACCAGCCAAAGACTCGCCGCTCAGACATCTGAACTCAGTGATAATTTGCAGAAAGTTGCCAAGAACTTTTCCAACGCCATCGACAAGTCTGTCGCGGAACAGCCGATGACAACGCTGGGAATGGCGGTGGCGGCTGGCTTTATTCTAGGCGCGATCTGGAAATCTTAATTTCGGAGTTTGCCGGGTGTTCGAAAGCTTATTCGAGAAAGCCGAAGCAAGCGTAGAAAATAGGCTTGGCGAACTCGGGAACCGAGTGTTGATCGGAATTCCGTTCATCGCGGCGCTGGGTTTTGCTGCGGCGAGTTTCTCATCATACGCAAATCGCAATTACGGTCCTGAGATCGGCAACCTGATCGTCGCGGGTGGATTTGTTTTGCTCGGATTCGTCGTTGCACTGGTGGTGAAGTTGCGGAAGCGGCCGATCGGCGCGTCGTTCGAGGCCAAAGAAGAGCCGAAAACCGAGGAACCTTCGAAGACCGGCCCTTCTTTTCTAGAAGACGACAAGGTGATGAGCATCGTTTCGGCTGCCGCACCGATCGTGCTTCCGGCGATGTTACGAACGGCATCGAAAAACTGGCCGCTCATTCTGGCGGCCGCGGCTGGCCTCTACGTCGTCAGCCGCTCCGAGAGCGCAGGGAGCACTCCGCAATCCCCGCCGCAAGCTTGATAAGGAGAACGCAATGGGATCCGCAGGTATGAACAGATCCGACGACGACATGATGGAAGCTCAGGAACACGAGGAAAGCAGATCGCTTCTCAGTGATCCGACAGTCGCGTTGCTGGCAGCAGGTGCTATCGGCTTTGCGGTCGGCGCCGTGATCTGGCGATATAGAAAATCCAACACGTCATCGTACGGCTCATTCGAGCGTGCCTTTGACATGGCTCGATCTGGCGCAACAGACACAGTCCAAAAGCTTCGCAGGAGACTGCAGGACGAGGGCTATTCTCCTGCCCAGCTCGAAGGCGCGGCAAAGAAGCATTTGGGCCGGTTTATCGACGCCGTGCAAAGAAGGGCCTACTAGTTTCGCGGCGCGATTTATGTAATCAAAATCCCGGAACAGCATCGTCGCGCGTGCGGCTCCGATGCTGTTCCGATTTTTTTGCCTCGGCCCAGGGAAGACTGGGTGCTGTCTAGGTTTTTCACCCAACATGACAGGAGCGAACGCGAGACATGCAGCCGATCCATAAGATCATCTTTCATATCGTTCTGATTGCCGGTATCGCGATTATCGTTAGTCACTATGGGCACATGGGCGAAGCGTTTTCACCTGCAGATGCGCAGGATGCGCACGCGGTGAAGTGAAGAGTTCGAAAGTTCAAGCCCCCTGCGATTTTGAGATACGTCAGCACACGTCCACTGCTCAGGAACTTAGTGGTTGCGCCACGCGTTTAGAGCCGCATCCACAAAAGGAGTTACCGCTATGGGCAGCACTGCTGACAAGGTTTCCGGCTACGCGAACGAAGTTGCAGGCAACATCAAGAAGAACCTCGGCAAGGCCGTTGGTTCGGACAAGATGCGGGTCGAAGGCGCTCTTCAGGAATTGAAGGGTGAAGCGCAGGTCGAAGTCGGAAAGGCGAAAGCTACCGTAAAGGACGGCGCCAACAAAGTTGCCGACGAGATCAATCGCAAGCTCTAGTCAAAAGCACAAAGGCTGGTCGACGACCGGCCTTTTCTTTGCTGCAGGTTTGCAATGCGCGCTGTCGACATCAATAATAGCGGTCCGACCTCGATACGTCGGCTGAGAAGGCGCCAGGCTGCCTTTGCTGCAGGCGACGCGCCCAGCCGGCTGACGGCGATGAATGCCGCTTGCTACATGGTCATCTTCGCCGGCGCCATACTCATTCTCTACTACGGCAGCAGCGTATTAATGCCGCTCGCATTGGCGGGCCTTCTGAGTTTCGTATTGACGCCGGCAATTCGTCTGTTGAAGCAGGCGGGCGTTCCGAAAGTGCCCTCGGTGATTGCCGTCGTGGTGATCTCGATTGCAGCTATCGGTGGCATTGGCGTCGTCGTCGGCGGACAGATCTCGGATTTGCTCGAGCGAATTCCGGCCTACGAATACAACCTGCTCAAAAAGGTTTCATCGGTTCGTTCCGCGTCTGTTGAATCCGGTGTTCTAGAACGGGCGAGGAGCACGCTCGACGATCTTCAGGCAGAGCTTTCGCGCTCCGACAGCGGAAAGCGTTCGGCCGTCCCCGCTGCTCCAGACGGCACTGCCGCCGTCAAACCGATTCCGGTCGAAATACACCAACCGCCGGAGCCGGTACTCGATAAGACAGTGTCCCTGATCCGCCCGCTGATGTCGCCGCTTGCGACGACGGGACTTATCATTCTCTTTCTCTTCTTCATTCTCGCTCAGCGGGAAGATCTGAGAGACCGGTTTCTTAGACTTGCGGGAAAGGGTGATCTCCAGCGAACGACTGTTGCGCTCGACGATGCCGGCGACCGGCTCAGCAGGTTTTTCATCATTCAGGGTTTGCTGAACACGAGCTTCGGCGTGTTTATCGGCTTGTGCCTTTGGGCGATGGGTCTGCCGAATCCTGTCCTATGGGGCGTTCTCGCAGGGCTGATGCGGTTTGTTCCGTTCATCGGCTCGGTGATCGCGAGCGTGTTTCCGATTATTCTTGCGGCCGCAATCGATCCCGGCTGGTCGCTCGTCTTGTGGACGGCAGCGCTGTTCCTCGTGTCCGAAGTCATGGCGGGGGAAGTCATCGAGCCGATGCTCTACGGACGCAACACGGGACTATCTCCTGTTGCCGTGGTCGTTGCGACGCTTTTCTGGACGTTGTTGTGGGGGCCGGTCGGATTGATTTTGGCTACACCACTTACGGTCTGTCTCATGGTGTTGGGCAGGCACGTCGAGGCGCTGAGCTTCCTCGAAATCCTGTTTGGAGACGAACCGGCTCTCGAACCTCACGAGCGATTATATCAACGCGTTCTGGCGGGTGATGGCGTCGAGGCGATCGAAGTTGCGGAGCAGAGCATGAAAGAAATGCCTCTGATCCGCTATTACGACGACGTCGCGTTGAAGGCGCTGTCGATGGCTTACGAAGATGCTTCCGCGGGACGGCTCAGCTCCGACGAGATCACGGAGGTCAAGGACGCGATCGACGACGTTGTCGATGGTTTGTCGGAACATGCTACCGGCGGAGAGTCCGCCGAGGCAAGTGGTGCGCCAAGCGAGAAGTCCGCTGAGGATGACGTAAAAAGCGATGTTGTGCTTTGCCTTCCCGTGCGCAGCGAACTCGATGAGGGGCCTCTTTTGATGCTGGAGCAAGTGCTCGAGGCACAGGGTATTCACGCATCTACGCTTTCCTACAATGCGTCGATTCGTTTGCGCTCACTCGATGCAAGGCGTAGTCCGGCAAAGGTCGTTGTCTTCGGCTATTTGGGATCCAAGAAGGTTCCAGCGTTCATGGGCATTCTCATGCGTCGCGCACGCAGCGTGATGCCGGAAGCGATCATGGTCGCGGGCTTCTGGTCGCTGGCGAGTAATGGAGCTCGAGCTGAAGAGTGGCGCGAAGCTGTGGGCGCGGATCGTGTCGTGACCAAAATTTCCGACGCTTTGGCGCTGTGTGATGAATTGCTTGATCGCGGTGCGATCTCAGATGGCGAACCGTCTCGCACGAATGTCGTCTATGAAAATTCGATGCGGTTCGGCGAGGAGCTAGGTCCCTCGGTTTAGAACTCCGAGCGTACTGACATTTAGATGACGTCGAGCGATGTGATCTGTTGCTGGCCGTGGCTGATTGCGGCGCTTAGCTTAAGTTTTTGTGGTGTTTCGCGTACTGCAGGTGGCCCATCTTCATCAAAACAACCGCCAACTGATGAATGGCTGTTCAGGGAACGACTCTTCGGAACTTCATGGATGTCATGCCGTTGAAAGCTCGCGCCCGTGAGGCGTGGATCATTACCGCTGATCCAAAGAAGAAGAGGAGACCGGCTATGAAGATTATTACCAAGTGCGTGCTTGCTGCCGCGAGCATGGTTTCGGCCACGACAGCTTCGGCCGAAATCGTTTGCAATGGCGAGGGCGACTGCTGGCATGTCCGCGAGCGTCACGCGTATCGTCCGGAATTTGGTTTGCGTGTTTACTCGGACGATTGGAGATGGGCTGACGCCGACGCCAAGAGGTATCGCTGGCGCGAGCACGAGGGACGCGGATATTGGCGCAACGGTATCTGGATCGAGTTCTAAGTTTGAAAGTGGCGGTCGCTTTTAGGGCATCGCGACCGCCACAGACGAGTTCGAACGGTTCCGTTCGAACTCGATAAAAAGGAGAACACCCCGACGAGCGAGGGTTGCTGTCGGGGTGCGGGGTCTCTCCCAGATTTGCCAATGAGGGCGAGAGATTTTGACCGTTGCGTGAGGCATGATTCGAAGCAAGGGCGAAGCCCGAGTTTTCAACAGCACGCGGATTTAAGGCGGCAATTGACTGTTGACGAACGGTGTAAATTAGCAATTGCGCCGCAAACCGCTTATTTCTTCTCCAGGAGAAGCTTGGTGCGGGATGCCAGTCCTTTGAGCGCCAACTCTGCGAAACGCTGAAGAAGCCATGGCAGAACAAGTTCGAGGCGTACAGAATCGTTCATCACCAAAGCGGACCCACTCGCCTTGTGGCCCATTCCGGTCAAGCTGAACTCCAACAGATCGCCGTTCCAAACTTCACGGTCAATCGTCACGAACGGGAGATGGGCCGATGCCAATCCGCTTTTCAGCCGCCGTATAGCTTCGTCTTTTCCAAGGCGATGGGGAATGGTGATGACAACGGGCTCTGACACGAACTCATATCCTTGCAGTAAATTGCGGGCGGTCTAATCCGCGGATTGAGCAATATTGCCCGCTCTATAACGCCGCTCAGCAAGTCTTCGATCCAGGGTTACGGAAGTGATCGGATTTGCTCTTATTTTTCGGTCGAAGATTGAGCCTGCTTTAAAATCGATCCGTATACATGGCATCATTCCAGATTTTGGCGTTTTCGTCCAAGGATGGTCTGATGTCTCAGGTGCTGCGAGGCGGCATCACCCGCCTCGACATGATGACGAAGTTCACGCTCGCGACGCTCGCGCTTGCCAGCGGAATTTATACATACATCGGCGTTCGAAGCCTTCTCGAGGGTTCTCCAATCGAGGTGTTTCTCGCCGCGATCGTGTACTCGGCGGCGGTGTCCGTCGTCATATTTGCATTTTGGACATATTTGATGCGATTTCTGCCGCACGTTCGGCAGGCATCGTCGCGGCGGCTCATGTATGTCGCCATGTTCATCGGCAGCTTGATGATCCTCGCGATGTCGGCTTGGCTAAATGCGGCGGCGCTCGCGGGGGCTGCTGCGCTCCAGCAGCACATGGCGAATTCTACCGATCAATTTCAGCAGAGCTTCGATCGGGCGCACGGGAATGCCCTCGCGGCGCAAGGCCTCTTGCCGGACATTCAATTGGCTTCGCGACGGTTTTCCCTTCTTTCCGATCAAGAACGTCAATCGGGTGCGCTGACGGGAACGTCGGGAAGCGGGACCGTGGTTCAGCTGACTGCACAGATGTCGGCGCAGCTCAATGCGCTTGCCGGCGAAGTCGACGCGTCGCGCGACCGGATAAAGACGCTCTTTGAATCGGGTAGCAAGACGCTCGAAAGAATGCGTCAGCTCACTTCCGGTGCAGGGCCAATCGATGAGCGGACGAATGAGTTTGCAGCAGAGACAGTCGTCTTGACCGGGATCATTGCCGATCTGCAGCAGACTTCGATTGCGCCCGCGGTCAAGCGAACAGCAGAGGATCTATCGAAGTCTTTTATCGCGCCTGCTGCTGACGGCCGGACCGCCGATTTAGCTGGTCGCCAGAACCAAGTCGTTGGGAAGGTAGAGCAGTCGATCAAAGCTCAATCGCAGGCGTTGGCAATTGCTGCCGACGACATTCTATCGCGGCCCGAGGTGAAGCCTGTGCGGTTCGTTCCTTTGTCGACGGCCGAAGCCGTGATTCAGTATGGCACTGACTTTCTGCCCAGCTGGGCGGGCGCCATCTCGCTGGACCTGATGCCAGCGGTGTTGATTTTCATCCATTCGATCGTCTTCGAGGCGATCCGAAGGGATGAGGGCGACGCGCGTGACGAAGATGGAATGTCCGCCGGGGAGGTCATGCGGGCTCTCAAGATTTATAACAACATGCAGGCGCTTGAAGCCCGGCCCTTATCATCGCCGCCTCATGTGGCTCTCGAAAGATCTGCGTCAGCTGAAGCGCCCGCTGCGGGTATCGAGAAGCCACCTGGAAATGTCGCCTCCATCAATCCGGCTGCCGGATTCAACCGGTAACTGTCATGGCCGGAAAACGCATCGTGTGGCGGGAGGAGGGTGTCTTAGAGGGCGCGCTCATACGATCGATATTTCTCTTCCTGGTGGCGATGAGCGTCGGCATGCTCGCATTGGATCTTCGCGATCAGCTGGATCTCGCGCTCGACGAGGGAGCGGAGCAGGTGACGCGTGTTGTCATTCAACCCCTGACCCGAACGAACCAAGAGCGGCCCTACTTCCCGAAGGCGTTGCCCGTCATCCCTGGAGCAGGGAGCCCGAAAATGCCGGGCGTCCCGGACAAGCCGACGCCCGATATGGTTGCTGGCCGCATGTCGTTTCATGTGGGTGCTAACGGCGACGTGTCGGCAGTCGGGAGAATTGAAACAGGGAGTTCGGACGATTTCGAGAAGTTTCTCGATCACGATGGAAAAGGCGCAAAGACGATTTGGCTGCTTTCGCCGGGAGGATCGGTGCCGGACGCCATCAGCATGGGCCGGTCCGTCAGGAAGCGCGGGCTCGATACGATGGTGGCCGATAATGGATATTGCGCCTCGTCATGTCCGCTGATGTTCGCAGGTGGTGTTCGCCGCACGGCGGGGAAGCATGCGCTGATAGGAGTTCATCAGGTTTCGGCTGTGGCGAAAGGGACTGAAACTTGGGGCGACGGTATTTCCGCCGCTCAACAGATATCCGCGCGCTGCGTGGAATATCTTGTCAGCATGGGTGTCGATCCAGATAGCTGGATAAAAGCAATGCGGACGCCTAAGGAGCGTCTCTATATTTTCAGGACCGATGAGCTGCACGTCCTGAAGATCACGACGGGAGCTGCGAAGACCTGAAACTCCCGCATGCTGCCGGCCTACGAATGGATCCTCAATTGTCACTTTCGCCTTACGGATATTTCATATGGGGCGCAGATAAGCGGGACTGAGAGTCAATTCGAATAGTTCTGATGAAACCGATTCGCTCGTTCTGCCGTATCAAGAGACACGTGGCCCGTGACGCTTGCAGACGGTGCCGACGAGCTGAAGCAATTCAGCGGAGCCCCGGCGGCTTTCTAGCCGGGGCTTTTTCATTTTTTGCGATGCACCTGCTGCAGCGCACGGCTACATTGCCCAGAATTAAGGAACGCGCGCCCCACCCATGCGTAAACCATATGCACGATGAGAAAAGTAAAACACGCAAAGTCCTCATGCCCGCGAGGACGATGAAAGCGGCGAGGCCCTGAAAAGGGTCAGAAGCCGTATCACACCGGAGGAAACCCCGAGTGTGGAGAGCCTCGGCTTCTTCCGGGGCTCTTATTTTGCGATTATATGCGGGGAGCTATTTCCGCTTCGCCTTCAGATACGCCCCGACTTTCTCGACATTATTGGATCCGACGGCCCGGATCGCGCCTGCGAGGCCTTGTCCGGTTACGCCGAATTTCTTCTTCCAATATTGGACCTCATAGGGCTCGCTCATCGCAATGCGTGTACGGTCCTGCTTGCCTTTCTTTGTTTTGTCATCGGCCATTGAAACATCCTTTCCCGACTAGCTTTCGCATTTAAATCGTATCACGGCTTCGCGTTATCCGCACGCTGTCGAAATGCGGAGCCGGCCGATTGCGAAATCATCCAGCCGGATCGGCGACGAGGAAGTGTCAGGCTGCTTCAGCGTTATGGGTGTGCTCCGGGCGACCCATGATTATGCTCGCCAACTTCTTGGGATCGCGCTCGCCGCGGTCGGCGGCTTCAAAGAGCCGTTGAACCATTGTCGGAATGGAAATCTGCAGTTCGTGCTCGGCTGCTTCGCAAACTGCGCGATCGAGCACGGCGTAGAAGCCCGCTAGCTCGGCGGCCGTATAGCCTTGTGTCTTCATGTGCGTCCCTCAAAGTGGTCGGCAGCCCCCGTTCATTCACAGAACCGTCAGCCTGGAATCGAGGTTCCAAAAGTTCTCCGGACAATATTTTCTTTATGTGCCCCAATATGTTCATGGTTCTTTAACAGCGCTTGTGACCGCGCGGCGCCCGATATGTTTCAGAAGTGCAGATGGGAATTCCGATGATATTTCGTGGCGCATCGGCGTCTTCGCTCTCGAGCGATTGAGGCCGGATCCTAGCAATTGGCTGGCGCCAAGTGCGCTTTGGGCTGAATATTCTCTCTGGTGCCGCAAGAAGGACGTGCAGCCGCTGCCTGTCGCCAACTTTCTACAGAAGTTCGACGAGGCTGCGTCGATATTAGGCGTTCGAAGGCTTCGTGCGGGCGACGAAGTGGGCTACGCGAGGATCGCCTTCAAACCCACGGCTTGATGGTTGCTTGGCGTGCCAAGGATCAGGGGCTGTAGCCGACGCCTGATGTTCCTGAGTCCGGTGTCATGGCTGCGTCCGCGTTCAATGCAGCGTTCGTTTGCGAGTCCGCATTGAGCGAGTAGGCGCTCAACGCCATGAATGAGATGAATAATACCGAAAGCGCGGCCACAAGCGATTTCATAAGTCACCCTCGCGAAACCCTCACTTGAACGTATTTCGGAGCTTTAGGTTCCGCGACTGGCGGATCGGTCATTTTCGCATCGGGCTACCGGGTCCGGTCGTCCTTATGCCGCTTTTTGCATGGTTGCGCTCATGGCCTCGCAGCTCTCTGCGCAAACGCTGCAATCATCCACGCAATCCTGCATGTCCCCGATTTTCTGGCAGCTTTGGGCGCATGCGCGGCAGATTTGCGCGCAGGCGTGACAGACGAAGACGTGCTGGGGAATCCCCGTCAGGAGGACCGCTGCCGCCGCTTTGCAAATTTCAGCGCAGGCGATCATCAACTGGAAATGCTCGGGTTCCGTATGCTTGCCGCCAGACTCGAGGCAATGGTTCATGGCCTCGCTAAAGCACGTGGTGGCGCAGGTCTGGCAAAGATCGGCACAGGCCCGCATTTCAGTGCTGAGTTGTTCCATCGTACGCTACCTCCAGGAGTTCGACATGGGAGGAACTTCGTTTAGGGCCGAGAGTTGCGGGCTTGGGCTGAGTTGTGCGCGATTTCCTTGATCCACTGCGCGAGCGCGGTGCGGCAGTTCAATCGAAGCCAGTCAACTTCTGCAGGACTCTGTCGAGTATGCTGTTGAAGCGCATCGGTCCTTCGGACGCGACCAGGCAGATGCAGTCGTCTCCGAGGCCGGCAATCGGAGCGTGCTCATCACCTTCATTCATATCGGCAACGTCGCCCACGCCGTATGAGCCGGTGTTATCCGTGAAGAATCCCCGCAAGACGAGGGTCATCTCCGAGCCGCTGTGGCCGTGGTCAGGAAGTTTCAATCCCGGCGAAACCCTGATGAGACGCAGAGACGCTTTGGCTCGTCCCGACAACGGAATCCGATGCTGCCAAACGCCGAATCCTGCCCATTTCCACGGGACATCCTTCAGCCAAGGGCCGACATGCTTTCGGAGAGCCGCGGGCACGTCGCCCTCGCCTGAGGCGAGCGCTTTGGGTTCCTTCGAGTCTTTGAGTATCCCAATGCCCGAAGTGAGTGAGGCCGAAGGAACCTCGTCGATCAGCGATGCGCCTATGGTTTCCATGATCGCCAATTCGCGGCGGCAACGTTTGCAAAGCGAGATATGGCTCGCCATAACGGCTGCCAAAGCCTCCGGCATGCTGCCCGCAGAGCAGCTCACGAGGTTTTCAAGCGCCGGATGACGTTCGATGCTCATTCGTCTTGCGCCCCAACCGTCGCGCGAAGTTTTAAATATGCCAACCGTATCCGCGATTTTACGGTGCCGACCGGCAAGCCCAGCCGTTCGGCGATTTCGCGGTGAGACAGACCATCGATGAATGACAGAACGACAACTTGATATTGGTCGCGCGGCAAGGCATTCAATGCGCGGTGCATGTTGAGCCGTCGCTCTTCGTCCGAGACGACCTCATCCGGCTGTGCGTCCATGCTCGCCTCCTGATCGTAACCATCGGGAAGCTCAACCCACATTTCCTCCTTACGCAGCCGATCGATCCTTAGATTGCGCGCGATCGTAAAAATCCACGTCGTGACGCTTCCTCGTTCGCTGGAGTAGAGGCTTGCCTTGCGCCAGACCGCTAGAAGGGTTTCCTGCGCGAGTTCTTCCGCAGTGTTCGCGTCCGCGCCGTGCCGCATCATGAAGGATTTGACGCGGGGCGCGTATTTTTGGAACAGCTGTTGGAATGCCAGCCGATCCTTCTGGTTTGCGATCTGCAGAAGGCTGTCCGAGTCCGACATGCTTGCCGATCTTGGGTTTTCGGTCACGGCCGAGAGGATATTCCATGCCCGGCTCGTTGACGATAGCGCTCATGGTAGATAGTGGCCGCCTGGTCCTTTTTCTCTCAATGTCGCTCGTGTTGTCGCGCTGACATATGGATCGATCGCAACCGGCCTTGTCGCCCACTCGGGCTTGGTGATTGTGCTCGCATTTACTCGGAAAGGACGTCTTTCAAGAAAATTAACAATCGTTCGGCACCGATCTGCCTGAAAAAACCCCGTCAATCCATGTTGCGGCGGCCGCTGCGCTGTCTCGAGCGGTAAACATGTGAGCTCCTGTCGATAGCTTGTGGAATTTGACCTTAGCTCCGCCGTCACAGAGTTGGCGCGCGTAATCCTTTGTGACCGCCGGCAAGACCAGGTCGTCGCCGAGCGATTGCGAGATGAAAACCGGCGTGCCCGCCGGCAGATATCCCGGAGTATTTTCGATCATGATCGATCTGATCTGAGGATCCATTGTCGGATCCGAGAGCAAGAAGTCCTTCTGCAATGCCCGCTCATGATCGCTCAAGTCAAAGAAGTCAGCGAGTGTCAAAATGCAGTCACTTGCCAGTCGTTCGTAACTTTGCTGTGCCCTGGATGGGACAAATTTGGATATTTGAAAATTGAACACGCGCGACCACGAATGGAGGGTCATCGCCGTTAGGCTTCGTCCGCTACTCGTGTCGCGGTCAGCCTGAAAGAGTCTTATCAGCGTCGTTGCCGGAGCAGCTGCGGCGACGCCGAGAAGCTTCAGTTCGGGAGCGTACCGAATGACTTCAGTCGCGGTGAACAGAGCCGCGTGACCTCCCTGGGAATGTCCCCACACGACAAATCGGTCGCCAGCTTCCGCATACTTAAAGTTTCTCACTGCTCGTATCGCGTCGAGGATCGCTCTCGCCTCACTCTTCCCGACGAGATAGGGATGTGGGCCCGGAGCACCGAGACCCTCATAATCTGCGGCGACGATGACGTAACCTCGATCGAGAAATTGGTCGATGCCTTGGATTGAGCTCGTCAGACCAGGTAGCAGAGTTGGTGCGCAGCGCGTCACGACACCGCTTGTCGGATGCGCCCACGCGACGACGGGTCGAGGACGCCCTCTCGGTTCTGCCGGAAAAAGCACTGCACCACTGAAGACGACCGGTTCGTCCCGCAGCCCGGTCGACCGATAGAGAATGCGGTACCCTTTGTAATCGGGACGAACGCCTCCCTCCAAAGGCCAGATCCGGAGAAGTGCTCCAGGTGTGCTGCTTTGAAGCTGGCTGGTCGTAATTTCAGCCGGCGCGTTGGGTTTCGCTGATGCTGAAAAAGCCGAGAAAATTAAGCACGATAAAACTACCCAAGAGACGGGGAGAGCCTTCATTTTCATTACCTGGCAATTGTCGATTATACCCGTTGATCCATGCAGCTCGCGAAAAGGGTGAGCGTTCGCCCTACGAATAAGACCTAAGATTACGCCTATTATCGCGCGCAAATTTTGCAGTTGAACCTGCCAATCAGCAATAAATACTAAAACGAAGGCCGCAGAAAGGGCGGTCCATTTCGAAGGTGGCAATTCAGAGACTACTCGCGCTGGTACGACGTTCCGATTGTGGGCAACCGATATTCAAGCTCCGATGCGATCGACACTGGAATGCCGATCAATTCGAAATTGTCATTTGGGTCTCGCATCAGGCAGTGAGCAAACGGGAAATGTCCCCGCTCCGCCGGTTAGAAAGATCGAGCGTCAATTGAAATTGTCGAAACTCCGCCGCCTCTCGGTCGCCCGTCACCAACGGCAGGGGGCTGCATAAACAACGCAAGTTGCTGGCAGGATGAAGCCCGGCTTACAGCTCCAACGAACGCCGCGTGCATTATCGAAGGACGCATAGCGCGGACCATAAGCGATCGCCGCATTAGCAGACCAGTTGCGGCGCGCTTCGTCCCGGGCCACTGCGCTTCCTATACCGAGAATGCCCAACGCTGAAGCCGTGCCTGAGACCGGCGCGCCGCAACGCGGAGCGGCCCCTGCATCGCTGCAGATCAAAGCAACGAAAATGCCCGAAGTGATTGCTGCAACTGCGGCGGGCCTCAGAACTGCTCGCATGATTTCCTTATTCTCCTTTGCCAATACGCCGGGTTGCTCCCCCACGCATATCGAAGAGAAGACCGACCGGCACCTCGATGGCACGGGGGGTGCACAATCGAGATGCCTAAGCGGAGAGGGACAATCCTGCCATTGGGGAAAATGACAGCCGCCTTGAGGTCTTGTAGCGGATGAGATCTGACGTTGTGAGCGCCAATAGAGACGAATTGCCAGGCATTGACGAATTTTGCTCCTATTCTAATAATTCATCAGGATTCTGACAGGCTGTCATAAAATCGACCGTGATCACTCTGCGCACTGAAACAATTTCAGGACTATCGCAATATCCGGCCAACGGAACTGCTTGGAAAGAGATGCACTGGCATGCCCCATCGGATGCAAAACGCCACCGCCATGCTTTCCCTCGTGCCGGATCCTTGGGGACCGAAGCGTCTGAGTAGTCTCGGGGGCGTAAGTGTCACCAAGGCCCCTGCAGGTTCAATTCGCATGACTGCGCGGGCCGACATCGCGCTGGTGATGTTCACTCCCCAGCCCAAACGCACCATCGCCTTAGCGAGCGATCACCGGACATCCTTGTTTGCTCCGGTCGGACATTTGGAACTTGTTCCCGCGGGCGCCGATCTCTTCGCAAAGTGGGGATCATTTAAGGAAAATCTTTTCGTGGCGCTTGAACCGGCGCGCGTTCGTAATTTGGTTTCCGCAGATTTCGACTCTGACAAATTTGAATGGAACGGCGGCCCCTCGGCGACAGCCGACGAGAGTGCGCTTGCTATCGCACGACTGATTGCTGCCGAAACCTCGACGTCTGACGGGCGGAAATCGCAACTTTACCTAGACTCTCTGATGACGGCACTTACCATTCATCTGCTGCGCCGCCATTCCAGCATCGCCCAATCTCACTCAAGCCCAACGATAATGCGCGGAGGCTTGACCCCGCAGTTGCTACGGCGCGTAGATGAACATATGCGCTCCCACCTTGCAGATAATCTGTCGCTCACCGAGCTTGCCGAACTCTGCAGTCTCTCGGCTGGACATTTTTTGCGCGCGTTCCGTCAAAGCACCGGAGAAACGCCCTATCGTTACCTCATGTTGTTGCGCCTGCGGCAGGCGACGCTGCTGATTGCCACCACGCGCCTTTCTCTGCGGACAATTGCAGAGATGACTGGCTTTTCCAGTCACAGCCATCTTTCATCGACGATGAACCGCGTGTTGAATTATACGCCCCGGCAGATCGAACGCCCCAAGGGAATGCCAGAAAACTGACGTCCTATTAAATAATCGACGCGAAATTTCTGATGGTACGTCCAGTGCCTTTCAGCCGATAAGCAAAGCGTGCAGTGTTTACAGGAGACCCATTCAGTATCCGGATACAAATGCGCCGATTTCTCACATCCGCCACTGCCACCCTCCTCTTCCTTGCTATGGCTCCCTTGCTTCCACCGACGTTCTCGGCCTTCGCCCGATCGGACGCCGTGACCTGCATGTCTCGCAACAATGGCTATAACGAGTGTTCTGCGCGCGCAATGCGTGAGCCCGTGATCGTTCGGCAAATATCGCGCACCGAATGCCGACAAGAGGAAAATTGGGGCTATAACGCCCGAACTGGTTATGTGTGGGTTGGTGGTGGCTGTTCCGCCGTTTTCGCCGATGGTGGACCGGGCGGTTCGGCTGGCTGCCACGGAGCCGGTTGCTTGGTCGACAATCCTGACAATTCCGCCAATGACGCGGCAGACACTGATGGCGATCCATCCGATGATGGCATCGATCGGTGCTCGAGAGCTGCTATCGACCGCGCCCGGTCAATGGGGCACAATCCACGCATCGATCGTATTATAGACCAGTATCCGGACAAAGACGGGTTTCATGTCGAAGGCAAATTGAAACTGACGCGTTCCGATGGCGATTTCTCCATGAACTTTCTATGCGTATGGGATGGCGCGAAGGCGACAGTGATGCTCGGTTCTGGCCTCTGATGGGCCGCACATTCCTATAAAGTACGACGACGCATCCTCTCTCAATCGTGGCTTCTCTGCCATTGCCGTGAAAAAGATCGGTCGTCGTTCCAATTCCCGCTCATCTATCACTTGTCATATCCACATGGCTTCGCAGTATTGCGTTGCTGGCTGAGGATAGCCATTCAAGCGTAGGTCGCGTATGCGGGGTTTCACGCAGTGTTCAAGGCTGATCTCAAAGAGCTGTCGCCCGCTTGCGACAATGATGAACCTCAGCAGCTGCCTGTCAGCGACGAAAAGCGCGCCGAAGCGGAAGGCCTGATCCGTAGACTGCGCCATCGCCGCTTACCCCGAATGGTGGACTGGATTGATCCGCTTCTTCTCGGCACCGTTGCCGTACGGACGATCATTTCCAGTACGATTGGTCAATACGCCGACCAGAGACCCATGCAGGCAGCGATGGACGAAAGCTCTCCCGACGAGCTTCGCAGCCGCCACGATTACAGTTCCGTCCATTCGACCAAATTAAAGTTGCCATCTGATTTTTCTAACCGCCGGCTACATGCCGATGAGCAAGGCCGGGTCTGGTTAGATTTCATTGCCGATTTGGGCGATGGCTTCGAGGCAACATACGCGATGGCGTATCTCTTGGCTTCAGAGAGGCTGGACGTCCCCAGTCCTGAAGGTGAGATATTGTCATTGCCCGCCGGAGAAGTACTCGTGTTCGGCGGCGACCTTGCCTATCCGAATGCGACGGTGAAGGAATATACTGATCGTTGCCTTATGCCCTATGATCTGGCCTTTCAGACCGACACGCCCCGGCGGCAGCTTTTCTACATTGCAGGCAATCACGACTGGTATGATGGGCTGACGGCATTCACGAGCGTATTCTGCACTGCCCGCGATCGCTATACACACGGCCTCGGCAAGCAAATTGGCGGCTGGCGCTGTCATCAGCGCCGAAGCTATTTCGCACTTAAGATGCCCTATGACTGGTGGCTGTGGGGCGTCGATCTGGCGCTCACCGACACGATCGACGACGCGCAACTCGATTATTTTCACGCCATGAGTGAGGCAACGAAGCCAGGCGACAACGTGATCATCATCACGCATGCACCTGGTTGGATCAATAAGCAGATCGACGGCATCCATGAGATGACAATGCTGGCCCGCTCGCGTGGCGCTCGGGTGCCGCTTGTCTTGGCGGGCGATCTTCATCACTACAGCCGCTATTATTCTGAAGAGGCCGGCGTCAACATGATAACGTCCGGCGGCGGTGGTGCGTTTGCGCACGCGACGCACCAATTAAAAAAGCGCATGAAGGTCAATTGGGCCATCAAGACCGATCAATCAAAGCGCGTCGCATCGGCTTCTGATAGCCCAACATTCAATCGCGAGGAGCGCGAAGCCGTCGGAGTGGACGATGCAACAGACTTTACAGAGAAGTCGGTATCGGCGACGTCAACGCGAACTCACGCTCAAAAACCCAGGGGCCGGATGACCGGAAGCCTGAGCGAGCTTTTTGAAGCGATTGAATTTCAAGCGCCGAATTTCTATCCCGAAAGATGGCGCAGCCGTTTGCTCGTATTTAGAAATCTCTGGCTGCCTTTCCATAACTGGCGTTTCGCGATCCTGCTCGGCCTGATCTACATGGTGTTCGGCTGGATGTTTCAGTTGTCGGTGGCCGACCCGTTGGACTCTATGCGCCAATCCCGCTACGCCAACGCGGATGCCGTATGCTTGAGCAAACTGATGGCCCGCGCTGCTGAGCATGAGATGAGTGCCTGCAAGGCAGATGCATACAAGCGCGTTGACGCCTTGCTCGCGCCGCTGCGACTGCAGCTACCGACCGATGATGTTCCAAAACCTGACCTTCCCAAATTTGAAGGACAACAGCTGAGCAACGACGAGCTGAGGCAGGTGACCGACTATTTCAAACTGGAAATGCGAACTCTTTGGCAGGAGCTGCTCCTATCCGTCAGTCCGAAGCGCGTTGTCTTCGGCATGCTCGCAAATCCGGCCTTTTTCATCATGGTGGTCGCGCTTTGGATGGGGTTGGTGCATTACGTCGATGCGCTTTGGACGTCATCGATCGTGAACTGGATCGCAAAATTTTTTCTCGGATCTTTGCATTTCCTTGCTCACATGGGGCTTCTGCTGATCCTGACGGCGATTTTCAGCACGACGATCTATGCGCCGTTAGTCGACGGGAAAAACGATCTAACGACAGTTGTGCTGGGGGTCGCCGCGTACACACTCGCAATCGTCTTGCTCGGTGGCTTGCTTGGCGGAATCGCGTGGGGCGTATACTGGGCATTCACGTCGGCTTTGTTCGGCATGCATATGGATGCGTTTAGCGCTCTCGGCATTGCCAACTACAAGAACTTTTTGCGGATGAGCTTTGAGCCAGGAAAGCTGACGATCTATCCGATAGGCTTGGACAAGGTTCCGAAAAAGCGCGGTTGGCGGGCACCGTATTCGGGAGAAACTATTCCGGACCACAATCCGCTGATCGTTCCCAAAAGTCCGCTAAAGCCGCGCTTAATCGAGGGCCCGATTACGATCGACGCAGTACCTAAGGAGCCACGCAGGGTTACGTGATTTCCAAAGCGAACCGCACCATTCATATTTGCTACCGTTGGCCCCTAATGGAAGAAGCCGCCATATTTCTGCTTATCGATGAACTCCTGGCCTACTCACGGTGGGCGCTGTCTGCCGGTCAATTGATGCCGGTTTCCTCTGCACTGCAGAATTCTCCAGCAAGTAGGCCGCCCAGCGGCGGACGTCCGCAATCGGTCCTGGCTGCCATTGAAGAATTCGCCTAAATATCTGCACTCCACTCGGAAGCAGACTTCTGACGTCAGAGCACTCACGATTGCACCCCATCAGCGCTGATATCCGCTAATGGGATCTTGCAGCCATGTAGCGACGTCGCGATGCGGAGTAAGCGGACGTAGACTGTGCAGAAAAGTAGGTATCAACCGCACCTTGAAGCGCATCCGCTGTGGTTCCGATGGGGGCGACCGCCATAAGTTTTCTCACGCTAGTCTCTGAATGACTCCCCGCATCGATGATGGCCCTATTCAGCTGGCGCGCGGCAGCGCCGACCGCCGCTTGAATAAGGGGCCGTGGCTGGCGTTGGCGGAGGCGTTTCACCGTTAGGTAGCCGCCTCGATCGGCCCCACAAATGATCACATAAGTAATTTCTATTTGAGGTATCGATATAGTCGTGCAAATATATCGTTCACTGTGACGCCGGGGGGGGCGTCGAGTGTGTTTTGGGGGGAAGTCGAAGTCGTGTCGGAGTACCTGTCCGCCGCTGTTCAAGCGGCCGTGCGCCCTTATCTTGCGCGAGATCAGCATAGGAACGGTAGCAACAGCATTGCTGCTTGCCGGCCGCGTTTCCACAATGAGCGTGATCTTTTCGAAGATCGTCGCTTGCTGAATGCACAACAAATCCGCTGATCCTCGACACTTAGGGCCGCGCTGCGGGCTTCTAAGTGGAGGCTGTGCGGCTGCGCGCGACAGAGAAGCCATCAGAAAAAAAACACAGCGGTCCCGGCGCAGCGTCGTCGGATTTGATCGTGCGAATTTGGGGAGAATTACAATGATAAAGAAGAAACTTGTGCTGAGCAGTGCGCTGCTCCTGGTGCCGATCGCCGCTCTTGCTCAAGAGGCGGATACCGGAAGTGCTGAAAAGCCTCTTCCGCCTGTCACGGTGTTCTCGGACAAGCAAGCTGAACCGGCCAAGCAGAAGGTCACGAAGAAAAAGAGCGCATCTAAAAATGCCAACTCCGCTAAAACGCAAAATCAATCGCCGAGCGACTTAGATTCATCGATCGGGGATGCAAATGGCTTGCAGCTCGATAGCCAGGGTGTCTTCCCGCCGTCCGTGACCGCGCAAACCGTTGGTGGCGTGATCGTAAGCGATCCGACGCTCGGTCGTGTCAGCAGCGTAAGCCGCGAAGGCCTCAACATTCTCGGTGGCGGGGCACAAACCAGCTTCTATCAGGCTGCCGATATAATTCCGTCGGTCAACTACGAAAGTCCTGATCCTTTTGGTCTGAGCAATACGCGCAACATCAATATCGGGGGCAAAGGCGACTTTCATCTCTCGCGGAACATCAACGGCCTCCCGATCATGGGGATCGTCGGAGGCGCTGATCTCTACGATCTCGAAAACATCTCTCGTCTCGACGTGTACAGAGGGCCAATGCCAGCCGACAGGAGCCTTGGCGTTTCAAATGCTTCTGGCGTGATCGACCAGATCATTCTTGGTCCGCAGGCTAAAGCCTCAGCCTTCGCCGAAGAGAGCTTCGGATCGTGGAACTTCAATAAGACATTCGCACGCGTCGACTCCGGATTGCTCAGTACGGGAACGCAATTCTTCATATCCGGGTCTACCGCCAGCGCCGACAAATGGACAGGCGCGGGAGATGAATCGCGTGACAACTTTGCGATAGGGGTAAGCCAACGGGTCGGCGAGGACCTGAAGGTCGATGTAAACGCGGTCTACAGCAAATTCGACGGCAACCCCTACAAAGCGCTCACGTATGCACAGACAAAGAACCTCAGCCAAAACTATGGGTTGGACTATGATCAAACATTCAATTTCGCCACTCGCGCTAACTACTACAAATTCAATCGCGTAAGCTCCGAGGATTATGCCGTTTTCGCGAATATCGATTACCGGCTGGCAGAGGGGCAGCATCTCGTATTCAAGCCTTACTACTGGAACAATGACGGGGAGCAGTGGTCTGCTGCAGGCAACCAGATCCAGAAATGGCGCCAGCAGAACGACAATCTCGGTGGGGTTCTGGAATACGATGGACATTTCGCTACCGGGACGGATGTAGCGGTAGGTTACTGGTGGCAGTCACTGGCGCCGCCTCCGCCGCCGACCGATCAACGTCGTTTCAATATCACTTCGTCGGGCGAGCTCACGTTCGCGAACTGGAACACGATCGCGAACATCGACAACTTCGTCATCAACAGTCCCTACGCTCAAGTTACGCAGTCGCTCGGATCCGTCACGGTGACGGGAGGCGTGCGCTACATGAACCTCGGCGCGCCGGAGATGCGGTACTACATGACGGCGGGCGTTCCCAATGGCACGCTGGACGATGCGTTATCCTATCCCGGTCTGAAGGAATACGCCGATGCACGCGTAGCCGCGCGGGATTACAACGAATTCTTGCCAAACTTCGGAATCACGAAGGATTTCGGCGGCGGATGGAGCACGAATTTCGCCTACGGGCGCAACTTCGGCCGGCCGGACTGGGGACCGCAGGCAAGCAACTACATAAGCAACCGCGCGGCATTTCAGTCGAAGGGCATCGATCTACAAGACCTCGTCGACAACGTCAGGCCGGAAATCGCAGACCAATTCTCGGCTCAGCTGAGGTATAGCAACCATGGGCTGACAGTTGTTCCGGGCGTCTTTTACGCGTTGCACGATTATAAGCAGGTCAAAATCAATGACCCCGCCGTCAACAACCTTGCGTATTACGTGGGAACCGGCTCGAGCACTGAATATGGGGCAGAACTGCAAGCTTCCTATAACCTCGGATCGCAACTCTTCGCATTTGGGTCGGCGACACTTTCGTCCGAAACCTTCGATAGTGACACTCGGACATTAAGCGGCGGCGTTCCGATTTCGACGAAGGGAAAGCAAATTCCGAATACGCCGCGATCAATGTTCAAGGCTGGTGTCACGTATACCTGGTACAACTTCGCGTTTACACCGGTTGTTCGCATTATCGGCGAGCGGTACGGCGATGCGCAGAACCTCAACAAAGTTGCGGGCTATACGGCTGCCGATTTCAACTTTGCCTACAACATCAGGCAGAAGGCGGGTCTTGACGAGGCAACACTGAAGTTCAGTGTCGTGAACGTATTCGACAAGAAATACATCTCGCAGATCTCCCCAAACGACACGGACTTGAGTTCGGACGCCCAGTATTACGTTGGTGCACCTCGTACGTTTATCGGAACCGTCGCGATAAAGTTCTGAGGATCGGCGTCGGGGATGCCTTTGGGCATCCCGTTCCCTTGCTATCAACGATTAAACACTGTCTACGCCTGGTTATCTCTTCATGCTTGTTCGACGGACGGTTATCCAGAATTTAGCGACACTATGGCTCGCGGCTTTTCTCGGGTTCACAGCGGGCATTTCGCCGGTCTTCGCTGACCGCATTGTCACCGACATGGCGGGGCGTGCAGTCACGTTGCCCGACAGGATTGTGCGTGTGGGGACGATCGGGCCCGTGCCCGTTCTCAACAGTTTCGTCTTCGCAATGGGAGAGGCGGCCTCGATAGCCAACAACCTGCCGCCCAATCTTGGTGGTCCGCGTTGGCGGTTTCAATATGTCGTCGCGCCGGGTCTTGCGAGTCGTCCCGTCATTCAAACCGGCCAGGGCCCGAATATCGAGGGCGTGATCGAGGCATCGCCAGATGTCGTGTTGACCATGGATCGCCCAACGATCGATCAGCTCGACCGCACGCACATTCCCACGCTTTACTTGTCCTGGCAGAAGCCTGGCGATGTTAAAGCGGTGATGCGTCTTCTTGGCGAACTCTATGACAAGCGAGATACGGCCAATGCTTATAGCCGCTATTTCGATCAGACCATCGAAAGGCTCGGCAGTCGTGTTGACGGATTGCACGACGAGCAACGGCCGCGCATCCTTTACACCGATCTCAAGCGTATGACCCAGCCTCACAAAATCGCCGAATGGTGGATTGCGAAAGCGGGCGGGCGTAGCGTCACCGATGACGGGCGAGTTGGCGAAGCATTCAACTTTTCCATTGAACAGGTCCTCGCATGGAATCCCGAGGTCATCATCGTCACGTCGGCATCGGAGATCGCAGACGCTTATGCGGATGTGCGACTTGCCAACGTTTCGGCGATCAAGAACAAGCGTGTCTATGCCATCCCGATGGGCGTCCACGTGTGGGGAAATCGGACCGTCGAACAGCCTCTCACGGTCCTTTGGGCGGCGAAGTTATTCCATCCCGATCTCTTTGCCGACGTTACGCTCGATGACGAAGTTCGCTCGTTTTACGGCACATTCTTTAAGACGGATCTCAGTCGCGAGGATATCGATATGATCCTTGCGGGCCTTGCGGGGGTATCGAAGTGACGCCGGTGTTCCGCATTGGTCTTTCCGGGTGCGCCGGCGGATTGGAAGCAATTTCATCGTCAAGGCTGCTCGATCTTGCCGAAAAAGCAGAAGCGCTAGGTTTTGATGGCCTATGGCTCAATGAGGAACATTTTCAGGGAAGCGTTATTGAGGTCGAGGGCCGACGCTGTCATTCTCCGCTCATTCTCGCATCAGCTATTCTAGCGCGCACGCGGCGACTGCGTGTCGGCTTTTCAGTTTTGTTGCTTGCGCTTCATCATCCTGTGCGCCTTGCCGAAGAAATCGCGACACTTGACGTGATCTCGGACGGTCGCGTTGATTTCGGAATATCGCGGGGCGGCAACGGCAGGTATCTCGAGGTTTACGGAATAGATCCCGACAGCGTGAACGAGCGCTTTCAATCGGCGCTGCAGTTCGTGATGACAGCCTGGCAAGATGGAAAGATACCGTTTGGCGAAAATGCCTATTCGATCGAGCCAAAGCCGATTCAAAAGCCACACCCGCCGATTTTCATCGGGACTTATTCAGATGAAACCGCCGCTTGGGCGGCACGCGAAGGACATGCGCTCATCTGCCATGGCATCACCAGCATGGCCAACCAACGGAGAATTCTGCGGGCTTTCACAGACGCCGGTGGCGATGTTGGGCAAGTTCCCTTTGGAAGATTTGTCTACGTCAGTGAGACCGATGCGAGTGCGCGCGAGGAACTTTGGCCGACGGTTCTCAATCTCACGGGACGACTCAAGGGATTCGGCCTCTTCAATCGCAAGGGGATCGTTACCGAGCAGGAACTTGACCCCGAGGTATTCTACCGCGAGATGGTCATCGCGGGCAGCCCGGAAAGTTGTGCCCGGCAAATCCTTGAGCTCAACGCGGAGCTCGGGATAACATACCTCAATGCGCTTAGCGCGTTCTTCGGCTTCTTACCGTTGGACCTTCTGAACCGCTCACTTACTCTCCTCGCCAGAGAAGTTCGGCCGCGCGTCGAAGAAGCACTTGCGGCCAGGGTCGGCGCATGAACCGAAGCAACGCATATGCCCCGATGTTTCTGCTCGGGTTAGTGCTGCTTTGTGCGATGGCACTCTCGCTTACGCTAGGACGTTATCCGCTTAGTATTAGCGAAATCGTCGAGTTTTTTCAGGCGACGATTGGGCTTCGCCAGCTTGAGCCCGATCGCTATGCGCTTCTACACAATATCATCATTGATATCCGCCTTCCGCGCGTCTTAGCTGCGGTCTTGATCGGCGCCGCGCTTTCAATTTCCGGCGCCGCGTTTCAAGCGATCTTTCGCAATCCCTTGGTTTCGCCCGGCATCCTCGGTGTGCTCGGAGGCGCGGGTTTCGGAGCCGCAATCGGGCTCTTGATTTCGGGTCACTGGATTATCGTCCAACTGCTGGCTTTTGCAATGGCGTTGCTGGCGGTGCTGCTCGGTGTTTTCATTGCCAATCTTTTCGGACCGGGCACGATGGTCACTCTCATCCTTGGCGGGATTATCAGCGGGGCTTTGTTCACGGCGTTACTGTCGGTCGTCAAGTATACCGCCGATCCCTACAATCAATTGCCCGCCATCGTGTACTGGCTGATGGGAAGTTTACAGGCAGTCGAACTCAAGCAAATTTGGATCGTTGCCGTACCGACCCTGGCCGGCATTCTGGGATTGACAATGTGCGGCCGGGCGCTCGACGCGCTGTCGATGGGCGACGATGAAGCCCGTGCGCTCGGGGTTCCGGTGAGTGTGGTTCGCTATGGTGTAATCTTCGCCGCGACGCTGATTTCGGCGCTATCGGTTTCGATTGCAGGGATCATCGGTTGGGTCGGCCTGATGATCCCAAACTTCGCTCGCCTCCTTTTCGGTCCGGCAAACTCCCGCTTGCTTCCTCTCAGCGCGATACTCGGAGCGCTGTTTCTTCTCTGTGCCGATTGCCTAGCGCGCGCCTTGACGCCCGCCGAGATTCCAATCGGAATCGTAACGGAATTGCTGGGCATCCCAGCGTTCATTTTCGTTCTCGGACGTACGCGTCGGGCGTGGCTATAAAGGCCGGAGCGGAAACTGATGGAAGCACAGCGCGAGACCTTGTCCGGAACTTCGCTCGGCGGGCATCTTGAAGCGCGTAATCTCCATTTCCAGTTCGATAAGCGCGAGGTCTTACGGGGTGTGAATCTGGTCCTCGAGCCGGGAGAAGTTGTCTCTCTGCTCGGAGCCAACGGTGCTGGTAAAACCACATTGCTTCGGCTGTTGTTGGGATTGGCGTCTCCTGCGCAGGGAGAAGTCTTAATCGATGGAACGCCGCTCGCATCATTGTCCCGCCACCAGATCGCATTGCGTGTCGCCTACGTGCCGCAAGTTCACATGACGCCGTTTCCCTATACGGTTCGCGAGGTCGTGACGATGGGACGGCTTCCGAAAAGGGGTTTGTTGAGTAGTCCCTCCGAGCTTGACCATGATGTCGTGCGAACGGTGCTAAAGAAGCTCGAGATTTGGCATCTAGTGGACCGCGTCTACAGCGGGATTTCGGGAGGCGAGCGCCAGCTGGTGCTCATCGCACGTGCGCTCGCTCAGGAAGCTCGAACGCTGATCTTGGACGAGCCGCTAGCGAATCTGGATTTCGGATATCAAGCCGTTCTTGCTCAGCATTTGAAGGAGCTCGCAAAAGATGGTCATACCATTTTAATGACCGGTCACGATCCGCAGTTCGCTTATCACGCATCAAGCCGTGTCGCATTGCTCATTGGCGGTCGCCTGGAGCAAGATGGTCCGCCGCAGCAGGTGTTGACGAGCGTCACCATGCAGAGGCTTTATGGAATTGACGTCGAGTGCATTTCGCTGAGTGAGAATCGCGTAGCGATCTTTCCGCGCGGCGCAAGCTAATGCATCCATTTCTTGGCCTTCAAATCCAAGGTTAGAATTCTCTCTTCAACCTCGCTTTGCCGGATTCGGTGACGGTGCTCGACCGTCACGACGTGCACTTTTACTTCGTGACCAGATGTCGGCCACGTATCTAACGCGGCAAATTAGGGCTCTTCGTGTGAGAATCTAGCGCCCTATGCGCTGAAGAATTTGTATCCCGCATAACTTCCAGAATTTTCATTTAAATCAATATGTTACGTAGAAAATTTGTGCAAAGTGGTGCCCAGAAGAGGACTCGAACCTCCACGCCTTGTGAGCGCTGCTACCTGAAAGCAGTGCGTCTACCAATTCCGCCATCTGGGCATCGACGTGTCAGGTAAATTGTGCGGGCCCGGAAGTCAATTGCATGACAGCTTATCCGGGCGAGAGATCGCGTAAACTGTGCCGACGAGGCGGTCCGGCGACTTTGCGGTGCCATTTGGTCCTTAGTTCCAGCGGTTGGACATGAGCTAACGGGCGGTGACGGGCGTCATCCTGCGCGCGACGATGCAGATAGGTCTGCCGCTGATGCCGTATGGAGCAATATCGGGATGAACGGTGGCGTCCATTTCCCGAAACGTGCGCCGGATGAAATCTAACGTTTGGAAATCAGCGCCGCTACTCGCAGCGCAGGGCTGCAATCGGATCGAGCCGCGAAGCCCGAAGGGCCGGATAGAGCCCGAATATAACTCCGACGCCTCCTGTAAAGGCCCACGCGATAATCGCTGCGGTGGGGCTGATAAACACGGGCCATTCCATCGCCCATGCCGTCGTTCCGGCGATTGCAATGCCTGCTGCAATTCCAATCGCTCCACCGGCTAATGCCATCATTGCCGCTTCGATCAGAAATTGCCTCAGAATATCGCGACGGCGGGCGCCGACCGCCATTCTGATTCCGATTTCGCGTGTCCGCTCGATGACTGATGCGAGCATCACGTTCATAATGCTGATGCCGCCAACCAACAGCGATACCGACGCAATAGAAATGAGAAGCGTTGTGAGCGCTCGTTGCGCCTCCATTCGCGCTGTCAGGACGTCGGCTGGATTCTGAATTGCAAAATCATCTGCAGCATCGCTTCTCAGCTGATGCCGTTGGCGCATAAGTTGGCCGATATCATTCATGAGCGTGGGGACATCGTCGGGGTCTGCTTCCTTCACGATAATGAAATTGAGCGCCGAGCGCCTGCCCCCGAGGACACTTCCAAGCACGCGGCTTCTGGCTGTGGCCAGCGGTATAAACACAACGTCGTCTTGACTGCGGCCAGCCGCGCCTTGCCCTTTCTTATCCAAGACGCCGATCACTTCGAAGGGAACGTCCCCAATTCGCAATGTCACGCCCGGTTCGATATCATCCGCGAACATTTGATCGACAATTGTCGCCCCGACGATCGCGACTTTGGCGCCGGCAGCGAGTTCATCAGCAGTAAAGGCGCGGCCCTTCGCGATCGTCCATTCCCGAGCCATGAGATAGTCGTCATTGATCCCAGCGACGAGCGTTGCCCAATTCCTGTCTCCGTTGACGACCTGGAGCGGGCGGGAAATGAGCGGTGCTACCAATTTTGCCCCTTGGACTTGGTCGGCGATGGCCCTCGCATCATCTTCAGTCAACGTGCGTCCCGAACCGGCTTCGAGGCGGGCGCCGCCTGTCGTCTGCGTCCCGGGAACTACAACCAAAAGATTGGCTCCGAGCGTCCTGATTTTTTCAGACACCTCTGCTTGTGCGCCCTCCGCCAAGGAAACCATGCAGATCACAGCCGCAATACCAATCACGATACCAAGGGCGGTCAGGCCGCTTCGCAGCCGGTTGGCATTAAGCGCGCGAAGCCCGGCTCTGCAGCTCTCGATGAAGCCGGCGCCACCCCTTGTACGCGTGGGGTTCTGTGACACCTCCAACCTTGGAGGCTCCACAGTTGCTTCGGGCGCGGCGAGCTTGCCATCGTGCAATCGAATGCGTCGCTCGGCGCGTGCGGCGACGTCGTCTGCATGCGTCACGACGACAATCGTGTGGCCATCGCTATGCAACTTGTCCAAGATCGAGAGGACTTCCTGGCACGTCGCGCTATCAAGGGCGCCCGTTGGTTCATCAGCCAGGATGAGATCAGGCTTGTGGACGATTGCTCGCGCGATTGTCACACGCTGCTGCTCTCCACCTGAAAGTTGGTTTGGCCAATGATGGAGTCGATCGGTCAACCCGACAGCTTCGAGGGCCGCCTTCGCGCGACGCAGGCGTTCGGCTACGGGAATACCGGCGTAGACGAGAGGCAACGCAACGTTGTCGAGCGCGCTTACTCGCGGCAGAAGTGCAGGCTGCTGAAATACGAAACCGATCCTACGGCACCTCATCTCGGCGCGAGCATCTGCCGAGAGACCGGCGACATCCTCGCCCTTGAGCAGATAGCGACCGCTATCGGGGTTGGACAAGAGCCCGAGCACGTGCATGAGCGTTGATTTGCCCGAACCCGAGCGGCCGACGATTGCAGCGAACTCACCTCTACAAATCGACAAGGAGATGTTCGCAAGAGCGCTGACAGCCGTGCTTCCCGACGCGTACTGCTTCGAAATCCCGATTGCGTTTACGAGTGGCTCTGGCACATCACAGGCCCATTTGTGCATTGACGAGGTGACGCTCCGGGCTCAGCACGCCGACGATCAACAGTTCGCCCTCGGTCAGCGGACCGTCGAGCAACAGCGCGCCTTTTGCGTCCCGCTGTCCGATACGAACGGCAACAGGCAATGAGCCGCCCTCTCCGTCAGGGATCCAAACGAGGGCCGGCGAGCCGTCACCCGTGGCAGTCAAATCTTGCGTTATCGGACGACGGGCCGAAGAGTCCGCGGCCTTGAACGCCACCGGACGAAAACGCAGCGCCTCGTTCGGAACTTTCAACGCCACAGCGCCATCGCTTACAGAAACGCGAAGGGCTGCTGTCATTCCTGGCAGGAGTAAAAGATCGGGATTTTGGGCTGATACGATGGCCGTATACGTCACGACGTTTTGTGTTGTCTCGGGAGATTTCCTGATTTGCCGGACTTCTCCGCTGAACATTCGATCCGGATACGCATCAACAGTGAATCTCGCCGCTTGCCCGGGTCTGAGCTGGCCGACGTCGGCTTCGTCGATCCTCGCATGAATTTCCATTTCCTTGAGGTCGTTCGCAATCTGGAAGAGCGTCTTGGCCTCCATTGTAACGGCGATCGTTTGGCCGGGATTGATGTCTCTCTTCAAAATCACACCATTGATTGGAGCCCGAAGCACGGTGCGATCGAGATCGAGCCTCGCTTGATCGAGCGCCGCCTGCCGCTGTTTGACGGTGGCTTGCGCATTGTGCAGCTCCGCGCCCGCCATTTGCAGTTCGGCTTCTGCGATCGCCACCGCTTCCTCTTTGAGATGAATCTGCTCGCCCGCGGCTTTTGCGTCAGCGGCTGCCGTTTCCTTGAGAGCCTGCGTCTGAGTGAGTTCGCGTTCAGATGCTACGCCGGTCTTTGAGAGAGCGAGTTTGCGATTGAGCTCGCGCTCCGCTTCTGCCAGCCTGGCTTTTGCGGCCTCGCATTGAGCCTCAGCCAACTTTTGTGCCGTGTGCGAACTGCTTACCCCGACGCCGGCTCGGGAGACGGCTACTTGTTGCATCTCGGCGGAGGCGGTTGCCACATTCAGCGCTGCAGCGGCTTCGGTAACACGGGCCCCGAAAATCGCTTGGTCCAACCGCGCGATCGGTTGTCCCGCTGTAACTGTATCGTTGAAACTGACGAATACATCCGCAACCCGGCCGGAGAGCTGAGAACTGACGTCGACAGTCAGACGCGCCTCGACAGTTCCGGTAGCAGTAATGGTTTTGGATAGCGTGCCGCGCTCCACAGGAGCCGTAATGAATGTTTGCGAAGGCAAAACGTCATTATGAGCGAACGTCAATCCCGTAACGAGTGTGGAGAATCCAGCGATGACGGCAGTAAATCGCAACATCGAACTTCTCCCGATTGAGCGGAAGAGCGCAGACGACGCCGAAGAGCGATAAGAACCTTTGCAGCGTCGCCCGCGCGTTCAATAACTATGCATTCAAACTATGGAAGTTGCTTCTGTGATTGCTGGAAGCAAGCCACATCGTATTGGCCCACAGCGTTCGAACTACCGTTCGCCGCCGACGGTGTGCCGGGCTGGCCGGCGTAATGTAAGGCGGACGTGCCCGGTGTCACATCATTGAAAGGCGAGCCCGGCGAGGAGAACGTGTTACCCGGGCGGAACGTGCTGACACCGATGCCACCTGTTGTCTCGCACGACTGACTGGGCTGGCCGGTTGTCCCACCGGCATGCGGGTTTGCGGCAAGAGCAGGGAACATTGGCAACCCTGCGATGGAAGCTGCAAAAAGAAGGCTGATGATCGAGTGTTTCATGGGAGAGCTCCTTTGGGTGAATTTCACTCCATGCGTCACCCCGAGTAGGCTCGCGTCGCTCACAGCGCGTCGCGAACCCACAATCCTCCGGTAGATTTTTGTACAATTGATTTGCCAATTGCTGGCATAATTCCCAGAGGCATGGCCCATGTGCTATAAGGGGCTATAATATTAGGAACTTCTAGATTGTTCCCTCTTGAGCCGAAAGTAATGTAAGGGCGTCGCCCGCATTTCGCGGCGACGTCGCAAATTGCATTTCTATTTTCGTTGGTCTCGATCTAAATTTAGTTCGGCTTCTGCATAATAGCGCCGATAAATGAGCTGACTAAAGCTCGCGTTCGATCGACCTTCATTACGAACTCCCCGAAGCGGCATCGGCTTCATCCGACTAACGGACCATCGAGGATCGGCGCTGGCGTCTGGGCCTTGGTCGGCAAACGCCAGCCTTTCACCAGGCCGTAGATCGCAGGGATGACGATCAGAGTAAGGAGCGTTGATGAGATCATGCCGCCGATCATCGGCACGGCAATGCGCTGCATCACTTCCGACCCGGCGCCGGTGCTCCACATGATGGGCAGCAGACCGGCCATGATCGCGACGACCGTCATCATTTTCGGCCGCACGCGCTCCACAGCGCCCACCATGATGGCGTGGTGAAGATCCTCGCGGGTAAATGGCCTGCGCTCACGCAAGCATTCGGCTTGGATCTCGCGCTTGGCGTTGTCGAGATAGATCAGCATCACCACGCCAGTCTCGGCGGCGACGCCGGCCAACGCGATGAATCCCACCGCCACCGCGACGGAGAGGTTGAAGCCCAACCACCACATCAGCCAGAAGCCGCCGACCAATGCGAACGGCAGTGACAACATGACGATGAGGGTTTCTGTGAAGCGCTGAAAGTTGAGGTAGAGCAGCAGGAAGATGATCATCAGCGTCACCGGCACAACCATCTGCAGGCGCGCCTCGGCGCGTTCCATATACTCGAACTGGCCGCTCCACACGAGGTAGGTTCCTGTCGGCAACTTCACCTGCGTCTCCACGGCCTTCTTGGCATCGGCGATGTAGCCGCCGAGGTCGCGATCGCGGATGTCGACGTAGACATAGGTGGCGAGCTTGGCGTTCTCCGTGCGGATGCTGGTGGCGCCCTTTGTGAGCCGGATGTCGGCGACCTCGCCCAACGGCACCGTGCCGCCCCCCGGCAGCGACACCAGGACGTCCTTGGCGATGGCCTGCGGATCGGAGCGCAAGTCGCGCGGATAGCGAATGGCGACGGTATACCGTTCGCGGCCTTCGACGGTGGTCGTGACGGGCTCAGCGCCGAGCGCCGTCGAAACTACGTCCTGCACATTGGATACCATCAGTCCGTAGCGAGCCAGTCGCTCGCGGTTGGGGACGATCTCGAGGTAATAGCCGCCCAATATTCGTTCGGCATACGCGCTGGAAGTGCCTGGGACGGATTTGAGAACGGCTTCGACTTGGCGGGCGACGCCATCCATTTCGGCGAGGTCTTTGCCGATGACTTTGATGCCGACCGGCGTCCTGATGCCGGTCGACAGCATGTCGATGCGGGCTTTGATCGGCATCGTCCAGGCGTTGGAGACGCCGGGGAACTGCAGTGCCTTGTCCATCTCGGCGATGAGGCTGTCGGTGGTGACGCCGGGCCGCCATTCCTCCTTCGGCTTCAGATTGACGATGGTCTCGAACATCTCAGTCGGGGCCGGGTCCGTCGCCGTTTGAGCGCGACCCGCCTTGCCGTAGACTGAAGCCACCTCCGGAAACGATTTTATGATGCGGTCCTGCATCTGCAGCAGCTCGGCTGATTTGGTGATCGAGAGCCCCGGCAGCGTTGTCGGCATGAACAGCAGCGTGCCCTCGTTGAGGTTGGGCATGAACTCACTGCCGACCTTAGTCACCGGCCATGCCGACGTCGCGAGCACCACGCCGGCCACGATTATGGTCAGCGTCTTGGCCTTGAGCACGCCATTGATCACCGGCCGATAGATGGCGATGAGCGCGCGATTGATGGGGTTCCTGGCCTCGGGAATGATCCGCCCGCGCACGAAGACGACCATCAACGCCGGGACCAGCGTCACCGAGAGCAGAGCCGCCGAAGCCATGGCGAAGGTCTTGGTGAAAGCGAGGGGTCCGAACAACCGGCCCTCCTGCGCCTCGAGGCTGAAGATCGGCAGGAACGACACGGTGATGATCAGCAGCGAGAAGAACAACGCTGGCCCGACCTCAGTCGCGGCTTCAACCAGGATCTCCAGTCGCGGCTTGCCCTTGGGTGCACGCTCCAGATGCTTATGGGCGTTCTCGATCATGACAATCGCCGCGTCGATCATCGCGCCGATTGCGATGGCTATGCCGCCGAGGCTCATGATGTTGGAGCCTATTCCGAGCGATCGCATGGCGAAAAAGGCCATGAGGATGCCGACCGGCAGCATCAGGATGGCGACCAGCGCGCTGCGCAAGTGCAGTAGGAAGATGATGCACACCGCCGCGACCACGAGACTCTCCTCGAGCAGTGTTTGCTTCAGAGTCTCGATGGCATGGTGGATGAGTTCGGACCGATCGTAGACCGGCACCACCTGCGTTCCGGCCGGCAATGACGGTGCGATCTCTTTCAGCCGTTCCTTGACGTTATCAATGACAGTGAGCGCATTCGCGCCTGAGCGCTGCAGTGCGATGCCGCTCGCCACTTCGCCCTCGCCATTGAGCTCGGCAATCCCGCGCCGTTCGTCGCCGACGATTTCCACGCTCGCGACGTTTTTCAGCAAGACCGGCGTACCTCCATCGGCCTTGACCACGATATTCTCGAGGTCCTGCACGCCCTTGAGGTAGCCTCGGCCGCGCACCATGAACTCGTGCTCGGCCAGCTCCAACGTCCGGCCGCCGACATCGATGTTGTTGTTGCGGATGGCGTCGCGGATCTTATCGAGCGGGATGTTGAAGCTCCTGAGGCGGCTCGGGTCCACCGTCACGCTGTATTGCTTGACGAAGCCACCGACGCTTGCGACCTCGGCCACACCTTCGGCCTTGGAAAGCCCGAAACGTATCTCCCAATCCTGAATCGACCGCAGCTCGGCGAGCGACTTGTCCTTGGATTGCAATGCGTACTGATAAACCCAGCCCACGCCGCTCGCGTCGGGCCCGAGCGTCGGCGTAACGCCAACAGGCAAGCGCTTGGCGGCTGCGTTGAGGTATTCGAGCACGCGTGAACGCGCCCAATAGATGTCGGTGCCGTCCTGGAAGATGACGTAGACGAACGAGACACCGAAGAACGAGAAGCTCCGCACGACTTTGGAGCGTGGCACAGTCAGCATCGAGGTGGCGAGGGGATAGGTGACCTGGTCCTCGACAACCTGCGGCGCTTGCCCCGCATACTCCGTGTACACGATGACCTGCGTGTCCGAGAGGTCGGGGATGGCGTCGAGCGGCAGTGTCCTCACCGCCCAGATGCCCGCCACAACGGCGAAGGCAGTGGCAATGAACACCAGCATCAGGTTCCGTGACGACCAGCCGATCAGGCGTCCGATCATTGGTTGGCCTCCGGAGTTGCTCCAGTCTGGAAGCTTTTCAGTGCGGATTGGAGATTGCTTTCCGAGTCGATGAGGAAGTTGCCGTTGACTACGACACGGTTCCCCTCGGAAACCCCGCCAGTGAGCTCGACGACACCGTCGCCCCGATGGCCCACCTTCACGTCCCGCGGCTCGTAGCGGCCTTCGCCCATATCGCGGAGAACGACCTGGCGGTTGCCACTGTCGATGACGGCGCTGGACGGCACGATGAGTGCTGGCTCATTGCCGCCGGTGGCGATCTGGACTTCGCCGTACATGTCGGGAAGCAGCGCGCGGTCGGCGTTGGGCATCTCGATGCGGACCTGAACGGTCCGGGTTTCCTTCATCAGGTGCGGATAGATGACTCTTACTGTGCCTTTGAAGATGCGGCCGGGGTGGGCGCGCGTGGTGACCGTCACCGCTTGGCCTGGTTCGACTGCGCCGATGTCACTTTCGGCGACGTTCGCCATCATCCAAACCATCGAGTGGTCGGCGACGCGGAAACCGACGTCGCCCGCCTTGAAGCCCTGGCCATCGCTCCAGTTGCGTTCGAGAACGTCGCCGCTGATGGGTGCGCGGATGGTGAAGGTGTCCGGCACGCGGCGCTCGCGCTTCACCTGCTCCATGAATTCCTCGGGCACACCGAGGTTTTGCAGGCGGCGCGCAGCGCCGACGACGCCCGCAGGCCCCTTTAGGCCCGGAGGAGACGCGGCCTCGTCGATGCGCGTCGAGTCTGAGTTCTGCTCGATGAGCAATCGCGCGGCTTGGTCAAGCACGGCTTGGCCGAACACCGTCGCCAGCACGTCGCCGGCCTTCACATGGGTACCCGTGGTGACGTCGCCGACATTGACGACATAGCCGTCGAACTTCGGCGCCACCACTGCGATGCGGCGCTCGTCGAGCGCCACCACGCCCGGTGCCTGGATGGTGCGCGTCAGGGGCCGTTTGATGACGACAACCGTCTCAACGCCGGTTCGCTGGATCTTGCCGGGAGAAATCTTCACCGATCCGTCGTCGCTGTCCTCGCCCTCGTAGACGGGGATGTAATCCATTCCCATGGAGTCTTTCTTGGGCACCGGCGAGGTGTCCGGCAGTCCCATCGGGTTGCGGTAGAATTTGATCTTTCGTTCGACGCCGGGAACGGAGGAATGCGCTGCCTGCGTCTTTGGCTTCGGTTCGAACGACACGTCCTCGCTGGCGTGGACCGCGACGTAGGGCGCGCCGCCGTCGGTGTTGCGCGGCGCCAACGAATAGAACGGCTTCCCGTCGGGGTCGCGGTAATAGATCACCGGGCCTGTTGGTTCCGCGCGTGGCGCGTTTATGGCCGCCGTGGGATGGGACGGCAGGCGGACAATGCCGTTCTGGCCCGCCCACAGTCCGGCTCCCGCCGCAGCGATGACCGCTGCGACGAAAACCAATCCCTTGCTTAGGGCACTCATTTGAGGGCCTTGATGATGAGCTTGTTCTCGACCGTTCCGGTTTCACCCTGCACCTTGGCGCCGAGCGACAAGGCCCAGTCGCCTGCCATGCCGAGATACGTTTTGAACCGGTAAACGCCTGACGCGGTCGAATCTTCGGGGTCCAGGGGGGCGGTCATTTCCTCCATACCGTCTGGGCCCATGTCGATGCGTTTGGCGAAGATGACGGCATCGCCAACGGCACGACCCGAAGGCTTGTGGACGAGCTTGACTGAGATTACCGCCGCGCCCTGCTTCACTTCCTTATCAAGCAGCTGGAACTCGTAGTCCTTGGAATCGGCCAGAGCCGAACCGGCCATGCCCATGAAGAGCGCGAAGCCGACGGCAAGCGCGCGCGATGAATGACGTCGCATGTTGAATGTCTCCTGATGTCTCGAACTTACGCGCAGCCGTTATGGCGCGCGCGCATGCAGGCCGCGGCATAGGCCGCAGCGATTGCTCACGCCGGAAGGGCGCGGGTCAGAGACTGGGAGGTCGAAGGAGAGGGGGGATCAGCGAACTCGGCGGCACCGCATAGATCGCGGGCGCCACGCGATCGGCGATGACATCGACATGTAGTCCGGCTTCGGATACCGGGGCCGGCAAAGGCTGGAAGCACTTGACCAGACAGTTGCCCATTTCCGGGCACACCTTTTGAGGGCAGTTCGGGCAAGGCTTCTTTATCTTCTTGTGGCACGGCATCTCGTCGCCCTGTGCCGGCATCGCCTCGGAGGCCGACACCGAGGCCTTGCCGGACATCGCGTACGCGTAGGTTGCGGCGAGCGGCATCGACAACAGCGCACCGAACATGGCGAGCAGCCCAAAGAAAACGAACCAGCGATGGTAAAAACGGTGCCTCATCACATTTTACGCTGCCATAGGTCGGTCGAGCGGGCAATGAGGATGTGGCGATTTGGGCAAATTCGCGGTCCACATCCCTCACGCAATGCTTGGCGCACGATTTGTGAAGACAATGTAAAGAAAAGGCACCCGGCGATGAGGCCGGGCCACCTAAAGCTCCGCCAGGGGTCCAAATCCTTGCGGAAACGCCGCGCCCTTCGCTAGCGAATTCGAACGGCGAATGCTTTCGCTAGCTTTGTCGCGGCGATGTACGCCGAGGCGCTGAACGGCCATTGCGACACGACTTTTCCGGTGCGGCCTTGGAAATAGCTGGTCGTCGATACCCAAACCGTCTTCGCGAGCTTTGCCTGCAGCCACGCATTGAACCGCCGATACGCGTCAGGCACTACGCTGATCGTCGATTTCTTCATTCGCAACATCTTCGAGATGAGCGAAGCCGCGAAGTTCGCCTGCGCTTCATAGAACGAAACAAGGGGAACGCTGTTGGTGTTCGGACCGTACATCATGAAGAAATTCGGAAAGCCCGGAACCATCAGACCCAGCAGCGCCTGCGGCTCTCCCTTCCAAGTTTCATGCAGATCGATCCCGTTTTCGCCCTTGACCGAAAATCCTCCGAGATAATTGGCGGCATCGAACCCCGTCGCATAGACGATCATATCGAGTTCGTGTTCCACGCCGCTCGCATCGATAGCGCCGGTGGCGGTTAGTCCCTTAACCGCTTGCGGGATGAGTTCGACCTTGGGGTTTTTAAGATCCTGATAGTAGGTATCGCTGATGACGGTCCGGCGCGCTTCGTGGTGAAACGAAGGTGTCGCAAGTTTCAGAAGATCGGGACGATCTCCAAGGGAGTCTTGAAGGAACTTCCGCGATAGTACGTCGCGACGGCGGTTCGACCGGCCCTCCTTGCGCGCGTGACTGGAGCCATAAGAACGCCGGTCGTAACCCGTGTACAACCTGAAGCGCCTCCACCAGTAAACCGGGGCGAACTGATTCCAGAACCGCTCTCGCGGCGTGAAATCGCGAGCATCCTTTGGCAGCAGCCAATTGGGTTCGATCTGAAAGATCTTGACGGATTTCGCGACGCGGGCCGCCTCACCGATGACTTGGACGGCTGACGATCCCGTTCCCAGAATGCCGACACGCTTGCCTGCCATGTCGAGGCCGGCGGGCCAGCGCGAGGTATGGCACTGCGGACCTTTGAAGGGCGTCTCTCCGCGCGCGAACGGCGGGAGCAAGGGGATATTGAGAAAACCTACCGCGCTGATTACCGAGCAAAAGGGGCCGTGCTCGGCGCCGGACGCCGTGATGATCGTGTACTGCTTTTTCTGATCGGACCAGACGACGGAGGATACTCTCTCATTGAAGCGCGCGTGCTCGGCCAACTTCCACTTTCGCGCGACGCGGTTGAGATAGTCCAACAGCTCTTGCTGGCTGGCGTAATTGCGCGTCCAGTCGTAGCGCTCGAATGAATACGAATAGATGTGAGATTCAAGATCGACTTCCGCGCCGGGGTATCGGTTGTTGTACCAGGTGCCCCCGAAGTTCGCTTCCTGCTCGAAGATCGTGAAATTTTCCACGCCCCTTTTCTTGAGGGCGATCGCTGCGGCGATGCCGCTGAAGCCGGAGCCGATAATCGCCACAGATGCAGCCCCACGTCGCGTGGCCGGCGTCTCAGAATTCACGGACGAACCTCATGCTACCTCAATGTGCAGTATGGTCTATTAATTAGACCTTTTGGCTGATGTCAAGGCGATAGACGGTGGAATTGATTGTTGGACGTTATCGCCGCGAGGCTTCTATCCTGCACTCACGGACCCGGTGGAATGGTTGGCCACGGTTCCGCGAGCGCTTTCTTCAGAAGCGCCGTGAAGTCCTCGACAAGAAGGTCCATCATCTCGTGGCCGTATTGGACAGTCGCTTCGCTGGGCTTTCCGACGGCTCCAGTGGGAGTCGTGCGCGGAGGCGGATATTGGAAGACGCATCCCGGAGTGACGTCCGGCACGTCAAAGGCTTTCTCCATTCGCACCATGTCGGGAGCGGCATGCAGAAGAAGCGAGGTCTCGCCGCGATTGGCGTGAAAGTCCTCCGCGTCCATGGAGTAGAGTTGGCCGCAGCGCTGCGAAATGTCCCAAAGCCCAAGCTGCCGGAAGCGGACATCAGGCTGTTCGTAGCGGAGCCGCAAAATCGCGCTGCCGAGCGGTGGGCCGTTCGTCGCGTGCCCCGAAAGATAAACGATCCGGCGGATGCCGGAACGTATTGCCCAAGTCGATATGTCGTAGACCAGTCCCGTGAGCGTCACGGGGTCCAACGAAAGTGTACCCGGCCACTGATGCGTATGACCGTGCGAGCACCCATAGGCAATGGATGGAAGGACGAGAACGCCCGCTGCATCCGCGGCGCGTTCGGCGATCATCTCCGCGGAAATCGTATCCGTTCCGGTCGCCAAATGCGCGGCATGTTGCTCAGTTGCGCCTATGGGTAAGACCGCAAGATCCATCCCTCGTGCAACGAGGTCTCCGATTTCCGGGCTCGTGAGCCTATCCCAGCGTGGCATTGGCGGTGCTCCTGCGATTAAGCTGCTGTCACACCGCCGTCGACCATCATGACGTGACCCGTAATGTAGGACGCGTCATCGGAGCTGAGAAACAGCACGGGTCCGGCAATCTCGTCTGCTCGACCAGGACGCGCCATCGGCGTTTGCTCTATGCACCAGGCAAGTGCGTCCTGATCATTGTCGGCGTGAGCGATGAAGCGCATAGATGGGCTCATCGGCAGCACCGCGATAAATCCCGGAGCGATCGCATTCACGCGAATTCCGCGCGGCGCCAACTCGATCGCGAGATACTTGGTCAATGCGTCGAGTGCGGCTTTGGAAGACCCGTACATGGCGCCACCGCGCATGCGGCCGATGCTGCCGGTCACACTCGAAATATTGATGATCGACGCGCCCTCGGAAAGATGCGGGCTCGCGGCACGGCATACGCGAGCGGCGCCCGCAATATTAACATCCCACACCGTGTTCAACGCATCGTCGGTGATGTCTTCGACGAGGCCGTGGCGCAGCAAGCCCGCGCAGTTGACGACGACCTTGAGGCGACCCAGTGATGCGCAATAGGCGATGCACGCATCGATGTCCTTCGAGCTGCGGACATCCATACGATAAAGAAAAACGCCTTTGGGCTGATCAGCGGCTTGCCGGCTTGAGTCGTCCGGCGAGACATTCATGTCCGCGGCGACGACGATGTAACCCGCGTCGATGAACCTTTTGTTGATTTCACGGCCTATGCCTCCGGTTCCCCCGGTAACCAGCGCGACATTCTTCCGGTCCGTCATTGTTCTTCCTTTTTAAGCCTATTGAGTGAAAAGTGAGATCTCGTCACACCAAACGAGCACCGGCATTTGCCGGATACTCAGATGCGCTCGAAGTAGCGGATGAGCTCCCAATCGGTAACGGTTTCTTGTTCGAAGGCGTCGAGCTCGTTCTCTGCGAAGTTCTTGAGATGATCGTGAACGTCACTTCCGAGGTCGGAGCGAACCAAATCGCTCGCTGCGAAAAGCGATACGGCTTCCCGCATCGTTGCCGGAACGCGCGGAAGCGTCGGATCTTCGTAAGCATTGTCCGCATACAAGTCGGGTGTCGGCCGTGCCCGTTCGATGCCGCTTAGGCCGCTTGCGATGAGGCCAGCGAGGGCAAGGTAGGGATTGGCGTCGGCGCCAGGGATGCGCGATTCCACCCGGAAGCTTTTGTCATGTCCGACAAGGCGGAAGCCGCACGTTCGATTGTCATTCCCGACGCAGAGCTGGACGGGCGCGAACGAAGTCTTCCGAAAGCGCTTGTAGGAGTTGATCGTCGGAGCGGCTAGGTATGCATATTCACGGCCGTGGTCGATCATGCCGGCAATGAACGAACCAAACTGTCGAGACATATGCGTGGCGGAGCCGCCGTCATAGCTTGTAGGTTGGCCGGTCGCCTTGTCCCATAGGCTGATGTGAACGTGACAGGACGAACCGATTTCGTCGATGAAAGGTTTGGCCATGAAGGTTGCTGAAAGCCCGCGCAGGCTCAACAACTCCTTGACCCAGCATTTGTAGAGCACATGCCGGTCTGCCATCTCGAGAGCATCGGTGTAGCGAAGTGCGATTTCCTGTTGGCCTAGACCCCATTCAGTTTTCGCGTTTTCCACCTCGATTCCCGCGGCGTTCATAGCATCGCGGATTTCGCCGATGATTTCCTCGTCTCGCGTCGACTGCAGGATGTGATAGTCGGCCCGATAGCGCGAGGTCGGAACAAGATCTCTGTAGCGCTTGTGCCACGCCGCGTCGTACGTGTCGCGAAACATGAAGAATTCGAGTTCAGTCGCGCACTTGAAGGTGATGCCCCTTGTTTCTGCGCGTGCGATCTGCCGCTTGAGAATGCTTCTCGGTGCGACGGGCACCAGCTCGCCCGTCGTTTCGTCAATCGCGTCGCAGAGAACGAAGGCAGTTCCGGGCGTCCAGGGAAGAAGCCGGATCGTCGAGAGATCGGGCTTCATCACGAAATCCTGGAAGCCCTTGTCCCATCCGGTCAGCGCGTAACCGGGGCGGGGATCCATATCCATGTCGGTGCAGAATAGGTAGACGGACGCATGCAAGCCTTCGGCACCGGAAAGGCATTGCATAAAACTTTTCGCGGTCACGCGCTTGCCGACGATCCGGCCCCAGAGATCGGCCAACCCGCAGACGACAGTCTTTACTGACCCGTCTTCAATTCGTCTCTGCAGTTCGGCGAGTGTCACAGCGGTCATTCGAATTCCCCGTTGGCCGGACGATTTTGGGATCGCTTATTCAGAAAGATCTGGTGGCGTCAGATATGCGCCGGTCATGCCCCCATCGACCGCGAACGCCTGCCCGGTAATGTAGGAAGAATCGTCGGACGCCAGAAAAGCTACCGTCGCCGCCGTTTCATCTGGGCGTCCCATGCGCCCCATTGGAATATGCAAACGGCGAAGCTGATAGGCTGCATCGTTCTCCACAAGCTGCGAAGACATCTCGGTTGCAGTGAGTCCGGGACAGACGGTGTTCACGCGAATCTTCCGGCGGGCCAGTGTCACCGCTAGTTCCCGGCTGAACGAGAGGACGCCACCCTTGCTCGCCGTATATGCGATTTGTGCCGGACAAGATCCGAGCATCGCGACGATTGAGCTAATGTTGACAATCGAGCCGCCGCCGCTCTTCTCCATCTCGGCGATGGCGTATTTCGAGCAGAGAAATACGCTCTTCAGATTGACAGCAAGCGTCAGGTCCCAGGCTTCCTCGGTCGTACCTTCGGCATCGCTATCGTCCGGGTGCACGATGCCGGCGTTGTTGACGAGGACGTCGAGGCCGCCGAGGGCGCTCACGCTTTGATAGATCAGCCCGCGCACGGAACTCGCCGACGAAACGTCAACTTCGATCGCAATGGCCGTTCTGTTCTGAGTGCCGAGCTTCGCCGATAGCCGTTCGGCCTCCGCGATATTTTTATCGGCGATAATGACGGAAGCGCCTTCATCCAGGAGACGCTTGACTATGGCCGCGCCAATTCCCCGGGCGCCGCCCGTCACGATTGCGCGTTTTCCATTGAGTTTCATTTGCTGCCCCTTGCTCACAGTTTTGCGAGCAGTCCGCCGTCGACCGGCAGATCGATCCCCGTGATAAATCTCGCCTTCTCGGAGAGAAGGAATAGCGTCGCCGCCGACACGTCTGCTGGCAGGCCGATGATGCCGAGAGGCGTCCGCGCTTCCATCGCGGCAATCCGGCGAGGATCGACGTAGATGTCCGCCGTCATCGGCGTAGAAATCGATCCGGGACACACTGTGTTGGATCTGATCTTTTCGCGGGCATACTGCATAGCGATTGAGCGCGAAAAGGAGATCAACCCGGCCTTCGAAATTTGGTAGGCATCAGCAGGACCGCCATCGATGATGTTCTCCATGTTTCTGAGACCCACGACACTCGCTATATGAACGAATGCGCCGCCGCCCGCCTTGCGCAGCAACGGAAGACTCGCCCGAACGACGCGAATTGCTCCCGTCAGGTTAACGTCGATGGTCGCTGCGAAGACGGCGTCGTCTGCTTTCTCCACCGACCCATCACGCTCGAAGAAGCAGAGACCGGCCGCGTTGACGACGAGATCGAGCTTGTTGTGAGCCTTGTCGATTGCATCGAAAATGGCCTGCACTTGCGCGCCGTCACGCAAATCGCCCTGCACAAAATGGGCACGCGGATGCCCTTGCAGCGCTTCGGGTGCCGCTTTGAGATCGAAGGCAAAGACGTAAGCGCCTTGCTCGAGAAGATCGGACGCAATTGCGAGGCCGATGCCGCCGCCCGCTCCGGATACGAACGCGACCCTACCGTCGAATTCTCGACTCATTGCGGAGACCTTGTCATTCTGAATGTCGATACACGCACGAGGTTCGAGCGGCGTTGCACCGCGCAAAAAGTATTGGAGATCGGCGCCGCGACGGCGAGGAAGATTTCGTTCGCTGTTGCGCAATCGAGTTGCGAGCGAAGCGCGTTTCGTGAAGGCATCAAGACAATTCCTGTTGACTTGGATCAGACTATGGACTGAAATGTAGACCAAAGGCAAGACGAGTTATTTAAACGGTCGAGCTGGGGGCTAGGAATGCATCTCGTCGAGCAAACGCCACAGCAAACGCGCGGACTTATCGTAAGTGGCGTGCGCAAGAGCTTCGGCGGGCTCAAGGTTCTTCGCGGTGTCGATCTTGCCTGCGAGCCAGGCGAAATCGTCGGATTGATCGGGCCGAACGGAGCGGGAAAATCCACGCTCATAAATGCCATCACGTCGCTGATGCCCGTCGACGAAGGGCACGTCGCGATTGCCGGACAGATTGTGAGCAACACCACTCCGCAGCACTGCATGGCCGCGGGCTTGGCGCGCACATTTCAAAACATCAAGCTCTTCACGCGGCTCACCGTGCGCCAGAACATCGAGGTCGCGCTGACGAGCGGACGGCGGGATCGCCCCAAGCAAACCGAGGCGATTTCCGTCGATGATCTGCTTAGTTGGTTCAACCTCGATAAGATCGCCGACTGGAAAGCGGCAGCGTTGTCTTACGGCAATCAGCGCCGACTCGAGATTGCGAGGGCGCTCGCGCTAGGTCCGGCGCTGCTTATGCTTGATGAGCCCGCCGCCGGTATGAACGCCGCCGAGACCACAGTCCTCGGTTCGGCAATTAAAGGGATCCGCGACCGCTTCGGATGCGGCGTCATCGTGATCGATCACGATCTCCGGTTCATCATGACCCTCTGCCAACGCATCTACGTGCTCGACGCCGGGGAGATCGTTGCTGCCGGAACGCCCGCGGAAATCCGGAAGCACCCCCGGGTCATTGAAGTTTACATCGGCCACGATCGTTCAACTCAGTAATCTGGAACCTGAAGGAGCGTCACTGTGAAGATAAAGCCTTTGTTGCTCAACTCGATGATTGCCGTTGCCTTATCCGGCCTTCCCGCGAGCGCCGACGATCAGCTAGTCATCGGATATGCGGCTGCCGTCACTGGTTCCTTGGCGCCCTACGACAGCCCGGCTGGCGTCACATGCCGTGTGGAACAAATCAATGAAGCGGGCGGCATTCTCGGGAAGCCGGTCAAGCTCATTATTCGCGACACCAAGAGCGACGCCGTTACGGCAAGTAACGTCGGACAGGAATTGCTCGACCAGGGTGCGAACGTGATCCTCGGACCGCCGACCGATGACGGCTTGATTCCGATTGCGCAGCTGGCATTGCCGAAGGGCATTCCGGTGCTCTCTGTGGGTGCAACTCAGCCTGCCTTCCCGGTCGCGTCGCCGGAAAACGGCTACCTTGTTCCCTTCGGCGACAACGCTTCGGCAGCCGGTGCTGCGGAAGTGGCCTATAAGGCCGGGCATCGCAAAGCCATTTTGATGATCGCGAACGATGTCGGCGCCTACTCGGCGATTACACCGGAATATTTTGCGAAGGCGTTCGAAAAGCTCGGCGGCAAAATCGTCGGTCGCGTCAACTATCACCACGGTCTGGCCGACTACAACACGCAGGTCGCCGAGATTCGTAACAATGCAGAAAAGCCGGATATGATCTTCGCGGCCATCCTCGTGCCGGATGCCGGTGTCCTCGTTCGCACGATCAACGCGGCGGGCCTCGATATTCCGGTCTACGGCACCGACGGATTCGACGATCCTTCGTTTGTCGAGGTTGCGGGCGCCGGAGCAGGTTTGGCGACGTTCGTCACGCACGGCTATCCGTCGGAAGGAAGCCCGCTGAAGGCCTTCTACGACGATTGTACGAAGCGCGGGCATAAACCTCAGAACATCTTCTTCGGGCTCGGCGGAGAAGCCGTCGAGGTCGTAAAGGCCGCCGTCGAAAGCGCCAACTCTTTCGACCCGCCCGCAATCAATGCAGCGATCAAGAACATCGAAAATCTGAAGGGCATCACGACCATGTCGATCACCTACAAAGATCGCGGCGGCGTGCCTCTCAAAGAAATGACGGTAATGCATGCCAAGGACGGAAAAGTTCTTCCCGTCGAGACCGTGCGCCCGAGCTGGGTTGCGGCTCCTTGATGCTCAGCCTAAGCAACGTTCACGTGAGTTACGGGCCGATCAAAGCCGTCCGTGACGTATCGATTGAAGTCAAGGAAGGCGAGATCGTCGCCCTCCTTGGCCCAAACGGCGCGGGCAAGACCAGCCTCATCTCGTCAGTGGTTGGGCTCGCCCCGATCGCCTCCGGCCGCATCGCATTCAATGGTCACGAGATCTCGAAAGAGCCGACGGAAAAAATCGTGGCGCGAGGCTTGACGCTCACGCCCGAAGGCCGAAGGGTCTTCGCGGATCTGACGGTCGGAGAGAACCTCCGGCTGGGCGCAGCATGCCGTCGCGATAAAGCTGGCATCGCCGAGGATCTTGAGAAATACCTGGAGCTCTTCCCGATTTTACGAAAGCGCTACGCATCGCGCGCGCGCATGCTGTCCGGCGGCGAGCAGCAGATGTTGGCGATCGCGCGATCGCTGATGTCTAGGCCGAAAATGCTGATGCTCGATGAGCCCTCTCTTGGTCTCGCGCCACGCATCGTCGATCAGATCTTTGAGCTTTTGAGCAGCCTCCGCGGTCAAGGCCTGACGATGCTCATCGTGGAGCAGAATGCAAACGAAGCGTTATCTCTCGCCAACAGCGCCTACGTCGTTGCGAGTGGCGCGCTTGTGTTTTCGGGAACGGCGTCAGACCTCAAATCATCTGGGGAAGTGATGGAAATGTATCTCGGTCTCGAGGGGCAAGAATGATGTCCGACTACGCGTTGCAGCAGGCCTTCAATGCCCTGAGCGTAGGCGGGGAATACGCGTTGCTCGCGTTGGGTCTCGCTATCGTTTTCAGCGTCATGCACCTCGTGAATTTCGCCCACGGCGACATGATCACGGTTGGCGGTTACGCAATGTTTCTCCTCATTCTGTTCGGCGTGCGCGACCCTTTTCTCGTGTTGCCGTTCGGCGTTCTGATTACGGTTCTCGCCGCTCTGTTGATTGAGCGGGTCGCGTTCAAGCCCGTTCGCGGCGCCTCGCCGACAACGGGAATGCTTACGGCCTTCGGCGTAAGCATCATTATTCAGAACGTGGCGCTCATATTCGGAGGCAGCAGACCGAAGGCGGTTCAGACCGCCGACTGGCTCGCATCGTCCCTCTCGATCGGTTCAGTTCAAATACCTGTTGTGCAGGTTCTCGAAACGGTTGTGACTCTGGCCGCCATCATCGGCTTGGTTGCGCTCATGCGTTACACGACCGTCGGGCTTGCGATGCGGGCAGCGGCCAAGGATGTGCCGGTGGTCCGTCTGATGGGCGTAAAGGCAGATCGGGTCATCTTGTCGGCGTTCGCCATCTCGGGTTTTCTTGCGGGCCTCGCGGGGATTTTCATTCTTGCGAGACGCGGCGCCGTGGATCCCTTCATGGGATTTGCGCCTGTCCTCAAAGCCTTCGTCGCCGCGGTGTTGGGAGGATTTGGGAGTCTTCCCGGCGCGGTCGTCGGCGGCTTCGCCCTCGGCATCGCCGAAGTCGGGCTTCAGGTTCTGCTTCCGCCTGAGATTGCAGGATTCAGAGACGCGTTCGTCTTTCTTCTTATCGGAATTGTCTTGGTGTTCCGCCCTCAGGGCATCCTCGGCGAACGCCCGGATTTTGGAGAAAAGTCTTGAGCAACTTTCTTCAATCGGTCCGTGGTGCACTCATCCTGGGTGTCGTGGTCGGTATCATCGGTGTTCTCGCGATTCTCTTCGCCGAGCCGTTCTATCAACGCATCGTCTTCATCTTCATGGTCAATCTCATCGCGGTGATCGGCCTGCAGGTGTTCATGGGCAATGCTGACATCACCAATTACGGTCATATCAGCTTCATGGGGATCGCCGCCTATGCGGTGGCGATCCTCGCAACGCCCGTGGCCATCAAGAAGACCGCATTGGCGACTGCGCCGTTCGGTCTTGGTACGATTGAACTCGGACTGCCGGCCGCCATTCTGATCGCATTGGCGGTGACAGTTCTTATTGCATTTCTCGTCGGTACAATGCTGGTGCGCCAGTCCGGTACGCCTGCTTCGATTGCCACGCTGGCCCTCCTCGTCATCGTCCATGTCGTGATCATGAACTGGGTCGATCTGACGAGGGGGCCACGGGCGATCTATGGCATTCCCGTAAAGGCGACGCTGGGTCTTGCAACAATATGCGCGATCCTCGCAATCGTTGCGGCGCGGTTGTTCCGGGACTCGTCATGGGGCCTTCAACTGCGCGCCGCGAGCGAGAATATTGCTGCGGCCAGTGCCATGGGTGTCCGGATCAAGCGCTTGCGATTGGTAGCCTGGGTCGTGAGCGCTGCGATCTGCGGCGTCGCAGGAATTCTCTTCGCCTTGTTCGTTGGGACGATCAGTCCCAAGAGCTTCTATTTCGATCTGACGTTTCTGACGCTCGCGATGCTGGTCGTCGGCGGAGCCTATAGCGTCAGTGGCGCTGTGCTCGGTTCCATCGTGGTGACGTTCGGTTTCGAGATCATGCGGTATCTTGAAAACGGTCCGCAAATCGCGGGGCTCAAATTGCCGACGATGTTCGGCCTTACGGGCATATTTCTCGGAGCTATCATCGTTCTCTGTATGATCCTGCGTCCGCGCGGTCTGGTCGGAGACGATGAGATCGATGAGATTTGGCGGCGCCGGGCGAAAAGTCGAGAGCGTTCAGAAATTTCAGCCAAAGCCAGCGGAGCAACGCAATGAGCGTCACGGAGCGGGAAGCGCCATCGCCGCTGGTGATGCATGAGGCCATCGGTTACGAAATTCGCCGCGGCAATTATCTCGAGCACGCGGCATCGACCTACACCCTGGCGGCGGCCGCGATCGTCGATGGGCGATTCAAAGACGCGATAGAGCTCGGCCGCTATACGGTTCGCGAAGCGGTCGAAGCGCATGAGCTTTATCGCGACTGGATCGTCGAGATTAAGGGGTATCTCCGCGAACGTGGCGTATCCGAAGATGTGGTTGCCACGGAAGAGCGGCGTATTCGCGATCTTCTCAAGTTCGACGACGGCGTTGAATTCGACGCGGAAGCGGGTTGGGCGAGCTACAACTCAACGATCGAAGCGTTCGCCGCTGCCTGCAGTGCCGGACGCGCGAAGGACGCCACTTCGCTTCTCGATATCGCGCGCGAGATCTGGCGCGATACGCACGATCGGAAATGCGATTGGGTCTACGGTCTCATCGATGTCGCCGCGCGTCAGCTGGGCGAGAACTGTATCGGTGAGCTCTGGGACGTGCTGATGGCGCCAATGTACGCCTATTACGTCCGCTATGACGTTGACAATAATCCTTGGCCGAGATCCTTCGATCTGCTCATGCACTACGCGCTCGAAGGCTTGCGCGGCCACTTGAGCGGCCCGGCTCGCCTTGGCGAGATCGAGGTATTCGAGGAAGAGGACCGTTGGGGCATGCGGTTCGATCCGTGCGGCTCAGGCGGTAGGACATACCGAGACGATCCCAAGGCCGGTTTGACGCCGCGCATGGAGGCACCCTTCAACTTCGGTGTGACGACGGAAGAGCATGACTGGGCCTGGAACAAGAAAGGCGTCTGTCACTACTGTGTGCACTGCTGCGCGCTGAACGAGAGGATGCCGATGCGAAAATTCGGCTATCCAACGCGCGTCGTCGATCCACCGACTTGGCCGGATGCCAAGAACGGCGGAAAATGCACGTGGTACGTCTACAAGGACCCGAAACAAATACCCGCTGAAATCTACGAGCGGGTCGGTATGAAGAAGCCGGCCGCCATCGGAAGTTCAGCGCAAAAATAGCGGATCACCTCAATCCGCAGAAGGCTACGAGGGGAGAGAATGGCGACAGCAACAACGGAGCGGCTCGCATTAGGTCAGCTTGCCGAGTCCGGCATCGAATTCGTGCAGATGGAAACCGTCGATCTCGACGGCGCGCTGAGAGGAAAGTTTCTCCCGGTATCCAAAGTCAAGCCCGATGCCCAAGGCGCGTTTTGCACCATCCTGTTTCAGCTGACATCGGTCGACGACGTCTGGGTGACACGTCATAGCTCCTTCGATAATGGCTTTCCGGACATGCGAGCGATGCCGGACCCGCAGACGGCGGTGCGGTGGAACTGGCAGCCCGATACGGCGGCCGTTATTTTCGATATGTTCGGCCTAGACGGCGAACCCTATCCGCTGGCGCCGCGATCGATCCTCAGGCAAGTCGCCTCGCGCTTTGCCGAAACTGGCTACGAACCGCGATTTGGCATCGAGTTCGAAGCCTTCGTGATGCGTGCTGACGAAGAACTGATGACGCAAGGGCGCCATCACGAAATGAAGCCACTCGGCGGAATGCACAACGCTTACAGGCTCAACGATGTCGCTGAAGCGCGTGACCTCGGGAAGACCTTTATCCAGCGCATGAAGGGCTTCGGAATAGACGTCGAAGCTTTCCACACCGAGCTTGGATATGGCGCTATCGAATTCGCCCTTGCTCCCGTTGGCGCCCTCGCTGCGGCCGACAATGCGACGCGCGCAAAATCGTACTTTCGCCAGCTCTGCGCCGAACGAGGGCTAGTCGCGACCTTCATGGCAAAATGGAAGGTCGGCGAGTCGGGTGCCGGCGGCCATGTCCATCAAAGCATTTGGCGTGACGGACAGAACGCCTTCTACGATCCCACGCGCAGCACGCTTTCAAATGCGGCTCTCCACTACGGTGCAGGCCTGATCAAGTCCATGCCGGACTTCGCCGTTCTCTTCAGGCCCAATGTCAATTCATATAGAAGGTTCGATCATCGCGCCTGGTCGCCTGAGAACGCCTCCTGGGGCTACGACAATCGCAGCGCCGCGCTGCGCGCGATCCGCCAGCCCGGTCAGAATGCTTATAGGTATGAGCATCGCGTTCCGGGCGCCGACACCAACATCTATCTCAGCCTCGCCGCGATGTTGGCGGGCGGTCATCTCGGGCTGACGAACAAGCTAACGCCGCCTGTTGCTGCAGAGGGCAATGCGGCGTTGGATGCGAACTGCGCCCGCTTGCCGTCGACTCTGCCGGCCGCAACCGAGCTTTTCCGCAATTCGGAGATTGCGAAAGATTACCTGGGAGCCGCATTCGTAGAGCACTACGCGGCTTCGCGCGACGTCGAACATCAGCACTGGGGGGCATGGTTGGCCGAGCAGGTCACGTCCTACGAACTCAAGCGCTACTTCAAGACGATCTGACGAACGCCGGCGGCGCACATCGACACCGGCCAAGAGAAGCAAAAAAGCAAAGCGAGACCTATTCCGTGAGCGAACTTCATCCGACACTCAAGAACATCCTTCAACAGCCGGAAAATCCGAACGCAACGCCGGTTGAAATCCAGGATCCTGATGAAGCGCGGCGCGAGTGGAAGTCGGATATGGCCGCCGTCGACGCCCCGGCGCCGGAAATGGCCGAGGTAAGGGACTTCGTCATTCCAGGTCCGGCCGGCCCGATCCCGGCACGAAGCTATATTCCCTCAGGTTTGCCGGACACCGGCCGCCCGCTGCTCGTCTATTACCACGGTGGTGGCTACATCCGCGGCGATATCGATACGCACGACTCGGTTTGCCGCGTCCTGGCGCGCGATGCAGGCTGCATGGTCGTCTCACCCGCTTACCGGCTTGCGCCGGAGCATCGCTTTCCGGCGGCCGCCGAAGACGCGTTCGCGGTCGTCGACTATTTGAGCAGGAAAGCAAAGGATTTCGGTGTCGATCAGAGTCGGATCGCCGTCGGTGGCGATAGCGCCGGCGGCAATCTCGCCATCGCTGCCAGCATACAGGCGAGGGACAAAGGCGCTCCCAAAATCCGCTTCCAGCTTTTGATCTATCCCGTAACCGACCTGACGAGCGCCAACGAGTCCAAGCGGCTCTTCTCGAAGGGCTTTCTTCTCAACAGCATGCCTTTCTATATCGCGAGTTATCTCGGCCCCAATGGGGACGGTCGAAATCCGCTTGCCTCGCCGCTGCTGAGCGATGATCTGTCTCGGCTGCCTCCGGCATATGTCATCACGGCGGGCTTCGATCCCTTGCGGGATGAAGGTCAGGACTTCGCGCGGAAACTCGCGGCGCACGGCGTTGCCGTCGAGCACAAATGCTATGAAGACATGATTCACGGATTCGTATCGCTTCGCGGACTTCTGACTGAAGCCGATGAGGCGCTCGGCGACTGTGCACGCCGTTTGGCGAAATCCTTATTACCGTGAGGAAAAAGCAACCGGCCGACCCTGCCTGTGGATTGGCCACCAAATGCTAAAATTCGCCGCGCCCGCAATCGCGATTCCATCATTTATTAGACCATTGGACCAATGGATGCTACATAACCCGTCATCTGCACATTCAACTGGCAATAGAAAATTCGGTGGAAGCAGTGAAGCAGCCCGATGCAAGCAAGTCTGGCGACCCAGCCATAGGCTCGATTAGAGCTGCTGCCACCTATGAGCTCGTGGTCGAGCAACTCCGCAAGGCGATCTTCCTCGGACGATTCATGCCGGGCGACAAACTCCCGCCGGAGCGGGATCTGGCACTGCAGATGCTTGTTTCGCGAACTACGATCAGGGAGGCAATCCGGGTTCTCGAAGGAGAAGGGCTGCTGGTTGTCAAAAGAGGCGCAGCTGGCGGACTTGTCGTTCTCGGTCAAAATCGCCTGAAGCCCGCGGAAATCGAAGTCTACATGGAGACCCAACGCGGGCTTCTCGATAGTCTCTTCGAATATCGCCTCGCAAACGAATGCGCCGCGGCATCGCTCGCTGCCAAGCGGCGAGAAAAGAAGCATCTGAAGTTGCTGCGAAAGGCTCTCGTCGAAATGGATACGCTCTGTGCCAGCAAGGAGGCACGAGCGAACACTGCGAATATCTCGAGATTTTTTGCGTGCGATTCCGAATTCCATCTGGCGATCGCACAGGCAGCGCAGAACCATTACCTTCTCGAGGCAGTCGAGAAATCGCGCGCGGCCATGTTCTTGCCCGTCGGCAAGGTCTTCAATCGCCTGGAAGACAGAGCCAACGATCACCACCAGGGTATTTATCAGGCAATCGAAGATCAGAATGCAGATCTTGCCGCGCAGCGGATGAAGATGCACATCGAGGCGACCCGCGCGAGCTTGTACGATCTCATGCCGAAAGCGATCAAGGCGAAGCGCTCATAATGCGAGATTGCTCCGGCCACCTGTCACGCTGCCACGCTCAACCAAGCTCAAACGTCACCTCACGCACCTAACGAGGATTTATCGTGAGCGTAAAACGCCGGGAACTGAATATTCTTGCCGTCATGCCTGGAGGAATGAAGGGGATCGAGGAAACCGGATGCATCGGTGAGGTCGTTGAAGACCGGGGTGCCAAGCTGCACTGGGTTTACAAGACCCGAGATGATTTGCTTCCGAAATCGCACGACGCATTCGACGGGCTCATCGTTTTTGGCGGCGAAATAGGTGCGCATGAAGAAGAGTATGCTGATTACTTTCGCGAGCTGACCGGGCTCGTCCGGTCATTTCATGAAGCCGGAAAACCGGTCCTGGGCTCCTGCCTCGGATCGCAAACGATCGCGCAGGCATTTGGCGGCCAAGCCAGACCGCAAGGCTTCTTCGAATTCGGCTTCACCGACCTCGACTTGGAGCCGGCGGCGGAAAACGATCCGCTGCTCGCGGGCACACCGGCCACCATTTCGCTTTTTGAAATGCATTACGACACCATGACCCTGCCGAAGGAGGCGGTTCGTCTGATGCGTGGCCGCAAAGTCGAAAACCAGACATTCCGCATCGGACAAAAGACATACGCGTTTCAATGTCACTTCGAGGCGACGAAAGAAATCGTCGAACTCTGGGTCGCGCGAGGCCTTCGGGGCGGCGGATCGCGCTTCACCGATGCCGAGCTTGACGAGATGATGGCTGAGGTCACTTCTCAGTTCGATAAATTCGGGGCCAGTCAGCGCGCTTTTGGCGAGAGCGTCGTCAACCGCTGGATGGATCTTTTCGAAGATCGCGCGTGATGCCGGCTTCGAACTTCACGTCCAGGGTGTATGCAGTGCTATCACCTGGATTAGGAAGCGACTGCTTCATCCATTGATAATCTAGAGAACCCGCGTGCCGATCCAAATTTCTTTTGAACCAAGTCTCACAGCTGAAGAATTCCGGGACGTCCTCGTGGTCTCGACCCTTGCCGAAAGGCGTCCGGCAGACGACTTGGCACGGTTGAGAACAATGCTGTGCAACTCTAACGTGATCGTCACCGCGAGGGATAGCGGGAAGCTCGTAGGCGTGTCCCGCGCGATAACCGACTTTGCGTATTGCTGCTATCTATCGGATCTCGCCGTTGACGTGGCGTATCAGAAGCAGGGGATCGGGAAGCGTTTGATAGAGGAAACACATAAAGCGGCGGGCGATGGTACGACGCTTATCCTGCTCGCAGCTCCGGCAGCGGAAACCTATTATCCTCGAATTGGCATGAAGCATATGCCGAACTGCTGGGCTATTCCCCGCAAGATGTAAGAGGTCCCAGGTGACTTCTGGCCACGTGTCGCCGCCAAATGGCCATCGGTAACTCGCGGCCGAAGTGATCAGCGGCTCATGAGGTGTCTGTTCTCTTCTGCTTTTTTGGTGATCTTACAATTCCGTATTTGTTGTGCCACGGTTGGATCATCCTCCGTACTTAGCGTGTAGCCAAAAATGGGGCGACATGCAGTGCACATTTCTTATTTGACAACGTTCCTGGCTATCCTTGCCAAAGTCGCTGCGGCTGCCATTGCAGGGTTCATCACTCTTTTTGGCCTTATCCCATGGCTCATCGGGAAAATTTTGAGGTGGTGAGCCGTACCTTCCTCAGAGCGCCTCACTTTTGTGTCTTCTCGAAGCTCGAATAGGCATCTCATTTGGACGGGCCCATTTCATGAGGGTCTTCGGGATCATTTGTTTGCTCGCAGCAGCTTTGCTCAGCTGTGTTGCTGGAATTTATACCGCCACGAATGAGGCAATTGGTATGGCTCTAGCGTTGGCCGCATGTTTTGCGCTTCTCGTCGGCGTGAAGGCGCTCGCTGATAGGCGCTAGGTACGAGCCCTGCACGCCTTATCACCTTCAAGATCTTTGGGTGCTCAGAAACCCTTCCGGGCCGATGCCAACGCATTGCTTATTGCTATCGATAATACGGTAGCCTTGAGCGCCGAATTTAGTCGCCATCTTAGGCAGATGAGTATCGGCCTGATCCATGGCCTCTTCAGGCGTCGATCCAAGTGCCAGCTCCGTATAAATCGTTGGTGGCTGACCGGCCGGCGTCGAAAGATATTCGATGAGGTACATCGTCTCTCTCCCCTGTTTTTTCAAACATACCATAGAGATCGACGCAGGCATGCGCACAAATTTTTGAGTAGCGGATCGCAGGTCTTTCGCCACGACCACACATTCTCCATGAATGCGAAGTAGCGGGTGTTCATGTGAAGCGGATCAAAACTGTCTGCACAGGGGCATTCGAGGGACATCATCATGGGACGCATTCTTCATGGCGTGGTTGCGGCTGGCGTCTTCCTGACTATTGCCGCACCTGCACAGGCCGGTGGTGGCGATTTCGCTGCCGGCGTTTTCGGCGGGCTTGCTGCCGGAGCCATCATCGGGTCCGCGGGACGGCCCTACTATTATCCCCCGCCGCCGCCCGGCTACTATTACGAAGGCCCGCGTTACGGCGGACCTTATTGCCACTGGGAACGCGGTCGCCGCTATTGGGACGATTACGAGGGCGTCTGGCGGTATCAGCGCGTCAGGGTCTGTGACTAGCCCGTCGTGTTTTAGTTCTGAAGAGGAGAAGGTCGTCAGACATGACGGCCTTGGATTCGCGACGTTGGCATTCAACGACATGGCGCGCGTGGCAAGCAGAAGAACCGGATGTCAAGCGGCCCAGGCATCCGTTATTTGGAAAGCAGGCGCTGCTTTTGCGATCGCCTCAGCATGCGGTGCGGCAGACGACACATAACCCGACGGGCGCGCCTGAAGAGTTATGACGCGCTGACCGGGCGGCAGATCATTGAGCGGAATTTCAAAGTGCATAGTTTGATGCTTTCCGGCACGGGAGCGCAAACGGCCTCGCAGGCGATGAATGACCCTCTCGCCCGACACGACCTCGATGAACACTCTCCTCGATTGGCGGCTCGTCGGAAAACGCAGCGATACTCCACATACCGATATATCCGGGTGCGAATTAATTTCGATGCGGTGATCTACCGACGCTGCTGTATGAACCTGCGCCAGCGGTATGCGCCTCCACCGGCGCGGGTACCAAACGCCGAGATTGTCGCGTGCGACTCCGATCAAATAGTCGGATTTGAACGGCCGATGATAGATGGCACGCGGCAGGAGTGGCGTTGATAGTACGTTCGCAATTTTTTGCAGCAATTTGCGGTTCCGTCCGTTAGGGCGGATGCTTGCATAATGCTTCAACCAGACGCCAGGCGCGACCGGCGTCTCGGCCAGTCTGCGCATCACTTCCTGAGGCACATCGAGGCCAAGCTCGTGCAGATAGTTGAGACCTGCGAGTGCCAACGGAACTAGGGCCTGGCGCTCGACACGTTCGATCGTGCGATCCCAATCGACACCGCCCGCGTTGATACGCTGACCGATGTCGATCGCCCAGTCTCCATCGCGGCCAACCACGCCATGTGCGAGACTGATCACGATGTTGTCCGCAGAAGAGGGTACGCAAACGTCGGTGCCGCCGAACGAGATTACTTTCGCATCACGCCATAGCGCGCTTTCGAGTTCTTGGTCGCGACGACAGAAGTGAAACGCCTGAGTGTGCAAATCGACTTCGCCGTAAACACCCCGACGGTAATTTGAGGACGCGCGCACCGGCGCGAGTTGCCGTAGCAGGAGCGCAGAATCGCCGTTCGTTGCCTCCCAACCTGCTGCTGTTAGCACGCTGGCGGCGCGCGGCCCATCCTCTTGTCGAACGAGCAAATCGACATCGCCCATCAAACGACGAACCGTTGGTCCGAATCCTTCTGCGTATCCAGCGGCGCCCTTGATGAGCATGCATTCAATCCCGGCCTTGCGCAGGGCTTTGATGGCTGGCAGCGCTTCACTCAGCATGAACTGGGTTTGGGTCCAATGGGATTTCGCGAGTCCCTCGATGCGAGGCCGGTAAATTGAGTTCGGATCGAGAATCCGCAGGCGGCCTGAAAGAGGCGCTAGAATACGCATCTCGGGCCAACTCGCATCGTTGAGTTCGCGGCTCGCCAGCCAGCGGTGCCAAGCCGCACGGGCTGCGTCCGGCGGAGCGAGGCAAGCTTGAAGCAGAAGATCTATCTCTGGGGCCGGTCGCGCCCCTTTCAATATAGGGCCCCTCATGTCGATCTCGCCCTCCTCCGCCCGAGCGAGGCACGGACAACGTCGAGATAACCGCGATCTGCGATCGTGTCATAGCCGTAACTCAAGCTCCTCGGGAGAATTCGACGGAGCCCCAACACTTCCGGCAGCGTTTCGAAAATCAATCCGAGTTCGCGACCTCTTTGCAACCAATCGATCATCTCACCACGGCCACGCGCACCCCCTGGATCGTTGACGGGCCCTATCGCCGCAGCGGCGGACGTGCGCAACATCATTGCGGAGCGCGACAGGCCATCGGAAACCGCACCGCTCGATCGATCATCGCTGCCGTGCTGGAAACGCCGAACGCGACAGAACAGGCCATCGACGTGTGGTCCGCGCGCAAATCGTTCCAATTGCCGTTCGGCTTTGTCAGGCAGCCAAATGTCATCGGCGTCCAAACCGGCCACGAACGGCGCCGATACGTTTTTCAACCCTGTAGTAGTCGCTGCAGCCGCACCCGCATTGGTTTGCCGGATAACGCGAACCGTGCCGCCGTATCTCGCGGCAATATCGGCCGTATTATCTGTCGAGCCGTCGTCAACCACGAGGATGTCGCTGGCGGCAACCGTCTGTGCAAGCACCGACCGGATTGCTTCATCCAAAGTGCGCGCAGCATTATATGCGGGGATGACCACTGCATAAGCGTTATCCGACATGCAATTGGTTCCCAGCCACAGACATCGATGCCACCAGCGGATGCGTTATCGGTCCGACTCGTCCCGCAGCGCGGCGACGCTTCAATGATGCCTGGAACACCTTGACCAGTTCGAGCCGCAGCGCCGCGACATTCCCCGAAGTGTTCCCGCCGTGCCGCCGGTGCAACGTCGCAATTTCACGTTCGACCGCGATCTCATGATCTGTCTCAAGCAGGCGCAGGATCAGGTCAAAATCGTCTGCCATAGTGAATTTGGTGTCGAATCCAAGTGACCGGACAGCACTGGTCCGGAACAGGCCGGCCGACAGCTGTATGCCGAGGATGCGCGCTGTATTCGTCCCCGGCAAAGGCATCCGGTCAGGACCGAGGGTCTGGAACATGAGCGTTTCGCCCATGACGGCCGATACACCGGGCGTTCGCTGCATCAGCGCCGCTTGACGCGCGAGACGGCCTGGCATGCAAAGATCGTCTTGATCAAGAAATGTAAGAAGTTCGTGCCGAACTTCTGCCAGCCCGGCATTGCGTGATCCGGCGATGCCGCGTTTCTCCCCGGCGAAAACGCGGATACGCGGATCGTGCGCCGCAAGATCGTGCAGGCGCGCAAGAGTTCCGTCCGTGGAGGCATCATCGATTACGACAATATCGAGTTCGACACCGGCCTCGGCCGTAAGTGACCCTATGGATTGCTCGATGAATTCAGGGCCGTTGTACGTCGTCATGATAACCGAGATCTGAGGAGGAGCTTGAACCGTCATTAGATCCCTGTCTTTAAGCGCTCACGCGCATGATCCGTTGGCGGTCTATTGAACAAAATCTCTGCCTCTTGGTGCTGCACGAAGAACAAGTTAAGCGGCTTACGCCGTCCAATGGCCCTTCGCCGGGTAATCGATTTGTTGAGAACCTCGAGAGTAGAAACGCGGATGGCGCGACCGTTGCGTGTCATGTTGCCGTCGTGCCGACGGTAGAGAGAGGCGATCTCGGCCTCGACGAGCATGGGCTCATCGTGCTCAGCCAGCCGAAAGAAAAAGTCCAGGTCTTCTGAGAAGGCGAGTTCTTCGTCGAACAAACCGAATTGACTGAACACTTCTTTTCGAAATAGCGCGCTGTGCAACGTAGGCAGCAACATGCTTGCGCTCCGCGAACCTGGCGATGGGCGCTGTGCATCATCGAGTTGCTCGAAAAGTAGAGTGTGCCCGACGACATACGCCACATCAGGATTGGCGAGAAGTTTTCCGAGCTGGCGCGCAATACGCCCGCGCGGGCAGACGTCATCGCAATCGAGAAAAGTTACAAACTCGCCTTGCGCCGCCTGGACGCCGATATTGCGTGCTGCGGCGACGCCTCGATGTTGCCCGCTAATGATGCGCAGGCGTCGATCCCGGCGACTGATTTCTGAGACGATATCCAGCGAACGATCCGTCGATCCGTCATCGACAATGACGATGTCGAGCTGAAAGCCGGGCTCTTCTTCAAGCGAAGCCAGCGCTTCCCCGAGGTGCCGCTCACCGTTGAAGACCGGTATGATGACGCTGACTATGCGAGCGGTCATGACACACCGCTATCCAGAAACTGACGAACGGCGCTGCCGATCTCAAATGGGTCCGAGGAAAGGTTCATGCGCCAGGTCGGAACTCGCCGCGTCAGTGCCGTGGCAAAAACGAAGCCGGATTTCTGCGCGCCCGGTAGCTGCTGCCACATGGATGCGGCTGCGTGATGGAATAAATCCTGAGGTCGAAGAGGCTCGAACCTCGTCTGATCTGCATGAGCGATCCGGGGAAGCACGAGCGCTACAACGTCAGCACTCTCGGCCATGCATCCTTTAAAATATAATTCGGGATCGATTTCGACTTTGCCCTGCCAATTCAGCTCTAAGGGCTTCTCTAACTCGCGTTGCCCAAGGACACGTTTGATGCCGGTCGGGTCCTGTTTCAGCAACTGATGGACTCGATGGACACGAGGCAGAGGATCGGCGGTGACCACTACATAGTCATCGCCCACGGTCTGAAGTCCCGAGGCGATGCCCGCGAGTGTCGTACCCGACTTGCCGCTGCCGCCCGCACCGACGAACAGCATAGCCCGGTGCCCTGAGATGAGAGAGCTGGCGTGCATCATGCGCATTCCGCGCTGCGCGGTTGCCCAGTGGATAAGCAGACGGAAAGGCGAGCCAGCATCCCACGGTGGCAGGTGAGCCAGCGAGGTGATCCACTGCACGCCGACGCCAGTACGCGGATTGAAAAGCGTGCATGGTTCGGTTGGATTGTTGTGCGCGTCTGGCCGGCCGACGATGCCGATGAGGCCCGCCTCTCCGGCAAGCCGCTCGAAATCCGGTCCGAGGGATTGGTAAAAAGCAAAGTTTCCCGGATCTGGGCTACCGACGGACGATGGCTCGCCCATGTGGAAGTGCAGATCATCGGTTCCCGTATTCGTTTTGATCGCACCACCGAGCCGACGCGCATAGAGATCGGCCATGGCGGCCGATGGCACATGGAGGCGGATAGACATACCTGCTACGCGGACACGGACTTGATGCGCGCGTTTAGCGTGTCGCGCGGTGAACAAGTCAAGCGCGTCTAAAAGCTGTTGTGCGCTTGGCCGGTTTTCATCAGATTGCGCGGCACCGGACAGGGCGCTCGCATTCATGCGCCGACGCCATCGTCGTTGCGTACGACGGGCCAGCCGAGGTGCTCCTCGGTATCATGCACCGGGTCTGCCAGGATCAGGTCCTTCATGTCCTCATAGGACTCGACCGAGAAGGCAATTTCCCCTGCCTCTGCGCGCGCCACCGTCTCGCTCGCCTCGAGCGCGACCGGGCTCGCACTGCATGGGCGCAGCAGGCCGGCATTCAAGAGATTGGCAATGATGAGATGACTCTCATCGGCAAGATTTGAATCTATCTGAGCCAAGCGCTCAGCGATCGCTGCTGGGTTGTGTCCTGCCGTAACGTCTCGCCACAGTGCGGCTGCAAGATCGCGCAGACTCCAGTAGACACCGCTCGACAAATTCAGTGCCACGATCTCGCCGTCAAAATCATTGGCGACGCAGTCGGGAGTTGAGACCTCTAAGATGCTAATATCAGCGGTAGTCATTACCATTTGGAATCTTCCCCAAATTCCAACAGACCAGTCGAAGCTGCTAAATAACCCGACGGGCAAATCCATCTGGCGCTGTTTTGCGCGAAAGGCGACGTGGTTGTATCAAATTGTTCACAATATTCACAACACGTCTGATTTCGCCGCGTAGCGTTGCGGTTCTGCTACTCTTGCCTTTCGTTGCGGATAGGCCGGCGTGGCGGCATGGCTGAGAAGTATCCGGCCATTATTCGGGTGCATCGATCGCCTACGGCGCTTCCTCAAGTTTGTTAGATCAAAATCGAGGCTGCAACGTTGAGTGGTCGACTAGTTCGATTCCTCGTAGTCCTTTCAAAGCATCAACCCGAATCAGCGATGACCGCTCGGCATTCAAGTCCGTTTTCCCCCGCGACTGGTCTGCTTCGGCCCAGAATCGGACATAAGCGACTTTAGGCCGCTTTGGGCATCGCAAAGGGGCCGTCTCGATACGTGCTCAAGGCGGTGGCCCAAAAGACGCCTCAAGGTGCGAATATCGGCACGAATAGGGGCACAGTTTGCAACGAATTACGTCAGCATGAGCCGGCTGCGATTAATCGCAATATCGATGTCTGTGCTGATCCACGCCGCGATCGGCAACTTGATGCTGGCTTCATCGCGAAAATCCGTCAGCGATGCGCTCGACCTCGGGCAAGGCGTCGACATTGTACTCGTCGAGCAAGGTATCGCGGCCGAGGGACTCGTGAATCTCGGCGACGCAATGCAGACGATCCAACCAGTCAACATTTCTCCCCTTCGACCCCCGCCTCAATCGGATGAGGTAAAGCCGGACGAGTCGCGCGACGTCATTGCTTCGGATGCGAGCAGTGTCGAGGAAGTCGTGGTCAAGACGCAAGATCCGCCGGCGCCTTCTCAGCCGGATGCCGCGCAGGTCAACGAACAGCGACCGCCTCAATCGGCGGTCGCCACCGAGCAGAGTTCCGGTCCGGCGAAGACAGGCGCCGACGCGAAAGCAATCGGTCTCTACCTTGGGCGGATACAAAAGCACGTTGAGCGCGCAAAAGTGAGCCCACCGTCGCGGCGATCCGGAACTGTTGTCATGCGGTATACGATCGGTCTCGACGGCAAGCTCTTGTCGCGGGAGGTCGTAACAGGCTCGGGCTTTAAAATACTCGATGATGCGGCCGTAGCCGCACTCGACCGGGCGGCACCTTTTCCTCCGATCCCGCCAAAAGTCAGCCTCAGGCCCATCTCACTTACGCAGCAATTCACATTTGAGGCGATGCTTGTCGGAGGAAGATCACCTCGCTCACGCAGGTGATAGACCCTGTCCACAAGCTTGCGTTTCGCTGGGGTCGTTCTTCTGGGCCATGTCGGCTTCGGAACAGGCTACTGCGCCGTGAACCAGCGATCGTGCTGCTTGCCGCTCGCCGGCTTGAAGATTTGTAGCCCGCGAACGCGTCCAATATTCAGGCCGAATTTTCGTTAGGTTCAGGCCAGAACGGTGTTAACAATCAGGGAATGGTGCCCAGAAGAGGACTCGAACCTCCACGCCTTGTGAGCGCTGCTACCTGAAAGCAGTGCGTCTACCAATTCCGCCATCTGGGCTCCGATGTGTCACGTAGATTGTGCGAGCGCCGCAGTCAATTGCGTTACGAGTTAGCAGGGTGAGACAATCCATCTACCTTGGCCATCAACCCCCGGCCATCAACTCTCGGGATGAGGCAGTCCGACAGGCTTCACAGCGTCAATTTGGATCGTTAGACCTGCAGCCAGCAAATGAGCCCATCGAGGCTGCAGCATCGAGGTTTCGGAATGGCAGAAAACGGCAAGCTGGCGACGGTTTTCGGAGGTTCCGGTTTCGTCGGTCGCTACATTGTCTGGTCGTTGGCCCGCAAGGGCTACCGGGTGCGTGCGGCCGTCCGCAGGCCGGATCTCGCGGGCTATCTGCAACCCATGGGCGTCGTCGGGCAGATCTACGGAGTTCAGGCGAACCTTCGTTTTGCCGATTCGATCGCGCGGGCCGTGGAAGGCGCCGAGATCGTCATCAACGCCGTCGGGATCTTGGCGCCGAGCGGCGCGCAGACCTTCGAAGCCTTGCACGCCGAGGGCGCGGCGCGTGTTGCGAAGGCCGCCAAGGAAGCGGGCGCGGCCCGGCTTGTCCATATTTCGGCGATTGGCGCGGACGCAGCGTCCGCCTCGCGATATGCGCGAACGAAGGCAGAGGGAGAGCGGGCGACGTTCGCTGAATTCTCCACCGCACAGATCTTGAGGCCGTCCATCGTGTTCGGTCCGGAGGACGAGTTCTTCAACCGATTTGCATCGATGGCGCGCATGAGTCCGTTTCTTCCGCTGATCGGGGGCGGCGGCACCAAATTCCAGCCGGTCTTCGTGGGAGATGTCGGGCAGGCGGCTGCAAATGCTGCCACGGGTGGCGGAAAGACGGGCACGATCTATGAGCTCGGCGGCCCGGAGATTTTCACTTTCAGGGATCTGCTCGCGGCGACGCTTCGCTATGCGGATCGCCGGCGGCTCCTGCTGCCCATTCCGTTCGGGCTGGCGAAGCTCATGGCCATCCTGAGTTCTCCGCTCCCGAATTCGCTGCGTCCCATAACGCTCGATCAGGTCCGGTTGCTGCAGTCGGATAACGTTGTGTCGGAAGCTGCGAAAAAAGAAGGTCGAACGATTGAGGCGCTCGGCGTGGAACGGCCGGCATCAATCGATGGGATCGTTCCTGACTATCTGGAGCGTTTCAAGCCGAAGGGCCAATACGCCCATTATCACAACTGAAGCAGTCTTCACCAAAGCATACTGGGCCCGCGCGCCACAGTGTCATGAGAAAAAAGTAGAGCCACCCAAGGGATTGGGCGGCTCTTCGCATTTAGAGGGTCGTCGCGTCGTTTTTTAATGCAGCGGTGCGATCGACAACTCGTCTTCCTGAGCATGTCCAATGGCCGCTTGCAGCGTGTCGGTCAGCGCGATTGGCGTCCCGTCGGCTGCGTGAAGCGAAAAAAGCGGAATGCCCTTCGGGAGACCTTCTATCTGCGGGAACATCTCGATCGCTTCGTCCGAGGTCAGCGTCTTGATGTATGCGACCTCGCCGCCGCCAAGCCGTGCGAGCTCCAGCTCGCTCATGACGGGTCCAACAAGATCGCGGACTTCGGTAGCTTTTGCGGTGGTCTTAGTATTCATGACGCTCTTCCTCCTTGTGTCGAGGCCGGGCTCTCATCGCAGCTCGGAAAGGTGTGGCCCTCTGGCGGTCTTCCCTTCTGCGAGTGTGCTCCGATCCTCCGACGATTCGGCCGCCGGCGCTGTGACGCGAAAGACTCAGCTCAGGTCCGGCTTTTGATCTGCTTCGCCGTCCCTATCTCAATACGCCGGACGAGGCGCTCTGGTTCTAGGCGCTGTAAATCGACGGCCAACAGCCCGTTGGAAAGCTCGGCGCTTTTTACTTCGATGCCATCAGCCAGGACAAACGTTCTCGAAAACTGCCGGGAAGCGATGCCCCGGTAGAGATAGTCGCGTGCCTTGTCGTCCTGCTGCTTGCCACGAACCGTCAATTGTTTGTCTTCGAGCGTTATTTCCAGCTCGTCGCGCGTAAATCCGGCAACCGCCAGTGTAATGCGGAGAAGCTCGCCAGCGTCACCATCCCGGGCGATCCTCTCAATATTGTAAGGTGGATAACCGTCGCCACCCTTGGCGGCCCGGTCGACCAGCCGTTCGATTTCCTCGAAACCCAGAAGCAAGGGGTTCGAAAGTGCGGTTAAGCGTGTCATTTGAAGGTCCTCAGCAAGCGACCATCTATTCCAAGTTCGCCGGACGCCCTCTCGGGCCGCCCGGTACACCGGCATTGCTGCCCGGCGATTTATTGAAGATATGGTGGTGTTGGACCGGTCTTCAAGCGTGATCGGGGGTGGGCAGTGTCGCGGGCGCCTCATGCACCTCTAAAACGCTCTGGAGCCGGCTTTTTGCCTTCGTCCCGCCTTGGGGCCATGGCCAAGGAGCCGGGCCAATAGGGTCTTAATTCCGGGTAGGTGGATACATGAAATTCGCGTCCGTTCTGTTCGCGTCGGCCTTTGCATTTTCGATCGTTCCCTTCACTTGCTCAATCGCCGTCGCAGAGGAGCCGGCGACAGCACCAGCCGATGCCGCGAAAGCCTCGGATTCTGGAAAAGTCCTGGGCGATCCCGACGGGCCGCTTACCCCTGAAGAAAAGGCGGAGAAGGCGTCACGTCAGGCCTGCAAGGTCGATCTGTGCAAGGCCTTCCACTCGACAGACGCCTCGGCAAGCGACATCGCCTGCCATGTGGTCAAAAGCTGGCGCAAGGAACAGCTTGTGAAGCTCGTGGGCAAACTGAAGGTGACCTGGCCTTACGATGGCGCCCACTGCTCGACAGACTTGAGCGTCAAGCGGGGCGATCTGGTGAAGGCGATGACCGAGCCGAAAGCCGAGGTGGTGTTCGTCAAGCACACCGTCACATGCTCGATTGCAAGCGAGAAGAAGGGCGCGACGGATTTCTCGTTCGATTTGACTCCGAAAGTGACGTTCGAGAACGGGAAGGCGATCAAGGCGCAAGCTCAGTGGGGAAAGATCGAAGCGCCGACTCTGATCAAAAGTGCGCTTTGGACAGCAACGGCGGCAGACAACACCGTGAACATCCTATCGGGTTCCATCGTCGAGGAAGTGAACGAGTTCATCACCAAGAGATGTGACGAAGTCAAAGATCAATGGGCGGCCAAACAATAGCCGGCTTATAACCTTTCGCATTTGCGAAGTGTTATATTGTTATTAGGCCGGCTTATGAGTGGTCATTGTAAATACGATTGGCACTTATTTCCGGGCAAGCATATGTAGACGCCCGTTAAGCGTGGACAAACCACTCTTGGAGGAAGCCATGAAGTCGTGGTCGAAGCCTGAAGTTCGTGAGCAGGAAGTTGGTCTCGAAGTGACCAGCTATCTGCCGGCTGAGATCGATCTCATCTAATTCGGATGGGGTCGGCCTTAGGGTCGAACTATTAAGCGGCGGCCGAGTCTCTCGGTCGTCGCTTTTTTATTTGCGTCATCCGAGGCTTTCGATCGCCTCGCGCTTTTCCTCGAGTTCCAGCCAACGCGTTTCAGCCGTTTCGAGCTGATGCTGGGCCTCTGCCAATCTATCGTTTGCTTTGTCGAACGCCGGGCGGTCTCGCGTGAAGAGATCGGCGTCGGCGAGCTTTGTGGCGATCAGCCGGATCTCTTCTTCAAGTTTCGCTATTTCGAGGGGAAGCGTGGTCAGCGCGTGCTTATCCTTGAAAGATAGTTTCTGTTTCGTGGGAGCAGGCGGGGCATTTGAGTCTGCCGCGGATTTGCGGGACGCTCCGGCGGAATTCAATTGCGATTTCTTTTTCAGCCCCTCGCCTTTGCGCTGGGCGAGCATATCGGAATATCCGCCGGCATATTCGGTCCAATGGCCGTCGCCGTCGGGCGCCAATACGCTCGTTACGATGCGATCGAGGAAATCGCGGTCGTGGCTGACGAGCAAAATCGTTCCGGCGTAGTCGGACAGAAGTTCCTGCAAGAGATCGAGTGTTTCGAGATCGAGATCGTTCGTCGGCTCGTCGAGAATGAGCACGTTCGATGGTTTGGCCAGCGCTCGCGCCAACATCAAGCGTGCGCGTTCTCCGCCGGATAGAACGCGAATCGGCGACAGCCGCTGCTCGGGAAGAAACAGGAAGTCCTGCATGTAACTCGCGACATGCCGGGCCTTGCCGTTGATGATGACCTGATCGCCGCGTCCGCCCGTCAGCGCGTCGGACACCGTCCAATTGGGATTGAGTTCGTCGCGCTTCTGGTCGAGCGCAACGATTTCGAGATTGGCGCCGTGACGGATGTTGCCGCTGTCCGGGGCTATTTCTCCCGTCATCAACTTGATCAGTGTCGTCTTGCCGGCGCCGTTCGGGCCGACGATACCGAGCCGGTCGTGCCGCATGATGCGGAGATCGAGGTTCGAGACGATATCGGTTTCGCCATAGGCTTTGGAGATGCCGGTCGCTTCCACGACGAGTTTGCCGGAGAGGCTGCCTTCTGAAGCGTCCAGTCGGACCGTTCCGACGGTATGGCGTTGCTCGCGGACCTCTTGGCGCATGGCCTTCAGCTCGCGCACACGGCGGACATTTCGCTTGCGCCGGCCTGTGACGCCGCCATGCATCCACTGATTTTCGCGGACGATCTTACGGTCGAGTTTATGGCGCTCGATTTCTTCCTCTTCGAGGACCTTGTCGCGCCAATCCTCGAATGCCGCAAAGCTCTGTTCGAGGCGCCGCGTCTTGCCCCGGTCGAGCCAGACGGTCGAGCGCGACAGCGTTTCGAGGAATCGCCGGTCGTGACTGATGAGGAGCAGCGCTGAGCGTGATGCCTGGAGCGTCGATTCCAGCCATTCGATCGCGGTGAGGTCGAGGTGGTTTGTCGGCTCGTCGAGCAGAAGGACGTCGGGCTTCGATACGATCGCCTGCGCGAGGCCTGCGCGCCGCGCTTCACCGCCCGAGAGATGCTGGGGGTCGCTGTCGCCGGAGAGCCCGAGTTCGCTCAGAAGGTATTCGGCTTGATAGGGATCGTCGGTTGGGCCGAGGCCTGACTCGACATAGTCGCGGACGGTTTTGAAGCCCGTGAAATCGGCTTCCTGCCGAAGATATCGAATGCTTGCATTCGGGTGGGCGAAGCGTTCGCCGCTATCCGGTTCGACCAGTCCGGCTGCGATTTTCAGCAGGGTCGATTTTCCCGAGCCGTTGCGGCCGATGAGGCAGACGCGATCGCCGACGGCGACCGTCAGCTCTGCACCTTCGAGCAGCGGAGTTCCGCCGAAAGTCAGATTGATGTCTTTGAGCGTAATGAGAGGAGGTGCCATGAGGCCCCTCGTAGCGGTGGACGCGCGCCGGATCAATCCTCGCGGGGGGTGGCCTCGTGGTCATTTGCGGGAGAACGCGGCGAGCGTAATCAACAAACGCGGGACGGTGCGTTTTGCCGCACTGATCTCTGGCCGGGATTTTCCGTCAGCAGCAGCGGCTGATTTTGCCGCCGCCTTCGCCATATCGGCTCGCCTGACGTTCGCGGAAGAAGTCCTCGTAGCTCATAACGGGTTCATCCGGGTGAGCACGACGGCGATGGGCGACGTAGGCTTCGTAGTCGGGGACGCCGACCATCAGCCGCGCGGTCTTCGCGACGCCGGTTGCAAACTTGAACAGCAGGTTGGTGCTGGATCTTGTCATGCATCACTCCGCCGCAACCATAGCGCTCTCCCGAGCCGAAATATTCGGGTCGGCGAGGGCCTTCATCACCGCTGCTATGCCGAAGCCCGCCATGGCGACGACAAGCCCAATCAAAAGTCCAGTCAGCGTGGCGTTCAGGTAGTCATTGAAGACGATGCGCTGCATGTCCTCGATTGATTTGGCGGGTGCAAGGACCTGGCCCGAGGCGAGCGAGTTTGAGAATTTTCCCGCGTGAGACAGGAAGCCGATTGCCGGGTTTTCGCTGAAGATTTTCTGCCAGCCGGCGGTCAGCGTGCAGATCGCGACCCAGGTCGCGGGCGCGAGCGTCACCCAAGCGTAGCGCTGCCGTTTCATCTTGAAGAGGATGACGGTGCAAAGCGTCAGCGCGATGCAGGCGAGCATCTGGTTCGCTATGCCGAATAGAGGCCAGAGCGTATTGATGCCGCCCAAGGGATCGACGACGCCCTGGTAGAGGAAATAGCCCCATCCGGCGACGGCGACCGCGGTTGCCGCGATGTTTGCCGTCCATGACCGGGTGTCTCTCAGAGCCGGGCTCACCGTTCCCATCAGATCCTGGATCATGAAGCGGGCGACGCGCGTTCCGGCATCGATGGTCGTCAGAATGAAGAGCGCCTCGAAGAGAATGGCGAAGTGATACCAGAACGCCATCATGGCTTTGCCGCCAATGGCGCTGGACAGAATTTCGGCCATGCCGACGGCAAGCGTCGGTGCGCCGCCGGTGCGTGAGAGGATCGTCGACTCGCCGACGTGGGCTGCGGTTTCCCTCAGCGCGTCCGGGGTGATGGTGAAGCCCCAGCCGGAGATTGCCGCGGCGGCCGTTTCCGGGGTCGTCCCGATCAAAGCTGCTGGGCTGTTCAGCGCGAAGTAAAGCCCCGGGTCGAGCGTCGAGGCCGCGACCAAAGCCATGATGGCAACGAAGCTTTCCATCAGCATCGCGCCATAGCCGATGAAGCGGGCATTGACCTCATTGTCGAGCATCTTCGGCGTCGTTCCGGACGAGACGAGCGAGTGGAAGCCGGAGATCGCGCCGCAAGCAATCGTGATGAACAGGAACGGGAACAGGTTGCCGGCGAAAACAGGTCCGCTGCCGTCGATGAATTTCGTAACGGCCGGCATTCGGAGTTCGGGCAGGACGAAGAAGATGCCGATCGCCAAGCCCGCGATGGTACCGATTTTCAAGAACGTCGACAGGTAGTCGCGCGGCGCGAGCAGCGTCCACACCGGCAGCACGGCGGCGACGAAACCATAGGCGATCAGCATCATCGAAAGCTGCTCACCCGAATAGTTGAACATCGACCCGAGCGTCGGATCTTCGGCAACGTGGCGGCCGAGGATGAGCGAAAGCATCAACAAGCCAAAGCCGATGATGGACATCTCGGCGATCCGGCCGGGCCGAATGAAGCGGCCGTAAAAACCCATGAAGACGGCGATCGGGATCGTCATCATGACGGTGAACGTTGCCCACGGACTTTGCTTCAGCGCCTTGACGACGACGAGCGCCAGGACCGCCAGCAAGATGACCATGATGAGAAGGACGCCGATCATTGCGATGGTGCCGGCGGTGTTGCCAAGTTCGGTGCGGATCATCTCGCCGAGAGATCGCCCGTCGCGGCGTGTCGAAGCCCAAAGCATGATGAAATCCTGCACGGCGCCGGCGAAAATCACGCCGAAGATCAGCCAGAGCGTTCCAGGCAGATATCCCATCTGCGCCGCGAGCACGGGGCCGACGAGCGGACCTGCACCGGCGATGGCTGCGAAGTGATGGCCGAAGAGGACAGTTTTATCGGTCGGGCAATAGTCGAGCCCGTCATTGAAGCGCTGGGCTGGGGTCAGTCGATTAGGATCGAGGCGCAATACGCGGTCGGCAATGAAGCGGCTGTAGTACCGGTACGCGAGGAGGTAGGAGCATATCGCGGCGGATACGAGCCAGATGGCGTTGATGGTCTCGCCTCGCGATAGCGCAACGATGGCAAGCGAGATCGCGCCCAGTACAGCGACGGCCACCCATGTAAGATTTAAGCGCCAGTTAAGCATCGTTCCGTCCCTATCGTTCGCGATTATGGCTCGCAAATCGGTTCGGGGACGGACACTACATAAAAAGCCTCGGAAGGTCAGCCGTGTCGGCGGTCGCGGCGCGATGCGCCAAATTGGCCGAAGAGTGGATTGGTGGAGCTAACCGGGATCGAACCGGTGACCTCTTGCATGCCATGCAAGCGCTCTCCCAGCTGAGCTATAGCCCCGAACCATTCCAATCGGTGGGGCTGGATCCCACCGAAGTCGTGCCTGATAAGTCGTCTTGAAGGAAACTGCAAGGACGTTTCAGAGCTTTATCAAGGCTCTTCGTCGCCCTCGCCGGCCGGACCACCAATAATGTTGGAAACGTCGCCGCCTTCTTCTTCCTCTTCCTCAAGGAAGGTCTCGTCGTCTTCGCCGCCAGCCGTATCATCGGCTTCAACATCGACAAGAGCTTCTTCGCCCTCGACGGCCGGCAATTCGCCGTCGGCATCTTCAGCCGCAACCTTCTTGGCCTTCTTGGCCGCCAAGTCGCGCTGCTCAGCCTGAAGGGCTGCCAGTGCCGCAGGCGATGACGCGATCACATATTTGGCATTGCAGAATGGGCAGATGATCGGGTCATGCCCGAGGTCGTAAAAGCGCTCGTCGCAATTCTGACAGGTGCGCTTCGTCCCTCGCGCTTGCTTGGTCGCCATGATCGTGCCTCGACATCTCGGAAATTGAAGGAGCCCGTCTGCCATAGGCGGTGCTGCCTGTCAAAACGAAAAAGTGGGAGCTGGCCGGACTGCGTCAAGGGCTCTCGCCGACAATGTCTTGCCCGCCGTTGGAGCGTGCCGTTGACAGGGCGTCGCGGTCCAGTGTCTATCCGGGCTTCGACCGAGGCCAAAGTGCCCGATGCCCCCCAATTTTCTAACGGTTTGGAAGGTTGATTTGCACACTACAGCCACAACAGCCACACCGAAACCGCTTTCATCGCTCCGGGCTCAGCCGCTCAAGGGCCGAGTGCGGGTTCCCGGCGATAAATCGATTTCCCACCGGGCGCTGATTTTCGGGGCGCTAGCGACCGGCACGACCCGCATTACCGGGCTTCTCGAAGCCGAGGACGTTATCAACACGGCTAAGGCTGTGAATGCTCTCGGCGCGCTGGCCGAGAAGCGTGGCGACGTTTGGGAGGTCAAGGGTCGCGGCGTCGGTGGCCTCAGAGCGCCGGACGGGCCGCTCGATTTCGGCAATTCCGGCACCGGCGCGCGGCTGATGATGGGCGTCGTCGCGGGGCATTCGATGACCGTGGTCATGACGGGCGACGCTTCTTTGTCGCGGCGGCCGATGCGGCGGGTTTTGGCTCCTCTCGTGGAAATGGGTCTCGAGGTTCTAGAGCCCGGCCAGGAGAAGTTACCGCTGACCCTTAGGGGTACGAGTGAACTGACGCCGATCGTTTATGTGCTTCCCGTGCCCTCCGCGCAGGTGAAAAGCGCCGTTCTCATCGCCGGGCTCCATGCGGCGGGCGAAACGACAGTCGTCGAGCGCGAACCAACGCGCGACCATACTGAGCGTATGCTGCGCCACTTCGGTGCAACGGTCCGAACCGAGTCAAAAGGTCTCGATACGCACATCACCGTGACGGGGCATGCCGAACTCGTGGGCCGGGATGTCCACGTTCCCGGCGATCCTTCGTCTGCGGCGTTTCTTGTGGCTGCGGCGTTGCTCGTGCCCGGTTCCGATGTGACGATCGAGGGCATGCTGACCAATCCGACGCGTATTGGCCTCTATAAAACGCTGCAGGAAATGGGCGGCGACATCACGTTCCTCAACGAGCGCGAGGAGGGTGGCGAGCCGGTTGCCGATATTCGTGTTCGCGCGTCGCGTCTCAAGGGTGTCCGCGTGCCGGCTGAACGCGCGCCGTCGATGATCGATGAATATCCGGTGCTTGCAGCGATGTCGGCCTTTGCCGAAGGGCAGACGCAGATGGACGGCTTGGCCGAGCTCAAGGTCAAGGAAAGCGATCGGCTTCAGGCAACGGCGGCGGGCTTGGAGGCCAACGGGGCGATCGTGCGGGTCGATGGCGACAGCTTGACGGTTACCGGCAACGGCAGCCTCAAGGGGGGCGGCGTAGTTGCAACTCATCTCGACCATCGGATAGCGATGGCGTTTCTGACGGCCGGTCTCGTGAGTGAAAAGCCGATCGTCGTGGACGACTCGACGATGATCGCGACGAGTTTCCCAGAGTTTCGGCGACTTATGGAGACGCTCGGGGCGAGATATGATGAGCCGGTCGCCCGGTGACCGCGATGCTTGTCTTCCACCGCAAGAATGTGGACCAGATCATTCCGGAACGGGGAGAACGCAATTGATCATTGCGATCGATGGTCCGGCCGCATCGGGCAAAGGCACTCTCGCAAAGCGTATTGCGGCTCATTTCGGATTTGCGTGGCTCGACACCGGTCTTCTCTATCGCGCCGTCGCGAGGGATATCCTCGCGGCCGGCGGTGATTTGGAAGACGTTCAGGCGGCGACGGCGGCTGCGAAATCGGTCAATGCCGGGAGCCTCGATGATTCAGCGCTCCGGGGACCGCGTGCCGGTGATGCGGCATCGATCGTGGCAAAAATTCCCGAGGTGCGCGCGGCTCTGCTCGAATATCAGCGGGCTTTTGCCCGGCAGGCCGGCGGCGCCGTTCTCGATGGCCGGGATATCGGCACGGTCGTGTGTCCGGACGCGCCGGTGAAAATTTTCGTGACTGCTTCCGATGAAGCCAGGGCGATGAGGCGCTTTTTAGAGCATCAGTCGCGAGGCGATAGCGTCTCGTATGATGAGCTTCTTGCCGATATCCGGCAGAGGGATGCGCGCGACAGGGGCCGTTCCACTGCCCCCATGCATGCCGCCGACGACGCGGTTCATCTCGATACGACGGCGTTGGACGCAGATCAGGCATTCGCCGCGGCATTGCGATTGATCGAGCTCGCCAGCAACAAGTGCTGATATTGGGGCGTTACGCCTGTTGCGGTGATGTTCGCCGCGTCGTCTGCTCTCTGGCGAGCTTGGCTGCTCAGACTCGACCGCTCAACCTAAGCGTCATAAACTATTATTCATTGCGAGACGCCTCAGCGGCGCCCGCAGGTTTGTGCTAAACAATTTAAGGTAAGCGGCAGTTCGAACCGAGCCGGTCGCTTTGGGTTTCACGAGTGACCCCGACAACGGGGAACAAGGGACGCCATGGGCAAGAACGAGCAGAAGGTTGTTAAGCCGGAAGATCCGGAAATCCGCGATTGGACGGACTCGATATCGTCCGTTATCGCGTATGGCGGAACGGAACGGGCCGACAATATTCTCGAAGAAGTCGTCGAACGGGCGAGGGCTAGCGGCGCGGCAATTCCTTTTGCATCGAGCACTGCCTACATCAACACCATCAGCGTCGACGACGAAGCAAAGCTCCCTGGGAATCGCGAACTCGAACATCGAATCTCGGCGGCTATCCGCTGGAACGCGGCCGCCTTGGTGCTGCGTGCGAACAAAGAGTCGACGGAGCTCGGCGGTCACATCGCGAGCTACCAGTCCGCGGCGACCCTCTACGAAACAGGCTTCAATCACTTTTGGCACGCGCCGTCCGAAAGACACGGCGGCGATCTCATTCTCATCCAGGGGCATTCGTCGCCGGGAATCTATGCGCGCGCGTTCCTGGAGGGGCGGCTCGACGAGGACCGGCTTCTGCATTTCCGGCGCGAAGTCGGTGGACGTGGGCTTCCGTCCTATCCGCATCCCTGGTTGATGCCGGATTTCTGGCAGTTCCCCACGGTCTCGATGGGTCTCGGGCCGTTGATGGCAATCTATCAGGCGCGTTTTCTGAAGTATCTCCACGCGCGCGGATTGGCCGATACGGAAGATCGCAAGGTTTGGGTTTTCTGCGGCGACGGCGAGATGGACGAGCCGGAAAGTCTCGGCGCGATTTCGCTCGCGGGCCGGGAGAAGCTCGACAACCTGATCTTCGTCGTGAATTGCAATTTGCAGCGGCTGGATGGACCGGTGCGCGGCAACGGCAAGATCATTCAGGAACTCGAACGCAATTTCCGCGGCGCGGGCTGGAACGTTCTCAAAGTGATCTGGGGCTCGCAATGGGACGAGCTCCTGGCGCGCGATACGACCGGCAAGCTCCGCCAGTTGATGGAAGAGTGCGTCGACGGCGAATATCAGGTCTTCAAATCGCGTGACGGCGCATTCATCCGCAAGCACTTCTTCGGGCGCTATCCGGAAACGGCGGCGCTCGTCGAGGACTGGTCGGATGAGAAGATCTGGCGCTTGACGCGCGGCGGGCACGACACGTCGAAAGTTTACGCGGCCTATATGGCGGCAACGCAGCAAAAGGGCCAGCCCACGTGCATCCTGGCGAAGACCGTCAAGGGCTACGGCATGGGCCAGGCGGGCGAAGGCACGATGCTCGCCCATCAATCAAAGAAGATGGATGTCGACGCGCTTCGCCAGTTCCGCGATCGCTTCAAGGTTCCGGTGGCCGACGATCAGCTGGCCGAGGTGCCTTTCATTCGATTGCCGAAAGGCTCGCCGGAAGACGAATATCTGCACAAGATGCGGCGCAATCTCGGCGGCTACCTGCCTTCGCGCCGGCGCAAGTCGACGGTAACGCTCGACGCGCCGCCACTCTCGCTGTTCGAGTCGCAGCTCAAGGGCTCCGAAGGCCGCGAGATTTCGACAACGATGGCGTTCGTGCGAATTCTGACGGCGCTGATGCGCGATAAAGAGCTTGGCCGACGCATCGTCCCGATCGTGCCCGATGAGAGCCGTACTTTCGGCATGGAAGGCATGTTCCGGCAGTTCGGCATCTTCAGTCAGGTCGGTCAGCTGTACCGGCCGCAGGATGCCGATCAGCTGATGTTTTACAAGGAAGACAAGTCCGGCCAGATGCTGCAGGAAGGCATCAACGAGGCCGGTGCGATGGCGTCGTGGATCGCCGCCGCGACGAGCTATTCGACGTCGGACGTGCCGATGGTGCCGTTCTACATCTTCTATTCGATGTTCGGTTTTCAGCGCATTGGCGATCTTGCGTGGGCAGCCGGCGACGAGCGCAGCCGCGGTTTTCTGCTCGGCGGCACGTCGGGCCGTACGACGCTTAACGGCGAGGGCTTGCAGCACGAGGATGGCCACAGCCATCTCATCTCGGCGACGGTGCCGAACTGCATCTCGTACGATCCGACTTTCAACTACGAGGTCGCGGTCATCATCCAGAACGGCATGAAACGCATGCTGACGGATCAGGAAGACGTCTTCTTCTATCTGACGCTTCTGAACGAGAACTATGAGCATCCGCCGATGCCGGAGGGCGCCGAGGATGGCATCATCAAGGGGATGTATTTGTTCCGCAGTGCGCCCGACGGTGCGCCGGGCCACAAAGTTCAGCTTATGGGCTCGGGAGCGATCCTGCGCGAAGTCATCGCGGCCGCCGATCTCTTGCGCGATGACTGGGGCGTGCCTGCCGATATCTGGAGCGTGACGAGTTTTACGGAACTTGCGCGAGAAGCGCATGATGTCGAGCGCTGGAATCTGCTGCATCCGACCGAGACGCCGCGCGTCCCGTACGTGAAGCAAATGATTTCCGAGCGCGGCGAGGGACCGGTGATCGCCTCGACCGATTACATGAAGCTCTACGCCGATCAGGTTCGACCCTCGGTTCCGAACCGGTATTCGGTTCTCGGCACCGACGGCTTCGGACGGTCCGATTATCGCCGGACGTTGCGTTATTTCTTCGAGGTCGACCGGCATTTCGTGACGGTTGCTAGCCTCAAGGCTCTTGCCGACGAGAATAAGATTCCGTCCATCAAGGTCGCCGAAGCTATCGCGAAATACGGGATCGATCCCGACAAGGCCAATCCAGCCCGCAGCTGACCAGGACAGGTTCCGCTCCATGCCGCTCGTCGACATCAAGGTGCCGAATATCGGTGATTTTGAAAATGTGCCGATCATCGAAATTCAAGTGAAGCCTGGCGACGAAGTGAAGATCGATGATCCGTTGATCACGCTCGAGAGCGACAAGGCTGCGATGGACGTGCCTGCGCCCTTTCAAGGCCGCGTGGCGGAAATCCTCGTCTCCATCGGCGACAAGGTTAGCGAAGGCATCGCCATCGTGAAGCTCGATACTTCGGGCGACGCTAAGCCCGAAGCGCCGACAGGGAGCGGGAAGGGTGCTAACAAGTCCGGAAAGTCAGAGGCGGCCGCAGCGAAGGCTGCGAGTGCGCCCGAAAAGCGGAAGTCCGTCGAAGCAAAAGACGGGGGATCGATACCGCCGCCCGGCGATTTCGGGTCGGTTTACGCGAGCCCATCAGTCCGGCGCATCGCTCGCGACCTCGACGTCGATCTGACGAAGGTCAAAGGAACGGGCGACAAGGGCCGCATCACGAAAGATGATGTCAAAGCCTATATCGCGCGGAGCAGCCAGCCCGCGGCGGCGGCGGGCGCCAACACAGGGCAAATGGCGGGCATTCCGGAAATTCCGGCACAAGATTTCTCGAAATACGGGCCGATTGAAACGAAGCCGATGTCGCGGCTGAAAAGACTGACCGGGCCGAACCTGCATCGCGCCTGGTTGAATGTTCCGCATGTCACTAATTCCGATGAAGCCGACATCACCGATCTCGAGGCTTATCGCAAAGATCTCGACGCCACGGCGAAGAGCAAGAACTATCGCGTGACGCTTGTTGCGTTTCTGCTGAAGGCCTCGGTATCGGCGCTGAAGGAATATCCGGACGTCAATTCGTCTCTCGCGCCGGGCAAAGATGCTCTCATCCTCAAGCGCTACTACAACATCGGCGTGGCGGTCGACACGCCGGACGGGCTTGTCGTCCCGGTCATTCGCGACGTCGATCGCAAGGGCGTCCTCGAATTGAGCCAGGAGCTGACGGCCGTTTCGGCGCGCATGCGCGACGGCAAGATCACGCCGACCGACATTCAAGGCGCGACGTTCTCGATATCGAGCCTTGGCGGCATCGGTGGCACGGGTTTCACGCCCATCGTCAATGCGCCGGAAGTCGCCATTTTGGGTGCGGTTCGCGCACAGATGAAGCCGCAGTGGGACGGTTCTGCATTTCAGCCAAAGTTGATGCTGCCGCTCTGTCTTTCTTACGACCATCGCGTGGTCGATGGCGCGCTTGCCGCGCGGTTCTTGAGAAAGATTTGCGACGCGCTGGCCGATGTTCGCCAGCTGGTCTTATAGGGCGCGAGAATGAGCAGAAAAGAAATTCGCGTTCCGGTTCTCGGCGACTTCGAGGATGTTCCCGTCATCGAAGTGCACGTGAAGGCGGGCGCAACCATCGCCGCCGAAGACGCGCTCATTACGCTCGAGAGCGACAAGGCTTCGTTCGATGTGCCGGCTCCTGAGGGCGGCAAAGTCGTCGAGGTTCTGATCAAGGTCGGCGACAAGGTCAGCGAAGGCAGTCCGATCCTGACGCTCGAAACGGATGCGGGAGCACAGCGTCCCGCCGAGCCCCAGAAGGTACCACCGAAAAAGGAAGCGCCTCCGATTGCTGCTGCGTCAGCGGAAAAATTTTCAGCTTCTGCGGATCATTCGTGCGAGGTGCTGGTGCTCGGCGCCGGGCCCGGCGGTTATTCCGCAGCCTTTCGCGCTGCCGATCTCGGCGCGAAGACCATCCTCGTCGACCGGTGGCCCGCGCTTGGCGGTGTTTGTCTGAATGTCGGCTGTATTCCATCGAAGGCGCTGCTGCACACGGCATTTGTCATCGACGAGGCGGCTGCGCTGGGCAAACACGGCATTACGTTTGCCGCGCCGAAAATCGATCTGAAAAAGCTTGCGGCATTCAAAGATGCCGTCGTCGGCAAGCTGACGGGCGGGCTCGCATCGATAGCAAAGGCGCGCAAGGTCACGACGCTGCGCGGGACCGGCACGTTCGTCGACGATCATCATATGTCTGTCGTGTTCGACGACGGTCACGAAGAGGTTGTGCGTTTCGAAAAGGCCATCATCGCTGCCGGGTCGGAGGCGGCGACGCTGCCGTTCATGCCGTCAGATCCGCGTATCGTCGATTCGACCGGAGCGCTCGAGCTTCCGCAAATTCCCGATAAGATGCTCGTCATCGGCGGCGGCATTATCGGGCTCGAGATGGCGACGGTCTATTCGACGCTTGGCGCAAGGCTCGATGTCGTCGAGTTGCTCGATGGCCTGATGCTCGGCGCTGATCGCGATCTCGTCAACGTGTGGCAGAAGGTCAATGCACGCCGCTTCGACCGGGTGATGGTGAAGACCAAAGTCGTTGCGGCGGAAGCCAAGCCAGACGGAATTTATATAAGTTTTGAAGGTGCCGATGCGCCAGCCGGGCCGCAGCGCTACGGGATGGTGCTCGTCGCCGTCGGGCGCAAGCCAAATGGCAAGGCGATCGGCGCGGGCAACGCGGGTGTCGGCGTTACCGACCGTGGCTTCATTCCGGTCGATAAGCAAATGCGGACAAACGCTCAGAACATCTTCGCCATCGGCGACATCGCGGATGAGCCAATGCTCGCGCACAAGGCCGTCCACCAGGGCCATGTCGCGGCGGAGAACGCGGCGGGGAAGAAGAGTTTCTTCGATGCCCGCCAGATCCCGTCGGTCGCCTACACCGATCCGGAGATCGCGTGGGCGGGTTTGACTGAAACGGAGGCTAAGGCGCGAGGCATCGCGTATAAGAAGGCAGTGTTTCCCTGGGCGGCATCGGGGCGCGCTATCGCGAACGCCCGCGACGAGGGCTTTACGAAACTCCTTTTTGACGAGAGCACCGAGCAGATCATCGGCGGCGCCATTGTGGGCACGGAAGCCGGAAATCTCATTTCGGAGATTTGTCTCGCCATAGAAATGGGGGCGGACGCCGTCGATATCGGGAAAACGATCCATCCTCACCCGACGCTGTCGGAATCCGTCGGCATGGCCGCCGAGGTCGTTGAAGGGGTCTGTACGGACCTGATGCCCGCCAAACCGCCGCGGGGCAGGGCTTAAGGCGGTCGCAGGCCTTACAACCCTGATACAAGTCAGGGCTTGGTAGTCCTTGCTTTCGGGGGGGCGGTTGGCTATATCAGCGCCATTCGACGTCGCTGTCGGATGGTCAAGAGGAAGATCAGCCGGTTGGGCGCCCTATAGGGGCCCCGAATTCTGACCGGCAGGGCTGCGGCCCATCACGGCGACATCACATCCAGACATCCGCGCCATCAAGCCAGGCATCGCGTTCGCGCGGGTCTGCCTATTGGCGCTTCAAACATCAACCCAAACTCGCCCGGCCCGAGCCGGGCGCCACGAAGTTATCAAGGAGAACGAATGTCCGCTGAAGTTGCCAATAAAGATTTTAATCCCTCGCGCGAAGATTTTGCCGCGCTTCTTGCCGAGAGCCTTGCCAAGGATGACCTGTTCGAAGGTTCCGTCGTAAAGGGCAAGATCGTCGGCATCGAAAAAGACATGGCGATCATCGACGTCGGCCTGAAAATGGAAGGCCGCGTCGCTCTGAAAGAGTTCGGCGTCGGCGGCAAGCCGGGCGACCTTAAAGTCGGCGACACCGTTGAAGTGTACCTTGAGCGCGTCGAGAACGCGCTCGGTGAAGCGGTTCTCTCGCGCGACAAGGCTCGCCGCGAAGAAAGCTGGACCCGCCTCGAGCGCCTCTACGAAAAGGGCGAGAAGGTTACGGGCGTCATCTTCAACAAGGTCAAGGGCGGCTTCACGGTCGATCTCGACGGCGCCGTGGCGTTCCTTCCGGGCTCGCAGGTCGACATTCGCCCCGTTCGCGATATCGGACCGCTGATGCATCAGCAGCAGCCCTTCCAGATCCTGAAGATGGATCGCCGTCGCGGCAACATCGTCGTTTCGCGCCGCTCGGTTCTCGAAGAGAGCCGCGCCGAGCAGAGGACAGAAATCGTCGCTCGTCTCGCCGAGGGCCAGATCATCGACGGTCTCGTCAAGAACATCACCGATTACGGTGCGTTCATCGATCTCGGCGGCATCGACGGTCTTCTCCACGTCACCGACATGGCATGGCGCCGCGTCAACCATCCGTCCGAAATCCTCAACGTCGGCGATACGGTGAAGGTGCAGATCATCCGCATCAACCCCGAAACGCAGCGTATTTCGCTCGGTATGAAGCAGCTTCAGTCCGACCCGTGGTCGGCGATCGAAGCCAAGTATCCGGTCGGTGCTCGCGTCAAGGGCACCGTGACGAACATTGCCGATTACGGTGCGTTCGTTGAACTGGAGCCGGGCGTCGAAGGCCTGATCCACGTTTCGGAAATGAGCTGGACGAAGAAGAACACGCACCCTGGCAAGATCGTTTCGACGAGCCAGCAGGTCGAAGTTCAGGTTCTCGAAGTCGATCCGCAGAAGCGCCGTATCTCGCTCGGCCTGAAGCAGACGCAGGAGAACCCGTGGGATGCGTTCCTGACGCAGCACCCGAAGGGCTCGGTCGTCGAAGGTCCGATCCGCAACATCACCGAGTTCGGTCTCTTCATCGGTCTCGACAACGGTATCGACGGCATGGTCCACCTCTCGGATCTCGACTGGCAGAAGGCCGGCGACGAGGTCATCAAGGACTACAAGAAGGGCGACAACGTCAAAGCCATCGTTCTCGATGTCGACGGCTCGAAGGAGCGCATTTCGCTCGGCGTCAAGCAGCTGTCGGGCGATCCGGCAGACGCCATGGCGAAGTACAAGAAGGGCGATGCCGTCACCGGCACGGTCACGTCGGTCAGCGACGCTGGTATCGAAGTCAGGATCGCAGACAGCGAGTTGACGTCGTTCATCAAGCGGGCCGATCTCTCGCGTGATCGCTCGGAGCAGCGTCCGGAACGCTTCAACGTCGGCGACAAAGTCGACGCGGCCGTCCTTTCGGTCGACAAGGCAGCGCGCCGTATCGCGGTTTCGATCAAGGCGCTCGAGCTTGCGGAAGAAAAGCAGGCGGTTGCTCAGTACGGCTCGACCGACTCGGGCGCTTCGCTCGGCGACATCTTCAAGGCCGCCATCAAGAAGCGCGAAGGCGCCGAAGACGCCGAGTAATCGGCTGGTTTGGCCCAGACTTGGGTCCAGACCTGGGGCCGGGCTTTGGTCCGGCCTCGGTCAGAGTTAAGAAATTGGAGGCGCGCGGCAAACTCTGCCGCGCGCCTTAACTTTTGGGCGAGACGTCGCGGGCTTCCCCGTTGCTCGCGGCCGCAACCTTGCCTACGTTCGCCGCCAGAACGATCCGCGCTGACGGGCCTCCCGCTCGACCTGCCGCGAGATGACGGAAAGGGCACCACCCCCAATGCTTGAAACGGAAACGGTTCTCGATCGCAGGCGGCTTCGCCGGTCGGTATCGATTTGGCGCGCCGCCGGGCTCGCCGGCGTCCTTCTCGCAATCGGCGCGCTGGCATTCGGCGGCGACAAGCTTGCTTCGCTTACCGGCGAAAAACAGATCGCCCGCGTGACAATCGAAGGCACCATCACGGAAGATCGCGATCAGCTCAAAATGCTGAAGGACATCGGCGACGACAACAGCGTCTCCGGCGTTCTGCTGTTCATTAATAGTCCCGGCGGCACGACAACGGGGGGCGAGGCGCTCTTCGAAGGCATCCGTACTCTTGCCAAAAAGAAGCCCGTGGTCGCCCAATTCGGCACCGTGGCGGCGTCGGCCGCCTACATTGCGGGGCTCGCCACAGATCATATCGTTGCTCGCGGCAACACGATCACCGGTTCGGTCGGCGTCATCGTGCAGTGGCCTGAGGTCGTCCAGTTGCTGGACAAGATCGGCGTCAAAATGAACGAGGTTAAGAGTGGCCCGCTGAAGGCTTCACCCTCGCCGTTCGAGCCGCTGGACGACGCCAGTAAGAAGGTCGCCGAGGGCATGGTGGCCGATGGCTTCAAGTGGTTCATTGGCCTGGTCGAGACCCGCCGAGGGGTCAAAGCGGCCGATATTCCGGGGCTTCTGGACGGCCGAATCTACTCGGGCCGCGAGGCTCTTGATGCGAAGTTGATCGATCAACTTGGCGGCGAGGACGAAGCGGTCAAATGGCTCAAGGACGTGAAAAGCGTTCCCCAGACGGCGAAGGTCACCGACTGGAAGCCCGGAAACAGCGGTGGTTACGGCTTTGCTGGCATGTCGGCCGGCATTGCGGGCTGGTTGCTCGGACCGGCAGCCGGGGACGCCGTAAATTTTTTGCTTCGTGATCGGATGATTTCCACGCTCGGACTTGACGGTCTTCTCTCAGTTTGGCACCCTTCTGAAAAATAAGAAGAAATGGTCGCCGAAGCTGGGAGCGAAACGTGATCAAATCGGAGCTGGTGCAACGGATTGCCACTGCCAATCCGCATCTTTACCATCGTGACGTCGAACGCATCGTCAACGTAATTTTTGATGAAATTGTCGATGCTTTATCGCGAGGTGATCGCGTCGAGCTTCGCGGTTTCGGTGCGTTCACGGTCAAGCATCGTGCGTCACGACAGGGAAGAAATCCGCGTACGGGAACCACGGTCGCCGTCGCCGAGAAATTCGTGCCGTTCTTCAAGACCGGCAAGGAACTTCGTGACAGGTTGAATAAACTTAACGGCAGCAAACACTGACGATACGGCCGCTGCGGTTCGTTGCGCGCACGCCGAGTGAGGAAAGATCATGTTCAGGCGTATTCTCGCGCTTCTAATCGGCTTTCCGATCGGCATCATTCTTGTCGCGATTGCCGTTTCCAACCGGCAGCCAGTGGATCTGATCCTCGATCCCTTCCGTCCGGAAACGCCCGCGCTTTCCATCGAGTTGCCGTTCTACATTTATCTCATGGTGGCTCTCGTCGTCGGCGTCATACTTGGCGGCATCGCGACGTGGATGGGGCAGAGCCGATGGCGCCAGACGGCGCGTTCGCAAGGCAAGCGCGCAGCGCGCTGGCAAGCGGAAGCCGATCGCCTCGCGCGGGAACGCGAAGCAGCTGGCGACCAGGCAGATCAGCGATTGGCCATCTCCGGCCGTTGATGCTAGCGAGATCCTAGATGTCATTCGATGCGCTGACGCTTTTCGGACTCGTTTCCGTCAGCCTGATGCTGCTGTTCTACACGTTCGAGGACAGCAGCCCCTGGTGTATCCTCGGATTTTCCGTCGCTTGTGCGATGGGCTCGGTCTATGGATTTCTGCAGGGCGCCTGGCCCTTCGGCCTTGTCGAAGGCGTTTGGACGTTTATCGCTCTCAAACGCTGGCAGAAGCGTCGGCTTACCGGTGCGCCCGCGGCGTAACACACGAACTTAGATGATCACGACAGCCAAAATTTGCGGGATCACGACGCCTGAAGCGTTGGAAGCGGCCATCTCCGGCGGCGCCGACTACATCGGGCTTGTCTTTTATGCGAAGAGCCCGCGCCATCTCGACATCCCTCAAGCCAAGCGACTGGCGGGGCTCGCACGCGGCAGGGCCAAGATCGTTGCGCTGACGGTCGATGCGGATGACGACACGCTGCAAGAGATTGTCGATGACGTCGCTCCCGACATCTTGCAACTGCACGGCAAGGAAACCCCGGAACGGGTTGCTGCCATCAAGAAGCAATTCGGGCGAGAAGTCATAAAGGCGATTGCCGTCGCGACGGCCGGAGACGCGGAACGCGCACGCAGCTACGCGGGCGCTGCCGATCTCATCCTCTTCGACGCGAAGGCGCCTCCGGGCTCGTTGCTTCCGGGCGGCAACGGGCGAACGTTCGACTGGCACGCGCTCGATGGTGTTGCCGAAGCTCTGCCGTTCATGCTTTCGGGTGGCCTCGGGCCCGACAACGTCGCGGATGCCATCGCGTTAACGAAGCCGGTCGCCGTCGATGTGTCGTCCGGTGTTGAAAGTGCGCCGGGCATCAAGGACCCTGATCAGATCCGTCGCTTTCTTCTCGCCGTAAAGGCAGCTAAGCAGGCGTAGAAATTCCCTCTCCCCATACTTTATGGGGAGAGGGTTAGGGTGAGGGGCGGCAACTTCGGTGCGCCCTGCGGCCCCGCACCCCAGCCCGCGCCCCCCCCGCGGGGGGGGGGGGGAAATCGAAGCTGTAAAAGGC